>JAGWHB010000009.1 GCA_028867035.1 Nitrososphaerota archaeon | reverse complement strand
GGTTCTCGGTCAGAGAGGTTTGAGTCGAGGTGGTCGTAGCTGAATTCGGCGGCACAGGTTGAAGAGTCGTCGAGGAAACACTTTCGGTGGTCACCGAGGTCGTGGCCGTGACGAACTGGGCCGAGCGCCCCTCAGAATAGCCGTTGGCAGCATAGGTGGAGAAGGGCGCGACGACGGCCGTCACGACTATCACCGTGGTGAGGACGTTCACGCCCACTATCAGGAGGAACGGCATTGAGTTTGACATTATGCTCCTCCGAACCTTCCTTTCGGTTTCACTCCACCCCTCTCCTCGCCTCCCACGTCTCGGTGGCTAGCAATGTCACTATGAGCACGTTGACGATCATCCCGGCGGCCGCAATCCCGGGGGCGAAGGTCGTCCCAAGGCCTGCTCCCAGCATGCCAAGTATGGAGACCATCATACCGGCGTAGATCCCCTTGATCCAATGCGTCTCCGACCATAGGAGCACGGCGGAAACGACGTAAGCGAGTCCCAGCGCCACGAGGAGGATGCCGACAAGATTCAGGAGCCCCTGGGATGGCGAGCTCCCATTGGAGAGACTGATCAGGAACGTCCCCTGCAGGGCACCGGGGGTATACAGGAAAGCTATCCCGACCCCTGTGGAAAACGCCGCGGCTACAACACAGACGAGAGCTGCGACGACTGTAGGGCCCTTGAACAGGAGGCTCTTCCTTTCGGCGGCGTTCCTCACTTCAGCTTTGTTCTGTTCCCCATCCATTTAGTAACTATTCCCGCTAAGATTGTTAGTCGCCGGGCTACGCGTGATACATATGCGTTATCATGAAGAATTAGCAAATCTCGAGCGCAATAGAAGCCAGGGCAATCGACCGGACGGGCGCCTCAGCCAGAGCTAGCCAGGGATAGGGGTAGCGACCTGCGGCCCTACTTGGATGGGCTTGAGCTCCAGTTTCTGGCGCTTCTCGTTCGTGAGGGGCATGTTCGCCTTGGCCGAGTAGCCGTTCCCCTCCGCGTCCTTGCAGTCTATCCTGAGGAAGAGGGCGTCCTGGTTCACGAATTGATACAGGGAGCCCAGTTCCACGTCCATGTTGTAGATTTCGGGCACCTCCAGGGGACCGACGCGCTTCGACCTGCCTTTCCACTCGGAGGTGATGTACAGCCCCCTGGCGTCCCCTCCGACGTTCGAAATGATGAGGTGGAACTTCCGCCAGTCGAATATCGCCAGCTGGCCCCCCTCCAGCCTGAGTGTGAGCGAGAGCACCGGCCTGATCTCTTCCAGGTGCGTGCGCCGCCTTTCGCCTACGACCTTGTCGATGGCCTTTGTCGCCTCTCCCACCAGCTCCATGAAGAGGCCGTACTCGAGTCTGGCCAGTGGTACCGAGACCTGCTTCTTCGTCTTCTCGGGGACGAAGACCACAGTGTTCCCGTCTATCCAGGCGGACTTTATCTTCGGGAACTCCTGGCCGAGGGACGTCCTGCTCAGCTGGATCGGCTCGCCGAGGGATTTCTGAATCTGAACCATCACCTGCACCAGCGCGGACCTCATCCCCTTCTCCTTCGCCTCCACATCGAGCAGCTCGCCGAACTCCTCGGCGAGCCCGGACACCTCGTGAACGATGCTTGGATTCACTTCCGCCTGCTGGGATTCCGTATCCCCTGTCAAGGTCCCTTGATGGGGCCCGTTACGATTAACTTCTTTGTGGATTCAGAATCTGGAGCTGAACCTTCTGGTCGTCGCGAGAACCATTCATGAAGTACCGACCACGAGCCTAGGTTAAGCAGAAATGTCCGGTCCCGATTTCACGGGACGTCTCCGTCGTTTCAGGCGGCGGGCTCTTCTAATTGCCCCACGAGACGGGTAGACAATTCCATGGAGGGATAAAAACCCTGCGGAACCAGAATCGCGCCCATCTTCCGCTCTCATGGGATTCGGTCTCCCAGACCCACACTTTCATGGCTGGTGGGTTCCAACATCTGAACTCAACCTTATAGGGAAAGGCTCGGAGTCGCTGTCCTAGGTTCATTTCGTATTTGCAGTCAGAAATCGAGGAGTTCCTCAGGAAGAACTCCCCGAAGCTATTCCTCGCCGTCGAGGTCGCCGACATGATGCAGATTTCGAGGTCCAGCGCCCAGAGGCAGCTCAAGAAGCTGGCTGCCAAGGGCGTAGTGATCGTCAAGGAGGGGCGCTATGGTTACGTGACAGAAGAACCTCCGCCCCCTGAGCATCCCCTGGAGGCGAAATTAGAGAGCCTCGCGGAGCTCACGGGGGTGCCTCAGGACGTGATCGAGGGGTGGGCCGCCGAATTGAGGTCGAAGAAGAAAGGAACCCCCAAGGTTCCCCCGTGAGGGCAAGATGGTACGGCACTGCCGACATTATGCAGAAAACATAGATACGAACTCCATTTTTCTTAAAAACGGCGGCCCAGGGTTCCGTCGTATCGATGGAGCTCGACTCCCTGAAAGACCTGCAATGGAGGGCGAAGGCATTCCTCGTCAAACAGTTCGGATTGGATGAGGACCTCCGGTGGGTAACAGCGAGGGTAGGGAATCAGGCCCTCGACAGATTCATCGCGCATCCCGTCAGGAAAGAAGTCGCGGGGTGACGTGTGGCGGTGAAATCGCGGCTGGAGATGACAGCCGAAAATAGCCCGGCATCAAGTTTCAGGCGACCAGGCGAAATGTCACAGACCACGCGTCCTGCGTAGTTTCCTTCTTCTGGCTCGAATACTTCAGGAGGTCTCGTTCGGGGGCGCGGCCAGGCCCGGCACCTCTTTGAAGCTGTGAGTGGCCTTGGGCCTTTGGCAGTTCCGAAATTCGACTTCTTCCTCTCGGCCGAGGATGGCTCCTACAAGTCTTCGGTCTACCAAGATTATACATATATATAACATACGTCAATCAAGCCTGCGATGCCCACGATTCCTCTGGCGTTGAAACTGAGGAGAAGTGTCCACAGGAAGATAGCCGAAGCCCAGGACCTGATGGTGCTTGGGACCTTCGAAGTCCTCCCCGCCGCTGTGATCCATGGTGGCACTGCCATCTGGAGGTGTTACGGAGGAAACCGGTTCTCCGAAGACGTGGACTTCTACCTCCCCCCGTCGGCGAGGGGGAAGGCCGCTGCCCTGTCGACTGGCTTCCGAAGGAGGGGACTGCCCGAGCAAGAGCTGAAAGAAACGTCAGGCTCGGTCTTCGCGAAGTTCGGCCCGGGGGCATTGGCCGTGCGGTTCGAAGCCACATTTCGGAAACCGGAGGGGGTCGTTGTCCGACGTTACGAGATGGTAGACGGATCTTTCGCCGCCGTGCGGACGCTCACGGCGGAGTCGCTTCTCCAAGAGAAAGCTCTCGCTTACCTCGGGAGGAAGAAGGCAAGGGACCTGTACGACGTGTTCTTCCTCGTGCACATTGCCCACGGCGGGGCCCCCGCCCGGGAAGCGGTTCTCCGCCTGCTGACCGACTTCAAACCCCCGCCGGACGAAGCCGCCCTCAGATCTACCATCATCACAGCTTCGGTCCCGACGGCCGCCGACATGAAGGAGGCAATCGCGCGTTGGGCAAAGTAGTCCACCTGGACGAGGTCAGGGCATTCATGGGGCAGACGCCCGCGTTCAGGGCCAGAGACATAGAGCTCATAGTGAAGAACAGGGCATACGCCCTCCTTCTGATGCACAACCTCGTGAAGAGGGGGGAGGTCCACCGGATCACCAGGGGCTGGTACAGCAGGCTCGACGATCCTGTCGTGACCGTGTTCGCGTTCAAGCCCGCCTACCTGGGGCTGCAGGAGGCTCTGAGCCTCCAAGGGCTGTGGGAGCAAGAGACGAACGTAATCCTGATCACTCCTCGCGCTGTGAGAAGGGGGGAAAGGAGCATCATGGGGAGCAAGGTGTTCGTCCGCAAGGTCGATAAGAAAAGGTTCTTCGGCTTCGAATACCTCAGTCAAGACG
Source organism: Nitrososphaerota archaeon (assembly GCA_028867035.1). GTDB lineage: Archaea > Thermoproteota > Nitrososphaeria > Nitrososphaerales > Gagatemarchaeaceae > UBA183. The sequence goes on along the minus strand of JAGWHB010000009.1, from coordinate 34,615 downwards.
GGTTCGCAGTGCCTGTCTCCGACGTCGAGAAGACACTAATCGACCTAGTGTACTTCGGGGAGACCCCCGACGATGAGGTGCTCGCCGAAATCCGCAGAAGGGCCGACATTCGGAGGCTGAGTCGTTACCTTGAGGCCTACCCTGGCGATTTCGGAAGGCGGGTGCGCTCCCTCCTCCGGCCAACCTAGGCCTTCCCGCCCGGCTGCGAGCCAGAACGCTTCGTCAGTCCCACCAATCCGCTCGCTGAGCCATGGTTCCTCGGGCACGGGCACCTTTGGTGTCTGGGCGCAGCCGACCGTGCAACCCGTTCGAATCACGGGTAAAATCCTCAATTGCTTTATTAGACTCTTGGAGTCTAGCGAAGCATCTGGGATGCGCAAGAACAAGGACGTCCTTGTCCATCAAATAGAGGGAGACCAGAAGCTCTTCTTGGTGGCGCTACAGCTCAAGCACCACGTCGGGGCTGTCGCCGACGTCACGAAGCGCCTGGAAGTCGCGAAGTTCAACATGCTTTCCGGGTTCATCTCAGCACCAGACACAGACGGCATCGGGAGGTTCAGCTTCTTTGTCGAGGCGACCGTCGGGCGTCCTTCGGTCTCAGACCTGAAAAGACTGTTGACCGCTTCGAGCTTCGTCCAAGAAGCAGAGGTCAAAGAGTCCCACAACGGAATCATCGTAGATTCTCTGAACTTCCCGCTGAGCTGGAACAGCGGGGACAGGGCAATAATGCTGCGGTCACACTTCTTCGCTGTGATGGAGGCAGACGCCAGGGATATGCTCCAATCGGGCGCCGACGTCCTCTTCTACCAGATGGGGATCAAGCACGGGAGACCCACCTGGGACGACCTCCTCTCAATGAACAGGGTCAGGGACAAGGCTGACCTGGAGGAGCTCATCTCCATCTATGCAGCGATCGGGTGGGGGAGCGCCGAAGTAGCCTCCTTTGACCTCGCCTCTAGGAACGCAGTCGTAAGGATAAGAGAGAATTTCGAATGTGGCTCCGGCACAAAGAAATCGCACCCGGGGAGCAACTTCGTCCGGGGGCACCTCGCCGGGCTCTTCTCGTCCCTGTTCGGCGGGGAGACGACGGTCAAGGAGACGCGCTGCATCTCCAAAGGGGACGAATATTGCGAATTCAAGGCAGTGGGATAGCTGAATGGTCCGACCGGCCCTTGCAAACGAGTCCCTTGGAGTAAGGGCTCGTTGTTCAGAGAAGGGCTGGGATGAACGCCAGTATCCCTACTATGACTTGAATCCCGATGGTCCTTTTGACGGAGACACCCGACTTGCGCGCCATCTGAAGCGCGAGGAGGTTCGCGAAGGAAGCGATCGGCCCCAGGTTCCCAGCCAGGCCCGCCTCGACCGCTATCTTGGGAGCAAGCGAAGGGGACACCCCCGCGGTGTTGATGAGGAGCTGGGTCGCCGGGACGTTGCTGATGAAGTTGGACACCACCCCCACGAAGAGCCCGGAGTAGGGCTGGGTTCCTCTGGCCGCGGGCTGGACGTAGGGGACGAGCAGCGGCATTAGCACGTATGAGACCGCGGTTACCGACGCGACGAATGCGTAGAGGACCAGCAGGCTTCGAAAGTCGAACTCCCTTGCTACCATGGAGGCTTCCCTGAACGTGAACGCGAACCCGAGGACGAATCCGACGCCCAAGGGGACATAGGACGCCAGCCCCACGGCGTCGGACACAAGGACCGTCAGGGTGACGAGCGCCAGGTAGTACGCCGGGGAGAGTGAGCCCATGGTGGCTGGCGGGTCCCGCGGCACCCTGTATCTCCGGGCCAGCGGGGCGAGGGCGACAGTCGCTATGGCAGCAGACCCGAGCACGAAGAGCCAGGTCCCCTGGACGAACCCGACGAAGCTCGCCCCCGACGAAACCCAGAGCAGTATGTTCTGAGGGTTCCCGATGGGGGTAAGGGAGCTGGAGATGTTGGTGAATGTGATCTCGGCGACTATGAGGGGCGCGGCGTCGAGTCCATGCTGCTTGGCATACTTGATCAGCGCCGGGGTCAATATCAAGACGAGGACGTCGTTGAGTATGAACGGGGAGAAGACGAATGTCACCAGGGCGACCGCATAGAGTATCCCTGTCTTCGGCTCGAGGGAAGCGAGGGCCCGCCGAAGGAAGGAGTACCCGTCCATGGCCCTGAACTGGGCCGCTATCCCGAACAGGAAGGCGAGGGAGACGTAGATGGAAGGGTCGAAGGGACCCAGTGGGGCGAAGGTCAATCCCGGTCACACTGCCCGCGCCGGGAGTCGATTAAATGGATTGATTGACTCGCAGGTCCGGCCGCTCATGTTTTTTAGCGGAGGGAGGGAAGGCCCTCCATGAAGGCTCAACCACCTCCGAGCTCAGGCCCGTCCCAAAGGAGGACCCTTGCGGACCTCCTCGCCGCCGACTTCGCTACCCTGGCGGCCCTCCTGGTGGCAGTCTACCTCCATGCCGCGCTGTCGGCCGGGTATCTCCTCCTGCCGGTCGAAGGCATTGCCGGGGCCCTGGCCGTACTGTCTGTCGCTTCGGTGGTCTATGGGGTCTACTACGCCTGGCGGGAGTATCCGCAGCACCACAGGGCCATCGCGTTCGTGGTCGGCATCACCCTCGTCACCCTCCTGGCCCACGCATACATCATCGGGAACCCAGCGAGCGGATACATCGGGGACGAGTCTTTCTACGTCCCCGAAGGGATGGGGGTGCTTTCCGGCCAGCACTGCTCCTTCGGTGGAGGGGCCCCGACCAACTGCCATCTGGAGCACCCGTTCCTCGTCCCGGGCCTGATCGCAGCGGGCATGGCTGTCTTCGGGGCGCAGAACGCCGTCGGGTGGAGGTTCTTCCCCGTCTTGCTGGGGACCTTCAGCCTCCCCCTCCTCTTCGGGATCGCATGGAAGACGTCTGGGAGCAAAAGGCTGGCCTACCTTTCGACCCTCCTCCTGGGGCTGGACGTCATGTTCTTCGCCCAGTCTGGCTCGGCCTTTCTTGACATACCCGAGACTTTCTTCGGGCTGGCCGCGTTCCTCGCCTACTTCGTCGGCCTGAGGTGGTGGAAGCTCGACAAGTACTTCTTCGCAGGGCTCTTCCTCGGCCTGGCGGGGCTGTCGAAGGAGACTGCCGTCTTCATGGTCATGGCGCTCCTGACCTACATCCTGCTCTTCGGGGAAGGGGGCCGGGGAGAGAAGGTCTACTCTCTGCTCAAGGTCGTCGTCGTGGTGGGCCTGGTCTTCGCGGCTGGGATGCAGGCCTACGACTCCACCCTTGCGACCCCCACCGTCCCCACCTTCGTCCAGCAGACGAGCTACATCCTGAGCTACGGCTCGTCGCTGATAGCGGGCCGCCTCGCCTGCCAGCCCACCATCGGGTACTTCTGCAAGTACCCCGGCCTGCCCGGCGGACCCCCCATCATACCCACCGACTGGCTTGTCTTCTACAGCCCAGTCGCCTACTTCAGGGTCGGGGTTACAGTGAACCCGGGGAACCTGTCGTTCACGGGCGTCGCCTATTATGGGGTGACCAACCTGATAGAGACCTGGGCCACGTACGTCTGGCTCCCCCTGCTGGGCTACGCCCTCTACCGCTACTTCAGGACCAGGCAGCCCGCCGCTGAAGGGCCGGGGACGCCGAGCCGGGGGGCGGATCCGCACCATGTCGACGGCGAGACACGTTTCGTAGCATTCGCATTCATAGCCTTCCTCTGGGGGTATGTCCCATACCTGCTCCTCTTCCTTGGCGAGAGGGTCACATATCCGTTCTATCTTGTCCCGGCCCTCCCGGCGATGGCCATGGGGACGGCCTATTGGATCTCCCGGAACTGGTTCCCGAAGTGGCTCATCGCTGTCTATCTCTTCATCGTGTTCCTGTTCTTCTTCGTCTACTTCCCTGACAAGTCGTTCCTGCCCGACTGGCTCAGGGCTGTCATAGGGCACTAGCGCAGGTCCGGGGAGCCTCAGCAGCTTCCAGGAGTCTGTATCTCCCAGTAGCTGGGGCCCCACAGCACCGCGGGGTGGTACACGGCGCTCACCACCTGCCCGACGCTGTAGCAGGAGTCTGTGAGGACGGTCTCGTCCAGTCCGTTGGTCGCTGTCCTGAAGCTCACGCGAGCGGGGGAACCAGACGTGAATGAGGTCACGGTCGCCGTGTAGGTGTCGCTCTCCCACTGCTGTGCGCCGTCGATGTACGCCTGCAGCAGGGCCGGGACGAGGACGACGGCCACGAGAACGACGAGGACGGCCTTCAGCAGCGCCTCTTTCGGCGTCCCGAGGGACCTCATGTTCTCAGGTGGGTAAGAAGTCGAGATTTTTAACCTCGGCATTGATATTAGGGGACCGGGAACAAGGGACTGACATCGATGTGGGACATCCTCTACGCCATCGACGCCTCTACGAGCATGGGGGAGGACTACAAGCCGGGGTCCGGTCCTTCTTTCGTGAAGATCGAAGCCGTCAAGCAGGGGATCATCCAGACGGTGGGCTCCGCCAAGCTTCCGTTCGGGACTCGGGTCGGGGTCATGGGATTCCGGGCGCCGACCAAGGCCATGGGCATGATGGTAGACTCGAGCCAGGAGATGGTCCAGGAGGCTCTCCCCCTGACTCCCGTCACCGACCTTTCGGTCAACCAGGCCCTGCTCCGGGACAGCCTTGATTCCCTGAAGGTGGGCGGAGCGACACCGACGGGGGAGGGCCTGCGGAGGGCGGTGGACATGCTCTACGCGACACCGGACGAAAGGTCGAAGAGGATCAAGAAGGTCGTCATGGTGACAGACGCCAAGTCGAACGTGGGGCCAAAGCCGGAGCAGGTGCTCGACGCCAAGCTCGCAAGGAGGGCGATGGTCGACATCATAGCGATAGGCACCGCCGTGGATACCAAGGCCTTCCAGGACTTCGCTTCGAGGACAGGAGGGAAGCTCACTTTCGTCAACGACGCCGCCGGGATCATGGCAGCACTCGACCCAAGGATCCCCTATGCGGAGAGCCCGGGCCCTGACCCCCTTCTGGACGAAGCGGGCCGGGTCGCGGCCGTCCTCCGGGCGACCGACAAATCGGCTGCCAGCTACAAAGGGATCCTGGCCGCGGCCGGTGCCGTGCGGATGAAGCTGGAGCAGAAGATCCAGGACGTAGTCTCCCTCGAGGGCCAGACCCGAGGGGACGTCGACCTGGTGGTCTCCGCCGCGACCAACGACCCCAAGTGGCCAGTGATGTCAATGAGGGAGTACAGCGACAGGGTCTGGTCCAGGGCCGCCGACCTGGCGAAGCTCGAGGCACTCGAGGCTTCCTACAGGCGTGCAGTGAAGTCTCTCCCTGCATAGAGCTGCAAATGCTCCGAGGGCACTCCGTGCATGGTGCGCGGCTCCATTTCCAGGCACCTTTCCGCTTATAGTGGGGCGGGAAGAAGGGGAATCCATGGCTCAGGAAGCCCAGGTGACACCGAAGCCGAGTCTTACATCCGTGGACGGCGTCATCATGGGCGGTCTGAGCGGGGAGAGGGTCCTCGTCCTCCCCGCGCGGTTCTGGAACGAGGTCAAGGCATTCCTTGTGAAGGCTTACGGCAGCTCTGTCCACGAGGTACTCTCACGATTCGCGGAGGAGTTCGGCGGCACCTACGCATCGCGGATGAAGGCTTCGGGGATGAAGCCCGCCCAGGTGCTCGAAGCGATGGGCCAGATGGCCCTGACGGCCGGATGGGGGACAGTGGACTTCGGCGGCGACATGGAGGGCGGGAAGTCGCTGGTGATCGACGTCACCGATTGCGCTTTCTGCACCGTGGACGAGGACGTTGGGACGAAGACCTGCGACTTCCTCAAAGGAGTGGCGGTGGGCACGGCGGCAGCGATATACGACAAGCAGTTTTCATGCTACCACATCGAGAAGGAGCAGGGGGGCGTAAGGGTCTGCAGGCTGACGCTGAGCCAGACTCAGCAACCGAAGAAAGCAAACTGGAAGACAGCCGTCTACTTTCCCTGGATGTCAGATACGAAGTAGCGCGGGCCGGGGCCGGACTAGTTCCAAACCCTCTTTTCAGAGGCACCGACCCTGGACTTCTCGAGCTTCGTGAGTTCGATGCCGTACTCTTTGGCGCGTTCTGTGGCGTTCCGGGTGGCTTCCGCCCTGTGCACGACATGAACCTTGAACCCGGTGTCCAGCTGCCGTATGAAGAGGCCCAGGATGATCTGCTCGTCCGGCTGAGAGGCGAAAACATACCCGTGGGTGACCCCCTCCTTGTCTTTGGCCACGACCCCGAACGTGTGCTCCACCCCCGACTTGCCCTTCACCATGTCAGAGAGTATCTTGTAGCCAGAACCTTCGAGGCGCGCTACAAGCATCTGGCGTTCTCCCTCTTCGGGCGGAGCTCCCGGGGGTGCTTTCAATTTGTTCACGAGGTCCTTGGTGTCGATGCTTTCAAGCTTTAGGGAGCCCAACTCCTCCCTGAGGGTCAGGTATGCCTGCAGAGCCGCCTTTCCTTTGTCTGTCAGGTGGTAGAAAGAAACGACGCCCCTCTCTTCGCGCCAGACAAGGCCGTTCACCGCCAGCGCGTTGAGGTACAACAGCAGGGCGTTCCAGGTGAGATTGGCCTTCTGCATGATCTTGGTCGGCCTGTGGGAGCCCTTCGATATGGCAAGCATGAGGTCGCACACCATCTCTGTCTTCGATCGCCTATGGCTGGATTCTTCCTCCTCTTCCTCGAACAATCCCAAGTCCGCAGTCCCAGCGGTGCGATTCTGAACATGCTACTTATGAAGCATCCGCATAGGCTCAGTTCTGAGCAAACCTTCGAGCAGTCCAGGGACGGTGGAGGTTGATTCCAGAGTTCCTCCGGCCGCTGTTGGGTCTTACCTCTTAGAATCTGTGGTAGGATAGTTAAAGTATCGGTAAGACGACTCAGTCTTCCGTATGGACCGTTGGTCGGGCGCGTGTCGCCTATTTAGCGATAACATCGGAATACACCTAAATATCCAAGGAAAAGGACGTTCTCGTTGAACCAAAGAGCGCAGACAGCCCGGCTCGAGGAAGCCCAAGATTCCTCAGCTAATCGTTCGAAAGTGGTTTCCTTCCAGGCTCTTCTGAACAACGCCCTCACCACCGCGCTCACCGAGGTCTTGGGAGCGGCAGGGGCCCGAGCCACGTTCTTCCACCTCGGGCTCACCGAATCGGCAGGAGCTGGGAAGATTCACGACGGGCTTGTCCGGATCTTCGGGAGGGGGACCCAATCGCTTGAAGCTTCAATCCTGAGGGAACTGTACACCAGGCTCGGGACGACATTCGAGCCCGAAGAAAGCGCCACATTTGCAACCTACGTCAATCAGGCTCAGAAGTTCCATAACAAGGAAAAAGGAGTTTAGCCCAGGACGCCTCAGAAGCAGATGAGAAGGCCGAAGCCTGTCATGGAGGAGGTCACTTCCGAAAGTCACCGCCCGGGGGGCGAGTTCACGGTTTTGGACGGACTGGCCAGTTTTCTGAGGCATAGGGGGAACACGCTTCTGATCAAAGGTTACGCGGGGGCTGGGAAGACGACCCTGGCCCTGCAGCTGCTCGAACAGCTGGCCCCCGAGGGGTCAGGAGCCTATGTCTCATCGCGGGTCTCCCAGGAGAAAGTCCAGGCGGAGCTCCCGTGGGCAGACTTCGGTAAGACAAGCAAGACGGGGGCCTTCTCGGATATCAGGTTAGGTTCTCCCGCTTCGTTCGTAGAAGAGGCACTGAAGCTCATGATGCAGAAGGACAAGAGGGGCGGCGCCGTGGTGGTGCTGGACACCTGGGACGGGATTGCCAAAGAGATGGCGGAGGCCGACCGCCTCAAGGCAGAGAAGATGCTGATAGCGGCGGCGGACGCTTCGAAGGCTCGCGCCATCTTCGTGAGCGAGGAGCCAGCCAGGTCGACCATGGACTACCTCGTTGACGGAATAGTCGAGTTGAAGAGGGAAGAGCAGTTCGGCAGGATATTCCGCGAAATAGAAGTGCAGAAGCTGAGGGGGACGATGATAGAACAGCACAAGTATCTCTACACGCTCGAGGGGGGGAGATTCGTGCTGATACCCCCGTATGCCGTGCCGCCGGTTTCAAGGGCGTGAACCCCGGGGGCGTTCGACGACGGAGGGGACTTCATGTCCTTCGGTTCCGCGGCTCTGGACGGCCTTTTCAGGGGAATGAGGAAGGGCGGGACCTTCGCGCTTACGTATGACGAGATGGTGCCGTTCTCCGCTATTCGTCTGGTCACCATACCCGCAGTGATCAACGCTCTGAACACAGGCAAGGCGGCCTTCGGGGTGCCGCTTCCCGGCGCCAGCAACAAGGAGGTGGCAGATATGATCAAGCCGTTTGTCTCGCCCGAAGCATATCGGAATTGCCTTGCCATCGGCTCCCTCGGCACAGAAACCGACCTTGAACCTCCGCTATACGCCATAACGGACTCGGACCCTAAGGAGGCGAGTGCGAGGATAAGCGAACTCGTGGCCAGGGTCATAGGCAAATCCGAGACAAGGAGCGTTCTCTTGATGGAGAGCCTCGGCACCTTCGAGGCCCCCTTTGCGACGAAGATAGATTCAGTCGTAGAGGAGATAGGAGCGAGGTCGGGCGCCATCAGAGGTTCGGGCACCGACGCGCTGATGCTCCTCATCCAGCACGACTCCCCCATCTTTTCCAGGATGCTGGCGATAAGCGGGAGGTACGCCAGGCTGTTCACCAGGGACAGATCGGTGGTCCTCATCGGGGAGAAGCCCAGCACCCCGGCCTACGCCCTGGACCACTCACCCGGGAACCCTCTGCAGGCGCAACTGACACTGATCGTCTGAGCTTCCGACCACCTGAAGAACGAAACGCCACAGATGGAGCCGGGCTATATTGCCCGGAAGCTACATGCAATTTATCGATAACAGACCCTCCGGGTGGTGTTGAAGTCTGCGGATTGGAATGAACCGAGCGGACGCCTCCAGCCGGAACATTCTTATGGTAGAAACTTAGGAAGAATTCAAATCCTCTATGTGTTCACTAAAGGCGTGGGAAGGAGGGACAAGCGCTCCTGGGTCATCGGGATCTCCGCGATAGGGATAGTCATTCTCATGCTCACAGGAGGACTTCCGCAGAGAGCGACCGGCCAGGCAGCAGGGATGGGGTCGCAGAACTCAGGACTCGAATTCGCTCCTGGTCCTGACAGCTCTGTTGTCTGCAACGTCTTCCCCTGCGCCAGCGTGATGATTTCCGGGAATGGACGAGCGGGTATCGCCTTGAGCCTCGGCGAAGAATCTGTCGAAAGCCCACAGCCAGCCACCTACTACACCGATCTTCTGAGGTTGACAAATCCAACCAGCTCGGCCGTAAGCGTCACCGCCGTGCTATTGACCGGGCTGACCGAAGCGAGGCCAGGCGACATCGGCAGAATCTCAGTTTTCTATTGTCTGAATCAGACCGACGCCCCCAGCGGAAGCTGTCTGGGCTCATATTCAACGGATAGTCAGGGCGGAGGGACAATCTTCAGCGGAGCCGATTCGATCCCTCCGGGGGCCACCAGGTACATCGAGCTCGTAGGGTTTGCGGGCCCCAACGCACAGCCGGGGGACTCCATATCGTTCGCTTTGCAGGTGGTGAGCGCGGGTCAATGACGGCCTCCCCCGACGAGTCTGCGAAGTGCCGCTGCGGGAGGAGCACCTACGCCGTCCCTGGGTACGACTCGCTGAGGACATGCTCGCTGTGCGGATACCTGACGTCGTATTGCAAGTGCAGAAAAGAGAGCGACGGCGCCCTCAAGACCGGCTTCAGGCTGCCCAAGATCAGCGACAGGACCAGGGCGATGCTGGGGGCAGGTCTCGTGTCCTCACTGGGCACTTTGTTTTTCCTTACCATGCTCACTTCGCCGTTCATGGCCTTCTTCGCGCTGGGCCTCCCCTTGGGCCTGACCTCGGCATTCTTCGTCAGTTGGCTGAAGGGGGACGGTGTTTCGACCCTCGAACCGCAAATCCAAGTCGCTCCTCACGTCTACCGGGGGCCGGCTGAAAGAAGAGGGAATACGCGCGAGTGAGGGCTGGATCGAGCCCCAAAACTGCACTACTCATGAGACAAAGGGCAAACCGTTGGGTGTTTGCCGGATTGTCAAACTATTATCACAAAATACTGATTTTCCCTCTATAATGCCTTTATGTGTAAATCGGCTAGTCCCGGTTCGACGAAAAGCATGTCCTCAATGAAAAAGGGACTAAAAACACTGTACGGTTCGAAGGTCGGGAAGATACTTCCCGTCCTCATCATAGCAGGCCTCGTGGCCTCAGCAAGCGCATCAGTATTCGTCGTCTACTACGGTGCAGCCACCGGTTCAGCCCAGTCCAATGACGTGATCCTAGCGGTAGGATCCGACAGCTCCGCGTGCACCACGGTCTATCCATGCGGAACCACAACTCTCTCCTCCACAAATGACGTCGCAACTGTGACCCTCAGCTTCGGCAAGTCCGCGGCCGGGACACCTCAGCCGCAAACCTATTACACAGATCTCCTCGAAGTGAAAAACCCAAGCGCGAACGCCCACAGCATAACGAGCGTCCAAGTCGGCACCATCCTGAATAACGCGGTGCTCGGAAGCGTTTCGGTTTACTACTGCCCCACTACAGACCCAACATCCCTAGCGGCAATCGCCACAGACTGCCCACATTCGCTCACCTTCACCACCACAACCGGAGGTACCCTCAGCGGGACCTTCCCCGAAGCTCTTGCAGCTACCACGGGTATCGGCTATTTCGTGATATCTGGGTTTGCGTCCAGCACGGCCACGGTAGGCAACACTGTGACGTTCCAGATACAAGTACAGTGGAAGTAGGAGGGCGACGTGAAATGACGGAGCCCTCTCCCAGCGCGGCCGGACCGCAAAGGACCCATGGAAGTAGGGCAAAGTCTGGCCGATTCTTTATTCTTAGTTTCGTAGGAAAGACCCTGAACCACATGTACCACGCGAAGTGGGGGAAGCTGATGTTGGTGCTCTTCCTCGCGGCGGTGGTAGTCACCGCGAGTGCTACCGTCTCGGTGTTCTTCTACACCGTCGGCACCGGAACCGTCCAGACCCCTGATGTTCAGATCCTTGCCGGGCCTGACGTAGGCGCCTCTTGCACTGCTTACCCCTGCGCGAGCGGTTCAGTCACTGGGACTCACGACGTCCTGACCGCGACGCTCAGTTTCTTCCCGGCAGCCACCGGCGCGTCTCCGATACCGGGGACCTACTACTCTAATTTTGCGCAGGTCAAGAACACCGCTGTTTCAGGGTCGCATAGCATTAAGAGCGTTCAAATCATCAACATAGGCGGAACTACAGCAGACCTTGGGTCGATAACAGTCTACTACTGCACGGCCCAGACCGAATTCACTGCGGCGGGAGCGCTGGTCACCCCAGGCAACTGCGTCGGAAGCTTCGCCATCACTTCGGGGACGGGCGGGACCGTTTCCGGCACCTTCCCGGTGTCCATCGGCTTTGGGGTGACCCACTACATCGAGGTCGCCGCCTACGCCGCCAGCGGGGCAACGGCGAGCACTTCCGTGACGTTCCAGATAGCGGTGCAGTGGTCGTGAGAGGTTGGTACTTCTGCACCACAAGTTCGGGTTGAAACCCGAAGTCCCGTCACCATATTCAACACAGTTTACTGATTGGGCTCGCCCAACCCCCCAGGGTGAGGTGCGGTGAACAAAGGTGCACACAGGGCCCTCAAGTACGGTGAATACGCCGCGGTGACCGTGCTAATCGGCCTCTCTGCCTACGTCGGAGTGACCTATGCGCTCGGCACCCAGACGATCTATGTAGTCAGCGACAACCCCAGCAGCATGTCTCCGACGATAAACTATGGTGACCTGGCCCTGACTTACCCGGCGCCCTTCACCAGCCTCCGCGTCGGAGATATAATCTTCATCCACGACCCCAGAGGCAATCCTGGGATCATTGTCCACAGGATAGCATCGGTCGGGGCCTGCGGCGGCCAGACCTGCTTCCGGACGAAAGGGGACAACAACGCCACCAATCCTACCCCAGACCCCTGGAACGTGACGGCTCCATACTACCTATCCCAGGTGGTGCTTGTGGTACCCTGGGTCGGGTACCTGTCACCTGCGTTCTGGGGCTTCAGCGGTGTACTGGTCCTCCTGCCGCTGTCATTCGTGGCCCTGCTCGCCTTCTTCGTGGCATACGGAAGGAACCTACAGAAGACCGGAAAGCTGGGAAACAAAGAGGTAGGACAGAATGGCTAGCGGTTTCGCTCCCGAGTTCCTGATACTGATAGGGGTCGACATTTTCCTCGGAGCGAGCATACTCACCGTCCTCCTCGACAAGCACTTCCCGACCGCCCTGCCATACATCTTGGACGTCGGTGCAATGATAGGGTTCGGAGAGCTGCTTACCGGTCCTTCCACCGTCAACAGCCTGTCGACCGAGCTCCAGTTCTACTACAGCTTTACTTATGCGATGATCTCTGTCCTGGCCCTTTTCGCCCTGAACCTCTACCTGCTCTTCCTCAGGCGGCGCCCGTTCGAAAGCGCGATGCTGGGAGTCTTCGCGACTGTCCCTGCGGGGCTGGGCATACTCTACTTCACGAGCGCGTTCGTGAACGGCCTGACTATCAGCCTGCCTTTGATTCCCGAGATACCCATCGAAGGGGTCTACATCATGTTCGGGCTGAGCGTCGGCCTGATAGTCTTCTCCCTTGTCGTCTTCGGAAAGAAGCTGTCTGAACCGACGCCTCAGGCGGAAACAGAACGCGAGCCCCCGCTCGAGGAACCGATCCCTGCACAAGCTTCGGGAGCCTCAGGGCATGTTCTAGCCGAGTTAGGGTCAGAGAAGAGCGCTACAGGAGTTCAGCCGGAGTCACAAGTGACACCGGATGGGAGTTCCCCCGCAGCCTCTTCGACGCAGATCATTCCAGGAGACAGATCTGCTTCAGGTAGTCGTGAAGCGCGATTGCGGGGCACTGAAATAGGAGAAGATGTGTCCGGCGGAAGGCTTGACCTGACTCGCGTCAGTGCTGATGCGGGCTCCTCGTCGAATGATATGAAACAGCAAACAGTCCAGTTGGACAGACCAGGTCTGTCAAGCGCCAGCTCGATCCTTGTCGAGAAGAAGGACAGGGCGGCCTACAAGAAGAGGCTGATGGAGTCGATGAAGTTTCTGGAGAAAGCAGTCGACCACCCGGTCCGCATCGACCCTTCGTCAATCAGTGGCACCTTCAAGGACGTGAGTCGGGCTTATCTCACTCGGGCAGGAATGATAATAGCTGAGGACACTTCGGGAAGGGCGATCTCCGTGAGCCTGTTGGACCTGCCGACGGACGAAGCTCTGAAAGTCATGACAGACGCCATGAAGGTCCTGGAAGGAGGAGGCGGTGGGAAGCGGTGAGGGAATGGGCCAAGCGCCATCAGTTCAGCCGCCGGTTCAAGACAATCCTGGCCCTCTTCCTGCTCGGGGCCACGCTCGCCGCCAGCGCGACGACGTACGCTTACTTCTACGCCAGCACCACGGCCACGGTGAGGACGGCCGACCTGACGCTTGCGGCTGGGACCGACTCCAGCAGCTGCACCACGGTCTACCCCTGCGCCACGGTCACCATCTCGGGAACATCCGACACAGCAACCGTGACTCTAAGCCTGTTCAAGGCAGATTCGACGTTCAGCCCGCCTCCGGCGACGTATTACACGAATCTGGTGCAAGTGAAAGACGCCGCTAACGCCCACAGCGTCATCAGCGTTTCAATCACAAGCATTTCTTCGACCAGCGCCAGCGACTTCGGGAAGATTATAGTGTACTACTGCACGGCCCAGTGCACCTTCGACTCCTCGGGCGCGGTCAACGGGGGAACGTCGGTGGGCAGCTTCTTGATTACATCGACCGGTGGCGGCTCCGTTTCCGGTACATTCCCCCAGAGCATCTCAGCGAGTGGGACCCACTTTATCGAGGTGGTCGCCTACGCAGGCAGCACTGCCCTGACTGGCGATACTATCAGCTTCAAGGTGGCCGTGCAGTGGGTCTGACATCCCCCCCTGCAGGCCCTAAGAGGGTTACGCGCGTAGCCGCGGTGTTCATACTCGTTCTGTTCGTCAGCGCGTCAGTCCCAGCGACCGCCACCGTGTACGACTACATCTATGGGAGCGGCACCGGGACTGTAGAGAATCCTTCAGTGACTCTGGGGGCGGGGACTGCGGGCTCGTCTTCGATTTCGTCCGTGGCCGCCGATGCGGCGACTGCGACCATTACCGCTGGCCTCACTCTGTACGAGAACGCGAACGCGCCTGCAAGTAATACGCCCATAACCGTTGATACGGACACAGCTACGCCAGCAGGCACGGGGTCGACAACAGTGACCAAGCCCGGTACCGCGTATTTGTGGTCTCCACAGTATGCTTCAGCAACGACATTCTACGCGGGGAGCTGGGTGCTCGACATGTGGGTGCTCTCGGCCAAGGCAGGCACCTCGATGGACGTAACCATCACGACAGTCGATTCCACAGGGGCAATTGTCTCGACGATCGTCAACAATCAGCCCACTTTGCCAATCGCGAAGACTGAGGCAGAAGTGACCACCACCTTCACAGGTGCGGCGGGAAGCGTACCCGCCAATGGATTCATTGAAGTCGCCTTGACCGCCCCAACGGGGGCAGGTACCTCCACTTCCTACACGGTGTTCTGGGGGACAGGGCAGTTGACCAACTTCAAGTCGCCGAGCACCTACAACTATGTGCTCAGCATAAGCAACTCCGCCTCCGTGTCATGGAACGTGAACCTGGCCACCCTTGGCACGATGACCTCCAACCTCGGCCGTCTAACGGCGACAGTCTCCTTCGTCAGCCCGGCGAGCAACCAGATAATCGTCACAGGCGGAACACTCACGCAAGGCTCAGGGACGGCAGTCGCACTGGCAAGCTTGGGTACGATTGACATCCAAGTCGTCGCTACGGCAAGCGCCGTTCCCACGGCCACGAACGTCCCGTCGACCATCACCTTCTCCCTCATGGTCGCCTCAACCTCGAGCACGGTATATGCCCAGTACACCATCGTGCTGACAGTGAATTAGACAGCTTTCCTTCCTTTAGTGGCCGCCGAGTCCGTCGGCTAACGTGCGAAAGTCCCAGAGGTACTTCGCGGAGGATGCGTAGAAACGCCCTGCTAAGGTGTGGCTAACGATTGGAAACGAGAGGCGATTCCCCGTGGGAACGGATGATCGTATCGAGTATCTTCCTCGAGCGCAATATGGCAGGTGCGTTCCCAACCCGCCTCGCCTTGGCCATTTCCTTCTCGATCATGTCCTCCACTTCCATCCTAGCCGACTCTGACATCAGCCTGATGGCCTTGAAGTCCGGCAAGAGACGCTCGAACCTCTCGTCGCTCCAGAGTTGGATCGCGTCCTCAACCAACCCTTTGGCGTATCCTTCATCCTCCTTGTTCATCAGTATGAGGGTACCAGCAAGGTGGCGGGCCCACTCGCTCTCCGGCTCGCGGTAGATACGCTCCACCTTCCCGTTGAGAGTGATATGAGAGATCTCGGTGGCCTCCGATCCCCTCGCTACGAGGGTCCTGTAGGCCATATTCAGGTAGGTGTCGGCGTTCCGAAGGGTGAGCGAATCGGCGATCTTCTGCATCAGCACGTAGGTCCTCAGCCTGCCTTCGGCGTCCCACTGAGGGTAATGGCTGGTCAGCCTCTCGACAAAGCGGTCGAAATTCAAGGTCACCTTCTGGTTGACTTCGGGGTCGTCGAGCTCCTCCACCTTCGACAGCATCTCGTCAAAATTGTCAAGTATCTTCTCGTGCTCGAGCTTCCGTGTCTTCGTCCTCTGCTCCACCAGCTCTTTCAGCTGGACCTCCGGCGGTGACTTCTTCTTGGGGGTGGTGGCTGCCATCGCCAGTTGGCCAACGGGACCTACCACTATGAGTCCAATCGACGACCCAAGGACCACGCTCTGGACGAGAGGCGGGAGAATGTCCGGGATGGTCAAAGCGAGCCCGGCGACACCCGCTAACATGCCGAGGCTCCAGACCCGAGGACGCATCAACTCCAATCCGTAGGTGTATGCAGCCTCTAAGCATATTGGCCGGATTCCAGAAAACCACGTAGGAACACCCAAGTTCAGGGCTGAATCATTGAATATCTTGCGCCTTTAGATTTTGAAATAACTAGGAATCGTCAGTAGCATAGGGGGAGAATCACGATTCAGAGTATAGAATATACTGTGAATATGCATGACTGCTCTAGAAAAGTTATATAGGTTCTCTAACTCCTCTCCGCCGCGCATGGCTCAGTCAATCACGGAGCTGTTCGAAAGGTTCGAGGGGAAGAGGTCCTACTCGGCAAGAAGGTCCCAACTGGAAATCCAGATGGACATCCTCAGGGTCGTACACGACGGCGCCTACCTCCCGACTCAGATCATGTACAGAGCCAACCTGGCGTGGGTTGCGCTCCAGAGCAGCCTGGGGTCCCTCGTCGGGACTGGCCTGCTCCAGAGGGCGACGGTTGGGAGCAAGAGGAGCTACCAGCTGACGGTCCAGGGGATGAACATACTGACGAGCTTCAACCAGATCCTCGAGGCCGTAAGGGAGCACAAGGGCCTGAAAGTCGGCGCAGGGTAGACGATTTACAGTAATTTACAAACTACCTGCTCCTATTTTCAGACATATCATGTTCTTGATACGTAATCTTCTGAAAATAGACGATTAATTCATAATGCATATATAGGTTGTTTATAGGCATTTTCCACAGGTTGACACAAGAAGAGTATCCGCTCTTCAGTCTGGACGAGACCGCCAGCCTCAAACACGGGTTCTCTTTGAGGAGGTCCCACCTTGAAATCAAGATGGACATCCTATCGTGCGTGAAAGCAGGTGCGGAGAAGCCGACTCAGATAATGTTCAAGGCGAACCTCTCGTGGTCGGCCCTGAAGGAACACCTGTCGGCCCTCGAACATGGGAGGCTGCTGAAGGCCGTAGACTACGGAACCAGGACCAGGTACGAGCTGACAGAGAAGGCCCTTACGGTGCTGATGGCCTACAGGAAGATCCTCGACGAGGTCAGCCCGCCGGCCCCCAGGGTCGCCGCTACTTACTGAGCCTGACTGGAGAAATGCCTTAACCGGGAGCTGGCGTTGCGCCAGACCCTCGAGTCATCCTGAGACCCTGTGAATCGTAAATTGCGTGCATCCTGAACAGGCTCTTCGTGAGGCTCAGGACCCTCTCGTCGTGGGCCCCGATGGTCATCAGGTATACGCTGGAGACCTTAGGTCGATCTAGTATCTCATTGGCCTGCTTGACGAACTTGTAGGACGACTCGAAGCCCAGGTAGAGTACGAAGTCGGAGATGTTGTCAAACACCACCGAAATGGGCGTTCCGCTCGTGGAAGACGTCGTCTTGTCGAGCAGGTCGAGGAGGACGGCCATGTCGTTCTGGGGCACGAGCAGTTCGTTCTCCTTGTCCGACGACTTGGGATAGGAGACGTGAGAGGTCATCAGGTAGAACCTGACCCCCCGTATCTCTGCCAAGCTGTTGTACACAGGGCTCCCCTTCGAGGTGAACGCGTACACGAGGCCTCCCGCAGAAATCTTCTCATTAGCATATCCGGTAAGGGCAGCCTCGTAGTTGGTCGAAGGGTCTACCTCGAGCAGAACAGGCATCGATACGTCCAGAGGAGAGCCTGCTTCCTTGAGGAGCGTCGGTCCCTGTCGGGACACGACCCCAGGCAAAGGCTCGAAAAAGCTCGACAGCAGGGACGCCCTCCTAAAGATGGTAGCAGCGACACCGAAGACTAGGGCGGCTATAGCGTATCCCACGGCCACCAGGTCGTACCCTATGGCCACCAGGTATCCGTTGAAGACGAGCAGTTCAGAACCGATTCCCACCCAGCAGAAGGGAAGGACCACGAGCGCCCGCCGGATATCATGATCCTTAACCTGAAGGGTCTCCCTGATGAGCAGGGTCGTAGGGTATGCGAGGAAGAAGACTAGCGTGAGGAGGGAGACCGCGAGAAAAGTGTTGTCGAATTTCGTCGAGGGGACAACGGCGCCATCAAGGGAAGTCAGCGGGACCACGGTATACGGATGCCCCGCAGCCAGGTAGACTTCTGCTCCGCCTATGAAAACGATGAAGGCAGCGAGGACGAAGCCGTGAGGCCAGCGCAGGAATATGGACCTCAGCCTCCCGAGCGCCCCTCTGCCGCCAGGTCTCACATAGACCGAATAGGCGATCACTGTGAGCAGGATGACGTCCCAGAGTATGAAGCTCGTCGCAAGGATGGTGTACACTTCGAGGAAGGGGTCAGAAGTAAAGATGTTCCGAAGTATCTCGAGGAGGACCACGCCTTCGAAGAAGACATGGACCAGGATCAGGAGACTCTTCACGTAGGGATAGTGGCTCGGCTTCTGCTGCGAGACGAAGTAAAGGGAAATCGCAGCAATGGCAAACGCGAGTGCGTCGATTGAGAGGTTTATGACCGACAGGCCAGATGCTGCCAAAAAAGGTCAGAATCTCGATATGGCGAACTTCGGCCCGAACACCACCGAGTGGTACTTCCTGCTGTGATTCGTTCCCCTCATTTTCAATACTACAAACCTGGTCTTCATCTGAACGCCGTCCTCCCAATTCTCCAGGAGCATGACCGAGTCGGTCATGAATCCCTCCAGCCCGATTTTGGCACCGTTGGTAAGGCTCCCAGTCAATATGGTTGTGATGTGCTCGGACTTCAGGCTACTGTAGACTGACTTCATGAACGTGCGCATCTCGAACTGGGTCTCGCACGCAAGCAGCAGTGCGGTGACGGAGTCGATCACAAGAAGGGAACCCTTCGAGTCCTTGGTAGCTTGAATCAGCGTCGACACGTTCGTCTCCAATTGCTGGCCCTTCAGAGCCTCGAGGTCGATGATGGCCAGCTTCCCCTCCTTCTCCAAAGATGCGAGCTCCAGGCCCAGCAGCTTGGCGTTCCTCCTGAAGTAGTCTGCCGACTCTTCGAACGTGGCGTAGACTACGTTTTCCCCTGCGATCGCAGCATTGTAAGCCACGTTCGCGGCGAGAACAGTCTTCCCGCTCCCCGGCCCCCCAGCCAGGAGATGGATGTCACCTCTGATAAGGCCGCCTTCAATTATCTCGTCCAGCCCGACGACGCCCGTCTTCAGCCGATCCAAGGTGGCCACTTCTTTCAATTCTGGCCGTTGCTCCCAATGACTTCCGCTAAAGCCTTTGCGCTCACTTTATCCTCGACCCCAGCCCTTCCGTGAGGAGTTCAAGCCTCATCCTTGCCTCCGACTCGGGGAAGGCCATCAGGGCGCGCTTTGCCTTGTCGGCGTAGCTCTTCTCCACTTCGTTGGCGTGAGAGATTGACCCCAGCTGCTCGAGGGTGTGCTTCAGGGTCTCCACCTCCTGAATGGCGAAGTATTTCTTATAGATCATCGAGTTGATGGCCGCCTTCTGGTAAGGGTCGGAGCTGGCGAGCGCATGTATCAGGACGAGGTTGGAGGCGTTGTTCTGCAGGTCCTTGAACAGCGGCTTCCCCGTCGCTTCTTCGCTCCCGACGATGTCGAGGATGTCGTCCTTGACCTGGAATGAGACGCCGAGGTTTCTTCCAAATTCGTAGGCGGACTGGACCTGCTTGGCCGTCGCCCCTCCCACGACTGCGCCGCAGGCTGCAGCAGCAGCGAAGAGCGCGCCTGTCTTTAGCTCTGCGAGCTTGACGTACTCTTCCTCCGTCACCGACCCTTTCTCTGCGAGCCCCATCTCGAAGAACTCTCCCTCGGCCGCCAGCTTCGCGGAGTCGCCTATCAACGAAGCGAGCTTGGCCAGTTTCCTTTGGGGAAGCCCAGCGTCTCCGTACTTCGCCAGCTCGCTGAAGATTTCGAATATCATCATGTCCGAGATGAGGATGGCCCGAATCGCGCCGAACTTCTTGTGGGTGGCTGCCTCGCCGTGCCTGGTGGAGGATTCGTCGATTATGTCGTCCTGCACCAAGGACGCGGAGTGGGCGAGCTCAAACGCCGCCGCTATTGGAAGCGCTTTTTCGAAGCTCCCCGAGGTCGCTTCGCAGGCGAGGAGAGCTATGACCGGCCGGAGCCTCTTCCCGCCCCCTTCGAATATCTCGGCTATCGCCTTCGAGAGGGGAGTGGGTTTCCCCTTCGAAGTCGTCAGGTAAGCGTCGACCGCTGCCCTGTACTTTTCGACGTCCATGGGCCAGGCCTGGGCCGCCTCGGTCCCAGGCTCCGCAGCCCTAGAAGACCGCTGCTCCAATGTACATCAACGGACCCCAGAGCAGGTATTCGCCATCGACGAGCACGTCGCAGATCAGACCAAGGTTAGCCTTCGGCCTCCTGGCCAGCAGGGTGTAGGCGAGCGAGTACCCAGGGAGAAGCGCAAGGACTGCAGCCGTAATCGGGAGGAGACCGGCCAGTATCGCCCCTGCCAGGTAGGCCAGGGTGCCAAAGTCTATCGCCGCCATGATCCTGTATGTCCCCGCTGTCCCGTACACCACGGGGACCGTCCGTATGCCCTGGGCCTTGTCCCCTTCTGCGTCCCTTACGTCGAAGATGAGAGTGTTGACCATCAACCTCAGGAATATGAAACCACCCATCAGGAGGAGTACCCCCTCGAACCTCAGGTAGTAGAGCCCCACGAGAAGTGGGATGAGGGCCCATCCGAGGGACACGAACAGGTTCTTTACGAAAAGCTTGTCCTTCAGCTTCGCGACCCCGATGACCCCCACCAGCCTCTTCGAGCCCACGCTGTACAGGATGCTGAATGCGAGGGGGACGAGCAGTGCCGCGAAGAAGATGAGGTTCACTGTGTATGCGAACACGTACCCCAGGAGGAAGCAGCCCCCTGATATCGCAGGGAGGTATTTCTTCCTCGAGTCGAGATGCGCCGTCCTTTCGGGGTGGGATGCGGCGTCAGAGCCGATCTCAGTGCTCCTGTTCATCATGTATGCGCCGTAGGAGAAGAGGTAAGCCATCACGAGCAGCAGGGGCGTCGCCGCGACGCCGAGCAGGATGGCGGACGCTGCAGCCATGCTCGCCGTGCCGACGGCAAGCATGTGCCCCCCGAGGACGAACTCCCTGTAGGCTGCGACTAGGACCGCCGTCGGCCCTCCCCCTCCTCCACCTTGGCCATCTCCTGCCTGTAGCTTGGGAGAGTCCACCCCCGCTTGGGGTCGAACATCTCTTCGGGCAGGTACAGGTAGCGCGATTTCATGCCGTCGAGCATCATGATCGACAGGTTGCTCCTGACGTCCTCGGTGTTACCTTCGATGTACCTGGTGGTCTCGTAGAGCCTTTCTATCGGGACGTCCAGCAGCGCGAAGTAGTCCCCGGTCTCCGAACCGCCTTCCAACCATGTGAATGGGATCTTGTTCATCAGCTTCCTCGCCTTGACCACCCTTTCCTGCCCTATCCCTTTGAAGAGAGCCAGCATCTGCATCAGCTCCCCGGGCTTCCCTTCCAGCACCGGGCGCTTCCACCTCACGTTGCTGTTCAGGATGAACTTCTCTTTCACCACGTGCTCCGCATGGTGGTACCTAAGCGTCCTGGGGTTCGCGTCGATCTCGGCCGCCACCTTGGCAAGGCTGACGGTCGGGTTCTCCTGCATGGCCTTCAGGATCTTGACGTCGAAGTAGTCCACCTCGGCTTCCCTGTTGATGTCGAGGGAGGTCGCCCCGCTCTCCCCCTGGGTGGTGTCGACCCTGGTCCAGTTGACGTTCCACTTCTTGGCATCGAAGTCGTAGAACTCCGGCCTGAACGAGGGGTACCTCATCCACTTGGCGTCGTAGACCTGGAAGTCGGTTATCTGCTTCTGCTGTTTCAGGTAGGCGAGGACGTCGGCGTACTTCTTCTTGAACCGGAAAGGCACGGCGAACAGGCCCACGTACTTCGGCGCCCCTATCACCTTCCCCTCGAAGAAGAGGTAGCTCACCTCTCCCAGCCACTCCTTGGAGGGGTCCGCGTCGACCACCATGAGCCCGGCGGCCATCCCCAGTCCGGCGTGGTTCAGGTTCACCTGCACCCCGAGGCCGTACTTCGTAAGCTGCTTGTTGACCTTGTACCGCACCGTCTCCGGGTTAATCCCCGTCATCCTCGCGAGGAGGGAGTAGTTCGAAACTCCGATCTGCTTGATTGTTTCGATGAGGAGATAGTCGAGGTTCCGGCGCTTTATCTTATCAAAGGCACCCAATTGCGATTTGAGCGAGGGAATTCACCTAATAGAGGGTTATGAATCTCGAGTCTATAATGGTTGATTCCCGGCAACTTTGCTTATATAGGGCGGTAAGTGCGATTCGCAAATCGGTAAGGATGCTATTATAACACGCACGAGACGGTGACCGCGTATGGTAGCCGTGGTCGCCGAGCGCATCCCAACCAGGGTCGTCGGTCTAGACCCGCTCATCCAGGGAGGCCTGCAGCAGGGGGATTTTGTCCTCCTCGTGGGGGGCATCGGCACAGGCAAGACCATCTTCTCGTCACAGTTCGTCTACAACTCAGCAAAGTTCGACGACGAGCACGCCGTCTTCGCCACCTTCGAAGAGGACATCTCCAGCCTGAAGCGTAACATGAAGCTCTTCGGGATGGACTTCGACCCCCTCGAGAAGGAGAAGAAGGTGAAGCTGATCGACCTCGAGTCCCTGGAAGGCAGGGGGATGGGTTCTAACATCGAGACGCTGCTCGGGGCCCTCGACGACATCAAGGCGAAGAGGCTTGTGGTCGACTCGCTCACGGCTTTCCTCAGCGGCGCCAAGGAGAAGTTCGACTACAGCTTCCTGATGCACCTGGTCTACAAGACTCTGAAACGCGAAGGGATCACCACGCTAATGACGGTGAGCAAGTTCCAGTCCGACCAGCCCATGAACAGCGGGATCGAGGAGTTCGTGGCAGACGGGATCTTCCAGCTCGAGAACTACATCACAAAGAACATGGAGCTCAGGACCCGCTTCATAGTCAAGAAGCTGAGGGGGACGGAGCACAGCAGGAAGTACCACACCGTGGCGTTCACCCCTGATGGGATTCATATCCTGCCCTACTCTGACTAGGCACTTCCGTGAGATGGCCGGTAAAAATAACGATAAGCGGTCATTTTTCGGTAACATAATGTGGAAATCGGCAAGAATCACTATATGGATTCTGACCCGATGAGGGCAGGTCGGAAAATGAAAACATTCCACACCAAGACAACTATAGGAGCAGCTGCTATTGCTCTGTTCGTACTATCATTCGTACCAGTAGCGTCATTCGCGGCAAGCCCGCCAAGCACGATGGTGCTTAACATGTCGGGCGTAGTCGGCAATCCCTCAAGTGGTCTCCTCGGCTACTTCTCAATCCAGCTCGCCAGCGTCGCTGGCACAACGGTCGACAAAGGCGCCCTGGTTCAGGGCGCTGCGTGCGGTGTCTACTCTGACACAATACTCGGCACGGTCCCCGTGTGCGGAGGCTGGAGCTACAATACATCGACCGGAAAGGCATTGATGAAGTTGGTGCCGGCAGATGGCTCCAATAGCTTTGCCCTCAACCTCGCATTCCTGTACCTACCGCCAGTGGGCTTCACATTCCAGGGAATCATTCACACCAACGGACAAGGTCCAGTGATGTTGAGCGCAACATCGTTGAGCCTCGTCTTCTCGTAGAGAGAGAATAGCAGCCTCTCCCCTTTTTTGATCATCTTCTAGGGGACAAACTGACCGTTCGAGCCGTTGCCGGATTCCCAAATACATAACGACCGCAAGGCACAAAAGCCCAATTCCTCTTAATTGATGCCGACTTCAGGTACTCCCATATTGCTTGCTCAGATGCTCAAGGTCGACGCCCACCTGACCAGGCTGCGGACCAGCCTTGTAGCCATCAGGCCCCCCGATTGGTCGAAGGTGACTTTCGACCTCCAGGCAGACATCAAGCCGGTGTCGAGGGATGGGTCCAAGCTCAAGCTGAGGTACAGCATAGGCCTCGAAACGTTTCCGGTCGTTTACAGGGCTGAAATCGGCGGTTTCGCCAACGCCAACGTCGAGATGCTCTCCAAGGACGAGAGCCTGGAAGACCTGGGGGAAGCGGTCCTGAGCGACATAGCCGTGCAGATCTTCAGGCAGAACTTCGAGCCCCTTTATCTCGCCCTCACGACCCTGGGCCTGGACGCCCCCTCCCCCTGGCTGGTGAAGGACGTCCACCTGGCGCACTGAAGCCGGTTCCAGACTCATTCGCGTGCCGTTTCATTTCGGCATTTACTGGGAGCGCAGAACATAGATTTCAAACCCAGACGAGTTACCGTTCCACGGATACTGGACTCGGACTTAATGCGCGAACTCCATAAAACCATTAAATAAGAACCGCAGTCAAACGCTGCCAATGCCACAGGAGCCGAGGGACCTGATCTACACCTGCAGGGTGTGCATGGCCCAGGTGGACGGGAAGACGGGGCTCATCGAGCACCTGAGGACCGAGCACGAGGCGCTCGAGGTCGTGTCCTACGCCGCGACAACCATGGTCCAGGAGCAGGACAGGGACAAGGTCGCCATGGACTTCCACAGGCAGTTCGAACAGATCAAGAAGGAACTGACCACCAGCTAGACGGAGTCGGAAGGTTGCCGTATTCCATAGAATTGTCCGCCGGATAACAGGCAAATGTTTGTGGGCGATTAAATAGAGCTCAGGCCTATATCCGGGATTGTGATTCGCAGGTCAAAGATCGAAGTCTTCGCGGACGTCATGAAGGTCGTCGCCGAGGAGAGGGAGATCAGGCGGACCAGGATAATGTACAAGGCGAACCTCGCCTGGAAGGTCCTCAAGGAGGCGCTCGACTTCCTCGAGGGGAAGGGGATCCTAAGGAGCGAGGCCAAGGACGCTGGGATCTTCGTCTCCTTGACCAACGAGGGCTACGGGGTGCTCCAGCGCTTCAACGAGCTGGAAGAGGTCTTCACCAAGCCTTCCGTCGTGATTTCTCAGCAGGAGCCGTCTGTTTTCGCCACGGTACGGCCCAGCATCCTGGCTTAGATCAGCGCGTTACGAGCCGGCGTGCTCAGGGCCTGGGACATCTCCCTGGCTGACGCTAGGCGGACTCCCTTCAGCAACCCCGGGGAGGGGTAAGGGATTCTTAGGGACCCGCTGACCAGGTACAGCACGGCGTACACCTTCTGGTATATCTTCATGAAAACAGGCGGGACGGACTCCCCTTCCTTCGGGGTGATGAGGGAGTCTATCTCCTTGTCGTCCCCGCTCAGCACCGCCGTGCCCGCTATGGTCATCTTGGCCACGTCGGGGTCGGTACTAAGCTCGATGGTGAACTTGATCGTCAGCTTGCCGGGGTTGCGCTCCGATTCGACGAGGTTGGCGTTGACGTTGAAATTCACGGAGCTGTCGGAGGTGACGTCCTCCGCAAGCTTGTTCCCTTCGACTGATTTTATCGTTACTTCGACTCCAGCCAAGGCTTGCCTGCACCTGTTGGGTTCCGAACCGCAGATAAAGGTATACGAAAACCCAGTATAGATTAGGACTCCATTAGGCTTTAAACGCTGAAACAGCTGGTGAGAGCGATTGATTCTGGAGCAAGAAACCAAGGACCACTCTTTTGTAGCCAAAGCCGAAGGAGCAGGCACAAGGCTGACCGTCAAACTGTCTGTCGCGCCCAAGACAGGGATACAGTCGTTGAAGGAGAGATACAACACCATCAAGTACGACTTGGGGACAGGATACTCGTACCCGGACTCCCTGAAGAGCATGATCCCCAGCAACGTCCCTGACTACGTGGACGAGGGGGAGAACTACGTTGAGAAGATCACGCGCGCTCTGTTCTACTTCAAGCAGTGCGCTCTCATCGGGCCGAGCGGAACGGGCAAAACCCACATCGTGTACCTGGTGGCGAAGATGGCCGGGCTCCCACTGTGGGAGATCAACTGCGGCCTCCAGACCTCCGTCTACGACCTGTTCGGAAAGTTCGTGGGGCTCGGGAAGGAGAACTGGGTAGACGGGCTGATCGTCTCCTGGTGCAGGTACGGTGGGATACTCTACCTTGACGAGGCCAACATGATGAAGCAGGACATAGCCACGCGGCTGAACCCGATCCTGGACACCAGAGGGCACATGGTCCTCACGGAGAAGGACAACGAGATAATCCCAAGGCACCCCAACGGGTACGTCGTCATCAGCATGAACCCCTACTCTGCCGAGTTCGCAGGGACGAAGCCACTCAACGCCGCATTCAGGAGGAGGATGAGCGTCTGGGTCGACTTCGACTACCTCAGCGTCGGCCCGAAGATCTCGAAGCGTGAGGTGACCATGATCGCCGAAAGGACGAACATCCCCATGCCCACCACCGAGCGCATGGTCAGGGTCGCCGCCGACATGAGGAAGCGCTACAAGAACGGGGACCTGCCCTACGCGCCGTCAGTCGGTGACGTGGTGAACTGGGCGACGCTCGTCGGCGACGGGCTTAACCCGACCAAGGCGGCCGAGGAGACGATAATCTCGATGACGTCTGACGACCCCGAGGTGCAGGGGACGGTCAGGAGGATCGTCCAGATGGTCTTCGGCTCCGGCACGGAGAGGCCGGCTTGAACATCCTGGACTACTCCTGGGGCCTGGTCACAAGCGTAGGCAAAAGGGACTATGACTCGTTCAGGCTGATCCTCGACAAGGGCCTTACGACCCCGGCCCTGACCGCAGACAAGAGCGGGATGGTCCTGAAGCTCCCTGTCCCGAGGCTCGACGACAAGGGTTTCTACAACCTCCAGGGGCTGTACTTCGACGCGGACGAGCAGGCCTGGTCCGGGCTCTGGAAGCTCTACAGGGCGTCTCTGTACCACGGCGCGCTCCATTCAGCATATTCCGATTTCAAGCAGTACGCGGGGTGGGCGAAAGGGAAGGACCTGAAGGCGGCCACATTCGTCGTTTCTCTCATAGAGGACTTTCGGGTGACCAAGAAGGCACTCGACGACTGGCCGGGGATCCTTCCTGACATCGCCTACGCCAACTACACGTCGGGCCTTAGGATAAGGAACGTCGACGACATCGTCGGTCCGGAGAGGGCGGCTACCAAGCTGCTCCTCGAGCTCTGGGGAGTGAACCACGGACTCAAGGGGGACGTCGAGGAGGACACGGATGTAAGGCGGATGGCGGCCCAGGTGAGGACGGGGGTGGAAGCTTCGCTGAAGGGGGGTACCGAGTATCCAAAGGAGCTCTTCACCGCGGCCGACTTCGTCTACGGCAAGTTCGCGCGCGGGAGCAAGCTTCGAGAGGTCCCGTCCTTCCCCCACACCGAGTCGCACGGGGAATCCACGATATTCTCCGGCCAGGTCGTGGAGGCGGACGACCCGAAGCCGCTCGAACTTTCAGCACTCGCGGCGCTCGGCCTGAACGAACCCCCCGCAGCCCAGGAGGACACCGAAGCGAGGGACTTCTTCAGCTCCATCAGGGCCGCGGAGGCGAAGTACCAGAAGATCAGGGAGAAATACGAGAGACACACTTCGTCCACCAGGCTGGACGGGATCGAGTACCCCAGCGGGGACTACGCCAACTTCATGCGCATCAGGTCGTCGCTGTCGGGCCCCATCCGCAACATAAGGGACCAGCTGAGACAGGTGAAGAACGTGCTGGACGAGACTGCGGGTCATGAGAGCGGGATCGTCGACACGCAGGCGGCCATGCAGGTGATAGCTTCAGGAGAAATGAGGTCCGACGTCTTCATCAGGGAGGAGCCGATACACAAGAACGAGGCCTGGGCCATCCTGCTCGACGCGAGCAAGAGCACTTCCGCCTTTTCGCACGAGGTGAAGGGGATCAGCACCTGCCTGGCCGAGGTAGTCAAGGACCTGATCCCCGTCCAGAGCCAGTGGGCTATGTACTCCTTCAACAACTCCCTCCAGATCATCAAGGACTACGAGGAGGGGTACACCTCCGAGACGAAGGCGCGCATCGGGGGCATCCAGCAGAGGAACATCACGCTCCTTCCAGACGCGATCAAGGTCGCACAGAAGGTCCTGAGCGAGCAGGCTGTCGATACCAAGATCCTCGTAGTGGCGTCGGACGGTTATCCGACGGGCTACAGCGGGATCGAGGAAGAGCTTGTGTCGACCATCAAGGCTGTCTCAAAGTCGGGGACTTTCCTCATGGGGCTTGGGATCGACAGCCACGCCATCGAAGAGTACTTCACTGTCAACTGCGTGGTGAACAGCCCCTACCAGATGATGAAGTCTTTCGTAAAGTCGTACCTGGAAATGTCGTCGCTCTTCTAGGGGGGGACGAACCTAGGCGTACCGTAGGAAATCTTCCCGTTCAATCCTGGCGTCGGTCAATATGGCTCTCAAAGTGCCCTTGTCGAGCTCTGCGTGCATGGGGACTGTGATGAACGACATGTCGTTCGTTGGGGTGACGTGGCTTCCCTTCTGTCTGAGGACCCTGAACCCGAAGTGTTTGGTCAATATCTTGACCAGGTCCATTCCTGAGATTGCCGGAAGCCGGCTCAACCTGTCACTCTGCAGGAACCAATTGCCCTTTGTCTATCGCTACCTTGCCATGTTCCATGGCGTAGTCAGCCATGGCCTCAAGGTGTGTCTGGATCGCTTCTCTCAGATTCCGCCTAGCCTCCGTTTTCGTTGCTCCCTGAGTCGTAATTCCCAGCTCCGGGACCCTGGCAATGTAATACTTCTCGCCTTTGTATAGTTTGATTGTGGACTTCAAGGACATTTGTGGATCAGGAGTTCAGCCTGATATTAAAGCGAATCTCTGCGATGGGGCAGTTTCCTAACCTCGGAGTGAAACTACTCCAGAGCCTGGGCATCGTCGTATTCGATGGGGAAGGCTGTGGTCGCATGGCTTACAAGCGACGCGGACGGCCGAAACTCGAAGGTCATCCTGAACGCAGGCTAACCCCCGCCAACGTTACCGAACCCATGCGTGGGGTATCTGTTCCAGTCAACGGTGGTCCCATGTCCGGCTATATGAGCCTGAAGTCTGCGGAGAAGCTGAAGGACGTCATTCCGCGTCGACTGCAGGTCTGGATCTACCCACGCCAATCCCTGGCCGCGGCATATGGAGTTCCACCCCTAGGCTCGTGCTGCGTCTACCCTTGGAGGGTGTCATTGGCCTCGTAGACCGTCCTCGCCGGGGTTGCGTCCCTTTAGTGGCTCCTGCGAGCCAGCAGCTTGTTTATTTCGGCTTCCGCGTCGGCAGCCGTATATTTCAAAGCCACGTTTCTTCTCTTGAGTTCGTCCAGGAGGCGCCAGAGGGACACGCCGGCTACCGCTGATGCTTGTTCCAGGGAATCCTGCTCCTTGGTGTACCGTTCTATCGCGATGTCCATCCTCGCTTCAGTCAGCCCTTTGTCGACCACCCTTCGCAAGAGGGTCGACTGGTCTTCCCCGGTGAGCGTCTGCAGCTCTCGAAGCGATTTTTTCAATGTCTTCGGTATGACGAAGGAAATCCTGTCACTCAAGGCTCCTGCCTCTCTCTATGAACTCTTGTATGATCTCCCCGCTTATCCAGCCGCGCGACCCGTAATCTTTCACGTTCCTCTCGTAATCCATCTTCGATATGGCTCCCTTCGACAGGAGTTCGAGGATGAGGCCCAGGGTTGTCGTGGTCTCGATCCTGTAGAGTTCCGCCGTCCTTCTTCCTTTAAGGTCGTCCATGAAGAGCCTCTCGCCCGTTT
This sequence comes from Nitrososphaerota archaeon, assembly GCA_028867035.1. Lineage (GTDB taxonomy): Archaea > Thermoproteota > Nitrososphaeria > Nitrososphaerales > Gagatemarchaeaceae > UBA183. The sequence continues at coordinate 5,026 of JAGWHB010000009.1, read as the reverse complement.
CGACGGCCAGTGCGATTGCTTCTGCCTCGCCCTTCCCGACCACTTCAGCTAGGTCCACGGCGAGTTCCTGGGATTTTCGCGAGAGCGGTGAGGTCATGAGCCATCCGTCTTTCTCGAGTCTCTCCAAGTTCAGCGCGTCCGAGTAACCGTCCGACTTGCCAGCCTCGATGGTTTCATCTCTGACTGCAGGCGGTATCGTGACGGACGAAAAGACCTGCCGGGCGTAGCCTAGCTTGCCAAGTCTCGAAAGGTGGATTAGTGGGCTTGAGTTGCTGACAGGCATTGGGACGAATTCGTGAGCTGCCTCGTAATAAGTATTACGCCATATGAAAACGTAATACCAGACTTCGGACTTTCTACACGAGCTTAAAGTCGGCCGAATAGTTGAAGGCTTCCTTCCTGGTCGTAGATAGGTCCACGATGATCCTCTCCGGCACCCCGTTCTTGAGCTGCAGGTAGTAGAGCCCGGCTTCTGGTATGTTCGTGCTGTTGAGGTCCTCGAAGGACTTCAGCGCTTCGCTGGTCTTGGCGAGCCTTGTTTTGACCTCTTCGTGAAGCTGGTACAGGACTTCGGCCATGGCGCCGCTCGGGTCGCTCGAGTTGACCAACACCGTCCCCATCTTAACCCACCCCTTGGTCGGGGTCTTGGGGTCGGCGTGTGCCTTCGCATCCTTCGTCTGAACCTTGGCGGCCGCCTTTTCCTGCTCGAGCGTCCGAAGCAGACCTCCGAGCTGGTCCCCATACTTCTGGTTCTGTCCTTGATACTGCTCGACCAGAGTCTTCAGGTACCGCTTGAGCTCGTCCTTGGTATAGAACCTTATCAGTCCGCTGACGGACATCTCGGTCCCCTGCATCATCACTGACTACCCTTTACCCGCTTGCTATGGAACTCGAAACCAGGTCCTCTTCCTCCGGGGCCTGATATTCGGGGACCTGGCGCTTGACGGAGCTGCCGGTCTTCTTCATCTCTTTGAGGATGCGCTCGAGGAGCTCCACCCGTTCGGCTGTCTCCTTCCTCTTGGTAGCGATCGCCTTCTTGAGGTGGGGGGTCGCCGACTGGACTATCGAAAGTATCTCTCCCGACTTGAACTTCACGAGCGGTATTGCAGAGCTTATGCCGCTGTTGTTCGTCAGGATGACGACCGCGTCGCTCCCGAGATAAGCCTCCTTCGCGTAGCGGAATGACGGACCCAGGGCGACCCTTTCGATGGGTATGACCTGGTCGATGGCTCCCTGGACCTCCTTCAGGGCCCCGACGAGCTTCTCCGCGTAGTCATGCTCCATTTCCTCGAGCTCGGATAGCTGCGCGTACTCCCCCTGCACTTCCTTGAGCTCCGAGATTATGCTTTCTCCGCCCTTCTGCGCTTCCTTCTCTTCCTGCAAGATATTGGAAGCTGGCCAAAGTAGCATTAATACTTTTGTGGATTTGTGGTCTGTATTAGTCTCGGAAAGAGCGGTCTTACCTGACCGGGCGGGCGTTTTCAGAGAGTGAGGGGAGGCTTTGCATCCTCCTGGATTCTGACCTCTTCAGACCTGTCGTCCGATATGGACCGCTGAGATGACGTATGGATTCGAAGTCCACGTTCCTTAATATCGGTGGCGCCCCAAATCGGAAGCGCGGTGAAGCTCGACAAGAACAGCCCGGAGGTATTCGAAAACACCATTGCCTCTCTTGTTGACATGGCAAGTATCCTCTTCGCTTACCAGATAGGTGTGTACGGCTTCGGGACGGGGGTCGGGGTGCTCTACGCATGCTTTGACGCTTTCATCGTCGTTTGGATGAGGAAACCCATCTCTCGGTTCGCGCGGTCCATAAGCCCATACAGACTCGCGAAGGAGAAGAAGGAGGCTGGAAGTCCCTTGGGCGAGTGACTGGGGCCAGCGAGAGGGGACGGGACGTCAGCTGCCGGGCTTGTCGTGGCGAACACCGAAGGTCAGTCCGAGAAGTAGCTCCGTACGAATCATAGACGGCGCATCACCAACAGCTGTCGGGAGCTGGCCATCCTGGCTCGTTGTTCGCGCTCGAGATTGCCGCCACAGAGTGCGAGATCTGGGCGCTTAGCAGTGCAATCCGCAACTTGGCAAGGTTCTGTCAGGAACTCGTGACCTGACGAGCCCCAACTTGCTGGCATCGACTCTGAGGATTGCCGTCTCCATCGGGTTCCCCTTCATTGCTTCACCTGCCGGCCCTTCCTCCCCAGCAATTGTCCGTTGCGAGCGACCCTCTGGCCGAGGAAGGGAACTGGCGAACCTTGCCAGCCCCCTTTTGGACAGGACAATCGCGGCGTTCACGTCCCTGTCCATCCACACCCTACAGGCCTGACACCAGAGCATCCTCCTGTGCAAAGCATCGCCCTTCTCGGGTTTGTGGAGCTTCTCCCCACACGCGTGATGCACACTTGAGGACCCGCGGGTCTCAGACTTCGTAAGCTGGATCGTGGTGACGCCCTTCCATGCCGATTTGTACTCCAACATCCGCCCAGCCTTCCCGTAAGGCCATGTGTTTAGACGGAAACGATAATCAGTCCCCTGCCTATTCGCTTTCTGGAACATCTTCCGGATGTCCTTGAGGTCTTCGAGCGTAATTGCGGCACCATTCTTGGCTGCGTTGTCCACGATGAGGTTCGTCGCCGCGTGCAGCATCTGGTCCGTTCTGTGGCTGGCTCTCTTCCAGTACTTCGAGGCAATTTTCTTCCTCAATCTCGTGTCGTTCCTCTTGAATGACCCGACAATCTCCCTCGTCGTCTGCCTGATTTTGACCGCCTTCGACATGCCTATTTGGACCACACCATCTGTATTTCCGAATGTCAGGTTCTTCTCGTTCCGGTCTACGCCATACACGGTCTTGATGGGCATAGACTCTATTTCCTCGGAGTAGCAGATCGAGAGGGAGACTGAAGTAATGGTCAGGCTCCGCAGCTCCTTTCCTTGGAGCGTTTCCAGAACGTGGTGATTGAGTTGGACGTCTACGTACTTGTCCCGCTTCAAGGGGATGAATAGCCTCCCCATGGCCGTGACGAAGAACCCCGAGATAATACAGACCATGGGCCTAATCGGTCTGGGGTGAAATGTCTCGACCCCTCTCTTCTTGCTCTTCTCCCTGCTCTTCAGGATCGCGCACGCCCTCGTTATCACTCCGGCTTTGTAGCAGGACGGGAGTCCGACCGTTCTCAGCGATTGGTAGAACATCTTCATCCCCTTCCTGTTGGTAATGTGCATCTCCTCTCCGTAGTTCATGGCGTTGTATGTGAGAGCGAGGCAATCTCGCAGAAGGCCAACAAGGGAGTCGTTCTGGAAGGGCTGGGTTAGGCACTTTAGTGCTCGCAACGCAATCTTACTGAGCCACAGCATTTAACGACCAATGTTGGATGACGAGAACTTGACAACGGATTTGGCAATTTGACTTAAGTACGAGCAGGCCTTCTGTGCATCTCGCTTTGGGATTCGCGCCCTTTGGGTATTTTTCCAGGTTAAGATCGAGAGTAAGTTGGCGCTACAGGATGGCCTATGAACGGGACAGGCGTTGGATTATGCAGTTCGACTTGGCGACTTTGGAGAAATTCGCCTGGCCCCTTTTTGTCGGCTTCATCTGCTTGAACTTCTTGGATGTATACGCGACGGCCCTTGCCTTCAACTATGGACCGCTGTTCCACGAGCAGAACCCCTTGGCCGCGGCGCTCTTCGACAGACAGTTCCAAGGGTACATGCTCGCTCTGCTGTTCAAGTATCTTCCGATGTTGCCTCTGTTCTACATCGTCTTCGTCAAAGACAGGGGAGGCGCTTACGAGGTGCAGGTGAGAACGCTCAAACTGGCGGCCGTGGTCACCTTGGCAGGGGCCGACATCCTCCTATTCTATGTGGTCGGAATCCACAATTTGCAAGCTCTACTCTCAACGGCCTAAAGACTTGGGAAAAGGGCCCCAAGAATTGATATAATAATATAGACTTCAGACACTAATTGTTGATACACAATTCTTATTTAAGGAGTAAGACGGGTTTCGGATAACATGAAGATAAAGTACGGACAAAGAAAAGCCATATCGCCAATCATAGCCACAGTCCTCATCATCGCAGTCACACTCATCGCAGCGGTAGCAATCGGAGGGTTCGTGTTCGGACTCTTCGGTTCTTCAACAAACACTGCACAGATTTCAGCGGTAAACGCCGCATTGTCGAGCACTGGAACTGTTACACCTAACACCTTTACAGTTGCTTGCGCCACAGCAGCAAGCACCACTGCGGGTGTCGGCAACATCCAGTTCTCAAACTCTGGCAGCGCTAACGCAGCAATCACGACTGTTTCCCTAACATATGGAGGGAAAACCTACAGCTCCGCAGCTCCGACTTCCGGTTGCACCGTGACGGCAGGGAGCTCACTATACATAACCATCTCAGTCTACCCCGCTGCTCTAACCTCTGGACAGCAATTCACTGGCTTCGTCGTTACGAACAACGGAGCACAAGTAGTGTTCACCGGCACGTTCGCGTAAGCTGAGAACTAGGTAATCGCGAAATAGGTGAGATCCCCGGAGAGGGATCTCACAATTTTTTTGAGTTTATTTTTCTATTGGTCGAACGCGACCGAGTCTTCCTGTGCTCTCTTGTCGATTAGCATCTGTTACCTTCGAATGGATTGGTTTCCTCCTGCAAGGCAAGTATCGCAAGAGTCGCAATCAGGGGTAGGAGGTTCTGGACCGCGCCACTTGGCAATAGAATGAGAGACGCAATCGGCGCCATTGCAGCTATGAGAAGCGCGCGACGATTTACTACTGACGAGAGCAATAAAGCGTATACGGGAATGTAATAATATCTGAACACTGGGTGACCGAAGAGAAAATAGAAGGTAAGGAAACCGCTAATTGAGTAAGCGGAGAAAAGCCCTGCGGAACTTAGCCCCTTTCTTGAGACCAAAATAGCTGGTACCATCAAGACAAAGAGGATCGGGCTCAAAACCTCAGATGACCTGTTGAGTATGTAATCCACAGGGATTGCGTTTGTCTGATATGGGATGGTCGTAAATGTCGAT
>JAGWHB010000099.1 GCA_028867035.1 Nitrososphaerota archaeon | reverse complement strand
TGGGAAGAAGGCAGCAGCCATAGTAAGGAGAACCGCGGAACTCACCTCTCCTTCCATCTCCAGGTACTACCCGCTTGTCATCGAGTCGGCACACGGTTCGCTCGTGAAGGACGTCGACGGAAACAGGTTCATAGATTTCACCTCTGGCATCGCGGTTCTGGGCACGGGTTCGACCCACCCCGCAGTCGTTGAGGCTGTAAGGCGGCAGTCCGCGAAGTTCCTTCACTTTTCATACACCGACTTCTACTATGAGAATCTCGTCGACCTGTCCGACCGACTGGTCTCCCTCGTGCCCGGCAATTTCCGAAAGATGGTCTACTACGGCAACAGCGGGGCCGAAGCGATAGAGGCGGCGATGAAGCTCTCGCGGAACTACACGCACAGGCCGCTGTTCGTGGCCCATTCCGGCTCGTTCCACGGCAGGACCATGGGGGCGCTGAGCCTCACTGCCAGCAAGCCGATTCAGAGAAAGGGCTCGCTGCCCCTGGTGCCCGACGTCGTTCATTTCCCCTTTCCCTACTGCTACAGGTGCCCATGGAAGCAGACCTTCCCTGAATGCGATTACTATTGCGTTGACT
>JAGWHB010000098.1 GCA_028867035.1 Nitrososphaerota archaeon | reverse complement strand
GGCGATCGCCGCGCGCAAGGGCCTCGAGGAGCTGAGCGTGCTCGAGGTGCGACTCGACCTCGCCGAGTGGATGGACCGCCTGGGCATGGATCCGGCCTTCGCCGAGCGCCACCTCAACGAGGGCTTCTCCGGCGGAGAGCGCAAGCGAAACGAGATTCTCCAGATGGCTCTCCTCGAGCCCGTCATCGCCCTGCTCGACGAGACCGACTCGGGCCTGGACATCGACGCGCTGCGCGTCGTGGCCCGCGGCGTGCGCACGGTGCGCGAGGAGCATCCGGCGATGGGCGTCCTGCTCGTCACCCACTACGTGAAGCTCCTCGAAGAGATCGAACCCGAGCAAGTGCACATCCTCGTCGACGGACGCATCGTCGAGTCGGGCGACGCCCGCCTGGCCACGCGCATCGAAGAGGGCGGCTACGACTCGTGGCGCGCGGTGAACGCATGACCAGTTTCGACGCCCGCGCGGTGCGCGCCGACACGCCGATGATGAAGCGGGTCGTCAACGGTCGTCCCCTCACCTACCTCGACACGGCCTCCTCGAGCCTGCCGCCACGCGCCGTGATCGAAGCGATCAGTCG
>JAGWHB010000097.1 GCA_028867035.1 Nitrososphaerota archaeon | reverse complement strand
AGAGAGCGCGGTCGGCGTCTACTGCTCGGAATGCGGGGAGGAACTGGAGGTCTACGTGGTATGAGCCGCCTTGAGGACCTGCCTCCATCGCAACTCTGCGGCTGTCCCTGCCATCCAGACGGTTTCGATTGTCATTCCTGCTACATGGTGGCCTGCAAGACCGTCAGACTGGAATATGAGGTCGGGTGCCGATGAAATACAAGCCTATCCCCTTCGCCACAGACTCCAGGGACATGGGGATGCCCGAAGTCCTCCTCCGCAAGGTCGAGGACGTGTCCGACGAGACCCTGGAGGGGGCCATCGAGCGTCATCCGGCGGCGTGGCTGATGATGACGGCGAAGCGGGCTGAGAAGCGGAAGGTGGGGAGGTATGGAACGTCTTGAAAGGCCGCTTCACCACCATGAGCGAAGCCACTAGGTCCAGCACCGAGTCCGAGGACGACCTCTACGCCATCCTGAACCGGCTCAAAATCGAATATCTGGCGAAGGAACCGCTCGAAGTCCACGGTCAGACCTGGCCCGACGGCAAGCCCATCGTCCTGATCCCCGACGCCATCATCGCCTCTCCGGGCCTCTGCATGGGCATCAT
>JAGWHB010000096.1 GCA_028867035.1 Nitrososphaerota archaeon | reverse complement strand
CTGTGAGAAGCCAGACGCCGCCAGAAGGGTGGCAGATGCCCTGTCTGGGGGGAGCAGCAGGGTCATGACGGTGGACGGCGCCTCGGCCTATGCCATTTCCCGAGGGGGGGAAGAATTCGTAGTCTGCTCGGCGCAGGGGCACCTCTACGCCGTGTCGGACGCCTCTGAGGAGAGGACGGTCTACCCGGTCTTCGACCTGGAATGGTACCCGTCCAACTTGGTGGACGAAGACGATGCCGGCGCCGGCAGGCGCATCGCTGCCATCAAGAAACTGTCGGCCGGAGCATCGAGGTTCGTGAACGCCTGCGACTTCGACGTCGAGGGAGAAACGATAGGGTATAATCTGCTGAGATACGCGTGTGGGGGCAAGGAGAAGACCGCCCTCAGGGCGAAGTTCTCGACGCTGACAGAGGATGACCTGAGGAGGGCGTTCGACGGCCTTGAACCCCCGTCAGGGCAGGGGCTCGCCCGGGCCGGAAGGGCGAGGCACTCCATCGATTTCGTGTGGGGAGTCAACCTCTCCAGGGCGCTTTCGCAGTCGGCTTTGGGCTGGGGGCACAGGTACAAGACGGTGAGCATAGGGCGGGTGCA
>JAGWHB010000095.1 GCA_028867035.1 Nitrososphaerota archaeon | reverse complement strand
GATCTCATCCACGGCAGCGTAGTAAGACCACTTGGACGGTTTCTCCGGTCTGACCCTTCGACGAGATTGCGGCTTAATGCCTATCCTGCCTTCTGTCCCGAAAACGGTTTGGAAACTGACATAAGCTTTTCCGGGTCGGGCCAAGATAAGCCGGGAGGAAACGGCTCTCCTTGGCTGGCCGCAACCTACAATCGACCTTCGGGTCGTGCGGGTTCGAATCCTACCCCCAGCGCCAGCTTTCACTGACCAGAGCAGCCTTATCAGACCGAGGCCTCCTGTAGTCCGCATGGCCTCTGAACCTGAAGTCGCTGCCGGCGGCTGGCAAACCTTCCAACTCGTCTTCATGGCCGCGGTCCTCCTTGCCATAGCGTCAGAAGCGCTGGGGATTATCTCCGCCCTTTACATCCGTCCTTTCGTGGTGAACTGGCTGTCGGGCCTGATGCCGCCGCCCTCGGGGCAGCAGGCGTTTCTGGGGAACATCCAAGCCGAGTCGTTCTATTCCAGCGTCATCCAGAACCTGATTAACTTCGTCATCTCACCTGTACTCTTCCTCTTTGTCTTCTACAAGCTGGGACCCAGAATCAGGACGAAACTTGACT
>JAGWHB010000094.1:370-600 GCA_028867035.1 Nitrososphaerota archaeon | reverse complement strand
ATCTTCTTTATTTATATCTGAAAAAACAGGCCCACCACCTTGGCTCACGCGGCCTGCATAACTTTAGTTTACGCCGCCGGGCAATAGGCCTACAAAAATAAAAGGTTGTAAAAATGGCGGAAGGGGAGGGATAACGTGCTCGCCTTGCTCGCACTCCGCCTTCGCTGCCCGGCAAGAATATGTAAACACATTCTTGGCCTGCGCGACTCATCTGCCGAACGGGTTCTCAT
>JAGWHB010000094.1:0-360 GCA_028867035.1 Nitrososphaerota archaeon | reverse complement strand
GAAAATAACCCACCTGATGGTGAGATATTTTCAATGGCGGAAGGGGAGGGATTCGAACCCTCGGTACCATTGCTGGTACACAGTCTTTCCAGGACTGCCAGTTAAACCGCTCCTGCACCCTTCCGTCTCGTCAATATTTTATCAAGTCGCAGTTATTTAAGCGGGCTTTTAGGTTTCACGTGGCAGGGTATAATAGTAATACAACAAACACATTGACTGGAGGACAACTATCATGAACGACAAACAGCAAATCAAAGACATCGTAACTCACGTTTCCAGCCTGCAAGATCTTCGACAATGGGAACAGTTAGAGGAGTATTTTGTACGTAACCCGTTTGTAGACAACAAATCAATTAGCGG
>JAGWHB010000093.1 GCA_028867035.1 Nitrososphaerota archaeon | reverse complement strand
GCTCGTTGGCGTCGGCGTCCCCCCTCGCGAAGGCGAGCACGCTCGCGTCGAAGGCCTCGACCCCCTCGGAGACGGTGTCAAGGAGTTTGAGCATGCCGTCGAAGATGCCTTTCTCCTTTTTGCCCACTGAAAGGAAGCCTAGGTCCAAGCAGGGCCCCAGGCTGGAACTGTTCCCCTTAAACTTCGGTTTGCCGGGGCAGAGACTGAAGACTTAATTCGACTATGGGCCGGAGGCGGTTCGGTGCCGCGGTAGCTCAGCCTGTCCTCGGGGGTTATGGAGAGCATCCGGCTGAAGACCGGAGTGTCGTCGGCTCAAATCCGACCCGCGGCACGCCTATGCGTGCTCAAATCGCCCCTGTTATAGTCATTTTGCTATTATATTATAGCATTCTTGCTATATTGAAATAGGCATGGAGGGCGACAGCCGACGAGGAAGATGAACGTCACAGAGTTAAGGATCCTGGAAGCCATGTCGAGGCGGGTGGGCGACCCGGTCTCCATCCGCCAGCTGACCTCGGAGATCAAGGAGGAGTCCGGCCCCGCCTACTACCCGAACATCTACCGAGCATTGTCGTCACTCCAGAAAGAAGGCATCGTCA
>JAGWHB010000092.1 GCA_028867035.1 Nitrososphaerota archaeon | reverse complement strand
TGACGCAGGGCGAGCGGCCGATGGCGTCAGACAACAAGACCCTGGCGCTTTTCCGGCTCGACGGCATTCCGCCCTCGCCGCGCGGCCTGCCGCAAATCGAGGTGACGTTCGACATCGACGCCAACGGCATTCTGAACGTTTCGGCCAAAGACAAGGCGACGGGCAAGTCGCAGTCGGTGAAAATCGAGGCCTCCACCAGCTTGTCGAAGGACGAAATCGAGCGCCTCAAGAAGGAAGCGGCCGAGCACGCATCCGAAGACGCGCGGCGCAAAGATTTGGCCGAAGCCAAAAACCAAGCCGAAGCCACGGTCTACGCGGCCGAAAAGGCCCTGCGCGATGCCGGCGACAAAGCTCCGGCGGATGTTAAGTCCTCGGTGTCGGCCAAGGTGGAAGCGGTGAAAAAGGCGGGAGCCGGCGACGACGCCGAAGCCATCCGCAGCGCCTTGGCCGAACTTTCTTCGGAAATGCAGAAGATCGGCCAGGCGTTTTACGGCCAGCAGGGCGGCGATCAGAGCCAGGGAGGAAAGGGGGGCGAACAAGGCAGCGGCCAAGCCGATGGCACAAATCCAGAAGGAAAATCTGATTAGCCAAGTGCCCCAGGATC
>JAGWHB010000091.1 GCA_028867035.1 Nitrososphaerota archaeon | reverse complement strand
AACTTCTTTTATTTTTTCGCCGTGCTCGCCCTCGAACTCGAAGGCCTTCATCCGCAGAAGATCCACGATGCCGCGGTAGGTGCCCTCGATGCCGATCGGCAGCTGGATCGGAATGGCGTTTGGCGTCAGCCGCTCGACGATCGAATTGAAACTGCCTTCGAAACTGGCGCCCATGCGGTCGAGCTTGTTGATGAAACAGATGCGCGGCACGCGGTATTCGTCGGCATAGCGCCAGTTGGTTTCCGACTGGGGCTCGACGCCGGAAACGCCGTCGAAAACGACCACGGCCCCGTCCAAAACGCGCAGCGACCGCTTCACCTCCACGGTGAAGTCGATGTGCCCGGGCGTGTCGATGAGATTGATGCGGTGCTCGTGGGATTTGTCGCCCTGGGCGTAGGTCGGTATCCAAAAAGCGTTGGTGGCGGCGGAAGTGATGGTGATGCCGCGCTCGCGCTCCTGCTCCATCCAGTCCATCACGGTGTCGCCGGTGTGCACGTCGCCGATCTTATGCGACACGCCGGTATAAAAAAGAATCCGTTCCGAAACGGTGGTTTTGCCGGCGTCGATGTGCGCGATGATGCCGATGTTCCTGACTTTGTTTATGGGGTA
>JAGWHB010000090.1 GCA_028867035.1 Nitrososphaerota archaeon | reverse complement strand
TAGACGACGGAGCAACGCTCCGGCGAAAAAGACAGTGATTTTTCGGAAACAGGCTCGAAGCACACTCTGATAGTTGAACAGAGTTCATTCTGAGCTATTTCAGCGGCGACGGTCGACGCCGCCCGGTGTACCATGTCAGAAACGTACCCGAACTCGGTTCGAGTCTTGGGTTTTGGATGCACCTTCTGGCTCATGCCCTGTCATCTATGCCTTCGATATATGAGCGCCACTCTGTTTTATTCACCCACAACCAAGTTGGGAAGGACCTTCAGCTAGGCGGCTCTGATCCCTTCTGGGGCGCGGAACCCGTCGGGCCCGCACTCGTTCGGGTTCGAGCCCGTAATGGTCAAGGCCGGTTCCAATTCGCTGAATCTCCGAGTCGCATATCAACGCTTGCGCTCAACCAGAGCCTCAGGCTTGGTAGGTCTGCATTACCTCTGAACCGTCAGAGAGCAGGGCAATCACCTGCAGCTGCAAACTACTCCCACTGGCGCCCAGTTGCTGCTCCGAAAGACGAATGGTTGTCTTTACTGACTGGCCAGGAAGAAGCAGCCGACTGTACTCTCCCGGGGAACCTGTCAGCTGTGGCGCCCCTAAGCATCGCGGAGTGGTCCCGCCCA
>JAGWHB010000008.1 GCA_028867035.1 Nitrososphaerota archaeon | reverse complement strand
TGTTGACTTCCTGTTCGTGGCTTTTATTGTCCGCCCGAAAAGATTTGAGAAATGGTATCTCTCTCTTAAGCGCAGAGCAGAGAAAAAGCGCCCAGTAACAAACGAATAACAAGATTATCACGAACCAAAGAAAGTCGTGTCCAGTCAGTTAACAGGCTCCAAAAATCGGAGTGCGCGGCATCGTGTCCACATAAGTTAACAGAACCCCACGGAGCAAGACAGAAATACGAGGAAACTCGGCCGAAAAACGAATTGAGTTCAGAGATCCCTGCGCCGAAGGAGGCCCAGCCGGCGAAGGTTTTTGCCGGGGCCGTCTACGAGTGCGTGAGGTGCGGGACGCGCACGACCCAGGAGGAGCTTTCAAGGCTCCCCGAAGTGAAGTGCATCTGCGGGTACAGGGTGTTCAAGAAGTCGAGGCCCTCGGTGGTCAAGCAGATCAAGGCCGTCTGACCGACGGACCCGACAGTTCGTTGATTGCCTTATCCCAGGACAACGATTTAATTAGCCGTCTCATTCGGCCCGTCTGATTCCTGTTGTACCTTATGCAGAGCAAGGAAAGAGCGGCCATCCTGGGTTACGGGGCCTACGTCCCGTACTACCGGCTCCCCACGACTGAGATAGCGCGGGTCTGGAAGGGGGGCGGCTCTGGCCCCAACGTGGAGAAGGCGGTCGCCTCCATCGATGAGGACACGGTCACCATGGCCATCGAGGCCGGAAGGCAGGCTGTCAGGATGGCGGGGGTCGACTCGCTGGGCGCGATATTCGTCGGCACGGAGTCAAAGCCCTACGCCGTGAAGCCGACGAGCACGATGGTCGCCCAGGCGCTCGGTCAGCACCACACCCTGGCGGCCGACCTAGAGTTCGCGTGCAAGGCCGGGACCGAAGCGATGCAGGTGATCACGGGACTGGTAGGATCGGGTATGATCAACGCGGGGCTCGCCATCGGGATGGACACGGCCCAGGGGAGGCCGGGAGACGACCTTGAGTACACGGCCGCCAGCGGCGGGGCCGCGTACGTAATCGGGAGGGGTGACAAGAAGGCCGTCGCCGTCATAGACTGCAGCACTTCCTTCGTCTCCGACACCGGGGACTTTTGGAGGCGGGCCCACGAGCGCTACCCGCGGCACCTGTCGAGGTTCACCGGGGAGCCGGCATACTTCTATCACATCGAGAGCTCGGTCAACACGCTCTTCAAGGAGACCGGGCACAAACCCAAGGACTTCAAGTACGCGGTGTTCCATCAGCCGAACCCTCGCTTCCCGGTAGAAGTGGCGACGAGGCTCGGCTTCACCATGGAGCAGATCAAGACTGGCCTGCTCAACCCTATGATCGGGAACACCTATGCGGGCAGCTCCCCCATCGGGCTGGCGGCTGTCCTGGACGAGGCGAACCCGGGGGACAAGATACTCCTCGCGAGCTTCGGCTCCGGGGCCGGCTCGGACGCCTTCTGCATCGAGGTGCTCGACGGGATCACGAGGACCAGGGGGGTCAACCCGACGGTGAAGTCGATGATCGAACACAGGGTCAAGATAGACTACTCGACATATTCGAAGTTCAGGGACAAGCTGTCAAAGTAGGGGGATGGGGTGCCAAGAACCAAGGCATACGTCACATCGGTGGGCTTCACCCCCGTGGGGGACCACTGGGAGAAGTCGATCCTCGACCTGGCCGTCGACGCCGCCAGGGGAGCGCTCAAGGGGCTGGGGAAGAAGAAGCCGGGCCAGATAATCGTCGGCAACATGTTCAGCGGCGTCGGTGCCAGCCAGGAGCACCTGGGGGCAATGCTCGCGAGCGCCCTGGGGCTGCAGGGGGTCCCGGCCTACAAGGTGGAGGCGGCGTGCTCTTCCGGCGGGTCGGCATTCAACGTGGGGTACAACCTCGTAAAGTCGGGTGCCATAGATTCCGCCCTTGTCGTGGGGGTGGAGAAGATGAGGGACCTCGAACCGGAGGAGGTGTCCAGGGCCCTGGCCATGGCCGAGTCAGCCGAGTATACCCAGTTCGTCGGGGCCACGTTCGCAGCCCTGAACGGGCTGCTCGCCAGGTACTACATGGAACAGCTGAACGTGACAAGGGACGAGCTCAGCTCCATCCCTGTCATAGACCATGCCAACGCCGTGACCGCGGCGCACGCACAGTTCAGGAAGGCGATCACTCCCGAAGTCGTCGGACGTTCGTCCATGATATCCGACCCGCTGAGGCTTTTCGACTGCGCGCCCGTCGGGGACGGTGCAGCCGCCGCCCTGATCGTCAGCGACGGGGCAGCGGGGAGCAGGAAGAAGATGGTCGAGGTCCTCGGGGGGAGGATATCCACCAACGAGTTCAGTATCTACGAGAGGGATGACATGCTCGACTTCAAGGCGAGCCGGGAGGCCTTCAAGGCTGCCATGGCCCAGGCGGGGGTCCCCCTGAAGAAGCTCAGCCTGGCCGAGGTCCACGACGCTTTCTCCGTGGTGGGGGCCCTCTCACTGGAGGCGATGGGATATTCTAGGCGGGGCCAGGGAGCCAAGGACGCGAAGGCGGGAAGGTACAGCAAGGGAGGAGAGCTGCCCATCAACACGTTCGGGGGGCTGAAAGCGCGCGGGCACCCGGTGGGGGCGACCGGGCTCTATCAGATAGCCGAGTCCTACCTCCAGCTCACGGGCCAGGCGGGGAAGAACCAGGTCGAGGGGGCCGAGTACGCTGCCACCCAGAACATCGGAGGGGTCGACTCCACAAGCGCGGTGCACGTCTTTGGGAGGGCGGCATAGTTGACGATACAATACTGGAGGATCAGGGACAGATACTACCGCCTGGTGGGGAGCAGGTGCTCAGCCTGCGGGGCGGAGTCATTCCCCCCGGTCTACCGCTGCAAGAAATGCGGTTCAGAGCGCATGGTCGACAAGGAGATGCCCCGGTCGGGGAGGATACTGACCTACACCCAGCTGCACGAGCCCCTCCCTGGCTTCGAGGCCCAGGCCCCCTTCTACCTCGCCGTCGTGAAGCTCGACAACGGGGCGAGGATACTGACCCAGATCGTCGACTCCCCGGACGAGTCCGTGAAGACAGGGGCCAAGGTGCGGGCTACGGTCAGGAGGGCGAAGGTAGACGGCGAGTCGGGGCAGATTGTGTATGGATTCAAATTCATCGTAACGTAGAAGAACCTTCGGTCCTTTCTAAAGTCCGAAGCGTTCGGTAGTACTGGGACGAGTGCGTCATCACAAGGCTGACGTGAGGACAAACCCCCGAGTTACGATAGGCGCCATAGTTGCAGTTAACGCACTGAACCAGAAGGGTGAATCTGCTGACGAGCCTATCCTTAACCAACTTGCGGTACATTCTTGTACCAGAACCCGCTTCTTGACGATGAAAGTTGCCGTCCCCCTCGGGGTGACCTATTGTCAACCTGTCTAGGCGATTCTCGCCGCAACACTGGCACCTGCCCCCTAGCGCGGCCATGACCTTGCCCTTGATCCTATCAGCTCTATTGGAGTCCTCTCTGCCCTGACAGCAGCGGCACAATCCGTACCCGTTCCTTATAATGCTCGGCCTTGCAGTCTGATCTGTCAGCTTGATTTTGCATCTGCAGCAGAACCCTTTTGCAGGCCCTTCTTTCCATCGCACAGTTGTCTCCTGGAGAGTCTCTGTGACCACACGTTTCCGGGCTCGACGTTGGATTTCCTTTACCCATTGGCAGTTGTAACAAAGGGTCTGAAGAATAGGAGGATAGGCGAACTTCTTGGCCCAGGTGTACAAGTTCGAGCCGAAACTTCTTCTCAGCTCCGCGCCGTCGTCATTGACGTGATCTAGGGTCAGGAAACCCTCATTGAGTTCGCCGCATCTTTCGCATTCCCACCCGTAGTGGTTGAATGCCATAATCCTCGTGATACGGTACGCTTTCTGTCGTTGGACTCATCATTTCTCTGTTCATCAGGTAGTAACTGTCACCGCCGCGAGATTGCGTTTGACTCGCAGTGCCGCGTACCATGCCCCGCTTAGAACTTCGTATTTCATTCAGGAACTCGGCAGGCGCGTTGTGCTTGTCCGGGTTGTACATTTAGTTGACCTTGTCGGCTCCGCAAGTTGATAAGATGTATCTTCCAACAGGACGAACTGTAGAGGGAGAGGTGGTTGAAACTGACAGCGATTTGTTGTCTCCAATTCTTGCTGCAGCGGCCCTCTAACCTAAACTAGGATTCATGTGTCTCCGGCAAGTGCGCCGGATACACACCTGGGGGTCATCATCTTTCGCGGGCCAAGAAAGTTAAGACGAATGCGATTGGACCTGCGGCCATGGCCGAAACAGAGATAGCCCTGGCTGTCTTTCTCCTGGTAGCGCTCTTCGCCTCCCTGGTCTCCAGGAAGGTCCGGACCCCCTACACCACGCTCCTCGTCCTTGTGGGGCTTGCGATCGCTGCGATCCCCGTAGCCGAGATAGCTGGAGTGACTGGGTTCTTCAACAACCTGGCGAGCGGCGGCCTCTTCATCGGGCTGATACTACCGCCGCTCCTCTTCGAGAGCATCATGAGCGTCAGGGTGGCCGACTTCCGCGCAGTGTACCGGCCCGCTCTGGTCCTGGCGACGGGGGGCGTGCTCATCTCCGTCCTGGTCGTGGGGGTGGTCCTCTGGAAGGTGCTGGGGCTCGACCCCGTCGTCTCCTTCCTCTTCGCCGCGCTGATCTCCCCCACCGACGTCGCCACAGTCCTGGAGATATTCGCCCGGGTCAACGTCCCGGCCAAGCTCGCGACCCTCATCGAGATGGAGTCAGTGTTCAACGACGCCACGGGGATCACGATCTTCACCATCGTCCTCACTTCCTCGACCGCGGCCGCGCTCCAGCCGCTCCAGGCCGTGGCGCAGTTCGTCTATGTGCTCGGCGGCGGGGTGCTGGTGGGCGTCGGTGTAGCCTGGCTGGCCCGCTTTGTCCAGAAAGAGATCGAGGACACTGTCTCCCAGGTCGTCCTCACGTTGGTGGCTGTCTACGGCTCCTACGGGCTAGCGGCCGCCTTCGGGTTCTCGGGCATAATCGCAGTCGCGATGACGGGGGTCTTCTATGGCGGCACCATCCTCCCTCTGCTGCGCAGCAAGCAGGCCGCGGACGCCACGAGGGAGTTCTGGAACATACTCGCGTTCGTTGCCAACGCCGTCGCCTTCTTCTTCATCGGGATTAGCACAAACATATTCCTCCTGGTCACGGGGGTGGGGGTCTTCCTGGTCGCCTACGGGGTGGTGGTGATGGCGAGGATTACCTCAGTATATCCCATCCTCAGCCTGACCAAGGTCTCAGGTCTGGCCATCCCCAACTCCTGGATGAACACGGCGACGCTCGGAGGGATGAGGGGGGCTCTCGCCATCGTGCTTGTCTCCGCCATCCCATTCGCGACCAGGGCCCCTGTCGCCACCCTTACCTTCGGGGTCGTGATGCTGAGCATCCTCCTCCAGGGCCCCCTCTTCACAAGCTACACCGGGAGGACGTTCGGCCGTCAGGAGAAGCTCTCGAACTTCGGAGCCTACGAGGGGATGTACGACATGGACGTGGAGAGGTCCGCGCAGGCTTTATCACCTGACGGCAAAGGACGGGACGACGATGAGCTTCGATGAAGTGGTAAGGCTCGCCCAGCAGCGCGGTTTCTTCTTCAAGACTGCAGACAGCTACCCCAACACGCCGGCGGGCTTCCTCGACTACGGGCCCCAGGGGGTGGCCCTGAAGAACAGGCTGGTGGAACTCTGGAGGAGGATGGTCGTGAAGAAGGACGGGATGCTGGAGATAGACGGCTCCCAGATCCTCCCCAGGGCCGTGTTCGAGGCCTCCGGGCACCTCGCCAGCTTCACCGACCCTTTCGTCCGCTGCTCTACCTGCGGCTCGGTCTTCCGCCCCGACAAACTGATCGAGGAGAAGACGAAGAAGGCGGTCCCGGAGAAGCTGAGCGACACGGATTACGACGACCTGATGGAGAAGTCCGGGGTCAGGTGCCTGAAGTGCGGCTCAAAGCTCGCCGGGACGAGCAGGTTCAACATGATGTTCAGGGTCGGGATCGGGCCCTCCCAGGAGGAGGCATACCTCCGGCCTGAGACGTGCCAGAGCATATTCGTGGACTTCCCCCTTCTGTTCAAGACCCAGAGGGTGAAGCTCCCCATGGGCATCGCCCAGGTGGGGAAGAGCTTCAGGAACGAGATAGCCCCCAGGCAGGGGCTGATCAGGCTTCGGGAGCTGAACCAGGCGGAAGTGGAGGTGTTCTTCAACCCGAAGAAGGCAGACGACCCCAGGTACGACGGGGCCCAGGGGAAGGTCCTGGCATTCAGGCTGGCTGACGGCACCGACTCCCAGCTCTCAGTGGCATCTGCCATCGAGAAGGGGGTCGTCCCGAGCAAGCTCGCCGGGCATTATCTCGCCATGATACAGGAGTTCTACGAATCGGCGGGCATCCCGCCCGAGAGCATAAGGTTCAGGGTCCTCTCGGACGAGGACAGGGCGTTCTATTCGAAGGCAGCCTTCGACCTCGAGGTGAAGCTGTCCTGGGGGTGGGTGGAGCTGGTCGCGTGCAACTACCGGGGGGACTACGACCTCGGCGGACACGCCAGGGTCAGCGGCAGCAACTTCACAGTGGACGACGACGGGGAGAAGGTCCTCCCTCACGTCTTCGAGCTCTCGCTTGGGATCGACAGGAGCGTGTTCGCCGTCATCGAGAAATCCCTCAAGGGGGAGGGGGACAGGAGGGTTATGGCGCTGAAGCCATACCTCGCGCCTGTCCAGGTGTGCGTCTTCCCGCTTGTGAACAAGGACGGCCTGCAGGAGGGGGCCAAGGCGCTCGCGGACGAGCTCAGGGACACCCTCGACGTCTTCTACGACGACTCCGGGGGCATAGGAAGGAGGTACGCGAGGGCCGACGAGGCCGGGGTGCCGTTCTGCGTCACCCTCGACTACGACACCCTGAAAGACAGGACGGTCACGCTCAGGAACAGGGACACGAGGGAGCAGCAGAGGGTCCCCATGGCTGAACTCGCCGCCAAGATCTCCGCGCTGACCCTCTACCCTACAATACGGAAGAAAGGGCCAGGTACATAGCCAGGGAGGCTCCCGCCCCGGAGACAGTGGACACGACGTTGACCAGGTTGTTCTCGATGTAGGGGGAGCCCCTCGTGGTCCTCGTCCTTTCCCCGCAGTGCTTCAGCGCTTCCGTCGGCTTCAGGCAGACTACGCAGTAGCCCTTCCTCTGGACAGCGGCCCCAACCAAGCTGTCCGCCAGGGCTCCGAATATCCCCCCTGTCAGGCAGAGGGGGACCACGACGTAGGGGTCGGGGAGGATCCCAACGACGACGCCCATCAGGCCTATGACCAGGGAGGCGAAGCCCGCGCCGACGAAGCCGAGCTTCGACACGCCCCCAGATGTCCCCGGCGGGACGACCTTCGATGGGTGGGTGATCAGCCTCGGCTGGCCGTGGCTGAGGAGCCCGAGCTCCGTCGCCGCCGTGTCGGCCGCCGACGCGGAAACTGCCCCGAGGAACATCGCCGGCAGCAATGTCCCCGGATAGAAGAAGTTCCAGACAGCTACGATGGAAACGACCCCCCCGTTGGCGAGTATGTGAGGCCAGTTGCGGGCCCCTCCTTTCCCCTGGGCGCCCCCCAGCTTCCTCTTGTATCCATACTTGTAGAGGGTGAACGCTACGCCGAGTATGAAGAAGACAGCCACCACGACGAACCACTGCAGGCCGCCCCCGTAGACCACGGCGAAACCGACTGTCGCGCTTGCAAGGAAGCCCCTGCCGTCGATGGCGCTCAGGAGGACAGCGGCGAGGGCGACCGCGACGACCACGAAGAACTCGGCCACGGCGGTGATAAGGGGCAGCAACCGACGACTCTACCCACCCCGCCGCTTCATGGCGTTAAATACGCACCTTCGGGTTTCGGCTCCCGTGCTGAAGATATTGTACGGCATAAGCCCCATCGGCCTGGGCCACGCCACCAGGTCCATTGTCGTAGTCCGGGAGCTTATGAGGAAAGGTGCAGACGTGAGGGTATTCTCTGGGGGGAAGGCGGCCGAGTTCA
Organism: Nitrososphaerota archaeon; assembly: GCA_028867035.1. Taxonomy (GTDB): domain Archaea; phylum Thermoproteota; class Nitrososphaeria; order Nitrososphaerales; family Gagatemarchaeaceae; genus UBA183. The sequence goes on along the minus strand of JAGWHB010000008.1, from coordinate 45,469 downwards.
TCAGACAGGGGGGCCTCCCGGTGGACAGCATGGTGGAGGACGTGGTCCCCAGGGTCGTCGACGGGGAGATGCGAGGAGTAGCCTGGTGGTATCTCAGGTCCTGGCTCGCCCAGCGGCGGAACGTCAGGAGGGTGGCCCGGCTGTTCGAGTCTTACGGGCCGGACGTGGTGGTCTGCGACGAGGAGTTCTCGGGGATGGCGGTGGCGGGGGAACGCGGGGTCAGACGGGCGTTCATCTCGGACGAGCTGGAGCTCGGGTTCGCCAGAGGCTGGCTTGCAAGGCGCATCGAGAAGAGAGTCGAGGGCTGGTACAAGCGGCTCCAGGGCTCGGTGGAACTTCTCATCATCCCCGACGACGGCGAAGACTCCGGTAACAGGAGGTACGTCGGGCCCATCGTAAGGGCGCCTACCATGTCCCGGGACGAGGCGCGGAGACGCTACGGGCTCCCCGCCGGGAAGATAGTCCTGTTCAGCATGAGCGGGAGCGGCGTCGGCCGCGAGCTGCTGGAGAAGGCTGTCGCAGCCGTCGGCCGCACCGGCATCCCCGACCTGCACATGGTGGTCACCGGGAACAGGGGGGAGAGGCTCGGTGGCGGCAATGTCCTCGACCTGGGGGTCGTCCTCGACAACCAGGACCTCGTCCAGTGCGCAGACCTGGTGATATCCACGGCGGGGAAGAGCACCATCGACGAAGCCGCCGCCGCCGGGACCCCGATTGTTGCCATCCCGATAAGGCATCACGTGGAACAGGAGAGGAACGCGGCGGCCCTCGGCTATTCCGCCGACGACTCCCAGCGGCTCGAAGCGCTCATCGATGATAAGCTCGGAAGGAGGGAGAAGCCGCGTACCTTCGTCGGCGAAGAGGTCGCGTCGCGGCTGATATTGGCGCTGTGAGCCCTAGGGACGGTCCCATCTGCTCGGTACGCCCCGGAGCGCGTCGATGAGCGCCTGTTCCGACGGGATCGCGGAGAGCGCGAGGACCAGCCCCTCCCGCCTCGCCAGCTCGACGGCCAATGGGTCCACCTCCCTCGGCCCGTGGATGACTACCATCCTCGGCTTCAGCTGCGACACCCTGATGGCCACCAGTGGACTCCGCCCCATGCCGACCTTGGTGAACACAAGGGCCCTCTCCGTGGTGGCCCCGAAAATCCTGTAGAAGTCGTAGCCGGACAGGGCGTAGATCGTCTTTATGCTGTCGACCACAGTGTATCCGTACAGCTTCACGTTCTCCGGCTCCCCCGCTAGCACCTTGGCGTCCAGCGCCTCGAGGACCCTCGTGGCGTCGATGGGGGACACGTACTCCCCTATCGAAAGTATCGCCTCGTCCTTCTCGGTCGAGACGAGCTTCGACACGACCCTCGCCTTCCCCTCGTCCAGCTTCACCAGCGCCTCGATGTATTTCTTGATGAAGCGAGCCCCCGGTGACGGCCTCCTGCCGCTCTCGTAGTCGCTGAGGACAGATGCGGAGATGCCGAGCGAGTCGGCCAGGGCCTTCTGCTTGATGCCGAGTTTCTCCCGCCAGGCGCGCATTGCCCTCCCGGCGTCGGGGCTGGCGATGACGTTGCCCGCTATCTTGGACAGTGCGTCGTTGGATGACGTTTCCAAACCGCTCAGGACAACGTCGTTTGCAGAACCACAAATAAGCCTGCTTACGTGGGAAGGGAGGCGCGGTCAGGCCGCTTTCGTGAGCTGGGCCGTCTGCTTCTTCAGTGTTTCAAGCCCGGCCCTCACCGCCTTGTCGTCCCTAGCCAGGCCCAGCTGCCGCACAAGCCTCTCCCCGATGAGCCTGTTCCCGCCCGTAGTCAGGGAGGTCAACGTCCTCTTCGGGTTGGTGCGCTGGACTGCGATCAAGTCGTCCACCAGCTCCTGACCGAGGAAGGAATAGCATTCCGCCAGTTCGATCCTGGTCATCAGCTCGCGTGCCTTCCCTGCGAGTATCTCTGACCTGACAGTGGACCATTCTGACTCCGCCATCGCCGACTTCGAACTCTCCCTCAGCAGGTCGTGGAGGACCATGAGGCCCTCGAGCCTGGCCCCGCACCCTGCCCTGCCTGCGGCGTCGAGGCCCGCTCCTACGGAGAAACCCTCGAAGGCCCGCGGAGCCCCCTTCGACGCAGCCCGAAGCTGGGACAGCAGGTGGCTGGGGGCCGGGAGCGTCTCCTTCGACAGGAGGAGCGAATAGGCGAACTCGTAGGCGGAGGCGAGGAGCCAGAGGTCGGCCTCCACCATGGCCTCCTTGGAGAGCGCCTCCTCTGCCCTCGCAATCGTCTTCAGGGCAGAGGTCAGTCTGGTCCGGCTGGCGGCCTGCGCAGAACTCGAAAGGGTGGCGGCGCTCGTCGCTGAACTCGTGGAGAGCACCAGTGAGTTGTCCCTGATGGGCTTGGAGAGGGCGAGGGCGAGGGCGTGCTCGGGGTTTGCAGGCTTGAGCGCATCCTTCTCGGAAATGAACACGATGTCGGCGAAGACGTCCCCCATCTTCAGCGACGCCGGGGGCTGCCTCTCCTTGGACACAACGAGTACGTCGAACTCGCAGGAATAGCGCCCCATCTCCCTCGACGTGCAGCCTACAAGGGCGACGGCCGAGTCCATGTAAGTGTCAAGGATCGGTCTGAGCCGGGCGGATGCGGGGCCTGTCTTTCCCTTCATGGAGTTCTCGGGCTGTGCTTCTCTGAAAACGGTATATGAAAACGATTAATGCTCGGCAGGGTGTTGTCTGCAATATATTGAAGATTCTCATCAGACCTTGGAATTAATACAAAATACTCCATAACACATATATAGGAGGAGACGAGACAGTTGCTTGTAAGTATTTCGCTAGTGATAGATTTGTTCGCAGACAAAGATTTCTCTAGACTGATGCGCCTGCAGAAGTCGCTCGACAAGTGTCCAAAGTGCGGGAAGGGGCCGATGCTGGTCGACAACGCGGGCGGGGAGCTTTTCTGTGGAGCCTGCGGTTTCGTGGTCAAGGAGAAGATCGAGGAGACTGGGCCCGAGTGGAGGTCTTTCTCCAAGGAGGAGAAGGACGACAGGAGCAGAGGCGGGGTCCCGACCTCCATCGCCATGCATGACATGGGGCTCGCCACGGTCATCGGGGGCATCAACAAGGACGCTTCGGGGAAGTCTCTTTCGTCTTCGATGAAGGCGACCGTGGACAGGCTCAGGACCTGGGACTCCCGAAGCCAGGTTCACGAACCCGTCGACAGGAACCTGAGGCAGGCCTTCAGCGAGCTGGACAGGCTTTCGGACAAGCTCTCGGTCTCCGACGCCGTCGTCGAGAAGGCAGCCTACGTCTACAGGAAGGCGCTCGAAAGGGGGCTCGTCAGGGGGAGATCGATATCAGCGATAATCGCCGCCTCTCTCTACGCAGCCTGCAGGGACACCCAGACCCCGAGGACGCTCAAGGACCTCGCGGCGGTCAGCAACGTGAAGAAAAAGGACATCGCCAGATGCTACAGGCTCCTGCTCAAGGAGATGGACATCAAGATGCCCGTCGTCGACCCCACGAAGTGCATCTCGAGGATAGCTTCGAAGGCGGGGCTCTCGGAGAAGACGAAGAGGAGGGCGCTGGAAATCCTCAAGCGGGCCGAGGAGACGAGGATATCCGCTGGTAAGGACCCCATGGGGCTTGCGGCCGCAGCACTCTATGTTGCCTGCACCCTTGAAGGGGAGGACAAGACCCAGAAGGACGTGGCCGAAGCGGCGGGGGTCACCGAGGTCACGATCAGGAACAGGTACAAGGGCCTGAGGTCGGCGCTGGGCATCTAGAAGCGACCACAGGCGATTCCGGGGCGGCTAGTCCGACTCCACTCTGCGGCTCCCGCGGCATGTGAATGAACATTTAAATGTAACATGTGATGATTACATGTTCATGGGCACCAAGAAGCGGGTAGTGCAGACCGAACTGGACGAATCCGACTACGAGACGCTGGTCCAGATTGCGAAGAGCAAGAACTTGTCCATCAAAGACGCAGCGAGGGAGGCTATGAGATGGTGGAGCGCCTCCTTGAGTGATCTCGAGCAGGACCCTTTGTTCAAGCTGAAACCAGTTGAATTCAAGGCGAAGGTAAGGTCGGAACAGATGGAGGGATTCCTCTACAGGAGATAGTGGAAAGTTGATTGTTTTCATGGACTCTTCTGCGCTAAAGGCAGACTACGATTCGAAGGATGACAATCATGTCGCCGCCCGGAGATTGATGCGACAGATCGCGGCAAGGGAAACCCAGGTGACGTCCTTCATGACGACTGACTACGTCCTCGACGAGGCAATCACCCTCACGCTCTTCGCGCACAGCCATGCAAAGGCAATTGAGCTCGCAGAAGCCACCATGGCTTCAAAGTTTGTACGGCTGATCTATTCCGACGCCGAGCTCTTCGCGGAGGCGATGCTGGTTTTCAGGGGGCACGCCGACAAGGACTGGAGTTTCACCGATTGCCTCTCCTTCGCTGCGATGAAGCGCTATGACGTGAAGACCGCGTTCACGTTCGACTCACATTTCAAGCAGATGGGTTTCGACACGATTCCCTGACATATGCTGGGGTCAACGAGGTCACCGTCCGGAACAGGCACGAGGGCCTGAGTTCAGCGCTCGGTGTCTAGATCAGTCTTCTCGGACAAGCCTCTCTCTGCCGATGCGCTCGACCCTGTCCCTCGGGTAGAGGGACGGGAAGTTGTTCGACAGGATGTCAACGTACTTCGCGGTCTCTTCATCGTCCATGAACTGGAACATGTACTTCCCGGAGTAGGGTTCGGGCGGTCCTTCACGTCGAAGGAACTCGATGTGGATGAGCGGGTCCCCCTGGTTTATGGTGATGGGCGTCCTCTCGTTGCTCAGGTTCACAAGCTCGAGCGCAAGCCTCCCGACGAAGCCGCTGTGCACCTTCACCGAATTGAGGAACGACAGGCCCAGCCTCCCGAACTTGCTCTTGGAGGTGAGGTGGGCCACGCAGTCGGGGGGCGTGAAGATTATCTCCCTCGATACCATATTCCTGTGCTCGAGGTAGTGCAGCGTCCTGTCCTCCCTGACTGTGAGCACGTACCCGTCACCGTCGAAGGCCGAGTCCTCGGACGGGTAGATGCAGCCGTACTTCGATACAAGCTCACGAAGGAGCGGGGCCCCCAATACTGTCATGTGCTCGCCTCACCATCGTAGGAGGGGGCCTTTACAAGAGCGCCGGTCGCGTCCTCGGCCTTCCTCGACGCGTGCCTCTTCACCCCAATGTAGACGACCGCTATGAAGCTCGCTAGCCCGAAGAGCAAGAGCACGTCGACGTCCACTAGATACTGGCCGACGAACTCGGAAGTCCCCGAGTTCCAGGGTACCCCATAGGCGGCCTGCCCGAAGAAAGCGAACGCGCTCCCGAAGTAGTCCACTCCCCAGTGAGCTATGACGGCCACGTGCAGCCCGTACTTGACGTAGAGGTAACCCAGCACGAAGCCCCCGTAGGCTGCCTCCGGGAGCTTCCCTATGTCCCAGGCGCCCCCTCCACAGACCACGTGGCAGGCCCCGAAAGTAACCGCGCTGAAGGCAGTAGCCGCCCAGATGATTATAGAGACACCGCTCCCCACCGCCAGCCCCTGGGTGACCTTCGAGGGCCTCCAGAGCGCGCCCAGTGCCTCCTTCCATGGCCTGCCGACGGAGAGTATCAAAGCAACGATCCCGACCAGGGCTACCCTGAACCCGAGCTCCTCGACGAGAGGGGAAGCCGTGAAGCCGAGGAGAAGCTTCAGCGGGTCGCCGGAGATGCCTCCGATGGGGACGCCGGCAGATGAAATGAGCGCGTCGATGATGGACGCGGTGAAGGTGAGAAAAGCGATCGAGGTGATCATGACGACGAAAGGACTCGCTGTCAGGGCGCCGAACCCTCCTTTGAACGAGTTGGAAACTGCAGTCCATGGGCGGACGGCTTGTCGCGCCCCATAGACAAGGAAAGCGACATAGACGAAGCTGAGGATCGCGAAGAAGGCGCCCGCCGCCAAGGTCAGAGGCGCGAAGAATACGATCGGACCCACCCAGAAGAAGGGACGGACGAGCGAGGCGGAGGTGAAGGTGGCCGAGAGCTTCCCCGAGTAGATCGCGTAGGCTCCTGCCGGTATCGAGGCGAGCACGAGGACAGCCGTGAACGCGAAAAGGATAACGAAGACGGCAACCAGTACTTGGCCGACAGCCCTCCCCTGGCCTGTTTCGGGAGCCTCCATGCTCAATCTTCCTTTGGCTTGTCTTCCCTGGTGACGTAGACGGACCCGTAGTAGCCGCACTTCGGGCAGGTGTACGCCATCGGGACGAAGCCGAGGAGGTCGCCGTTGGTCGTACGCACTGGGCCCAGGCACTTCGGGCAGAGCTTCTCCTCCCGGGTGAATGGGCTCCTTCTGATGAGTGTCGGCTCCCTGTCTTCGGGGGCGCCCTGTGGCTGCAAACATTCCGCGGCCGGCGCGTCGACCTTAAAACCGTTCCACGGTCCGGCAGGCCTATGCCGACGGAGAAGTGCTACGCCTGCGGCGCCGACATGTTTGCGATACAGGCATGCAAGTTCCGTTGCAGCCGATGTGGGGCGCTCCTGGACTGCGAAGACGTCTCCGGTCTTCCGAAGTGAACCCGCTACCTTGCGATCTGTTTCGCCGGCTGCTTCTCGCCGAACAGGCGCATGGCCTCGTCGACCCCCTTTCCATCGTGGACGACGGCGCGTATGGCCCTGATCATCCCGACGGGGTTGGAAGATTGGAATATGTTCCTGCCCATGTCGACGCCGACGGCGCCTTCAGAGACCGCGTCGAAGGCTAGCTGCAGGGCCTCTCGCTCAGGCAGCTTCTTCCCTCCTGCTATCACCACGGGGACGGGGCACCCCTCGACGACCTTCTGAAAATCCTCGCAATAGTAAGTCTTCACGATGCTTGCGCCGAGTTCGGCGGCGATGCGGCACGCCAAGCCGAGATACCTCGCGTCCCGGGCCATCTCCCTCCCGACCGCAGTTATCGCCATCACCGGCATCCCGTACCTCTCCCCCTCGTTCACAAGCTCGGCGAGGTTTGCGAGGGTTTGCTTCTCGTGCTCCGAGCCCACGAAGACCGAGAGGGCGACCGCCGAAGCGTTGAGCCTCAGAGCTTCCTCGATCGAAGTGGTCACGACTTCGTCGGACAGCTCCTTGAGTATGCTTGTCCCCCCTGAAACCCTCAGGATTATGGGTATCTTCTGAGAAGGATCGACCGAGGTCCTCAGGACACCCCTCGTGAGGGCGAGCGAATCGGCGTATGGAAGGAGGGGTGTGATCGTCTTCCTCGGGTTCTCGAGGCCCGTGGTGGGCCCCTGGAAGTACCCGTGGTCGACGGCGAGCATCACTGTCCGCCCGTCCTTCATCATCCTCGAAATCCTGTTCTGTTCACCCCAGCTCGTGACCCTTCCCTCCCATGCCAGAGCGCACGGCCATCCACGGCATATTAAAAACAGTCGAAGGGAGACCGGCAGCCCCGTGCCCGTCGGCCCATCACGACGGCCGCTGTCGTGTTAAATAACTTCAGAAGCGGAGCGTCGGTTCAGTTTCCTGTGACTGACTTCTGGTTCTTGTGGCGGCGCGGCCCGGCGAATCGCCCATGGCCGGTGACGTGCAGGAGACTGTGTGGAGGGTGGGCCTGACGGCGTTCAAGGGCCCGCTTTGGAAGCACAGGGAGTTCCTGAAGTTCTGGACAGCGGACACAGTCACCCAGTTCACGGGCCAGTTCACCGATTTGGCCCTCCCCACGGTCGCCGTCCTGACCCTCCAGGTCACGGCCTTCCAGCTCGGGGTCCTCAACGCCCTTGGTTTCATCGCCTTCCCGACCCTCGGGCTCTTCGTGGGGGTGTGGATGGACAGGATGAAAAGGAGGCCGGTGATGGTCATCGCCAACCTGGTCCAGGTGGCTACGCTGGCGTCGGTCCCCGTCGCCTATGTCCTGGGGGTCCTCGGCCTGTACCAGCTCTACGCTGTCGCGCTGATCATGGGGACGACTACTCTCTTCTTCGACGTCGCCTACCAGTCTTACCTCCCAAGCCTCGTCAACAAGGAGGACGTGGTCGAAGGGAACCAGAAGCTGCAGACGAGCGCGTCGGGGGCCCAGGTGATAGGCCCTAGCCTCGCGAGCGCCCTGATGCAGGTCACCGGCGCCGCCCTTTCCTTCATCGTGGATGTATTCGGGACCCTTGTCGCTGCGTTCATGCTCCTGTCCATTAGCAAGCACGAGCCATCACCGGCGAGCAGCTCCAAGGAGAGCAAGAGGGACTTCTTCGCAGAGATGCGGGAGGGCATCAGGACGATAACCGGGAACAGCCTGCTCTGGACGCAGGCAGGGTGCACCGCCACGTCGAACCTGGGTTCGAACATTTTCTTCGTCGCCGTCTTCCTGTATGCCTACCGGGTCCTTGGGATATCCAAGGGGGTGATAGGCATCGCTTTCTCCATGGGGGCCGTTGGGTTCCTCCTCGGGGTGTTGGTCACCTCGGCCGTCACCAGGAGGCTCGGCCTTGGGAGGACGATAGCCCTCTCCATATCGGGGAACTTCGCCCTCCTCATCGTCCTGCTGGCCAACGGGAGCCTGGCCGTGTTCGTGATCGGCGCGGCGTTGTTTCTCAGCAGCTTCGGGATACCGATCTACAACATAAACCAGGTGAGCCTGAGGCAGATCATCACCCCCAACAGGCTGCAAGGGAGGATGAACGCCACGATGAGGACCATCGTGTGGGGGACCATCCCCGTAGGTTCTCTGCTGGGAGGTATATTCGCCACAAGCTTTGGGATCATTCCCACACTGATCATCGGGAGTCTTGTCTCGGGGGGCGCTATCCTTTGGATAGTGCTGGGGCCCATATTCAAGCTCACCAAGCAGCCTGAGCCGGCGAAGGAGGAGGCTCCTCCACCTACGGGGTGACCACGACCTTCATGGCCTCCCCCGCGGACGCGGCCGCCACCGCATCCTGGAAGCCCGCAAGAGGAAACCTGTGGGTGATGAGCCGGGCAAACTCGGTTCCCCTCGACGTAAGGACATTCAGCGCTTCCTTCGTGTCCACTTCCGTGGCCCCGTAGCTTGTGAGTATCGTCTGCTCCGCGTTGTACAGACCGCTGATGTCGTAGTCGAGGATCGAACCTACGGGGGGGACCCCGAATAGGAGTACCCGGCCCCCCTTCCTGACCGAACGAAGGCCCTGGAGTATGGCTCCCTTGCTCCCCGAGGCCACGACCGCCAGGTCCGCCCCCCTTCCCCCGGTCCGGGCCGCCACATTGCCGGGCACGTCCGCCTTCGCGTCCAGCACCTGGCCCGTCTCCGCCTTCTCGGCTAACCGCAGCCTTGATTCGCTCACGTCGCTTACCAGCACGTCGGCCCCCATCGACTTCAGCAGGAGGGCGTGCATCAGCCCGACAGGGCCCGCTCCGGTGACGAGCGCCGACTCCCCTGGCTTCACGTCGGACTTCCTTATCGCTCTCACGCAGCAGGCCAGCGGCTCCGTGAGGGATGCCACCTCGAAGCTCATCCCCTCCGGGACCCTGAGCACCCCGCCCCCCTCCACGTTCCACTTCGGGACGGCGAAGTATTCAGAGAAACCGCCAGGGACCAGGTTGCTAGACCGATAGCTGTCGCACATGGTCTCGTTCCCCGCCCTGCAGACGTAGCACGAATAATCCGGGACGTGGTGGTGAGGAAAGACCCGCTCTCCGACCCTGTAGCCCGACACTCCCACCCCCACGGCAGAAATCGTCCCCACCGCCTCATGTCCGACGACGGGGGCGGACGCCGTGTACTCCCCGCGCATCTTCTCGAGGTCTGTCCCGCAGAGGCCGCAGGCTGCCATCTTGACGACAAGCTCTCCCGGGCCCGGACGGGGCTCTACCCTGTCGACCAGCTCTGCCCTCAGGCCGTGCCCCCCCTTTCCCGAAGCGAGGACTATGGATTTCACGTGCTTCGGCCGCCGTCGGGCTGATTTAAGCGACGCGCGGTTCAAACTTCATATCCTAAGACGTGGGCGACGCACCCGGAAATGGGCCTACCAGAGAAGATCAAGAAGATCGAGGACGACATCCACAAGACACAGGTCAACAAGAAGACAGAGCACCACATAGGCCTCCTGCGTGCAAAGCTGTCGAAGCTGAAGGCCGAGCTCGAAGAGCAGCACACCCGCAGGACGGGCTCCCGGGTCGGCTACGACGTCAAGAAGTCGGGGGACGCGACGGTGGTGCTCATCGGACTCCCCAGCGTCGGAAAGTCCACCCTCCTCAACAGGCTGACGAACGCGAAGTCGAAGGTAGCCGCCTACCAGTTCACTACCCTGGAGGTCGTCCCCGGGGTCATGGACCAGGGGGGAGCGAGGATACAGGTGCTCGACCTTCCGGGGATAATCAAGGGGGCTTCGTCAGGCAAAGGCCTCGGCAGGAGGGTCCTTGCGGTGGCGAGGAGCGCCGACCTCGTGCTCTTCGTCGTCGACGTGTTCCAGCCGGAAGCCAGAGAGATCCTGGAGAGGGAGCTCAGGTCCACGGGCATCAGGGTGGACGAAGATCCCCCCAACGTCGTGATCGAGAAGGTGGACTCCGGTGGGATCAGCGTGACCTCGCCTGTCAGGCTGACGAAGATGACAGAGGCTCTGGTGAAGGACATATTGAGGGTCTACGACGTCAACGGGGCGCGCGTGGTGATACGCCAGGACATCGACGACCAGCAGCTGATTGACGTCCTGTCGGGGAACAGGGTGTACGTCCCGTCCCTGACCGTGATGAACAAGATAGACCTGGTGAACGCGGGCTTCACCATGGAGCTCTCCCGCAAGCTCCCCTACAAGTTCGTCCCCGTGTCGGCGGAGGGGGACGTCAACATCCAGTCGCTCAAGGAGGAGATATACAGGAGACTGGCGTTCGTGCGCATCTACATGCGCCGGAGGACGGGGGAGACAGACTTCGAAGTCCCGATGGTGGTGAGGGGGGGCGCGACAGTGGCCGACATATGCGACAAGGTCCACAGGAACATGAAGGACGACTTCAGGTACGCCCAGGTCTGGGGGAAGAGCGTGAAGTTCGGGGGACAGAGGGTCGGGATGACCCACAGGCTGATGGACGAGGACGTTCTCACCATTGTGACAAGGTGAAGAAGAGAAACCTGAACAGAGAATCGAATTCGACTTCATCACGCTTTTATATCCGAACGCGTCCCTCAAACCCGTAACTTGGTGCTCCAGTCCGATATGGCCCTCATCGGGGACGTTTTGCAGTTCATCGGCGTTTTCGTGTCTTTTTCGATCGCCTACGTCGCCTATCGGGGGGTAAGACAGACGGAGAGCTCCAGCCTTCTGAGGCTGGCTACCGCCTTCATCTTCCTCGGTTTCGGCTTCTTCGCAGAGGCGCTGTCCGGCCTCGGGCGGTTGGTCCCCTCGCTCCCGCTCACGGCCACCGCCATTGTTGTAGGGGGTCTCCTTCTAGAGACGACCGGCTACTTCTTCCTGGCTTTTTCGCATGCGGTCGACGTAATTTTCGCGAAGAGGTTCGGCCCGGCCCTCCTCGTTTTCCCCCTCATTTCGCTCAGCGGTACTCAGCTGCAGGACGTGCTCAGCATTTTGTCATTCTATTTCGTCCTATACGGAGTGGTTGAGACGGTATACTCATACGCCCGGACGAGGAAGCCAGACACACTCCTGATAGCACTCGGACTCTCCCTGATAGGGGTCGGGACGTTCTTCCAATGGTTATCACTATTGTACCAATACGTTGGGGTTCTTTCACTATTGCAGATTATACTCCAGGAAATGGGCTTATTGATACTGTTCACGCCCGTGTTGAGATTCGCAGTAGGAGGAGTGAAGGTGGATGGCCCAATATAGGACCCAGGTAAGGATAATCGCCGACGTTCTGAGCACCGCTCGAGACCTTAACACCGAGGGTCAGGGCGTGGGTGTCACCGCCCTCCTCAGGAAGGGGAACATGTCCTACACGAGGATGTCGAAGATGCTATCAGAGCTCGTGGGCTCGGGCCTGCTGGTGGAGCTGAACGGGGACAAGATATCAAAGTACATGATATCGCAAAAGGGGATCCAGTTCCTCACGGCCTACTACTCCTTCGAGGACTTCGCCCAGTCGTTCGGGCTCAGGCTGTAGGCCGGCACCTGCTCCCTGATTTCGGGAATATCCGTTTATACGGTGCGTCTCCCGGCCAGCCGCGTTGATCGGCATAGCAGGAGCGGGCAAGATCGGCGCCCAGTCGGCGCTCGAGATCGCGTCGATGGGCCTCGACGACATAAACATGGTGGATATCATACCCGGACTAGCGGAGGGGGAGGCCCTCGACATCAGCCACAGGCTCTCCGACGCAGGGGTCGACGTCGCGGTCAACGGCTCGGAGGACTTCTCCACGCTCAGGGGGGCCAGCCTCGTGGTGATAGCCGCAGGCATGGGGAGGAAGCCAGGGATGACAAGGATGGACCTCCTGTCCAAGAACGCGGGCATAATCGCCTCGGTGACCAGGGAGGTGGCCAAGCACGCCACAGACGCTGTGCTGCTCATGATGACGAACCCCATGGACGCCATGACTTTCGTCGCCCTGAAGTCGTCGGGCTTCGACAAAAGGCGCGTCGTGGGCCAGGGCGGGCTCCTCGACAACTCGAGGTTCAAGTACGTGCTTTCCAAGAAGCTCGGGGTCTCCAGGGGCTCCATAACATCCCTGGTCCTCGGCGAGCACGGGGAGAACATGATACCTCTCGCAAGCCACACCTACATCAGCGGCGTCCCGCTCACCTCCCTGCTCAGCGAGGTGGAGATCCAGCAGGCCATAGATGACACCAGGAAGGTGGCGGCGGATGTGATAGCGAAGAAGGGGGCCACGGTGTACGCGCCGGGGAGGGTCGTAGCCCACATGGCGAAGGCGATAGTCGACGACACGAAGGAGGTCGTCCCGGCGTCTGCCTATCTCGAAGGGGAGTACGGCGTGAAGGGCATCTGCATAGGTGTCCCCCTGAAGCTCGGCCGGAGCGGGATAGAACAGATCTACGAGCTGAAGCTGTCGGATAAGGAGCGGGACTGGTTCAATAAGGGCGCCGACACGCTCAGAGAAGCGATCGCCACGCTGAAGCTAGAATAGCCGTCTCTGGGATGCCCGCTAGACGTACTTCTGTTCCTTCTGGCAGTACCAGCGCTTGTACTGCTCCACGAAGGTCAGCGGACCTCCGCACGTCGGGCAGACGTTCGGGGGCGGGGTGGGGGGCTGCGGGGCCACGGCCATCCTGCCGCGGTAGTCCGTCCTGAAGAGGAAGAGGCCGTATACGAAAGCTATCAGCGAAAGGAGAGATATGATCAGAGAGATTATCCCGCTGGCGAAGCCCAGCACCTGGCCCAGCAGCAGCCCGAGGGCGCCGAAGAACACCAGGTCAAGGCCGTCGGACCTTATCGTCAGGGCCGTGGAGCCCATCTCCCGATGGTCCTGCGCTTCGTTATTTAAGAGATAGATTTCAGTCCTCCTCCAGATCGGATTCGAATTATGGGCGACCCCATCAGAAAGCCTAAGAACCGTCCGCCTCGGCCGTCGAACGTATCGTGCTCATAATCGTCCTCCTCAAAGGTGTCCCTGCCAGGACGACCCAGGTCATGCAGGTCGGGGGGGTGCTCAACCGCGAGGCCATGGAACTCGTCCTGAACCCGCACGACGCCAAAGCAGTGGAGGCAGCCGACTTCCTCAAGCGCCGCATCGGGGGGAAGACGGTAGCTCTGACCATGGGCCCGGACATGAAGCTCATCCCCCTGATGAAGCCCCTCTACAACGCCGAGGTCCTCGGCGTAGACGAGGAGTACGTGCTGAGCGACAGGAAGATGGCGGGCTCCGACACCCTGGCCACGTCCTACGCCGTCGCCCTCGGGGTGAAGAAGCTGGTCGAAAGGCACAGGGCGCCGATAGACCAGCTGGCCGAGGTCATCAGGAAGTCCGGTTATTCCGAGTCCGTCAGGGCCAAGGCGGCCGAGCTCTACGCGGCCAACCTCCTCCCCAACAGGGTCTACAGCGAACTCCCCTCCGTGAAGGAGAGCATAGTCCAGAGGTTCATGGACGGGAAAATAACCGCGGACACCGCGCTCGCCGAGCTGGCGTCCGAGAAAGAGAGGGTCTCGAAGTTCGTTGTCGTGGCGGGCATCAAGACGACAGACGGCGAGACGGGGAGCGTCGGCCCGCAGGTCGCCGAGGGGGTCTCCGAGCTCCTCGGGAAGGTCGTGCCTCACGCCACCTACGTGGAAGACTTCGACGTCGATCCGACGGCCACCACCCTCACCTCCCAGAGGATGATAGGCTACCTGTCCCAGAAGCTCGAGATGCAGCTCCCGGCGCTGATGACAATCTCGACGGAGTACAGGCCCAGGGAGACCCTCGCCGCAGGCCAGCACGAAGCGCGCGCCAACAATTACAGGGGGAAGTCGACACAGGCCACCAAGTGGACGGCCGACGACCTCGGTGCGGACCTGAAGAGACTGGGCCTGGCCGGCTCCCCCACGATCGTCGGGACGGGCATCGACGTCGGCAAGCCACCGGTGCAGAAGACAGTCGGGGAGAGCCCGGTGTTCGTAGGGCCGGTCGCCCAGTTCGAGTTCGAGTCCAAGAAGTACGGCCCCTTCAACCGCGGAGACCTGGCCACGGGCCTTCCCGAGGGCGCCATCGCGAAGCTCAGGGCGGACGGGGCGATAGGGGTCTTCGGCTTCGAGATGCTGGCCGGGGAGCTCTTCCCTTGAGCGAGCAGTCCACGGGGGTCTGGGTCTACCTCCAGCACAGCAAGGGGGACCTGACCAAGGACTCCCTCGAGCTGATATCGGCGGGGCGCGGGGTCGCGGACAAGCTGCAGCAGAAGTTGGTGGGCGTGCTGATCGGGAGCGGGGTGCAGGAGCTTGCGAAGAAGGCGGTCGAATACGGCGCGGACTCGGTCCTCCTCGTCGACTCCCCGGCGCTGCAGGTCTACTTCAACCTGGCCTACGCCGACGCCATCTACTCCCTTGTGAGCGAGAGGAAGCCCTACGTGTTCCTCTTCACCGCCAACGAGATCGGGAAGGACATCGCTGCCCGGGTCGCTTTCCGGGTGCCGACAGGGCTCGCCACTGACAACGTGCAGCTGGCCGTCGAGGACTACAACAACCCGGCCCTCGGCCAGTTCAAAGACCTCCTGATACAGGTGAGGCCGGACTTTGGGACCAGGCTGGCCAGGATCTACACCCCCAAACACAGGCCCCAGATGGCCACGGTCAGGCCAGGGAACTTCGTCCCCCTCGAGCCGGACCCGAAGAGGAAGGGGAATGTCGAGAAGATAGAGTTCGAGCCGCGCAACTATCCGGCCAGGGTCACCGAGGTCAGGGAGCTCCCACCGGCCGTCCCGGACCTCGCGGGAGCCGACGTAGTGATAAGCCTGGGCATGGGGGTGCTCAAGGACGCCTCCGGCCGCGCCAGGGACCCGGCCGAGGCCTACAGGTACGCCGAAGAGCTGAAGGAGACGGTGGAGAGGAAGTACCACCTGAAGGCGGAGATAGGGGCCAGCCGCGCCCTCGTGTACGCCGAGGTAAAGGAGCTCGAAGGGCTCATCGGCAGGTCGAACCAGGTCGGCCAGACGGGGACGACTGTCAAGCCGAAGGTCTACTTCGCCATCGGGATAAGCGGGGCGCTCCAGCACAGGGTCGGCATGTCCGGCTCGGCGAAGATAGTCGCCATAAACACGGACCCGGAGGCGCCGATATTCAAGATAGCCCACTACCCGATCGTGGGGGACCTCTACGAGGAGCTCCCCAAGCTGATCACTGCCATAGGAGGCGGCGGCGACGCCTGACTTCGACGTCATCATAGTCGGCGCCGGTCCCGCTGGCTCGGCCGCGGCGCTCTCCCTCGCGCGGAAGGGGGTAGACGTCGTCATGCTCGAGAAGGCGAGGGTCCCGGGAGAAAGGAACATGACGGGGGGCGTGGTCTACGGAGACTTCCCCGGGGAGTGGGGGCTCATCGGACTCGTCCCTGACTTCGAGGGCCTGGCCCCCCTCGAGAGGCGCGTGATCTCCCACGAAGTAGTGGTCCTCGACGCCCCGGACTACCGAAGGGGGAGGAGCAGGTACTACAGGCTCTCGAAGACTTCCTTCCCTGCGAGGATCGGCCTGTTCCCGCTGTCCTTCGACACTGGGCACGACTACACCGTCCTCCGCCGCCCCTTCGACAGGTGGTTCGCGGACCTCGCCGTGGAGTCCGGGGCCATGCTCTCGACCGACACGACCGCCGAGGGGCTGATCATGGAAGGGGGGGCCGTCGTGGGGGTGAGGACCCCCAAGGAGGAGCTGAGGGCCAAGCTGGTCATCGATGCGTCCGGCGTCACCTCCAACCTGGTCGAGGAGGCCGGGCTGAGGGGCAGGCTGACCCCGCGCCAGCTTTACCACGGGATAAAGCGGGTCTACAAGCTCGACCCTTCGCTCATCGACAAGAGGTTCAGGGTGCAGCCCGGAGAAGGGAGGGCCGTCTTCTTCCTCGGCGACTTCATGCACCAGATAGGCGGAGGGGCCTTCGTCTACACGAACAAGGACACACTCTCTGTCGGGCTAGTCGTCTCCCTCGACTCCCTCATCAGGACGACGACTGAGCGCTTCGACCAGGTCGGGAAGCTCCTCGACGTCCTCGACGAGTTCGAAGAGCACCCCATGGTGGCTGAGCTCCTCGACGGGGCACAGGCGGTCGAATATTCAGCCCACAACATACCCAAGGGGTACAAGGCGATACTGAAGCGCCCCTACGCGGACGGCTTCCTGGCGGCCGGGGACGCCCTCGGCGCCTTCGTCAAGATCGGGCCGATGATCGACGGCATGCGCCGGGCGGTCACCTCAGGGATGATGGCCGCCTCGACCTACCTGCACGCGAGCGCGTCCGGCTCCTTCAGGGGGAGGAACCTTTCGAGGTACAGGGACCTGCTGACCCCCATCTACGAAGACACGAACAGGTCGGGGCGGGACAGCTTCGTGTCGGAGAGCTCCTTTACCTACCACGCGCTTCCGAAGCTGCTCTTCTCCACGAGGGTCCTGTCGAGCGTCTACAGCTTCGAGCCCAGGCCTGAGCCGTCCCCCCTCAGAGACTCCACCGCGAGGGTGCAGGAGGGGACGGGGCTGCTCGCCTACGACGAGGACGAGGACTACTCCCACATCAAGGTCGACGCCGCCACGGCCTCCGGTTCGCTCACGAAGCCATGGGTCCCGGCCTGCCCGACGAACTGCTACACCATATTCACCCCGAAGGGCGTCTTCGCTTCCTTCAAGGACCTCTACGAGCACAACCTCTCCCGGGTGGGCGGCAGCAGGGGGAAGGCGATGCGCGAGACCCTCGACGACATAGGGGACGCCCAGCTGCGCTTCGACCATGTCGCATGCGTCGCCTGCGGGACATGCGGGGCCATAGGCCCCCCCGAGCTGGTGAAGTTCGGCCACGAAATCGAAGGGCACGGTGTCAGGTACAGGTACGGATGAGCATGCTCGACCGCTTAACACATAATACGACCTCCAAAGCGGCGCGAGAAGTTTGACCCAGGACAAGTTCTTCGTTTCATCTAGAATTGCTCGTGCCGGAAGGCCGCTTCGATCGGTCGGAGGACGATAGCGTTGTCATCGGGTTATGTCGAAAGGCTCGACAGGACGCTGAGGCAGCACCAGGACTGGAGGACGAAGGAATGCCTGAACATGATTCCCTCGGAGAACCGCGGGAGCCAGCAGATGAAATCCATGTTCCTCTCCGACCTCGGCGGGAGGTACAACGCCCCGGACAAGTTCTACAGAGGTACGAAGTTCGCGGACGAACTCCAGGCCCTGACCGAGGAGCTGGCCCGCAAGGTGTTCGGGGCGCGATACGCCGACGTACGCCCCCTGTCCGGGCACACGGCGGACATGGCTGTCCTCCTCTCGTTGACGAAGCAGGGTGACAAGATACTCTCTGTCAACCCGGACAACGGCGGATACCCCGGCATAACCCACCTTGGGCTGGGGAGGATACTCGGCCTCGAGAACCTCTATTTCAGATATAACGACGACGCGGTGAACATAGATGCTAAGGGGTCCTCGCACCTGATGAAGGACCCCAAGGTCGTCTTCTTCGGCTCGAGCTTCATCCCGTTCCCGCACCCGGCGAAGCAGCTCTCGGCTCAGGCCGAAGGGGTGTGCGTATATGACGCGTCCCACGTGATGGGGCTCATCGCCGGCGGGGCGTTCCAGGACCCCCTGCGGGAGGGGTGCTCGCTCATGATCGGCTCGACCCACAAGAGCCTCCCCGGCCCGCAGGGAGGCATAATACTCTCGAACGACGAGGAGGCCTTCTCCAAGGTTTCCGGGAAGATACACCCGGGCATCGTGGACAACATCCACCTCGACAGGGTCGCCGCCCTCGCCGTCTCTCTGATCGAGATGCTGCAGTACGGGAAGCCCTACGCCCAGGCCGTCGTGAAGAACTCGCAGGCCCTTGCGAATGCCCTTGCATCAGAGGGGGTCAAGCTCAGGGGCGCCGCCTACGGTTACAGCAAGTCACACCAGGTCCTCCTCGACTACGAGCCAGCCAGGCTGAAGTTCCTGGCCCTGCGCCTGGAGCAGGCCAACATCATAACCGACGACGGGGGCAGGCTGGGGACTTCGGAGCTCACGCGGATGGGCTACGGTCCGGCGGAGATGGAGAGCGTGGCCGAGCTGGTGGCTATGATAGTCCTCGGGAAGAAGGCGCCTGACTTCGTCCAGAAGAAGGTGAAGACATTGGTGAAGCAGTTCCAGCAGCCGAGGTTCGTGCTGACGTCCTTCCCGAAGCCCTTCGACTAGGCCCTGTGGGCTATGCCAAGGGACTCGTCTGTCATCTTCATCGACTCCTCCCTTGTGTAACCGCCCGCCAGCGCCCTGATTGCGTCAATGTCCTCTGGGACCACGATGGCCTCCTGGTGGACGGCAAGGAACATGTACGCCTCGTCGTCGACTATGGTGACCGAGTCCCTCCACACTGTGGCCTCGTAGACGTCGTTCCTGTCCCTCCCCGTCTCCCTCGCCCAGTCCATGATGTTTGCAGTCGATTTGAACCCTGACTTACCGTCGACCAGTGTGATCCTAGGTGCGGCCTGGAGCGCCCTGACGACCTCCTCCTTCGACGCCTGCTTCTTCAGGCTGAGGATGAGGCTGTGAAGGTGCATGTGGGTGGTGGGGACCTTGAAGGCCATGGTGACGACCTTGATCGTCGGGAGGACAGTCTGCACGTCAGGCCCGTGGTGGGATGGGAGGGTGGTCGGGTCGAGCACGACGGCGTCGATTGGGCCCTTCTTCACGTCGTCAGGGTCAGTCGCCCTCCGAGCCAGCACGGCCCTTGCCTTCGACACTCCTATCGCACCGTCTACCGCGTCTATTGTCCTGCACAGGCCGGTGGTGTTGCACGAGACTACCTTCACGGCGTCCTTTCCCTGGGCCCCTTCGAAGTTGCACTGGGCTACGAAGGAAGGGACAGCCATTTCGTCCCCGGCCCCTCCGTTGAAGACTGCCTTCCTCCCCGCCAGGCTGTATGCCTTCAGGTTGGCCGGCCCGGTGTCGTCCGGACCCGCGTCCACGACGACGTCGATGCGCTGCAGAAGGTCGTTGAGCGTCCCCTTCAGGTTGTAGCCGTCCTTGTTGAAAGCCTCCAAGCTCTTCATGTCGAGAGCGTAGAGAGGTATTCCCTTCTGACCCGCGAGCTTGTACTTATAGTGCGGGTGGGCCGCTGTCACTCCGACCAACTCCATGTCCTTCTGCTTACGCACAGCGTCCGCTACCCTCCTCCCTATTGTCCCGTAGCCGTTGACCCCCACCTTGATCATGTCCGTCACGGCCGCGGATCTCCCCGGTTTAAGAGGTTCACGATGGCTTTCTGCCCCATTTGTCCGCGGCCCTCTCCAGCGCGTCGATGAGGGGGAGCCGCTTCCCCGCCAGGTATTGGACCAGCGCCCCACCGGCGGTGCTGATGTGGTCTATCTGGTCGTGGATGCCGTATTTCCGAAGGGCGGTGGAGAGGTGCCCGCCGCTGATTATCGTGGTCCCGAGGGAGGACGCCATGGCGACGAGGAGCCCCTGGGTCCCGACGCTGAACTCCTCCCATTCGAAGGCGCCCGGGGGGCCGCTCATGAACACCGTCCCTGCCCCTTTGATGAACCTCCCGTAGCGCTCTATGGTCTTCGTCCCGATGTCGAGGACCTGCGCCTGCGCCGTCAGCATGCCGGGCTCGACCTCCTTCCGCTCCCCGTTCGCACGCATGGCCACGTCGACAGGGAGAGCGAACCTCTCTGGGTCGTCGTCCATCAGCTGACGCGCCTTCAAGACGTACTTCTGCTCCCCTTCGATCCCTATCTCCCCCTTCAGCTTCCCCGCGGCCTTCAGAAATACGAGCCCCACCACCCCGCACAACAGCACCTTGTCCGCCCTGTTGTTGGCTATCAGTGCGTCGATGGCTTCGAGCCTGTCGTTGACCTTCGCGCCTCCGAGTACTGTGACGTAGGGCCCCTTTTCTACGGAGAATATCCGGTCGAGCATCCTCAGCTCCCTCCCCACGGTCCTTCCTGCACAGGTGGGGACCAGCCCGGCGAAACCCACGATGCTGGGGGACGAGCGGTGGGCGGTGGAGAACGCGTCCAGCACGCAGGCGTCGACGTGGTCCTTTATCCTCCTCACAAGGAACGTCTTCTCCGCGTCAGCGGGCTTGTACTCCTGGTTCTCCTCGGCGGTGAACCTCAGGTTGTCGAGGACGAGGACCCCTCCGTCGGGGAGCGAGTCGATCTCTGACAGGGCCTCCGGCCCGAAAACATCGGGGACGAAGGCCACCTTCTTGCCGATGATCTCCTCGAGTGCTTTCGAGTGCGCCTCCAGGCTCGTGTAGTCCGACCTCCCCACCCTCCCCTGGTGCGAAGCGACGACGACCTTCGACTTCGGCAGGTCCCGGATCGTCATCGCAGCCTCCTCCAGCCTCGTATGCTCCATCAGCTTGCCGGTCTCGGGATGGACCGGGGTGTTGACGTCGACGCGCAGGAAAACCCTCTCACCATCCAGGTCCAGGTCCTCCAGCGTCAACATCTTGATTGGCATTGGCGCCTGAGGCTGCGCCGTGGTCCATCGATTATATGCGTTGCGCACTTGTCTCCGTCATTTTGCAGGCGGGCGCCCCCGGAAGCGGGACGGGGATTAATTGCGGTGTTAAGATAAGCGGTCTTGGAAAGACGCTCGCCGAGTGCCTTGTCTTAACGGGCCGTTTCGGTAGAGAGATATAGGACATCCGCAGCCTCCCTCCAGGTGAAGGACAGGGCCCTCGCCTTCCTTTCCGCGATCTCCTTCCTGATTTTCGTCGCCATCGCGGCGGCGGTCAGGATGCTGCCGCAGCTTCAGAGCCTCGATCTCCAGGCGGCGCTCTGGTTCAACAATCTCTCGCTCGGCGACACCCTGAACTCAGTCCTAGTGGGGGCGTCGCTCTACGGCAGAGAATACTTCTGGATAAGCCTGGTCGCGCTGATGTTCCTTTTCGGCGACAGGCAGACGAAGATGCTGGCACTGGGGCTCTGCGGAGTCTTCGTCGTCGGGGTCATAGCAGGGGAGGTGGCCAAGGATTTGGTGGCCAGGGCCAGGCCCTGGGTATACCTCGCCCACTTGCAAAGCTCTCAGTTCAATCCCCCCGTCATGCGAATCCCCTTCGACACGGACTTCTCCTTCCCCTCCGGCCACGCTCTGATCGTGTCCATAGGTGCCATCTATTCCCTCATCACATTCAGGAGGAAGTGGGTCGCGGGCCTCCTCGCCCTCGAGGCGGCGGTGGTCTGCGTCTCTCGGGTCTACACTTTCGAGCACTACCCCACGGACGTCCTGGGAGGGGTCCTGCTGGGGGCGGCCATAGCTCCGGCGGGGGTGCTGGTCGGGAGGAGATACCTTCTGAAGTGGGCAAGCGCCGCGGCGGACTACCTCGTGCGTTTATTCAGGGAAGGGCCCCTGAGACTCTGATACATTCTGCTAACCTTAAAGGAGCGGAGGGGCGGGCGTGCCCAGAGACCAAGTGCAAAACGGGACCCTCACCAACATTTTCTGGGGGCTTTTCCTGATATGGTTCGGGGTCGTCGCGGTGTACCTGCAGGGAGACCTCGTCGCCACAATCAACTCCGCCCTCTTCGCCATCGGGACCGGGGCGCTGCTCCTGCTGTTGAACCTGGTCAGGTCGTCGATGAGGCTGAAGCTGAGCATGCTCACCATCGGCCTTGGAGCGATACTGACGATCGCGAACGCCTTCGTGCTGCTTTTCGACAGGCCGATCCCCTTCCTCCCCGAGCTGCTGATAATCGCCGGAGCCGCCCTTGTGATAGGCGCGTTCAGGACCAGGAACTTCCAGACCTATTGAAACTCATTTCTGCGCCTGCGACATATTCCTAGACCCCCCACAGATGTGACTTGACGTGCACGCGTAGGCCTCTGTGTAGGGCGTGACGAAGGCGCAGTAGGGGCATTTCAGGAGGTTGTCAGGGAGCAGCTGACCCGTGTCCCTCCTCCCCGGGATCGGACCAGAGGATCGGGGGTGTGGACTACGATGCAACCGCCCTTTTCTTCGATGGAGTAGTGCTGGGCCTCCTTGCGCTTTGATACGAACGACCGCACCAGCGCCACAACCTCGGAGGCCTGGACTTTGGCCAGCGGATCCAGCGCGATCTTATCGTCCTTTACGAGGGCGACTCCCCTGCCCCCCCAGGCAGTCGGAAATGGCAGACGCCAGGGTCAGCTGGTCATCGAGGGTCATTTCTTTGCAGTCGATCCCGATCAACGGGCAGCAGGATTGGACGGCTGTCGCTTATGAGTGCTACCGCCATGTATCGACGTCGATATCAAGGTCGATTATGTGGTTCGGTAGCGCGAGGAGCTACTGCTGCACGAGGTCGTTCCAGCCTTTGGCCACCTGCCATGCCTGCTTCACGAACCCGGCCTGCGGAGGGCGCTCCGGGATGGACTGCAGCTTGAGCTGGTAGACGGTGGCCGTCTTCTGCCTCTTCGCGTCCCACACGACCACGTCCTTCTCCAAGAAACCAAGGTCCAGGAGCTTGCGGATGAGCTTGGTGTAGAAGTTGTGATAGCTGTACTTCACGCCCAGCTTCCCAGACTCGAGGTCCTTCGCGAAGAAGCGCAGCTCCCTCTTTGTCATGGAGAGAGTGTTGACCTCCTTCATCCTGTCGATGGTAAGCTTCGCCGCCTTGATCGTCTCGTCCCTTTCGCCGAACAGGAAGCTCAGGATGTTGCCCTTCCCTATCGATTCGGTGTTCCACCAAAGCTTCAGGCTCTTCGAGGACATGAGTCCAGTTCCCCTCGAGGGTTCAAATTAGACCGGAGGCCTAGAATAGTTTAGCAGGAGAGCAAATGTTCATGGTCGGAGCCGGTCATTTTCCGAGAACGATGACAAGCCAGGTGGTGCTCCCGACGGGTGTCACCGTGCACCCGTGGCTCTCGAAATACTGGGTGATGTTCACCCCTCCAGAGGGCACCTCCGTCACTGGACAGTTCGACGACACGGTGTAGTACGGCGCCTGGCCGACAAAGTAGCCGAACTCATTGTATGCCGTGTCGGTCAGTCCTGTCCAATGGCCGGGGGCGTATTCGGACAAGTAGGTACCGTAGTTTCCAGGAGCAAATCCTCCCGGAAACAGGATTTCCTCCGCAAAACCCGCCTGAGCGGCCCCCGAACCGAAGAACACTGTCGTGCTGTTGGCGAAGCCGTAGTCGGAGATGTCTGGCTGGGAGGACGCGACAATGAAGCGGAACGCAGCGAAGGCGTCCAATGTGGAGTTCTCGGCCAGGGGGTTCGACCCGCGGGCCTGGTTGACATTAGAAATGAAATCGCCTACCCACGCTGGGCCGATGACCTCGGCAGGGATGGACTGGATGAATTTCTGCCTGGTGAAGAGGTGCTGGCCGCCTCGCACTCCGACCACAACCACGTAGTACGGGATCGTTACGTTGTATGGGAGGCTCAACAGTGCGGAGACCTTGCACTCGGTACCAGGCGACAGGACGTATGATATGGAATCGCCGCAGTGTCCCAGGAAATCAGGCTCAAACCAAGTCAGCCCACCGACGCTCTGGTTCTCCCCGTATTCTTCCATCTGGACGGCAACGGTGGGAATTAAGATTCCCGTTGGGCCGCTGTTCCGTATCACTGCCGTGAAATTCTGCTCTCCGAAAGCTGCCTGGACGAAGGTTGTCCGCACCACCGCCAGGTCGGGGGAGTTCACCACCGTCCCAGCCGGCCCTATCCTTTCGGCTGCCACCGCCCTGGCACCCTGGAAGAATATGAGCGCCGACGAGTTCCCCTGTGTGATCTGGGCCTGGGTCGGATAGGGCGGAGCCCCGTATCCAAGCAGGGCGTACGACGGAGTCGCGTATCCGCCCACGGCGACGGGCTGGTATGGCACTTCGACTAGACAGGAGTAAGTGACGGACCCGCTCGTGACGATGGCGGAATAGGTGGACGACACGGAGCTGCAGGTGGTCGTCCCCTGGTAGTTCCCAACTATCCCCAAGGAAGCGGAATAGGGCACGACGGGTGCCAGGAAGAAAGTGCCGGCCAACAACAAA
The DNA here is from genome assembly GCA_028867035.1 of Nitrososphaerota archaeon. Taxonomy (GTDB): domain Archaea; phylum Thermoproteota; class Nitrososphaeria; order Nitrososphaerales; family Gagatemarchaeaceae; genus UBA183. The sequence continues at coordinate 20,897 of JAGWHB010000008.1, read as the reverse complement.
GCCACAATTGCGGCGGCGAGCTCGGTCCTCGGGCTCAACGATGGAAAGACGAAGGGGCAGATTAAACGGGTTTCTGGTTGACAGGAGAAAAATCGTTCGGGCAGGCGTCCGACTCTAGTTCCCCTCTGAGGGGACAGAAACAGTCACCCATGCTAAACGTATAGTGTATCCTCGAGGGACATAGAACGACCCCTGGAAGCAAAGTATCTCCCTGCCTTAAGGAGGATACTTTTCGAACGCAGAGTGTGTCCCTGCAAGAACATAGAAAATGGGGACCATTGGTGGCCACTTGCGGCAGACGACTCCCGAACAAAACCCTGAGCTGGAACACCGTTTCGGCCCCGTGGACACCACCCCTCCACGGCCTGTCATATTGTCGTCGTGGACGAAGTTTGTTCGGGGGCTCTTGCCCGTCGGTCACTCTCCTAGCAGACGCCTTGTTCTCCTGGTTGGCCTGCGAATTTCTTCTGGCTTGATCAGCGGGTCCAACTGCCTTGCACGGGCTAGCCGTTGGAGCTCCTCCTTCCTCTTGACTTCTTGCTCGAATGCCTTTCTCGCAATCTCAGATGGACGCACTCCTGCCCGGATCATGCGGACCCTCAGGTCTGAGGGCACGGTGATAGTGAGCGGAACCAACTCAGGTCCTAGCCCCTTCGGCCGTATCTGGGTCACGACCTACCATCGTTCAAATCGATTTAACGACCAACCCGCGCCACCAATAGTCATGGGTGCCGTCCCGGTGTGGTCCATCAAGGTCGATATCGACCTCGATTCGAGGTGGCAACGTGGGATGGCAGCGAACGCGGAAGATGGGACTAGATCAGCTGAGCTTCCTTGACCCCTCGGAAGTCCGGATCCCCGGTCACTACCTTTCCCCCGAATTTGCGCGCCAATTGCAGCACAAACGAATCAGCCAGACCGAAGTTAGGAGACTTGGCCTTCACCTCCGCGTGCATCCTCCCAGCCTCCCGCGCATCTTCGCGGTCGGGAGAATCGGTCCTTGATATGGCGAAAATTGTTTCCATCGCCTTCGACTCGTCGATTCCCTTTCGATGGTACTTGGACACGATTTCAGTTATCGATATCACGCTGGTCCAGATCTCAGCATCTGACATCATCCGGTCGACCACGCGTCCCGAAGTCGACCCGCCAAAGTACTCTATCCAAGCCCAGGAATCTACGACCAACCTACTCGTGAGCGTCAAGTTCGTCTTCGTGGGTCATTGAGCCGATGCCCGGCGCGCTCCCGAACCAGCTCCTCTTCGCCTTGCAGACTTCAATCTCCAGCTCGTCTCCATCACGAATGCCTTCAGATTCGACGACTTCGTGATGGACAGCCGTAGCATCCACGAACCACGGAGTTTCTCGGCCCTGGTCAGAGCTCGAGTCATCGCCGTTATGTGGGGGTGTTAGCTTGATAAGGTTGGAGCAGACTGCGGTTCGACATTTCACGTCACCGTAGGTTGCCTTGATGTATTACGCGAGGGGTACAACCTTCGCCCAGAGGGCCTCCCACCTTGTGGTAGTATGGAGCCTGTAACTGCAGGAGGCCTGCGTGATTCTGGCACGCGCGGGCAGCGCTCTGGCTGTCGGCAGCTAGTCGAGGAGCCTTAGTCCGAACTTGGACATCCTGGTGAAGTGGTCCGAGTTGAATGTGTACAAGCGCGCTCCTCTGTTGATGGCGATTGCCGCTATCATGGTGTCCATCCTCTGGATCGGAGTGCCCTCCTTTTCCAGTTCGACCTCGAGCTTCGATGAAATCTTCGCGTCCGCACCCTCGAACGGGAAGACGGGGAACGGCTCGACTGCATCAGTCGGTTTGCCATACTTTACCAGTCCAAAAAGGATCTCGTGCATGGCGAGGGAAGTCGTGCCCACCTTCTCGCCCGATTCGAGCAGCTTCTTCGCCGCTGCAGCTCCGAGCCTGGACTTCCTGTCGAGTATCTCTATCATGACGTCGGTGTCCAACAGAATCAAAGGCGACTCTCCGCCCTCTTGGACGAGATATCCTTCGTCATCCTCTCTTTCTCACCTCTTGCGAACTCCACAGTCCCCCTCAGCCTGCGGAGGACCTCGGCGGTCTCCTCCTGACCAGCCAGCCGGTCGAAGAGCTCACTGAAGGATTCTCCAGGGCGCTTCATTGAGACCAGCTTCTCATAGACCTCTTCTCGTATCGTGAGCGTCTTTACCATCAGCCGACTATGAGTTTGAACATGTACTTAAACACATACGTGCCCAGCAGGGAAGGATGGTCCGCCGAGCCCGGGCATCGAGCTTGATATCGACGTCGATATCAGCATCGGTAGGTGATATGCCGACATCGAGTGACTTTGCTTCCTAGGGGATCTTCTTCCCGACCCTGAGCGTCCTTCTCGCCAGGGCCGTGACACGCCTGTCGTGCGTGGTCACGAATATGGTCTTCCCGAGGGTCATGTTGTCCCCCCTGAGCAGTCCCAGGACAACCTCCGACATCAGGGGGTCCAGGGCTTCGGTCGGTTCGTCCAGGAGGAGTATCGGCGGGTCGCTGACGAGCGCCCTGGCGAACGAGACCATCTGCCTCTCCCCCACGCTCAGAGTCCCCACGACCCTGTCGGCTTCACCTCGTATCCCGACCCTCGCCATCACTTCGTCCACCCTCCTCCTCCGTGCGTCCCTGTCGACTTTCGCGAAGTACAGCGGCAGCTCGACGTTCTCGTAGGCTGTCAGCTCGGGGATGAGTGTCTGGACCTGGGGGACCAGACCTACCGTCTTCCCCCTGTAAGCCGCGAGGCTGTCGTCGTCCATCTTGGTGATGTCCTGCCCCTGGACGAATATCGTGCCAGCGTCGGGCCTCTCCAGGCCAGCGAACATGTTGATCATCGTCGTCTTCCCGCTCCCGATGGGCCCGACCATCGCCACGAACGTCCCCCTCAGCAGCTGGAAGTGCAAATCGGTGTAAACCTCTGAGGTTCCATGGGACTTTCTGACGTGGCCCAGCTCGATGGCGAACCTGTCGTGGCTCACCGTTTGTGCGGGCTTCAGCGCGGCTAGCTGTGCCATACCGCCCTGCCCCCGCCATAGACCCCTACGGTGATGGCGGCGGATGATGCGACGACGACGGCGAACGCCTCGAGGAGCGCTGACGCCACTGCCGTTCCTGAGCCCAGGAGTGCGAGTCCCAACCCGGCCCCGACAACCGCACCGAGGGCGGAACCCCCCGCCCCGTAGACGATCAGGGAACCGGCGACGGCGGAGGAGATGGCCCCGCTGGACGCCCCTATCGAGCGGAGGTTATCGACGGCCTGGCTCGACCTTTTGAGGACATCGACGGAGACGGCCCAGGAGCCGGCTGCGAGGGAAGCGAACAACACGGCGAAAAGAACGGCCTGCCCCACGGGCCCGAGCGCCAGGATTGCGACCATCCCGTCGAGTGCGACGGCGGCCGACACTGCGGCGACTATCATGCGGGTGGGGCCCGTTATCTTGAGGCTGCGTGTGACCATGCTCCCCGCTAGGAACTCTGTCTTCATGCGGCACCGGACTCCGTGTTAGCTTTCATGGGCGGCCTCAATCTCCTACGAGAGCCAGCCCAGGCTTACTCTGCGCTCGCCTGCACTGCCTTTTGGACCGGTGGTTGTGCTACCTGCTTCTGCGCTGGTGCCTGCTGCTGTTGCTGCTGTGCTAGAGGTTCGGTCGCTGCCTTCAGCATCTTCCCGAGGTCCTCCATCTCCTGGGAGTTCTTCTTCAGCATGGCCTGGCACGATTCGGCGGCCACCTTGTAGGCTGCTTCGTCGATCTCCCCGGCCCTGAACTGGACCTTGACCTCTACGAGGAACCTGTCGAGCGACTCCCTCTGGCCCTCGAGCTCCCCTATCCTCACGACCATGCCTTCGGCCAGGGACTTGTAGGAGCCCTGGATCTTCGACGCCTCGTCGGAGTACTTCCCCATCATCTCATCGAAGAGAGTCCTTGGTATCTCCCCTTCCCTGGCGAGGTCCTGCAGTGCCTTCGCTCTCCTCCTGACCCCGTCTATCTCCTTGCCGAGGGAGTCGCACTCGACCCTCCAGGCCGGGACCACGACGAAACCGTCTGCGGTCGATACGACCCTGTGGCTTGGATATTCGGTGAACTCCCCGTTCCCCTGGTCCACCCCCACCGACTTCAGTTCCCCGGAGGTGTCGACGGAGAATCCGACAACAAAACCGACATACCTCCCGTAGGTGTCCTTCACGGGCCTGTCTACGAGCTTCTCGAGTGCTTCAGAGCGCATGTCCTGTTGATGGGGGCGCGCGGGATATAGTGAACAGGGTGAATTTCAGCGCGCCAAGAAGTCAATTTAGAGTCCCCAGGAACCTGTGGGGCCCACCCGAGATTCGGTCCCCCTTGCCCCCACTCCCGCCCGGGGCGTAGCTGCAGGACCCTGTGTCGTGGAGCCTCGAAAACACACTGTAAACGAAAGCAGCGCTCTTGAAAGCGATAGGGCTCGACCCGAGGACGATGGCAAAAGGGCTTCCTCCCGGCAGTAGGGCGGCCAGCGGGGGGAGCGCCTCGGCTCCGCTCCATATCTTCCCGCTCGGCCCGATCAGGTGGAAGGACCTGTGCCTCAGGGCAGGGTGGAGTCCCTCGAGGAGCCCTGAGCTGTCGGCTTCATTCAGCCCCACGAACCTGATCCTGTCCCGGGCATCGAGGAATCCGACTGCTTTCCTGAACCTGGTGCAGGGACCGCAATCAGCGTCGTAGACCAAGGTGTACACGTCGAGACTCGAGCTGCTTCTGATTCTTAAAGCGCGCCCTGGGGGCCGCCGCCGAGTATGAAGCGCCCCAGCCTCGTTATGATAGACTGGTTGGGCTCGACCTGGAAGTAGAGGTCGAGGTTCACCAGGCCCCTGGCGTGGTTCGGGCCGGTCCCCATCTTGAGCAGCGGCCTGTTGGTGCACTGGGACGCGACGCTAGAGAGGAATTTCGCGCCGTCCTCGGCGGAGGCGTCAGGGGAGGCCTGGAAAGACATGATCTCTCCCGACTCGACGTCCCTTGCGAGCCACACATGATATTGGTCCCCCTCGACCCAGACGTCCGAGCCGTCGATGGCGACCGCACGCCTGTACCTCGTATCCTCCTTCGGGAGGCTCGTAAGCAGGGAGAAGTAGGCGTCCCTGGCCGCGATGTGCGACATCCCGCCGAGCATCTTTGCGACGTCCCGGTAGGAGTAGCCGGAATTGCAGAGGGCCGCGGCCACGACCTTCTTGGTCACGGAGACCTTGTTCCGGCGGAAGGCGTGGACGGATATTGCCCACTCGCTGAGGATGGACAGGGGGCCGAACTGACGGCCGGCCGGGTCAGCTCTTTGTGAATACAACTGGTGTTAAGATGGAGCAGGCGGGCCCTTAGAGCAGAAGCTCGAATTAACTTAACAGCCGGCTATCGCCGATTTGACCAACCGCTAGCCGAAGAAGAAGTAGTAGAAGACCAGTGCCAGGGGGACGAAGGCCGCGGCCCAGGTCAGCCTGTTCCACCGCCAGACTTTGGCGCCGTCGAGCGGCCCGATGGGGAGCAGGTTGAACAGCGCAAGGAAGAGGTTGATGTAGGTTCCGAAGTTCCCAAGGTCCGCCAGGAAGCCGGTCCCGAAGAAAGCGAACGGCAGAAAGAGGGCGGCGATGACGACGTTGATCGCCGGTCCTGCGACCGAGATCTTGCCGTTCTCCGGCTGGGAGATGTTCGACCCAGAGATGTAGGTCGCCCCGGGGGCTGCGAATATGAAACCCAGGAGCGACGTCAACAGCGCGAGCAAGAGTCCCATGGGCCACATCCTGAACTCCGCCCAGAACCCGTACCGCTGGGCGACGAACTTGTGGCTGAGCTCGTGGAAGACGAAGCCGGGGCCCACGGTGAGGAGCGCCAGGGCGAGATAGTACACGAATGCCGTTGTATTGAAGGTCCCGCTGCCGAACAGGCTGCCCCTGCTGGCGACGGACAGGGAGAAGGCGATCCCAAGCGCCAGCCAGGCGATGACTATGTCCCTGACCTCGATGAACGAGAAGACCTTTGCCTGCCGGGTAGTCGGATTGGGTGTGGTGGTGCTGGGGGTCTGCCAGCTGAATGTCGTCGTGGCAGGCGCAGCAATGGTCCGCTTCAGCGTCAGGTCCCCCTTGCACATGTGCGACTCTGGCAGCCTGTGGTCCGCACAGAACGCGCCCCCGCAGTAGTTGCACACGAAGGGAAGAGGCTCATCCTTTCCACAATAATCGCATTTCAAACCAAAATGCCGCCTGAGAATTTCAACCTCCGAGACTCAGCCCCGTTTATGAAGGTTGTTGCGCTGCCATCGGCGTCATTCTAGTTAGGGAAGCATGCCGAAATCCAGAATTTCAGGTGCTTTGCTCGACCCATCGGCAAGACCTCAGATATAGGAGAGAGGTGGTAACCTGGGAGTAACGAGATAACAATGATGACCGCAGAGGGCTCTGACCTTTACGAAGTGACCTGCCTGGACTGCAACACCACGAAGTCCTACTTCACAGCCCAGGGGGTCAGCTACTTCAGGATGAGTCACGAAGGGCATCAGATAAGGGCCAAAGAGCCGGCCGCGCCCCAGGAGAGCCGGGAGCCAGAAGCGGTAGTGCAGACACTCGAAAAGCCCGTAGAGCCGGTGGATGAGATCGTGGAGCCCGAAGCCGGGGATGTCATGGAGGAAGCTCCGGTCATGGCCGTGGTAGACGACAGTTCGGTGAGGCTGGGGAACCTCGTCGTGGACGTGGTAGACGAAGGGAAGGGACGCCTTGTCAAGGTCTACGGCATCGCCGGAGGCTATGAGCGGTTCTCGAAGACGTTCGAAATGCGCCAGGTCGACGCGGTCAACCAGTTCTTGGAGTCAGGGCTCTTTTTCGACGATTCGAACGGGACCAGGTACACCTGGAGCCCGGACAAGATTGATCTGTCGCAGGACGTTGTCAGGATGCTCGACGAGCCTCAGGCACCTGTCGTCGAAGAGCAGGTGGAAACGCCCGTCGTCATCACACCGGAGGTCGAGGTTCCACAGCCCGAAGTCGAAACGCCGGCGAGTCCTGTCCCAGCGGCCCCGGAGGTCGTCAGACCCTCCCCCAGGGCCGGCCCCGGCCCTTCCGACGAGGTACTCCTGGGGAAGCTGTCCTACGTCCAGGAAGGGGAGGAGTACAGGCTAGAGAGCGTCAGGGTGTCCAGGACGCTCAGGAAGTTCAGGTGGAGCATCGAGCCCCCCTATGTCATAGGAGCCATGTTCGACAATCTGATGAGCGTCCAGTCCCAGACAGGCATGATCAAGAGCCCGGTGATCGAGGCCGTGTCCAAGCTCGGATACACGTTCATCGCGGTGGAATCACCCGGAGGTTCGGTTACTGCTTGGTTCAGGAAGGACTCCAACACTTCTGAGCAGTCCGAGGGAGAAGTGGCCAGGTCGACCGAGGCCTATCCGTAAGACTGACCAATCTTAAATAACTGGGCCGAGGATTACTGTACGAAGGGCAACGTCGTACACAACTGGTCAGACCTGGGCGGCGCTGAAGAAGAACTGGAAAGCCTACAAGATAGCGAAGGTCAAGGACGAGAAGGTGGGGATGCTCAAGTACGCCCACAGGATCCGGGATCTGCAGAGGGAGCTGAACCTGCCTATCTCGAAGTTCCCGGCGCTCGGACTGAACTAAGATCGGAGCTTCTGTTGTTCCGCGTCATTAATCCTAGCCATGGTTAACCGCGCGGACATCTCGACGGAAGAGAACTTGCAGTGCAACTAATGCCAATCCGGTTCCCATCCCCGCTAGCCAGGTCCGGGCGTCAAACCCATAGCCAGGGGAGCAGAAGTATATCTTGCAAAGCTGTTGGGCCAACATACCGAAGGTGACCCCCGCAGTGCTCAAGACCAGGAGGGCAAGGGAGACCAGGAACAAAGGGTGGGCGACAAACCTCCACCCGAAGAGGCCGAAGAAGAGAAATCCGGTCCCATCTACGAATGGGACGAAGAGGAGGACAGCGACCCACGGCTCGCTGCTGGTGCACCCGAACCCGTGAACGCCTACCAGGGGACTGCAGCTCAGGAACAGGCCAGGGGAGAAGAAACCCGACGCCATGGCGAGCAAAGCGGCGAAGCTGGCAAGGTACAGGCCCGCGCCAGCGATTGCAAAATAGACTGCCTTCGCCAAACCGGTTTTACTGAGCGCCGACGGCGATTTACGCCTTTTCCCGGGTTTCCCAGACCGGCCTCAAGCGAGCAGAATGGACGGTCTTACCTGTCTTACCACATATCTCATTCGCATCCATATTCATCCTCCTGACCGCTTATAATCCGAGGCCTGCCTGAGAGATTCTAAGGTCGAAGAAAATGTCGTCACAAACACAAGACTTTCTCGAGGCAGAACGAATCGAAGCAGCAATGCGCATGGCCAGACCCAACGTTTCCGTCATAGGACTCGGCGGAGCTGGCAGCAACATCGTCTCCTGGGTCAAGCAAAGGGGCCTCACCGGCGGTAAGCTGGTCGCGGCGAACACCGATGCCGCGCACCTCAGCATTACCAAGGCAGACCGACGCATACTCATGGGGGAGAAGATCACCCACGGGCAGGGCGCCGGCGGTTACCCCGACAGGGGCGCCGAGGCCGCCAGGTACAGCCTGGAAGACGTACAGAAAGAAGTAGCAGGATCCAACATCCTCTTCATCTGCGCTGGACTGGGCGGAGGCACGGGGACCGGCGCGGCTCAGGTCTACTCTGAGTCGTTGCAGGCGCCCGGAAGGCTCGTAGTCGGCGTCGTCACCTTGCCTTTCTCCGTCGAAAGGTACAGGTACGAGAACGCCAAGAAGGGCCTGGAGAGAATGAGGGGACACTGCGACACCGTCGTCGCCATCGACAACTCCAAACTTGCCAAGGTCGCAGGTGACCTCCCGCTGCAGGACGCCCTGGGCGTAGCGAATGAGCTCGTGGGGCAGTTCGTGAAGGGGATCACCGAGACCATCACCACGGCGAGCCTGATCAACATCGACTACGCGGACCTGCGAGCCATCATGGAGCGCAAGGGCCTCGCGGCGATCGGGGTCGGGTACGCCGAGGGCGAGGACAGGGTTGAGAAGGCGGTAAGACAGGCCATCGAAGGACAGCTGCTCGATATCAAGGACATCACAAAGGCGAAGGGTGCACTGGTGCACGTCTCCGGAGGGCACGACATCACACTGGAGGAAGTGACAAAGGCAGGGGAACTTGTCACGAAGTCACTTCCGCCCAGCGCGAAGATCGTGTGGGGGGCGAGGGTGGACCCGACCATGAACGGACACGCCCGAGTGATGGTGGTTCTGACAGGGATCGAAAGCACGTTCCTGGCAGAGAACGCCTACAAGGTTGCCTTGGGACCGCTAAAATGGGGAAAGGCAGACTAGACAACTAGTCGCCTCCCACCCTTTTTGTCGAACCTTCGCGAATCTCAGCAACCGCTGCAGGCCCTTCTGCCCCTCGACACGCCTGCAAAGGTAAGAGCTTTCACATATCCGCGGAGCTGGGTCGATTCCAGGCCCTTCGCCATCTTCTCGACCAACTCCCACCGGATTTCCTTCCCATGCAATCGGCAGAGTCGTCGTATGTCGTCGTTGTCTTGCGGCCGCCCGGCGCGCATCTTGGCGAGGAGGAGCCCCTCAAGGCACATTATCCTCACCTCTGAATGCGCCGCCCGGATTGTGACGGCTGTCTCGAAGATTTGAGGGACCGGAATGCCGCTGACATCCTTCGTGTAGATATCAATCTTGATCCCGTGCCTGGTCCTTACCACTCTCTTCCCTCCTTCAATGAAAACGCCGTATCCCAGCTTCTCGAACTCGGCTTCTGCGATGGGGGTGGCCAGGGCCAGGTCCATGTCGTGGGTCATCCTTTCCACGCCGTACTTGATGGCGGCGTAGCCCCCGACGAAGACCACTTCCTTGAGGTCCCCCGTTATGTCCGCGGCGACCCTATCGAGCTCCAACCGGAACCTCTTCCTTCACCTTGGAGACCATGTCGGCCCTGAACACTCCGTGGATTGTTAGCTTATCGCTGTAGAGCAGCTCGATGGCGATGGCGTCCAGGGTGTTGCGGCCCCCAGCTGCGAGGCAATCAAGATACACCCTCTCGATCTCCCTGTCGAAGGAGCCAAATCTCGGCACTATCGCCGCCCTCCCTGCCTTCCCCTCGGAGAAGCCTTTCTCTCTCAGCTGTCGCGCGGCCCGGTCGAGGTCGTCGACATACAGGTAGAGGGTGTGCGGGGTTTGGAGGCGCGTCAGATCATAGGCGCGGTAGTCGAGGGTCATAGCCCCTGCTATTGTCCTCCTCGCAAACCTCACGTCCCCCTCTCCGTAGGTCCTGCCGAAGTAACGTGCGTGCTTCAATGACTGTAACGACGAAGCCAGATGCGGCCACATCCAGTAGGGCTGGAACACCGAGGACTTCATGGCAAAAAACCCCCTGTTGAGGGGCTCCGCCCACCCGAGTTCGAACAGGCGGTCCAAGACCCTGTATGCGGTGGCCCTCGAGCCCGTCACTTTGAGCAGCTCGCCAACGTGATAGGCGGCTTTGCTCCCTAGCCGCTGTGCTACGACCAGTGATGGTTCCATGTTCGTTGCGTCCAACATTCGGTCCGACATCCAGACAGCTATATAAAACTGTCTCACCATTGAGACAAGCCGCTGGACCCTCCTTTTCGTCCAATGTCGTGCAACCAACCAAGCATCCAATCGACTCGGCCAGGCCCGATGGCTGTAGTATCCGATGGGGAGACTGCGGAGGCGACAGGGATGACGGGCGAGGGACGCCGAGCGACGGCCGGAGGTCCGAGCTGGCAGAACCTATGGTTCTTGCGGCCGCGACGGCCCAAGGGGCCGAAGTCGTGGCACGAGACGAGCACATCGGAGGCCTAGAGCATGCGCGCCCTGCGGACGCGCCATGGTGATGATCGTTCTCACAGGGATCGAAAGCACGTTCCTGTCAGAGAACGCCTACAAGGTTGCCTTGGGACCGCTAAAATGGGGAAAGGCAGACTAGACAACTAGTCGCCTCCCACCCTTTTTGTAGAGTCCTTTGGACTGAGAACCTCGTCGACTACAGCGCCAAAGTCTATCCTCCAGGTGAGCCCGCTCTGGGGAGTAGCCTTTTATCCAAGTATGAAAATCATACTTTCCTGAACATGGAAGAAACAGAAATCGCCCAAGTTGGGACGAAGGGGCAGGTAGTGATACCCCTCCAAATGAGGAAAGAATTGGGCATAAAGCCGAAGTCGAGACTGGCGGTCTACAAGAGAGGTGACAAGCTCGTGATGGCGAAGCTTGAAATTCCCCCGCTAGACGAGGAGCTCAAGGGTCTGTTTGAAGAAATAGACGAGCGCTACAAGGGGAAGAGGAGACCGACCGAGCGCGAAATACTTTCGGAGATACAAGCCTACAGGAAAGAAAAGAGACCTGCAAAGGACACCTGAGCAAGTGCGCATTGTTGTCGACACCAACGTATTGGTCTCCGCCCTAGTAGGCCATGGGAAGCCCAGGCAACTGCTGGTCCAACTGCTTGAAAGGCATGAAGTGGTCACCTCCAGTCAAATGTTGGCCGAACTTGCCGATGTCCTTGCGAGAGAAAAGTTCAAGCAGGTCGGCGAATCCCATGTCAATGCCTTCCTTTCAGTCCTCGCGAGCGCAGCCACCGTTGTCGTAATCAAACATCGTTTTGACGATGTCTCAGACGATCCTGACGACAACGTTGTTCTGGGCACGGCCTACGATGGCAGGGCGACTTACATCGTCTCGGGCGACAGACACCTACTCGACCTGAGGAGATTCCGTGGAATCGAAATCGTCACTGTCAGAGAGGTGCTCGAGTTGTTGAAACAAGGCCTCTGAGGTTATGATGGTATGCGGTCGCCGGGACTTCCGACCAATTATCTGGTCGGAAATTCGCCCTCATTCTAGCGGAACGCCCATTTCAAACGATGACGGCGTCCGAAAGGCCCACGAAGTGTTTGTCGCCCGTCACAACCTTGGCTGACGCGCTCCTCGCTGTTGCCAGGATAATCGAGTCGGCCATCCCCCAATCCTTTACAGTCTTTTTCCTAGTGTGGTTCAGCTCGCCTGCAAGCAGTGCTATCTTCCGATCAACCGGCGTGATTAATGTCCGCGCAGCGACGAAATCAAAATCCCCTTCAAAGGACGCCCATTTCTCTCTGAGATACTTTTCTTTGAGCTCGGCAAGAGTCAGGGTAGACGTTGCGGCCCTATCACCCTCCGCGTAGGGTCGGACCGCGCTCCCGGAAGGAGTCCCCCTGAAGTACTCAATCCATGCGTAGGAGTCTATTACGTACTCATAACTCATGAAACTTCGCTTCATCCTTTGGCTCGAATGCTTTCATCTTTGGATGAGAGCCAAACATAGAATCCTGGATATTCTCCGCTTTGCTGATGAGGCGCTTGACCGTCTCATCTATGCTCTTGACGCCATATTTCCTCTTGAGTTCCTCAAGTACTCTTGCTGTGTTCCTTTTGACCTCAACGGTTGTCGACATAGCTATGGTCCATGGTCTATGGGAAATTTAAGCCTGCTGGCCGTCAAGTCCTGACTTCTATTGCGTCCTTCATCATCGGTAAAGGCTACCCCGTCTTGAACGGACAGCCTTTGGAGAACGCATAGGAATCTGACCGTGGAGTCATGCGACCCCTCAGGCTTAAATCATGACGACTCGCATCGTTGGACTATGACCCTAGACGAAAAGGTTCGACTCGGAATGGTGGCCCTTACCGGCGCCAGCTTGGTAGCAGCAAGCCTGGGGCTCCACCTCGGGCCACTGGAAATCATCGGCGGATCCGGTACCCACTAAGCGGGCTAACCGGACCCTTCCTTTATTTTCTGGAGCAGACCATCGAAGTTAGCCAGCAGCTTGCTGCTGTCGAACGTCCATCTCTTCTCCTCCGCGTCGAACAGCTTGTAAGAGATTGTGAAGGCGAGGGCGTCGGTCTGATCCAAGAAGCGGAATCCCCCCCTTCCGTCCAAGTCATGGAAGGCCTGTCTAAGGTATTGCATCGCCTCGTTGACGAAATCGACGGGGAAGGCGAACTGGGCGTAGTAGTCGCTGCCATAAGCCTCGGCCCAGAGGAACGGGAGCATGTTCGACTTCGACATGAGTCCCATCCGTTCAGGCTCGTCCCGGCACCTGGCCAACAGGTCGACCCTCACGTATCTGTGCCTCCTGTGCAGAGCCTTCTCGATCTTTGACTCGTACCGGGTGCCCATCCAGTTGACGGTGTAGCCCTTGATCAGACCCCGCCTCAGTACATGCTCCGAAAAATGCCATGCCAGCATCTTGTAATTGAGCTTGAGCCCCGCCGCGATCTCTGTCAAAGAGCGCGTGGCATCTACTTGGAGCTCTTTCAACAGGAGCAGGTCGACGTAGTCAAAGCGCGCCTTCTTCGAAGCGACGTAGGCGGCAGGCTCGAATTTGGTTGATGACGAAAAGTCGAAGTCCCAGATACCTTCGTCGAAGTCGAAGAACTCGGCCCGCATTGGCACGTTCCTCATCGAATCGAAGGAGTAGACTTCCACCCTGCTGAAGAGCCCCCTGTCATGCAGCGCACTGATGAACGATGTGAAGTCGTGCAAGAACTCGGACGGGACGCTCGCGTTGACGAGGAACTCTCCTTCTGGGAGGGTCCTCTCGAAGCTGACTACATAGCAGAGCTCGTTCATAGCCGTGAGAATCGTCTCCCCGTAGGCTTCGTATGGGGCGGAAAACTTCGCAAGCAGGACTACCCGCTTCAGCCCCAGCCCCTCGTGGTTGACCGCCGCCTGGATGGCGAACCCCTCGCCAAGTATCTTCTGCTTGTACCTGTACCTGACCGACTCCTTGAACTGACCCAGCCTCCTGGAGATCTCTGGGATGTCGGGCCCGAGCTCCGTGAGGAGTTGCACTAGCTGAGCAGTCCGGGCCGCAACATCATTCTTCCCCTTTTCCCCCTCGTCGGTGCCCCTCGGCATAACGGATAGTCCCTGGTGCTCCGAAAGGACGAGATTTATGTTTATGTGTTTTCCAAAAAAGGCCCCTTTGCCGTTCATGGAATCCGGCATGGTCTGCCCTTCAGCCCGGCTCGGAAGGGCGCCACGGAGAGCAAGGACCCAATTGAGTCAGAAAAGTTGGAAAGTCATTATGGTTTGAACCACCGTATCACGGTATGAGTGTCAGCATCAAGGACGTCGACGAGGGATCGTCAGGAAGGTCGGAGCCCGAGCCTCTCCCCGAGCCATCTGACCCTCTCTATCAGCTCCCTGGTCCTCTCCGACCCGACCACTGTCTCGATCCGCTGAAGTATGACAGCGTCCCCCGTCGCCACGACTATGAGCTTTGAGCCTTCGGTGAAGTGGAACTTGTCCCTGATCTCCTTGGGGATGACCACCTGGCCCTTGTCCGACACCCTGGTGACCTCGATTATCGGCTCATCGCCCAAGTCCCATCGGCCTCCTCAATCCGCTCGGATTTCTGTCGACAATCGAAAGGCATCTCAGAATGCGCCCAAGCCGAGTCCCGTGCCAGGCCTCAGATAGCTGAACGCCCCTTCCTCTTCTCCTATCGCCGCCCCCTCCTTCGATGCCCGCCGGCGCCGTCTGATTAGCAGGAAGACAAGTACGACTGCGACGGCCGCAGCTGCGACCAATATCAGCACGTAGGGGAAGGACAGCAGCATTGCGACGATGCCGGAGGGATGGCTGGAAGGCCGTGCAGTCACTGTGATGTAAGACGAAGCATTGATCATGCCGATGAGAGGGCTGGTGGCAGTCACGGTGACGATCCCTACCCCGGTTGAAATCGGGGAAAACGTGGTCGAAGAAATCCCCGTACCGTCAGTGACGGTCGCTGCCGGTGACACCGTGCCCCCGGTTGATGACCAGGCCAGGTCCACTCCGGACAGGGGTTTACCCTGATAATGAATCGAAAATGAGACCGTCGTGGTCTGATTCGAGTAGATTTCCAGTGACGCGGCCGTCGCGCTGTAGGAGATGGGGAGGGCCGAGGCGGAGAAACTCACCGATCCAGAGGCTAGGCCGTTGGAGACGGCCGTGAATGTCCCCGAAGTTCCGACTGTAAGTGGTACCCTGGTATAGACGAGGTCTGAACCCTTAGGGATCGTCAGGGTCAAGGGCGATTGTAACAGGGAAGAGTTGGAGAATGAAACTATCACGCTCGTTGGGGCACGTGCTTCAGCGGGGATTCCAGCAGAGTCCTGGAGCTGGACGACCATGTCGAGCGTGTTGGAAGTCTTGGAGATGAGGCCATGGTCGTCGGCCAGATAGACGCCAAGTTGGGTGGGAGGGATGCTTACAGTATTGACCACGGCCGAAGACGAGGCGAAATTGGGCGCCGACGCGGTGATTATGGTCGAGCCGGAGGCGAGGGTCGTCGTAATGGGTACATTCACGAAGGACTGTCCGGCTCGGACCACCACGGACGGAGGGACAACGGCTATGTCGGTCCTGGACGAAGTCAGGATTACCTGCACGTCCGAGCTGGCGACTGCGGGCCGGCTCGAGTTGGTAAGTGAAACTGTGAGGACGTTGTAGGTCTTTCCGTCTGCGGGGGGAGAAACGGCGGGAGACGTTATCGAAAGCGCGTTGGCGACGCCGTTTACGTTGGACACGGTCACCAGGGCCGTGTCGCTGACGAGGCCTGATGCGGACACTGTGATCGCGGCTGTACCAAGCTTCCCTGGCGTGGAGATGGTACCATAGCCGACGGCGTCGTTAAGAGGAATACTGGCCCCGCTCAGCGTCATGACCGACGTGTCAGAAGACGTCACTTGCACGTCAGTTGCTTGTATGGTCCTGGCGGGGAGGCCTGCCGCGTCGACCACCGCCACGACGTAGGTGCCGCTACTAATCATGCCGGCAGGAAAGCTTCCTGGGAGGGGATAGACACGAAGCTGCGTGGGGTACCCCCTGGCGATGGAGGTCTTGAAGGTGGCCGAAGCAGATTCGAAGCCGGGCGCCACCGCGGTCACCACGCTGCTCCCTGGGGTGGCCATGGTGGAGATGTTGGCCAAGGCGTACTGCATCCCTGCCCTGATCGTCACTGTGGGCGAGACGGACAGCACGGCGGTTTGGGAGGAGGAGAGATAGACGACCGTGTCATTGGAGGCCACGAGGATGTTGCCTTGAAGGTCTGTAATGGATACAGCAAGCGCGGGGAAAGTCGACTGGCCGCTCGAATTGGTGGGGAGCTGGGACGGGAGCGGCGTCAGGACCAAGGCTCGGGTGTACTGGACGGGCCCCGCAGGAGAGACGGGAGAGACCATTCCGCTGGACAGGACGAGTGCGAAGACCGCGACGAGGATCCAGGAGTTGAGATTGAATACGCTCCTGCTCCGTGGGTTGTTGGCGCCTGTGACTCTGGTCGGCACGAATGCGAGCACGGCGGAGGGTTTGGCCGGGAGTCTCATTGGGGATTCACGGCCTCCGGCCTATACTTGTGCTTGACAGAGAAAGGCTCCAGATTCCGAGTCGCTACGTAGATTCTTCGCGGTAGACCCATGTGACTCGTCGATCCCGGGACTTCGGAATGACTAGTCCCGCTCATAGTGGCACCGCCACCAGGGCCGAAGCTATGTAGACCGTGGCCAGACTCAGAAGGACCAGCAAGAACGAATGCTTGAAGCCGTCGGAGAGTCCCCCCTCTCCCATCTTTCCGGCTACGAAACCGACGACCCAGCTCTCGAAGATGGCGGACACGATGAGCAATTCGATGGTTGCCGGGTCGATGGTGCTTGAAACCAGGCTTCCCTTGGCCCCCAGTGTGCTCTGAGACAGGAGGTAAACCATGAGGAAGGTGGTCACTACGATAAGTATCCCGGCCATGTAGATGACGAATATGTAGGGCCTCAGCGCGGAACGCTTCTCGGCCTCCAGGTCGTTGACCTTCCTGGTGAAGTCTGCCATTTCGGAAAAGCTCTTCACTGTCCCCCCGCCCACCTCGACGACCTCGAGCATCAGTGCCCCGGCCACCTTCGTGAGCCAGCTGTTCACATTCCCGATGAAGCTGGAAACGACCTTGTCCAGGGAGAGCCCCCACGACAGTTGCGCGCCCATGCTCCGGACGGGCTTCCCGAGGCGCCCATATTTGGCAGGCGCCAGAGCTTCGATGCTCGCTTCGGGTGACAAGCCAATCTTCCTGCTTTCGGCAACGTCCCTGATGAAGTCGGGGAGCTTCGCTTCCAGCCCGTGCCGTTCCCTCGAGTACCTTATGGCCAACACGGCGGGCACGAAGACAGTCGTGAGGAGCGCGAGAGAGACGTGCAGGAAAAATGGAATGGGAAGAGGGACGAAGTAGAAAAGAACCCCCATCGGAGCAAATATGCCAAAGGCCTTGTATGGCCGATAGTCAATGTAGGGCTGCTTGGTCCCCATCCCGTCAAGGAGCCAGATGAACATGGCCGAGATGATAGGCACCAAAACGAAGGCAAAAAGCAGCAGGTTGCTGATGCCTGCCGAGCTGTGAGTGAGTATCGCTTCCACCTGGTAGAGCGTAAAAAGGGTGATTCCAAGGATCGCGGTCACCGTGACGTATGCCTCCGCCAGGGTGCCGATTGTGTCGGACGTCCTCCTGATCTTCGTGCTCCTGGAATCCATGATTTCCTTCAGCTTCGAGTTGACGTATGTCTGAGAGCTGCCCCCAGTCTTCAGTACGGTCGTGTACCCGTACAGAAACTCCGAAAAAGTCTTGTTCGGGTTGAGTGTGGCGGCCTTCTCGAGGGCGGTTATCGGGTCCAAGCCGAACACATCCGTGTCGACGAGTATCAGTTTCGCCTCCTTCGATGACGCAGGGAGCAGCTTGTCCATCCTTGCTAGCCTGCGGAGGGTCGATACTGGAGAGGTTCCTCCACCAGCTAGCACCTCCATGTAACCCACCAGGAAGGGCAGCTCGTTCTCCAGAGCGTAGGACCTGGAAGACTGGCTGATCTTGGGGCCGTTCAAAGTGATCAGAAGTGCGATTGGCGGCGCCACGACGAC
The DNA here is from genome assembly GCA_028867035.1 of Nitrososphaerota archaeon. Taxonomy (GTDB): domain Archaea; phylum Thermoproteota; class Nitrososphaeria; order Nitrososphaerales; family Gagatemarchaeaceae; genus UBA183. The sequence goes on along the minus strand of JAGWHB010000008.1, from coordinate 2,901 downwards.
AAGGGTCAGGAGCAGGAAATTGAACACGAAGGCGACTACGACGAGCGATGCAGCCACAACGCTCGCTATAGTCAGCACCAACAGAGCCAAAGATACAAGGGCGACGGGGGTCGTCCTCAGATTGGACTTTAGTATGTCATCCCTGAGCGCGGGCATGCTTCCTGCAATCCTGCGGGCGGGCTTTCCGAAGAGTTTCAGGGAGAAACCTGAGACCCTGTCAACGAAGGTGAGGCCTTGTCCGTCCTTCAGCTTGACCTTGGCGACTGCGACTTGAGACATGTGCAGACCTAGGCCCCGCTCTCAGTCGCAACCCGAATAAGCCCAAGCTCCTTGTACGCGCGGTCGGACAGTGCTCGAGGGTCAGTCCTGTATTCTTCGTAGATCGTCGACACTTCCTTGAAGTTCCTTATGCCTTTCTGCTGGACCCACTTCAGTACCGTCGCCCTTCTCGCGATCTCATCCGCCAACTCGGCAACGGTGAGGCCCAAGTCCCGTGACAACCTTGCCAGCTTGACGCTGTTCTTCAGAGGGGAGGGGACGTGCCTGTCGGTGACCGGGTCCCACTTGAACATCTTCACGTAGTTGCCCACGGAGACGACCTCGTCCACCGAGAGGACCCGTCTTACGTTCCTGAATCCACCGTCCGGGGTGGGGATGGCTATCCTGCGTACTGTGAACACGAGGTCCAGGAACGGGATGAAAGCGGCGGGCACGTCCATCGGCTTGGAGGTCAGCCTCTGGATGGCAGAGCCCACGTCGTCCGCGTGGACGGTGCTTATTCCACCATGACCGGTAGAAATTGCTTGAAAGAGCACGTACGTCTCTTCTCCTCTCACCTCTCCCACGACCAGGATGTCGGGCCTCATCCTCATGGCGGTCTTCACCAGGTCGAAGAGGCCGATTTCTCTGCCCGAGTCTTCCACTACGCCGTAGCTCTCTCTGGAGAGAAGTGCGGTCCAGTTGTTGTGGGGGAGGTTCGCTTCCTGGACCTCCTCTATTGTCACTATCTTGGAATTCATCCTCGTGAAGGTCAGAAGCGCGTTCATCAGTGTCGTCTTTCCGCTCCCCGTCGCTCCGACCACCATGGCTGTGCTTCTGTTCTCCATCAGGAGCCAGACGTAGGCGGCGATGTTGCTGTCGATGACGTTCATGTTGATCAGGTCGGTGATTGTGATTGGGTCTTCTCTGAATTTCCTCACAGTAAATGTGCCACCATAGGGAGAAACCTCGCGCCTGTAGGTGGCCGAGAGCCTGTGCCTCCCCGGGAGTGTTCCCTGGACTATGGGAAAAGCCGTGGAGATGTGCTTACCGGCCATGTGCGACAACCTCGCGACCAAGTTATCGAGGTCTTTGTCTTCGTTGAAGGCGATGTTGGTCTCCATGTTCTCGTACTTCCTTTGGTACACGAACAGGGGCTTCCTCAGGCCATCTGCGGAAATGTCCTCGATGTTGGGGTCTCGCATGAGGCCGTCCAAGACCCCGAACCCTACAAGGTCCCTTTCAGCGAAGTAGAGGATCTTCGGCCATGCGAGCTGGGACGCCTTTATCCCGTACTTGACTGCGATCCGCCTGGCCTGCTCCCTGAAGTAGGTCTTCGGGTCAACCTCCCCCCTCGGTACTGTCAGCTCGCTTTCCAGCGTGTCCAGGATGTAGGTGTAGACCTGCCCCTCACGTTGAGTAAGGTTGACCTCGTCGAGGAAGTACTTCTTGGTGGCCGTCGAAGGATCCTCGGCTATGACTGCGTAGGCGAAGGGCGCGTTGAGGGCGTACCTCTCCACTTCCTTCCAAGATTGAGGAACGCCGAAGCCGACGGGCGGATACCTGATGGTCTGGGACTTTGAGTCCTTCCGCGTCTTGTCTTGATTTTTCTTGAATCCTATCAAATCTCCAATCTCCTAATAGAACAAGGTGGCGACATAGGGCGAGTTCTGGCCGTAGTTAGAGTTGGCGACAAGGCAGGTCGTTTGTCCGATGGCCTCGCAGCCATGGGAGACGATGAAGACGGGGGTGATGGTCCCCGAGCTCAAGCTTCCCATCCCCTGAATTGAGCTGGAGATGAAAGATGAGGGAGAGGTCAATGCTACGCCCGATGCAAAAACGATCGAAACTGGCTTGTTGTACAATAGGACGATCGGGGTGTACAAGCTCAGTATCACGTTCGTGGAGTTTGATATTACGTACCAGTCAGTATACTTCAAAGTGCCGCTTCCCTTCTCTGGAATCTGACTGAAGAGGGTGTACGGGTCAAGCACGATGTTGGCATGCTGAGGATTGAGGTCTGTAACCCTGACTGACCATGCGAAACAGAAGTTGAGGTTTGTGGCCGAACAAGTCCCGGTCAGAGCTGACGATATGGCGAAGCCGGAGCCAGCGGGGCCGCCGCTTAGGAGGCAGAACCCGGAACTTGTTCCGCTGCCTTCGGGGGTGCCGGCGACCGGACAGCTCGTTGTTGTCAGCGTGTAGTAAGTGTACGACCTGAAGCTGAGGTACAGGTCGCCGATGGCCCCGCTAGACAGGGCCTGCGCGGCAAGCGTAGTCGCTGACGGAGGATAGGTCGCCGAGAAGAGGTTCCCTCTCTGGGTGATGATGCGTATCACGGCTACCGTGGCGTTTGCCGGCTCACCCGTGTCGAGGCAGCTCGAAAGCGACCCGCCGGAAGAGGTGCATCCAGATGAAGTACCGGGACTCGTGGTGCAGCCGCCGGCTACCAGCTTCGTCGGGATCCCCTTCGTCCCTGTTCCAACGTTCACGTAAGCCGGGAACTGACAACTGGGGAACGTGGAGGAGCTGGGAGTGGAGCATCCATTGGGTAGCCCAACCCCCATGCAGGTGGTCACCCTTTCGCCAGTATATTGAATGTAAAGGGCTGTGATGTTCGCACCTATGCCTCCGGTGTCATTC
>JAGWHB010000089.1 GCA_028867035.1 Nitrososphaerota archaeon | reverse complement strand
TCCATCGTCGTCGCCCCGTCGCAGACGCTCTCCGACAAGGAGTACCAGCAGCTCCGCTCGGCGTCGCTGCGGATCATTCGCGCGCTCGGGATCGAGGGCGGCTGCAACATCCAGTTCGGCCTCCATCCCGACCGGACGCCCGCGGACCACGCCGATGGGCGCGTGCCGTACTACGTCATCGAGGTCAACCCGCGCGTCTCGCGGTCGTCCGCGCTCGCGTCGAAGGCGACCGGCTACCCGATCGCGCGCGTCGCGGCGAAGATCGCGATCGGCAAGCGGCTGCACGAGATCCCGAACGCGGTGACGAAGCGCACGACGGCGGCCTTCGAGCCGACGCTCGACTACGTCGTGGTGAAGATCCCGCGCTGGCCGTTCGACAAGTTCCCGAACGCCGACCGCCGGGTCGGGACGCAGATGAAGGCGACGGGCGAGGTCATGGCCATCGACCGCACTTTCGAGGCCGCGCTCCTCAAGGCGCTCCGCTCGCTCGAGGTGAAGGGCCAGGGGCTCCTGTGGGAGTCCAAGGACTGGGCCGGCATCCGCGACCCGGGCGAGCTCGTCGACAAGACGCTGCAGAGCCCGCCGACCGACGAGCGGCTGTGGCGGGTCCTCGCCGCGCTCCGGCGGGGAGC
>JAGWHB010000088.1 GCA_028867035.1 Nitrososphaerota archaeon | reverse complement strand
TCTGGGCTATCGCTCTAGCGAATCAATCAGCCAAAGATAAATCAGGAAAAGGTGGGGTAGCGCACTTCGTGCTTTTCCACTCAACCGTGCGTATGGGGTCCCCAAAATTTGAGGATAAATTTTGGGGTAGAGGAGGAACAATACAAGGCCCCGCTATTTTTCGGCCACTTGATTGCCGAAAAATTTTGCGGGGCTGATATTAGTTCTGACGTGGCGGCCCTAGACGTACAAAGTAGGAACCAGCCGGCCTGGTGGGAGCTCGGCAGGTTGCTTGATTAGGTAACAGGTGGGTCGGTACTTGGTGTACCGGTCGCTATACCGGTCGCGTGGACCTGGCAAGCGCGCTAGCCAGGATGGTTGAGCCAAATTGAGCTCAACTTCAGCAGCGACTGTCTGCGTTCTTCGCTGTGCTTTCCGAAGAACCCTGAGCATGGGTGAAGGTGTCCGGTCAGGTGTCCGGTCGCGTGGAGTCGATCCAGCCTCAAACAGGCGTGGTTCCTAGCAAACCGGCAGTTAAGGCCGGTGACTGATATGCACTTTCTCGTGCATGTTCATCTCCCGACCGTGTGGCCAGCCTCACCGGACAGCCTTACGATCCCCCGTGTCCTCCGACGGTTCGCCGGTCTGCCGGTCTGCCTT
>JAGWHB010000087.1 GCA_028867035.1 Nitrososphaerota archaeon | reverse complement strand
GACACCGTCCCGTTCACCGTCTTTACCGACCCGCAGATCGCCTGCGTGGGCTCAAGCGAGAGCAGGCAAATGAAAGAACAGGGCGTGTGCAACTGCCGCACGATATCGTTTGAGGCGGTACCAAAGGCCATCATCATGCGCGCTACTTCCGGACTCATCCACATGGCCGTGGATACGAAGTCGCCCAAAATCGTCGGCATGCAGATTCTTGCGCCGAACGCAGGCGAACTTATCGCGACCGGCATGATGATCGTGAAGAACGGAAACACCATCGACGATGTGGTGAACTCGCTCCCGATGTTCCCGACGCTCTCCGAGGCGATCAAGCTCGCCGCACTTTCGTTCACCAAAGACATTTCTAAATTGAGCTGCTGCATATGACAAACCCGTTAGTACTTATCATTTCAGCCATACGAACGGTGCTCAAAAGCACGCGTTACAAACTCTGGTTTCTTGCGCTGACAGGACTACTCATTGCCGCGTACCTCTTCCTCCCCGTATGGCTCACGCCCGGCAACACGCTCACGTTCCAGCTCGGCCTCTTCACGCCGCGCGATTATCTACTGTTCCTGTTCCTCTCGGCTTCGACCGCGCTCCTCATGCTCATGCAAGTATTCGTGTTTGTCCGTTCGCGCAAGGTG
>JAGWHB010000086.1:325-653 GCA_028867035.1 Nitrososphaerota archaeon | reverse complement strand
TCTCCCCGCTTGCCTTCGGGGCCTGAATTGGGATTTGCAGCTATTACCAAATAGGGGCTTCTTAAGCGTTGCGAATGGGAGGGAAAGGAAGGAAACCGCCAACGTTCCTATGGGTAGAAAAATCAAGGCGGCCAGAAAGTATTCGCTTTGTTGTGCAGGGGTAGCAAAGCCCGGTCAAATGCGGAGGACTCAAGATCCTTTCCCTTAGGGGTTCGAGGGTTCGAATCCCTCCCCCTGCATACTCGTTATCGTCGTTAGACCCCCACCCTCCAAAGGTGGACCCAAGGTCCCGCTTTGGGAATCCACCTCCTCGTTTGCCCGAGCTTCA
>JAGWHB010000086.1:0-315 GCA_028867035.1 Nitrososphaerota archaeon | reverse complement strand
GAACCCGGAGGTTCGCGGGTCCAGAAAACCTGCGAGGTTTTCTTGGAAACCGCAGGTTGACCCTCACTTCTGAATCACTCCCCCGTATCCTTCAGACTATGACTTGGTTCTTGAGTCGCGGGGGTTACTCGAGGTACTTCGCATATATCCTGAAGAACTTGTCGTGCGTTTCCTTGAGCCGCCCGTACATGAACGTATCCAGAGTTTGCGGCCTCCCGTTGTCGAAGTCTTCCAGCGCGTTGAAATACGCGAGCCGCTGGGTTTTCCTGACAATGAGCGGGGGATAGCCCCCGCTTGCAAGAGCTGCAAGAACAA
>JAGWHB010000085.1 GCA_028867035.1 Nitrososphaerota archaeon | reverse complement strand
TCTTAGGCGAGGACGTCGGCCGCAACGGCGGCGTGTTCCGGGCCACGGACGGCCTCTGGAAGAAGTACGGCGACGAACGGGTGGTGGACACTCCGCTGGCCGAGATCGGCATCATGGGCTCCGCCGTCGGACTGGCCGTCAACGGATTCAAGCCCATCGCCGAGATCCAATTCGACGGCTTCATGCCGTCCGTGTTCGACCAGGTCGTCTGCCACCTGGGCCGCATCCGCTCCCGTTCCCGCGGCCGGCTGTCGGTGCCGCTGATCCTGCGCGCCCCGCACGGCGGTCTCATCCACGCGCCGGAGCACCACTCCGAGAGTCCGGAAGCCTACTTCTGTCATACGCCCGGGATCAAGGTCGTGATCCCGTCCACGCCGTACGACGCCAAGGGATTGCTCCTCGCCTCCATCGAGTCGCCGGATCCGGTCATATTTTTCGAGCCCAAACTTTTATACCGCTCCGCCACCGGCGAGGTGCCTTCCGGCCATTACACGGTACCGATCGGCAAGGCGAGGCTCGTGCAGGAAGGTTCCGACCTGACCATCCTGACCTGGGGCGCGATGACCGAGACCTGCGCGAAGGCCGCCGAGCGCCTGGAGGCCGAGGACAAGGCCTCCGTGGAGCTGGTGGACCTGCGCACGCTGACCCCGCTGGAC
>JAGWHB010000084.1 GCA_028867035.1 Nitrososphaerota archaeon | reverse complement strand
TTCAAGAAAGGTTCCGGCAAGCAGTAGCGTCCACAAAGCGGCGGGCGCGCACGGGCGCGATGATAGGCGGGCTGGACCGGTGTTCTTGGAAAAGCGAAATCAATCGTCGTCGCTGAGGAGAATGGCCGCCGCGAGAACTGTGGTCCACAAGCCGCGCTTATCGCCTACGGCGGATTGCGTAATGTTCATGGTACGGACGATTTTGTTCGAGATGCGGTAGACCTCTTTCTTTTCGTCCCACGATAGATCCGGATCAAACTCCACGTTCAAGGTGGTGGCCAGCATCTCGGCGGCGAGTTCTTCGGCATATTCGCCGGCGACCTCTTCGGTCTCGCCGAAGGAGTGGTGCTCGGAGAGGTATCCGTACATCGATTTGTCGCCTGGGAGCGCCAGGCCGACGCCCGCGGCGATGAGGCGATGCGGCTCACGCGTCTGATTTTCGCTGATGACGGTGAAAGCGACCTGCCCGGGTTTAAGGTGCTTCAGACCCTCGGCGCGCGAGATCAATTTGCAGTGCGGGGGAAAGATGGATGAAACACGGACGATGTTGCACGCGGCAATGCCCGCGTTGCGCAGCGCCAGCTCGAAGCTCGACAGGCGCTCGCGATGCTTTCCGACTCCCTTGGTGAGAAAAATTTTCTTCGCGACAAACGCCAT
>JAGWHB010000083.1 GCA_028867035.1 Nitrososphaerota archaeon | reverse complement strand
TGGAGGCTTTCATGGGAAAGAACCCCGATGTCTGCGCCAACCAAAGGCCGACCAGACTGACCCTCTGCCAAAAGGAGAAAGGACACCAGGGCTCGCACAGAGCAGTCGTATTCTGGGAGTCCGCGCCATGACCTCGACTGACGGAGGGAAGGCGACGAAGGGCGAATCACCAATCGAGAAGGAGTGGGTTCATGCTGGATTGAAGTGTAAGGTCATCTTCGTCAGACACGCCCATCGTTGCGGCTATGTCGCTGGTCCGAAGGGGCATCTGGCCTACGCCAAGTCCTATGACGATATCGATGTTTCGGTTCATGGTGGCCTGACCTACGGAGAAACGAAGGACGGGCTGACATGGTTTGGGTTCGATTGTGCCCACTCTGGGGATGCAATGTCAGGGGAGATGGCGAAATACAACTTCGACAGAGATGCGCACTTTTGGATTCTTGATGAGGTCGTAAAGGAAACCAACCGACTTGCCGAGCAACTGCGCGACCTGACGGAATCCCAAACGCTCCCATACGGTGTCAAAGAGTTCCTGAGGGCAACTCCGTTCGCCAAAGTAAAGCAACTACAGGGAGAACTTCGCGCTTGACCAATCCACTTCCGACGACGAAGGCCTTGGGAGAGGTTCCGGCATGAGCGCGAAAGGCAAGGCTGAGAGTGTG
>JAGWHB010000082.1 GCA_028867035.1 Nitrososphaerota archaeon | reverse complement strand
CTCGCTTGTGGCGCTAAACAGCATTGGGATTGTGACGTAGAGCAGAAAAGAGAAGGTCACAAGATGTGCCTCTGTGCGTTCACCACACATCCCTATATGTCTAGGGAACAACTCACGCCACCTGTTGCGAAACCCTTAATTCACGTTTCAATCCCTACCGAAGCGGGTGCGATAGCGAAGAAAGACCTTGAGCCGGTTGACTTACGCGCAGAGGGAGCGCCTTCCGGCCAGAGACTTCGTGTTCCCGCGCACTCGAAAGTATCCGATTCCTGACTCGGCCCACGCACGGAACGCGCTCGCAAGGGTCGCAAGGAGCGGGACGGCCTATCAGCGAAGGAAGGTCTGCATGAAGGTCCACCGGCGGTTCCCGAAGATTCACGAGGCAAGCTGTTCACTACACAGGTTGAGAGCGTGATGAGAGCACACAAGAAAGTCGCAGGCGTATGGGGTCAGAACAAGAAGGTAGCAGGAACGTGGGGCCAAGAGGACAGGCCAGGGCATTGGAAGCGCATCTGGGGCCAGCACAAGAAGGTCGCAGGGACATGGGGCCAGGGACGCAGGGGCAAGGTTCCCCGCAGACTCCGCGCTTGAGCAGGCACAGCCATCAGAGGACTCGCAAGCGCCGAAACAGGCGCGACCACTAAAGCCTTAAGAATCAAAGTCTACA
>JAGWHB010000081.1 GCA_028867035.1 Nitrososphaerota archaeon | reverse complement strand
GATAAAACCTATGACGCTTGCTAAAAGAAAACGGGTGGTCGCCACCCCCTCGGAGGAGCCCGCAATGGCCGATAAACCGAACCAGAAAACCACCAATATCATCGCCGAGCTCGAGCGCCGGCGCGACCGCGCCCGCGAGGGCGGCGGCGAGGTGCGCATCGAGGCGCAGCACGCCAAGGGCAAGCTGACCGCCCGCGAGCGCATCGAGCTGCTGCTCGACGAGGGCTCGTTCGAGGAGTTCGACATGTTCGTCGAGCACCGCTCGACCGAGTTCCATGCCCCCAAGATCCCGGGCGACGGCGTGGTCACCGGCTGGGGCACCATCAACGGCCGCATGGTCTATGTCTTCGCCAAGGACTTCACCGTGTTCGGCGGCTCGCTGTCCGAGGCGCACGCGGAGAAGATCTGCAAGGTGATGGACCTCGCCGTGGGGAACGGCGCGCCGGTCATCGGCCTCCACGACTCCGGCGGCGCGCGCATCCAGGAAGGCATCATGGGCCTCGCCGGCTACGGCGAGATCTTCTACCGCAACGTGATGTCGTCCGGGGTCATCCCGCAGATCAGCCTCATCCTCGGCCCCTGCGCCGGCGGTCACGTCTACTCGCCGGCCCTCACCGACTTCGTGCTGATGGTCGACCAGACCTCGAACATGTTCATCACCGGCCCGGACGTCATCAAGACCGTCACCGG
>JAGWHB010000080.1 GCA_028867035.1 Nitrososphaerota archaeon | reverse complement strand
TCGGCAAGGAGCCGCGCAAGGACGTCAATCCCGATGAGGCAGTGGCCATCGGTGCCGCGGTGCAGGGCGCGGTGCTGGCCGGCGACGTCAAGGACGTGCTGCTGCTCGACGTCACGCCGCTGAGCCTCGGCATCGAGACGCTGGGTGGCGTGTTCACCAAGATCATCGAGAAGAACACCACCATCCCGACGCGCGCCGCGCAGGTCTTTTCCACCGCCGACGACAATCAGGCGGCGGTTACCGTGCACGTGCTGCAGGGCGAACGCGAGCAGGCGCGGTTCAACAAGTCGCTGGCCAAGTTCGATCTGGCCGGCATCGAGCCGGCGCCGCGCGGCATGCCGCAGGTCGAGGTCACCTTCGACATCGACGCCAACGGCATCCTGCACGTCTCGGCCAAGGACAAGAAGACCGGCAAGGAGCAGAAGATCGAGATCAAGGCCGGCTCGGGTCTGTCCGACGACGAGATCCAGCGCATGGTCCGCGACGCCGAGGCGCACCGCGAGGACGACAAGAAGTTCCACGAGCTGGTGGCGGTGCGCAACAAGGCCGACCAGCTGGTGCATGCCACCCGCAGCGCGCTCAAGGAGCACGGCGGCAAGGTGCCGCCGGCGCAGATGGGCGGCATCGAAGGTGCGCTGGCCGAGCTCGAGACGGTGATGAAGGGTGACGACCAGGCCGCGATCGAGTCGCGGA
>JAGWHB010000007.1 GCA_028867035.1 Nitrososphaerota archaeon | reverse complement strand
TACATGGCCGATCCATAGTCCTCCAGGCCTGCCTTCTGCCAGTCGAAATCCCATCGCCCAGTATCAAAATCATAGAACTCGGCTTTCATCGGCATAACACGGAACCAATTGAAGTCGAGTAGTTCGAGCCTGGAGAACATACCTTTGTCCTTCAGCGCTTGGAAGAATTCGCGGACTTCGACAACGTGCTCTACGGGGGCGCTGAGGTTAATCACATGCTCGCCGCCGACAAGGGTCTTTGTGAACCCCACCGCATAACTGATTTCATGCATAGCGGCAAAAATTGCCTGGGCGTAGTTCTTGTAAGGCTCCGCAACTTCGGCGATCACCATCATCCTCTGGAGCCCCAGCTTCTCGTGATCCACCGATGCCTGGACCGCAATACCTCTGTTCAGAATCTTCTCCTTGTACCTGTATCTAACAGACTCTTTGAATTGCCCGAGCCTGCGTGAAATCTCGGGGATGTCCGGCCCGACTTCCGTGAGCAACTTCACCAATTGAACGGTCCGGCTGTTCACATTTTCTAGTTCTTGTTCTACTGCGGTCAAGTGCCCCTCCAGGGGACTCCCGCGAGGATACATTCCGAGTTCGGATTTAAGCTGTGTTGACTCCAAATCCGTAGCTCTTGCCTTTGATATGTACCTCTCATCCTGCTCCCCAGTCTACAGCCACGCAGCGAGGAACAGCCACTATTAAAATATGCATGGAGTCAGAGCACCCTGACTATGCAATATCCAAACCCCAAGAAAGGACCCGGCAACCAAATTTTCAGGGAAACGATAACGGAAGCTAGGACCTGAATACGGAAAAATCGGCTCTGACGAGGCCACTGCAGCAGTTTGCCGTCCGGCCCATGCGGGAGTGAACCGCAGGCCGTCCCACAATCAAACTTTTAACCGGCAGCCAGTCGCGCCCGAATTGGATGCCCCCGAAGAACAGGCGAGGCGAGTACTCCTGGCCGGCAACTAGGATATCCGAAGTCCAGGTTGCCACCGACAGGAAGACCTATTCCTTGGGCGACACCATAAAGTCGAACGTCTCCTTCCGAATAGTGGGCGGCCTACGCGAGTCATTCCACCCCGACGTCTGGACGGCTGCCTGGGAGGACTTCGACAAGATACTGAGGCTGACCATCAGGGTCTCACTCAGCGCAAAGGGCGGCGTCCGCTCGCGGAAGCTCGGTGAGATCAAAAAGGAGGTAAGGAAGGCAAGCTTCTACTGGAGCCGCGATCCGGACCTCCCCTACAGGATCTGGGCAATGATCGTCCCCGAAGACGGGGGCCCGCCGAAAATCCCACACAACGTCGAGGACGCGAAGTCGAAGATGCTTGACGTAGAGAAGGGATTCAGCGTACCCGCATCCTCCCTCGGCCCGGGAACGCACAGGCTGGTCGCTGACGTCAAGGGGAAATGGGGGCGCAGGAGCTTCATCGAGAAGGGAGAGGTAGTCTCGAAATCCAAGCCATTGGTGGTCCAGATTGAGTAACGAAGAATGGCTCGCACAGGTCACCTGGTCCGAAGACAACTTGTTCCTGGGCTCTGATACTTCAGGACACACGGTGGTCTACGACTCGGCCGAAGGAACTCAGAAGGGAATCGGGCCAATGAGGGCGCTCCTCACCTCCCTTGGAGCCTGCACGGGCATGGACATCGTCGCCATCCTTCGAAAGAGGAAGCAGAACCTGAAATCATTGAAGATCCTCCTCTCCGGGGAGAGGCCAGAACACGGGCTTCCGAAGCCCTGGACATCGATCCACATCAAATACGTCCTCTCCGGGGTCAACCTCGAGACAAAATACGTCGAGGAGGCCATCAAAGACAGCACGGACAAGTTCTGCAGCGTCGGCGCAACCTTCCAGCCGACCGCGAAGATAACGCACTCCTACGAGATAGTCGCCTAGACCTCCAGGACTATCTTGCCGAAGTGCCGGCTCCCTTCCATCCTCCCCTGCGCCTCCGCCGCCTTCTCCAGCGGATAGACAGAGTCCACCACTGTCTTCAACCTCCCATCCTTGAAGAGCTTCACTACCTCGAGCAGTTCCCCCATGCCCGCCATGAAGCTCCCGTACACTGTCAGCTCCCTGTTGTAGACATACCTCAGGTCCGTGACCACCTCCTCCCCCGTGGTCGCCCCGCAGGTGACCAGCCTCCCTCCCTTGGCCAGCGCCTTCACGCTCCCCTGCCACGTCGCCTTTCCGACGTGCTCGACGACGACGTCGACGCCCCGCTTCTCCGTGAGCTTCCTGACCTCCGCGAGGACGTCCTGCTTGTAGTGGTCGATCGTCTCATCCGCACCGAGCTTCCTCGCCTTCTCCATTTTCTCCGCGTCCCCCGCCGTTGCGATGACCCTGGCGCCGAACAGCTTGGCCACCTGTATCGCCGCCGACCCTACTCCTGAATTAGCCGCCAGCACGAGGACCGTGTCCCCCGGCGCAACTTTCGCCTTTGTCGTCAGCATGTGATACGCAGTCTCGAACACCAAGGGGAAGGACGCTGCCTCTGGGAACGTCATCCCCACCGGCTTCCTGATGAGGTGGGTCCTCCTCACTTTTACGAGCTCGGCGTACCCGCCGTCCACGCCATACCCGATTATCGTATAGTCGCGGCACTGGTCGTCTTTGCCTGCTAGGCAGCGCTCGCAACGCCCGCAGCCTATGCCCGGGTTGACGATCACCTCGTCTCCCTTCCTGAGTTCCGCCTCCTCGTCCGGCACCGACTCTACCACGCCGGCTATGTCGCTCCCCGAGATGTGCGGGAGCGGGATTTCGACGCTTGGGAGCCCGTTCCTTGCCCAGATGTCGAGGTGGTTGAGCGCGCAGGCCTTCACCCTGACCAGGGCCTCGTCGGAGTTGGGGGCAGGATCCGGTGCCTCCTCGTACTGCAGCACCTCGGGCCCACCGTGCCTGTGGAATCGGACCGCCTTCATCGTCCACATGCCTTCAGACTCAGCTATTTTCCCTTGTCGGAATACTTTCGGTGAACCCTCTACTGGTCGTTCAATCAAACGCATAATCAAGCTTATAATCCGAACAGGCAGAATCCTCAAGCTCTTTCATGGCCCTCCCGCGCTCAGTCTTCAGAGACGAGGCGATACTTCTACAAGAATATCTTCCGCACCAGATCCCTCACCGCGAGGCCCAGTTGAAGAAGCTCGAGCTCTACTTCCAGGCCGTCACACAGAACGCCTCCAAGGCGAGCCAGACCGTGATGATCACCGGCCCGGTGGGATGCCACAGGAAAGGGCAACGCGTTCTGATGTTTGACGGGTCCCTGAAACGCGTCGAAGACGTGACCCAGGGCGATTTGCTGATGGGTCCGGACAGTGCCCCAAGAACCGTGCTTGAGACGGTACATGGTTTTGGAAGGATGGCCCAAGTCCACCCGACAAAAGGGGAATCGTTCGTAGTCTCCGAAGACCACATTCTTACAGTCATACAGACCCGTTTGAAGAAGCATCCACGAAAACCATCTGAAGATACCGAAGGAATCATCAGAGACATTCGAGTAAGCGAACTACTGAACCTTCCAAAATGGTACGTCGGTCCCAACGCGCTTTACAAGCTATTGAGAACCGGCGTTGATTTTCTTCCGATACCAGCTGGGCCGATCGATCCTCACTTTCTTGGTGTGTATCTGGGAGATGGAGGGAGTACCCATGGTAACATCAGCATCACCAATGCGGAGCCTGAAATAGCAGCCGTGGTAAAAGCCCAATCTGAAAAATACGCGCTGAAGGTACGCCAGTACTCAGCGGGCCAAGCACAGCAATACACGTTGACTATGGGAAGGACGGGTGGGCAAACATTGTTGAACGGACTAGCCAAGGACCTGATATCGTTAGGGCTCTACAAGGTAACATCCGAGTCGAAGTTCATTCCCTTGCAGTACAAATTCGGTTCTAGACGAACGCGCCTGGAAGTTCTGGCCGGGTTACTGGACACTGACGGTAACTTGCATAACAACTGCTTCGATTTCATCACCAAGTCAAAACAACTGGCCGAAGACGTAGCGTTCGTGTCTAGAAGCCTTGGATTCTACGCGTTTGTCAGGGAAAAGCGTGGTCATGACCAATTTGGGCATGAAGGATTATATTACAGAGTTGGGATTTCGGGGGACATCTCCAAGATTCCCACTAGGGTTGCTAGAAAACAAGCATCAGCAAGGCGGCAGAAGAAGAGCGTACTGAGGACAGGTTTCACGCTAGAACCTCTGGGCGAAGAAGAGTACTTTGGCTTCAGAGTCGACTCTGACCAACGCTATCTCTTGGATGATTTCACGATAACGCACAATTCCGGCAAGACGATGCTCGCGAAGAAACTCCTCCTGGAGTCTCTGCCGAAGAAGGCGGCGCTCTACGGAAACCTGGTGAAGTCGGTGCACGTCAACTGCAGGATAGACAGGACCCTCCAGGCGATAATGGTGAAGGCGTTGAAGTCGCTGGGTCAGACCTATCCCACCCGTGGTTACAGCTTCGAGGAGCTCCTGAACGCGCTGATCGAGGAGTTGAGGAGCAACAGGATGCACCTGGTCATCGCCTTCGACGAGGTCGACGCCCTCGTGCTCTCCGACCCGTCATCGCTTTACACCATAACCCGCCTCAGGGAGATGGCCCCGGGGAGCCAGGTGCTTTCCTCACTGCTGATCTCGAAGACGACCGACTATCTGAAGAAGGTGGACCTCAGCACGCTGAGCTCACTGCAGTGGAACGAGATTTCCCTGGAGGGCTACCCCTCAGAACAGCTCGCCGACATCCTAAACTCCCGTAGCGAGGCGTTCAGCGACGGGTGCCTGGACGACAACTCCATTCAGCTGGCGGCCGACATAGCCGGCACCTACGGCGACGCCCGCTACGCCCTCGACCTGATCTGGAGGGCGGGGAAGCTGGCCGACGACTCCGAATCTCCACGCATCCTCCCCGAGCACATCAGGTCGGCCAAGGCTTCGCTCCCTCCGCAGCTGAGGAAGGAGGAGCTGACATACCTGACCACCCACCAGAAAATCCTGCTCATGGCCATCTCTGCGCTCCTGAAGAAGGGAGACTCGACCTACGTCACCATCGGCGAGGTGGAGAAGAGCTACACGGCCCTCTGCGAGGGGATGAACTTGACCGCCTACCGCCACACCCAGGTTTGGAGCGACGTCAGCGAGCTCTCCAGGAAGGGGATCATAGAGACCCAGCTCTCCGGAAAGGGGGTGAGGGGGAGGACGACCATGATCGGGCTGTCCCTCGTCTCGGCGAAGGAGCTGATGGGGGAGCTCCAGAGGGGGATGGTCGCAGACGTTAGAGCTTGAGAAGCTCATGTCCTCCTACGGGAGGACCAAGGTGCTCACGATAATGCTGGAGACGGGGGAGCTGAACATATCCGAGATAATGAGGAGGTCAGGGCTCTCCCACAGTGCAACCGCCCGCCACCTCGAATTCCTGACGAGGTCCGGAATCATCACCGAAAAGCACTTCAACCGGATAAGGATATTCAGGCTCGACCAGGGGAGCCCCCTGACCCTGGCGCTGACGCGGTTCTACTCCGACTGGAAAGAAGCAGTCGAATCTGCCCCGCCTCTTCCCAACTAGCGCCTTCCTGCCCTTCCCGCCCTTCCCGCTTCTTTGGCCAGGAACACGTCATAGTTCTCCTCAAGACCGAGGGCGTCGACGAAGCTCTCCCTGAACCCGCCGTCGGCGCAAAGCAACAGCAGAAACGGCATGTCTTCGGCGAGGAACCCCTTCTGGCTTGTCCCGACCTTCTTCCCTGCCAGGCCGGCGATGTCCTTCAGCTTCCTCGCATCGTTCCAGATCCTCACCTGCAGGGACCACGGGACCGCGTCGACTGTATATCTCGCGCCTCCGTCCCCCAGTGCCTTCCATAGGCCCGAGGCAAGCATGGGGTCGAGGTACCTCAGGAGCCTCCAGTCCTTCCCGCGCATTATCCTACCCATGACCACGTCTGCCCTGGAGAGAGCTTCGAGCGCGTCCGCTTTCCTTTCCTCGTGGACCCGCGACCTCGTCACAGCCGTGAATATATCGCGGAGCTTCTCCCTTGGCTGGCCTGGATATGCCCTGAGGGCTCTGAGCGCAGCCTTCTCGTCCGTCGCGTCAAAGAACGCGTTCACGGACTCGGACGCCGTGAGCTCCTCGTCCTTCCTGGCTGGGATTCCGGATTGCAGGAAGTTCACGGCGGCCCTGAGGTCCCCGTTCGCGGCCTTCGCGACCTCCGAGATCTCGCCAGGGCTCGCGTGTAATCCCTCCTTTCTCCCTATATCAGCAAGCCTCTCCTCCACGTCCGTGAGGTCTGGTTTGCGGAACTCGATCCTGCTTGTAGCGCTCCCCAGCTTCTTGACCTCGCCCGACTCCGGGTCGTTGGCTGCCATCACGACGGGGCTTTCGCTCCTCCGAACCGCATCTTTGATGAAATCTATCGCCCCGTAGTCCGACCTGCCCGCGAGCCCATCCACCTCGTCGAGAAATATCAGCGACCTGCCCCCGAAGAGGCTTGTGCTCGCCATCGCCTCGCCCACCTTCTTCGACAGCCTGTCCTTCGTCCTCGAATCGCTGGCGTTCAATTCTACGAGCTCCAACCCCATCTCAGCCGCCGCAAGGTGCACCGTGGTCGTCTTCCCTGTCCCCGGAGGGCCGACGAGCAGGGCCGCCTTGCCCCCCTGCTTCCACTTCTTGAGCCAGAGGAGGAGCTTCGCCCTCGCCTCCTCGTTTCCTACCATCTCCTCCAGGCTGGCGGGCCTGTACTTCTCCGTCCACATGTTAGAACGCCCCTCCGATGAAGACCAGCAGTCCCACGGACATTCCCACCAGTGCAATCTTCTTCACCTTGTAGGCGTTCGCAGGTTCGTGTTTTGCCACTATGGCGACGGCGAGGTAAATGAAAATCGCGTCAGGGACCACCACGCCGAAGGTGTAGATCCCATTGGCCAGCCCCGTCAACAGAGGCACCCAGCTTGTGAGCACCGCCAAGATGAAGAAGAGCGCCCCTACCCATGACGCAAAGCCGAGCCCTCTCCTCCTCGCAAGCGAACTGATCTCCCTCTTGGCATCCCCCTCGACGTCGGCCATCGCTTTCACCACCTCTCTTCCGACCCCGGAGAAGAACGCCGTCAGCGCCATCATCAACAGGAGGGAGCCGCCTATGGACCCACCAGACACTGCTCCCCCGTAGATGAAGGGTATCGCCAGCGAGGACGCGACGACCAGGTTACCTGCGAGCCCGGTCTTCTTGGCCCTGCTGTTGTACAGCCACGACAAGAACGCATAGGCCGCCGCAATCGCCACGGCCAGCGGGCCAAGTGACAGTAAAGAGCACGCCATCCCCGCGCCCAGGACCGCGAAAGAAAGCCTCGAAGCGTCTTTGACCGAGACCCTGCCGCTGGGTATCGGCCGTTCGGGCCTGTTGACCCTGTCGACCTCCACGTCATATTCGTCGTTCACGACCATGGAATAGGCGCAAACGAAGAACCCTGTGAGGAACCCAAGACCAAGCTGGACCGTCAGGACCGAAGGCGGCTTTGAAACGAACGCCCCCACGATCACCGCGAAGCCTATCATGATACAGTTGACCGGCCTAACGAGGTCGAGCACGGCCCTTACGTTCATCTCGGCTCAGAACCTGGCTCTGCTGACCTTGTAGTAAATCACCTCCCCTCTCCGCTCGATGACGGCTATGATCGCCTCCTTCCCCATCTTGGCCATCTCCTTCACCGACTTTTGGAGGTCCCCCATCCCTTTCTCTATGCCTTCGTCCAGGGCGAAGACGACGTACTTCGCCGGCTTCTTGGGGTAGTCCCCACGCTCATAGACCCTGAGGTCCGTCCCAAACCCGAAGCCCTCTCTGACGATGTAACCTCTGCTCCGCAAGTCCCTGTATATCACGAACTTTGTCCAAGAGTCTCCTGCATTCTTCTGGGACACCTCCGCAAGCCTTTCGAAACCCACCTTCTTCCCGCCCTTCTCCTCGAGTTCCAGCTTCTTGACGTACAGGAGGTAAAGGGCTTCGAAGTCCCTGAGCCTCAGCTCCTGTCCCTCCCTGCTCCCATATCCGGAGTCTTCGAGCTCTCCGAACCTGTCTTTCTCCTCGACTTTGACCTCTCCATCGTCAAGGATAGCCTTGAAGGGGCGGATCTGCTCTTCTTGGGCCTGGGGCTCTTCCAATGCTCTCGGATTGTCGACGCCACCCGGACTCTATTTGAAGGTGATGAGCGCGCAGGCGCCCTAGAAACCCTTTAGAGATATGAGCCTCACATCCGAAGACATGGCCGACTTCTTCACACTGCGCACTGTGAGCTGGGACAACGGCAGGGTGAAGATGATCGACCAGACGGCTCTCCCCAACAGATTCTCTTACGTGGTCTACAGGACCCCGGAGCAGGTCGCGGCTGCCATCAAGACCATGGTGGTCAGGGGCGCCCCTGCCATCGGCGTAGCCGCGGCCATGGGCCTTGCGCTGGCCGCGCAGCGCTCGAAAGCGAATCGCCTCCCCGACCTGTTCCGCGACATGGAGTCCAGTGCGGCGCTCCTTCGTTCGACAAGGCCGACTGCGGTGAACCTCTTCTGGGGGATAGACCGGGTCATGGGGAAGGCTCGCGCTGCCAGTTCTGTGCGCGAAGCCAAGGAGGAGGTCGCAGCCGAGGTCAAAGTCATGGAGGAGGAGGACGTCGAAGTGAACAGGAAGCTCGGGAGGGCGGGAGCTGACCTCATCCGTGACGGGGACACTGTCCTCACCCAGTGCAACGCCGGCGCCCTGGCGACCGTCGGCTACGGAACAGCCCTCGGAGTCGTCAGGGCAGCTGTCGAGCAGGGAAAGCTGATCAAAGTCCTCGTCCCAGAGACCAGGCCCGCCCTCCAGGGGGCACGCCTGACCGCCTTCGAGCTCGCGAGGGACAGGATTCCCTGCACCCTCATCGCCGACACGGCCGTAGGTCACATGTTGAGCCTGGGCAGGGTCGACAGGGTGATCGTGGGGGCGGATAGGATTACCAGAGACGGATATGTATTCAACAAGATCGGGACCTACCAGGAGGCGGTGCTCGCCAAGAGGCACGGGGTCCCTTTCCACCCGGCGGCCCCGCGCTCGACGTTCGATCTAACGCGGACCCATGAACAGGTGACCATCGAAGAAAGGGGGACCGAAGAGGTGGTCTTGATCAGAGGCAAACGGATAGCGCCCAAGGGGGTCCCTGTGTCGAACCCCGCCTTCGACATGACACCTCCGGAACTCGTGACTTCAATGATAACAGAGAGAGGCCTCATTGGCATACCTTTCGAGGAGAACATCACGCGGCTCATGTCTTAATTACCCAGGTTGGTCGCAGCGCTCTCGGGCCCGTAGCCTAGCACGGATTAAGGCGTCAGCCTTCGGAGCTGAAGAGCCGCGGCTCAGTGACCATGGGTTCGAATCCCACCGGGCCCGTTTATGAAACAGCTCAGAATAACCTCTGTTTGGCTGGTGGAGGTTGACACTGCCTAATTAGTTCAGTTGTCCTTTTCGCTTGGACGAACACTCCTTGGTTGACGTCCCTAGGGCATTCGAGACACGCCTGCGGAGAGAACCTAGTCCCATCGCCTGCTTCTGAGGAGTTCCTTTGTCGGTCCCATTTCACCTGCAATATCGTTTGTGTTGTGAGAGGCGAGAATGAGCCAACCGTCTCCAGACTTCCTAAGAATCTGTGTAAAGATCCCTGTCCTCGGATTCCTCGGAGTGCCGTCGGGGTTGAAATCTCCCTCTAGTCTCCATCTGACATGAGTCAGAGCGAGATCGGGACGAAGAAACTTGACCGAGGTCCTATTCACCGTGAAGGTACTGTGCTTGAATGATGTCGCGTGGTAAAGGGCATGGTGCTCCTTGAATTCCTTCTTCCCCCTCAGCCATGTTCCTCCGACCGTGACGAAGTCGACGTCTGGATGCAAGAGGGCTGTCAGAGCCTCCATGTCGTGAGCGTTCCATGCATCGCACCAAGCCTTCTCCAGGCTCTCTATAGCAGCAATCTCTTCGGTCTCCGACATCGCCCGAGCCAAACGTGAGCGTCTACCACCACATATAAGGCGTCATGCCGTCTTTTGATGTTGTCCGCGTCTGCAGGAACCTATTGCTCATAGGTACCTCAGCGGCCATGTGGGTGCCCGAGTCCCGGCAGGCCCGCCAGCGGGCCAACTCCCTCGTCGTCAAACAGGATTCGAACCCATGATGGGTCTGGACCCCACCGGGCCCGCCTAAGACCTCAAGCTAATACTTATTTTGCGTAACCCGCCGTCCTTCATTGTGACCATAGAAACAAGATGCCTTGGCCTGCTCGCAGATTCCGACCTAAGAGAGCAGCACGACAAACCGGAGGCGTGTCCCAGGCCACGGCTGTGGAGGACCCTTGGACGCTGGGCAGCTGGACCGCGTGATCCGGGGGTCATGAATTGAAGACTTTCGAGGGTGAAAAAGGAATAGGGATGTCCGAGACAGATGCGAGAGAATATCTGACACAAAGCAAATCTGTCCTCATCCTTGGAACCACCAACGACGACGGATCTCCTGTGATACACCCAGTCTGGTATTACTTTGACTCAACCAACACCAAGCTATACTTTTTCACGGAACCCGGCCTAAAGAAGACAGCCAATATCAGGAAGAGAAGCCAAGTCTATTTCGATGTGGATCACGACAGATGGCCCTACATGGGGGTGAAGGGAAAGGGGAAGGCGAGAATCATCGACGACACCGACGAAGCACTCTCTCACGGAGCTAAGATACTTCCCAGATATCTCAAGGAGGGCGCGCCCATGGCCAGCCTTGTGCTCGACAAGATCAAAGCGGGAGGCTATGTAGTAATCGAGATTACTCCTGCCTACTTTACTTCTTGGAACTATGGGAAACTGGACCCCCATGGGGACAAGGGCATCCGCGATGCCCATACCTCCGTAGAGCCTCAAGGACCCTACTAATCTAACGAAACGCCGCCCTTCAGCGGGATCTAGGTGGGCTCGGACTTCGCCAGCAACTCGATCGCCCTGTTGTAGGCTCTTATGATGTCGGTCCTTGAAATAATCCCCACGAGGTTTCCCGCGTCCCTCGAGACCACTGGAAGCCGGCCGACGCCATGGTTGGTCATCCTGTCCAGGGCGACCAACAGCGTCTCGTCGGGATAAACCACCAAGAGGTTCTGGGTCATGATGTCTTTCAGCGGCGTGTTCCCCATCTGTTCACGTGGGATCCTGAGGACGTCACTCATTGTCACGACCCCCACCGCCTTTTCCGCCTCGACGATGGGGATTCCCCGGAAACCCTTGTCCAGCATCGCCTGGTATCCCGCTGCCACCGTGTCGGTGGGGGAAAGCGTGAACACGTCATGACGCATCGAGTCAGACACGAATAGTTTGGTCATCAGCGGTACGTTGTACTCCCCCCTGTGAGCAGGAGAGTCCGACCTCTTCGCCACCTGGTTCCTGTAGATGGTGAACCTGGGACCCGTCACGAAGTATGAGACGACTACGGCTATCATCGCCGGTGCGAGAAGCGCGAGCGTCCCCGTCATTTCGCTCACCATCAGGATCACCGCGATGGGCACCCGTCCGACCCCTCCGAAAAGAGCCACCATCCCCACGATGACTAGAGGAGCAGGAACGGGTATGACTCCGGGGAGGACCGAGTTCAGCACGACCCAGAATGCGGCACCGACGAAGCCGCCGATCACAAGCGATGGGGCGAACACACCCGCGCTCCCACCAGAACCGACCGTGAGCGAGGTCGCTAGAATCTTGAATACGACGACGAGGATGAGGACGACGAGGATGGGAGCGGCGACGAAGTGCGTCCCGATCAGGCTGAGCCTGCCGTCGATCAGGTACTGGAGGAAACCGTAGCCGAGCCCGAGCACTTCGGGAAAGAAAACTCCGATGACGCCTGAAACCGCAAGCCCTATCACCGGTTTCATGAAGTTAGGTATCTTGAGGGACGAGAACGCCTTCCTGGTCGCGTAGAAAGACGTCGTCCAGACCCTCCCCACAAGACCACAGACCACACCGAGCATCAGATAGAAGACGAGGTTCGCCGGCTGGCTGAAAACATAGGACACCGAGTTCCCAAATATCGGCGTGAACCCCGTCACCGAAGCGAAGATCACATATCCGATCGGGGAGGCAATGAAAGCCGGTATCAGCGCCTCGGTCTCGAAGTCCCCGCCGCTGTACAGGATCTCACCGCTCAGCATTGCGCCCCCGAACGGGGACTTGAAAATCGATCCGATCCCCGCTCCGATCCCGACGGCGACAGCAATCCTCCGATCCTTCACGGCCAGTTTCAGCGCGTCCCCCACGTACGACCCAAACCCAGCCGCTATCTGCGCTGTCGGTCCCTCCCTCCCCCCGCTTCCCCCAGACCCGATGGTGAATGCCGAAGCGATCGCCTTGACAATCGGTATCCTCCTCCTTATCTTCCCGTCCTTCCTGTGGAATGCGGCAATCGCCTCGTCGGTGCCGTGTCCTTCGGCCTCGGGGGCGAACTTGTACACGATCAGACCCGTCGCCAGGCCGCCAAGAGCCGTCGAAATGGGGACAAGCCAGAAATTCGGATTCAGCCCGACCGTCGCGACCGACTCGCCTGCCGGGTTTGGAGGATAGAACCCCGTGATCCCCCCCAGTATGGAGTTCGTAGCGAACTGAATCATGAGATAGAAAATAGTCGCTCCGACACCGGCGATTATGCCTATGAACAGCCCTATGACGGTCCACTTTGCCAGATAGTTCCGCTGTATGATCCCGTTGATCCTGGACCCAAGCCCAGTCGATGCCAACCCAAATCTCCGAAGCCCGCTAACCGACCCGCGGACAACAGGCGCACGTCAAAATACGATTCACCGACGGGGGGCCGGGGGGAACATCCTTCAAAAAGGCGTCGGCTTCCCGGCGACTAGCGAAGCAGCTCCTCGACGGACGGATACCTTCTGGCGTCCCTGGGCGTGACGGCTACCCCGTTCTCCGCGCACTGGGCCACGCATGCCATGCACCCGAAGCAGAGCTCCTCATTCATCACCGCGCATCTTCCTCCCAAGTCTGTGCCGAAGACCCCGACGGGGCAGACCGCGGCACACTCACCCACCCCGCTGCACCTGGAGACCTGGACCGCGTACGCGTGAAGAGGGGCCTCTATGAGCTGGGACCTGGCCGCCATACCTTCGAGCAGCGTTGGCCTCCGCGGATCCCTCCAATTCGCCAAGGTTACATCGACCGATACCCGGGAGACTAATAAGAGACGGATTCGATTTTCAGATTTGAGAAGGTCTACTGGTCCTGAGCCTGGGCCTCGCTGACCTGGACCTGTCGCGCAGGCGCGGTCTGCTCCTTGGGCTTCTTCATACTCCTCCACACCCGGGCGGGCTCCCTGGACTCGGTCATCGGCTTCCAGTCAGACATCCCCGACCACATGCTGCTGACGGGCCGCTTCAGGTACTCCCTTGTGTACTCCGACAAGGGGTGCCAGGTCCCGTCGTCGACCAACCTCTCTCTTCTGATTATGACGGGCTTCGGCCTCGCCGACATCGGTTTCGTGGGATCGAGCTCCACCGTAACTGCGTTGGTTGGGCACTCTCTGACGCATATCTGGCACCCCGTGCACCTCTCCTGGTCGATCAGGTACGGCTTCTCCATCATCCAGTCCTTGGGGGCCGTCCCACCCATTACGGGGCCGTAGAATCCGACATCTGTCGGTCTGGTAAACTCAATACATGTGGAGGGGCAGAGGTCCATGCAGGCTCCACAGTTCATGCACTTCGTCTCGTCGACGACGAATCTGTAGAGCCCCATCGCTCCTCTCCCCTATTGTATGTAGTCGGCTTCCCTCGGTGAGGGAGCCGATGCTTGAAGCGAACCTGTCGCAGTGCTGGGTTGTAGTCTAGGAAGCGCGGGCTCGGCGGCCTGCCTGGGAAGCGCCCTTCCTGGCAAACCTGCCGGGGAGGCCGGCCCCTGGGAATGGGCGATCTTGGGGGTCTGTTTTCCGACTCTCGAATGGAGCATCGGGTGCGCCAGCCCGAAGAGAGCTATGACACCGAGTGCTGCGAACGTTATGTTGAATGTCACCATCGAAAGGTCGACGTTCACCTGGGAACTGAAAGTGTTGTAGACCGCGTACCATATGCCGCCTGTGCTGCTTACGCCCGATGGGAGCGTCCCAAGAGCGAGCGGAGTCTCGGTCACGAATATTGTCCCGAAGATCCAGAGCGCTGTCCCGCCGAAGACGAGCAGGGTCACCACCCTGAACGCGTTCCTGTTCTCGTCCGCGTCGAAGTACAGCTTTGTGACCAACGCCATCCCGAAGAGCACGACGGACACGGGCATGAACGGTACCGCGATGGCATAGTCCTGGAAAGTTCCTGGGAAGAAGACAAGGAGCCCCATTATGAATGCCATGAAGATGAGAGCGTCTCTGATTAGGACGTACGCCAGCCACCAGATGTCGGCGCCGAGCCTAAGGGTGAACTTCTCGAGCATCCTGAGGAAGTATCCCCTGGCGATCTGCAACGAGAACGCCATGGCTGTCACGAACACCATGGCCACCGCTATCGTGGTCTCCAGCCAGATGGAGCCGCCGGCGACTAGGCCGTTCTGGTCGATGGCGTACGCTGGCGTCGAGCTGATGAGGAGGAGTGAAGAAGCTGCGAGTATGATTCCAACAAGCGTTCCATTTTTCTTTAGGAAGCTCATGGCACGGGTATGGTGCCCAACCCCAGATAGCGCGTCTCCCTAACTTGTTAGGGCGAATCAGGCCCTTTCCCTTACCTGTTAGCTGTCATGTACCGGACTCCACACTGAATCAAGAGAATGGAAATGCGCGCTCCGCCGATCAGTGGGGTTCTATTCTTCCCGAAACGGCACGCCGAGGGCGTTCGCCATAATCCTGCGCTCGGCGCTCCTGAGTATCTCGCTCAGGGTCGAAGGTTTGACTCCCACCTGCGCGCTGAGGCCCGTCAGGCTGATCTTCCTGGGGAACTCGAAGTATCCCTGCGTCACGGCGGTGGCCACTATCTCCTTCTGTCGTCCTGTCAAGGTAGCCTTTCTCTCGAGGGGGGCAACGTCTTCTATCCTAGTCTCGATGCCTTCTCTGGCCAGCTTGGAAAGGACCTGACGGAAGTCGCTCGTCTTCCTGGCAATGAACCTCCACTCGGAAGGAGAAGCCTCAGAATTCAGGGCGCAATCCAGGCAGACTATGGCAGCGTCGTTAGATGCCCTGCATATCTCGGGCCTGTCGAGCACTACGAGCAGCGGCACCGCCTCCCCTGACCCTTCACCTTCGACTACCTGCCTAACCCCTTCGGTCCTCCTTATTTCCGCCGCTGTCGCGCGGATCCTCTGCGCATCTCCCCTGAGCTCGATTAGTAGGGACATGCCTGTCCTGTTGAACGACTTGCAATCCACTATGCTCAGTTTGGTCCCGTGCTGCTTTGCCGCGTCCTGGAGCGTGTTCTTGGTCCTTACCTGTAGTGCTATCTGCCTGAGCATCTTAACAGGTTAGGGTAGTCCTCATGTATATAACGCGGAAAGACGATTCCCAATAATGAAAACCGCACCGTCACTTGCCTCCTCCCTAACCGCTTAGGGGGCTCGCTTAACGTGGGGCCCCCCAAGTGTTGCCCATGGCAACGAAGGCAGTGGAAAAAGAAAAAGAAGAAGACTCCTTCTGGCGCCAGTTCCCCACCATGGCAGACTACTTCGCCCCCGGCATCACGCCGCTCCTGTCGTACCTCGGTCTCGGCTCGAAACAGGTGATGCACGAGTTCGGCGAACAGGTCGGGAGGAAGGCCGCCGCGAAGCTGGCCAACCTCTCCCTCGACCAGATGCTGGCCGAGTTCTCAAGGATCTGGCAGGCCTACAAGATAGGGTCGCTCTCGGTCGAAGGCAGGGACCCCCTCGTCCTCCAAATCTCGAACTGCACGGTGTGCGGCCAGCTCCAAGGCACCAGCGAGATGTTCGAGTGCGCCTTCCACGAAGGATTCTTCCAGGGAGCCCTGGGAGCCAGGCTTGGCAGGCCGGTCACCGTACGCCAGCAGACCAACTTCGAAGGGGAAGCTGGCACCTGGTGCAGACGTCTAGCGGTAGACCTGCAGGAATAGCCGGCCGGAGGGGCCCGTCCACCTAGCGGGAGCTCTGTGCCTTCACGGCCTCGTAGACCGAAAGCTCTTCGAAGAACAGCCTCTGCGACCCGATCCTTTGCAGACCAAACCCATGCCGAGCGCAAATCCGCTCGAACTCGTCCGGCTTCGCGGCGTCACTCAACAGGAACACCACGACTCCGTCCTTCCTCACTACGCGCAACGCCTCCTCAAGGAACGCCTTGGGCACCTCCAGTCCTGGCCCCCCTTCGACGGCCGCGTCCCCGACAGGTCCGGCCGCGACGTATGGAGGGTTGAACGCCACCAGGTCAAAGGCCGAGCCTCTCGTGCTCGAAGCCAGGTCCGCCAGCACGAAGTTGGCCTCTCCCTTCCAGTCGTCCATCGAGGGCTTCACCAGATCCGTCCCCACCACGAGCCGGAACCTTCCCGAAAGGTCCACGAGGTTGCCTCCGTTCCCCGCTCCGATTTCGAGGCATCTCTCCCCCGAGTACCTCTCGAGGGCCCTCCTGAGCAGGGCGGAGTCGTCAGACGCTAGATACGGAGCCCCACTCATTCAGTCAGGCCGTCGTCCTTGAACGACTTGTACTCGTCCGGGGTGAGGACCTGGGTGATGTTCTGGGTCGTATAGAAGTACGCTGGAGTCCCATCGGGAGAAGAGGCGAGGCTGCCGTCCGGGTTCTGCAGCCTGTACACTTTCACCATGGCAGGCTTTATGCCAAGGACCGTCCCGTCTTCCAGGGCATAGTAGCTGAACCTCTCCTGAAGTGGCTTGAAGCCAACGAGCTTCCCCTTCGGTTGCGGTGAGGGAATCATGGAGTGCCGTCCGTCGGGGGCGTTAAAAGGGTGAACCGGCGACCAGCTTCTGGACCCCCGAGCTGTACTGTGCGGCCTTCTTGGCCGTCCCCGCAAGTCCCTCAGGTATCCCGAGGACCGCCGCGGCCCTCCTCAGGACCGCCTTGCGCACCCCATCCCTTATCTTGAATGACACGGGCATCGAGGAGGCGAGCTCCATCACCTGTCTCCCTTCGAAGGGAAACCTCGGCTCGACCCACCTCCCGCATGCCGCCACGTCCCGCAGCCTCCCCCTCCCGACATATTCCCGGACGTCCATGTCCATCATCGTCCTGGCCGCCTCGGCTCCCTGAACCCGCACCGCTTCAGCATATTTCGCGTATCCTCCGAAGAGCTCGTCGGCGAGCTGGCCGAGGAGCATCACCCTCGCCCCCGAGTCTCTCGCACTTCTGGCCACCAGCGAGTACAATACCCAGAGGCTCTTGTCCATCAGCGTCGGCTGGAACGGAAGGTCTATCCCTGCGAGCCCTTCCGCTACGTTCACCGGGGTCAGCCGAGTCTCGACCAAACCCAGGCCCAGGGCGGCGGCGGCTTCCTTCGCCTTTGTGGCGTCCCCTGAACCCGCCGAGAACCCCGTGCAAGCCACCACCTCGACCTCGCGCATGGCGCACTTCGCGACTACCGTGCTGTCAAGGCCCCCAGAGAAGGCCACGGCCACCCTCTTCTCCCCCACGACCGCTTCCGACACCGCGCCTTCGATACTCCTCGCCAGCTCGGCCGCTGCAACCTCGAACTCCGCCTCCTGGCCGGTCAGTACTTGGCCACCTGCTCCTTGATCTTCCGCGCCACGGCCGTCCCCACCTTCTCCACTTTGGCCAGCTTCTCGGCGGGAGCATCCTTGATGTCCTCCAACGTCCTGAAGCCCGCGGTGTAGAGCGCCCTCGCCCTCGCCCTCCCAACTCCCTGCAGCTCGGTCAGCTCCACCAGCTCCTCGCTCACCCCGCTCGCCACCCTCCTCCTGAGCAGCTCCGACTGCCTCACCATCTCGGGCATCTTGAACAGCTTAGCCAGGTCCTCCAGCGCGTGGAGCAGCCAGTCCGCGTTGTCCACTGCCCTGTGCATGTCCCCAGGCTCAACCCCCAACTTCGTCAGGAGCTGCTCCTCCCTCCACTCGTCTATCCACCCGTGCAGGGCCATCACGCTCCTCATGTCCTGCAGCACGCGGTCGTAGTCTGCGAATGCCCTCGAGGTGTGCCGTTCCAGCATCTCTGACGAGTGCTCCTCGATGAACGCCATCGCCTGGTCGTAGTCCTTGCTCCGCAGAGGAAACTTCGGCTCGAAGTCCGGCGAGGATGCCACCAGGAGAAGTATCCCTGCCGTGTAGTTGCGCCCCTGCTCCGCGCGCCTGATGCTGTCCCTGAACATCACCCCAGTGACCGGATCGATGTATAGCATCGACACCCGCCGCCCGAAGTCAGTCGCATAGAAGAGCTCCCCATGGGACTCCAGGAGCCTCTCCCCCAGCAGGTACCCCAGCGCCTTCTCCGTCAGCCTCCCCGTCTCCTTCGGGCCCACCTGCATGGCGAGGAGTGTCCTGGCGAACAGACTGTCCAGGTCCGCCTTCGACGTCCCGCTCCCGGTGGCAACGGTGGCGAGGGTGTGGGACCTCATCGCCGCCTCGTCCGAGAGCCTGGACTCTATCGGCTCCGGGGGCTCCTTCGTATAGTGCTCAAGGAAATCGGCCGACGAAGCTGACGGCGGAGGGATCATGACCGTCTCCCCGTGGTCGTCATACTGGGGCCTCCCCGCCCGCCCGGCCATCTGCCTGTACTCAAGGACGGAGATCTCCGCGTTCCCGCCGTGCTCCGAGTCGTACCTTGTCATGTCCGCTACGACCACCCTCCTTGCGGGGAGGTTGACGCCGGCGGCCAGAGTCGGTGTGGCTGCCAGAAGCTTGACCGCCCGGGCCCTGTAGTACTCTTCCACGATCCTCCTGTGCTCCGCCTCCAGCCCCGCGTGATGGAACGCGGACCCCTTGGCCACGACCTCCGCCAACAACCTCGACAGGCTCGTCTCCTCCCCGGCGCTCAGTATGCGCCTGGACGCTTCGGAGACCGCCTTCTTCTCTTCGACCGTCAGCTGCCTCTGGGTGAGCTCCGCCGCCCTGGTCGCCAGGCTGACCGCCCTCCGCCTCGTGTTTGCGAACACCAGCGCCTGGCCCCCTTCCTTGACCGTGTCCATGGCGACGTCGATGGGGGACCCGTAGGTCGACTTTGGAATCCGCCTCTCCTCCCCATCGGCGAAAAGTATCCTGCTGTAGTCGTAGACCCCCTCCCTCAGGGGCACCGGCCTCCAGTCGAGTTCTACGGGGACCGCCCGCAGCCAGTCAGCGATGGTCTTCGCATTGCTGATGGTCGCCGAGAGCGCGAGCAGCTGGGCGTCCAACCCAAGGTGGAGCGCCTTCGTGAGTATCATCTCCAGCGTCGGCCCGCGCCTGTCGTTCCCGGCGAGGTGGACCTCGTCTGCTATGAACAGGCCCACGGAGTTTATCCACGACACCTTGTGCCTCATCACCGAGTCGAACCTCTCGTTGGTCAGGACGATAATGTCCGCCCTCCCCAGGAACTCCCCGCTCGAATCGTAGTCCCCGGTGGAGATCGTCGTCTGAAGGCCGAATTTGGAGAACTCCGCGAACTCCTGGTACTTCTCCGAAGCAAGCGCCCGAAGGGGGGCGAGGTACACCACCTTCCTCCTCTGCTTGGCTTTCATGTATCCCGCCATGAGTGCCAAAAGGGTTTTTCCCGATGCTGTTGGCGAACTCACCACCAGGCTCTTCCCCTCCAACAGCCCGGCCCGTATTGCTTGCTCCTGCGGGGGGTATAGCTCTGCTATCCCCTTCTCCTGAAAGAACAGACGCAGTTCCGGGGGGATCGCGACTTCCTCAAGCTTCATCCGTCGGACCCCGAGCCTAGCCGCCTAACCTTCGGATGAAACCGGGTTTGGATTCGTAGACTATGCCCTCCCTGAACATCGTCCTGATCATCTTTTCCGCGTCCTCGTCGGAGAACTTCGCCTTCATCAGCTCCTCCTTGAACGCCTTCCTCTCCACCGGCTTTTTCTCCGGTCCCTCCATGCCCTTCAGCACCTCGAGGGCCGCCTTCAGGCTCTTCGTCTCCCCAACCGGCTTTCCAAGCTGTATCCCAAAGTCTGTCTTCTTCGTAGCAGCGTCCGTCAGCACCTCCTCCACCATCCGGTTCATGAGTGCTATCGCGGCCAGCGCGTCCTCCTCTTTGACTTCGTCCCTCAGGAGGACCCTCGCCCTGGCCGTCGCTATCCTGATGAGCGCCTCGAGCGTCCTCGGTGTGGGTGGGATGGCGTCGTCTGTCCCGCCCTCCTTTCTGAGCTGCAGGTAGTAGTCCTTTATCCGGTCCATGGCATCCTTGGTGAGGGATGGC
This sequence comes from Nitrososphaerota archaeon, assembly GCA_028867035.1. Taxonomy (GTDB): domain Archaea; phylum Thermoproteota; class Nitrososphaeria; order Nitrososphaerales; family Gagatemarchaeaceae; genus UBA183. The sequence goes on along the minus strand of JAGWHB010000007.1, from coordinate 41,915 downwards.
GTAAGCCGCTTGGCATAGGCCAGGTACTTCTTGAGCAGTGCGAACTCGATGGGGGGCGGGGTCGCGTAGGACTTCCTAGCATGGACCGCAAGGATGTGGGTGGCGAGCCTCTCGTCCTCGGCCGGGGAGGGCTGGTCCCTGAACACGAATATCAGATCGAAGCGGGTCAGCAGGGGGATGGGAAGCGTCCCAATGTTCTCTGTCAGGTTCTGGAACGGGTTGTATCTTCCGAGCACGGGGTTGCACGCCGCCAGTATGGCAGTCCTCGCGTTCAACGTCGCATAGATGCCCCCCTTTGCTATCGTCACAGTGTTGTGAAGTATCAGCCCTTGTGCGATGAAGTTGTGGGTTGGTTCGACGGTAAGGTCGTAGACCCAGTCACTCTTCCATTCTCCCTGGTTCTCCAGACGCTCCACCTTCCTCACTCTGAGGAATCTGAGCTTACGCAGTTCGCCTAGCTTCACAATTTCGGCCCTAGATCCACGAAGGTGCTCAGCCGCAGCCGCTCTAATCGATGCCTCGAATCTTTTCTTTCCTTCCTTGTATCCGCCTCTCTCCAAGTAATCCACATTTCCTCTTGGAATCCCAGCCATCGAGGCGAGTTCGGCTTGAGACCAACCACATCCCCTTCTCATCTCGCCTGTGGACAGCGAGTCGTTTCCAACTATCTCCTCCAGCTCGAGTGCGCGCTTCCCAAGCAGCCCTAGTTCTCTGTCAAACGAATCTCTTGTAATCCCTGAGCTTTCTTGAAGATTGCGCCAATATTTCCCGTTGTACTGCATCCCCAGCTCCGAGCGCAACCTTATCAGAATCCTGATTGCATCAGTCGGGAAGACATCATGATGTCTCGCTTTCGACAGGCCCCTTTCCATCAGCCGGCGTACCTTTTCCCGCCGGGGGTCGTGTTCATCGACGATGAGTTCGAAGAACTTCGGCATAGAGTCGCCCATCACATAGACTTTGTAAGACCAGTTCGACCTGTCAGTCACAATTCTGGAAGATATCCCCAGTCGGAGGAGGAGGTCCTGGTAGTCGTCCGCAAGTCCCCGCGAGGAAGTTCTGTAGCAAACCGCGTCAGTCTCGACCCCGCCGTCGCCTAAGAACGCTGCTACTAGGAACTGCCTTATGGTCTCTGCATCCGCGGCGAATACAACCTTGGGCACCCTCTTTTCCTTCGCAAGTTTGACCATCTCGGGGAAGTTCTGGACGAAATAGTCGTAGAGCGCTTTGGAGACGTATCTGGAGACCGTTTGCTGACCATCAACCATTCGCGGGATTGGTTTGAAGCCGAAGAGTGGTTCCGCATGTGCGTTCATGTCGTCCAGAATCCACTGATTGTAGTTTGCGAAATTAATTTCAGTGGTCCTTCCTAGATAGAAATTCCCCTCCGTGATAAGGTAGCCGAGGACTCTTCCCAAGGCCGGGGTAAGCTGGTGCTGTTGCAGAATCCTCTTCGCATTCGCTGCCAACGATACTTCACTTAGCGAAATTTTCTGATCGGAAGTGGGGACGATGATTGGCGCAGGCGCAAAATCCCCTTCTGTGACATCAGAAGCAGGAACCGCCGAAATCGTGTCCCGCCCATAGACAAAAACTGGATGCTCCGGGGTAACTAACATCGATCTCCCGTTCGAGTAGCTGATTTTAATGAAATGGTCCGGCGCTCTGTGCCTGCTTACCCTATCTACTACTGCGTCGATAATCTTGTAATCTGGGCCAACTGAGTGCAACTTCAAAGTTCGCCCCATTGGCAGTATTTCGCAGTCTATGCCACGGACGACTGATTCTCGATTAGAAGCGAAAGCTGCCTCGACAACCTCTCCTATTCTCTTCTTCTCCCCGTTACAAAACATGATTTCGGTAAGGGGATGATACGAATGCTGTTCCATCATCTCGTGCAGCGCGGTCCTGTCCTCAGGCTTCATCTTCTCAAACTCGTCTATTGCAGCCAGGCCTTGATCCGCGAGGACCACGACCCCCGCTTCCAGCATCAGCACGTTCTTTTCCCTGATGACGGCCGCGGACAGCCCAGCAGCGGTAGTCCCCCGCCCAGACGCGTATAGCCCACGCGGCGCGACCTGCGAAGAGAACCTCAACATCTCCGACTTCCCCGTCCCGGGGTCCCCCACGAACAGCACGTTGATGTCCCCCCTCAGCTTCGTCCCGTCGGGAAGGACCGTCGCGCTCCCCCCCGCGAGCAGCAGGAGGATGGCCTCCTTCTCAGCCAGGTGTCCTATTATCACAGGCGCTATCGAGTTCACCAGCCTGTCATAGGCCTCCGGAGACGCGGCGATCTTCTTGATCAGTTCCTCGTCTTCCTTGGTGACCTGCACCGCCTCCGGCTCCTTCCCCTTCACCTCCACGTGGTTGCAGTCTATCTGGGACCTGAACAGCCTCGTCCTCACCTGCCCCAGGGCATAGTCGGGGACCGCCCGTACGATGCCTGTGAGCACCACCCTGTCCCCCGGCCTCGCCGTGTTCACTATGTCCCCCTCCACGTTCACGTCGAAGAACTGAGGGAGCTGCCCAGGCGGGAGCTCCTCAGGAAGCTCCTGGACCCTGAATATCTGGAAGTCGATGAACCTGCTGTGCCGCCTGTCAAGCTCGAAGTTCCTGATCTCCCCGCAGAGCTCGCACTTGGCGGGCCTCTTCAGGGCCAGGTCGTCCTGCTCCTGGTAGGTCAGGTGGCCGCTCGGGCAGACCCACGCCGCTTCTGTCATCATGGGCCTCAGCTCCGACGTCCTCACCACCATCCCCGAAACTGCTATCATGTGGTCGATGTGCGACGTGTCCACCTTCCTCAGGGGGACCAGGTCCGGGAAGGCCCTGAGCCTCACGGCGAGTTCCCGCTTCACCCTGTCCGCGTAGAGCGCGTTCTCGCTCCTCATCGTCTCGAAGGCTGCGATCTTGAACGAAGCCAGGGAAGAGTCGGGCTCCAGTAGCACCCTGTTCGCTAGGTCGTTGTTGTACCTGAGCAGGTCACCGAAGTCGACGACCAGCGACTTCCCTTCGCTCGAGATCAGCTGCGAAATCTTCGCCCTGTAGACTGGGTTCCCGCTCCTGTCGGTCACGGACTTCAGGAAATCCTCGAACATCTCCGAAAGCTTGCCGCTGGCGAGCGTCGCCAACTACTTCGCACCCCCCAGGAGCCCTGCCTTCCACTCCTTCGACAGGGACTGAGTCATGGAGAAGAAAGAGTTCTCCTCCGGGGTCAACCTTTCCGCCAGGGTCGAGGCAGGCGCGGACGAACTCGACAAGGAGAGCAGCTTGCTCAGCCTGATCCCGACGAGGTCGTAGCAGACAGCCCTCAGCCTCTCGTAGTCTTCTCGCCTCACCTTCCCCTCCGCCACCCCCACGCTCAGCCCGCCCAGCCTCCGCCGCATCCTCACATAGAAGTCAGGCGGGAGCCCTGAGAGCTGAAGCGGCCCCATCATCTTCTCCTTGCTCAACGAGCTGAACACCTCGTTCTCGAACGGCGACTCCGCCGATTCCGCCATCCCCTGCGAGACGAGCTCGTCCACCACCCATCTGGGCAGTTCGACTGTCTCCCCCTCGCTCAGCTTGTCGGCGTGGAAGTCCCCGACGTCCAGATTCTCAACGGACGACCTCATCCTTGCTCTTGCTTTCCCAAGGAGATACTCCCGTTCCCGACGTTCGAGCATCTGCCTTAGGGCGATTTGCTCCTCGGACAAAGCGGACCGCGACGGGCCTGTCTCGATAATAAACGTTCGGAGATGTAATGGCCCCAGATTCGGTCTCAGGTCTGCTGCCGTCTTCTGTCGAACAGACTTCTGAGCCATGCGATCCCCTTTCTGGCCCTCGGCCTTTCGTCTGACGGCGCAGATTCAGGGGCTGCCTGTCCTAGGATCGACATCAGCTTCCTCCGCGGGAGCGTGGGCGCGGACTTCTCTTTGACGAGCCCTTCGGGCCTCAGCATCAATATCCCGATAAGGAGGCTCGCGAAGAGCAGATACGTCAGCCAGTTCGGGTCGAACGGGAGGTACGGCTGGAGGTACGGCTGCACCTGGAGCAAACCCTTGTACACAAGGGCGAAGAAGAAGGCACCCACCGCCACCCCGACGTTGTTTCCCGCTCCCCCTATGATGACTATCAGGAAGGGCCAGAACGTCCAAACGAACCTCGTCCACGTGTCGTAGGTCACCGATGACACCTGGAAGGCATATATCGCCCCCGCCACCCCTGCGATGGCCGAGGCCACGATCAGGATGTTCCTCCTGAACGCCGCGTCGTCCTTGCCAAGCGCCCTGGCCGCATCTTCGCTCTCCCTTACGGCCTTCAGCGTCCTCCCTAGGGGGGACCTGGCTACCCTCTCAGCATAGATGAAAACGGCCACAGCGAAGACGCTGACAACGACCATCTCAGCCAGGGTGGCGTACCCGGTCCCGAGGTTGGTGAAATAGATGTATGGATTCGGAACCGCGATGTTCTGGTCCCCCCCGGTCAAAGGCGTGTACGTCAGCAGGATTATCTGCCAGAACTGCGCCACGCCGAGCAGGAGCATGCCGAGGTAGTCTTCGCGCAGCCTTATGGCTGGAAAAGACGCAAGGTACCCGAACAAGGCGCCTATGGCGCCCCCTATCAGCAATGCAAAGACGAACATCAGGACTACAAACACGGGGACCGAAGGAAGGATCGAGTCGACTGCGATGATTATCGTCGGGTTAAAGGTGATGAAATCCCCATGGGTGGGGACGTTGAGCACGTAGGCCGCCAGCCTCCCGGAAAGCGAGCCAGCGACTGCGGCCCCCCCGGCTATGAACAGCACCTTGCCGAAGTTGGGGACCCCCGCGAAACCGAACTCCAGGTTGAGCGAAAGGCTGATCGCGAGATAGAGGGCATAGAAAGCTACGAAATCGATGGAGAACGACACTATGTTGAAGTTCCCGAATAGGTTGATGACAGGAAGCCCCATTCTACTGCTTCGCCTTCTTCGGCCTGCGCCACTTGAGCGTGACTATGCCCTGCGGGATGACCAGAAGGGTGAACACCATTATCAGCAGGGGGATTGCGGGCTGGTACGGCTGGACGTCCGGTCCGTAGCCGTTGACAAGTCCCGACACGAATATGTCGGTCGAGAACCCGGTCGCAATCTCAACGAACATGTACACTCCGATGACGAGCAGGATGAAGCTCAGGACCCCCTGCCCTGAAAGTATCAACCTCCGGTCCAGAGGGCCCTTCCAAGTGGCTCCCGCTCTTGCCTTGGCGACGCCGGCCTTCCAACGGAACAGCAGGACCGCAAGCATGACCGACAGAAGTCCGATGGCCGCGGCGCCGTAGTAGCCCAGCCCCTGCCCAAGCCCCGTGGTTACAAAGTCGGAGCTCGCCCCTATCACTAGCCCGCCGAGTACCGCCCCGAATATGCTCGTCAGCCCTCCGAGGACGCTCGCAGCGAATATGTCCACGATCAGGTCAGACCCCGTATTCGTGCCGCCAGGGAGCCACAGGGTGTAGAGCGCCCCGGCGACCCCCGCGAAACCCCCTGCCAGCATCCAGGATACCACGTTCACCCGCTCGACGTTTATCCCCAGTATCCTGGCCAACGACGAGTTCTCCACAGACGCCCTCATGGCGATCCCAAACTTCGTCCTGGTGAACAGGAGGTAGATCGACAGGGTTATCGCAGCCAGGACGATCGGTGCGACAAAGAAGAGCCCCTGGATGCCGAAAACCGAGAAGTCCCCCGGGAGGGCATCGGGGAGCTGCTTGGGGTACGAATAGGGATAGAGCGCCTGCATATAATCGGTGTAGATGCCTATGATCCCGATGAACCCGATATCGACGGCGAACGTCGCGATCATCAACGCCACGAGAGGAGTCCCCCGCCTCGCCAGCGGCCGGAGTATACCTATGTACATCAGCACCGATATGAGTCCCGCGACAACGAATGCGACTATGCTCGAGTAGTAGGGGTTGATTCTGTATACCGTGCTGAAGTGATAGGCTGTGTAGAGTCCGATGGTCACGAAGGACCCATAGGCGAAGTTGGGGACCTTTGTGGTCATGTATGTGAGAGTAAGGCCCATCGCCATCAAGGCAAACAGGGTTCCGTACAACACCCCGTAAATCAGGAAAGCCGGAACCAAACGGGCTTATCTTCGCGCCAAGGCTTCAAAAGCCTTAAAATACTTTCCCGACTGCCGTCGGAACTCCGTTGAAAAAGAGAGGGGCATCTACTTCAGCACTAATCGGATCTCTTATCGTGGGACTTCTCATCGGTGCAGGTGCGTTATATGTCGCAGCTCCATCCTTGGGACTTGGTGGGGCATCTACAGTATATTCCACAACAACAGTGATCAGCTCGGCGCAAGCAGGCGGCCTGTGCAATGGCCAGACGGTGACCATCGGCGCCCTTAACGACCTCAGCGGCGAACTGTCCGCTCAGGGCAAGGGCGACCTCGCAGCCGAGAACATCGCCATAACCGAGGTGAACGCCTTCACTCAGGCGTCCGGGTGCAACCTGACGTTCAAACTGAACAACCAGGACTACGCACTCGACGCGACGAAGGCGCTCAACGACCTCCAGTCAATGTACACCGCGGGCATCCAGGTCGTCATCGGACCGCTCAACAGCGGCGCAGCCGAGAACCTCCTGAGCTACGCCAACTCGAACCACATCGTTGTTATCAGCCCATCGTCCACCTCGCCGGCTCTGCACGTCACGGACACAACGAGCAACTACCTGTTCAGGACCGCTCCGAACGACGCGGCCCAGGGGCAGGCTATTGCTAGGGAAGTCCTGACCCAGGGAGCCAAGGCAGTCATCCTTGTCAACAGGGACGACACCTACGGCGGCGGTCTGGCGAACGCGACCAAGTCCTTCCTCGTGAAGGACGGTATGTCCGCGTCTGCCATCGGAGGGCCATACAAGTACGCAACATCCACTCTCGACTTCACCTCGCTGATTACCCAGATATCCAACGAGTTCAACACCCTGAACACGGGCGCTGCGGCTGGTCATGTAGCGATCGTAGCCATCTCCTTCCAGGAGCTCGGCACGCTGCTTCACCAGGCTTCAACTCAAAGCGCAGCCATCTACAACAACGTTCCGTGGTATGGTAGCGACGGCGAAGCCCAGAACTCGCTTCTGAGCAACTCAACCGTCGGACAGTACACGTCGCACGTGGAACTGCCATCCACACTCTTCAACGTCGTCAACAATAGCAAGACACTCGCATTCTACCATAAGTACGCAGGCACCTCGGCGCTCGCAGCCATCACGGGAGGCGGAGTCTTCTACACAATGGAAGGCTACGACGACGTCTGGCTTGCAGCCCTCGCGATAATGACGGCGGGTCAGAACTCAGGCACGGCGATTCACAACGTCTTCGTCTCTGTCGCCAACAGCTTCTACGGCCTTACGGGCTGGGAAGGACTTGACGGCAACGACAGGATCCCCGGTTCGTACCAGATTTGGAAGGTTGTTGCTTCCGGCAGCACCTACAACTGGGTATTGGCTGGGACCTACGACTACAACTCAGATACAGTAACCTGGGTAAGCCCACCGTAAACTAAGAGATCCCCATCCTCTTTTTGTGAGTATCAATGGCCCCAATTCTCGAGATTCGGGAAATCCAAAAGTCATTCGGAAAACTGAAGGCACTCGACGGCGTCTCCTTCGACGTCGAAGAGAAGAAGGTGAACATTTTGATCGGGCCCAACGGGTCAGGCAAGACTACCCTGATCAACGTAATCAGCGGATTCTACAAGGCCGATTCCGGTTCTGTCCGTTTCGAGGGCAAGGACGTCACCGGGCTCCCGCCCTACAAGATGTACGCCAAGGGGGTAGGAAGGACGTTCCAGATCCCTAACCTGTTCTGGAAACTCACGGTGTTGGAAAACATCCTGATCGCTGAGAAGGGGAACCCAGGCGAGTCGTTCCTGAAATCTCTGATGAAGAGGAGGTGGGCAAAAGCAGAGACCGAGGCGACGGAAAGAGCTGCCAAACTTCTCTCCCTGCTGGGCCTGAGCAAGGTATGGAACTCGCGGGCGATAACCCTGAGCGGAGGACAGATGAAGCTGCTGGAGCTGGCAAGAGCGCTGATGAGCGGCTCGAGACTAATCCTGCTGGACGAGCCGATCTCCGGCGTGAACCCTACCCTCGCGCACGAGATATTCGGGAGGATTCTGAAGCTGCGAGACGAGCTCGGCGTCACGTTCTTGATAGTCGAACACAGGCTCGACATAGCCCTCAGCTACGTGGACACGGTCACGGCCATGGCCTTCGGCAAGGTGGTTGCCGCAGGCAAGCCTGAGCTCGTAATGGCTGACCCAAAGGTCATAGAGGCTTACCTCGGTGCTTAGGGCATGTTGAAGGTCGACAACATCTCATCGGGATACGGCAAGCTCCAGATACTCACCGACGTCTCGCTGGAGGCTTCTCCGGGAGAGCTCACCATCATAGTGGGCCCGAACGGGTCAGGGAAGAGCACCCTCCTGAAGAGCATCGCAGGCCTGACGAACATCTACAAAGGCTCTGTCGCCATGGACGGCAAGACACTCAGCGGCCACCCCCCCTACATCATCGCCCGGTCGGGGCTCGCCTACCTCCCGCAGACCGACAGCGTGTTCACCCAGCTCAGTGTGACGGAGAACTTCAAGATGGCCGCCTACACCGTCTCCAGGGCAGACTTCCAGTCGAGGCTCAACGCTTCGCTCGACATATTCCCGCAGCTCAGATCCTATCTCACCTCGAAGGTCGTGAATCTGAGCGGGGGGGAGAGGCAGATGGTAGCCATGACCATGGCCCTGCTCAGGAACCCCAAGGTCATCATGTTCGACGAGCCGACAGCCAACCTTTCCCCGAAGTACGCCACCCAGGTCCTAAAGGTGATCCAGACCCTCGCCAAGGAGAGGGGCCTCACCATCGTGCTCGTAGAGCAGAACGCAAAGCGCGCCCTCGAGGTGGGGGACAAGGCCTACCTGCTCGTGGGGGGGAGGAACGCATTCAAGGGATCGGCCAAGGAACTCCTCTCGCACCAGGAACTGGCGAAGCTCTACCTCGGCGTCAAGGTAGCAAGCGCCTAGGCAGATATCCGCACGGCCACGTCTATGTTGCCAGTATGCTGGCCGGGCGGGACCTTCAGCAAGAACACAATCCCAGCCTGGCTCCCCCACCCCGTCATGTTTAACGGAAGAACAGTGTCGACCCCGACCACCTGAAACCCGTTCTCTACGCTGACCGATTCTATTGTTATGGACGAGGGATCCACCGGGCGTTTGAGGTATTCGAACCATAGGTCGAGCTTTACCACCTGGCCCGTGAAGAAGACCCTGGTGTCGTTTTCGATGAACCCGTTCATTATGACCGAGCCGAACCCCCAGCCCGAGCCCTGGACGATCGGGCCCGTGCCGTTGACTGTCAGGTACGCGTTGTAATTGAATTTGGAGGCCACCGCGGACACCTCAGGGACGCTCGCCGCTTCCAAGCTTATTCCTGCCGTTTGGTCATGATAACTCAGCCGCGAGGGGATTTCTTTGACAGGAAGATCGAAGGCGACATAACCGATCAGGCGGCCTCCCTGGGGGATCGTCGTGGCTCCCAGCACCCTTGTCCCGTTGTAGCCGCCGTCGGGAGAGTAATTCAGCGAAGCGTTGCTGCCGAGGACCAAGAACACCGGGTTGAAATCCCAGGACTTCGAAGCCGTGTTGGACAAGTTCAGCTCCATGAGGTAGACCTGGCGTGTCTCCGGCGTGTCGACCCTGTCGGACCAGACAGTCCCCACTCGGATCACAGGCGACCCACCGCCCTCGTACGACAGGGCGACGAAGAACGAGCTCGCAACAATCAGACCAGCGGCGACTATCGCCACCAGAGCGACACGACGCCCTCTCGCGCTTGACAATGGGCCGAATTTGGGACGCACGATTGGATAAGCCTTGCACAATCAATTGACGGCTCCCCCTCGTCTCCCATGGCGTTCAGTCCGGCCAGCCCTAGCCTATCGGATCTCTTGCGAGTTTTCTCCTCCCAACGAATAAATAAGAACGACGGCGAGTCCGCCAAGAAACCACGAATGAAAGCAAGCGAGCGGAGGTACTGATGCCCCTAGAAGACCTGATGTGGGTTGAAAAGTACAGGCCCACCAGCCTGGCAGAACTCGTCGACCAGAGTACCATCAAGCAGAGGCTGGAAGCCCTAATCCAGAAGAAGCAGCAGCTCCCTCACCTGCTCTTCGCCGGCCCGCCCGGGTCAGGGAAGACGACGACGGCCATGATAGTCGCCATGCAGATACTCGGGGATTACTGGAGAGACTACACCCTGTCGCTGAACGCAAGTGATGAAAGAGGATTGGAGATGGTAAGGGACAAGATCAAGACCTTCGCCAGGTACTCGGACAGGCGGGAGGGGGTCCCCTTCAGACTAATCATCCTCGATGAGGCGGACGAGATGGCCCCGTTGGCCCAACCTGCGCTTCGAAGGATAATGGAAGAAACCGCGGCCTACACACGATTCATTCTGATCGCGAACTACTCGTCGGGAATCATCGAGGCGATCCAGAGCAGGTGCGCCATCTTCAGGTTCCAGCGGCTCGACGAAGCGTCGGTGACGGAGCACCTGAAGGCGATTGCAAGAAAGGAGAAGCTCAAACACGTCGGGGATTCAGTGTTCGCCGCAATTTACGAGGCCACCCAGGGCGACCTCAGGCAGGCAATCAATCTGATGCAGGCGGCCTCCGCGTCCGGGGAGATGACGACCGAGTCGGTGAAAACTGTGACCGGAGCGACAGTGAAAGCCCGGGTCTCGGATATACTCTCGACCGCCATCGGGGGAGACTTCGACGCGGCGAGGACTAAGATGATAGAGCTCACAAGGGTCTACGGCATCCCGGAGAGGGACTTCCTGAAGTTCGCCAACGAAGCCCTCGGCTCCCTGGACGTCCCCGACATGGCGGAAGCGATATCCATCCTGGCCGAGTACGACTTCCGCCTCGTGCAGGGGTCCCAGCCCGAGCTCCAGCTCACCGCCATGCTCGCCCAGCTCTCCTCCCTCAAGCGGAAAGGCGACTAGGTTGGACCTCACCCTGCCCAGGGGGGTGGACGACGTTGAGCCCCAGAGGTACGCCTTGCAGGAGAGGGTGCGGGCAGCCTTCGAGGAGGTCGCCAGGCTCTACAACTTCCAGGTGATGGAGCCCGCCACCCTGGAGCACCTCGGCATACTCAGGGCGAAGAGCGGAGAAGCCGTCGACGCCGAGATCTACCACTTCAAGGACAAGGGAGGAAGGGACGTCGGGCTCCGCTTCGACATGACAGTCGGGATCACGCGGTACGTCTGCTCCCGTAAGGACCTCAGGCTCCCCGTGAAGCTGGCCGCATCCGGGGGGATCTGGAGATACGACGAGCCGCAGTACGGGAGGTACAGGTGGTCCCACCAGTGGGACCTGGAGATATTCGGGCCGCCTTCCGTCGAAGCCGACGCCGAAGTGATAGACGCCAGCTCGGCCATAATGAGGCGGGCAGGGATCTCGGAGTCGACGGTGAAGGTCGGGGACAGGAGGGTCGTGGAGGAGTTCATAAGAAAACGCATCGGCATCGGCGAAGATGCCCGGCTCGTCGAATTCATGCGGGCCCTCGACAAAGTCGAGAAGAAGTCCCCCAAGGACCTCAGGGACGAGTACGCGAAGAAGGGGTTCGAACCGGAGCAGGTCGACCGCCTCCTCGAGTTCGGCAGGCTGCATGGGAGGCCCGACGACGTACTTGCCAGCGCCTCCGAGGTCGGGCTGGATTCAGTGAAGGACCTACGCTCCCTCGCCGACATGCTCGACTCCCGGGGCCTGAAGAACGTCGAATACAACATGAGCATAGTCAGGGGCATCGACTACTACACTGGCATCGTCTTCGAGGCCGCGGACAACAGGAACCCGCGCCTGGGTTCCCTGTTCGGTGGAGGCAGGTACGACGCCCTGCCGAGGATATTCGGACGCACCGACCTTTCAGCCACAGGCGCAGCCGGGGGGATCGAACGGATGGCGATGTCCATAGCCGCCCAGGCTCACCCACCGGGCCTCCTGGTCTACGTCGCCGCGGCCGGCAGCGCGGCTTCCGCAGACGCCCTGAAGCTCTGCCGCACGCTCAGGGACAGGGGCATCCCCTGCGAACTCCCCCTGCAGCAGAAGTCCCTCTCGAAGCAGCTAGAGGACGCGAGCCGCATGGCCGCGACATGGACAGTCATAACCGGTGAGAAGGAGGCGAAGGCGAATGCGGTCACCCTGAGGGACATGAAGACCCGCAAGGAGGAGATGGTCCCGCCGGCTGACGCCCTTGAGCGCATATTGCACACAGGGGCATAATCTTTAATCCAAGGCTCACCGGTTCAGTGTGCGAAGCCATGGAGCGAGCCATAGTCCTGGTCAACCTGAGCCCCGGGTCAGAGGAGCAGAGCGTCTCCGCCCTGAAGGGGATGGCTGGCATAAAGTCCGTCTACCAGCTCTACGGCCTCTACGACCTCCTTGTGATGGTCGAAGGAGCCGACGACCAGGCCGTGAAATCCATAATCGCGGAGAACCTGAGGTCAAAGCCCGGGGTTGTCTCGACGATAACTATGAAGATCCTCACCTGACCGGCGCCAACGTTTTAACCCGACCTCCCGGCGGCCCGCAACCGATGTCGCCCAGTGTCCTTGTCACCGGAGCGGCAGGGCAGATAGGCACAGAGCTGGTCAGAGTTCTCAGGAAAAAATACGGGACAGAGGGCGTCACGGCCACAGACAAGGTCGTGCGACCCGGCTCGGGCCCGGGCACCATAGTCCCCCTGGACGTCACCGACCGAGCTTCGGTGGAGAGGGCATTCAGGGAGCACGCCATCGACACGGTCTACCACCTGGCGGCGGTCCTCTCGGCCCTGGGGGAAGAGAACCCCGACCTGGCCTGGGATGTCAACATGAAGGGCCTCAAGAACGTCCTCGACTCGTCGGCGGCCACCGGTGTCCGAAGACTCTTCTGGCCCAGCTCCATAGGGGTTTTCGGCCCGGACGCCCCCAAGATGCTGGCACCCCAGGACGCACCCCTGAACCCCACCACCATGTACGGGGTGACGAAGGTGGCCGGGGAGCTGCTGTGCCGTTACTACTCACTCAAGCACGACCTGGACGTGAGGAGCCTCCGCTATCCCGGCCTCATAAGCAGCGAAGCCAAACCAGGGGGCGGGACCACCGACTACGCCGTAGAGATATTCTACTCGGCCCTGAAGAGCCGGGCCTACACCTGCTTCCTCAGGCAGGACACGGCCCTTCCTATGATGTACATGCCCGACGCCCTGAGGGCCACCGTGCAGCTCATGGAAGCCGACCGCAGCTCGGTCAAGCTGCACGGGGGCTACAACCTGTCGGCCATGAGCTTCACCCCCGCCGAACTGTCGTCGGAGATCCAGAAGCGCATCCCAGGATTCAGCGTCGCCTATGCCCCGGACCAGCGCCAGAAGATCGCAGACTCTTGGCCCATGTCAATCGACGACTCCGCGGCGAGGAGGGACTGGGGATGGAAGCCTGAGTACGACCTCCCCAGTATGGCGGCCGACATGCTGGCCAGACTCGGGTCCAGGCTTCAGACCCAGAAAGACGTTTAACCCCACGGCACCCCGTCAACCGGTCATGAGGGACGCCGCATCCTTCCTCAGGCAGGAGTACGAGGACCTGGTCCGCCAGGACCTGGACTGGAAGCTCAGAATCCTCGGAGGCCCCAGCACTCCCTGGTGCACGGTCGACGGGAAGAAGGTACTGATGCTCTGCTCGAACAACTACCTCGGATTGAGCAACCACCCCAAACTGAAGGCCGCCGCGACGGAGGCGATCAAGACCCACGGCGCGGGCTCCGGCTCGGTCAGGTCCATAGCAGGCACCATGGACCTCCACATCGAGCTCGAAAGACGCCTCGCCAAGTTCAAGGGCGCGGAGGCCTCCCTGGTCTTCCAGACAGGCTTCGCCGCGAACGCCGGGCTGATACCTCAGCTCGCCGGCAAGGGGGACCTGATAGTCAGCGACGAACTCAATCACGGTAGCATAATCGACGGCGTGCGGCTCACCCCCGCCGAGCGCAGGGTCTACGGGCACGCAGACGCGGACGACCTCGCAAAGGTGCTCGACGAAGCAGAGCGTGCGTCCCCCCAGTTCAGGCGGATCCTGATCATCACCGACGGCGTCTTCTCGATGGACGGGGACATCGCTCCCCTCGACAAGGTGTCTGCCCTGGGGGCCGAGCACGGGGCAATGGTGTACGTGGACGACGCCCACGGCGAGGGGGTCCTCGGCGAAGGAGGGAGAGGGATTGTATCCCACTTCGGCCTGCCAAGGGACAAAGTGCACGTCGAGATGGGGACATTCTCCAAGGCCTTCGGCGTCATCGGCGGCCACGTCTCTGGCTCGAGCGACCTGGTCAACTTCGCGTACAACAAGTCTCGCACCTGGCTCCTGAGCGGCTCCCATCCCCCCGCCGTCGTCGCAGCCTGCATCGCCGCCGTGGACGTCCTCGAGCAGGAGCCCCAGCTCGTCCGGAACCTCTGGGACAACACGACATACTTCAAGAAAGCGATGAGGGACCTCGGGTTCGACATCGGCAGGAGCGAGACCCCGATAACACCCGTGATGGTGGGGGAGGTGGCCAAAGCCAAGAGGCTCAGCTCAAGGCTCTTCGAGCTCGGGGTCTTCGCACTCCCCATAGTCTACCCGGTGGTCGCCCAGGGCAAGGCAAGGATCCGCACGATCATGAACGCCGCCCTGACCGAGGAGGACCTGGACATCGCCATCGGGGCCTTCGAGACGGCAGGCAAGGAGCTCGAAATCCTCCCCGCAAAGTCGGCCGCCTGAGCGCCCCGGACCTGCGCACAGGTTAAGAGCACTCGGGCCCGGGCCGTCCTTGGATTTGACGTTCAAGTTCCTCCCTGACGTAGCGCTCGCCGATATCGCCTTCGAGGCGGAATCCGAATCAGTGGACGGCCTTTTCGAATCGTGCGCGCTCGCCATCACTGACATAATGGTCGACCCGAAGTCGCTGCGGGGCGGAGTCAAGAGGGAATTCAGGCTCGAATCCCCAGACCTGGACAGGCTCCTCTACGACTTCCTCACCGAGCTCATCATAACAAAGGACGTCGACTCCCTCCTCTTCAAGGAATACGACATCAAAGTCGCTCCCGGTGGAACCTCCCTGTCCGCCACCGCGAGCGGGGAACCCATCGACAGGGACCGCCACGGTCTCCGCAACGACGTGAAGGCCGTGACCATGCACCTCTTCGGCATAACCCGCGCGGGAGGACGCTGGAAGACGACCGTCGTCCTCGACATCTGAACTCCAAACGCTTTAAGAATCAAACTCGAGGCAGCCGATTCGAGGACAATCCCATGCCTGCAAACCCAGCCATCAAGCAGATCTCAGACGTAACCTGGGAGATCCCGACGTCCTACAAGCAGGGGATGAACGTGCCTGCCCGCATCTACGCCTCGAAGAAGCTCCTGGACGCCATGGACTCCGGTGTCATCGAGCAGGCGACCAACGTAGCCTGCCTTCCGGGCATTGTCAGGTACTCCTACGCCATGGCCGACGCCCACTGGGGCTATGGTTTCCCCATAGGCGGTGTGGCGGCTTTCGACGCCGAAAAAGGCGTCATTTCCCCTGGGGGTGTGGGATTTGATGTCAACTGCCTCCACCCTGATTCCAGAATCTACGACGAGAACGGGATCTGGAGGAGAATAGGCGATGCCGAGGTTCAGGCCCACGGCTTCCTCACCTTCGACGTCTCGGCTCAGCAAGCAAGATCATCGAAGGCGATTCTAAGGCAACAGAGATTGGAATCCGAAGCTCTCCTCAAGATACGAACGAAAGGAGGGAAACAGATCCTTGTCACGAGTGACCATCCAATTCTCACACGTAACGGGATGGTCGAGGCTGGAAAAATAACCGCCACGGACCTCCTCCTGACGAGCGGCGTAGAAGGCGTCGAGTACACACGTCCTTCAGGCCTAGAGATCGTTACTCCCGAATCCTTGGATCGGACAATGGAAAAGATGGGCATCACAGAAAGAGGAAGAGCCAGATCCCAGGTTCTGAGGGCGCTTCACGAAAGGGGGCTGGACAGTCTGAAGCTCAGCGATCTCCGGACAGCTCAGATCCTCAAGCTCTTGGGGTTCATCTTCGGGGACGGGGCGATTCCAGAGGTCGAATCCGGGCAATACACATCATTCTATGGGAAAGAGGAAGACCTGGCCGACATCAAGGCCGACCTGGCGAGTCTGGGTTACTCGGCACACGCCTGGTCCAGGAAGCGCCATCACCGTATAGAGACGGCCTACGGTCCATCAGGGTTCGACTACACAGAGCACTCCCTTCAATCACCCGCGACCTCCTTCGCCGTCCTGATGGTCACCCTCGGGGCTCCCTACGGCAAGAAGACCAACCAGACTTACGGGCTCCCGCGGTGGCTCCTTCTTGCAGAGAAGTGGCAGAAGAAACTCTTCCTCGCCGCTTACTTCGGTGCCGAGCTTGCGACCCCCAGGACGGTCAACGGCTACAACTTCCAAATGCCAGACTTCAGCGTAAGCAAGCTGGTCCGTCTGTCGGACAGCGCAGTCCGATTGCTCGAAGACTTCAGAGTGCTCCTCCATTCACTTGGAGTCGAATCCTCCGAACCCGCCCGCGTCGAAGGCTACAATTACCAAGGAGTCGACGGACCGTCGACCGGTTACAGGGTGGGGATTCTTTCGAACACAGAGAATCTGCTGAAGTTCTTTGGTGAAGTCGGCTACCTCTACAACAGGGAGAAGCAGAGGCTGGCCAGCCTTTCCTTCTGCTACCTGTCCTTCCTAGAGCGAATCAGAGCAGAACGCAACCGAGTGAGGGAGCAGGCTTTGCAGATGTATTCCGCTGGCGCCCAAGCAGCTGAGATTATCAGGTCCCTTGCGACAGAGACCGCCGGTCCGAGTTTCATCCGCCACTCGATTTGGGGGGGGAGGGGCGGAGCGAGAATCTGGCAGTCCGAGAAATTCGAAGATTTCGTACGAGCCAATGAGGCGGGACGGAGCGGGCTGGTTTATGACCAGGTCCAGTCAATCGAGTCCGTACCCTACGAGGGACTGGTGCACGATCTTACTATCGGAGACTCAAACCACAACTTCGTTGCAGAAGGAATCGTGGTTTCAAACTGCGGCATGCGCCTCATACGTACGAATCTACGCTATTCAGAGGTCAAAACGAAGGTGAAGGAGCTTGTAGACCTCATTTTCACCCTTGTCCCCGCGGGAGTCGGAGTAAAGGGGTCCCAGGGCTTCGCGCAGTCCCAGATGGGGGACATAACCTCCCTCGGCGTGAAGTGGTGCGCCGAGCACGACCTCGCATGGGACGACGACCCCGAGCACGTGGAGGAGGGGGGGTACATTAAGGGGGCCGACATATCGAAGGTGAGCAGGCAGGCCATCACACGCGGCGTGAGCCAGTTCGGGACCCTCGGTTCAGGTAACCACTACCTGGAAATCCAGGTGGTCGACCCCGCTAGGTTCCTCGACAGAGACCTGGCGAAGGAGTTCGGCATCGTCCACGACGACCAGGTGATGGTAATGATCCACTGCGGCAGCCGGGGCTTCGGCCACCAGGTCTGCACCGACTATCTAAGGGACTTCGAGTCAGGGATGCGAAACTTCGGCATCGAAGTGAAGGACAGGGACCTGGCCTGCCTGCCTTTCTCCTCCAAGCAGGGCAGAGACTACTACGCCGCCATGGTGTGCGCCGCTAACTTCGCCTTCGTCAACAGGCAGATCATAGTCAACAAGGTCCGGGAGGCCTTCTCCAGGGTCTTCCACCGCGACGCCGAGGCCCTCGACATGCACCTGATCTACGACGTCTGCCACAACGTGGCCAAGGTCGAGAGGCACAGCTACGACGGCTCCAGCGCCGAGGTACTTGTCCACAGGAAGGGGGCTACCCGCAGCTTCGGCCCCGGGCACCCCGACGTCCCACGCCCCTACCGCAGCGTAGGCCAGCCCGTCATCATCGGCGGCTCCATGGAGACAGGCTCCTACCTCCTGGTCGGGACCCAGAAGGCCATGGAAGACACCTTCGGCTCGACCGCCCACGGCTCGGGGCGGACCATGTCAAGGACCCAGGCCAAGAGGGAGGTGAGGGGGTCCGAGCTTCAGAGGAAGATGCTCGACCGAGGGATCTACGTCAAAGCCGCGACCATGGACGGCCTGGCCGAGGAGGCAGGGCTGGCCTACAAGGACATCTCGGAGGTGGTGGAGACCATGGACAGGGCCGGAATATCCAAAAAGGTCGCCGCTCTCCGGCCCGTGGGCAACATCAAAGGTTAGTCTGGCATGGTGACACTCAACTTCCCGACAGACCCCCTGGACCTGGTAATCTACCTCCTGGGGCTCGTCGTCCTCTGGATCGTCGTCTCCGTCCCGGTCTATTTCGCCGGACGGGCGATCAAAGGACGCGAAGCGAGCTTCGGGGAGGCCATGGGCGCCACCCTTGGCGGGGTCGTCGTGTACTACATCGTCTATTTCCTGGTGGCGATCTTGCTCGGCGCGGTCATCGGGTCGGGCGCGAGCGTGGTAGCCCTCCTTCTGGGGTTCCTGGCATGGCTGGGTGTGTTCAGGGCCGCCTTCCACACGTCGTGGCTGCGGGCTCTCGCCATCGTTGTCCTCGCATGGCTCATCCTGATAGTAATCGACTTCCTCCTGGTCGCCGCCTTCGGCGTGCGCTTCCCCGACTTCTTCCCTTTCTGATTTCCTAGCCGAAATAGGCCGGCCTCTGCTCCCGGCCAGTCTGAGGTGCCGCCTCCCTCGACTGCTCAGCCATGGCCTGCAGCTGGCTGATCACCTTCTGGGTCTCCTCGGCCTTCTCCTTCAGCTTCGACGTGTCCACGGTCACCCCCACGACCTTCGCAAGCAGTTCCAGGACTGCCTTCGACGCACCTGCGTCGACGACGTACCCCGACGTCTCCCCCAGCAGGCACGCCCCCTCGAGCCCCCTAAGGGCCGCCACGCCGATAAGCAGCCCGTTCATCCCGCTAATCCCCCCGTCCTTCATCAGAGTCACCCCCTGTTCAGTAAGCGACTCGGCCATCTTCTTGGACGTGCCCGCGCCGTACACCTTCGGCGATTCGGAGAACGAGCCCGTGATGTACGCCGCCAGCGTGTACACCCTCTTCACCCCGCATTTCTTGGCGAACTTCACCACGGCGTCCGAGAGCTCGTACTCCCCCTCGGAGGTCGTGGGCTGGGCGTCGGCGGTGAAGACGAAGAGGCTCTTCCCTCCCTTCGTCGGCGCGTAGAAGAGCTCGGCCCTCGGCGGGTCCACCGTGCCATCCTCCTTGACGCTCACCTGCGGAGGGAACGTCGCGCTCGTGTACTCCGCCACCTTCTTCAGCTTGAACGAGCTCACCAGATGATCCGCCGCCAGCTTGCCGACGTAGCCGCTCCCCGGGAGCCCGCAGACCAGGACCGGGTCCTTCGTCTTCGGCACCTCGATGACGTTCTCCTTCACGGTCGAGGCTCCCCCGTCCCTGCTCAATCCCCGTTCTTCCTCCCAAGCTTTTCGCTCAGGTCCACAAGCTTCCCCTGGTCCATCACCCTGATTGATGTCTTGAGCCTGAACCTGAGCCCCAGCTGCCTGAATATCGACAAAAGCTCCCCCCCTGCGACCTTCTGCGCGAGCCGCCCGTCCCTTACCATTCCGGCGAGCTCCTTCACCAGGCGCTCCGTCTCCCTTGGATAGAAAGAGTATGCCGCTTCCAGGACCTCGTCCCCCCTGTCGTAGAGCATGCCCTCCACCACCTGCCTGTCAGTCTTCTCCATCTTCGCCGCGGGGGCGGCCGACTTCATCTTCCGCCTCAGCTGCTCGAGCTTCCTCTGCTCCAGGAGCTTGAGGTCCATGTCTTCTTCCATTGCTTTCGGCCACCGGTTTGCTTCGCCATAAAACGATTGCTGACTACCGATGTCCGCTTGTGGCGATGCCAACGGCCAAGAGCAGCAGCGCCCCTCCGGCTATGGTGGCCAAAGCGAGGCTCTCTCCCAGGATCAGGACCCCTCCCACTGCGCTCACGGCAGGCACCAGGTAGAGCTGCACCCCCAGCCTGGAGAGCTGCTGCCTCGAGACCAGGGTGTAGAATATCATGTTGGCGAGGACGGTGCTGAGGATCGCGAGGTAAAGGACCGATGCCCACCCTTCAGCCGACAGGCTCTCCGCCTGCTGGAGCAGCCCCTGGGTCATCAGAGGCGAGAGGATGGCAGTCCCGAGGAAAGCCGCCCAGGCGGCGACAGCGAAGGGGCCATACTTGGTCGTCAGCGGCTTCGAGGCTACTGTGAAGACCCCCCCGGCGACGGCAGCTACGACGACAAGCAGCGGGCCGGCAAGTGACGTCGAGTTGAGGGAGATGCCGGGGCTGGAGATCAACACGGAACCCGCTATGGCAAGGACCACTGCCCCCCACAACCTCGCCCTGATCCTCTCGCGCAGGACAACGGCTGAAAGCAGCACGGTGGTCAGCGGCCCGATGGAGATGAGCAGCCCGGCCAGCGACGCGTCCACCTGTTTCTCCGCCGTGTTCAGCGCGAGGTGATAGATCACCACGCTCGTCAGCGCCACGACGAGGAGCCTTGGGAAGTCCTTCCACTCGAACTTCGACTTCGCCTTTATCACGAACGGATAGATCACCAGGAAACCAGCGCTGACGATAAGCCATCGGAGCAGGGTGAGGTTGATCGAGCTCAGCTCGAAGTCTGCGCGCCTGATCGCCACGAAGGCCAGGCCCCAGATCGTCGAAAGCGTGACGATCAGGACGTAGCCCCTGACGTTGACCAACCTCGGCCCGACTTTCTAGTTCATTTTAAGTGACTCGTTTGGCGCGAGATGGTATCTTCTGGTCCCAGAGCGCATATTATCCTTGGGCTGTCCATTGTCTCCGTTGCTCGAGCAGGACTCCACGGCAGGAAACGGGGAGGAACTGCTCGCGCTGCTGCGGACCAAGGGGCTGAGCATCAAGGAGCTCGATGCCGCCAAGAAGGAGGAGCTCCGGAGTCTCCTGGACTACCTCCACAATACGAAGGGGCTCTCCCTCAACGACATCGCCAAGCTCATCGGGAACAAGACGAGCGGATACACGTCCTGGCTCTGCAGGCAGCTCGGAGTGAGTCGGCGTCCCTTCGAGGAGGCCAGGCTGAAGGGGATACGCGAGAAGCGCAGGAAGTACGAGAGGAAGCCCTTCGACGGGACCGACGAGGACAGGGCGTACCTGCTCGGGCTCAGGCACGGGGACCTGTCGGTGTCGAGCCCCTGGAATGGCGTGGTGAGGGTTTCCACTAGCACGACGCATCCGGCGATGGCAGAGTTGTTCCACACCCTATTCGAGCCATACGGCCATGTGTACCAGGACCCGCGATACAAGAAAGATACCAAGTCCTACGAATGGAACCTCTCGACAATAGTCGATTCATCATTCAATTTTCTTTTCGCGGAGTTTGCGGAGGTCAAAGAATGGCTGTCTTCACGTCCGAGCATCCTTCTTGCCTATCTCTCTGGTTTTCTTGACGCAGAAGGCTCTATCATCACGACAAGGGACAACCGCGGTCTTGTGACCGTTTTTGTTGACTACTACAATTCAGACAAAGTCCTCCTGGATTGGGTCAAGCAGTCAATCGAAAATTTGGGTTACAGTTGCAGTCTTAGAATCAATAAGAAGGAAGGGGTCAGAACGAAAAAATACGGCATCATCCATAGGAAAGACTATTGGCAACTGTCAACCTACGGCATGAAAAGCGTTCAAGAATTCGCACGTCGACTGATGCCGAGGCACCGCGAAAAGGTCGAGAGGCACAAGATTGCATTGGCTGTAACCAAGGGTGAACTCTACCTGAAGTATGAAGAACGAATTCAGAACTTGAGGTCAGCGATCAAGGCCGAAGTCGCACAATTCGTTCGGAAGGCAGAAGACGAGTTCTTGGAACGCCACCCTGGATTCACCCCGTAGGGACGAAACTACGGAAGAAAGGCTGTCAGCACTACGGCTGAGTGATCTTGATTGATTGTGTAGGGCAGCTAGTCTCACACGCCATGCAGAAGATGCAGTCCATCTCCCTGACGGGCTCCGACTTGTCGCTCCTGTACTGGTCCCAATCTGGCGTCCCCTGGTCGACTATCTTGTCCTTCCCCGTCCCCGCCTGGCCCGGGTTGAGCAGCCACTCGAAAACGAACACGGGGCAGACGTCCATGCAGACGCCGTCGGCGACGCACGACTCCCAGTCGACCGCGACCTGGGTCCCGTGGATCCCGTTGGTCGTCGGATACGGTTTCCCCTCGCCGTCCATCCTGCTCGTTCCAGCGGCCCTCACCTTGTGGCCGTTGTGTTCTCCGGTGACGGGGAACTGGTCTGGCTTCGAAAGAAAGCTCGGGTCGATGGGCGCGGACTTGTAACCTACATCGCGAGTCATTGTCTCTAGAATCTCGTCCCCGTGAGGTGGTTATAAGGTTAGTCGTCTCTTTTCAGGACTTCGAAGTTTCCGTCTGTCTGAAGCCTGTACACGGTTATCGGTTTGAACGTGAAGATGCCTACCTCCGCCACCCCCGGGGTGGACCTGATCCTGACCTCGAGCTCCCGCGGGTCGTCAACCGGCTCGAACAATGTGTCGAGGATGATGTTCCCGTTCTCGGTGAAGTAGGGGTACCCCTTGGGCATGAGCCTTTCTTCGGGGACCCCGCCCAGCATTGACAGCTTCATCTTGGCGCTCTCCCTCGCCATCGGAAACACCTCGACAGGCACGCGCACCCCGTTGTCGCAGAGCCTCTTCACGAACTTGTTTTCGGCGGCCACGATGGCGGTCCTCTTCGCGCTCCCCATGACCACCTTCTCCCTCAGGAGCGCGCCTCCGCCCCCCTTGACTAGGTTCAGTTCTCTGTCTACCTGGTCCGCCCCGTCGATGACCAGGTCCACCGAGCCTCTGAATGGGACGAGGTTGATCCCGTTCCGGGCGGCCACCATCTCGATCTGGGTGGAAGTGGATACCCCGTTGATGCCCTTCCCCTTCGCCATGACCAGGGGGGAAAGTTCCTCGAGCAGAACGGCCACGGTGGAGCCGCTCCCCAGGCCCAGAGTCGTCCCCTGGACTATGCCCTTTGCGAGCTCCTTGGCCACCCCTTTCAGAGCGTCCCTGAGCTTGTCCATCAGTTTTCCTGCTGCTTCTTTTCTATGTCGATCTGTTCGAGCCTGGTTAGCGCGTCCATGACCTCGTCCCGGATCACCTTCACCCGCTTCTCCGACTCGCTCATCTCCGACTTCGCCCTCCTCTGCACCACCCGCTCGAGGTCTGTCTCCTTCTCTGCCTTGGGGGCGGCCTCCTTCTTCACGGGCTGGGGGGCAGCCGCGCCGAGCCTTTGCTTGGCGGCGTCGAGGCGGGTCTCGATGTTCTGTATCTTGTTCTCGAACAGGTTGACGAGCTCCCCTCTCAGCCCTTCGAGCTCCCCCACTTCCACTATCAGCTCGACGTCCTTCAGCTTCGACTGGAGGTCCTTGATCTGGTCGCTGTACCTCTTCGAGATCATCTCCCTCTCCTCGCGCGTAATCCTCCCCTCGCTCTCCGCCTCGTAGAGCTTCATCATGGCCGACGAGAGGAGGTCCCTTTCCACCATTATAGTCCTCATCTCCCTCCTGGAGCGTTCGAGGTCAGACGACGTCACGGTCGACTCCGTCGACCTGGCTCCGGGCTCCGGCCTCGGCACGACGACATTCTGCGACCTCGGGCGGGAGTAGAACACGTAGTAGGTGGTCAAACCTCCGAGGCCGAGCCCGACAACTCCACCGACGACCAGAGTCAGAACATCGACCATGCAGGTTATTCCAGCCTGCGCTCTGGCGGCTTCAGTATAAAAGTAGATTCTGGGGGCAGGTCAGCCCGGAGGAGGAGAGATCATGATTATGTTGTCCCCTCTGACGATGAGCGTGCCCAGCGAGTTGGACGCTCCGTCTTCGGCCACCTCTTCCGCCTTCTCGAGGGCGAGGTTCATGTGCTGGTCGAAGCCCTGGAGGGTCCCTCTGATTATCTTCCCTCCCTTGAGCTTGATTAGCACCACCTTGCCGACGCTCTCGTCGAGCACCTTCACTGCCATGTCTACAGACATACGATTCCCTTGAGCCGGCCGTCTGAATTCATTTATTTAAGCAGTCATTATCGGCGAATCGGTTGAAGAAGTGGGTCCTTTCCCGGCGAGACTCCGTTGAGATGATAGCAAAGATACAGTCTTCCCTTGGGCTCTCCCTCGTCCTGCCGAAGTCCGCCCAGGCCAGCTGCGCCGAGCCGGAGGAAGGCGTAGTGTTCGTGGCGCTCGACGGCTATGAGTTCGTGCAGTCGGGTGAGAAGTTCTTCCCGTTCCTCGGGTCGCAGGCGACGCTTGCGCTCTTCCCTTCGGCTGTCGTGGACGAGGGCGCCATCAAGTTTCTGATCAACGGGGCCGACGTGATGCGGCCCGGGATAAGGAAGCTCGACGACTGGGGGGCGGTGGGGAGCATGGTGGTGGTAAAGGAGGAGAAGAAGGGGAGGGCGATAGCTGTCGGCCCTTCCACAGTGTCGGGGGCCGAGGCCCGGGGGATGTCGAAGGGGAGCTGCGTGAAGAACATGCACCACGTGGGGGACAGGTACTGGAACGCCCACAAGTCGGTCTGACCGGAACCCCGAGGGCAACACTTTCGCGGAACCCTCCCCTTATATGCTGAGAACGAAATTCGCCATCTCTGAACAATTGTCTACAACTCGGTCTAACTAATTCACAACTCTGATAGAATTGCGGGGCCGCCCTACGCTTAATAATAGGCGGCAGGTCGAGGAGCTACAACAAAGAAATGTCTGGAATGATGCAGGAGAGGAAGATGGAGGGGAAGAGCAAGGAGATTCTGCTGAAGGCGCTCGCCCTCCGAAGCATCGAGGACATACCGAAGATCCAGGAGGACGTCACCAACAGGACCATAGTGATTCTGAAGGTCACCCCTCTCGCCCAGAAGAGCCTCGAGGAGCTGAAGTCCTCGGTGGAACAGCTCTACGAGTTCGCCACTTCTGTCGGCGGCGACATCGCCAGGCTGGGGGACGAGAGGGTAGTGATAACACCGCCGGGCGTCCGCATCTGGCGCGGTCTTCAGTAGACGCGTATAGCTTCCTGCACCGCAGGGTGTAGCGCAGGTATCCTGTAGATCCTCTGAATCGCGTAGGCCAGGTTCTCCGTCTTCCGCTTCTCGCCGTGGTTCACGAGGACAAGCTGGAGCTTCGGCCTCACCTTGCCGACGAAGCGTACGATCTGGTTGTAGTCGCTGTGGCCGCTGAACCCCTCAATCTTCTGGACCGAGGCCCTCACGTCGACGATCTTTATCTTGCCGTTCTGGTCCATCAGGCTCGCCTGGCTCCCGCCGTCGAGGACCCTGCGTCCGATGGTCCCCTGGACCTGGTAGGAGACGAAGAGGATCTTGTTCTTCTCCGACGGCGCGAGGTGCTCGAAGTAGTCGAGCACGGGCCCGCCCTCGAGCATGCCTGAGGTGGCCATGATTATCGCCGGCCCCTCCCTGTACGCCTCCTCCCTGTCGGTCGGGTGCTCGACCTCGGTGAAGTACTCCGACTTGAAAGGGTTGACCCCTTCGTCGAGTATCTTGGCCCTGAGCTCCCGCGAGAGGTAGTCCGCATAGGAGACGTGTATCGCCGTGGCCTCTGAGATCATGCCCTCGGTGAAGACCGGGGCCTCCACCAGGATCTTGTTCCTCATGTACTGGTCGATGACGAGGAGTATCTCCTGCGCCCTCCCTACGGCGGGGATGGGGATGAGCACCTTGCCTCCGTTCTTCAGGATCCCGTTGATTGCGTTGACGAAGTTCATCTCCACCTCCTCCCTGACCGGCATTATGTCCTCCTTGGCCCCGTAGGTGCTCTCCGTGATGAGCGTCTCGACCCTGGGGTAGTTCCAGGTGGCCGAGTCGAAGAGCTGGGTCCTCCCATACTTGTAGTCCCCCGTGTAGACTATGTTGTGGGCCCCCTCCCCGATGTGGAGGTGGACGGTGGCGGAGCCGAGAATGTGGCCCGCGTTATTGAACACGAGCTTGATGTCAGGGGATATGTCGGTGACCATGCCGTAGGGGAGGGTTATCGCGTGCTGGATGACGTCCCGGATGTCCTTCTGGTCGTAGATCAGCCTCCCGCCTTCTATCTGGGCTATCTTCACGAAGTCGTTCTGCAGGAGCGTCATGAGCGGGAGGGTGGGCTCGGTGCAGTAGACCGGCCCGTCGTAGCCGTACTTGTACATGGCAGGGAGGAACCCCATGTGGTCGAGGTGCGAGTGGCTGATGACTATGGCGTCCAGGTCGTTGGGGGATATGTCCGCCCAGTCCAGCCGCGGATAGGCGTCCCAGGTGTTCCTCGACCCTGGGTGGATGCCGCAGTCGAGCATCACCTTGCTCTCCGCTGTCTCCACCAGGATGCAAGACCTTCCTACCTCCTGGAACGAGCCGAGCGTCTTGATTGTGACGTGCTCCTCGGCGGCCATCCTCGGCCTGAATATCGCCTCCCCCAGCTCCCTGTAGAACTTCTCCCGGGCCTCGGACCCCGCCTTGAGGGCGTAGTACACGTTCTGGATGGCGGTCGACTTGATGTGAGGGGCCTTTCTCACCTTCACCTTCCACCCCGTCTGCTCCATGGCGTTTCCCAGGTCGAACCCAGCCTCCTGCGACAGCAGCCTGGGGTTCTCCGCTTCGAGTGTTATCTCCCCGAGGGCGTCGTCGAAGAAGTAGTTTGAAACTCCCGCCTCGGTGGGGAGGATCCTCTCAAGTGCCTGGCGGGCGTCGCTCTCCTGCTTCCTGATCGACTTCTCGGTCCGGGTGACGACACGCTTCTTCAGGGAGTTGACTATCTCCGATATGACGTAGCTGTTCTTGTGGAGGAACGCCGGGTTCTTGGTGTACAGCGCTATCCTGGGGCCCTCGTACTCGATCCTTGTGATCTGAGCCTCCGCTGGGATATTGTTCAGAATGGCGCTCATTAGGCTTACGCCGCTCGCTTTCTGTTCCAAGACTAATTGCTAGATGTAAACTGGGCCAGGAGCTTGTCCTTCTCCTGCTCGGTGAGCTCCCTGAAGCCCTCCTTGTCGAGTATGGCCACGTCGAAGTGGTCTCCGGTGGCCACGTTCCTCTTCGTCGCGGCTATGATCGCCTTCGCCGCCAGCGGGTAGGCCTTGGCGACTGTCGTCCCCTCCTTGAACTCCGCTTCTAGTACGCCGTAGGCGACCGGGGAGCCGCTCCCCGTCGCTATCATGCTCTCCTTGTTGATGGACCCGAAAATGTCCACGTTGAACAGCGAGCCCCCGCTGCTGTCCACTCCTCCGACGAGCACGTCGGCTATGTACGGATAGTACCTGGCAGAGAACAGCATGTTCGACACCACCTGGGCCGCGGCCTTGACCGGCATGGGCCTCCCCTTCTCCATCCTGTACATGTTGGTGTAATACTTCGCCGTGTCCACGACGTTCTGGGCGTCCGCTACTCCCCCCGAGATTGTCATTGCGATGTTATCGTCGATCTTCAGTAGCTTCTTCCCTCTCTTGTGGGCGATGAATCCTCCGGCGGTGACCCTTGTGTCGGTCGCTAGGACCACTCCGTCGGAACAGACGAGGCCGACCGTGGTGGTGCCGTGGTACATGGCAGAGCCTAGCGTCTTCTTTCCTACTTGGTTGAAATCTCTCGACATTGGGTTCACAAGCCTCCAGAACGGACAAAAATTCCCGCCGCGCCGTTGCTTATTTAATCTTTCCAAGGCCTACGGTGCATTTGGATGCACACGCCGCCGCAGTGGCCTTAAATCACGACGGGGGGTCGCCTCAATGTGGATACGGGCTACCATCTGATGGAGCTTCCGACCAAGGTCCTGATCGGAGAAGGGGTCATCTCGAAGCTGGGCGATTTCATCAAGGATTCCGCCGGAGACAAGAAGGTAGTCATAGCCTCGGGCTCGAATACCACCACCAGGGTCAGGAAGGCGGTCGACTCCGCCATCGGGGCGGAGCCCGTCTGGGTGGAGGTGGCGGCTGCCGACACAGACAATGTGGAGCGTGTGATCCGGAGCGCCTCGGGCTCGGGGTGCATAATCGGGGTCGGCGGGGGCAAGAGCGTGGACGTGGGCAAGCTGGCGGCCTTCAGGATGCACCTGCCCTTCTATTCAGTCCCCACAAGCGCTTCCCATGACGGGATCTCCAGTCCGTTCGCATCCCTGAAGGGCCTGGACAGGCCGTACTCGGTCATGGCGAAGCCTCCCGTCGGGATACTGGCTGACATAGAAGTGATCGCCTCCGCCCCGAAGCGCCTCCTCGCCTCCGGGTGCGGGGACCTCGTCTCGAAGCTGACCGCGGTCAAGGACTGGCAGCTGGCCCACAGGGTCAACGGGGAGTACTACGGCAGCTACTCCGCCAGCCTCGCGCTCATGAGCGCGAACCTCGTCCTGGAGCGCTCGCGGATGCTGGGCAAGTTCGGGAAGGAGAGCGTCAGGGAACTAGTGGAGGCGCTCATCAGCACCGGGGTTGCGGCGGGGATAGCGGGGAGCTCGCGCCCCTGCTCGGGGTCCGAGCACCTCTTCAGCCACTATCTCGACTTGCTCGCGCCAGATTCGGGCCTGCACGGGGAGAAGTGCGGGATCGGGACCATCATGATGGCGAAGCTCCACGGCGTCGACTGGAGAAAGGTCCGGTCAGCCCTGAAGAACGTGGGTGCGCCGGTGGAAGCCTCCCAGATCGGCGTGGACGATTCGAAGGTTGTACAGTCCCTTGTCAAGGCGAGCTCGATACGCCCGGATAGGTACACCATCCTGTCCAGGAAGAAGCTCGACAAGAAGAGCGCGACCGCGCTGGCGAAGTCTACCGGGGTTATCTAGGCCGTCTGGGCCGGCGGCACGGCCTTCTTCTTTCTGGGCTTCGGAGGCTCCGTGGCCTCTGCAGGCTTCTCAGCCTTCGGCTCCTCCTTCTTCGGCTGGGCCTTCTCGTTGTTGAACCTCTCGAGGAAGGTGAGCGAGCCGAGGGCCGGGACGAACTTGAAGACGTCGTTCGCGACCCCTCTCTTGATTATCTGGAGCCCCTCTACGAGGAAGAGGCCTTCGGGTATGGTGACAGTCAGCGCGCCGCCCGCCAGCTCGAAGGTGACCTTGCCCCCGTCCCCCGCGAGCCTTCGGTCGATCAGCGCCCTAACCTTGTCCTCGTCCGTGTCGACCGTCCTCAGGACTTCGAAGTCGTAGACTATGGACTTGCCTGCGAGCCTGTGGTTGAAGTCGACCTGGGCCCTCCCCGAACCGACGAAGCGCACAATCCCAACCCTGTTGTCTATGTCGACGGAGTCGCCCACGGTCAGGTCGTGCTCCCTCTCACCGAACTTGCGGAGCGGGATCATCCGCAGCTGGGTCGGGTCCCTCGTGCCGAACGCCTTCTCGGGGGGAAGCTCGATCTCCTTCTTGTCTCCGACGGAGAGCTTCGCGACCTCGGAATCAAGGCCCGATATCAGCCACCCCTCCCCCACGGCCACCAGCCTCGGTTCGTACTTCCTCGACTCCTCGAATATCTTGAGCTTCTTGGCCTCGGACTCCACGGTCGACTCGATCCCTTCGCCGGTGTCCTTGACCCGCGCGGTGTAGTTGGCGAATATCAGAGCGCCCTTCTCAAACCCCATAGGATTCGACCAGCCTTCGTGTTGGGTTTAAAGACTTTCAGTTTCCAAACGCGGCCATCGTCTCGCCGATGGCTTTCAGAGTGGTCTGGACGAAACCCTCGTTGATCTGCCCCATGCACCCCACCCTGAACACCTTCCCCGCGAACGGGCCGAACCCGCCTGCGATGACCACGCCCTTGTCGTAGGCCAGGGCCTTCCTGAACTTCGCGTCGTCCACCCCTGAGGGGTAGTAGGAGGCGATCACGGTCTTCGACCTGACGTCCTTCTCGGCGACCGGTCTCAGTTTCATCCTCGCCAGGCCCTCGTAGATGAGCGCTGACATCCTGTCGTGCCTTTCGACCCTGTTGGCGAGCCCCTCTTCCAGCAGCTCCTTGAGCGCCTCGTCGAGGGCGTAGAACAGCGGCAGGGCTGGAGTGAACGGAGTCTCCCCCCTGGCGCCGTACTCGAGATATCTCGAAATCTCGAAGTACCTCGTCTTGGTGGGAGACCCTTTGAGGAACTCGACGACCCGGTCGCTGACCGAGAGGAGTGCAAGTCCCGGGGGAGCGGCGACGCACTTCTGGCTTCCCGTGATGCACATGTCGACCCCCCACCTGTCCACCGGGATGGCGTACCCCCCGAGGCTCGAGATGGCGTCGATTACGGCGAACGCCCCGTGGTCCCTGGCGAGCCTGGTCGCTTCCTCGAGGTAGGGGGCGGCCACCCCCGTGCTCGTCTCGTTGTGCACAAGGAACAGGGCCTTGAAGCGCCCCTGCTTGTCCACGGCCTCCCTCAATTGATCGAGGGTGGGCACCTTGCCGAAGTCTGACGTCACCCGCAGCGCCCTCCCGCCTGCCAGCTCCACGGTCTCCGCGAGCCTCGTGCTGAACTCCCCGAACACCGGGACCACGGCCACATCCCCCGGCCTGATGAGGTTCCACACAGCCGCTTCGACCCCCCCCGTCCCCGAAGAGGAAAGTACCAACACTGCGCCTTCGGTCTGGAAGAGTTGCCTCGTCTTCTCTAGGACCCCCCTGTACAGCTCCCTGAACGCGTCCCCCCTGTGGTTGATGATCGGCCCGAGCATGGCGCGCATCACCCTGTCGGAGACGTTCGTCGGTCCCGGAAGCATGATCAGTTTCTGCTTATCCATGCTCTCCGCCCTTCAGGTCCTTCCGCATAAGCGCTCTTACCCTCTCCACGCCTCCGAATTTCTTCACCAGTTTGGCCACCTGACCGGGGACCAGGCTCTCCCAGTCCTTCCTCTCCAGGATCCTGTCCCTCACGTTGGTCGCCGAGTACCTCTTCCTGTCGAGGTATGGGACCGCCCTGACCTCGATGCGTTCTTCGTTGAAGAGGAGGAATGTCAGGGCGTCGTTGGTAAATACGAGGTCGAACTTCGGGACCATGGACTCCACGGTAGAGACCCAGAGCGAGTGGGAATCGGCGTCAGGTATGGGTATGGCCATCCACTTAGATGGGTCGACCCCGTTTCCGTCGAGCGCGCTCTTGATCATTGTGATCCTTTCGCCCGCGGTGAAGGGGTTGTCCCTTTCATGGCTCCTCTGGGCAGAGCCCACGACGACGTAGAGGTACCCTACGTGCTTGAGCGCGTACTTGACTGCTTCGAGGTGGCCCAGATGGAATGGCTGGAAGCGGCCCACAAGCAGACCGACTCGCATTCCGTTCTCGTGCGGCCGGCCCGGTCTCGCCTATTTAAGAGAACCCGCGTCACATCTTAATCCGCCCAGCTTTCAGCCAGGCCGTGGCGTTCGTCGAGGTCGATGGGTCGCAGGGGGAGGGTGGAGGGCAGATACTCCGCACCGCGGTCGCCTTCTCGGCGATCAAACGGGTCCCGGTCCGCGTCGTGAAGATCAGAGCCGGGAGGGAGGTCCCCGGGCTCAAGAGGCAGCACCTGTCGGCTCTCCTGACCCTGGCCAGGATTTTCGGAGGGGAGCTGAGCGGGGCGGAGGAGGGTTCGTCGGCCGTGTCCTTCGTGCCGGGGAAGCCTCGCTTGCAGGAGCTGGCCATAGACATGGGGACCGCGGCAAGCATAACTCTCGTCCTCCAGGCGGTCGTCCCCGCCGTCTCCCTGAGCGGCTCCAAGTTGAGCCTGGGCCTTACAGGGGGGACGGACGTCCCGTGGAGCCCTACCTTCGACTATTTTCAGCGCGTCGTCAGAGAGGGGTACAGGTCCATGGGCATCAAGGTCGACGTCACCTCGTCTCGCAGGGGCTACTACCCTCGGGGGGGAGGCAGAGTCACGGCATCCATCGAACCTTGCGAGTCGGTGCTCCCACTTGACATGACGTCCCGGTCCGAAGTCACCGGGGTCAGGCTGTTGAGCAGGTGCGCCAAGCTGCCGAGGGGGGTGGCGGAACGCCAGATGGCGTCCGCCTCCGAAATCATCTCAAGATCGGGAATGCATATCGAAGCCGCCGACGTCTCTGAAGAACAGGCTGACTCTCCTGGATCTTCCATCCTCGCCTATTCCGTGGGCGCGCACGCTCTCCTCGGCTCGGATGCGATAGGAGCGAAAGGGAAGCCCGCGGAGGAGGTGGGGCGCGAAGCCGCCTCGAGGTTCGTCGCCATGGCGAGGTCCGGAGGGTGCCTCGACTCGAACCTGGCGGACATGCTCGTCCCACTCCTCGCGTTGGCTCCCGGGCCTTCGAGGGTGAGGGTCCCGGAGGTCACCCCGCACCTCCAGTCCGGACTTCACCTGGCCGAGCAGTTCGTTCAGTTCGAGTGGTCTGTCGAGTCGGAAGGAGGCAGCGCGCTTGTCACACTGCGCCCAAAGGGCACCTGACGTGGAACCAAAAGGCACAATGTCTAAAAGGACGGGGCTTCGCGCCCAGCCAGATTTCCAATGTCCTATGAAGCATACATGCCAGGCGCCACTGCGGTCGGCGTCGCCTACAAGGACGGCGTCGTATTGGGAGCCGAGAGGCGCATAACCCTGGGGAGCTTCGTGAGGAGCAAGTCGGGGAAGAAGGTGTTCAGGGTCACCGAAACGGTAGGGGCTGTGTGCGCCGGCATGGTAGCGGACATGCAGAACCTAGTGAAAGAAGTCGGTGTCTACTCGAAGCTCAAAGAGCTGGAGTCGAGGAAGTCGCTGAAGCCCAACTCCGTGGCCAAGCTCATGTCGACCCTCATGTTCCAGAACAGGTACGCTCCGCTTCTCACTCAGGTGATACTTGGCGGAATGGGGGACAAGCCCGTGGTGTACGTCCTCGACCCGCTGGGGAGCGTCATCTCGGACCAGTATGCGACCGTTGGGACGGGGGAGGAGACCGCCATAGGCGTAGTGGAGGCAGGATACACCCCGACGATGACCCAGAAGGAAGCCAGAGACCTCGTGGTCTCAGCCATCAAGGCCGCAATTGCAAGAGACGCGATGAGCGGCAACGGCATCGACCTGTTGACCATAGACAAGTCGGGCATCAAAGAGGAAGGAATCAACCTCTAGAGGCGGCCAGGATTGTGGACTTACAAGGGAGTCGAAGTCCACTGGCTCGGGCACGATACTTTCGTCCTACAGGGCTCCAGGACGCTCATCCTCGACCCGTTCAAGGCGAAGGGGGACTATAAGGCGGATGTCCTCCTCATCTCCCACGAGCACTACGACCATCTCAGTGACGACGACATCAGGAGGTTCACGAGTCCATCTACCACCATCGTGGCGCCGAAGATCTGCGAGGCGCCTCTCCGACCATATCCGCAGAAGAAGGAATTCGTAAGCCCAGGATCCAAGATCGAGGTCAAGGGCGTCGGCATAGAGGCCATACCAGCGTACAACATCGACAAGTTCAGGGAACCTGGGAAGGTCTTCCATCCGAAGGAAGACGGCAAGGTCGGTTACGTCGTCACCCTCGACGGGGCCAGATTCTACCACGCGGGGGACAGCGACGCGACACCGGAGATGAAGGCTCTCGACGTCGACGTGGCCTTCCTCCCAGTCTCAGGGACGTATGTGATGACGGCCGAAGAGGCTGCCGAAGCAGCGAAGGCTATGAAGGTGAAGGTGGCAGTCCCAATGCACTACCAAAAGATAGTCGGGACTCTGGCCGACGCGCAGAGGTTCAAGAAGCTGGTCGGAAGCGCCAGAACAGTAGAGATACTCGAACAGGAGTAGCCCTACTCGGGCACGCTTTCCGAATGTAGCTTGCCGTCGTGCAGCTTCACGAAGAGGAATCTGTTGTCAGCGAAGACAAGCGTGAGCTCGTTCTCCTTCTCCTCGACCGTGAGCAGCGCCTTACCGACGATGCCGTCGAACTTGGCCATGGTCAGCTCGAAGGCTCTAGGAGTTCGTATTTCTGTGTTACCGAATCATCCGCCCAGAAACTTGGTGAGCCCGTCGGACTTCGGGTCTTCCCGCACAGGCTCAACCGACGATCCTGTGGAAGACCTGATCATCTCTCTGATCACCTGGTCGATGCTCGAACTCCTCCGTCTCGCCTTCAGGATTTTCAGGGCCCGGTGCGTGTCGTCGTGGAACCTGACAGATTTCGCCATGACGGCTCCAGTGATTTGACGCTATCTAAACCTAGAAGGAGTGACTCGGTATCGTCGCGAGATCATCATCTGCCCGGGAGCTTACTCCGGGCTATGACTGGGACGGCGTTCACCTCATCGTCGGGCCGTCGGTATATGCCCACGATTTAGCTTTATTTGCACCATCCCGAACCGCGGCCGTGGGTTTCCTCCACGGGGTCAGGGTCGTCGACGCCACCCGTCTCCTGCCCGGAGGCTTCTGCACTATGCTCCTGTCCGACATGGGCGCCGAGGTCATCAAGGTAGAGCAGCCCGGACTGGGGGACTACATGCGCTCGACGCCGCCGACGAAGAACGGCAGGAGTCCGGTCCACGCCAGCGTGAACAGGAACAAGCTAAGCATCGGGATAGACCTCAAGTCGGCGGAGGGCAGGCAGGTGATGAAGAGGCTCCTGCGTGACGCCGACGTATTCGTCGAGGGGTTCAGGCCTGGAGCCATGTCTCGACTCGGGCTATCCTTCTCCGAAGTCAAGAAGGTCAATCCTCGGATAATCTACTGCTCCATCTCCGCCTACGGCCAGGAAGGCAAGCTCAGCTCGATGCCCGGGCATGACATCAACTTCCAGGCGATGGCCGGGACCCTTGGCTACTCATCGGGTGCCGAGGTCCCCCTTCTGCAGCTCGGGGATATGACGTCGGGCATGTACGCCGCGCTGGGGATCCTGGGGGCCCTCGTAAGCCGAAAGGGCGCCGTAAGCATCGACGTCCCCATCGTGGGGTCGCTCCTCTCCTGGATGGTGATCCCGGCGTCGGCCTATCTTGCCACAGGGTTGCCGCCGAAGGAGGGGCACAGCCTGGTATTCGGCTCGACCCCCTACTACAACCTGTACAAGACCTCTGACGGGAAGCACATGGCGGTGGCGGCGATAGAGGAGCGCTTCTGGCGAAACTTGGTGACGGCCCTGGGCGTACCTGCCTTGGAGCACAAAAGGTTCGGGACTCAGAAGGAGAGGCGTGAGGTCACGGCCGCGCTTACGAGGGCCTTTGCTAGCAAGACAAGGGACGAGTGGGCCAGGCTCCTGATGCACAAGGATACCTGCACCACACCGGTGCTTACCGTCGAGGAGGCCCTGACGAGCGACTGGGCAAGGAGCCTGTCGATGCTGGTCGACATAGCAAAGGACGAGACTGTCCTGAACGGCCCGCTGAAATCCAGGCCGAAGATGAGGGTGGAGCCTTTCACCAGAGCCCCGTCACTGGGAGAGAACACACAGGCGATAATGAAGTCCCTCGGCTACACGAAGAAAGAGTCGGCTCGACTGAAGGCCGCTAATGTGATAGAATGACAACCCTGCGGCGGAAACCCAGGTAGTCGTCCCCGATCAGGCGCGTTGCAAGAGTACTGCGAAACCCTGGCCGCCCCCGACGCAGAGCGTCGCTACCCCGTATTCCTTCCGCGTCTCATGAAGCTGCCTCGCAAGGGTGCCCACCAGCCTTGCTCCCGACGCCCCGAGAGGGTGCCCGATGGCCAGGGCCCCTCCATGGGCATTGACCCTGCGGGGGTCTAGCCCCAGCTCCCGTATGGCGTAAAGCACGACTACAGCAAACGCCTCGTTGATCTCCCAAATGTCCACCTGGTCAGCCTTCAGGCCCGCCCTGGCGAGTGCCTTCTGGGACGCCGGGACTGGGCCCTTTCCCATCACGCTCGGGTCTACCCCCGCCCACCCCATGGACACTATCCTGGCAAGCGGCTTGAGGCCCAGCTCCTCGATCTTTCCCTTGGAAGCGAGCGCCACCATGGACGCCCCCGCGTTGAGCGGGGACGAGTTGCCCGCTGTTATCAGCCCTCCCTGCTTGAACGACGGCTGCAGCTTCGCGAGCTGCTCCAGCGTCGTGTCCTTCCTGATGCTCTGGTCTACGTCGATCACCCTCTCCTCCCCCTCGACCTCGACCTTCATGGGCATCAGCTCCCCCTTGAACCACCCTTCGTCCACGGACTTCGACGCTTTCACGTGTGACTCCGCCGAGAAGACATCCATCTCCTCCCTGGACATCCCAGCTTCCCCGGCCAGCTTCTCTGCAGTGAGGCCCATCGAGTAGCCCGTGTTCATCTGGTACCTCATGTACTCCGGCCTCGTCAGGAGCCTTGTGTTCGGTGTGAGCGCCGGGTTGTTCGCGATCGGGACGTGTGTGAGGTGCTCCATCCCTCCCGCGAGCACGACCTCAGAGTTACCTGTCATGATTTCCATCGCCCCTTCTGCTGCTGCGTTCATCGACGACGCGCACGCCCTGTCCATGGCCATGGCGGGGACTGACACGGGGAGCCCGGCTAGGAGGACGGGGTGCCTCCCTCCGTAGAGCCAGTTCTCTCCGGTCTGGAAGGCGCACCCTGTTATCACGTCGCCTATCTCTTCGGGTTTGATAGTGGTCCTTTCAAGGAGCCTCCTGATGAGAAGGCTGAGTGCCTGGTCCATCCTGATCGAATTGTAGACGTCCCTTTCAGGCTGGGCGGGCCTCGACCTGGAGAATGGGATTCTCTGGAAGTCTGCGACGTAGGCGTCTCTGAGCTCGACCACCCGGCTTCACTTTCCCTTGAACTCTGCCTTCCGCTTGCCGAGGAACGCCGATATCCCTTCTTTCAGGTCGGCTGTCCCGAACAGGAGCCCGGCAGCCATCGCTTCCATCTCCAGCCCGTCATCGATGGGCACCTCTGACCCCTTGTTGATGAGCTTCT
The DNA here is from genome assembly GCA_028867035.1 of Nitrososphaerota archaeon. Taxonomy (GTDB): domain Archaea; phylum Thermoproteota; class Nitrososphaeria; order Nitrososphaerales; family Gagatemarchaeaceae; genus UBA183. Next base: position 5,038 of record JAGWHB010000007.1, on the reverse strand, counting down.
TCGCGAGCATGACCGCGACCGGGGCCTGGGAAGACGCGAGCTGCGCCGCGTATTTCTCCGCATATTCGTCAGGATCACCGGAGGGGACTAGCCTGTTAACCAGTCCCAATTCATAGGCGCGTCTGCCGTTAATCCTCTCGCTTGTGAGTATCAGGAAGGAGGCCTGGGACACGCCCAGGAGCTTCGGCAGCCGCTGGCTCCCGGACCAGGCAGGGACCAGCCCCCTGGTGAGCTCGGGGAATCCAATCTCCACGTTGTCGGTCGCGACCCGTATGTCGCACGAAAGGGCCAGTTCGAGCCCCCCTCCCAGGGCGTAGCCCTTCAGGACAGCGATGGTGAGCTTGGGCATCTCCGAAAGCTTCCGCATGATCCTCGCTCCTTTCCTGGCGAACTCCATGAAAGCCACGGAGGTGCTGAAGAACTGGGACAGGTCAGCGCCGGCACAAAAGACGGCCCCCTCTCCTGTTACTATCACCACCCGTACTTCGGGATCGTTCGAGAGCTCGGTAGCGATCCTGTCGAGTCCATCAAGTATCTCCGCGTTGATCGTGTTGAGCTTCGGTCTGTTCAGCACCACCTTCGCGACTTCGCCCGGGAGCCTCTCCAAGCGGACGGCTCCAGCCCCTGCGCTTTGCTCCTTGGGGGACTGCCCAGACTCCCCCGGTGCCGCCGCCGATTTCTCTGTAGGGGGCGCAAGTCTCCCTTCTATGGCGTCGCGCATCCTCCCTTCGGAGATGGAGCGAGCCGGTGCGAAGATCTGACAGTCGAATTTCGCTGCGAGCTCCTCGAGCTTCGACTTCACCTCAGCGTTGCTGAGGTCTTTGGCGACTGCTATCGGGCCGAATGGCCTATTCATCCCCAGGGTCACGCCCCCTTCGATGTCCTCGGGGCCTGCGACCCCTTCTTCTACGAGCTTGACTGCCTCATTGATCTCCAGGGCGAATATGTCCATTATCGATATCTTGTCTGTGGGGGCGACGTCCGGGATCTGCGCCCTCCCCGTCGACCAGTCGTAGAACCCCTTGCCTGTCTTCTTGCCAAGCAGCCCCTCCTTCGCCATCCTGGCGAACGTCTTCCCCTTCCCGTATTCGGGAGACAGGGCCTCCGCAAAATACGCGAGAGAATCAGCCCCGATGTCCACGCCCACGAAGTCGAGCAGCTCGTAGGGGCCCATGGGGAGCCCCTGGCCCTTGGCGAAGCCGTCGACCTCGGCCGGAGTCGCCATCCCCTTGTCAAGGACGAGGCAGAAGAACAACGTGTCGGCAGCGTTTATCCTGTTTACTATGAAGCCCGGGCTGTCCCTGAGGACTTTGACCGGGGTCCTTCCGAGCTTCGCGCTGACCTCGACCAGTTCCTGCACCACGGCCGGGTCTGTCTTCGCCCCTGGGATCACCTCGACCAGCTTCATGACCATGGGCGGGTTGAAGAAATGCATCCCCACAGTCCTGTCGGGCCTGGACGTCGCTGCGGCCAGGTCGGAGATTCTGATGTTCGACGTGTTGGATGCGAGGATCGCACCGGGCGGTGCATGCTCGTCGATATCCTTGAAAACAGATTTCTTGAGCTCGAGGGATTCTGGCACCGCTTCGACGACGATGTCTGCCTGGGATACTGCCTTGGCCATATCCCCAGAATACGCCATCCTCGACCTTGCTGCGTCTGCCTGCTCCTTCGTCAGTTTGCCCCTCTCTACGAGCTTGTCAATGCTCGCCGATATTCGGGCTTTCGCCTTCTCTATCGCCTGCGGGAATTTGTCCATGAGGGTGACGTCGAATCCGCTCACGGCGAACAGCTCCGCAATCCCGTGGCCCATGTCCCCGGCTCCGACCACGGTTACCTTTCTGACTTCCACTGTCTCGAGCACACGTCCTCAGTAGGCGCCTTAATTCCCTTTCCACTGGAAAGGCAGGTTACCGGCAGGATACTGAATGGTGGCCAAGCCCGAGTATTGCCCAGTTATTCCCCTAGGTTCGCAGGGTCCAGCCCCAGTCATCAATCTCACAGCCTCAGAAAGCCACCACCTGTCCTCTTTCGACCCGTGTCTTCTTAACGCCCGTTGTCCCGATTTTGGAGGACATACTCGTCCACGGAGTTAGAAGGCCAAAACTTTACAAGCTCAAATATTCTTAGCGTTCGCTCTCAGCTCTCGTGGACCCAATATGGTTCAATCTGAAACCTAGAATACCAGTATCAGAACCGGATGGAGATTCTCATTCACTCGGGCAGAGCTAGGAGGTTTCAGGTCCTCACTGCTGAATGCTAGAGAAGGTGCAAGTCCAAGTGCTATCTGTAGAGCCGCTGTTATCCGTCAAACCGCCGGTAGAGATGTTAGTTGTGCCGGCTTGATTCATGGAGATCTGGTATGTGTAATCGGCGTTAGAATCCAGAGATTTGTAGGAACCGCTGATTTCAAGCGCCCCGGAATAGGTGATGTAGTCGAACGAAGGAATCTGGCAAATCTTGATGCCATATGAGCACGAACTGGAAAGTGGGGACTCCATTACGAGATAGGCGTATGTGTTATTCGCGTGAGCTATACAGCCGACTGCTTGGGTCTGTACATAACCCGCAAAACTGATTTGCGTGACGTAATAGTCGCCACCGCTTATGCAGTTTGCGTTTGCGAAATATGTAATGGTCATCGACCTCCCATAAGGAGAAACCGAAGGAGTGAAGAAGGTTGGTGTTCCGGTTGCCCCGTACTGGGTCCAGAAACAGGCGTAATACGACGTACTGCATGGAGAATGAGCTGCCTGATAGTTCCCCCAGAAAGCCTCCCCTCCCTGCAGGAACCATGTTGGGTTTGTTCCGTTGGTCGCTTCCCCATTGCCTCCTCCCGTCCAAATGGCAAGCACCCAAGAGTTTGAATCTTGGAGGTTGCTTGGGCCGTTTCCAAAACTCGACGGATTTGTGAAGGACATGTAGTTACTATCGTACGGACCATATCCGCTTCCACTTACGCCGCAAGAGCCAAACAGGTCATAATTGCAATTGTGCACCTGATAACCCGCCCAGGAACCATAGTTGATTATCTCCGAGGACCCAAACCGTATTGCTCCATGCGGAGGCTCTTTGATGGGGAGCACTGTTCCATTCAGGTAGTACTGCGCAAGTATTACAGTTCCATTGGCGGTCAGAAAGGCCATGCTTGCCTCGACTACAACATCATTGTGTGTTGTATATCCGAAGTCGCTAGGAACCAGCGTTAATCCAGACGCGGACAATCCATATGCGCTCAGAAATCTCCGGAATGTCTGACTGCCTACCACCTGACTTGCGTACGTCCCCTCGGCGTGGTACACTAGTGCTGCAGTCGAACTAGAGTCGTTGAAGGTAAGTGTAGTAGTCCCTGTAAGTGTGACATTAGTGGATTCATCCGCCGTGGCGACACGTGCGGGGGTGAGCACGACAAGACTTGCCGACGTGAGCAAGATCATCACCACGATTAATTCCAGACTTCTTCTAGCCGCGCTCACGACAGTTGAATCACTAGCAATTTATTTGGGAAATCGCCAACACGTTGTGGCAAATGTTTTTATGGTCGAAAACAGCCTTTCCGAAGATAACCGTTCGTTGCTGGAATGAGCTTTGAGAAATTGTCATCGGGGCCTTTTCGCTAAAAATTCAGAGAGCGCTGACGAGATGTGCGAGCAGCTTCCCCCGGTCGGTGGCTGAATAAACGGTAATCCTGCCATACTCAGCTTGAGTATCTACCAATCCGTACCTACTCATGATTGCGATATGCCTATCCACCACTCGCCATGTCAAACTCAACTCGCGTGCCAACTGCAGTCGATACTTGGGAGCAGATAGGGCGCTTAGCATTCTCAGTCGCGTCCTGGCGCCTCTTGAGGTTACGAAGAGTTGGAACACGTCCGAGTCGAAGCCAAATTGCATCCATTCAGCTCTTACACGACCTCTCCACACCACAAATGCGCCCAAAAGAAGCCAGCTGGCTGGGGCGAGAGACGCAGAATTCTGGTCCAATACTTGAATCGCCGCGCTGAATAAGATCCCACCGGGAATGTTTGTGGGAAATGAATTCGCCATTCTGCTTACCGCGGAAGGCGCGAAGTAGTTTGCGCCAGCAAAGGTTGTGCTCACCAGAGCAAGACCGACGAGGACAGCGATTACCGCTGAGGACTTCCTCAAGCCTTTAACGAAAACCATCAGGACTATAATACCTTTTATGCATTATGCTTGAGAGTACATCTGCTACCAAGAGTCTTACCCAATAAAGTCCCTGATTCTGGGGGACCAGTGCACCTCTGAAGGCCAGGGCGCGTCCTCGCTTTCCCGAGCCCCTCGAATAGCTCAGTCAAGCTGCGAGATCCTGGGGGACCGCAGGGGTGGAGCCCATCACAACCGGAGAAGAACTATTATGGCGAATATCAGAAGCGGGTCTTTGACATTAAGGAGGGCGGAAAGTACTACGAACTCAAGTTCAACGGCGATTCCATAACTAGAATCGAGGTTAAGAAGGACCTGTCGCTGATGGCTCCTGCAATGGGAGAAACAGTGCCAAGTGCGAATGTGTGGTATCTGTTCGTCAATGGCCCTGGCATCGAATACGATCCTGGCCATCTTTCTCGTTGGAGCGGGGAGACCGGGATACCATACATCCATTCGACTTGGGAAGAGTTCTTCAGGTGGTAGTGTTGCACGAAGGTCGCGCGTTGAATGGCAGCGGAAAGCGAAGCCTGGGGCCGGAAGTCGTACACTCTGGAGTGGGTGGCCCCAGACAAGCACGTCCTAATCGTCAACGTGGATAGCGACGGGATCAACTACGGGTTCTACATCGGGGCCGTCGAGGGGAAGGATTACGGCGAGGAGGCTTTCGACGTTGTGAAGAACGGATCGGGCGCTTACGACCCCGTCGTAGCGGCATATTTCAATCATCGATTTGGAAAACGGTCAAAACGGTACTGGCCCCAGACCTTCCAATACTACCTCGAACATCCGACTAGGCCTTCACCGCCTAATCGTCTTCCGGAGGCATGGGCCCCAGACATCGTCAATATTGTTCCTCTCGACAAGC
>JAGWHB010000079.1 GCA_028867035.1 Nitrososphaerota archaeon | reverse complement strand
GAACTTCCAGAACCAACCGTCGTGAGACAGGTCGGCCTCTACCTGATGGAAGCGGTGGCTCACTGAGGGGAAGCCCTGCCCAGTACGAGAGGAACAGCGGGGCGTTGCCTCTGGCGTACCGGTTGTCCGAGAGGGCATCGCCGGGCAGCTAAGCAATCGTGGATAACCGCTGAAAGCATCTAAGCGGGAAGCCACTCCCGAGAAGAGTGAGCCTTGGGTCCTAACTTCCCTCGCAAGGGGGAGGAGCGGATCCTGGAGGGCGGGAGTAGAAGACTCCGTTGAAGTAGTCCCGGTGTACGCTAGAAGCTCGCAAGAGCGACTAGTTCAGCCGGCGGACTAACTATAGCCCAACGCAAGGATGAGGTATTCCCGGCGGAGGCGCAATGAACCCTATGTGCGGCGTAACGTCTCTTTCCGTGGGCGTTAAATTCTCAGGACCCGTAATCTATCATGCCCACCATCAGACCGTCATTTGAAGCACTACCACTGGTAAGGAGAGTGCTCGAGAGCGAAGCCGGCTGCGGATTCAAACTGAGTTACTATCCAGGCGACCATGACTGGGCTTTGCATCCAACCAAAGATGGTGCTGGTATCATGAGTGTCAGCCAAAGAAATGGAATCATCCGTCTGAATGGTTATTTCCTGTACGAAGCCGACAACGTGATGGAGTTCCAGTGTCCTGAAGAACTCATGATTGCCATGGACGATT
>JAGWHB010000078.1 GCA_028867035.1 Nitrososphaerota archaeon | reverse complement strand
TACCGCCAACATCCGAACCGCCCAAATTGTCGGCGACAGCCGATAGAATAGCTCGGCCGCATAAATAAAAAGCGGGCCTTGCGAATTATATGTCTGGCTAATGAGTGAAAAACCGTGCGCCACCGATCGAACCGTCGCCAAATACACGCCCTCGTCATAGTCGCCAAATGGATACCGGATCGCCACCACCCGAACTATGACCGCCACGCTAAAAACAAGTACGAACGGCAAATAATGAAAAATGCGTTTCATATATGCGCCACAATAGGGCGAAGTTTACAAAGTTTCAAAACCATTGGCGGAGAGGGAGGGATTCGAACCCTCGGTACCCTCACGGGCACAACGTCTTAGCAGGACGCCCCAATCGGCCACTCTGGCACCTCTCCAAATAAACGCGGACGTTACGACACGTCACCGAGCCCCGTTGTCTTGGCTTATTATACCGTAAACCCGGCAATAAATGAACGATCGTCTAGCCGCAAGCGTTCCCGTCTGCTATCTTTAGGTAAAGGAGTAGCCATGCATATTCTCGTTGTTGGTGGTGCCGGATATATCGGCAGCCACACCGTTAAAGCCCTTAGGCAGGCCGGCCACGACGTAACCAGTTTTGACTCGCTTGAACGCGGCCATGCCGCCAGTCTTAAGGGCTTAATTCCCCCGGATCGCCAATTTAACGGCAACATCCTCAACCAAACCGACCTCGACCGTGTCTTC
>JAGWHB010000077.1 GCA_028867035.1 Nitrososphaerota archaeon | reverse complement strand
TTGGCCGACGCCCAGGCCGAGTCGGACCGCAAGCATCAGGAAGAACTGGCCCGCATCGAGGCCGAGAACGCCGAGAAGGCCGCCGAGCAGCAGCGCCGCTTCGACGAAGAGAAGCGGCGTCTCGAGCGCGAGCGCAAGTCCGCGCCCGCCGAGGAGCCGGCCTTCGTTCCGCCGACTTTCTAGCCCCTTCGCTTGACAGCCTCCGTCGGGCCTGCTATCATGAATTTAGAGCCGTTCCTCCCCAGGAGATCATCCCGATGGCCGAAATCCAGCTGACCGACGACACCTTCGACAAGGAAGTTTTGGAGAGCGCCCAGCCCGTGCTGGTCGATTTCTGGGCGCCCTGGTGCGGTCCATGCCGCATGCTGACCCCGGTCGTCGAGGAGATCGCCAAGGAGTACGCGGGCAAGGTCAAGGTCGGCAAGCTGAACACCGACGAGCATCCGAACGCCCCCGGCCGGTTCCGGATTTCCGCGATTCCGACGTTGCTTTTCTTCAAGGGTGGAAAGCTCGTCGAGCAGCGCGTCGGCGTCATGTCCAAGGCCGACATCAAGAAGCTTCTCGACGGTCTTCTCGCCGCCGCCTAACGCCGTCGCCGCCGCCGTCGCCGAGGTCGCGCGCTCCCCCCGCTGAGCACGGCTCCGTGAGGGCTCCCCGTGACTCGCCGCCAAGGGGGCTCGCCGGGTCGCCGCCGGGACGAGGTGGACCGTGCGCT
>JAGWHB010000076.1 GCA_028867035.1 Nitrososphaerota archaeon | reverse complement strand
TCACGCCGCCGACCGTGAACAGGAAGATGAAGCCAATCGCCCACAGCATCGGCGTCTTGAACTCGATGGAGCCGCCCCACATGGTCGCGATCCATGAGAACACCTTGATGCCGGTCGGCACGGCGATGACCATGGTGGCGAAGACGAAATAGGCGCGCGTGTCCACCGACAGGCCCACCGTGTACATGTGGTGCGCCCAGACCAGAAAGCCGATGAAGCCGATGGAGACCATCGCGTAGGCCATGCCGAGATAGCCGAACACCGGCTTCTTCGAGAAGGTCGAGATAATGTGGCTTATCATCCCGAAGCCCGGCAGGATCAGGATGTAGACCTCCGGGTGGCCGAAGAACCAGAACAGGTGCTGGTAGAGCACGGGATCGCCGCCGCCCGCCGCATTGAAGAAGCTGGTGCCGAAATGGCGGTCGGCGAGCAGCATGGTGATGGCCCCGGCCAGGACCGGCAGCGACAGCAGCAGCAGGAACGCCGTCACCAGGATCGACCACACGAACAGCGGCATCTTGTGCAGCGTCATCCCCGGCGCGCGCATGTTGAGGATGGTGGTGATGAAGTTGATGGCGCCCAGGATCGAGGACGCGCCGGCGATGTGCAGCGAGAAGATCGCCAGATCCATGGCCGGTCCGGGCGAGCCGTAGGTGGAGAGCGGCGCATAGAGCGTCCAGGCGCCGCCGACGCCGGCGCCGCCGGCATCGCCTTCGACGAACATGCT
>JAGWHB010000075.1:247-731 GCA_028867035.1 Nitrososphaerota archaeon | reverse complement strand
TCAGGCTCAAGTTTCGAGGGGGCGCGGTGCGCCTCATCGATTCCTTTGGCCGATCTGCCATCGGCCGAAACCGAACCGCTCATCTTGGCAGAAGAGACGCGGCTGGAAATTCGTGCCCGATAGCCCCCCTTTCCGCGCATTGCGCCGGGCGAGAGACGCTATCGGTTGGAAATAGCCGCGCACTTTCGGCGGGTTGCGGGAATTCAATTCGAACCGCCAGGGAATGGCCGGACTGGTTGGCGGAGAGGGAGGGATTCGAACCCTCGATACCCTTGCGAGTATGCCGCATTTCGAGTGCGGTGCATTCAACCGCTCAGCCACCTCTCCGTCGGGGGCGGGACCATATAGACGGCCCCCCGCAGCACCGCAAGCTGTGAACCGGTTCGACCTCCGGGATTTCGACGGGAGTTTCCGCTCGGTATCAGGTTTCCTCGCCCGCGAGCCAGACGACATCGAGCGCTGCACCCTCACCCAGACACGGAAG
>JAGWHB010000075.1:0-237 GCA_028867035.1 Nitrososphaerota archaeon | reverse complement strand
AGCGCAAGATTGTCTTTGCTGCCAGCGCCGATGCGGCTTCAGGTGCCCTCCCCCGCCAGCCGGTGCACTTCCAGCCGCGCGCCGACGGCGGAGGCGAGGAGCGCGGCGGCGGCGCGCATCTCGGCGTCAAGCCCGAAGGGCGGATTGACGACGAGCAGACCCGCAGCGGTCAGGCGCGGCTTGCCGTCCTGCGGCCGTGCCGCCAGCGTAATATCGATGCGCAGCGCCTTGGCGATG
>JAGWHB010000074.1 GCA_028867035.1 Nitrososphaerota archaeon | reverse complement strand
CCTTGTCTTCGCCATCCTTGACCTTTTCCAGATCGGACAACGCCGCTTCCACCGCGGACAACTGATCGGCCGGCACCTTGCCGCCATGCTCCTTCAGGGCGCTGCGGGTGGCGTGCACCAGCTGGTCGGCCTTGTTGCGCGTGGCCACCAGTTCGTGGAACTTGCGGTCGTCTTCCTTGTTGGCTTCGGCATCGGCGACCATCCGCTGGATCTCCTCCTCGGACAGGCCGGAGCCCGCCTTGATCTCGATCTTCTGCTCCTTGCCGGTCTTCTTGTCCTTGGCCGACACGTGCAGGATGCCGTTGGCGTCGATGTCGAAGGTGACCTCGATCTGCGGCATGCCGCGCGGCGCGGCATCGATGCCCTGCAGGTCGAACTTGCCCAGCGACTTGTTGGCGCTGGCGCGCTCACGCTCGCCCTGCAGCACGTGCACGGTCACCGCGGTCTGGTTGTCGTCGGCGGTGGAGAAGGTCTGCGCCGCCTTGGTCGGCACCGTGGTGTTCTTCTCGATCAGCTTGGTCATCACGCCGCCCATGGTCTCGATGCCCAGCGACAGCGGGGTGACGTCGAGCAGCAGCACGTCCTTCACCGAACCGCCCAGCACGCCGCCCTGGATCGCCGCGCCCACGGCGACGGCCTCGTCCGGGTTGACGTCCTTGCGCGGCTCCTTGCCGAAGAAATCCTTCACCGACTCCTGCACCTTGGGCATGCGGGTCTGGCCGCCCACCAGGAT
>JAGWHB010000073.1 GCA_028867035.1 Nitrososphaerota archaeon | reverse complement strand
GATTCCTGGCGTTGACTCCAATTGAACCGCAGGCTTCACCCCTTGTGGTGCTCCCCCGCCAATTCCTTTAAGTTTCAATCTTGCGACCGTACTTCCCAGGCGGCAGACTTAACGGCTTCCCTGCGGCACAGCATTAGCATTAAGCCAATGCTTCACCGAGTTTGCATCGTTTACAGCTGGGACTACCCGGGTATCTAATCCGGTTTGCTCCCCCAGCTTTCATCCCTCACTGTCGAACGTGTTCTGGCAGACCGCCTTCGCCACTGGTGGTCCTCAGAGGATCAGAGGATTTTACCCCTACCCCCCGAATACCGTCTGCCTCTCCCACTCCCTAGCTTTGTAGTATCTCCAGCGGCCAATCTGTTGAGCAGGTGGATTTAACCGAAGACTTGCAAAGCCGGCTACGGATGCTTTAGGCCCAATAAACGTCCTGACCACTCGAGGTGCTGGTATTACCGCGGCGGCTGACACCAGACTTGCCCACCCCTTATTCACCTGTGCTTTTAGGACAAGCAAAAGACTCCTTTATCAGGAATCACTCGGACTGACCCAGTCGTGCTTTCGCACATTGCTAAGGTTTCTCGCCTGCTGCGCCCCATAGGGCCTGGGTCCGTGTCTCAGTACCCATCTCCGGGCTTCTCCTCTCAGAGCCCGTACCTGTAATCGCCTTGGTGCGCCATTACCTCACCAACAAGCTGATAGGCCGCAGTCCCATCCCATGGCAGTAAACTGATTGGACCATA
>JAGWHB010000071.1 GCA_028867035.1 Nitrososphaerota archaeon | reverse complement strand
GCTGCGCGTCAGCCTGAATGGCCGCATCTTCGCTGCCCAGTTGCAGGCGGATGGCGAGCTTCTGCGCCGGCGTGAACTGCCGCGTATCGACCTCGGTGACGGTGATGTGCCCCGCCGCACCGGTAGGCGGTGTCTGCGAATATGTCATACGCCCATTGGCGTCGCGCCACTCGTACAAGCGCGTGCCCTCGGCGTGCGCAGCGCCGGCCAGCAAGGCAAGCGCCAGCATCTGCAACGCCACCGCCCCGCGGTGCGACGCGAGACCTCGATGCAAGATGGAATGCGACATGACAACCTCCAACAACTCTGCATGCGCCATGCGCACGGGCAGTTGACTGATCGAGGATAGCAAACGTGAAAAGTGCCCGTGGGGCAGTGTGTTTGCGCACCTTGAAACCAAAAGCCGCCCGGGGGGGCGGCTTGTTGCTGGCGGAGAGGGAGGGATTCGAACCCTCGGTACGGTTACCCGTACGCCTGATTTCGAGTCAGGTACATTCGACCACTCTGCCACCTCTCCTGCATACGCGTCGAAGCGCGCATTTTAGCAGGCCCGACGCGCCCTCTCAGCCGATGCGGCCGAGCCCGCCCATGTAGGGGCGCAGCGCCTCGGGCACGAGGACGGAGCCGTCGGCCTGCTGGCAGTTTTCCAGGATCGCCGCCAGGCAGCGGCCCACGGCCAGACCCGACCCGTTCAGTGTGTGCGCGAAATCTACCTTGCCCCCGGCCGGCCGGTAGCGCAGGCCCATGCGACGCG
>JAGWHB010000070.1:505-757 GCA_028867035.1 Nitrososphaerota archaeon | reverse complement strand
CCTCACCCATCGCCAGTCGGCGGTACAACTCGTCGAGGTGGCGCGGGGTCAGGTCCTTGATCGGGAGCGCGGCGAACTCCGGTGGCAGCACCCGCTCGGCGGTCCGACGCGTCTCGTGGACGGTCCGTGCGGCGCGCCCGCGAGCCGGCCGGCGAGGACGCGGCGCACCTTCGCCAGCTCCTCCATCAGGTTCGTCTGGGTGTGCAGCCGTCCGGCGGTGTCGACGACGACGACGTCGCGGCCGCGCGCCTG
>JAGWHB010000070.1:0-495 GCA_028867035.1 Nitrososphaerota archaeon | reverse complement strand
CAGCTCCTTCCACTTCGCCGTGGCCTGGGTCTTGGTCCCGTGCACGATGCGCTCGACCTGGCGACCGCGGCCGGTCAAGGGGTCCTTGCCGACGAAGGCGCGCACCCGCCAGACGCCGGGCGAGGTCTCGACGAGCGACCCGGTGCCCGGCGGGCGACGGACCCTGGCGTCAGCCACGGCGGAGAGGGAGGGATTCGAACCCTCGGTGGGCTTGAGGCCCACAACGCATTAGCAGTGCGCCCGATTCGGCCGCTCTCGCACCTCTCCCGAACGACGCAGGCAGCATACGCGCTTGGCCTCCCGGCTCGACTCAGTTGTAGGGATTTGGTGGGGGTGCCCCTATCGCCCACCAGCGTAGCACCCATTTTAGGGCTCACTGCTAATGAGCTTCTGCGCCCTATCGGAACCATCGTACCCCGTCTGACCAGGGGTGGAACCCACCAACAGGGACCGGACCGGACGGTATTGGTAGGGGAACTGGTAGGGGAGCCTGGA
>JAGWHB010000006.1 GCA_028867035.1 Nitrososphaerota archaeon | reverse complement strand
TGCGTGATACAATTGAATAGAGAGTGAGGAAAAGTGTACAATCATGGGCCGCGTTTCTCCTCGTTTTGTACGGACGAACTATTACAGCGACCTTCATTCCCGGCGGAGGCGCTATGAACGCTATACACAGCATTACGGGCTTCATGCCATGATTCTTAAGACCCGAACCCCATGGTGAGGCCACGTCCAAGACACTCTATCCTACACTCCAAGAGATAATCAAAGCGGACAGGCGCGTTTTGGAAGAAATCCGAGTCCACAAGGCGGATCGCCACGGCATCTTGATGGGGAAGGTGGGAGAGGAGAAGGTACGCACTGCTATAGAAGAGGTCAGGGCAGCCGATGGAGACGCTTATGACAAGGCCGCTACGCTGCTAATCAGCCTAGTCAAAGGACACCCCTTCGAAAGCGGGAACAGGAGGACCGCATATGCGGCAGCGGTCGATTTCTTCGAATCGAACGGCTTTCCCGTGACCGCCGGCTATAATATCGAGGTCATCAAAGGAATCCGTAGCGGAACGCATAAGAGCCAGCAAATAGCCGATTGGTTGAGAGGGCATGGCGAATAGACGCGCGAAGGACACCATCGACGAGGAGGAATGGTTCACTAACTTAGACCGTATCTTGCAACGCGACCGCAAATTCCTCGAGGCAGTAGGGCGGCTGTAACTGTCCAGCTAGCTGTCCGCAACTCCAGCATGAGTTATTCCCGGCGGAGGCGCTATGAACCTGATGCGCGGCGAAGCTTCACTAAATCAGTCATAGACCGACTTTCTGTGCTCGAACCTGAGCAACACGAGCCTGTCCCCTTGAACCGCGTAGATCAACCGATAGGGAGCGATACGGACAGTCCACTCGCCTTTTAGTCCATACCTGAGAGGCTTACCAATCTCCGGGTCCTCCGCAATCTTCCTGATCTGCTTGCCCAGCCTTTCCTTAAGCGACCCGTCGCGCAGTTTCTTGACGTCACGCTCAAACTTCTGGGTGTAGACGATTTCCTTGATCTCTACCATTCTTTCAGCTCTTTGAAGAAAGCCTCCTTTGAAAGGACTCCGTATCTTCCTTCCTCGACGTCCTTCCAGGCCTCTTCAACCAGCCTCATACTCTTCAAATCTGCGGCCGACAAATCGGGATCGATCTTCTTCAGAATGATTACATCTCTGTCGGCGGCCACGGCGAAGATGCTCCCCTCTTTGATGTCAAGCCTCTTTCTGATTCTTGTGGGAATCACGACCTGTCCCTTCGAACTTGCTTTCGTGAATTGCATCTCCCCGATTTGCCTCCCCATATAGGTAAGATATTCTTACCCATACTTAAGCCTTCACTATAATGAGTCATTCCCGGGAGGCACAATGAACCCTATGTACGGCTCAAGGGCTAAAGTTGGGTCAGACCTTGGCCAGCATGGCAAGGAGGTCCTTGTTCTTGCTGATGACGCCTTTGGCTATTCGCGTGAACTCCTTGTCCGGTATAGCTTTCGCCGGCTTCAGTTTTTGGGCCCTCGGCTACCTTTCCATCCCGAGCTCCGTTAAATTCCTTGCTACCCACCTTTCGACTTCAATCTCCGGAATCTTGCCGGAAGGAGTAATGCAGGTAGCCTCCGGCTATCATCGTCCAGGCGAACAGTGGATATGATGACAGCCTTTCCATGCCGCCCGCACCGAGCCCAAGATCCAAGCCGGCGAGGTTCAGTGCGAAAGCGACCAAAATCAGGGTCCCTACCAACAGCGCCGCTGTGTTCGCCGGCCGCTTGAGCAGGGACCTAGATGAAAGTGTGAAGGACGCACCGAAAAGAAAGAGGAAGGCAGCCCCCAGCAGATGAAGCAGGGCTCCAATCTTCAGCGGCAAGGGGTCGGCGGTGAAAGTCCCCTGTATCAATTGGCCTGAGAACTCATAGTACGGAACGTAAGAGAGGACCAGGAGGAGCGCACCGATTCCGTAAAGCATCAAGAACCTCCCAAACCACTTCCTATGAACGACAAGTCGAAGAGAACGCGCTGCCATAAGGAGAAGGATTGAGAACAGCAAAAGCGAGCCGATCAGAATCGCCGAGGCTGGCTGTTCGAGGGTCAGGACCCCCGGAGTACCATGGTATACAAGTTCGATTGGGGAGCCAAGGTCGCTTATGGCGCTCTTTGAGGCGTCGTAACCGGGGAACACAGATTGGGCGACCAGGATTCCTACAAGAATCGCGATTCCACTTGCCCCAAGGAAGATGTTCGATTTCCCATGGTCAGACATAGCGCCGGTCATTACCAAAGTTCTCCGCCGGCCTTCACCCGAAGGAGCTTGTGCGCACTTCACCTGCACGCACATAGTCTGCAATGATGACCCCCTTTGGCGTAGCCATAGAATCACGCAGCTTGAACGCCGCTGGGATAGTGCCTTCTGCGAACAAGCGTTGTCCATATCCAAGAGTGATGGGGTATATCTTTAGCCAGAGCTCGTCCACCAGATCGTTCTTCAGAAGCGTCTGTATCAGATTGCTGCTGCCATAAACTTGTATCTCTGGGCCATCCTGATTCTTGAGCATCCTGACCTCGGCTGCGACGTCACCCTTGAGCAGGACAGAATTCTTCCAAGTAAGGGGCCCCTTCAACGTCCTCGAAGCGACATACTTGTGCCCACGATTTGCCTCTCTGGCAAAATTATTCTTCTTACCCTGCAGGGGCCAGTACGCTGAGAAGACCTCGTACGTCTTTCTGCCGAGCAAGAGGTCGAACCGATGTCCTGTCTGTTCGTCAAAGACCTTCCCCCAGTCATAGTAGGGGACGGCCCACCCTCCATGTTTGAATCCGCCTGAAGTGTCCTCTTCAGGGCCGCTGGGGGCCTGCATGACGCCGTCCAGGGTTATCCTATTGGGTACAATGAGCCTTCTTTTCTGATTCAATGGGTCGGGCCTTTCACTTGGGACGGTGGTCCAGTTGGACGCCCGACAAACCAACCGGTCGATAGACTTGGCCGACGACGCCCTTTCCGAACTTCTCTGAGCTGACAAGGTGGAGATTAAGGGGCTTTGACAGTAAGGAAAATATCGAAAGCCCTCGGCCAAGGAAGACCGGGTGCACCCTTAGGTGATACTCGTCCACCTGACCCGTCGCCACCAAGGAACGGACAAAGCCGGCGCCACCGTGGGCCAGAATGTATCCTCCGGGTTCTTTCTTCAACTTAGTGATGTTGTCAAGGAGGTTCCCGCTGGCTACTACAGATCGCATCCACTCGGCCGCGATTCTCCTCTGTGCCTCCGTAGGTTTGGGTCTGACCGGACTCGTTCGTCGCGCGTCTCTGAATGCCCTCGTTCCCGGGGGTCTGTCTTTGGGGTCGTTTTTTCGTTTTGAGAATGCGATTTTCGGAATCTCATTCATCGGCCCGGCGAACACATGGTCCGAGTACGGCCAGTAGGCTGCCATGTCATGGAACGTCTTTCTCCCCATGATATGCACCCCTGCGCTCCTTATCCTCTCCAGTGTCCAGTTCGTCGCTCCCTCATCCATGCCCACGAACACCCAATCGACTTCGCCTTTGGGGCCACCGACGAACCCATCAGCCGACATGGCCATGTGCAGAAGTAGCTTTCTCATCTTGTCTTCCCCGGAGGCAGGCCATAAATAACTAGGTAAGTGAATGAGTTGATACTGCCATGAAGTGGCGCCAAGACCTGCAGCCCGGGACCGCCCTGAAGGTTTCCTTTGAGAGCTGTCCTGTCCTTGAAAGCATGGGAGTGCTTGGCCGCAAGTGGGCCCTGATAGTGATTAGAAACATCGCGTTCTACCACAAGCAGAGGTTCAACGACATGATTAGGTTCACTCCTGGTCTCTCTCGGCGGACGTTGGCTCTCCGGCTCAAAGAGTTGCAGAAAGAAGGACTCATCGAAGTCGTCGAACGCAGGAGGAACTCACTGAAGTGGGGTTTGACTCCGAAGGGGAGAGACGTTCTCCCGGTCCTCATGACGTTGGCTCAATTCGGAGTCAAGTGGCATGCAGACGCGGTCTTTTCAGACAAGACATCCCGCTCCCTTCGCGATGTGTTCACTGACGCATTCATTCAAAGGTACATGGAGAGCCCCGCGTATAGCGTTGTTTTGAAGAACCCTCAAATTCAAGATAGGAAATAGACCTGGCGACGTCTGTCGAAATAGACAGGCAGGGAGGCAAAGAGGCATCGCTAGACTCGAGTTTGGCTATGAGGCCAATTCGCTGTACCTCAAGCTTCGGAAGGGACCTATACCTCAACGCAGTATTAGTTATTCCCGGCGGAGGCGCAATGAAACTGCAAACGGTCAATTGTTAAATCAAGTCAACTTGGCTAGGTAGTTGGACTCGAGAATCCAGCCAGCGTCCTTGCCAACTCAAGACCGATACCTGTGTAAGATACCTGATTCATTCAACAGGCGCTGATTTCAGATGGATAAGGTTGACGAAGGTGGAGATGATGAGTATCCCGAAAAGGAAGCAAAACGCGCTCTCCCCCATCGTCAATATCCTCGTCATCAAATCCAGGGGAGTGTACGCCGGCGAGAGCGTGAACAGAACTGACAGTCCTTCGACAGCGGCATAGCTTGGGGGCAGGGGCGAAGCGATGACGGCCGAGTCAAGCTGGTAGGTCCCCACCCTGGCATAAGCGAGCGCAAAGAGCAACCCGGCAGTCAGGTAGTTGACAAGCGCCAGGAGAATGACCCTGGGCGTAGCCGAGACCTTGTCCCCCTCGCTAATCTTGCAGATCCCGAACAAAACCACTCCGAGTTCCTTGTTAACTATACCCGCTGCTCTTGCCAGCGGCAATATGAAGAAGGCCGTAGGCAACACCCAGGCTATCGGCAGGAGCACTATTGCCAGCCCGAGCCATCCCACGATGTACAATTCGTCAATCCTGTAACGACGGCGCCTAATCCTTTCCCAATCTCCGCCCTCATCTCGGATTCGTGCCTCCAGCTTCTTCTGCCATTCGTCGATCCACCTGTAGGGTGAAAGCCAGTAGAATGCGTTAATGGCTGACTTCGCCGCGGAGTCTATCATATTCTCCGGGCCCGCAGGCTGTTACCCGAGTCAGTCGTGTGAGTCACTGCGGGGGTCGTGCGGAAGGATAGCATTTCCCAAGGAGATACACCAAACTCCAAAGCATTCTCGTCCCTACATGTCCAATTCACGAATTTCTTGGTCCGTTAGGGGAGTCTTCATCTTCAAGGCCAATTTCAGAGCGGTCCTGTGAGCCTTTTCCTTTCCGGCAGATCCCACCTGCTGACCGAAAAACGCACCAACAAGGGTGCCTATCAGAGTGGTAATGGGGCCAATGGCCGTCGCCAGGTCCTGGGCGGATGTGTACCTGTATAAGGCGATGGAGAAAGCGAATGTGGCCACGGCGAGTCCGATGACGACAACATAGAAACCGTAGAGAGTCTCCTTAGGGGTCTTCTGATTCCCTGACACAGTGGCCTGCTCCAATTCCAAATCAATCTGGATTTATAATCATATGTGGATTATACCGCTTTGACATCGTTCGTCTGCTAGGTAAGCGCGAGTCGGCACGTGTGCACGATTTTCTCAGGCGCCCACCGCTCAGTCTAAGCACCCAGCTCACCTTTGCCTACCTCATCAATGCTAAATAGTGACGCCAACATTATCCATGCTGAGGCGAACAGACTTGGAAGGAATAAGGGTCGCCATTGCGGGGCACTCGACTCCGTCCGGAACGCCAATCGGCGTGCATTCGCAAGTCCTAGGGAGTTCACAGCCTGCTGGGACCGGCCGCGTCAACCTCCATCCTCCACTCCTGTTCTACGACGTCTCAGTTCAGGGGATCTCAGACGGGACGGCCACAATCAGCATCACCAACGACGCCGTGAAGTCAGGCGCGAAGCTGCAGTACTGGGACGGAGGGAGGTGGGTCGACTCCGGGAACCAGTCGGTCAGGGGCAACACCATCAAAGGGGACATCCCCGTGCGCTCCCTGCATGGGACGCCCATCGTGATAGGGACGACGTGACAGAGTAAAGCCCGATAACCATTCGTTCTCGGGAAGAAGCCTAAAGGGGATTGCACCCTCCCGTTCAGAACGCGATAAACGGTTTTATCGTCAGATGGCCCTCATCTCCCTCGAAGAGAGTTGGCCGAAGGCGAGCGAAGACTCGCTGCTATCATGTTCACCGACATCGTTGGCTACACCGCCATGGCCCAGGCAGACGAATCGCTGGCGCTCAAGCTCCTGAGGAAGCACAGGGACTTCGTCCGTCCTGTTCTTGCTCGACATGAGGGGAGGGAGGTGAAGACGATGGGGGATGCGTTTCTCGTCGAGTTTCCGAGCGCCCTCGCCGCCACCAAATGCGCCATTGACCTGGAGAAGTCCCTCCAGAGGTTCAACGAAGGGAAGAAGGACAAGGTCAGGATCAGAGTGGGGATTCATGTCGGGGATGTGGTCCACGAAGGAGGGGACGTCTACGGCGACGCCGTCAACATAGCTTCTCGCATCGAATCCCTGGCGGAGAACGGAGGGGTGTGCGTTTCCCAGCAGGCGTACGATCAGGTCAGGAACAAGGTCCCCTTCCGCTTCTCGAAGCTCGGGTTCCACGAACTGAAGAACGTGTCATTTCCGATAGACGTCTACAGGCTGGAGCTCCTGGAGAGGCGGACCGAGGAGGCGGCCGCCCCCGACGCAAGCAGGAGGCTAGCGGTCCTCCCATTCGCTAACATGAGCTCAGATCCAGGTGACGAATACTTCGCCGACGGGCTTACCGAAGAGATGATTTCGACTCTCTCCAAGGTCCCCCAGATCGAGGTCATCTCCAGAACGTCGGTGATGCAGTACAAGCGGACCCCCAAACCGATCAAGGAGGTGTTCAGGGAGCTCAATTCGGGCACTGTTCTGGAGGGGAGCGTCAGAAAGGCAGGAGGCAGGGTGAGGGTCACCGTGCAGATGATCGACGCCCAGCATGACAAGCACCTCTGGGCTGAAAGCTACGACAGGGACATGAAGCACATATTCGAGATTCAGAGCGAAATCGCAAATCTCGTCGTGGACGCACTCAAGATCAAGGTTCTGTCTTCAGCGACCGATAGAATGGGCCAGAAGCCCACCAACAATCCCGGCGCCTACACCTTGTACCTCCAGGGGAGATACCACTGGAACATGAGAGGGTTGGAGGACGTCAGGAAGGCTGCGGACTACTTCAAAAGGGCCCTCAGAAAAGATCCGGAATTCGCCCTCGGGTATGTGGGCCTCGGAGACTGTCATCAAGTGCTCGCGACAAGGTTCGAAATTGACGTTGGCGCTAACTGGAAGAAGGCAAAAGCAGACGTGGCCAAGGCATTGCAGCTCGACCCGGGACTGGCGGAAGCGCATGCGACCAGAGCAGTGGCTCTCTTCGCCGACCACGAATTGCGCAGGGCCGAGGAAGAATTCAGGATAGCGACTGAACTGAAGCCGAGCTATGCGAGCGCCCACCAGTGGTACGCCCAGCTCCTAACCGCCCAGCTGCGGTGGGATGAAGCTCTGTCCCACATCGAGAAGGCCTCAGAACTCGATCCGTTCTCGCAGATCGTATCCATGGTCCACACTTTCCTATACGAGGCCAAGCGAGATTATGGTAGCGGGCTAAGACTCGCCGAGAGGGCGGTCGAGCTGAACCCGAATGCCGGCGCTTGCCGTTTCGAGCTGGCCTGGCTTTACGGGAAGATGAGGATGTTCGACGAGATGGAACGGGAGGCAGAGATCGGGCTTGGTCTGGTCAAGAACGCGGTCCCCTTCGCTGACAGGGGCCGAGATGGGATGGTGGCTTACTTGAGGAGCGACAGGCAGAAGGTCAGGAGAGTGCTCCCCGAGCTAAAGGCCCACATTGGCGAAACATTCACCGCAGTCAGGTTCATCGCAGACCTCCACTTCTATCTGGGGGAGATTGATGAAGGGTTCGAGTGGCTGGAGAAATCATTCTCGAAGAAGGAGTTCGACCTCTTCTACATCAGGAGCGATGAATTTCTTGACAGCGTACGTGCCGATAAGAGATACCTCAGGCTCATGGGGAAACTCGGGCTAGATTAGACAAGTTGTCACTTGGAGGGAAAGTTGGCTCTCACAGGGGAAGAAGAGGCCTAAACTTCAAGTCGAGACCAGAGCACCCTTCGAGAAGGACATGCGAAGACGGTTCTGGGCTGTCTTGGTCGCAGCACTCCTAGTGGTCACCCTCGTCGCTGCTATCTACGGTAATCGGCACGAAAGACCTCCCGTCGGCGCGGTGCTCTACCTCTGGTACGGCGGGCCGAATCAGGATTCAGGGCTCGGCACTCCCGGCTGGAACAGTTCGACCTACCCCGGCGGGGGTACGATAGTCGACCAACCCACCATCGGGTACTACTCCTCAGATGACAACGAGACGTTCGCCTGGCAGGTCAGCCAGATGCAGAAAGCCGGGTTCTCGTTCGCTGTCATCTCGTGGTGGGGACCCTCCACCCTGGGTGAGAGCGGAGCCATTAACAAGGCCACCCACGACTTCTTCGCCTATCTGAAGTCGAACGGTTCGACGTTCAAGGCGGCGATAATGATTGACGCCTACAACGGCACCCACGGCCTATCTAATCCCTCGCTGGCCTCAGACTACGATTACATCTACAACAACTTCGTCACGCCGTTCGGAAAGTGGTATTTCGACTGGCCTGGTCCGCTGCTCATGACCTTCAATCCGGTCACGCCTCTGGACAACGATAGCAGGTTCACGTCGAAAGAGATCGGGAACTACGCCTGTGAGCCCATTGACACCTGTGCCGCTCATAGCTTGAACCAGAAACTCGACTGGATCTTCTGGGACACTCCTGCACAGTATTTTGTTGGCCAGGGAGGCTCGTACAACGCCACCAACGACGAAGGCCCGCCGGTAATCTCCTCTGACGGCGAGGTGACGCTCGTCCCCAGGATAGACAGCTACTACGACCAAGGATACCAGAATGGCTCATTTCTGAGGTTCGACCCGTCCCTATCCAAGGGCCTCTACCAGGAGCAATGGGGCTACGTCCTGAGCCACTCCTCGTCTGTCAAGCTCGTAATCATATACAGCTGGAACGAGTACCACGAAAGGACAGCAATCGAGCCGCACATCGACTTCACTGCAAACATCAATTCCACATATCTCTCGAACCTTACCTCTTACTACGCTTCGAAGCTGTAAAGGCATTCCCGGCGGAGGCGAAACGGACCCCTTGGCACGCTAAACCAAAATAGGCCAGAGGAGAATCTCGGTCAGAATGCGAAATTTGTGGGAGAGACAAGCGAGATAACCACATTCGAGGAATTGCGCAAGCTCCGGCTTGCAGATGAAGGATACATCGTAATCGAGGACACAGCGCGGGAACCCATCGTCCACAAGATCAATGCGAAATGCATCTCAGCGGACAACTTCAACGTCAAGGTCACACTCAATGCGCGGCGAACAGGCAAGTACTTCTGGGTCGACAGTGTGGCGACAGCCGGGCGAGAGTTCGCAGCAAGACGTTGTAAGGTCTGCAGGCCCGAGACCCTCCTCGTAGACCCTTCTACCTTCAACACGTAGGCCCCACCCTGGGTTCTGGCGGTGCCGGGTATGCGGTCCAACGCGTTGGATGAGGTGTTCCCGGCGGAGATCAACTAACCACGATTGGAGCAGCTGGGACATCCGACCTTCCGATCATCTTGAACCAGCTCGGGTCAGTTGTAAATACACCACGGCTGGGGGCCCTCCATGGCCGTCCCGTACTATCTTGATTTTGTCATCCTCCTGGCGCTGAACCTCCTCCTCTCACTGGCTGCCGGCGGGATCCCCCGTAAGCGCCACCGCACCGAGGACGAAGAACTGCTGAGGGTCCTTCCCATGCCCGGCGGGCCCTTGGTAAGGGTGCTGGGCGTGGCCGCATTGACAGCCGTCCTCTGGACGCTCTTCATCTTTGGCACCATCCCCTTCCTCTATCAGGCCCTGGGGGACCTGGTTCTTGTGGGGCTCCTCCTGTCGTTTCCGGCTGCAAGGAGGGGTGAGGGCAGACGCAGAGCCCTTGTCCTGGTGGCGGTCTTCCTCCTCGTCGGGGTCGCCGGGGTGAGTTACTATGGTATCTATGCCCAGGTGAACAACTCCTACTACTTCAACTCCCGTCTGACCTTCCAGCCAGGGAGCCAGCTGTTCAGCAACTCGTCCCTCCTCATAGGGAAACTACCGCTGGTCTCCCAGGACTACGCGAGCTCCATCGCCTCCTCCCACCTCAGCGACTTCGGGGGGAGCGTACAGTTAGTCGATAGCGAGCAGATAGTCCACCAGGGCCAGCCCTACTGGATATTCACCGTGGCCCCGACCAACACATTCGCCGAGAACCACGAACTGGGGTTCATACTGGTCGACGCTGTCAATGGGAGCTACTACGAGGTTCAGTCCGCCAACAACGTGGGGCCGGGATTATTCCTGACCAGCGCCATCGACTTCCACTCGTTCCTATCCGACACCAGTATTGTGATAGGCAACCACTACCCGACCCCGCAGCTCAATGGCACCTCCACGATCAATTATGTGTTCACCCAGAGCCAGGTAGGGCTCGACGGGGTCACTTCGTTCAACGGGGGCGTGATCTACTCGTCGAGCGGCTCGGTGGTGGCGACCTACGGCGGCCTCGGCTCTCCGGACTACGTCAACCAGCCCTGGGACAAGTACCTCGTCGCATCTCTGGCTAACCAATGGGGCTCGACCAGGTCGGGGAACGGCTCGTTCAGTATATTTGCGGGAGGATTCCTGACCATACCCGCCAGCCAGTCCAGGCTCGCCCTGAGCTCCGACCAGGAGCTGATTCCCTACAAGAACGGCACCGCCTTCATGCTCTTCATGAGCCCGGCGAATGCCCCCAACTCGCTGGAGGGAGTGATACTCGCCTACAGGAGCCAGTTCACATTCTACAACATGCAGGGGATGAACCTGGTCTCCCCCGACTACGCCAAGGCCACGGTTCAGTCGAAGCTTCCCGCCCTGAGCAACGGCCAGCTCTTCGCCGCCAACCCGGTCATCTACCCCTCCGCGGGCAAGTTCGTCTGGATAGTCCCATACTACTACGACAGCGGCACAGGCATAGTGCAGTTCCAGGGGGTGGCGGTGATGGACGCCTCCAACGCCGGAAACCTCGTCATCCAGGCGTCACACGGGACCATAGCGCAGACCAGGGACGCCGCTCTGGCCAGCCTCCTTTCAGGGAACACAGGGAACCAGACGCAGACGACCTCGGTGACGGGGATGGTCCAGGATTACGTCAGTTACGTCCAGAACGGCAACACCTTCGTCTCCGTCGAGGTGAACGGGACCTACTACCAGGCTTCGGCCAACACCCTCCCATTCAGCGAGTGGGTGCAGCTTCTGAAGCTGCAGGTGGGCCAGATGGTACAGCTTCAGGTCCAGGGGCAGGAGATAGTCGGACTGAAGGCCTGAGGCCTTCGCTATGTCTCTCCAGCCGGGCATCCGACATATGGTTCTCTGGACGTCTCTCTGAAAGCCGTCGCGCCCGTCTTGAATGAGATTATCTTCCCGTCATTGTCGTTCACAATCATCTCTTTCCTATCTCTCGTCGGCTGCCCAATGTCCGCTGTTACCTTCCACTCAGCCTCCCCTTCGATCG
Organism: Nitrososphaerota archaeon; assembly: GCA_028867035.1. GTDB lineage: Archaea > Thermoproteota > Nitrososphaeria > Nitrososphaerales > Gagatemarchaeaceae > UBA183. The sequence goes on along the minus strand of JAGWHB010000006.1, from coordinate 87,516 downwards.
CCACAGCGGAGGTGACCCTGATGGTTTCAAGGCCTGCGTCTTCCGCCAGGAACTTCTTGACAGTGGTGGTGACGTCAGAGACGGATAAGTTCACTGCGCCTCACAACCATCTTAACCCAAGAGCCGCCCACGTTCGACTCCGTTAACTCTTTCAACTTGTCCCAAGAGCGCACTGCCTCGAACTTTCGCCGTTCTATTGCAGAGTGGGCTGAAGTTGGTATATATCGACCCCGCTCAAGGAAATTGTGAAAGCGCCGAAGATAGAAGATTCTACCAAAACCCCTTAATTCCGGGAGCACGCCGCAGCGTCCAAATGAAGACAATATCGAAAGCCGAACTAATGGCCAAGATGGGCTCGCCCGGCACCGTCGTGGTAAACGTCCTCGACTCGGCGGCCTACGACAAAATCCACATCAAGGGCTCTGTATCGATCCCCCAGAGCCAGCTTCAGGCCGGAAAGTGGAATGAGCTGGACAAGAACAAGGAGATTGTCACCCACTGCTCCAGCTACACGTGCAACGCCTCGAGAGAGGCCGCCCAGTTTCTCGAGGAACAGGGCTTCAACGTGAAGGCCTACGAAGGCGGAATGAGGGAATGGGCCGAGTCAGGGCTCCCGACCGAGGGCAGGCTCTCGCCGGAGCAGTATCTCGCAGAGAAGTACGGGAAGTCCCAGCCGCTGACGACGCCCGCCTAGATACCTCGAAATCCCGGGAAGCCAGCCCTGCCCGGGACCATCTATTTCATTTTACGGCGGAGGCGCAACGAACCCTAGGCATGACCGAGCGGAGATTCAGCGCGAGAGAATGGTTAAGCGATACCTGACTCCCTGAGAGTCGGCGAATCGGGGATTACCATCCTTACAACCAAACGGCTCGTCATCCGAGAGTTTCGGGCTTCAGATTGGCGTTCCGTGCACGCCTATGCGTCTGACCCCGAAGTCGTTCGTTATATGCACTGGGGCCCGAACACCGAACCCGACACCCAAGCGTTCGTAAGGCGCGCCATCGCTGACCAGTCATCAAAACCCAGAACGCGCTACGAATTTGCCATCACAGTCAAGGCATCGGGCGAACTCATCGGCGGTTGCGGTATCGAGGCGACGCGACCGGAACGCAAGGAGGGCGTAATCTTCTACAGCCTCAACAAAGCCCACTGGGGGAAAGGGTACGGCACCGAGTCAGCTCGTGCCTTGGTTGACTTCGGGTTTGCTAGGTTGGCCCTGCACAGGATTTTCGCCCTTTGCGACCCTTCAAACATCGGTTCTAATCATGTCTTGAATAAGGCGGGTATGACGTTAGAGGGTCGCCAGAGGGAAGATTTCCTCATGAGGGGCAAATGGCGCGACACGATGGTGTATGCCATTTTGGAGCGCGAATGGAGCTCCACAGGCCAACTACTCGGAGGTCTGTCGCCCAGTAACTAAAGCACAATGCACCCTGTGCGCGGTCAGCGCCTCCTGTCACAATGAAAGTACTAGGGCGCCTTTGTGGCGATCATCAGCCTGCGTCCGGGCATCAATGTCTCCTTCGAGAATGCGGAACGCAATCCGGCTCTCCGCATGGTTTCGATAGTCCAGTCTGACTCGAAGAACCTCAGCTTCTGAACGTCTCGCACATAGGTCGTTCCCTTGCCTCTTTCCGCTATCAAGTAAGACTCGTCAGCTATGGCGAAGTCTCCGTCGACGTCGCTGAACCCTACCCTGGCTATCTTCAGACCCCCTGCGTCGTAGGTCCGCATGTGAACCGACCCTCTTGTCCAGTCAGACTTCTCGAACCATGGTTCTACTATCAGGACGGCTCCTTGTCTCATATGTTCCGAGAAGTTGAAAATCGCTTTCTTCACCTCGCTTCGCGTTCTCAGATAGCCAATACTGCTGAACAGACAAAGGACAACGTCAAATTGCCTACCGAGTCTGAAATCGGTCATGCCCGACTCCACGAATTCGATCCCGGAGGCGTTTCTTCTCGCAACCCGCAACATCTCTCCACTCGCGTCGACGCCGACGCAGTCGAAACTCCGGCGGAGATACTGCAGGTGCTTGCCAGTCCCGCAGCCGACGTCTAGCAAGGCCCTGCCGTCCGACCTTTTGTGCTTTCGGATGAGTCCCCTGATTATGGTCGCTTCCTTTCGATAATCCTTCCAACGATAGATGTAGTCATAGTACTTCGCAAGCTGACTATACTGAGGGATCCCGCTGGCCATACCCTCACACGGTAGAGGGTGGACTATTCGGCTTTTCTTGGCGGAGGCGAACTAACCCTGTTTGCGATGATTTTATCAGACAAGAGCATTCGCTTCCGGCCGATGACGAACCGGGACTCGGAGCGGGTGGCGGGGGCCCAGAAGGCCGCCATGGAAATGATGAGTAAGGCGGGGTTCGACGTAGGAAATGGAATCCAGGTCTCCGTCGACCCAAGGCTCCCGTTTATGGGATACACTCATCCCGAAGGCGGAGGGTACAGGATTGTTGTTTCGGGCGGCGCTGTCGAATCGATTATGCTCAAAGGCCTTCTCCTTCACGAGATGTCTCACATCTACAGGATGAAGACGGGGCACCCCTCCCATAGCGCACAAGTGGTTGAAGAAGCAGTCGGCAGTCTGGGGGAACGGGCCCTCCACCATGACTACCAACGGAAGATTATCTACGACCTGACGAACAACATCGAGGACCTGTATGCCGACGACATAGCGGTCCAGTTAATGAAGGATGACAAGACACTGCCGCCGGATCTCATGAGCCGTTTCCTCCAGGACTGGGTAAAGAGCGACCTAGCCGAGGGGAATGACGCTACCAAAGTCAGGTGGCTCAATGGCTGGACAATGACAAACAACGCGCGGGCAATCGCACAGATGACCCGACACGGGGTGGAGGACCTGGGCGGAAAGGCAGCAGCGGAGAACCAACGATTCCTCTCGAAAGTGGATCCTGCCATCGCAAACAGGTTCGGATACTTCCTGAACCTCCTGACGAGCCTAAGGGAGGACATCACCGATGACGAATACCGTAGGCTTCTCACGGACTACCTGGGGAACTTCGTAAGTATGGTCGAGAATCAACCGGAGGTGCGGCAGCGGACCCCGGACGAGGCGGCCCGGAAGGCCTGAAACCCGACACAAGGCGGGCAGATCATACCATGCAATTTCACGACACGAAATATGAGCTCTCCATATTCCAAGTCGGCGACAATTATTATCAATAGATTCCAATGGCAAAGCACGTCCTTGGGGAGTCGACGCTCGAATCGGCGGTTGGCCATTGTTTCGGACATCATGGTGGTCATGTCGCTTGCCGTCATCATGTCCCTCTCGGCAGCGCATGCGACCAGTGCCGATCCGAGTCTCCCCCGGCGTCCCATTCTATCATATAGATTTATATAATCAACGGGCTTATGTTAGTTCATGAAATCGTCTGCGCTCACCGCAGGTGCGCAGGGGCATTGGCCTACCCTGGAAACGCTGCTCATGATAGAGCGGACGATCAAGGAATCAGAGATCCCTCCAAGAAGGACCGAACTCTGGAAGTCCCTCCCGAAGCGCACCATGTATCAGACCTTCAGGAGGGCCATCGAGTACCTGGACGCCTCGGGCAAAATCATGATCGACAAGGACGAAAGGGTGATCTGGGTAGCGGCGGACAATCCCAAACTACAGGCCCTCTTCGACAGGGCGGTCAGGGTCAGATAGAGGCTCAGTAGCCGAACCGCATCTCGTAGCTCTTATGGTTCTGGAAGATTTCGATTACCCTGACGGTAATACTGTCGCCTTCCTTCATGAGGGTGTACGACGCCCGCATTTCGTTGTCAATCTCATACCGCCACAGATTGTTGATTCCTTGGTAGGCGCCTGTCTTCGGCCACAGGCTCCTCTGCACGTGGTCGCCGGCGTCGGGCTTCTCCTGCAGAGTATCCAGCATCGCATCAACCTTCTTCCTGATTATCCCGGGCGGAAGGTTCCTGAACCATTCGCAGCACGCTGGGTCCAGTCTAACGATGACATCTTTCGGTCTTTTCATTCCGTGTCAGTTTCTGATCTGAGCATTACGTCCCTAGACTGGAGATAAAGGGAAAGGCCAAGCCAAGGCTGGGCGCCGAGGGAGGGGAGGCCGAAGCTATTCAGTGGACTGGTGGTCAGGCAGCCAAGTTCTTGAGCTGGCCAACGACCTCGGCTCCCTCCCTGAGGTCCTTCCGATGGTCGTTGAGCCATTTCTTCATCCCTTCGTAAATCATCCTGAGCTTGAGCTTGTGCCTCAGGATCTCATGCCTTCGGACCAAATCGGCGACGTCATCCAGGATTATGTATAGCCGAGCAGAAGGAGTACGGTTAAGGCTAAAGCGGACTATCCTATTGCCAGGGGTCCAATCATCTGGATGAGTGTCGAGGACTACGATATGGGGCGCCTTGGCCGAGTCCAATCCGAACTTATCTTGGTACTCCCTATCCTTCTCAACGTCCAACAGCCGGCCGTCCTCCTTCACCAGGCTGATTGCCAGGGCCTTCATCCCGATTTCTCTCCCGAACGTCCGGAAGGTTTCTTGCAGCTTGTCCTGTATCTTCAGCTGCTCCCTCGATAGCAGTTTCTGCTCGTTAAACAGGAACATCACGTAGAAATCCACATCATAGATGATTTTCCAAGGTCTGCTTGCTTTGGTCCACTCACCAGAGCTGTCAATCCCAAAAGGAGCCCTGGGGATGACGCCCCCGTTGACGACATGCAGAAGCTGGCGTAGAAATTGGGCTCGAAATTAGTGGCCATGATTCTTCCCCTTTCGAAGGAGTCTCTCATGGCATATCGGCTTCGAACGGGTCGTCTGACAGCTTGTTCCCGAGGTATGCCCCATGGCTGATTCCCATAAGGATGACGAGGCCGGATCCCGGGTCAGGTAACGAATTGCTCCCGGACTGGAAGTTGTTGGCGGCGACGATGACGTAAATCAGAATCGCTACAGCGGTCCAGAAGAGCACCTGGAGTTTTGGAATGCTCCAATGCTCAGAGTCTCCCTCAGCGGTCACGAGGTCCAGAATCCCATGGGATGGGGGCCTCCTCTTGGCTTGGTATATCGCTGGATGCTTCCTCTTCATTCTGCCGCTCTGTGCTGCGCGGGTGCTGGCCGCAGTCACGTACGAGCCGGCACTTATCCCCATCAATTCCATCAGGTTGGCTGGGAGGTCTCCTAGGAAGCCGCCGTTGAGAGCGGAGATGCCGACGTAGCTGCCGATGATTACTCCCGTCCACATGATCAGCTGCACGTTTGTCAGGCTGTATTTTCCGTCCCTACCCTTGGCGAACTTTCGGAGACCCAGACCAATGAAGGATGCCGAGAGCAAGACAGCAATGATGGCCGCCGCCGCCGCAGGGAGGCCCAAGGCTCCAAGAGTGGTAATATCATCAATTTAACGGTTCATTTGTCGGGGTTGGGCACGGCTTGTATACCATGACATTAGGCGACGAGGGGTCCCCAGTGCTCCATGGGTAGTACCACTCGTTGAGGTCCCACCGAATCTTTGCGAAGTGCTGGAATGGCATACTCCCAGCAGAGGCATGATGAACCCCCTGAGCGGAAGGAAGGCTCGTTGACACCGACTTTTCACAATGCTGCTGGAGGGCCCTGATGGTCCCGCATGCTTTTCTACTCCGGGCCAGCCCCAAGTCCCGATGAGGAAGCTTGCCGTCCTGACTTTCCTGACGCTCGACGGTGTGATGCAGGCACCCGGCGGACCCGAGGAAGACCCGTCCGGCGGATTCAAGCACGGAGGGTGGGTCGCCGGATACTGGGACGACTTCCTGGGCAACGTGATGGCCGAGCAGATGAAGGCTCCCTTCGACCTGCTCCTCGGGAGGAAGACCTACGAGCTTTTCGCGGCATACTGGCCCCGCATGGGCGACGAGGTCCCCGGGGCAAAGGAGCTGAACGGCGCTAGGAAGTTCGTCGTGACCACCACGTTGGAGAAGCTCGATTGGGCCAACTCGGTGCGCGTCTCAGGAGACGTCGCCCAGGAGGTCAGGAGCCTCAAGGACCAGGTCGGCCCGGAACTGCAGGTACACGGCAGCAGCATGCTGATCCAGACGCTCCTGAAGAACGACCTGGTCGACGAATTCCGCTTGAAGGTCTTCCCCATCACACTCGGAACCGGCAAGCGCCTCTTCGCCGAAGGATCCATCCCGGCCGGGTTCGAGCTCACAGATTGCAGAGCCTCGCCCAAAGGGGTCGTAGCAGCCACATACGTGCGCGCGGGAGAGGTGAAGACCGGGTCGTTCGCCGCGGAGCCGACAGAGCGGACAGGCTAGAACACCACGAGACGATTTCAGACAAGACCACCGTTCAGCCGCCCAAAGCCATACTCCAAAGCGTGACGCGGTACCCCCAGCGGAGGAGCTCCAGGTGCAGCAGGCCTGCGATACAATTTAGGCCCCCTCTCCCAAAGGGCAGCCGATTGCTGCGCTTCTGGGATCAGCTTTGGAAGAATGAGCGGGAGTTCTTCGACTCAGGTAAGGCAGAGTTCAGGCACGGCACCTCGTTCGTCCCGGTCTCCTCCATAGCGGAGCAGTTCTACTGCGAGTACAAGCTGGAGAACGAATTCGCCCTGGGGGAGATCCCCACCGAGGCGAAGGACTCGGGCACGGCCCTCCACGACGAGCTGATGCCGACGGAGAAGATAACCAAGGAAGAGTTCGCCGACCTCGTCGGAAAGAAGGAGCCGTCCCTGGCGGTGCTGGGGCTCTGGGGACCTTCGGGCAGGCTGAAGGTCGTGGGGGTCCCTGACCATGTGATCTGGTCCGAGGGGAGGCCCCTCTGGGTCGTGGAGCTCAAGACGACGAAGGGGGATCCGACCCCGCTCTGGGAAGACCAGGAGAACCAGGTCAGGATCTACGGCCTGCTCCTCGAGAGGATGGGGTTCGACTGCTCCATGATGCAGCTGGCGGTGGTGAGGGTGAAGTCTGCCGAGCTGAGCGACGACGAGAAGAAGGAGTGGATCCTGAAGGTCTCCGGCGCCCTGATCGAAGGGAAGACCAAGTGGCTGGAAGTCAGATATCCCGGAAGGATGAAGGTGCACCTGCTCCAGCACGAGCCGGCCAAGGCAGAGAAGGCGATCGATTCGAAGGCCGGGTACTGGCTGGGGGAGCGCGAGCCGACATCGAGCTCGAGCATCGGCAAGTGCCGCGCCTGTGAGTACAACTCATCCTGTCCCAAGAGCCTGTTCAGCCCTAGCCCGCCCGTCTAGCGATGCGCTAGACTTCCTTGTAGGAGACTATCTTCCCGTCCCCGTCGTCCACGATAAGCTCCTTCTTGTTTGTCGTGGGCTGGCCTATGTCTGCGACTACCTTCCAGATAGATTCCGCCTCGACGCCTACGACGCTCGCGATTCTGACGAGGTCGAACCCTGCCTCATCCTTCAGGAACCTCTTCGCTATGACGATGACCTCGGAAACAGACATCTTCAAGGGCGAAGCACTCCGTCCACTTTGTCCGGTGGGCACCCTTTCAATCTGTCGGCGGAGGCGCAACAACCAGATCGACGTCCGTGAAGTCAGTCGAAACACCCGTCCCCGTCCGGCGCATTTTGTGCAGACCGGCGTTCTCTGTCAAACAACCTTAAACGAAGTCCAGGGGTCTGCGAGGGCATGGTCAGCCTGACCAGGCAGAATGGACCGGTCGTCGTAGCGCACAGGGGGGCGTCGGGGCACCGGCCGGAGAACACTTTCGCATCCTTCGACCTGGCAGTCAAGATGGGTGCGGACATGATCGAATTGGACGTGCACCCGTCAGCGGACGGAGACCTCGTCGTGATGCACGACGACACGGTCGACAGGACTACAGGAGGACACGGGCGGATCTCCGCTATGAGCACCGGCGAACTGAGGAAGCTGAACGCCGCTTCGAAGTCCACCTGGGGCACATTCGAGCCCGTCCCCACCTTCGCCGAGGTCCTCGAGAGATATCCGAAACAAATCCCGCTGATGGTGGAGGTCAAGCACGGCTCCTCCGTCTACCCGGGAGTCGAGTCCAAGGTGGTCGAAGAGCTAAAGCGCCACGACGCCCTCGAACTGGTGGAGCTGATTTCATTCGATCTCGGATGCCTACGAAACATCAGGCGCGAGTCGGGCTCGGTGAAGACGGGCTTCATCTTCATCGGAAACATGGCCGCCTTCGCGGACGAATTCGGGGGTCAGTTCGACGCCCTACACGGCCTCTGGAACTTCGTAACAAAAGCGCATGTCGATTACGTGAGGGGCCTGGGCTACCCGGCTTACGTATGGACCGCCAACTCCGAAGAGGAGATCGGAGAGTCGCTGAGGATAGGGGCTGACGGGGTCGTGAGCAATTACCCCGACAGGGTCCTCAAGGCCCTCGGGCGTCCCAGCACTCCAGCTTGAGGTGTTTCCGAGGCGGGTCGGCCGCCGGGCCCGCGCAGCTGCTGACCTTAGGGACAACCATTAGATAACACCAGGGAGTCGTTGGAAGGCATGGCCATGGTGGGCTCTGACTGGAGGAGCTCCATGAGAAGACACAAGGGCGCGATCGCCGCAATAGTGCTGGGAGTCGCCCTGGCTTTCACAGGAGCGGTCTACGTCTTCCTGTGGTTCGCAAACACCGCCCAGTCGTCTGGCCTTGTGCCGCCGCTGCTGGGTCTCTGGACGATGGGGAATCTGGTGACATTCATCTTGTACCTGGCCTTCTGGGAGCTGCTTTTCATCGGGGTCCCGATAGCCATAGCCGCAGTGGCAGGCTGGATGTGGTGGAAGAGATTCCCAGGCGAAATGAAGATGGAGTTCCGCTGGGGAAAGCGCGGGCGCTCGGCACGCGGGGGCGGGGCAGGGGGCCTGGTCTTCTTCATCGTGTTCGCCATCAAGGTCTACCTCGACGGCATGTGGGATGTCCCCCTCGGCACCCTCACCCTGAACTACGTCGTGGGCGCCATGTTCACGATCCTGGTGTGGGGCCTCGTCGTCATCGGGATTCCCGGCGCCATAGTGTTGGCCTGGTGGCTGAACCGGGAAATGAAGAAACCCTAAGCGTCTAAAGTCGAATTGGCCGCGGGGGCTCCGGCCGTGTCTACTCCGCGAGCCTTCAGCTCGGCCAGCAGCCCCTTGATCATCTTCTGCTGAGCCAGCAGCAGGGCCATGAAGAACGGGTCGGTGGTGAACGTCCTCCCCGACTTCTCGACCGCGTCCCCGAACTGCTCCCTCATCTCCCTGATCATGCGGTTCCACGCCTCCAGCTCGGCCTTGCGCAGGGCCCAGGGGAACCCCTTCCACGACTCGATCTCTTCGTCAAGCTCGCCCTTAGCGCTCAACAAAACCCGCCATCGTGCCAGCCTTCACATAAGGAATAAGGGGCGCATGTCGGGCTGTTCAGGGAGAGGGGAGCCTGAAAGTGTCAGACTTAAGAGCGATACCAGAACAACTTCCTGCATGTCGGTAAAACCAAAGGGGACCGTCGCCCCCCAGAAGGTCGACAAGGCCGTCAAGACGGAGATCCAGTGGCTGGTGGACAGGCACGACGGAGCCCCGAACTTCGAGATGAGGAAGTTCACAATCAAACCAGGCGGGAGCATCCCCAGGCACTACCACCCAGACATAGAGCACGAGCAGTACGTCCTCAAAGGAAAGTACAGGATCGGGATCGGGGACAAGGTCCGGCAGGTAAAGGCGGGGGACTCCATCTACATCCCCGCAGGAACGCCCCACTGGTACAAGAACTCGGGAAGGGAGAACGCGGAATTCATCTGCATCGTGCCGAAGAAAGAGAAGTACGACTCGGTGTACGAAGAAGCCAGGGCCCGATAAGCTCTAGAATAAATAGCGAACCGCCCATCATTGCGGCAGACAGGCCGCAGTCCGTCGAGCTCTCAGACAAGGCCTACGGATGCTCGCGAACGCGAAGCGGCCCGGCGAGACACTCTCCGACACGATAACGCGCAACCCCGACATGAGGAAAGCCAATCTCCAGAAGAGAGGCGAGATGGACATCGTGCCCCTGGAGGGCGATATACGTGAAGGACGCCGACTCCGGGGAGTACATCGTCAGAAGCGGTTAGCAGCTCACAGACCCTGGACTGAGTATAGCGAAAACTCCTATGTAGTACTGAGCGTCCCCCAAATGCCTGATGTCTCAGGAGCAGGGGATTTCGAGGGAGCTGACCCTCGGCGAGGTCGTTTCAAAGACCTTCGATGTGTACAAGCGGGGCTTTACGAAATTCGTGGTCCTCTTCCTGGTCGTGGAAGTGGTCATCGGGGTCCTCACAGCGCTGGTGCAGCGTACCTTCGTCGTACCGCCTCTGATCCCCAACCCGACCCCCCAGCAGGTCTACAGCTGGCTCCCCGGGTTCTTCGGGGCCCTGGTCCCCCTCGTCGCCCTTACCACTCTGGCGGCATTCCTGTTCTATCCCATAGCCCTGGGAAGCACCGTCAAGATGACGTCGGATGAGGTCACGAAAGGCCAGTCGAACCTGGGAGGGTCGATCCGTTTCGCTTTCTCGAAGCTCCTCTGGATCTGGGTGCTGAGCATCATCGTCGGTATAATCGTCCTGCTGGGACTCATCGCATTGATCATCCCAGGGATAATCCTCGCCATAATGTTCTCGCTTACGATACCAGTGCTTTTGATCGAGAACCCGGGGGTCCTCGAAAGCATGGGGCGGAGCCGCAAGCTCGTGAGCCAGAGGTGGCTGAAGACGTTCGCTCTGGTGCTCATCTTCGGGATAATCGTGGCAATCGCGGGGATAGTGGTGAGCGTGATAGCCCTGCCCTTCGGTGCCGCCAGCGGAGTAGTCAGCGGAATCCTCTCGGCCTTCTACCAGCCCTTGCTCCCCATCGCAATCACAGTCTACTACTTCTCGAACGTCGCCAGGACCACGGCGCCGCAGGCCGGCATGGCTCCCTCGGCACCGATGGCTCCGGCCGCCGACGTCCAGGGAGGGATGAAGTTCTGTCCGAAGTGCAGCGCCCAGATGCCTTCGACGGCCACCTTGTGCCCGAAGTGCGGCGCACCGCAGCCGTAGCCGGCCGACATCCTAGCTTTTAACGGGAAGCTTCGAAGGCTTCCACATGACCTCGATACGAGTGAAGGACGACGGTACGGCGCCCATCGTGGCGCAGGGGCGCGAGACCCCGTTCAAGCAGGGAGAATTCTATGTGTTCGAGGTGGCGGACGACCTGGCGCGTTACTGGAACAAGATGGACCCGGGGAGGAGGGAAGAGATCAGGAAGCAGTCGAGGAGGGAGGGCAAGGACATCCGCCTGATCTTGGACGCCATCGTCCACAAACCCGGCCACGTGAAATGAACCCGCGGGGTCCCCCCTCCGCTCCTTCAATCCCCGACGACGATAAATAGCGACCCAGGTAACTAACCCTCCATGGCGCCAGCGTGGAATCCGTCTCCCCCGAAGGACGACTCGGACTATCTCGAGCGCCTGTCCAAAGCGATCTTCACGGCAGGGCTCAATTGGAAGATGGTCGAGAACAAATGGCCCGCATTCCGGAAGGCGTTCTCCGGTTTCTCCCCCGCGAAGGTGGCGAAGCTCACGGAGAAGGAAATCAGAGCGCTCATGAAGGACCAGGGGATTGTCAGGAACGAGAAGAAGATCAGGGCCACGGTCGAGAACGCCAGGGCGGTCCTCTCCATGGAGAAAGAGTTCGGCTCCGTCAGGGGATACATCGACTCTTTCAAAGGGGGCGAGGCCAGGCTTCAGAGCGAACTCCAGGAGAGGTTCAAGCACGTGGGGCCTTCCACGGCAAGGATGTTCCTGTGGACGGTGGACCATCCGCTGACACCGACGAAGGAGGAGAAGGTCTGGATGAAGGGACACCCGGAGCACAGGTAGTGGAAAGTTGGCAGAAGAGATCCTTCCGAGCGAGACCTACGAATGCCTGAGGTGCGGGACCAGGGTCACGGGGGCAGAGCTCACCCGGCTCCCTTCACCGACCTGCGCCAACTGCGGATACCGTGCCTTCAGAAAGGTCCGGGGTCAGGCACCGAAGAACATCAAAGGAATCTGACCGCCAATCCGAGAGACACTGGGGGACGTAGCACGCCCCTGGACAAAGTGTTAGGAAACATTTTCGCTAACAAAAAAGTTACAATGTTCCCTCTTTGAAACTCCTCGATTTATAATCGAACCATCCTAGTAGGCCATTCGAAGTGCGGGCGAAAGTCAACGCTCTCCTCGTCGCGGCCCTGCTGTCTTTCGTCGTCTTCACTTCCGCCGGTGCTTACGCTTCCAATCCATCGTCGGGGACCCTGACCCCGACCAACACCGTCGTGCAGTGGGGCGGGACGGCGAACGTCCCGAACCCCACCATTGGCCTGTCCTCGCCGTTCGACCCCACCACCTGCCAGGCCTCTGGCTACTGCGACCTGTTCACCCTCGACCTGAATATCCCGTCAAACTTCGCCCTCACCTACCCGAACTACTTCCTCAACATCACAATCACCTGGGCTAACACTAGCTATGACTACGACATTTACGTCTACTACAACGGCACCCAAATCGGCTCAGGCACCCTGGGCTCGGGCACGAGCTACGAGAACGTCCTGATCAGCCACGCACATCACGGTTACTACCAGGTCTATGCCACCAACTGGGCGGTCCCACCGAACACTCCTTACTCGGGCGTGGCGGTGCTCGGCCTGACGCCTCCTCCGTACAGCTTCCCCACAAGGTCCGGGACCTACGTCGATGACACCGCGGGCAAATCCGCAGGCAAGCCCTACACGTTCACCCCAGACCTCCCGCTGGTCGGCGCGCTCAACGGTGGGTGCGAGATCTCCGCGGCGGGGTTGCAGCTCTGTTCCCAGGACCTAGAGCCCGGGATCAAGATAGACCAGTTCGGGACGATCTACGCGGCAGCCATCCAGGGGACGCCGGGCGGGACTGACTTCTGGCGCTCAACCGACGGCGGGACCACGTTCCAGTATCTGGGCCAGCCCGACGGAGCCCAGACGTCCACCATCAGCTCCCAGACAATCGGGGGCCTTGGAGGCGGGGACGAGGACCTCGCCCTCGGCTCTCCCTTCGTGCTGCTGAACGCGAGCAACCGCCAGGTCCTCAACTCGACGGGGAGGATCTATCTGTCGTCGCTCTTCTGGGACGGACTGGGAGTCAATCCCTTCCCCGAGTCGATCACAGTCGCCAACTCGATAACACAGGGGACCCACTGGCTGACCAGCCAGACCACTGTCCCCCTCGACGACAGGCAGTGGAGCGCGGCCGAGGGCACCTCCAACTACTGGATCACATACAACGACCTTGGAGCCGAGGTGGCAGGAGCGACCAACCTGGTGATGCTCCAGTCGACGAACGGCGGCCTTACTTTCACCAACGGGGCTTTCATGGGCAAGGCCCTAGGGACCAACATCTCGATATTCCAGGGACCAGTGGCGACCGGCCCCGACGGCTCCCTCTACAACGCCTACATCGGGCCTTCCCCGAACCAGATCCAGCTGGTCAAGTGCCAGACCCCATGCAACCTCCCCCTCCTCCCTCTCTCTCCCGCTTCCCTCTCGTCGTTCACCCAGACCAGGGCGTTCAAGGGCCCCAGCAACATGTCGACCGCCAGCGTATTCCCCCAGGTCGCCGTGGACAGGGCGGGTAACACCTACGTCGCGTGGAGCGACGGCACGGACGTCTTCCTGATAGGATCCTCCGACGGCGGGCACACCTGGACCCTCCCGGTCAAGGTGAACAACGGCCCAGAGACCGTCACCGCCGTGGAGCCCTGGCTCCAGGCAGGAGACAACGGAAGGGTCGGCGTGATGTGGTACGGGACCAACGTGAAGGCGAACAGCCCTGACAACTTCTCAGCGTTCGCCAGCGCCGGCTGGAAGATATTCTACGCCGTGACGCCTGACGCCATGGCTTCGTCGCCGACCTTCTACCAGACTGTGGCCAGCGGCGGCCCTGACCTACCCGACGGCGTGGTCCACATCGGAGCCATCTGCAACCAGGGCACGGCCTGCCCCAGCGGCACGAGAAACCTGGCAGAGTACTCCAGCTTCACCGTCGACGCCAACGGCATGGCTAACATGGTGTTCGTCCACGACGTGAACACCACCGATGGACGGACGCAGACCGACTTCACCAGGCAGACCGCCGGCCCGTCTCTGTTCGGGCCCTCCCTTGGCAGGGCCACGGGGGCAGGCTTCATAGCTGGCGCTTCAGGCAAGAGCGACCACTTCAACTTCAGGATAGACAGCACGAGCGCCGGGCTGCAGGGGTCGCTGAAGTACCTCGACCAGGGGAGCTCGGTCCTGGTCACCTCGGATTCGATAGGATCGTTCACCATAACGGGCAGCCAGGCTACCTTCACGGGGACTGCCACCCTCGACGACGGCACGTCGACGACCTTGGTCACATTCACGGTCCAGGTCTTCGGGAATCAGGCGACCGCCTCGGGAGACGCCTTCTCTATCAGCCTCTCGAACGGATACTCGGCGTCCGGGCAACTGGGCGGGGGGAACATCGTCGTCCTTTCTTCAGGCCAGACCTGACCCCCTGCTTCAGGGCTCGGCCCTCACAATTCTATAGAAACATATTCTATTGGTAAGCTCTGCAACACCAACTAACTACGGGAATACTACTACTTTATATAGGGATGTACCCCCTTGGTTGTATAGTGAGCAATAGTTGAGATATCCTAGAACATCCGCACTTCAAGTTTCGGACAGATGCCCCCAGTGTGGCAAGAGGACACTGGTAGAAGACGCCAACAGCGGCGAGCTTTCATGCAGCAACTGCGGCTACGTGGTCACCGAGCACTCCGTCGACCAGGGCCCAGAGTGGCGCTCATTCGGGGACGAGAAGGGACAGGACAGGGCGAGGGCAGGTGCCCCGACCTCCATCACCTACAGGGACATGGGCCTCTCCACCATGATAGGCAGCTCCAATAGGGACGCCTCCGGCAGGGCCTTCGACGCGCCCATGCGCAGCTCCATCGACAGGCTGAGGAAGTGGGACCACAGGTCTCCCGCCTTCGGCAACCAGGAGAAGAACCTGGCCGTAGCGCTGCGCGAGCTGGAGAAGATGACAGAGAAACTCGGGGTCTCCCAGGCAGTCAAGGAACGCGCGGCATACATCTACAGGAAGGCGCTCGAAAGAGGCCTTCTCAGAGGACGATCGATAATCGGCATATCGGCGGCCGCCCTCTACGCAGCCATGAGGGACACAGAGACACCGAGGACCCTCAAGGACATCGCAGCGGCCAACAACCTCAACAAGAAGTCGGTGGCGCGCGACTACCGCATCCTCCTCAGAGAGATGGACATGACGATGCCCGTGGCCGACGCGGCCAGGAACGTCAACAGGATTGCGTCCAGGGTCGGGCTCTCGGAGAAGGTCGCACGCAAGGCAATCGAAATCGTGAGGATAACCGAGGAGAAGGAGATCTCCGCCGGCAAGTCCCCCATGGGCCTGGCAGCTGCGTCCCTCTACCTCGCCGGCGTCATCCTGGGAGAGGTCAAGACGCAGAAAGACATCGCAGAGGCGGCAGGGGTCACAGAGGTCACCGTGAGGAACAGGTACAAGGGCCTGCGCGCCGACCTGGGCAAACAGCTCGGTCTCGAGGAGACCCAGCCTCAGATCGTGGCCCAGTAGACCGCCGTCGACAAATACCTGAAACCTGCCATCGGATCCAGCGAAATGGAACCGCCCGAGTCGCTCTTCTTTGGCTGACGGACGCGGCGAAACGACCGACCCTCCAATCCCGCATCTGCCAGGATAGGCATAACCCGGGAGCACTTGAACGCAACCAAAGCTCTCAAAAGTGGACCGGGGGGGAATTGAACCCCCGACCTTCCGCGTGCGAGGCGGACGTTCGTACCGCTGAACTACCGGCCCACCGGATTGCGCCCTCGGGCCTTTCCTAGTTTAAGGGTTCGCGGCTCCTCTCATCTCAACCGGAGAAACCCTTTTGCCGCACTCCCCTAGGCCGATCAACAGCCATGCCCCGCAGGGACCTCGACGACAGGCTCTTCTGGCTCGCCAGCGAGAAGGAGATCAGAGACGCCGCTACCACCGATGCCTACTTCCTCCACACGAAGAAGGTCCTGCAGAAGAACAACATAGACACACGCGTGGTGATGGAGGTCTATGCGCGAGACGTCCCCTACCCTGACAACTGGGGGATACTGACCGGGGTCTACGAGGCTGCCAAGCTCCTGGAGGGGCTCCCCGTCGACGTCTGGGCCTTCGAAGAAGGCTCTGTCTTCGTGGCCGACAGGAGCACGGCCATGTACGAGCCGCTCATGGTCATCGAAGGGAGATACTCGGACTTCGTCGAGTACGAGAACCCGCTCCTCGGCCTGCTCTCCTCCTCCACAAGCGTGTCCACGAGGGCAGCGAAGTTCAGGATTGCAGCGGGCTCCAAGCTCCTGCTGAGCTTCGGGACGCGGAGGGTGCACCCTGCCCTCGCACCGATGGTCGAGAGGGCGTGCTACATCGCCGGCTTCGACGGGGTCTCGAACGTCCTGGGTGCGAAGCTCCTGAAGCTGGAGCCTTCGGGGACGATGCCCCACGCTCTGGTGCAGGTACTCGGCAGCCAGGAGAGGGCCTGGCGCCTCTTCGACGAGACCATCCCCCGGGGCACCCCAAGAGTCGCCCTGGTTGACACGTTCTGGGACGAGAAGGCGGAGTCGATCAGGGCCTTCGAGGTCCTTGGCCCCAAGCTTTGGGGGGTGAGGCTGGACACACCGGCCTCCAGGCGGGGCGACTTCGTCAAGATCGCCGAGGAGGTAAGGTGGGAGCTGGACATACGCGGAGGAAAGAGGGTCAAGGTCATAGCGTCAGGCCGCCTGGATGAGGAGGCCATCGCCAAGCTCGGCCCTGTGGTGGATGGTTACGGGATCGGCACCGCCGTCGCCTACCCGCCGGTCATCGACCTGAGCGCGAAGATCGTGGAGGTCAGCGACGGCAAGAAGAGGGAGTTCAGGGCGAAGCGGGGCGGGCTCGGCGGGCGCAAGGCCGTCTACAGGTCGGCAGGATTCAAGGACTTCGTCGCCCTCGAGGGCTCCCTCAAGAAGAACCAAGCGTCTCCCATGCTCAAGCCACTCCTGAAGAACGGCAAACTCATCGGAGACTTCCAAAGCATCGATGGCGTCAGGTCCAGAGTCATGAGCGACTTGGAGAGTCTCAGGTCCGCCATCCCATCGTTGCATTGGAGGTGACGGTTCTGCGAGCCGCGCTAGTAGTCGTGGACGTGCAGCGGGACTTCTGTCCAGGAGGAACTCTCGCCGTCAGGGAGGGGGACAAAGTAGTTCCTGGCCTGAACAGAACCATAGTCGCATTTGAAAAAATCAAACTCCCGATCTTCTTCACCAGAGACTGGCACCCCCCGAACCACGTTTCCTTCAAGAGCCAGGGAGGCACCTGGCCGCCACACTGCATCCAAGGGACGGAGGGCGCGGAGTTCCATCCTGACCTCAGGATACCCCTTGGTGCAACCATAATCAGCAAAGGGGATAGGCCGAAAGAAGAGGCATATTCGGGCTTCCAGGGGACCGACCTCGCCGCTCGGCTGAACAAGCTTGGGACGGAAGACCTGTTCCTTGGCGGCCTGGCCACCGACTACTGCGTCAAGCAGACGACGCTGGACGCGCGGGCCGCGGGGTTCTCTGTGACCGTCCTCGGAGACTGCATAAGCGCCGTCGACGTCATCCCCGGGGACGGGGACAGGGCCCTGGCCGAGATGAAAGGGGTAGGCGCAAAGTCGACGAAATCATCGGAAGCAGTCAAAATCTTGGCGGGCAGGCGGCCGTAGGTCCCACTCGGAAACAGCCTCCGAAATGGTCGTCCTTGTCCCCACGCAGGTTCCGAAAAACGGATTCATCTTCAGGGGGGAGTTAAATCGGAACCTGATTTGTGAGCCACCATGGTCCGTCCGGTAGAAGAGAGAGCCGGGATCTCGACCGCCGTCATCGCAATAGTGGTTGTAGCCGTACTCGTAGTGGGTGCGGTAGGCTACTACTCCTTCTTCCCAAGTACCCAGGGCGGGAACACGCCTTCGAAGAGCACGTCCACAACGACGAGCAGCCTGTCGCCTGCAACCTTTTCGACAGCGACCTCACAGACGTCTTCGGGCTCCACCTCTTCCACCTTCGTCATCAGTTCGTCAACCACTTCTATCAGCAGCATTTCGTCGTCAATCAGCTCGACCCAGACGATTCAGACGGTACTGGTCGTGATGCCCTCCGGGGCCGGTGTGCCGCCGAACGGAAGCCCGCCGACCTACGGCTACGTCCCGGGCGTGATAACCCTGGTCATAGGAGTGAACAACACAGTCAAGTGGGTCAACAATGACACCGTCACTCACACGGTCTCGGTGTACTCAGGCTCCTTCTTTGACTCGGGCGACATGAAACCGGGGTCGACTTTCACGTTCACCTTCACCCAGCCCGGCACCGTGCTTTACAGCTGCATCTATCACGGATTCATGCAGGGCAAGGTCATAGTCAAGGCCCCGCCCTAGGCTAATCTACCTTCGCGGGTCGGCTGACTGACAAGCTTCGCTTCAGTGGACATGAGCTCGACCTGCTGCCTGAATGTGCTGTAGACCTCGACCGTGTCTTCAATCAGGTCGAGATATGCCTTGCCGACGCCCTCAATCTCCTTCAAAGCATTCAGAATCTGGCCTTGCTCCGACAGGTTCTCCAGCATGACTGAGAATGCCACATGGTCCGGGGACCTGAGGTGGGAGACCAACACACGCTCCCCCAAAATCGCGTATACCTCCTTATCCACACGACTTTTTGAGTGAGGCGCGTCGTAGATCACCCGCAGGTTCCCCGCTATCATCCCCTTCAATTTCTTGTAGTCCAGACTCCGCACCACAAGGAGGACTCCTGCGTCTGTCATCCTCTGGAACTTCCTCATGACTTTCTTTGGAGAGAGACCTGTCTCGATGGCTATCTTGTCAAACGGTTTCCGCGGAGAGTCTAGCATGGATTTTATGATCGCCAAATCGTCAGAATCTAATCTGAACGGACCAGCCCCGGGGGCCACGACCAACCGAACCACAGAGTCCGCGTTGGCGATCCTGGAGATCAGGCCAGTGGTCTTCTCCATAGAATATTCGTCGTCGCAGCTCAGCTCGACAGCGAGGGCGCTCCCATGGTAACTTCGAATCAGGTAGACTCCGCCAAGGAGCCGTATCTTCTTTATCACATCATCCTTGGATGAGGGCGGCAGCACTTCGACCCTCAGCGACACGTCCAACTTCGATGTTGCGCCGGGGTTTATCATGACGTGCCAGCCTCTGAGAAAACCATCTTCTTCGAGCCTCTTCAGCCTGCCTCTGACGGTACCTTCGTCAACTCCGAGCTCCCTCGCAACGGATAGAAACGACTTTCGCGTGTCCGCGTGTGGCGAGAACTTATCCGGTCCGCTGAGTAAGCTCTTGAATATCTTGATGTCGAGCTTATCCAACCACTCGATGGCATAACGAAGCGCGATTAATCCTTTCCCTGGCCAGGAGTCCAAGTGGCGTTTGTGCTTTGGCCAAACAATTGCCCAGCACGCAGCAATGAGGTCATCTACATGACATGTCCGCGAAACCATCGATAGAGCGGGATAGAGCCTAGATTTCTTGGCCCCATCAAAATCTCCGAAATCGAGGCCTGGCTTCCGCGTCGAGGGGCAGGCTGACTCTGCACAAAACTGCTGTGCGACACCGTTCGACATAATGAGCATAAAGATGAATGAGGCGGGAAGTATCCACCTTAGTTCGCCAGGTTGACGATATCAGGGCCAGCTTGCATGGACAGGTTGAGTCCGGTCTCGCCAAGGCGTTGCATGTTCCAGATATCTTGCCAGATGGATCAAGGTCGCTTCTTCTCCGAACTTGGTAGTAAATTGGATGCCTATCGGGGGGCCCGATCGGCTCCGACCCAGAGGCAACGAAATTGCCGGTTGCCCAGTGGCATCGGCAGCCGGGCAGAACCCTTTCGTCCCGTCGCAGAGGCGGATGAAGCCGACGTAGTCTATGTCCGTCCGCACCTTGGAGTAACTACCAATGGGTTCCGGCAACCTCGTCAGGGTCGGGGTACCTGTAGGTCGTATGCTTCGAAGAATCTGCTGAAAGTTCGCCGGAACTAGTTGATGATCATTTCGGTCATGAATGTATTCCTCGGTGCGAGGCCCTTCGATGGACCCTTATTGGCGGAAGCCCCTCTCCTTTGATCACCTTGGCGCATATGACCACGTTCCCCCTGTCGACCAGGTCTGTCAGGCTCCCAGAACGCTTCGAAAGCAACTGCTTGATCCGCTCTACGCTCACCATTGCGTCCTGGCCCGTGAAGTCGTAGTAAAGCCTGTAGGCGAACTCCGCAAGGTTGGAGAAGTTCGGCTTCTTCTCTTCCGTCATGACGCTGGGCAACCGGATGATCAGGTACCCTCTGTCCTTCAACACCCTATAGCACTCGGCAAGCGTCACCTCCACGGGGGCACCGGCCGGGAACCCCTCGAGGAGCAGATAGTCCGCGAACCCATCCTTCATGGGCATGTTGCACCTGCTCCCGTCCAAGAAGGTCACGTTCGGCGCGTCTACGGTGAACGTGGTACCCGGCGGCTTCACGACTACGACGGATGCGGCCGGGAATGCTTCGCCGAAAGCCTGGTAGGAGAGGGGGAAGCAGATGAGCGGGTCCAGGGACGGTGTAGTCAGGACGATCCTCTTACCGGAGCCTGGCGTCGGCACCCCCATGGAAGTGAAGGAAGCCCTTACCGAGCTCACATGTTCGGGGAGGTTCCTTGCGGTCATGTTGGCCTGCGCGAAAGCGGCGGCGACGAACTCTATCGACTCCGCCAAGAGCTTCCTGAGTTCCTCCTCTCCCTTCCTGCTGGGTGTGTAAAGGTGCCTCCTCGGGCCCCTCCGGCCCTCGACCCACCTCCCCTTCAGAAGTTCCCGCCTGTGCATTTCGGCCAGAATCATGTACAGATAATTCGTCCTGATCTTCACGCCCTTTGCTCCCAGCTCCTTCCAGGCCTCGTAGCCTGACAGCTCGCGGTTCGCCAAGATCCTGAGGATGAGCCTCCTGAGCGCCCCCTTCTCCAAAGCTAGGTCACACTCTCTGACTAAGCACCGAAGACTGACATACTTATCTCCTTTGCGCCACTCTCCCCATTCCGTTGGCCTACGTCATCTTGGTGGACGTGCTGACGTGGCTCCACATCTTCTCGGTGGTCGGATGGTTCGGGGCGGCCATGATCTTCCTCATGGTGGTCGAGCCGTCTCTGCCGAAGTTGTCCCCCCAGACTAACGGGGAGCTCGTCCTGAAGCTCTTCCCCCGGTTCGTCAGGTTCGTCCAGACGTTCGCGACGCTGACTCTGGTGTTCGGAATATCCCTGGCCCTGGCGACCTCCAACGGGGACCTCGCGCTGTTCTGGGTGGGGTCGACCTGGGGGATGTACGTGTCCATCGGCGCGTCGTTCGGCATCGCGACTTTCCTCCTCGTATTCTTGCTCCTCGCCCCTTCTGTGAAAAAGCTGGGCAAGCTGGTCGTTCAGATGCAGCAGAACCCCGGCCAGCCTCCTCCCCTCGAGTTCCATCAGGTCCAGGAGAGACTGAAGTTAGGCGCCCCCTCGGCTGTCATCATGCTTTCCATTGCGTTGGTATTCATGGTTGCCGCTTCTGGCGTGTGACCCAACCTGGCGCTCAAGGTAGGGATGGCCCTCCCTCAGATAGGAAGAACTCCGCGCAGCTTGAGATTGACGTCCAAATGCAGATGATGGAGGAACTAGCCAAATCGGTCTGACTGTTGTTCGACGCCATACGCATATTGCCAATGCATCAAACATTCCTTCGCCCGAACCTGGCCTTCAGCCCGACTTGGGCCCCAGAAAACTAGAGCCAAACCACCAATGGGGGCTCAGATGCCCGCCACTGGGGGGCCTCGAAGAGGGAAGAAGGCCCGAAAGTGACTCCGATTCGTGCTAAATTACAGCCCAGCACGCAGCAATAGGGTCATCATCCCGGCCTTTCGAGCCAGTCCAGATCGCCCGTCGTAGCACGCTGCGTGCCAGACCGGAGATTTTAGCTCTTTTCTCTATTTATCCGTTCTGACCTGTCAGGATCCCTCACTCGATTTTATTAACGACGGACGCTTCGCCGGCTCCCGTTGAGCGAAAGCGAAGAGTACGCCAGCTGGTGGCTGGCGCTGTCCCGGGACCCTGAGTACTACACCAACACCGAGGAGGGCCAGAAGGAGCTGGCCGACATGATCCGCAAGGAGTCGGAGAGGCTGATCGAGGAACTGGGGAAGTCGGTCAAGCGGACGAAGGAGATAATCTGGCTGTCAAACTTCTGCACGTCGTGCCACTACTTCAAGTCCGAAGGGAGGAAGACGGCATGCAACAAGTGGCAGGTGAGGATCGTCAAACCGTTCTACGGTCGCGCCATCTGGAAGCAGGTCCCCTCGAAGTCAGGGGACGAGGAGAAGCAGCTCGTGGTCGACGGGGTCGACTGGGACTCCCGGTGGAAGGAAGTCTCTGACAAGGTCGTCGACATGGCGGTGGGCATGGTCAACGGCGGCTACCCGTACCACTGTTACAGGTCCCGTTGAACCACCTCTTGCCTCTGGATGATTCAACTTCCCCCCATCTGCTCGAAGGATTAGAGCCGTCGCCGCCTCGTTCCTTCTCATCGCTTCTCCTGGGAGGCAGAGCCTGCGGAACCGCGCAGGCCATGATGTTCTTTGACGCGAGAACGTCCCTATCCCAAGTCTTGTCGCAACTCCCACAATAGAGCTGTCTCTTCGGAAGACTTGCGACGCGGGAGCCACAATCTGGGCAGTTTGAGGACGTTCCACGAGGATTGACCACTAGGACAGGAACTCCAACCCAAGCCGCTTTGTACTCAACCATGCGCCTGAAGGAATAGAACGGCCATGCATTCATTCGGCCTCTCAAAGAAGTGCTAACTGGTCTATCCCGCGCGAAATTCTTTCGGATTCCGCGCAGATTCTCTAGGACAAGTCCCATTCGCTTGTGGGTGGATTCCTCCACAATCGATTTGGACACATCATGGAGAACGGCACCAATTCGAGCTCTTTCTCGCTTCCCATACTTGGACAAGAGTTCACTGGTTATGCGGTGGTCACTTCCCTTCAATCTCGCGATCTTCGAGCGTATTCTTCTGTATGTCTCCTGAATTCTTGGAACTCTCGAGATGTCATACGAATTTGTTAATCCGTCAGTACTCGAAGTTGTTATGTTTCGCTCATTGATGTCGACGCCAATCAGACCCGAAGGCTCGATGCTATGAATTTGCTTGGAGAGGGGGAGACACACCGCAGCAGGAGTTATTGTGATTTCCCCTTTCTTGAGGTTTGGATCATCGATTAGAGCGAAGTGATACTCTGATCCCTGCAGCGTCAAGAACACAAATTCACGCGGTTTAATCGGGATTCGAAGGATCAAATGATTGAGCTGATATGCTTGGGAAGCGAGTTTCACGAACGGATGCCTCACGTACGGGCTGGATCTTCTGGC
This sequence comes from Nitrososphaerota archaeon, assembly GCA_028867035.1. Taxonomy (GTDB): domain Archaea; phylum Thermoproteota; class Nitrososphaeria; order Nitrososphaerales; family Gagatemarchaeaceae; genus UBA183. The sequence continues at coordinate 64,037 of JAGWHB010000006.1, read as the reverse complement.
CTTGTTTCGATATGCAGCGAAAGCGACCTCACAGGCCGCTAGAATGTGTGTCGAGTGGAGCCCATGTTCTTTTAGGCGGTGATACGCGAACTCAGTGAGTTGGAAGCGATTCTTCGGACTCTGTGCTAGTGCGATTCTAATCGCTTCATTGCACATCAATTGAAATTCTTCAAAGAGCCAAGTCAATTCGTACGAAGCCCGATAACCGAACCGAACAGTCTTGACTGGCCTAGCTTTCACAATCTCAATGTTTGTTGTAGAACTTGAGTTGGGCACAATCAGCCAAGTTCACACGTTGGATATAGCCTGAAGATGTGAACGCATGTTCAAGAAAGGGGAGGTCCGTGAAATTGTTACAGAGGAAAGTAGGATCCGTTCAAATCCGTAGGTTCATAGGAGCTTCGGCCGAATCTGGCCCGAAGAACAATGAAAGCGACAAGGTGGGTAGTGGTGCTTGTGCTTATGGCGGCAGTGGCCCTGTTCGTGCCCTTCGTCCCCCAGACCCAGGCGTCTGGACACTTCTTCGGCGCTTCATACCAGCGGACGGCCGACGTCTCCCCCACCTACTATGTATTCCACTGCGGGTCCTACATCAACTCGCAGGCAGCCGCCCAGCTGGGCTCGGGCTACACGGGCTTCTACAAACTCTCGCAGGGATACGCGTTCGCCTGCAACTACAACAGCGCGTAGCCACGACGCAGCGCCTTCGTCTGGGCGGCCAAGGACCTGTCAGAGCGTCGCGCATCGGTCCGAGCCTATGAGAGCCGGTCGCACCACCAATCTTTAAATAAGTTCGGCCCTCCCTAATGGATTAGGTTTTGCGGTCGCCATCCAGGACTGTGGCCGTAATTGCTCTGCTCGTAGTGTCATCACTGATTGGGACCGCTGCCATTTCGAGAGCCCAATCGCCAGCTCCGTCCTGCCCCGCAAACGAGACGTTGAAGTGGGTCCTCCCCGGGACGCCGACCAGCCTCAACCCCCTGACGTTCGTGACCGGCACCGCATATCAATGGGAGTTCGAATACCCCGGAGGCAACGCATACCTTTGGAACGGCTCCACGGTCAGCTATCTCTTCGACTGGGCCAAGCACAACGCCAACTACACCCAGTGGACGCTAAACATCCGACCCGGGTTGAAGTGGTCCGATGGCACCACTGTGAACGCCTCTGACGTCCTCACCTCCGAGGGGCCGAAGTTCGCGTTCAACCAGACCTACAACTACGAAGGACTCTTGCAACGCGTGACCAAGGAGTACGCCCTGAACAGCAGCGCAGTCGTTTTCGTCGAGAACAAGCCCGACGCGTACCTGTTGAACGAGTTCGCCCTCGACGGCGCAGGAGGGACGCCTGTCCTCCCAGCCAGGGTGATCAACCAGCACGGCGCGGCCTACCCGAACCTGGGGACCGACCTGTCCATGGGACCGTTCTATGTCTACAACTACACCGCTGGCAGCACACAGATGGTGATGTACCGGAACCCGTACTGGGGAGGGGTCTACCCGGCGCCGAAGATCTGCGAAATCCAGGTAAGCTTCGTCGACACGCTTTCTCTGACAACCGAGAGACTTCTTGCGGGATCTGCTGACCTCGCCCCCATCGACCCGTCAACGGCCGCCTCCCTGTTGAAGGGAGGCCCGAACCTCCACGTGCTTGACGAGAAGGCCGTCGGGGCGGCGAGCCTAGAATACAACGACTCTATTTTCCCGTACAACAGCCTGGCCTTCAGGCAGGCCCTGGTCTACGGGATAAACCAGACAGAGTTCATCGGCAAGGCGTTCTCGGGGTACGCCATCACTGCGTACTCGGCGGAGACCGCCACCCCTCCGAGCGCGGGAATCTTCTACAACCCGCACACGACGCAGTACAGCTTCGACCCCGCAAAGGCGGCGTCGCTGCTGTCGAGCATGGGGATCACAAAGGGGTCTGACGGCATGCTACACTACAGCAATGGGACGGTCGCGAGCCTCGTCCTCTGGACCGACACTGACAACACCGAGGACCTGGCAGGAGCAGCCGTAGTGCAGAGCGACCTCCAGAACCTCGGGTTCAAGGTCACCCTTCAGACCACTTCGCAGGCCAACATTGTCGGGGACTACGGCGCCAACACCAACGGAATCAGGAACGACATCATCCTCTTCTCGGGATACGTCCTGAACCCGCCCAACGCCCTCGTCGACGGGCTCCCGGCGTGCTCGGTCGAGTGGCTCCCCCCGAACTGCAGCCACCACTTCTTCTATCCGACGAGCCTGGACAACCTGTACCAGGGCAACCTGTCCGGGGTCCTCGGCACAGCCGACCCACAGCAGGAGCAGAAGTACCTCTGGAACATCCAGGCGATGGAAGCTCAGTATCTCCCCGCGATAATCTTGGCCTACCCCGACTTCCTCTGGGGCTACAGCACTGCTAACTGGGTCAACTGGCCCAACCCCGTCACGGGGCACATGGACGAAGGGCTCGCCGAAGTCCCCAACATGACGGCATGGGAGTCCTTGACGCCCGCCACAACGGCTACGACCACCACAACCACAGGTGCAAGCCCTGACTATACGCTCTACTATGTAGCAGGGGCTGCGGTAATCATAGTGATTCTCGCCGCAGTTGCCGTGGCTGCGACCAGGAGACGCCCTAACAAGATCTGAAGGAAGGGGGCGTCCCTCACACCTCAAGAGTTGGACAAATGACTTGAGGTTCATAACCAGGCAGATTGTAAAGTCAGCAGTAGCATTCCTGGTGGTACTCAACCTCGACTTCTTCCTGCCGAGGCTGGTCCCGGGAAACGCTGCAGATGTGCTGGCCGCCGGGTACAGCGGGGTCCCCGCGGCTGTGGTCAAGTCGATCACCGAGAGGCTCGGTCTGGGCCAACCGCTGATTGTGCAGTACTGGCTCTACCTCCAGGGTGTCTTCACGAACTGGCCTCCCTACTTCGGAGTGTCGTCCACATTCTTCCCTTACACCGCGACCTACCTCGTGTGGCTCAGGCTTCCGTTCACCCTGGCGCTGATCGCCGCCAGCTTCGTCTTGGCGACCCTGATCAGCTACCTGCTCGCCCTGCGAAGCGCACTGAAGCGCGGGGGGAAGTTCGAGTTCGGCAGCATGTACCTTTCGATAGTGTCCTGGGCCACCCCCCCCTTCTGGCTGGGGCTCCTCCTCGTCTGGATATTCGGGGTGATACTGAAGTGGCTTCCGGTCTTCGGGACGTCGGCGTTCACTTCGACATCCTCGTCGGACTACTATCTTTCGGTCGGCGTGCACCTGATCCTGCCGGTCCTCACCTTGGCGGCAGCCACCTTCGGATTCCAGTACCTCGTCCTAAGAGGGACGTACCAGGAAGTGCTGAAGAGCGACTTCATACTCGCCGCGAAGGCCCGAGGCCTGAAGGAAAAGGTGGTGGCCACAAAATATGTGCTGAGGAACTCCATGCTCCCCCTGATCTCTCTGCTGGGCTACACCATCTCCTTCATGGTGAGCACGGCTGTCTTCGTCGAATTCGTGTTCGGCTACAACGGGGTCGGGGACCTCCTTGTGGATGGGATTCTTCAGCGCGACTACGCCATACTGGAGGCAGGTTTCTTCTATATCGCGGTCTTCGTGATCGCGTTCTCCATCATCGGTGACATCCTGCTCTTGAAACTCGACCCAAGACTGCGGGGGACGTAGCCTGGAAGGAGCGAGAGCGCGGGACTCCGCGGTGAGGACGCTGCTGCAGAGGAAGTCTGCGAGGCTCGGCTTTACGATAGTGGCCGTCCTGCTCGTCCTCGTCGCCCTGGGCCCACTCGTGGTGCACTACGACCCCAACGCCAGCAACCCCGCCATCGCCGATTCTCCACCCAGCCTGGCACATCCGCTGGGGACGGAGTATCTGGGCAGGGACGTCCTCAGCCAGCTCGTATTCGGCGCCCAGAGCTCCCTGTTCGTCGGCGTCGGCGGAGCGCTGGGTGCGGTCGTCATAGGCGCGATAATCGGCGTATTCGCAGGGTACTTCAGGCGGCTCGAGGGATTGCTCACCGGCTTCACCGACGTGGTGATGATCTTCCCGGCCGTGCCTCTGGTAGTGCTTCTGGGAACCCTTCGGCCCGTTGACGACGCCTATCTGGTGCTGATTCTGAGCGTCGTGCTCTGGCCTCCGATTGCCAGGTCGATCAGGTCGCAGGTGCTCTCCGTCAAGGAACTCCCCTACGTCGAGGTTGCCAAGATGAGCGGCATGGGGGACTTGGAGATAATCTCCAAGGTCGTGTTCCCGACGGTGGCTGCAATAGTCTTCGCCTACTTCGTCCTTACTGTCGCCGCCTGCGTAATCCTCGTCACCGGCCTCGAGTTCATCGGGGTCGGAAACCCAGACGTCGTCAGCTGGGGGAGCATGATCTACTGGGCCCAGCAGTTCGGGTTCTATTCCGGGGACTGGTGGTGGATACTCGCGCCAGGGGTAGTCATAACGCTCTTCACCGTTGGCCTGGCGCTTATCGGCTATTCGATAGAAGAGGTCATGAACCCGAGGCTGAGGGTCTAGCGGATGGACCCTCTGCTCCGCGCCTCCGACCTGGTGGTCGAGTACAACATCGGCAGGAGCACCACGAGAGCGCTCCAGGGCGTCTCCATCGACGTCTACCCGTCCGGCTACAAGCTCGGAGTCGTCGGCGAATCGGGGAGCGGAAAGACGACCCTCGGGCTCAGCATGATGGACCTGATAGAGCCCCCGGGCCGGATCGTCGGCGGACAGCTCGAATACGGTAAGAAGAACCTGCTTGAGATGTCCCCCGAAGAGGTCAGGAGGTTCAGATGGCGCGAAGTCGCCATGGTCTTCCAGTCTGCGATGAACGCATTCAGCCCAGTCAAGAGGACTGCGGACCACATCGTCGAAGTGATAACCGAACGGAGCGAGACGCCGAAGGCCGAAGCCAGGGAGAAGGCCTTGAGCCTGCTCTCCGAAGTTGGCATACAGGGCGAACATGCAGACGACTTCCCCCACGAGCTGAGCGGAGGGATGAAACAGAGGGCGATGATAGCCATGGCCCTCGCCCTCTCCCCGAAGCTCCTCATAGCCGACGAACCTACCTCGGCCTTGGACGTGGTCGTGCAGAAGCAGATCCTCTTCCTCCTCAAGAGAGAAGTATCGCGCCTGGGTCTCTCCCTGGTCTTCATCACCCATGACTTGCCATTGCTTAGAGGCTTAGTGGACGACGTCGCGGTCATGTTCGCTGGAGAGGTGGTCGAAAAGGGGCCGGTCTCGCGGGTCTTGAATGGGCCGATGCACCCATACACCGAGCAGCTCGTCTCATCACTTCTCACGCTGGACACAGACACCAAGGCCTCCGAGATCACATCTTTCGACTTCTCCAAGGAAGCAGCGGCCGAAGGGTGCAGGTACAGGCTCAGGTGCAAGTATGCCTTTGAAAGGTGCAGGCACGAAAGACCACTCCTCAAGAAACGCGAGGGGGACGTGTATGTCGCCTGCCATAAGTACGACGAATCGACCGCATAGTGGGCCAGCCCATGCCAGAATCGAGCGCCCTCGAAGTCAAAAATTTGACCGTGCACTTCTCGAGGACCTTCGGGTTCCTCGGGAGGCTGGGAAGGACCACCAAGGCCGTGGAGGACGTTTCCTTCGAGATGGGAGAGTTGGACGTGGTCTGCCTCGTTGGAGAGAGCGGCTCGGGGAAGACGACCCTGGGCCGGTGCATAGCAGCACTGACGCACCCCACATCCGGGGAGATCCTCTACCGAGGGGTCAACGTGGCGAAGCTCAGAGGGGGCGCTCTGCGGAACTACAGGAAGGAGGTCCAGATGGTGTTCCAAGATCCCTTCGCTTCTCTCAACCCGAGACAGAACATCTACGCCATACTTTCGACGCCGCTTAGGAAGCTGACGGGCCTGACTGGCCCGGCAAAGCTCTACGAGGAAAGCGTATCCCTTCTAACAGACGTCGGCCTGCAGGAGGACGTCATCCACAAGCTCCCCCACCAGCTAAGCGGTGGGGAGAGGCAACGGGTCAGCATCGCCCGGGCCCTTGCCTCCCGCCCGAAGGTCCTCATAGCCGACGAGCCCGTAAGCATGTTGGACGCATCCCTGCGGCTGAACTTCCTCGCTCTGTTCAGCAGGCTGAGGACGGAGAGGAACATGTCTATCCTGCTCATCACCCACGACCTGGCCACTGCAAAGGTGATGGGGGGCAGGACAGCGGTCATGTACCTTGGAAAGCTGGTCGAAATCGGGCCGACCTCTGAGATACTCGCAAGGCCCCACCACCCCTACGCAGAGCTCCTGCTCGAATCCACGCCCAGGATGAAGGGCGAGCCGACGGTCGGCGAGGGGACCACCATAGAAAAGAGCGAGAGGGTCACGAAGGGGTGCGTCTACAGGCCTCGCTGCAAGTACGCTACATCGATATGCGCGGAGACGGAACCGCCGCTGGAAGAAAAGACCCATTCGCATCTGGTCGCCTGCCATAACTGGTTGAACAGGCCTGAACCAAAAGCGGTGACCGTCTCGTGAAGTACACCGACGTCGTCGTCGAAGACGCCGATGAAATCACCGTCGTCAAGCTGAACCGACCTGACTCACTCAACTCGCTCAGGACCAGGACGGTCATCGAGCTGGACGACGCTCTGGCAGGGTTCGCTGGAACGTCCCGATCACGCGCGATGATAATCACAGGCATGGGTGACAAGGCGTTCTGCGCGGGAGGCGACATCAAAGAGATGGAAAAGATGAAGCCTGCCGACGCTCGTTCGTTCGCCAGGAGCGCCCACAGAGCCTTGAGCAAAATCGAGGCGACCGGAAAGCCGATCATCGCAGCGGTCAACGGGCTTGCCCTGGGAGCTGGCTGTGACCTCGCTCTGGCCTGCGACATGTGCACGGCGTCAGAATCAGCAAGGTTCGGAATGCCGTCGCTCAGAGTGGGCGTGGTAACGCCGTTCGGCGGGATGAGCAGACTGAAGGAGAGGGTAGGTTTGTCGCGGGCCCGGTACCTGATTTACACCGGGGATCTGGTCGACGCCCAGGGTGCGATCGCCACCGGCATGGCCCAGGGGATCTTCCCAAACGAGGACCTTCTGCGGAGGACGATGGAGGTCGCGCGCAGCATCCTCGACAAGGCCCCAATCGCGTTCGCCCTAAGCAAGAAGCTTCTCACCGACACCAGCCCCGCACGGAGGAAGGCCGATGCCCTGGAGATCGCATACTACGTCGACTGTTTCAGGACCAAGGACCAGAGGGAGGCAGCGGAAGCGTTCAGGATGAAGAGGAAACCTGTGTTCACGGGGTGCTAGGTTCGAGTTGAAGCGCACTGGCTCCAAGGGCGGCGCAAGTCTACCGCCCCTGAAAGGCATCAAGGTCCTCGACCTCACCCGTGCACTCGCAGGTCCCTTCTGCACTATGATGCTCGCCGACCTGGGAGCGGACGTAGTGAAGATTGAACCCCCGGGAAAGGGGGATGAAACGAGGGAGTGGGGCCCGCCGTTCGTGAACGGTGAGAGCACCTACTTCATGAGCGTCAACAGGAACAAGAGGAGCATAGTCCTCGATTTGAAATCGAGCAAGGGGGTCGAGATCCTCGAAAGTCTGGCAAAGCGTTCCGATGTCTTCGTGGAGAATTTCCGGCCAGGGACCGCTTCCAAATTGGGAATCGGTTACGACAAGATGAGCAGGCTCAACCCAAGCATCGTCTACTGCTCTATCTCCGGGTATGGGCAGTCCGGTCCCTCCAAGGACAGGGCAGGCTACGACCTGGCAGTCTACGCGAGCAGCGGGATGATGAGCATCACTGGAGAGGAGGGAAGGCCTCCGGTCAAAGCCGGCGTGGCTGTCTCCGACATAGGCGGCGGAATGTACGCTGCGTTCGCCATCTCATCGGCGCTTTACAGGCGCTCGCTCCAAGGCAAGGGGGAGTTCATCGACGTCAGTCTTTTCGAGGGGCAGGTATCCTGGTTGACCTATCAGGCGGGGTCCTATTTCGCGACGGGGAAGAATCCCCTGAGGCTGGGCTCGGCCCATCCCAACATAGCGCCATATCAGGCGTTCAAGGGGATGGACGGCTACTTCGTGGTCGCCGTGGGGAACGACGAGCTGTGGCGCAGGTTCTGCGCCTGCATCTCCCATGAAGAACTCGAACACGACAGGCGGTTCGGGTCCAACCCGGAGCGGGTCAGGAACAGGCCTGCGCTCGAAGAGACGCTCACAGGCATCTTCCTGACAGACTCAGCCGCGAATTGGCTGGAAAAGCTGACCAAAGCAGGCGTCCCGTGCAGCGCCATAAACAACCTCGACGGGGTCTTCTCGGACCCCCAAATAAAATCGAGGAAGATGATGCTCGATGTAAGGCACCCCAAGGCAGGTGTGGTCAAACAACTGGGAATCCCATACAAGTTCCGAAACTTCCAATTTGGAGTCAAGAGGCCGCCCCCAACACTGGGGGAGCACACGGCCGAGATTCTAACTGAAGCGGGATACTCCAAGAAGGAGATCGCTGGCTTCCTCTCTTCAAAGGTTGTCAGACAGTCCGCTTAGTCTAAATCCCAGCCCACTCCGGGCTTCAAAAATTGGCCCAGCAGACACCCCGCACGGGGTCCCTGCCGAGGTGGACCATCCTTTCGGTGACCACACTCGGCGCCTTCATGTCCGCCGTCGACTCCAACATAGTCACCATCGCTCTCCCTAACATCTCGAAGGACCTCTCCGCTGGCTACTCCCTCCTCGGGTGGGTCCTGGCCGGCTACGTCCTTGCCGTGGCGGCCCTGGTCCTCCAGGCGGGCAAAGTTCGGGGACAACTACGGCAAGAGGAACGTGTACCTAATCGGTTTCGCCGTATTCGGCGTCGCATCGGCCCTGTGCGGACTCTCCCAGAACGTGTACGAGCTCATCGCCTTCAGGATAGTCCAGGGCACGGGGGCCTCAGTGATGATAGCCACGGGTTTCCCTCTGATCTTCGCCTCTTTCCCACCATCAGAAAGGGGGACGGCGGTCGGACTCAACTCCGTCGCCTGGGCCGTGGGAGCAGTCGCCGGCCCTGTCTTCGGGGGCGTCCTCACCTCCATTGACTGGAGGCTGATCTTCTACGTCAACGTCCCGATCGCCGCCCTGGCCATATTCGTAGGGCGGGCGAAGATCCCCGGCTGGCTGAACGCGAGGAACCCGAACGCGAGCCGGATCAACCTTTCCAGCGCGACCCTCCTCGGGATAGCCATCGGCCTTGTCATGCTCTGGCTCACCCTGCTCGACATCCAGCTGGCCGCCCTCGGAGGCCTCGGTATCGCCGCATTCGCCGTCGCGGAGGCGAAGTCAAAGAACCCGATGCTCAACAGGGACCTCCAGCGGAACAGGGGGTTCGTCTACTCCGTCGTCGGGCTCGGAATAATGATGACAGCCTTCTTCGGGGTCGTGTTCCTGATGTCGTTCTACTTCCAGTCGGTCGCCGGCTTCTCCCCGCTGGCCGCGGGGGTCTGGGTCGCTCCCCTCCCGGCTGCCTTGGGAATCTCCAACCCGCTGGCGGGAAGGCTCTACGACAGGTTCAGGTTCCCCGCAATCATGGCGGTGCTCGGGGCCGTCATAGTTTCCATCGCAGTCTTCCTTCTCAGCTACGCCCTGAAGTCTCCGACCCCGGACGCCTCCATCCTTGCGCTCCTGGCCGTCATAGGAGCGGCGGGAGGATTCGTCTGGTCCCCCTCGATCTCTTCTGCGATCCAGTTCGCCCGTCCAGAAATGCGCGGGGTCGCGAACGGGACAGCCTTCACCCTGATCTATGTCGGGTTCGCTGCCAGCGTGGCCCTGGTGGTCTCGGTCTCGACCGCCTCCCTCCCGGCCGCCCTCTCGGCACAGATACACTCGGGCAGCGTCACCGGCCTCTCAGCAGCGTCTGCGCTGCTGTTCGACCAGGGCCTCGCCAGCGCCCTCGTCGCCCTCGGAGTGGTGGGAATCGTCGGGGTGCCCTTCCTGGTCCTGGTCCTCAGGCAGCAGAGGAAACAGCACAAGGGACTCGTCGAAGAGTCGATGGATTCAACCGCGGCCGCAGCCGTCGCAGGGTAGCAGGCTAGTCTGGAACGACGCCAGACATCATCCAGTGTTTGATCTCTGACAGATGGCGGGCCGGATCCGGCTTCATAGCCTTCCTTTCCTTCGAGTTGTAGTACTTCTCGTTGGCCCTCTCGAAATCTCCCTTCTTCCCTTCGTGACCCAGGATCCAGACGAACCTGTCGTCCCCCACCCTCCACGCCCCTACGACGACGAACCCGAACTTCAGGCGGAGCGGATAGATCTTTTCCGCCCACTCGCCGAGCCACTCCTCCATTTCCCCGGGCCTGACCCGGTAGTCGCGGAGCATGTACTCGACAGTCATGGGGCCTGACCCCTTGTGGTCTCCGGTCTGGGACAGTTCATTTCGAACCTGACTGCCACACCGCTTCCCTCTCCCTTACCATGAAGTCCCTGTCGAACTCGACGAGCTTCTCGCCCCGCTGGTTGTGCCCCCACGTCCTGATGCTCACGATACCGTTCCCCTTCCTGCTCTCAGACTTCCTCGTCGCGGTCACCTCGCACTCCGCATAGATGGTGTCCCCTGCGAACACGGGGTTGACGAACTTGACGTTGGTCAGACCGAGCATGAACCCGTGGGTGCTCGTCCGCTCCACCAGTATCCCGGCCACGGTGGCGAGGGTCAGGAAACCGTTCACGACCATCCTCCCCTTGAACGGCTCCCCCGGGAAGTTCTTCTGGGCGTAGTCCGCGTTGAAGTGGATCTGGTTGTTGTTGTTCGTCATGAGTGTGAACCAGATGTTATCCGCGTCGGTGACCGTCCTCCCGATGTTCCCCTTGAACTTCATTCCAGGCTTGAAATCCTCGAAGTACATGTCCGATGGCATGCCCCGCGGCGCCATCGAAGTCTAGTTACGTCTTCCGGGAACGCTTAAACTCGATTCCGTGCGCCGCCGGTGCATGCCGAGGCGGAGCCAGCTCTACGTCCCTGGCAACAACGAAAACATGATCACGAAGGCGTCGGCACTCGACGCCGATTCGATAATCCTCGACCTGGAAGACGCCGTGCCTGCTGGAGAAAAGGCCAGGGCCAGAGGAATCGTCGCCAGGCTGTCGAAGGAGCTCGACTGGGGGAAGAGGGAGCTGTGCGTCAGGCTGAACGCAGTCGGGACCCCCGAGCACGCGGAGGACGTCTCCTCGATAAAGCGCATCGAACGCGTGGACACGATACTGGTCCCAAAGGCCGAGGGGGACTGCTCCCAGGTGGGCAAAAGATCAGGCAAGAAGCTCCTGCCCATAGTGGAGACGGCGAAGGGCTTGATGAAGCTCGACGAGCTGGCCCGCTCGAAGGGGGTGGTCGCGTTGACCTACGGGGCAGGGGACTACGCCAGCTCCGTGGGGGGCTCGGTGGAAGCCTATCTGAACAACCAGACCGTAAAGACGTTCATCGTGGCCGCTGCCGGAGCCTATGGCCTCGAGGCTGTCGACAACGTCTACTTCGACCTGGAGAACCTCGAGGGCTTCAGGGCCGAGGCCGCCGCCGCAAGGTCCCTTGGCTTCACGGGCAAGCAGGTGGTCCACCCCTCCCAGATCCCCATCGCCAACCGGGTGTTCTCCCCCACCGAAGCCGAAGTCGCCTGGGCGCAGAAGGTGCTGCGTGCCCTGGAAGTAGCGGGCGCGGACAAGCGGGGGGCCATCAGGGTCGACGGGAAGCTCGTGGACGCTGTCCACCACCGCCTCGCGAAAGGAATCCTGGAAAGAAGCGCGCGGCCCTAGAAGGACCTCGGGAGCCCGAGCACGCGCTCCCCCAGATAGCTCAGGACCAGGTTGTTGGATATGGGCGCCACGCGGAAGAGCCTCGTCTCCCTGAACTTGCGCTCGATGTGGTTCGCCACCGCCATCCCCGACCCTCCGTAGACGTCCATGGCCACGTTCGCCGCCTGCCAGGAGCACTCTGACGCCAGATACTTGGAGGCGTTGGCATACTCCCCAACGGCGTCAGCCTCCGCTCCCCCGTCGTAGAGCTCGGCGGCAGTTGTCCTGACTTTGTCGGCCGCAAGGAGCTTCGCGTACACCTCCGCTATGGGGAACTGGATTCCCTGGTTGCTCCCGATGGGCCTCCCGAAGACAACCCTCTGCTTCGCGTACTCGACGCTCTTCTCGACGAACCATCTCGCGTCCCCTATGCACTCCGCTGAGAGGAGTATCCTCTCCGCGTTGAGCAGGCTGAGGAGGTACCTGAACCCCTTCCCTTCCTCGCCTATCAGGCTCTCCCCGGGTATCTTCAACTCGTCGATGAACAGCTCGTAGGTCTGGCTGTTGAACATCATCTCTAGCCTGTGTGACTCCATCCCCTGGATATTCTCCAGGGGCACCAGGAAAAGGCTGATCCCCTCCGTCTTCTTCTCCACCTTCTCGTAGGGGGTCGTCCTGGCGACGAGGACCATCAGGTCGGAGTTCTCGATGCGGGAGATGAACACCTTGTGCCCCTTCACCACGTAGGCGCCTCCCTTCTTTTCTGCGCTCGTCTTTATCCTGGTCGACTCCGACCCCGCCTCCGGCTCGGTCAGGGCCAGGGATTGCAGCCTCAGCTCCCCCGCCGCGATCTTGGGGAGATACCTCTCCCTCATCTCCGCGGACGCGAACTTCGAAATGGCAGACAGCAGGTAGTACTGGCCGTGGAACGGCTGGCTGTTCCCGCCCATGGCGTTGATCTCCTCCAGGATCAGGGACGCGTCGAGAACTCCGAGTCCGGGGCCCCCATACTCCTTCGGCACGGGGACGGCCGCCAGGCCCTGCTTCTCCATCGCCCTGACGAACTCGTCCGGATATGCGCTCTCCCTGTCGAGCTTCCCCCAGTATGCCTCGTCGTACTTCGCCATCAGACCGTCGACGGAGTCGAGCATCATCCTCTGCTCGTCGCTGAGGTTCCTCCTCCCCGAAAGTATGCGGCCCAAGCGGAGCGAACTTGCCCCGTTTTGCTATTTAGAGTTCGGCCCTAATCGTCCCTTCGATCCCAAGATGAGAAGATGGGCGCCGACCAGGAGACTCACGACCGCCGCGAGCGCGAAGCCGGGAAGGTACCCCCCAGACGACGACACCGACACCCCTTCGAAGACCGGGCCGACGAAAGCGCCTATCCCGAAGCTGGTCAGCAGGGTGCCGAAGATCGTGCCGTAATACTCCACCCCGTAGTACTTCCTCACCAGGAGGGCGAACTCAGGTATGTAGGTCCCGTACCCGATCCCGAAAACCAGGGCAGAGACTCCGATCGTCACCAGGTCATTGGCGAAATAAAGCGCCGCCGCCGACCCCCCCTGCAGTATGAACCCCACGGCAGCCATCGACTCCTCGCTGATCCTCCTCACCCCGGACGTCAGCCTCCCCGCCATGCTCCCCACCCCGATCAGCGAGAGGGCGATCGCTCCCGCCGGCTCCAGCCCCCTGCTCGCGAAGAGCGGCACCAGGAAGATCAGCACCAGGGTCCTGGAGAAGGCGTTGCCGGCGGCATAGTAGGTGTAGAGAAAGCCGAAGCGCCTCGTCCTGAGGCTCGCGAAGGCCCTCTTCAGATCGAACTTGGAGGTCGTCCTGCTCTTCCTCGAAGACAGGTATGCGAGGGCGGTGAAAGCCAGTATCACCACCCCGACCGAAAGGAACGCTGTGTTCAGGCCCAGGGCAGCGATGAGGTAGCTCTCGAAGGGAGGGAAGAAGAGGAGCCCGGTCGCCGTGCCGGCGCTCACCAGCCCGACCACCTTGTTGACGCTCCCAGAGTCGAAGCTGTCGAACACCACGTACGAGGTGGGCATCCACATCGAGCCCGATCCGAGGCCCCCTATCACACCGTAGGTCAGCACGAGCAGTGCGTATGTGTTGGCCACCGAGGACAGGACGAGCCCCGCTCCCATCAGCCCCCCGCCCACGAGTATCGTCTTCCCCGGCCCGCTCCTGTTCATGAAAAGGCCGAGCAGGAGGGAGGAGACCGAGAAGAAGACGGCAAATACTCCGAAGACGAACGACGTCGCCGACGCCGGAAGGCCGAACTCCGACGAGACCTTACCGAAGAATATCCCGTAGGAAAGGAACACAGCCAGGCAAGAGTTGAACAGAAAGAGGGTGAACGCCCTGTAGCCTGGACCCATGGGCGCTCATTCGATTGAGAAGTACGCCTTCTTCAGCTCCTCCTGGTCCATGAGCTTCGAAGGCGGCCCCTCGTTGACGACCTTCCCTTCCTGCATGACGTAGGCGTAGTCCGCTATCTGGAGCGCCTGGAACGCGTTCTGCTCCACCAGGAGGACGGAGAGCCCCCTCTTCCTGAGCTCCTGGGTCTTCTCGAATATCTCCCCGACCAGCTTCGGCGACAGTCCCAGCGAGGGCTCGTCCAGCACCACCAGCGAAGGCTTCGCCATCAGCGCCCTCCCGATCCCAACCATCTGCTGCTCCCCGCCGCTCAGCCTCCCAGCGGCGACCCCTGCCCTCTCCCTCAGCCTGGGGAACAGCCCGTAGACGTCCTCCAGGGTCTCCTCCACCGACTTCCTCGCCCTCTTGGAGTATGCACCGAGCCTGAGGTTCGCCTCCGTGGTCAGCCTGGGGAAGAGCCTCCTCCCCTCCGGGCACGAAGCCATACCTCTCTCGACCCTTTCGAACGCCCTGAGCCTTGTGACGTCTTCCCCCTGGAACACTATCGAGCCGCTCCAGGCCCCTATGAGCCCGTTGACTGTCTTCAGGGTGGTCGTCTTCCCTGCGCCGTTGGGCCCCACGACGACAGTGATCGACTCGTCCCTGCAGCTCATCGAGACGTCTCTGATTATCTGGGTCTGGCCGTACCCGGAGTTCACCGCCTTGAGCTCAAGTGTCAACGCGCTTGCTCCCGAGGTAGGCCTGGACGACCTTCTCGTCGTGGACGATCTGCTCCGGGCTGCCCGATGCGATTACCTGCCCCTCCTCCAGCACCACCACGTTCTCAGAGACGTTGAGCACGGCCCTCATCACATGCTCCACCACCAGGGCCGAGAACCGCAGCTCGGAGTGCAGCTTCCTGAAGAGCTCGACCGAATCCCTCAGCTCTTCGGCCGACAGCCCGGCGAACACCTCGTCGAGGAGCAGGACCTTCGCCCCCGTGGCGATTGACTTCGCCAGCTCCAGTCGCTTCTTCTCCTGGGTCGTCAGGCTGTCCGCAGGCGCATCCTTCTTCTCCTGCATCCTGACCAGGGTCAGCGTCCTGTCGGCCTCCTCAAGGGCGGGGCCGACCGAGCGGAACCTCCTCCCATATAGTGCTGCGACCGCCACGTTCTCCCTCACGTCCATGTTCACGAACGGCTTGGGGATCTGGCTCGTCTTGGCCACTCCCAACCCCACCACCCTGTCCGCCCTGAGCCCGCCTATGCTCTTCCCGTCCAGCCTGATCGCCCCCGACGTCGGCTTCTGGAGACCTGCGATTATGTTGAGCAGGGTGGACTTCCCTGAGCCGTTCGGCCCGATGAGCCCCAGCACCGCCGACTCCCCCAGGGTGAATGACACTCCCTTCAGGGCCTGCACCCCCCCGAAGTTCTTGTAGACGTCCGCCACTTCGACCTTCGGCATCTACTCGACCACCGGCCTCAGCTTCACGTACTTCCTCCTGATTATTCCGATGATGCCGTCGGGGACGAAGAGTGCGATCACTATTACCGCCGCCCCTACGATGAGGAACTGCGCACCCTGTATCTGGACTGCGAACGACCCTATCTGAATCCTGGGGACCGTCAGCAGCTCATAGTAGAGCAGGTACACTATGCTGGCGCCGAGCAGGGGCCCGATCGACGTCCCCATCCCCCCGACGATTATCATGGCGAGCATCTGCAGCGAGAATGTCAGGTCGAAGGCAGACGAGGCGTTCACCCCGAAGTTCGACCATGCGTTGACGGCCCCCGCCGCCCCGGCGAAGAGCCCGCTGAGCATGAACACGTAGAGCTTCAGCCTCATCGAGTTTACTCCGGCCGCCGCCGCTGCGTCCTCCTCGCTCTTGATTGCCCTGATGCCGTAGCCTATCTTCCCCCTGTTGATGAAGTACGTCAGCACTATCTCCGCCATCACTATCCCCCAGATTGTGAAGTAGACGGTGAGCGGCCGGAAAGGTATGTTGAAGATCAGCTCCCCCCCGGGCCCGAACTGCGGGAACTGCAGGACGATGTTGTACCCGGCCAGGGCGAGCACCAGGCTCGAGATAGCGAAGTAGACCCCCCTGAACCTCAGCGTGACCAGACCTATGCCGAGGGCGAAGAGGAGTCCCAGGACCGCCCCTAGCGCCACCCCTTCGAATGGGCTCGCGCTGTAGCCGCTGACGAGCACGGCCAGCGAGTAGGACCCGATCGCCATGAATGCGACGTGGCCGAAGCTCACGTAGCCCGTCATCCCGGTGATGAAATTGATGGAATAGGCGAGGGCGGCAAAGATTAGCAGGTTCACGAGTATGACCTGGGCCGACACGCCGAACAACACCGCCGCCGCGGCGAACGCCGCCATCACGGCGAACAGACCATAGAGGGTAGGCCCGGGCCCGCGGGTCACTTCAGGATCCCCTCCGGGCGGAAGAGGAGGACGGGGATCAGCAGCAGGAAGCCTGTGGCGAAGGCTATCTGCGGTGTCGCGACGGCCTGGAGGACGTCAAAGACGACCCCCATGGTCAGTCCTCCCACCAGGCTCCCCCACATCTTCCCGGGGCCCCCCATTACCACTATCACGAAGCTGATCGGGGCATAGAGCGTGCCCATCAGGGGGTTGATCCCCACGGACACGAAGACTGTCAGCAGCGCTCCCCCTGCCATCGTTATCGAGAAGCCCAGGGCGGTCGCCAGAGACGCTATCTTCGCCGGATTGGCGCCGACCAGCTCGGTCGCCGTCACGTCCTGGCTGTAGGCCCGGATGAGGGTGCCGATGAAAGTGCGTTCGAGGAAGAAGTATGTCCCCGCTATGATCAGGACGGAGACTATCGCTACATACAGACCGCCCAGAGGGACATCAAGCGACCCGAACACCAGGGTGCCCGGGTTGTAGTTTATGCCGACCACGTTCCCGCTGAAAACGATCAGGGCGAGGTCGCTCACCACCAGGCTCAGGCCGAAGGTGGCGACCAGGGTCACCATCTCGCTCTGCAGGGTCACGGTCTCCTTCCCCCGGAGCTCGCGGTGGAGGAACCCGTAGTAGAACAGATATCCTACGCCAAACCCGATGACCGCGTCCACAGCCGCGCTCTCCAGCGGATTGATCCCTCCGAAGAGGTTGAGGAAATAAGCGCCGTAGGCTCCAAGCATGATGAACTCGCCGTGGGCTATGTTCACCACCTTCACGACGCCCCATATCACGTTGAGCCCGTGGGCCACGACGGCAAGGACGCAACCGAGGAGCAGTCCGAACACTAGGTCAGAAAAAATAAGGGAGGGAGCGACCATTCCCCGTTAACTGCCTGTGTATGGATATTCGACGGACCCTGACGTCGCGGTGCTAGGTGCAACCACAACGAGGGTTCCGCTCTGCCACTGGTCAAGGACCATGGCGTGGGCCGTCTGCTTCCCCGTTGAATCTACTTGGAATTGTCCGAAGAAAGTCATGATGTGCAAGCCATGAAGTGCGCTGGCTACTAGTGTGGTGTTCATGCTGTTGGCTGTCTGGATGGCGTCCGCGAGGACGATTATGGATGCACCCGCTTCGCCCGAGTGATAGGTCGGCCCTGTCGTATCATACTTCGCATAGTATGAGGTGAACTGGGCCTCTGTCGGGCCGAAGTATGTGATGCCTGCCGTTGACGCTGTAGATGGGCTGTAGTTGACCGTGGTCTCCCACTGGGACGGACCGGTGACCAGGTTTGCCGAAGCGCCGAGCTGTGACTGGAACTGTGGTTCAGTCACGGCCACCAGCAGTGAGACGAACTTGGGGGTCCAGCCCACCGAGTTCAGCTGATGCATGATCAGGAGGCCGTCGTTGAAGTGACCGCCTCCGAGGACGTCGTCAGCCCCAGCAGCCTTCGCTGCGGTGAGCTGCGGAGATAGGTCGGTGGTCGTCCCTGGGTAGGAGGAGTTGTAGACCACGTCGAGCCCCTGAGACTTTGCATAGTTGGATGCCGCTGCTCCGACTACGGTCGAGAACGCGTCGTTCGCGTAGAGGAAGGCGAGCTTGTCTGTGGGATGGTTGGCCTTCAGGTAGTCGATGGCGGTCTTGAGGTAGCCGGACGCCGGACTCAGGACTCCAAAGACGTTCTTGTAGCCCTTGGTCCAGATGCTGTCCGAAGCGCCTCCATGGGATAGCATGATCAGCTTGTACTGATCAGCGAGCGGCGCGGCGGCCGCTGTCAGGCCGCTGCTGTATGGCGCCAGGAGGAACTGCGCTCCGTCCTGGGTTATGAGCTTGGTGTAGAGCGGGACGATGTTGCCGGTGGTGCTCGCATCGTCGTAGTAGACGAGCGAGATGTTGTATGCCTTGCCGCCGACCGTCACCCCGCCGTTGTCATTGACCCACTTGGCCGCTGCCTGAATGCCGGCGAGGGACTTGCCTCCCTCGACGTTGAAGTTGCCAGTCTGCGAGATGGAGAACCCGACCTTGATGATGCCTCTCTGAGACGGTGGTGTAGTGGTAGGAAGTGTGTAGTAGTAGGCTGCCGCGCCGCCGACTACGACTAGGATTACGATTACAATGATCGCTGTCGCTTTTGTCGTCAGTCCTACACGTTTTTCATACATAGTTGGACTGCCGCTTTTTGGGGCGCCGGACGTCTATTAACGGTTTGGCCTAACCGATGAGGGGCTTCGCGCCCGAGAAGAAATCCGCTTCTTCACTAATTTCAAGCCCTCCGCAAGACCGTTGTCGGCTCCCACCTCCCTGGGGCCGCCCAGGTCTTCCATGGGCACCAGAGTCCGAAGGAAAGGTGGGAGGGCCACCGAAGCCCGGCGCCCGCCTACGTCCACCTTCCTCAGGACACCTCTGTCCCTGAGCTCGGGGTCCCCATAGATGTCCATCAGGGAGCTGACCCTTGCGCATGGTACGTCTTCACCCAGGGCCGCCAACAGCGACTTGGTGGTAAGCGCTCCCACCTTCTCCTGGACGATCCTGTTCACTTCTTCCCTCGAAGAGATCCTGCCTCTCGCCTCCCCATACTCTGGTCGGTCCGGGAGCCCGAGCTTGGCGACAAGCTTCTTCCAGATCGCATCTGTTAGCACGCCGAGGAACACGAAGCCGTCGCTCGTCTCGAATACGCCGTATGGAGAGAATCCCGGATGGCTGCTCCCGAGGTCCGTCGGTTCCTTCCCGTTCACGTCTATGTAAGGGAGCCAGTACCCGTTCCAGTATACGACGACGTCCAGGAGCGGGACCTCGACGAAGGCCGCCTTCCGCGGTTCTCTGAGCATCGCGGCAAGGATTCCGATGGCGCCGAAGTTGGCAGCTGTCAGGTCCACGCATGGGTTGCCCACCCTTGCCGGCCTCCCCCAGCCCCCCGCGACGTGCATGAGACCCCCCTCCGCCTGGGCGATGGTGTCGAAGCCGACCCTCTCCGAGGACGCGCTGTCGCTGGCGAACCCCTTGATCGAGCAGTAGATTATCCTGGAGTTGAGCTTCTTCACATACGCGAATCCGAGCCCGAGCTCGCGGATCGCCCTAGGCGAGAGGCTTTCGACGAAGACGTCCGCTTCCCGGAGCAGCCTCCTGATGGCTTCCGAGCCATCACGTGACTTCAGGTCCAGGGCCACGCTCTTCTTGTTCCAGTTGTAGTTCGCCCAGCTCCATGGGGTAGTCTTCCTTGTGGGGTCTCCCTCGGGGGGCTCCACCTTGACGACCTGGGCGCCCAGGATCCCGAGCATGCTTCCAAGGGCCGGTGCCGCGACGTAGGTCCCGAGCTCTACCACTTTGACGCCCGCAAGCGCTCCCTTCATTGCCCGGGCATAGGGGCACCCGCCTAAAACTCTGATACCTAAATTGGGAATCGACTGCCATGGTTAAGAGCAGGCTCAGCCGCGGCGGCCCCGAAGCAAGATGCCGATAACACTGAAGGTCAAGGACATCATGGACACGAAGGTCCACTCACTGGATGCCGGCGCGACCGTCGCCAAGGCGATCAAGAGCATGGTCGAGAACAAAGTATGGTCCCTGATCGTGGAGAAGAGGGGCCTCCCGGAGGGGGTCGTAACAGAACGGGACGTGCTCCGGAGATGCCTGGCCAAGGGCCTGGACCCGGCCAAGACGTCAGTCGGAAGCATAGCCTCCTCTCCGGTAATCAGCATAGGGCCCGAGGCCACCATCAGAGACGCCATGGACCTCATGGCTGCGAAGGACATACGGCGGCTGTTCGTCGTGGAGAAGGGGAAGATCATTGGGCGGGTGACGCAGACGGAGCTCTTCCAGAGCACTCTGTCGGTGATGGAGACGCTCTCGTCCCTTTCTGACGCGCTCTAACTGAGCTTGACGAGGTCCTGCGTGCCGACCGCAGGTGAGACCACGACTGCTGTCCCGAACGCGATTATCTCGTCCATGGTGGCCCCTCTCTCCGTCGAGTCGAACATGATGCTCGCCACCGCGTTCGCCCGCATGCTTTTGCCTGCTCCGCGAGCAAATGACCCGAGCATCTTGGCAGTCCAAGTCCCGGGCTTTCTTAAATCGTCTTCGACTTGCCATGTCTCAATTCGACAGTTGCAGGTTCGGCCAGCCGCTGTCAGTTGGATTTTAGAAGACGATTGACCAAGTCAACTGATGGGACAGTCTATCCATTTGGTGTGGGCGCATCATCTGCTACCAAGCCTTCCTCCTTGAGTTCGTCCCACACCGGCCTGGGAATCCTCACGTTCAGAGCCCGGGCATTGCTCTCGACCTCGCGGGGCGACCTGCACCCGGGGATGACGCAGGTCACCACAGGGTTGGCAAGCACGAACTGAAGGGCAGCGGCCCGGAGCGGCACATGGTGGCGGAGACAGATTTTCTCGATTCGCCTTGCCTTGGTCAGCACATCCTTCGAGGCCGTCGAGTAGTCGTATCTGGCCCCCGGGGAGATCTTGTCGGAAGCGAGGATGCCGCTGTTGAAGGGGCCTCCGATGATTACACCTATCTTGTTGTCGTGGCAAAACGGGAGAAACTCGTTCAGCGCTCCCTGCTCCAACAAAGTGTATCTCCCCGCGAGGAGGAAGCAGTCGAAGTGGGCACTCTTCGCGAGCTTCAATGCGGTCTCATAGCTGTTCAGGCCGGCCCCGACAGCTTTGACCTCCCCCCTTTCCCTCATTCTTCCGAGGACCGGGTAGGACTCGCCCAAGGCCTCCTCCACGTGCTCGTCACAGTCATGAATCAAGAGCATGTCGATGTCTTCGATTCCAAGCCGGCGCTTACTACTTGCAATCGACTTCTTGATTCCTGTCGACGAGAAGTCAAAGACTGCCTCGAAGTGGCGGGGGGCTGCCCAGTAGACCTCGGCGGTGGAGGGGGCTCCTCCAGCTGGAACGATTAGTCTCCCCACCTTTGTGGATATTGTGTATTCGTCTCTGCTTCGACCTTTCAGAGCCTGTCCTATTCTCTCCTCGCTCAATCCGAAACCATAGAGGGGAGCTGTGTCGATATGAGTGAACCCGACGTCAACTGCCCTTTCTACCGTCGCTACGGCCTGCCGCCCGGGGACGGCTTGGTAGAGGTTTCCTAGCGGTGCCCCACCGAGCCCGACCTTGCTTACGGTGAGGGCGGTCTCCCCGACCCTCGCCTTCTGCGACGCCGCAAGCATGCCTAGCTAGAGGCGGGCACGTATTAAGGGGCTGCTGAAGTCTTACTCGGCAATATTTTTACAGTATGCGGGGTGCCGACTCAGCATGGGTAAGGTTGAAGCGGCGTTCGGGGTGGCCCTGCCCACCTACGCTGGCGATGCGACCGGGACGCCCGGAGCGGACGAGTACTGGGGACTTTATGACCTCACCTTGAACGACGACGTAACCTGGGAGAGAGTGGTTTCCTTCGCGAAGGAAGCGGAGTCCCTTGGGTACGAGTCGCTCTGGTCCCCCGACCACTTCATGCTTGGTAAGAACGGCATGATGCTTGAGGTCTGGACGACACTGAGCGCCCTATCGCAGGTGACGTCGAAGGTAAAGCTCGGCACCTGGGTTGCCAACAACGTCTACAGGAACCCGGCGCTGGTCGCGAAGATGGCGTCCTCTCTAGCCCTGATGTCGGATGGCAGGTTCATCTTGGGCTACGGCGCCGGCTGGTACCAGCACGAGCACGCAGCCTACGGCTACGACTTCCCTGCGCCGGGGGTCAGGGTCGACATGATGAAAGAGGGCGTGGAGATCATACGCGGGATGATGAAGGGAGGGAAATTCAGCTACAACGGAAAGTACTACCGCGTCAAGGATGCGGTCGACGAACCGGTCCCCCCGAAGAAGGTCCCCCTGATGATCGGAGGATGGGGAAAGAGGATTCTGACGATGGCCGCCAAGTACGCGGACGAGTGGGATATAGGAGCCGAACCTACATACGAAGAATATCAGAAGAGGGTCGAGTTCATAGAGAAAGAGCTCAGGAAGGCAGGGCGGAAGCCCGACGATGTCAAGAAGTGCATGCATGTCCACCTGCTTATCGCGAAGGACGACGACGAACTGCGAGAAAAGAAGAGAAGGGTGATGGAGGTCGTCAATGCCTTGGGCTCTCGAATAGTCCAACTCCCATCGGCCGACTACAGGTTCGACATTGAGAAGGCCATCGTCGGCACACCGGACCAGGTGAGGGAAAAGCTCGGGCGCTACGTTGACCTCGGCTGCCAGCGCTTCGAGCTGATGTTCATGGACTATCCCAAGTACAGGTCGCTGGAGCTCTTCGCCTCGACAGTATTTTAGGCCGGCCGGCGGGTAAGAAGATGATTTTCTCGACCGAAAGGCTCCACCGCGAAGCCAGGGAAACTCTCAGAGGGCTCGACCTTGTCGAGGTCGGAGCGGACGACCACACGCTCGGCGAATGCCAGGTCCTATTGACTTGGCCCTCCAAGATGGACGCTTCGCTCCTCGCGAAGATACGGAATCTGAAAGCGATACAGACGATATCCGCTGGGGTCGACGACATTGACTTTTCTTTGATACCACCAGGCGTGAGAGTGTATTCGAACGTCGGTGCCTATTCCGCGCCTGCAGCCGAGCACGCATGGGCGCTTCTTCTGGCCGCTGCCAAGGGGATCGCCAACAAAGGGAGGAGGGCGGAAAACTATCTGCTCAGTGGCAGGACGCTATTGGTGCTCGGCTGCGGCGCCATCGGCAGCGAGGTGGCTCGCATCGGCAAAGTGGCTTTCGGGATGAGGACGGTGGGAGTCTCCAGATCATTCAAGGCTCCCGAGGCCTTTGATTCGCGCATTCCCCCGGAACGGCTCGTCGAAGCGCTCGACGGTGCTGATGCGATAGTAAACTCACTTCCCTTGAATCGCCAGACCCGTTTGATCCTTTCATACGACGCGTTAACGAAGATGAAGGATGCAGTCGTCCTTGTCAACATCGGCAGGGCCGAGACGATAGATGAAGTCTCCATTGGGAAGATACTCGAGGAAAGACCCCGGACCAGATTCGCGACGGACGTCTTCTGGAGGAAGGGAGGGGTAGAAGACTTCGACTCTAGCCTCTGGATGCTTCCAAACTTCTGCGGGACCTTCCATACGGCCGGGGGCTTGGGGGCGGAGGATGCGCTCAGGTACGCGGAGAAAAGGGCAGCAGAGAACGTGAGACTCTTACTGACCACCGGCAGGGGAGAGAACGAGGTGGACCCGTCCGACTACGGCGGCCTGCGATCTTGACTCGGTAGAGGTGACGCAGGACACCGAAGCGTCACAATTCATGGCCCTTCAGCATTACCCTCGGGGTGTATTTGCTCTTGGTTTATTTCAGTGTATACTTGTCGATGACCTTTTCGTCTGGACTGATCCCCAATCCCGGCTTCTTCGGTGGTAAGAACTTCCCCTTCTCGTGCCTGATTGCCTCCCCTGCGAGGCCGTCTCGGAACGGGTTCGGCCTCAGGTGGAACTCTATCATGGGGGAGTCCATGGCGAGGGCTGCATGTAGGCTGGCCACGAACCCTATCCCTCCGGCCGAGTAGTGGGGAATGACCGGGAAACCGTGAGCCCTCGCGAGCGTCCCTATCCTCAACACCTCTGTGATTCCACCGTTCCAGGCAGCGTCGTTCTGCACGATATCGACCGCGTGGGACTCGATGAAGTCTCTGAACTCGTAGAGCGTGTACGCCGTCTCGTAGCCTGCCACAGGTATGTCGAGGGTCCTCGCAAGTTCGGCGCTCAGGGCCGGCTGGTCGGTCGGGATGGGCTCCTCGAAGAAGATGACCCCTAGCTTTTCCAATTCCCTTCCCATCCTCAAGGCGGAATTGAAGTCGAAGGTGTTGTTGGCGTCCACGGCGATGTTAATCTTCTCTCCGAACGCCTCCTTCACGTTCCTAATCCTCTTGACGTCCTGCGCCAGCGGGAGAGCGCCTATCTTCATCTTCACGGTGTCGAAACCCGCCTTCAGGTAGCCTCTCTCCTCCTCTATCAGCCTCGGGATGTCCTTGTCAGCCCTGTAGTACCCGCCCGTGACGTATCCCTTGACTCCCCTGTTGGCGCCCCCAAGAAGCTTGTAGATAGGCGCCCCCAACTCCTTCCCAAGAAGGTCCCAGAGCGCGATGTCCACCCCGCTCATGGCAGAGATGATGACCCCTCTTCTTCCCAATCTGAATGTCGCCATGTACATCTTGTCCCAGAGACGGGTTATGATTGACGACTCCTCTCCCTTCACCAGCGGCCCGAGCACCTTTTCCACCGAAACCGCTACCGGCTCAAGGCCGCCATAGGAGACGCATTCGCCGTATCCGAGTTCTCCGTTGCTTGTCTCCACCCTGACAATCGTTATCTCCATCGGATGCTCTGCGCCCCCCACCATCGCGAGCGCGTCCCTCTCGTAGAATTCACTGGTGGGTTGTCCTATCCTTATCGTCTCTACTTTCGAAATCTTCATCTGGCATTTCGGCCTCCTTCAACCTGACTTAAAGCGTTTCAGGCATCCCGTCACGAGAACCGACTACTCGGCCCTTACCGGGTTCCTCAGTGTTCCGATTCCCTGGATTGTTGCTTCCACGACGTCCCCGTCTTTCAGGTACGGAGCTCCTGAGAATACGGCGACCCCGGCCGGCGTTCCCGTCGAAATAATGTCTCCTGGCATCAGCGTGAGGCCGGCCGACAGGTGCTCTATCAGTTCGGCGACGGAGAATATCATGTCATCCGTGTTCGCACTCTGCCTCTCGACGCCGTTGACCTTCAGCGAGAGCTGAAGCCGCTGGGGGTCGGGTATCTCGTCGGTAGTCACTAACCAGGGACCGAGCGGGAATGCAGAGTCGAGCGCCTTTCCTTTGACCCAGTTCTGTCCCAGGGTGTTGGTCTTTTCTGGCCATCCTTCAGGGAATTGCAGGTCGCGAAAGCTGATGTCGTTGGCCACGGTGTAACCGGCCACATGGGATAGGGCCTCGGTTCTTGCAACGTACTTACACTTCTTTCCAATCACCACCGCCAGCTCCGCTTCCCAATCGACCTTTGTGGACACCCTAGGAAGGATGATGGGGTCGCCTTGGCCTATAAGGCAGCTCCTAAACTTGGTAAAGAAATAAGGCTGGGCCGGCGGCGGATTCTTCTGTTCCGTGCCGTGGGCCCTGTAGTTAATCGCGGCCAAAAGAATCTTGTCGGGTGTCAGAATCGGGGCTCTGACTTTCACCCTGTCCAGCTCTTCCCCTCCCAAAGTTGCCGTTCTCCTCTGGATTTCTCCGAGCGACCCCCGTGAAATCAGTTCTTCAACGCTGGACGCCGATTCTATCTGGAACACTAGCCCGTCATTTAGAAGTCCGACCCGCGGACTGCCGTCACTCTCATAGTTGAGGAACTTCATGGGAGGTCCGCGGCGCGACGGGATGCCTGGCGGCATTAACCTTTCGGGGGCTTGCCGACGACAATGGGTGGGTTGGGCAGTTGTAGATTTGCTCAAATGTTCGACACGCCGTTGGCATCATGCATGGCCCCGTAGGCGTGGGTCGCAGGATCAAGCGACACACTGCAGGCAGACGTCCTATTGGCTGTTCAGCGCCTATCGCGATGACTTGAAGGCCAGTCTGAACTTTTTCCTAAGCTTGATCAGATCGTCGACCTGGCCGTTCATGAACCTCCGTTGCCACATCAGAGCCTCGCTGACGACCCACGAATTGCTGTCGTCACCAGGAAGGGAACCCATGGCATCGTCAAACCTCCCCATGTTCTGCCTCAGAGAGGCTATGCACTTCGTAAGGGTCCTTTCAATCACTCGTGCTCTTGTTTCGACGATTTCGTAATACGAACCATGTGGCTCCCCGACGCCCTTGCTTCCGTCCTCGGCAGAACGGTTCAGATATCCGACGAGTCTTCGGACCTCGCTCCTGCTCGTGATCTTCATCTCCGTGATTAGCTCTGTCAGCTCCACCTTGCTCTCCTCGTCGAGCGACAGGAGCTCCTCGGCGATCCCGACCTTTGCGCCGCGCAAAAGTAGTTGTTCCCGGATTTTTTCGGGGAGGTCCAGCAGAGCAATCCGTCTGCTGACGTATGAGGGACTCTTGTCAATCCTTCTCGCTAGGTCCGACGCGCTGCCGTAACCGAACTTATCCACATACTTCTTGAATGCCAGGCCCTCTTCGATGGGGTTCAGCGTCTTGCGATGGAGATTTTCTGTGAGCGACACCTCATATGCCTCCCTGTCGTCCAACTCGACTATGTGGCAGGGTATTCTTCCAAATTTCAGTCTCCGGCAGGCTTCGAGCCTTCGATTGCCGGCGACAACCTCGAAGGTGTTTCCAATTGGTCGAACCACGATGGGCTCGAGCAGTCCCTTCTCCAATATCGAAGCAGTAAGCTCTCCTAAGAGACCCGAGTCGTTCCGCAGCGGGGTTTTCGAAGGCCGGATCTTCCTAGCATCGACCTGCTCAATGTAACCCGATAGAGCCGCCGAACCCATCAACAGATGGTCGCTCATCGAGTCGCACCTGCCTATGGACACCGTATCATCGTATTTACACATTGCTTGAAATTGTCTCGTCATTTCACCCTGTCTCTTTACGATACTAGGCGGACGCCCAAGGGCCTAGCGCGAAGTCTCAGACAGCGATACTGGCGTTGCCCATGCAATATCCATATACCACATGGCGACACGCCGAACCTGCGGACTTGAAGGAAAGCACCAAGTGGCGGACGGGCTTGGACCAAAAGAGCGAGAGATTGTTGGCCGCTCTCCAGAGCAATGGCGAGCTGTCTCTCGCAGAAATCGGAAAGATGTTGGGACTCTCAAAAATGGCCGTCTCGAACAGGATCAGGCGTCTCAAGGGCGCCGGGATCCTGGAGGGATCACACTACAAGGTCAACCCTCAGAAGGTAGGGCAGGAATATCTGGTGGTGAGTCAGGCGTCCTGCGAGGCGTCCGGTCCCGAGCAACAGAAGATAGCGGC
Organism: Nitrososphaerota archaeon; assembly: GCA_028867035.1. Lineage (GTDB taxonomy): Archaea > Thermoproteota > Nitrososphaeria > Nitrososphaerales > Gagatemarchaeaceae > UBA183. The sequence continues at coordinate 36,596 of JAGWHB010000006.1, read as the reverse complement.
CCAAATCGCCAGAATCCCAGGAGTGCAGAGCGTCTACCTGACCTTTGGACCCTTCGACATCCTGTTCATAGCGAGGAGACGGGACATGAAGTCTGCAAGGGACCTTCTCTACGACGTCACGCGCATCCAGGGTATCAGGAACACGCAAACGACGATTCCGCACACCGTGATCAAAGAGACGCTTGACATAAGTCTGGAAGCCTAGCCATTATCGTTTGCAAGGACGGGCCCGGAGCGCATCTCTTCCACTTACCTATCGCATGACGAATTTGGCAGAGACCTCTTTCGGGTAGCCTGGTTCTAAGCATCCAAAGGCACGGGCGTCAGGTCCTAGAACTCGAGGGGCACGGCTCCCATTAACTGTAGACATCCACTTCGACTTGGCCGACGAACAACATCCTTCTCACTTTCCGCCGGCCTACCCTGTGACTACGCTGACCGTGATGTTAGACGGATGCAAGACTACATAGAGACTCGCGTTCGCGTCCTGGAGGGCGGCGTAGGAAGCCAGGTTGTAGTGCCCGGGCGAAGCCATGTAGCTGCTCCCGTTAAGCGGAATTATCAGGCCGTCCCAATCGAGAAGAGTGGACCACGTCTCTCCCGGTTCGAGCTTGACCGTGTGCTGGTCTGCCTCTCTGGCGAATGCAATGGGTGCCCTGAAGGCGACCACCTGTTTCCCCGTGGAGTTGTAGAAGACCATACTGAACTGCCCACCAAACAGGTAGTAAGGCGTTGTCAGACTGTACGAATCGTCAGTCAGAGTATATCGCATCGTCAGGTTCTTGCCAAGGGTCAAAGTGGTCGAGTTGTAGAAAACGGTCAGGTTGAATCCCTGTTCGCTGTCCTGCACGTTGTAGAGCCAGTTCCGGGGAGGAACGGAGGTGGAAACCGCGGCGAAAGAAGAGCCGAGGATCAGGCCGAGGATCACCATCGAGGCGGCTCCGGACTTGGAAATCCAGATTCTGCCTTTCCTCCCCCAGATAGATATGAAGGCGAGGACGACCATAACCAAGATGGACAGGTATCCAATCGAATAACCCCCGAGCTCCAGACCGTAGGGGGAGTTCTTCAGAGATTCCACGACCCCGAGTGAATCGGGAACCACTGCGAACAGAATCAGCGTAGCGTATAGCAAAAGGGCGAGGGCGTAGGCGCCCAGGAAGACAACGGGTAGGTTGGCGGGCAGGCCTCTGTTGCGGTGCCCGCTCCTAACATGAAACTTCATCCCTCTTTGATCGAGCGCTACAGAAATCAGCATCATAAATGCTCCTTCCTATTAGCCGGCCCGATGCAGCTTGATCAGTGAGGGGCGCCTTGCCGAATCCCCTCGGGCACCAACGGGTCAGTACGAAGGAATCTCTGCGGACGCTTCCTCAGTCGGATTCCCGGAATCTTCGGCAATTGTTTAAATAATCTGAGGCTGTTCTTGGAACACGAAGAATTGTACAACCGCAGCGCTATAAGCAGAGCAGCTGCAGTCGGAATAGTCATCTTACTCATAGCCATAGCCGGAGTCGCAGTCTATTTCGTCTCGACTACAACCACATCGAGCACAACCCCCTCTACGTCGGCGACCGCATCCCAAACAACGACGGGTTCAGTTGTCACTACCCTGACCGTGGCCAACGTGCCCGAGTCAGCAATACAGGCTTTCTATCCTTCAACCCCAATTACGATCAAAGAGTATGCCTGGAGTGGATATCCGCTCGCTCAAGCCGTCCAGGACTTCGAGGCCGCCTTCCCTAACATACACGTGCAGCAGTCCCCCAACCAGGACGTGTCCGGGTTGCTGAGTGCCCTCGAGACACACCAGTACGTCTACGACTCCTTCAGGATCCAGTACTTCCAACTTCCTCAAGAAGTGACGACCGGTGAAGTGAAAGATATTTCGTCGTGGTTCAACCAATACCTGCCGTCGCTCGGTACGCAGATTTCAGCCTCGGCCCTGAACCTGGTCTCAGCGGGCCAGAAGGGTGCAGTCTATTGCATACCTGAAGATTTCGGGCCCGTGGCCTTTGCATACAGGGAAGACATCTTCGCGAAGTACGGCCTGACCGTGCCCACGACCTGGGCCCAGTTCTCGGCTGACGCGGCCAAACTACATTCGGCGAACAGTTCGATAACAATGACTGTGTTCCCGCCAAACGAGCCGTCCGCGGACCTTATGGGGCTCTTCTGGGCGGCAGGTGGGAACATGATAGTCCCAGTGAACAGCACCGCCTACAACGTCGTGATAAACAGCACAGCTAATCTCAACGTCATAAACTACTGGGGCGGCCTGATAAAGGGAGGCTCAGTCCAAGCACTTGACCTGTACACACCGCAGTTCAACCAGGAGTTGTCTGGTTCCGAGATAGCGTCATTCGTCACGGCTGCCGCCTGGTATCCGCGATACGTCATCCAAGCGACGGCGCCCAACGAGGCGGGCCTCTGGCGCGTCGCAGACCTGCCGCAGACTACCCCAGGAAGCTTCGTGACCGGAGTGGTGGGAGGGAGCTGCCTCGGTGTGACAGCGAACGCCCAGTACCCTGGCCCAGCATTCCTCTTCGACTACTTCACGACCCAGACACCACAGGTGTTGCCTTACATGTGGACACAGGGCGGGCAGTGGACGTCGAACAATTACTATCTCCAGAACGACGCGTACTCCAACGGCACCAAGGTCTTCCTGGGCAACAACTCCTATTGGGGCGGCCAGAACATAGGGCTGACCTATCTCAAGTCGCAGCAGAGTGCAGGCACCCAATGGACGTGGAGCCCATACCAAATCACCCTGCAGGAGATTCTACAAGAACAACTGACGGAGGCGGCATCGGGCTCAATCACATTCGCACAGGCACTCCAGAACACAGAGACAATCATGGTTTCATACGTGTCATCCAACGGCGGCACGGTGGCCGGGGTCGGCCATTAAGCCGGCCGGCGTGGACAACACAATTCCCGACTGCAGAAGCAAAGAGTGAGGGGGCTTGGCAAAGCTCACTCACCTCCTCTTTCTGTTTCCCTTTTTCGCGCTGTTTGCAATTTTCCTGATAGTGCCTGTGCTCTATACCTTCGGGCTCTCCTTCTTCAATGCGCCCCCGGCGGCCACGAGCCTCTTCACCAACAACGTAGGTACCTCCCAATATGGCAGGGCACTTGGTGACGGGACATTCTGGCAGGGCTACGGCAGTATGCTCTACCTTACCCTGCTCTGGCTCCCGCTCATGCTTGTGCTTTCGTTCTTCATCGCGCTCTTCCTAGACTCGAGGAGGGGAAGGCTGGGGGCCCTGGGGAAGATAATCGTCTTCCTGCCCTACGGCGTCCCCACGGTGATAGGGACACTGATGTGGGGGTACATGTATACCGCGGGGGGCCCTGTCTACTCTCTCCTGTCTTTCCTCGGCCTGAGCCCGAATCTGCTCGCCCCCAGCACGATAATCTACGCCATGCTAAACATAATCGTCTGGGAGTGGGTCGGCTACAACGTCATAATCTTGCTCGCAGGCCTCAACGCCATCCCGAGCACACTCTATGATGCCGCGAGGCTCGACGGTGCCAATGCCTGGCAGGTTACACGCCACGTGAAGATTCCCATGTTGAAGAAGTATTTCGTCTTCATCAGCATGCTCACCATCATAGGGGACCAGCTCCTCTTCAACGAACCGTTCACCCTGTCCAACCTGAGCAGCGTCCCATTCGGGTTCACCCCCAACCTGTACATTTTTCACGTGACCTATTTCCTCCAGGAGTTCAACTACGCCGCTGCCATAGCCTTCGTCCTGATTGGGATCTCTTTTGTCGTCGCCGGGATAGGCGTCCGTTACTTCTGGACTGAGAGTTGAAATGAAAAGACCATTCTCAAACACGATCACAGTCGTCCTGATGGCCGCCCTTGCGATCTACTTCCTTCTCCCTGTCTGGTGGGTGTTCATAGCCAGCACCAAACTCTACGGCGTGGCGTTCTCGGGAAACCCGCTTTGGTTCAACGGACCGACCCTGTTCAACTTCGAGTACGCATTCACGCAGTCCAGCCTCCTCCTCTGGCTCGCCAACAGCCTGATTGAGTCAGGGGCCGCGGGGGTCATTGGCGCGTTCGTGGCCGCCATGGCTGGGTTCGCACTCGGCAAATACAGCTTCAGGGGCAGGCATTTGCTCACACTCGTTATCGCCATAGGCCTGATGATCCCCAGCACGGCCATAGCCTTCCCCACCTTCGTGCTGGAGCAGCAGCTCGGCCTCGCGAACACCTACCAGGGAGTCGTCTTCCCGTCGGCTGTCAGCGCTTTCGGGGCCTACTTCATGACAATCTACGCCCAGGAGACGATTCCCAAAGACGTCCTGGACGCGGCCAGACTCGACGGGGCCTCGGAATGGAAGGTCTTTACCTCGGTCGCCCTCAGGTACTTCAGGCCCGCCCTGGTGACCATATTCATAATCATATTCGCCGGGACTTGGAATAACTATCTGCTCCCGCTCTTCGTCCTCCGGGACGCCTCGCTCTACATGCTACCTCAGGGCCTTGCCAGCGTTCTAATCAATGGGAGCACTTTCCCGAACCTGCAGTACGCAATCCAGCTTTCAGGGTCGGCGGTAACGATAGCCTTGATGATCGGTCTCTTCCTCGCCTTGGAGAAGTACATCGAGGCCGGGCTCGGGTTGGGTGCCGTAAGAGGCTGACTCGTCCTAGCTGATCCTATTCTCAGACTGGGCGTCGAAGACGTGGAGCTTCCCCTTGGCAACAGAGATGCCCCCCTTCGCTCCGATCCCTGCCCTGTAGCCAGCAGGCATCACGACCTTCACCAGGTTCTCCCCCGCCTTGAGGGTGAGAAGTACGTGTGTCCCAGAGGGCTCCTCCACATACACTTCGGCCGGGATTCCGTCCGTCCCGCCGACCAGAAATGTCGCATCTTCCGGCCTGAAGCCTACCTTGACGTTGTCTCCGGAGGCGGAAGCGGCCGCTCGGGAAACTTCGTCCCTTGCCATGGTCGCCCCGCCCATCTCTCCGTCCTTCAGTTCCACCCTGTCCGGCCTCAAAACCCTGCCACCGAGCACGTTCATCGGGGGGGACCCCATGAACTGGGCTACCATGACGTTCACGGGGGCGTTGTAGACCTGGTCCGGATTCCCGACCTGCTGCAGTACCCCTTTGTCCATCACGGCTATCCGGTCGGCCAGCGCCATGGCCTCTGCCTGGTCGTGGGTCACGAATATCGTCGTTATCCCGAGCTCCCTCTGTAGCCTCTTGATTTCTGACCGAGTCTGCACCCTCAGCTTGGCGTCCAGATTCGAGAAGGGTTCGTCCATGAGGAAGAGCTTCGGGTCGCGGATCAGCGCCCTTCCGATGGCGACCCTCTGCTGTTCCCCCCCGCTGAGCTGCTTGGGCTTCCTGGACAACAGGCTCGATATGTGCAGGAGTTCGGCCACCCCCTTCAGCTTGCGCTCAACCATGTCCTTTGGGGTCTTGTGAAGGCGAAGAGGGAAGGTGATGTTGTCCTTCACGCTCATGAACGGGTAGAGGGCATAGTTCTGGAAGACCATGGCTATGTCCCGCTCCTGGGGGGGAATGTGGTTTACCACCCGGTCGTCTATGATTATCTTGCCTTCGTCCACGTCCTCAAGGCCGGCTATGCACCTGAGCGTGGTCGTCTTCCCGCACCCTGAAGGCCCCAGAAGGGTGAGGAATTCCCTGTCGCCTACCTGAAGGCTCAGCCTGTCGATTATCTTGAGGGCCCCGAAGGATTTCTCAATGTTCTCAAGGACTACTCTTACCAAGAGACTTCGACGGTCACCCTGAATTTTATAAGGGTTCGGAGAATTCTGTTTCTGGGGCAGCAGGCTCGCTTATATCGCCTGGGTTCAAAGTGAAGGGCACGAAACCGAGCAAGTTTGGCAAAGACGACGAGGTCGGGGCCATGAATTTCGTGACACCGAAGGTCGTCCTGGAGGCTTTGAAGCTCGTCCAGAGCGGACGGATCTTCAGTCTCGCCCACATGCTGGAGGATGGGATGCCAGTGAACTGGTTCCACCAGGACTTCGTCTATTCGACCTACCGAAGCGCACCAGAGATGCTGGAGTACTTCTCGCGCTCCTTTCCGAACACCAACAGAATCACATTCACGAACCTGAGGATGGAGATGTCCGACCACACTGGCACCCACATCGACGGGCTGAACCATGCGGCCATAGGTAACGAGTTCTATAACGGCATCGATACGAGAGAGACAACGACAGCCCGTGGAACCAGGAAACTCGGCATAGAAACAATGCCACCGTTGGTTTCCCGGGGGGTGCTGTGCGACATGACGTTGGATCACGCCTACGACAAAAGGGAGGTGATCGCTGTGGCAGACATCCGCAGGGTTCTAGCCAAGGAGGGGGTCTCGGTGAAGAAGGGGGACACCATCCTGTTGTACACCGGATGGGAGCGTTTCTGGAAGACCGACAATCAGAGGTACCTTTCGTCAATGCCTGGAATTGGGGTCCAGGCTGCAAATTGGCTTGCGGGCGAGGGGGTGGTCGCAGTCGGGAGTGACACCCAGAGCGTCGAAGTCGAGCCCAACGAAAACCCATCGGAGGACGGAGTCGTCCACCAGATACTGATAACGAAGAACGGGGTCCACTTGATAGAGAACATGAAACTGGGCGAACTAGCCTCGGCAAGAGCCTATGAATTCCTCTTCGTCTGCGCCCCGCTGAAGATCAGGGGTGGTACCGGCTCTCCTGTCCACCCTATCGCAGTGACCTGAAGCCAGTCAAATGGGGGGGAGCCCAGCCTTCCTTCTTTCGAACTCCACCATGTCTCTGAGGGCCCGCCGCAGATCGAACCTTGGCCTGAATCCGAGCTCGTCATACAACCTCGTGCAATCGACATCCAGTCCGTTCGGGCCAGCCACAGTGGACGACATCTTGGTTGGCTCATCCAACTCTTTCAATTCAAGGCGCCCTTCAGGCAGGATGTCCCGGAGAGCTTCGGTGACGTCCCTGTGGTTGAATGGCGAATCTAACCCCAGGTTGTAGAGGTAGCCCTTCGTGCGGGGAAGCTCCGAGACGTAGGAAAAACAGTAGCCGACGTCCCTCACGTACATCCACCTCAGCTTCTCCCCCTTGTAGGCAAAATCGGCCGGGAAAACGGCGTCCTCTCCAAGTGAGGCCATCCTCACAAAGTCGTTGAACCGCCCAGTGTAACCCCAGTACCTGCCCGGCCCCCAGGCGGCCGTTATCCTCATGCAATTGATGTCCATACCATAGGCTTCGCGGTAGTACTTGCCCATCAGCTCATCCGCGATCTTGGACGTTGAGTAGGGGTCTGAAGGCGGATTTGGGATGTCGTCCTCGTCTGCTATGCCTTCCCGCTTCGGCTTCAGGGCCCCATAGACAGACACAGAACTCGCGAAGACGACCTTCTTAACGTCAAGGAGTCTTGCTGCCTCCATGACGTTGTTGGTCCCGATTATGTTCACCTGATACGCCTTGGCGGGGTGTTTCATCGAGTCAAGGAGCACGAGTGCGGCGAGGTGGACGATGTGGTCTATCGAGTTCTTCCTGATCACCTGAAGGAGGTCGCTTGTGTCTGTCACGTCGGCAGCTTCGACAGTCAGACGCTTCGGTATCCGACTGATGTTGTCCATGTTGGGCTTGAAATCGTAACAAACGACATTGTGGCCGCCGTTTACCAGCTCCTCGCAGAGAAAGGTCCCGATCTGACCCGTCCCCCCGGTTACGAGGTAGTTACCCATCCTCTGACCGAAGCCGACCCCGGATGATTAAAGCATTCACACCCCGACAACCCACTTTCGCGCAATCCAAAAATATACTCGATGGCGCGTGAATTACCATGGCTAACTTCCAGGACCTCGCCGACAGATGGATCAGGGGGAGCGGAGAGCAACTGGAAGACCTGGATCCGTCGGACCCGTCCCACGTGCTGGCGAAGTTCACGCTCCTCACCAGGCAGGACGCCGAAGCAGCCGTGGAGGCCGCCTTGTCCAAGTTCGACGAGTGGTCGTCGACTCCTGCTCCCAAGCGGGGCGCTATCTTGCTGAAAGGAGGAGAAATCATGGAATCGACGGCGGGGGAGTTGTCGGAGCTGATGACGCTGGAAGAGGGAAAGACCCTCCCCGAGAGCCGAGCCGAGGTGTCGAGGAGCTGTGCGCTTTTCAAGTTCTATGGGGCCATGGCGTACAAGTATGGCGGTGTGACCCTGCCTTCCTCAGACCCCAGCACGAGGATAATGACCATCAGAGAACCTATTGGCGTCGTGGCGGCGATAACCCCGTGGAACTTTCCCTCGTCGATTCCCGCCTGGAAGTTGGCCCCTGCCCTGGCGGCAGGGAACACGGTCGTACTCAAGCCCGCAACGAAGACCCCCCTGGTGGCGGCCAAGATGCTAGAGGCGCTCGAAAGGGGAGGCCTCCCGCATGGCGCGGTAAACCTGGTCGTGGGGCGCGGAAGCGAGGTGGGGGACACCATTGTGTCCCACAAGGACGTGACGGCACTCTCCCTGACCGGGTCGACCTCGGTGGGGGTGCACGTATACGGGCTGATGGGTTCGAAGGAGTCGATGACGAGGACCCAGCTGGAGTTAGGTGGAAAGAATGCCATGTACGTGGATTCCGAGGCGGACCTCCCCCTCGCGGCGGACCTGGCGGTCCGTGGGGCCTTCGGACTGACTGGGCAGTCCTGCACTGCCACGAGCAGACTGATAGTCCATTCAAAGGTGGAAGGCGCTTTGAAGGAGCGCCTGCTGGAGAGGCTGAAGACCTGGAGGGTGGGACCGGGGAACCAGCCGGGGGTCAACATGGGCCCCGTTGTCGATGCGGAGCAGTATCAAAAGGACCTGGAATACGTCGAGGCAGGGAGGGAAGAGGGTGCCAAGCTCCTGCACGGAGGATCAGGGCCCTCGACGGGTCTGTACCTCGAGCCGACTGTGTTCGACGCCACCTCCCCTGGAATGAAGATCTTCGACGAGGAGATATTCGGTCCCATCCTGTCGATAACCTCGGCCGACTCGCTTGACAGGGCCATAGAGCTGGTCAATTCCGTTGAATACGGTCACACAGCTGGCATCGTTTCCAGGGACTTCCATAACATCAACCAGTTCATCGACGGGGTTCAGGCAGGAGTGATCAAGGTGAACAAACCGACAGTGGGGCTGGAGCTTCAGGCCCCTTTCGGCGGTTTCAAGAGGTCGGGAGCGGGGACCTGGAAGGAGATGGGAGAGGAGGGGCTCGAATTCTATACGCGGGAGAAGACTGTCTACATCAGTTACTGATGGAGCTGTCTGACGGGATTCCTGAGCAGCCCGACCTTCTCGATTTCTATCTCGACGACGTCCCCGCCCCGGAGTGTGAAATTGTCTGGGGGGACGATAGAAGTCCCAGTCATGAGAACTGTGAACGTCCCTATGACGTTGTTCCGCTTGAGGTAAGCCACCAGGTCCTCCACCCTCCTCTTCATCTGAGAGGTGTTCACCCTCCCCTCAAACGCCGTGGCCCCTGACCTGACGATTCGCATTTCGATCCCGAGAGAATGGGGGTCGGAGACTTCATCGGAGGTGGCCACGACGGGGCCTATGGCCGAGGAACCTCGGTATACTTTCGCCTGTGGAAGGTAGAGGGGGTTCTCGCCTTCAATGTCCCGCGAGGATACGTCGTTCCCGACGGTGTACCCCACTATTCTGAATTTGTGGTCGAGGACGACGGAGAGTTCTGGCTCTGGCACTGACCACCTGCTGTCGCTCCTCACGCAGACCGAATCGCTCGGCCCCACACACCGGAGCCCGCTGTCCTTGACGAACAGCTCGGGTCTTTCTGCGCTGTAGACGTAGTCGTACAACCCCTTGGTCTTCGTCTCCGTCTCCCTCGCCTCCCTGCTGCGCAGATAGGTCACGCCCGCGGCCCATATCTCAACGGGGACGATGGGGGTGTGCAGGTAGCTATATCTAAACTTCAGCGTCTTGGCGTTCTTCATCGAGCGCCGGATGGTTGAGAGCAGCCGCGGGAGCGAACCGGTTCCGGTGTAGGCGGTTTCCCAGTCTGTGAATAGCTTTGCGCCGATGGAAGTCAGGTCGAAGAGCTCGCCACCTTCGAGTACTCCTATCACATCTCGGGCCCCCGACCGGAAGCTGCAGAGTTTCAACCCGCTGCACTCCTAACGCGCCACAGCGGCGGTGACTATAGACTCTTCGCTCGTGTAGCCGGGGTTCTCGCCTCCAGAAGCCCTCCCGCTCCTGCCAGAGTGACGCCGCAACAATGCCATCAAGAAGGCTACAGGCTGCCCCCGAAGGAATAATAGCAATGCCTGGGAAAACAAAGGTGTTGAGGGAAGGACGAGGATTGTCGGCCGTCGAATCGTTCGCCCAAGCGCTGAAGGGGTTGAACGCAGAGATGTCTTTCGCGGCTACGAAGGAAGAAACAGTGGCTATCGTGACGGGAGCCGTGAACAGAAGCAGAGCCTCATCCGTGGTCGTCGCCGGCCTTCCAGGCCCTGTCAGGAGCTTAGTCCTGTCCGCTCTGGACGGAGTCAAGGTGGTGGACGCCGAGAGGCTGAGCGGAGAGGATGCCAAGGAGGCAGTCTCAGGTGCGGATATCGGGGTCACCTGGGCGGCGAATGGCCTGGTGAAGGAAGGGGCCCTCCTCGAGGTCACCTGGGACGACGCTATCAAACTGGCGTCCAGCCTCCCGATGATGCATGTGGCACTACTTTCCGAGAAGGGCCTCCTCCCCGACCTGGCGGCAGGGATGCTCGAGGCGGGGAGGATTGTCTCCTCCAGCCCGAACCCGAAACCCATCGTTTCCTTCATCGCCGGACCGAGCAAGACAGCGGACATCGAAAGCAGGCTCCTCTATGGCGTGCACGGGCCACACACGATGCTGGTCATAGTTCTGGGATGGATATGAGCACCAACAAACAGCTCCGGGAAAAGATCAGGGAGGCGCTCGCCACAGAAGGGCTGGCCGAGAAGATGTGGACCTCCACCACCAGAGCAAGGAAGAACAGGTCAGATGCGATTCAGAGATTCCACATCGACGTCCACCAGATGAAACAGAGCCTGAGGAGTACGAAGGTCGCAGCCATCGGAGACCCGACCCTCGCTGAAAGGTTCGCAGAACAGGTGAGGGCCAACGGAGGCAAAGTCTTCTTTGCCAGGACTGGAGCAGACGCCATCAACTACGTGGCAGACCTGGCAAGGGAGCGGGGGGCCGCGGTGCTGATCAAATCAAAGTCTCTTACTTCCGAGGAGATAGAATTCGACAGTGAGCTGCAGAAGAGGGGCGTATCCTGCGTCGAGACCGATCTGGGAGAGTTGATCGTCCAGATGGCACATGAAAGACCCGTCCACTTGGTGATGCCGGCGGCCCACAAGTCCTTGAAAGACGTCGCAGAACTCGTTTCTGAGAGATTGGGGAAAGAAGTCCCGGCAGACCACGCCGCCATCCTCAACGAGGTCAGGGCTTACCTGAGGCCAATCTTCCTGTCCGCCAAGATAGGGGTGACAGGCGCCAACGCTGGTATCGCTGAGACTGGGACGGTGATCGTGCAGACCAACGAGGGGAATGCGAGGCTTGTTTCGGGCGCACCTGACGTCCACGTGGTGCTCATGGGGGTCGAGAAAATAGTCCCCTCCTGGGCCGACGCCGCCAAGGTGGTCAGCGGCAGCGCGATAAGCGCCACGGGGCAGTACGTGACGGTGTACGTGTCCGGTTTCTCGGCCCGCTCGCCTCTGGGGGGCGAAGCGGAGGGAAGGGAGTTCCATGTGATCATACTAGACAACGGCAGGTCGAAGATGAGGGAAGACGAGTGGTTCTCCGACGCCCTGAATTGCATCCGGTGCGGTGCCTGCATGAACATCTGCCCTACCTACTCTGTTGTCGGCGGGCACACATTTGGTTACATATACCCGGGGCCCATTGGCATCCCCTGGACGTCGAACGTTCACGGGCTCGACAGGGCATCCTACGCCGACCTCTGCATCTCCTGCGGCCTCTGCAAGGAGATCTGCCCCGTCGACATCGATATGCCGATGATGATTGCCAAGGTCAAGCAGGAGCGGGTCGACTTGGGCGGCCAGACTTTGGTGAACAGGTTCTTCGCGGGGTCGGAGACGCTTGCCAGGGTCGCGAGCGCCACGGCGCCTTTGTCGAACTGGCTGATAGGGCTCGGACCCAGCAGGTACCTCATGGAGAAGCTCGTCGGGGTCGACAGGAGGAGGACGCTGCCCTCGTTCTCCAGGCGGAGGTTGAGACGGAGGTTGCGAGGAGTCGGGATGGGCGACGGAAGGGCAGGGAAGGTCGTCTACTTCCCCGACATCTACGCCGATTACAACGACCCGGACATGGGCGTCAAGGCCGTCCGGATGCTCGCAACCCTTGGGTACAAGGTCGAAGTCCCTAACCTGAAGTGGAGCGGCATGCCGTACATCTCGTATGGCGAGGTCAGGAAGGCGGCGAGGGTCGCGCGGGACAACCTGAGGGTCCTGTCGAAATACGTGGAGGAAGGTTACGAAGTCGTTGCGACGGAGCCGACCGCTGCGCACATGCTCAGGGACGAGTACCTGAAGCTGGCGCCGGGGGAGGAGGCGAAGAGAGTGGCCGAACACAGCCACCCGTTCTTCGAGTTCATAGAGCATAAGCTGAGCGGACTGGCCCTCAGGGCCGCAGAGCCGACCGAAGGTGAAGTCGGCTTCCACATACCATGCCACGACAGGGCACTGACCAGCGGGGGGCCAGCGATGAAATTCCTCGAGGAGGCGGGCTATCGGGTGAAGATCGTCGAGACGGGCACCTGCTGTGGCATGGGGGGGACCTTCGGCATGAAGGCTGGGGCCCTGGGGTACGACCTATCGGTCGCGGTCGGGAAGAGGCTCTTCGAGCTGTTCAAGGAAAGCGGCTGCAAACTCGCGTGCACCGAAAGCAGCGTTTGTGCGGCGCAGATAGAAGACGGAACCGGCCTGGAGGTCCTGCATCCGCTCCGCATGGTGGATTTTGGGGAGAGCTAGGGGGTGGTCCCCGACCCTGACGCGTTTTCGCACCTTTCCCATCAGAAGAAAGTGCTACGCGTTCTTCGAGGCCTCGGGCTCTTTGTTAGCACCGTCTGGGCAGACTGATACCCAGGCGGATGGCTCGTCAGATTCTGCTGTTGTCCCAAGAGGACATTTTCGTCGGCATGATTTCGATATAGGCCCTCTTCTCGGCCTTCCGCTCTTGGACCCACCACCCCGGCATCTCCGATGACTTCCACTGCTGGTCGCAGTACCTAATCCGCATGACCCTCTCGATTCTGTCGATGAGCCCCCTTTCCGTGACCACCCTGCTGCGTCCCCAGATGACGACCCCGCGCAGTTCTCTGTACCTCCTACCGTCGTCGAGGGTACAGCAAGCCCTGCCAGCCTTGGCGAGTCTGGTCTTCACTTTGTAGTCCTGGGTCCTGAGGTACAATTTCTTGTCCAAGACGCAGAACCAGACGGGGGTGACGTGTGGGTCTCCGTTCTCCATGACAAAGGCGACGTAGAGCTTTTCCCTGTCGTCTATGAAACGCCAGACCTCGTCGCCGGGAATTTCGGCGTACTGCCTGTTGGCCCGCCTATGTTCGAGAGCCGTCATGGCGAGTCCGCCTCGGTTGGAATCAACCCCATCAACGCCACTGGTGGGCGGAGTTCCTGTATTTCAGGCCATATTACGGAGCCTTGCGAGAATCCTCCGATCGACAGGCCTGTTGATTTTGTGAATCGGCGCGTACCTCCAGAGATCGTTCGAGGAAGCATTCAGGCTCGGAAGCAGCCAGAAGATCGGCGACATCTCCCAGCTGATGGGGACCTTCGACGTCCTGACCAGATACGACGAGATATCCTTTGATGTCGTCGACCTTCGCGCAGTCGAGCATGGACCATCTAGGGGTAAAGGGGAACCAGCTTGAATTCATCGAATTCAAGAAGGCGGGGACGCCGCTCACGAAGCCCGACAGTAATATCATCTACCGAGCGCGGACTCCAGTGCGGCTTGGTCAACTGCATTTGTTGAAAACAGAACAGAGCATGTAGCCTGAGCCCTGCATTTCCCTGCTCACTTCTATTCAAAATCTGAATCGAACGTCTTGAGTGGTTTGGGTTTGCCGGGCTTGAATATCGTCATACCGCTGTTGTCCGAGCTGAGCCAGACAGGAAAGATGTGAGTGGGATTTGAACCCACGAAAGGTCAAGCTTAATCTTGGACACAACTTCAGGTAACCCAGCCAAATCTTATAACGAGAAACGATTCGAGGCGGCAAGCGTGGCCGCGATAGTGTAGTTGCTCAAGGTACAAGCTTGGGCAGCAAAACTTGGTTAGCATAGGAGGCTGTGGACCTCTTGACGAGGGCTCAAATCCCTCTCGCGGCCCCTTTAATCCCCCTGCAAGCACATCATCTGGAACCAGGCAGTCGTGCAGCCAAGGAATCAACACGCCCGTTTTGAAGCTCGGATTACTCCAATCCCAGACGCAAGGAATATTGAACATCAAATTACGAGGACCAGACTGATGGTCACCTGGACCTTCGAGGAGCTCGACGAAGTCGGTTCAACCCAGGCGATCGCCAAGGGCCTCGCTTCCATGGGCGCCGCCGAGGGGACGACCGTGGTCGCGAAGTCCCAGTCCTCGGGCGCTGGCCGGCTGGGAAGGGCGTGGATCTCCCCGGCGGGAGGACTGTACATGTCCTTCGTTCTGAGGCCCGGAAACATCCCCCGACCCGAGCTGATCACCCTGGTCTCGGCTGTGGCCGTGGTGGAAGGGGTCAAGCGTGCCACCGGCCTCAGACCGTCCATCAGGTGGCCCAACGACGTGATGGTCAACGGCAAGAAGCTAGCGGGCGTCATCGCCGACGCGCAGTCATTCAAGCAGGAGGTCACCCAGATCATCGTCGGGGTCGGTGTCAATTGCAACGCTTCTGTCTCCGAGCTGGCGGCGCTGCACGGCGAGGGGACCAGCATCGAGGAAGAGCTGGGGAAGAAGGTCGAGGTGTCCGAGCTCAGGCACGCGATCCTGGATTCCTTTTCCGGCCTCTACGACCGGTGGAAGGCAGCCGAGGACCTGCGACCGGTCTGGCAGGGGCAGGTGGCCACATTGGGCAGAGAGGTGTCAATCAAGTTGAAAACGGAAGAAAACCCGTTTGCATGCACCGCCAGGGAGATAGACGCCGACGGGAATCTCGTCGTCTCAAGAGAAGGAGAGGCAGCCACGATACGCCCTGAAGACCTCGAGTGGCTGAGGGAGCAGGCCTAGCTGTTCGTCAATCGGCTACGGCGAGATCGAAATCCAATCGGCCCGGCCCACCCTTTTTATCAGCGGAACCGGGGGAGCGAACCAGTTGAGCTCTGGCGACGTCGAAAGAGAATTCGACGAGATGAACAGGGCCGCGGAGCAGGGCGGTGGCAAGGAAAGGATCGACGAACAGCACAAGAAGGGCAAGCTGACCGCCCGCGAGCGCATCGGTCTGCTCCTTGACCCGGGCACTTTCAACGAGATGGACAAATTCGTCACACACAGGTCATCCGACCTGGGGTTGGACAGGTCCCGCCCTCTCGGCGACGGCGTGGTCACCGGATTCGGGAAGATAGACGGACGCCTCGCCTACGTCTACGCCCACGACTTCACGGTCTTCGGGGGCTCGCTGGGAGAGGCGCACATGAAGAAGATCACCAAGGTGATGGACCTCGCCCTCAAGAACGGCGCCCCCATCGTCGGATTGAACGATTCCGGCGGCGCGAGGATCCAGGAAGGAGTCTCCAGCTTAGCCGGCGTCAGCGAGATGTTCTTCAGGAACACGCTAGCGTCCGGGGTCATCCCGCAGATTAGCGCTGTCCTGGGGCCGAGCGCCGGGGCCGCCGTCTACTCCCCCGCCATGACAGACTTCGTGTTCATGGTGAAAGGCACCGGCCAGATGTTCGTCACGGGCCCTGACGTCGTGAAGGCCGCACTCGGCGAGACAGTCACCTTCGAGGAGCTGGGCGGCGCCATGGTCCACGCTTCCCAGAGCGGTGTGGCCCACTTCATGTTCGACAGCGAAAAGGAGTGCCTCTCGGCCATAAGGAGGCTGCTCTCCTTCCTCCCGCAGAACAACTCGGAACCCCCTCCTGCGATGGAGTGGACGGAAGACCCGAGCGCCGCGGACCCTGGGCTCGACTCCCTCGCCCCCGCCGAGCCCTACAAGGCCTACGACATCAGGGGCATCATCCAAAGGCTCCTCGACGGCGGGGACTACCTCGAGGTGCACGCAGGCTGGGCCCAGAACGTGACCGTGGGCTTCGGGCGCCTGGCAGGGAGCAGCATCGGGGTCGTAGCGAACCAGCCCATGGTGCTCTCAGGCGCCCTCGACGTCGACAGCGCAGACAAGGCAGCCAGGTTCGTCCGCTTCTGCGACTCATTCAACATCCCGATCCTCACCCTGGTGGACGTCCCGGGGTACCTCCCAGGGTCCGACCAGGAGCACCGCGGACTGATCCGCCACGGCTCCAAGCTCCTCTACGCCTACTGCGAAGCCACAGTCCCGAAGGTGACTCTGATAGTGAAGAAGGCCTACGGCGGGGCATACTGCGCCATGGGCTCGAAGTACAGCAAGGCAGACATCAACTACGCCTGGCCCGGCGCAGAGATCGCCGTCATGGGCCCCGAGGGCGCCATCAATATCATCTACAGGAAGGAGATCGAAACCTCCTCCGACAAGGAAGGGCTGAGGAAGCGGCTGACCGCCGAATACAGGAAGAAGTTCGCCAACCCCTACGTCGCGGCCAGCCGGGGTATAATCGACGAGATCATACTCCCGTCCGCCACGCGGCCCAAGCTGATCGCCGCCTTCGGCTCCCTGAAGGACAAGAGCGAGTTCCGCCCCGCCAAGAAGCACGGCAACATACAGCTGTGACAGGGTTTTGTTCAACAGCGTCCTGATAGCAAACCGCGGAGAGATTGCGGTCAGGATTATCCGGACCTGCAAGCTCCTCGGGGTCAACACCGTCGCCGTCTACTCCGACGTGGACGTGGACGCCCTCCACGTCAAGCTGGCCGACAGGGCCGTCAGGATAGGACCGGCCGACCCCGGCGACAGCTACCTGAACATAGACAAGCTCCTGCAGGCCGCCGTCGACACGGGGGTGGACGCCCTCCACCCGGGCTACGGCTTCGTCTCCGAGAACTGGAACCTCGCTGAGAAGTGCCGCCAGGCCGGGATCAAGTTCGTCGGGCCCAAGCCGAGGACCCTGGTCATTGCTGGTAACAAGGTGGACTGCAAGAGGCTTGCGAGGAGGTCCGGGGTCCCTGTGATCGAGGGGGGCGAGACGGTCTTCTACACCCCCGAGGGGGCCCTCGACGCCGCCCACGAGCTCGGATACCCTGTCCTCCTGAAGGCCGCGTTCGGAGGGGGCGGGAGAGGGATCAGGGAGGCGTCGGACGACAGGCAGCTCCTCCAGGGCTTCAAGCTCGCGTCAACCGAGATGAGGCGCTCCTTCGGCAAGTCCGGGCTCTTCGTCGAGAAGCTCATCAGGCCCGCGCGCCACATCGAGGTCCAGGTCGTCTCCGACGGCAGGGGGAAGGTCATCCAGCTGGGGGAGAGGGAGTGCAGCATCCAGAGGAGGCACCAGAAGCTCCTCGAGATGACACCCGCGCCCGGGCTGGACGAGCTGGCGAGGATGAGGGTGGCCGAGCATGCCATGGACCTCGCGAAGGCCCTCGGCTACGAGAACGTCGGGACCATCGAGTTCCTGATGGACGAGGATCAGAACTTCTACTTCATCGAGGTCAATTCCCGCCTCCAGGTGGAGCACCCGGTGACGGAGATGCGGTCGGGCATCGACCTTGTGAAGGAGCAGCTGCAGATCGCCGCCGGGGAGGGCATCGACTACAGTCAGGACGACGTCGATCTGAAGGGCGCAGCCATGCAGTGCAGGATTAACGCCGAGGACCCCGCCGCCGGGTTCGCCCCGTCGAGCGGGAGGGTCGAGAACCTCTTCTTCCCCGGCGGTGCTGGGGTAAGGATAGACACCGCCCTATACCCTGGGTACGAAGTCCCCGAGTACTACGACTCGCTGTTGGCGAAGCTCATAGTCCGTGGGAACGACCTCGAGGAGGCGAGGAAGAGGATGGTCCTTGCGATGGACGAGTTTTCGATCGAAGGCCCGAAGACGACGATACCCCTCCACAGGTTCATCCTCGGTCACGAGGAGTTCATGAAATGGAACCTCGACGTCCAGTTCCTGCAGAGGAACAGGATAGTAGAATCCCTGGTCGAAAAGCTCGAGGAGGAGAGGGCCCACCTCGCGAGGCAGGGTGCCGCCATAGCGGCAGCGATCATGGAGTCGGGGATGGCAGTCGCAGGCACCTGGAAGCCGCAACCTCAGCAGCAGCTCCTGCGGCAGAAGGGGAGGTACTATGACGCGCTATGACCTGAACAGCGCCGACGGCACGTTCCACGTCGACGTCTCTCCGGCAGATGATGGCTTCAATGTGAGCATCGACGGCCACGAGTACTTCGTGAGGCTCAAGCGAGGCGCAAGCCGGGGCGCGCTCGTAGCCGAGCTCTCCGACAAGCCGGTCGGCCTGGAACTCATCATTGCTGACCCGCGGAGGGTCGAGCTTGTCATAGGGGGAGAACGCCTCTCGTATCAGAGGCCGGCAGCTCCGCTCGGGCGATCCCCGCCGGCCGTGCAGGCGCCCTCCGTCCAGAAAGACGTGGTGACAGCCCCCATGCCAGGCAAAGTGATCACAGCCCTGGTCGCGAAAGGGGAGAAAGTTAAGGCCGGGGACCCCATGGTCATAATCGAGTCGATGAAGATGGAGGTCGCGATCCGGGCCGACCGTGACGCCGAGGTCGAAGAAATCCTGGTGGAGGAGGGTGCAGCGGTGAAGCGCGGCCAGGCGCTCGTCAGGCTGAGCTAGAGCGCCTTCTTCACTGCCTCGAAGTCAGGCAGCGTCCCCGGGCTTTCAGCGACCCACTTGAAGACGATCTTCCCCGAACCGTCCACCACGAATATCGCCCTGTTGGCCGTGTCGTACCCTTGAACACCCCCGAGGCCCTTCCACACGACGCCGTACTTCCCTATCGCCTCGCGCTTGAAGTCGCAAAGGAGCGGGAATGTCAGGCTGTACTTCTCCGCGAACGCCTTCTGCGCGAACGGCGCGTCGACCGATATGCCGACGACCATCCCGTGCAGGTTCTCGAGCTCTCCGTACATGTCCCTGAAGGCGCACATCTCTTTGTCGCAAACGCCTGTGAACGCCCCCGGGAAGAAAGCGAGTATCGTCCTGCGCCCCTCGGCGAGGAACTCCGAGAGCCCCCTCACTTTTCTGTCCGCGTCATACAGCGCAAAATCCGGCGCCACGTCCCCCACTCCCGGCATGTCCAAGCCATCGGGGGGAGACGGCCATGTATTAATCCTGCGGAAGCGGAGGGAGCCGACGACATGCCCGAAGGAGCCTCCCTGACCGAGTCGGAACTTTCGCGCTACAGCAGACACCTCGTCCTCCCCGAGGTCGGCACCGAGGGCCAGCTGAGGCTCAAGGGTTCCTCGGCCCTTGTCGTCGGATGCGGCGGGCTCGGGACCCCGGCGGCAGTCTATCTCGCGTCGGCCGGGGTGGGTATGATCGGCCTCGTGGACGGCGACGTCGTGGAGCTCCCCAACCTGCAGCGCCAGTTCCTCTATTCCGAAGCCGACATGGGCCGGAGCAAAGCGCACGTCCTCAAGGAGAGGCTGCACCAGGTCAACCCCAACGTCCGCGCCGTTCCCTACGCCCTGAAGCTCGACTCGGGCAACGCCCTGGACCTTATCGGTGAATACGACGTGGTCATCGACGCCACGGACAACCTGCCTGCGCGCTATCTTGTGAACGACGCCTGCGTCCTCCTCGGCAAACCAGACGTCCACGCGAGCGCCCTCGGCTTCGGGGGCCAAATCTCCGTGTTCCACCCTCCGGGGGGTCCCTGCTACCGGTGCCTCTACCCCGAGCCTCCATCTCCGGAACACGTCGCCTCCTGCGAAGAAGCAGGTGTCATGGGGGTGGTCCCCGGGGTGCTTGGAACGCTCCAGGCGAATCAGGCCATCGGCCTCCTGCTCGGAAAAGGCTCGCAGCTGATAGGCAGGCTGCTCGTGTTCAACGGCTTCGACAGCTCCTTCGACGAGGTCAGGGTGAAGAGGGACGTGGGATGCAGGCTGTGCGGAGCAAACCCCACCATAACCAGCCTGATCGACTACGACGAGTTCTGCGGGACGAGGGGACAGAGAGGGACGGACGTCTCTCCACCTGAATTGAAGTCCATGATGTCCAAAGGGGAGGAGCTCCTCCTCCTGGACGTCCGGGAGCCCCGCGAATATTCGCTCTGCCATCTGGACGGGGCAAAGCTGATGCCCCTGGAGACCCTCCCCCGGAAGCTAGCTGAGCTCGACCGCGCGAAGACCATCGTGGTCTACTGCCACGTGGGGGTCAGGAGCGGCGCCGCCGTCTCATACCTGCGCAAAGAAGGATTCCATGCTTTGAACCTCGAAGGCGGGATCGACGCCTGGGCCGTGCAGGTCGACCAGACCACCCCGAGATATTAGGCCGAGCCGCCGAGGGCGGCCACTACCTCTTCCCTGTGGTAGCACGCGACCCTGTGTCCGCCCTGCTCCTCGAGAGGGGGATACGACTTCCTGCAGAGGTCCGTGGCGAAGGGGCACCTCGGGTTGAGCGTGCAGCCGGGGGGCGGGTTCCTTGGGCTCGGCATGTCCCCCCCGAGGAGGAACCTGGACTCGACGGCTGCGTTGCGGAGGTAGTGGGCGGAGCCCAGCAGTGCGCCCGTGTAGGGGTGCTGGGTGGAGAAGAAGACGTCCTCGAAGGAGCCCGCTTCGACCACCTTCCCCGCGTACATCACGGCCACCCTGTCGCACATGTGCCCGATCACGGAAAGGTCGTGGGAGACCAACACGTAGGTGATCCCGAGCTCAGACTGCAGCTTGTTGAACAGGTTCAGCACCTGCGCCTGGACCGAGGCGTCCAGGGCCGACGTGGGCTCGTCAAGGATCAGGAGCGACGGGCTGACGGAGAGCGACCTCGCTATGGCGACCCGCTGGCTCATCCCCCCGCTCAGCTCGTGGGGATACTTGGACAGGGCGGAGGGAGGGAGCCCCACCATCGCGAGCAGGTCCTTCGCCTTCTGTTCCCCGTCCCCCTCGATAAGCCCCTGGGCCTTCGCCGGCTCGAGCACAGTGCGCTTCACGCTCATCTGCGGGTCCAGGGACGAGATCGGGTTCTGGAAAACGATCTGGATCTTCGACCTCATCTTCTTCAGGGGCCCCCTCCGAGCCTTCGTGTAGTCCTCCCCCTCGAAGATCAGCTTCCCCGATGTCGGTTCCAACAGCCTCGCGATGCACATGCAGAGGGTGCTCTTCCCCGACCCCGACTCCCCCGCTATCCCGTAGGTCGTCCCCTCTTCCACCGCGATAGAAACTCCGTCGACGGCCCGGATCACCCCAGCGACCCTGTTCAGGAGGCCGCCTCTGACCGGGTAGTGCTTCCGGAGGTCCTGGACCTCGAGGATGGTCCTGCTCACGAGCCGTTTCCCTCGTAAAGGTAGCAGAGCGCCATCGAGTCCCCCGCCCTCCGGTAGCCGGGCATCGACTTCCGGCACACGTCCATCACGTACGGGCAGCGCGGATGGAACCTGCACCCGGACGGAGGATCGGTGAGGTCGGGCACCTCGCCGGGGACGGTGCTGAGCTGGGTCTTGCCCTCTTTGCGGCCGCGGGGTGCGGGTATGCTCTTCACCAGGCCCTGGGTGTAGGGGTGCTTGGGGGAGTCAACGACCTTCTTCGCGTCCCCCTCCTCGACGACGTCCCCGGCGTACATCACCGCGATCCTGTCACTCACCTCCCGAGCCACCGCTATGGAGTGGGTGATCAGCAGCACTGAGAATCCTCTCTCCCGCCTCAGCCTCTCGATGAGCTTCAGTATCTGCACCTGGATGGTGGCGTCCACCGCGCTCGTCGGCTCGTCCGCGATCACAAGCTTGGGGTTGGAAGTGAGGGCCATGGCTATCATCACGCGCTGCTGCATGCCCCCCGAGAGCTCGTAGGGGAACGACTGCATCACCGAAGCGGGGTCGGGGAGCTCCGCGCTCTTCAGCATCCCCATGGCCAGGACCCTGGCCTCGTTGCCCTCGATGCCCGCGTTCGCCTTGATCACCTTCAGCATCTGGTCCTTGACCCTGAATGCGGGGTTGAGGGCCGTGGACGGGTCCTGGAAGACCATCGTCATGTCCCGTCCCCTCACCTCCCGCATCTGGCGTTCCGTCAGTCCCGTCAGCTCCCTCCCTGCGAGCGTTATGGACCCGCCCTCGATCCTTGCATTGGAAGGGAGTACCCTGACTATCGAATAGGCCAGAGTGGTCTTCCCCGACCCGCTCTCCCCGACGACACCGAGCACTTCCCCCTTCCCGATTTCAAGGTCGAGCCCGTGAAACAGGAGCAGGTCGCCCCGCTCCGTTTTGAAGGAGAGCCTCAGGCCCTTCACGGCCAGCAGCGGATCCCGCATCAGCGGAGCCCCGACTGCCTTGGGTCCAGATACTGGGTCACCCTGTCACCAATGAGGTTGAAGGAGAGGACGAGGAGGAAGAGGAAGATCCCGGGGAAGAGGGCGAACCACCAGGCGGTCGTCAGGTAGAACCGCGATTCGAAGATCATCACTCCGAGGTCGGCTGAGGGCGGACGGACCCCCAGCCCCAGGAAGCTCAGCCCCGCCTCGGCGAGGATCGCGAAGCCCATGTCCAACGCCATCTGGACCACCAGCGGCGCGATGGAGTTGGGGAGTATATGCCTGACGATAATGCTTCCGTTCCCCACGCCGCCCGCCTTCGCGGCAAGCACGAAGTTCTGGTTCTTCACCACCAGCGCCTTCCCTCTCGCAAGCCTAGCGAACGTCGGCCACCAGACCACGCCGAGTGCTATGAACACGCCGTAGAAGCTCGGTCCTATGATCGCCACTATCACAAGCGCGAGGACCACGTGGGGGAACGACTGGAATATGTCCGTTATCCTCATCAGCGTCTCATCCACCCATCCGCCGAAGAACGCAGCCGTGAGACCCACAGCGAGCCCGATCAGCGTCGCGACCACGACGACGTAGAACCCGATGGTCACCGAAGTCCTGACCCCGAAGAACACCCTCACCATCAGATCTCTTCCGAGCTCCTCAGTCCCGAAGGGATGTGCAAGGCTGGGCGGGCAGAGTCCGTTCACCTCGGTGGCCACGCCAGGGCAGGTTGGCGGAGGACTCGCAGCATACCCGTACCCCTGATCCGCGTATGGTGTCAACCACGGGGCGAAGACAGCGATGAAGACCATGACGAGGACGACGGCCAGCCCGAAGAAGAAGAGCCGGTCCCTGGACAGCCTCCTGACCGTCCGAGCAAGCCGCGAAAACATACCGGTCCGGAACCGTTCCATGCCAGACACCTCACTTGATTATGCGGCGGTCGTAGTAGATCTGGATGATGTCGACCACGAAGTTAGAGACCGCGTAGATTATGGCCGCGACTATGGCAACGCCGAGGAGCAGGGGGACGTCGGGGTTTCCTGTGAACCCACTCGATGAAATCCCCGTCCCGGTCCCGTAGATCACCAGATATCCGATGCCCGGGATGAGATTGAACACGTCCTCTACGTAGATTACCCCGACTATCGACCCGGCGAATATCAGCCCGGCGTACACAAGGACGGGCGGGAGGGCGTTCCTGAACGCGAGGCCGTAGTTGATCTGGCGCTCAGGGAGTCCGTACGCCCTAGCTGTCCTGACGTAGTCCTGGTTCAGGGTCGCCATCATGGAGGCGCGGGTGTGCCTGATTATGGTCCCGAGGGGGGCGAGGGTGAGGGTGACGATCGGGAGTATCATGCTCCAGCCCACGGCAGCGAACCCGCTCCAGTCCCCGGAGAGGGCTGCGTCCACAAGGTAGGACCCCGTGATCGACCTGATGGGGTGGAATGTCAGGTAGGTCAGCGTCCCTCCATAGGACCCGATGGGGAGGATGCCCCACGACACAGCGAACACAAGCTGGAGCAGTATGCCCAGCCAGAACTGCGGAAGGCCGACGAAGCCCACGGAGACGACCCTTAGGACGGAGTCGAGCTTCTTCCCTCCGTGGCGGGCCGCCTCGATCCCCAGGGGGATCCCTATCAGAAGAGCGAGGCCCGTGGCGATGGCCGCCAGTGTCAGCGTGTTGGGCAGGCCTTCGAGGATCAGCGAAAGCACAGGAAGCTGAAACGAAAACGACGTCCCGAGGTTGCCCGTGAACACGTTCTGAAGGTAGACGTAGAACTGGACGTAGAGCGGCTGGTTCAGGCCGTACTCGTTAGTGATCGCCTGGATCTGTTGAGGGGTGGGGTTCTGCCCCGCGAAGAAGAGGGCGGGGTTCGCCGGGACGAGGTGCGACAGAAAAAAGGTGACGGTGATGGTCCCTATCAGGACCACCACCATCAGGAGGGCTCGCCGTATTACGTAAGCCCCTATGTTCAAACCGCCCACTAACTGTAGGTTAGCTGGTAGTAGAAGATGTAGTCGAAGCCGTAGTATGGGTTGGGGACGTATCCCTGAAGGTGCGCGCTGAGGACCCAGACCTGGTTCTCCGCGAAGAGGCCCCAGCCTGGGGCCGCCTGGTAGAACATCTGGTTGAGTTTGTTCCACTCTGGCTGTGCGACCGCAGTGTTGGCTTCATCCAGCCTCGCCTGGTTGAGCAGGCTGGTGAACGTGGAGTTTCTCCAGTATGACCAGTTGAAGAGAATGTCGTTCTGATATGGCGCGTTCTGGATTGCGAAGAGCTCGTCGGGGACCAGCCACGGGTCCGCAGTGGCGCCGACCCAGTTCAGGAGAACTATGTCCTGCGCCTTGGATGTGGACGCGTAACTGATGGGGCCCGGAGAGAAGGGTGCACCTGTAGTCTGGTTGAAGTAACCTGCCTGCTTCGTCACCGAGACGAAGCCTTCACCCTGGGCGACCAGGGTGACGCCGAGCGGCTTCCAGTATGTGTTCAGCACCTGCACGGCGGTGCCCAGGAACGGGCTCCCCGTCGAATAGGTGACTGTCCAGGTCACATTCAGCCCTCCTGGATACCCCGCTTCCTTCATCAGGGCCTTGGCCGCTGTGAGGTTGCCCGCGTTGGGGTAGCTGGGTGCGTTGGCGTTGTAGAATGGCTTTCCGGGGTTGATGATGCCGGGGAACATCGCCCCATATCCGAAGTATGCCTGGTTGACCACCTGCTGGTAGTTGATGGCGGTGAGGAGCGCCTTTCTGACGAGGGTGTTGTTCAGGTACTTGTGCTGGTTGTTGAAGAGGAGCCAGATGGCCGAGAACGATGGGGCTGACTTGACCTGAAGCCCTGCCTGGAGGAGCTGAGGGACATACTGGAATTGCCCGCCCACCCCAATCCAATCCAGTTGGCCCTGAGACGCCAATTGAATTGCAGTGGGAATTGACGAGACGAGCTTGACGATTATCGTGCTGATCTGTCCAGCCTTCCAGCCTCCCCAGTAGCTCTTGTATGCGCTGAGCTCTATCGTCTGCTTGGAGATGCTCGAACCCGTGGCGTTGATGGAATATGGGCCCGACCCGTCGTCATGCAGTGCGAGGAACCAGCTGTGTAGTGCCTTGGTGTCGTTGGCGGATCCAGAGTACGCGAGTATGTGCGGGCTGAACATGAACGCCGCATAGGCGGCTGCGGTCACGACGGGCTCGTTGGTGGCCTGCGTGTCGGTGATGACTACGGTGTAGGGCCCGCTGGTGGTCGCGCTCTTGAACGTGTCCCACACGTCGGGGGCATCGCCCTGGCCGAACTTGACTATCTCGTTGATGGAGTACACCACTGCGATCGAGTTGAACGGCGTCCCGTCGTGGAACGTCACTCCCTGCCTCAGCGTGTAAGTCCAGGTTGTATAGTCAGAGCTGTGGGTCCAGCTTGTTGCCAGCCCGGGCAGGACCGTCCCGTTGGGTGCTATGTATGTCAGCGTCTCGTACATCTGCTGGGCGACGTCTATGGTGGAAGTCTCACGTGGATCCATGTCAGGGGACCAGGCGTTTCTCTGGACGACCACCGTCTGTGGCGTCACGCCCTGGACCGAAGACGTTGTTGTCGTCGTTGTTGGGCCTGTTGTCGGTAGATAGAATGCTGCGTAGAATGCTACTGCTGCGAGTAGGATGACTACTACTACCGCGATGGCGGCTTGACTTGTCGTCACGCCGTTTCGCGTCTTCATTCTTCGGGCCACGCGGGCTCCCCTGCGAGATATAGACCTTTGCGGCAGGAACAACCATACTCCCCATGAAGTCAATAGAAGTGCGGCCGAAGTCATAGTTTAACTCGCTTGCTATGGCGTTCTGCGTGGCTTGGAACTCCTCTGTCACGTCGACGAAGGCGACCGCATGGTCGGGCCCGTGGAGAGAGCGAAGGCCCACAGGGAAGGGTATCTGCATCGTTCGGGGCTCATCTTCCTGAAACGCTCGGACGGAAGGATCCTCGTCCAGCACCGAAGCAGCTCAAAGGAGACATTCCCCGGACGGGTCGACGGCTCCGCGGCTTTCCACGTGACCTACGGCGAGACCTACGAATCCGCTGCAAGAAGAGAGCTGACCGAGGAGACAGGCGTGACGGCGCACATTGAATTTGTGGGGAAGTTCATGCACAACGACCCTCCCGAGCACGAAATCGTCGCAGTCTTCACCTGCGAAAGCGACGACGAAATCACAGTCGACCCGTCAGAGTCGGACGGTTTCGAATTCCTCTCTGGAGAAGAGATCGACGCCGCGGTGTCCGCGGGCAGGGCGACCCCCTGGCTCAGGGACGGATGGCTTCTGATGACGAAAGGCCCGAAGACGCCGGGGTGACCAGCTCGGCTTGCCTTCTCTGACAAGACATATCAGAGCAAGGAAGAGGAGCGTGTCGATGCTGCCCCCGGGAGCGGTCAGGCCGGATTACTCCGGGTACTGCCTCTCCAACGTCCCTTCGACCATCCTTTCTCTTTTCGGCATCAGTCACCCAAGGCCGACTCTGCCGAAGGACGCGCTTGGAGACGTCGAGGCCTCCGGGGTCGAGAACGTCATCCTTGTGCTATGCGACGGGCTGGGATACAACGAATGGACGAGCCAGGCCGGCAAGGGGTTCATCGGAGCGCTCTCCAAGAAGGGGAGCGTCAGGCCCATGACCACCGTCTTCCCCTCCACGACGGCGGCCGCCCTGACCACCGTGAGTACGGGGCTCACCCCCCAGGAGCACGGCCTCCCCGAGTGGTTCGTGTACATTCAGGAGCTCGGAGAGATAATCGTGACACTTCCTTTCACCAGGGTCGGGGACACGGGCAGAGACACTTTGGAGGGAGTCTTCGACCCCAGGGCCCTCTTCGACGGACCCACAATCTTCCAGCGCCTGCAGGCGGAGGGCGTCAAATGCATGTCCCTGACGAGCAAGGTCCTCGCCAACACCGCCTACACCAGGGTTTCGCGGGCCGGCAGCGACGTCACCCCCTACACCACGGCCTCTGACATGACAGTCTCTCTCAGGAGGCTTGTGGAAAAGTCGAGAGGACGGAACCTGTTCTATGCCTATTGGTCGTATGTCGACACCCTGGAACACATCTATGGGCCCAACACCGACGAAGCTGAAGTCGAAGCTTCCCTGTTTTCGCACGCGTTCCAGGAAGGCTTCCTCTCCAGGCTTGGGAAAGACGCC
Organism: Nitrososphaerota archaeon; assembly: GCA_028867035.1. Lineage (GTDB taxonomy): Archaea > Thermoproteota > Nitrososphaeria > Nitrososphaerales > Gagatemarchaeaceae > UBA183. The sequence continues at coordinate 8,909 of JAGWHB010000006.1, read as the reverse complement.
GCCAAGAAGACCCTGGTCCTCGTGACTGCGGACCACGGTCAGCTGAACGTCGATCCGGAGAAAACCCTCTACATGAACCGTTTTCGAAAGCTCGCCAGGAACCTGCATCGTAATCCATCTGGTAAGACGATTCCCCTCTGGGGAAGCGCCAGGGACTCCTACATGTGGGTGGACGAGCCAAAGCTGGAAGAGACCAAGGACTACTTGGAGAAGAAGCTCGAAGGTGTCGCTTCCGTCCTCACGACCGAGGACGCAATTGACCAGGGACTTTTCGGCATCAACAAGCCTTCAAAGAAGTTCCGCCGGAGGGTCGGTAACCTGATGGTCCTCCCCCACGGGAACAAGACCGTCTGGTTCAGGTACAGGAAGGGGGACGCCCTCGATCTCAGGGGGCACCACGGCGGGATGACCAAGGACGAGATGACCATCCCGCTGGCAGCCGCCAGGGTCTCGGACATCCAGTAGGCTCTTCAGCGCCTGGTCTTCAGATACCCGTCGATCCTCTGCTGCAGGTCCACGTTCACTTCGGGGATGGGCCTCCCACCGTCCACCCTGATTATCCCGTACTTCGCTTCCATCAGCCTGAACTCCTTGGCTATGCCCCTCTGGTAGAGCACGAACGACTCGTAGAGGTCGTCTGACAGGCCTATGTCCGCCCCTGACTCGTAATAGTCCAACGAGCCGTACTTCTGGAATACCCTGTGGAAAAGCTCCTCAGGCGGGACGTCGAGGTAGAAGACCAGGTCAGGCTTGACTGCGAACCCGAACAGGTCATGAGACCATGCCCTGCCTATCCCCCTGACCGTGCTCCTCGCCATCAGGGTGTAGATGTACCTGTCCGCCAGGACCACATACCCCGCGTGCAGCGCCGGGATTATCTTGTGCTCCAGCTGGTCTGCAAAGTCGGCCGCGTAGAACAGGGCCAGCGTCTTCTTCCCCAGCGGGAGCTTGTGCTTGGCCTCCAGGATCCCTGCGCCGATCAGCTCCGACCGCTTGAGCCCTGTGGTTATGACCGCATGGCCGGCCGCCTCCAGGTGGGTCGTGATCAGGTCTATCTGGCTGCTCCGTCCCGAGCCGTCGGGCCCTTCGACCACTATCAGGCTCCCCTTGGACTCGAGTCTCTTCAGATAGGAGATGCCTTCGCCATAGAAACGCAGGGGGCGGGCGGCCAGCTGCTGGGTCATCAGACGCCTGCCTCCTTTAGCTCCGAGGGCGGGGCCACCTTCCCCGGTGGAAGCAGCCGCATGACGCGCCGCCTCATCTGCTCCTGCTGCTCCTCTATGTCGAGAGTGGCGTCTATGACGGCGAACCCGTCCTTCGGCGACATCGCCTCGTACTGCTCGACTATCCGCGACTGGAATATCCTGTAGCTCTCGTACTCGTCGTTGCTCAGGTTGAGGTCCATCCCCGCTTCGTAGTACTTCAGCTTGGGCCGCCCCTCCAGTATCCTGTCCATGGCCACTTCAGGCGGCAGCCGGAAATAGAACGCGACGTCCGGGACCTGGGCGAACGAGTAGACCTTCCTCACCCAGGCAGGGGGGCACCCCCTGACGACGTCCCGGGCGAACGCCGTGTAGACGTACCTGTCGGCCAGTACGAAATAGTCTGCCTCCAGGAGCGGAGAGATGTTCCTCTCGTACCTGTCCGCGAAGTCAGTCGCATGCAGGAGGCTGAACGTAGTGGGAGTAAGTAGCGCCTTCTTCTTCCCCTTCGACGTGATCTCCTTGACAACATCGGAGGAGTTCCATTCCGTGAAGAACACGTTGAGCCCCAGGCTCCTGAGCCACTTGTCCAGCAGATGCAGCTGGGTTGTCTTGCCCGAGCCGTCTATCCCTTCGACGACGATGAGCCTCCCATTGTGGCCTCCCTTGATCAGCGACTGGCGCAGCCCCCTCCTGGCCATCTCAGCTCCCGACCTTCACCAGTCCGGCGTGACGTTCCCTCTCCTTCGCGCTCACGAATATCGTGACTGGCTTCTTGACCGCCGCAGAAAGGGCGAGGGCCGCCATCCTAGCAAGCTCGAGCGGAAAAGGCCCCTCGCTCCCCACGACGCTTATCCGAAGCCCTCCCGAGTACGCGACCCTGAACTGAGCCTTCGAGCGGTCAAGGATCTCCATCAGCCGCAGGCACGCTCCCATCTTCTTCAGGACCTTGGCGTCGTCTGCAAGCAGCCCCTTGTACCTTCGGGCGAGCCAGTTGGCTGTCCGCGGCCTCCTTGCGCGCACGACAGATATCGCCAGCAACAGCTGGTCTTCATGGCTCATGGGCAGGTCCTCGCTCATCAGGATCCCGAAGACGGCGTCGGCGTCCGTCTGCGCGCTGTCCGGTGACCGCCCCCTGCCGGCGGCTGAAAGCAATATCCTGCGCTGGCGTTCGTCGATCAGGTTGTTCTTCGTCATACAACCCAGAAGCTCGGCGTCGTCCGCCAGCCCGGGAGGCTGAGCCTGGCGGGTAAGGAGGCGTTCGAAGTCCTCCCTCTGTGTCGTCCCGTTCGACGGGCGGGCACCCCCCTCGAGGAACTCTGTGAGTATGCCGTCCCTGAGGCCGTGGGTGCTGACTGTCATCCGCTCAAAGCCCAGCTGCTTCATCAGGGTGCGGACAACCTGCGTCCCGGCTGCGATCGTCTCCGACCGTCCCTCCCCTATGGCGTCGACCCTGTCCAGGTCCCCCGGCTTCACCTTGAAGAAACGCCGGCTCATGCTCTGGACAGAACCGAATCCGACCGAGTAGTTGTGGACCTTGTCGAAGGGATAGTCGTTTTCATTCTGGTCGTACCTCGCCATCGCCCTCACCGTCCCCCCTGTCCCCACCAGGACAGTCTCCCTGTCGAGCCCGAGCTCCCTCCTCGACGGGAGCAGCTGGGCCACCTGCTTTGCCATCTTCGCCCTATCCTTCCTTGAAAACCTCCCATCCTTGTCCGCGTACATCGAAGTCAGCTTCAGGGCGCCGAGCGGGAGCGACAGGACCCGCCTGACCCTGGACTTCTCGGCATATGTCAGCTCAAGGCTCCCTCCCCCCAGGTCGAAGAAGAGCACGCTCGCCGCCTCCACTGACCTGAGCGCCCCCAGCAGCCCGTAGAGCGCCTCTTCGCTGCCAGTAAGGACCCTCATCTTCATCCCCGTCTCCTCCTCCACGCGCTTGAGGAACTCCTCCCTGTTGGCTGCCTCCCGCACGGGGCTGGTGCCGACAAGGATTACATGGTCGATGGACTCGAGGGACGCTGTCTCGCGGCACAGACGCAGCGCATCGATGGTCCGTGAGACGGGCTCGTTCCCCAGGTAGCCGGTGTTCTCCATGCCTTCGCCCAACTTCGCAATTATCCCAAGCTGACCATAGGACTTCGCCGAACCGTCTGGCTCGACCTTGTACTTCACCATCTTCAGTGAGTTGAAGCCGACGTCGGTTACGGCTACCTTCATCCTCGCCCTGACTCCCCCGTCATCCGCTTAAGGGTTTCAATCGAGGGCAGCGGTTACGCCATCTTCCTGATCTGCTTCGGCGTGAGAAGCCAGCGGAGCTCCCCAGAGATCCTGGGGCTGAACCCCGTCACCGCCAGCCTGGCAAGGCCGCCTTTCTTCATCACGATTCTGATTCCGGGCCCTCCTCGCCCAGCGATTTCCCCGATGGATGTGGTAAGGTACGGCTCATGGCCCACGCACAGGACCACGGAATCTGGCTTGAGCCTGCCCAGCCTCCGATAGAAGTCGGCCCTGCTCCCTTCCGGCCTCAGCTCCGCCCATTCTTCCACGGCCCCCTTCCTCTTCAGGGCCTTGTTCACCACCGATGCCGTGTCCTTCGTCCTCCTGAGGGGGCTGGAGGCCACGACGTCAAACTTGAACCCCATCTTGCCCATCGCGTCTCCCACCTCTTCGACCTCTTCCTTCCCCGCCGCCGTGAGAGCTCGCTCCGTGTCCTTCGACGCCGCCGGGACCCGCTTGCCAGCTTCCCCATGCCTCAGTAGGTAGAGGTCCATCTGATTCGTCGCCTCTCAGCGGGAGCCGAGGCTCATGAACGTTCCTGCGACGAAATCAGGTATTTCGGGAGGCCCCATGAACGATATTGTGACCACATGCTTCTATATTGAAACTCTCATGGAACAATCACCTTTTGTGCAGGTGGGTCTGAACCGCTCCAATGGTCCCCCTCAGGGTCAGCGGCAAATCGTTCGACAGGCGCTACAGGCAGAGGACCAGGGCTCTCCAGGAGCTGGCCCGCGACCTCCACGACCGGCCCCCTGCGGATGAGGTACACGACCTCAGGGTCACCGCCCGCCGGATACAGGTCATGCGCAGGCTGCTCCCAAGGAAGGTCCGTCAATCGGGGTCAGGAGAGTTCGACCTCGCCCTGAAGTCCGCCCTGAAGGCCACTTCACAACTCAGGGACCTGGACACCCTGATTGAAACGCTGGAGCCCTACGAGGCCAGCTTACCATCGGAACTCATGGTCACCCTCGTGAACCAGAGGAGCGACGCGGCCGCGCAAAGCATGGCTGCAACGGACGAACTGGCAGTGGTCCCTCCGCCTGAACTGGACCAGTCAGAGGTCAGGGGGAAGAAGCTCACGAGGAGGCTGAAAAAGCGGGTCCGCAAGCACGACCGAATAGTGGCGGACCTACTGTCGAAAGTGCTGGAGGACGAGTCGAAGGTCGCGGAACTCCACGCGCTCCGGAAGGAGGTGAAGAAGCTGCGCTACCTCCTCGAGCTCGCCGATGAAATACCCCTAGAGGTCCCCACCCTTACCTCTTCGCAGGAATCTCTCGGCGCGATCCACGACCTCGACGTCGCGATGTCCTACATCCAAGGAAGTCACATCGACTTCAAGGGAAGAGCCGTCGGCGAACTGAGGCGGAGCCGCCACTCGAAATATCTGAAATTCGTGGGGAGCCTGCGGGACTCCGCTGCGGGGGAGACCCACGGGCCAGCATCGACGAGCGCGACGTTTCCCGAACTCTGACCGGAGGCCACTGCCTCCACTACATCTTCTGATGGGCTCTCTTGCTGTGTTCCATCAGCTCGGCCTGGGTCGCGAAAGTCATGCCACAGGCGTCGCATTTGTACCCCGCCGCCTTCGCCATGGAGCCCGAGCCGCTCATCGGCTGCATGTGCATCTTTGCGTGCTCCTTGAGCTCAGCCTCGGTGGAGAACTTCGCTCCGCAGGTGTCGCACTTGAATTTCTTTCCGAATCCGAACACCAATTTGGTTCGTGTTGAAGCGATTTTACCTATCTAATATGGGTTCGCACAAAAGCGCGCTCAATCTCTCCGAGTCAGGTCGGGCCGACGATCACCCTGGCGTCGACCGAGAGGATCTCGTCCTTGGTCACTATCAGCGGGTTCACCTCCATCTGACCGATCGCCCGGTTCTCGACCATTATCCTCGAGAAGTCTGAGACGACCTGAGAGAGACGGCCGATCTTCACCTTCGGCCCGCCTCTGTACCCTTCGAGTATCCGTCCCAGCCTGCTCTGGGCGAGCATGGATTCGGCCTCTCCTGGCGTGACGGGGGCAACGGCGAGGGAGTAATCCCGGATCAGCTCCGTGTATGTGCCTCCGAGGCCGAACATGACGACGGGCCCGAACGTCTGGTCACGTGTCCCCCCGAGGATGAGCTCGACTCCCCCCTTGACCATCTCCTGAACCAGCATGCCATCAAACCGGATGTCCTTCCCTGCAGCAAGCTTCTTGAAACGCGCCAACGCCGATTCCACGCCGGGCACGTCGGCCACCCCGATGGCGACTCCTCCCACATCCATCTTGTGCAGGAGACCCATCGACAGGAGCTTGCAGGCAACGGGGAACTTCAGCTTCTTCAGCCTGCCCATCTCCTTCGACCCGCGGACGACGACAGATTTCGGCTCATGCAGTCCGTAAGAACGCAGGAGCTCGCTTACCTTAGCAGGAGGGAGCGCACCGCCCTTTCCGCCGAAGCGTCGGCCCGACTTCCCATCTGCCGGCGGCCCCCGAGCTTCATCCCTGAGCTTCGCATACCTGACGTCGACGGCGAGCGAGCGGACCGCCCGCTCAGGTGTCGGAAAGGTCGGGATCCCCATGGCCATGAACTCCCCGTGGATCCTGCCAGCCAGGTCGGCCTTGCCTATCACGCACATCGAAACGGGTTTCTTTGACTTCGAGACGACGTCCCCCAATCGCGCGGCGATGTCGGGTCCGATACCTGGGGTCTGGTGGGTAGGGATCACAAGGGCGAGGTCATATTCAGGCAGTGACAGCACGAACTTGACGGCCCGCACGAACTCATCGGTGGTCGCAGACGCCGTGAGGTCGATGGGGTTTCCCAGGCCTGCGTTCGCAATGAACCCTGACCCTGCGAACTCCGAGCGGAGCCCTTTCAGCGCCTCAGGTCCGGGAGGCTCGACCTTCAGGCCCAGCTTCTCCGCCTCGTCTGCCGCTATGGCCCCCACGCCTCCGGCGTTTGTCACCACGACGAGCCTGTTCTTCGGGGTCCTCGGCAGCATGGAGAGTGATATGGCGTGGTCGACCAGTTCCTGGAGGCTCCCTGCCTCTATCATCCCAGACTGGCGGAAGGCAGCCCGGTAGACGTCATAGTCTCCGACGAGGGAAGCAGTGTGGGTCAACGCCGCCCTTGCTCCGACCCCAGTCTTCCCGACCTTGAACACAACCAGAGGCTTCCTCCTGGAGGCGCTGGCAGCGATTTGCATGAACCTCCTGCCGTCTCGAAGGCCTTCGAGGTAGACGACTATCACCTTGGTGTGGACGTCGTCGGCGAAGTACTGGATCACGTCCTCGATGGAAACGTCGAGCTGGTTCCCCGTGCCCACGAGGGCCCTGATCCCGACCCCGTTGGCGGCAAGCTCCTCGGAGACCGTTTCGCCAAGATGCCCGCTCTGAGTGACGATCGCAATCTCGCCCTGCAGGGGGGCGAGGAGCGAGACAACCTTGCTGCCGTCCGGGAGGGTCTTGGTCGGCCGGAGGAACAACGTATCGACGCCGGACCTCGTGTCAAGGACTCCGATTGTGTTCGGTCCGAGGATCCTCATGCCATGCTTTGCTGCCACCCTCCCGATCTCCTTCTCCACCTCCACCCTGCCGGCTTCGGCATAGCCGCTGGTCACGATCACCGCCGCCTTCACTCCGGCCTCCCCCGCTTCTCTCATCAGTCCAGGAGTCATTGCCTCGGGGACAGCCACCACGAGGAGCTCCGGGACCTCGGGGAGCGCTTTGATCGACGGGTAGGAGCGTTCTTCTCCCACTCGGTCGTGGGCCGGGTTGAGGGCGTAGACGGATGCCTTGAGCAGGCCCTTCTGGCGGTTCTTCACGAGGTTTGCAAAGATGATCGACCCCAGCTTGTTAGGGTCGTCCGAGACCCCGGCGACCGCGACGCTCCTCGGCTCGAAGAATATCCTGATCCCAGGCAGGCCCTGTCGAGGCGCCATCCGGTCGAGAGGGCCCCGTCGGCTGGACTAAAAGGTGCGGCCCTAATTTCAACTGCGGCAGTCCTACGACGCGCCGTCAGCCATCCTGACCTCGAAGCCGTCCTCTGTCAGGACATCGACAAACGCCTCCACCACTTCCTGTGCCTCGATCCCTGCCACCCAGTCTCGGAGGTTGGCCACGGGAGGGCATCCTGGAGGTGGAATGCACAGTTTGTTCAGCTTCTCCAGGTCTGAATGGAGCAGGAGGGTCCCATGGACAAGCGAGGCCCTGGACGTGGACCTCGCGGCCATACCGGACACCTTTCGGCCCTCGACGTCGATTCTGTTGGGAGGCGAAAACCGGGCTTTCACTCCGGACCTATCGAGCGCCCTGACCATGTACTTCGAAGCCTGGTCGAACATGGCAGTCGGAGACACGAAAGCCCCCGACCTTTTGGAGAAGAAACTCCAGTTCAAATTCCCTTCGTCGTGGTACACCACCCCTCCTCCGGTCGATCTCACGAGCACCGGGACTCCGAGTTCGTCCGCGAGCGCCTCGTTGTACCACCCATACTTCGCGTTCCTCGCTTCACCCCTGATCAGGCATGGAGAGTTCACCCAGAACCTGAGGAGCCCGGGCGTGTCATTCTCCTGGACCAGCTCGAACAGCTCATCTTCACGATTCAGATTCTCGACAGGGTTTCTCGTCCTGTCAAAGTATACCCGCACATCTTTCCTGTCTTGCACTGTCATCCGAGGCAGTCTCTTGGATTTTCAGCTTTCCCTTCTTCGCCGCTGCTCATTCCCTCGGTTGCCCTTTTGCGCAGTCAGTCCCGGCCAAGTAGCCAAAGGTGATGCACGGGCCGAGCGTCGCACCCGAGCCTGCATATCCTGGGCCCATGATGCTCGCCGCGTTGTTCCCCGCGGCATAGAGGCCGGGAATGGCTTTCCCTTCGCCGTCGACGACCCTTCCCACAGGGTCCGTGGCCATCCCTCCCTTCGTTCCTATGTCCCCTGCCAGCATCCTCACTCCGTAGAATGGGGGCTTGGTCAGCGGCCCGAGGGTCGGGTTGGGGGCCGAGGGGTCCCCCCAGTGCAGGTCGTAGGCGCTCTCGCCCCTATGGTGCTGCGGGTCTGCCCCTGATTCTGCATTCCCGTTGAACTCGGCTACGGTGGCTGCAAGTCTCGTCCCGTCGACGCCGAGCTTCGCTGCCAGGTCCGCGAGGCTGTCCCCCCGCTCGAGCCACCCCAGGGCCTTCTCCTTCCCATCGCCGGCGACCGGATACTTGGAGAGGTACGTGGAGTCGAATATCAGGTGAGCGGGCACGTTCGGGAGCGAGTAGCTTGTCGGGTCGAAGGCGAGCATAGCTCTGGTGAGGTCGACGTAGTTCGTCGCCTCGTTGGCGAACCGCTCTCCCCGAGAATTGACCATGATTGACCCCGGGAGCGTCCGTTCGCTGGTGACCAGCCGCCCCCTCTTTTCACCCGGCTTCAGGATCAGAGTGAACCACCACGCCTCG
>JAGWHB010000069.1 GCA_028867035.1 Nitrososphaerota archaeon | reverse complement strand
AAGGTGAAGGAGTTCTTCGGCAAGGAGCCGCGCAAGGACGTCAACCCCGACGAGGCGGTGGCGGTGGGCGCGGCCATCCAGGGCTCGGTGCTGTCCGGCGAGCGCAAGGACGTGCTGCTGCTCGACGTCAGCCCGCTGACCCTGGGCATCGAGACCCTGGGCGGCGTGATGACGCCGATGATCAAGCGCAACACCACGATCCCGACCAAGCACACCCAGGTGTACTCCACGGCCGAGGACAACCAGCCGGCGGTGACCATCAAGGTCTACCAGGGCGAGCGCGAGATGGCCTCGGGCAACAAGGTGCTGGGTGAGTTCAACCTGGAAGGCATCCCGGCCGCGCCCCGCGGCATGCCGCAGATCGAGGTCACCTTCGACATCGACGCCAACGGCATCCTGCACGTCAGCGCGCGCGACAAGGGCACCGGCAAGGAGAACAAGATCACCATCAAGGCCAACTCCGGCCTGAGCGAGGACGAGGTGCAGCGCATGGTGCGCGACGCCGAGGCCAATGCCGCGGACGACCACCGCAAGCGCGAGCTGGTGGACGCGCGCAACCAGGCCGACGCGGCCGCCCACGGCGTGCGCAAGTCCCTGGCCGAGCACGGGGACAAGGTCGACGCGGCCACCAAGGAAGGCATCGAGTCCGCGCTCAAGGCCCTGGACGAAGCCCTCAAGGGCGATGACAAGGACGCCATCCAGTCGCGCACCGAGGCGCTGATGAGCGCCAGCCAGAAGCTGGGCGAGCAGGTCTACGCC
>JAGWHB010000068.1 GCA_028867035.1 Nitrososphaerota archaeon | reverse complement strand
CTTTTGTTTTTGAGCGACTATCCCTTCTTTCGTTTGCCCACTTTGCGGCGGGAAACGATGAAGACGTTGCTGTACTTCTTCGGGGTGCGCGTCTTCTGGCCCTTACCGGTCGGCTTGCCCCAGAGGCTCTTCGCGCGGCGAAGACCGCGACCCTGGCGTCCTTCACCACCGCCGTGCGCAGCACGATGCAGGTGTCCATCGACCCGTCGGCGGCGAAGTAGCCGACCGCGCCGGCATAGCCGCCGCCGCGTTTCTCCTTCTCGAACTCGTCGATGATCTCCATGGCGCGGATCTTCGGCGCGCCGGTCAGGGTTCCGGCCGGGAAGCACGCCTGAAGGACCTCGAGCGCGTCGGTGCCGGTCCGGAGCTTGCCCGTGACGTGGCTCACGAGGTGCATCACGTGGGAATAACGCTCGATCGCCATGAACTCGGTCACCTTCACCGAGCCGAGATCGGACACCCGGCCGACATCGTTCCGCCCGAGGTCCACGAGCATGACGTGCTCGGCCCGTTCCTTCGGATCGGCGCGGAGCTCGTCGGCGATCTGCCGGTCCTGCTCCTCGGTCGTCCCGCGTGGTCGCGTGCCGGCGATCGGCCGCAGCGCGACCTGGTCGCCTTCGACGCGCACGAGCACCTCGGGCGAGGAGCCCACGAGGGTCGTCATGCCGAGTCGGAGGAAGAAGAGATAGGGAGACGGGTTGATCGTCCGGAGCGCGCGGTACACCGTGAACGGGTCGGCCTGCAGCCGGCAGTCCAGTCGCCGCGAGA
>JAGWHB010000067.1 GCA_028867035.1 Nitrososphaerota archaeon | reverse complement strand
AAGGAAAGCCGAAGACCGAATCAGCGAACTTGAAGGTATAAGGATTCGCTACATCGTAAAGACCTACCACAAGGACGAGCCGACCCCCGAGAACTTAGAAGCAATCAGGCAAGTCGAACTCATCAACGCGAGAATCGGAGAACTGAGACGCCTGTTTCCTTACGACGCTGAACTCGGAAAGGCCACAGAGGAGGCGGGACGATGAAGATGCTTCTGAAGTGTCCAGACTTTCCAGAAGTCAAAGGGATTAGCGTAGGCCGATGTATCAGAGGGAAGTTTCTGGGCTCCTACAGGGGGCACGCCCACTCAGGGAAGGATGAATATCATGGATGGGTCTGCATCAAGAAGTCGAGGGTCGGCAGATATGTCCTGAATGACGGGGCGGACGGTTTCGACGGGGTAGTAGTGAAGCCAGGCAGGACTCTACTCCACGAGATAGCCCACCTTCGTTCCCCGACCGCCGGACACGGTGCTGGATGGAAGGCGGAGATGCGTAAGCTCGGCCAGTCGGTCCCACGCCGATACAAGCGTAGCAAGCCGAACTACTACCAATGGAGGCTGTCCTGTGGGTGCGAAGTCAAGGCCATCTCCCCACGAAAGAAGCGCTTCGTCGTCAAGTGCCCGAAGCATCGCGCCCGTAAGACCTTCACGACTGAAAGCCTGTCCCAGATAGAGAAGTCGTTGACGCCAGCCTTGGGAGAGGTTCCTGCATGAACGATGACAAATGCCCTGAATGTGGTGGGCCTGTCAAGCGATTCCCAAAGAGGATG
>JAGWHB010000066.1:284-781 GCA_028867035.1 Nitrososphaerota archaeon | reverse complement strand
GGTTCGACCTCAACTACCATTGTAATTGAGTATGCTTAACGCATCGGATTCCTATTCGGACATCTCAGGATCATAGGTCGCCTGCACCTACCCTAAGCTTATCGCAGCTTGCCACGTCCTTCATCTCTTCTCAAGCCAAGCCATCCCTCTATTGGCGTCGGCACATCAGCATATTCAGTCATAATATTACACGACTATACACGACGATCATCGCTAGTCCCAGGTTACGGGTACCAGCTACGTCCTTCACTAAACAATTTCTTGTCTAGTTGCATCTTTTTTTGTTGAAGAAAGTGTGGACAATCCACACAACCCAATTATGTTTAAGGAGGTGATCCGACCGCAGGTTCCCCTACGGTCACCTTGTTACGACTTCTCCCTTGTTGCTAAACTCGTGTTCGATGACGTCAATTAGGCGTCACCTCGCACAAACCCAACTTCAATGAAGCGACGGGCGGTGTGTGCAAGGAGCAGGGACGTATTCACTGCGCGGTGAT
>JAGWHB010000066.1:0-274 GCA_028867035.1 Nitrososphaerota archaeon | reverse complement strand
TCCATATTCATGAGGGCGAGTTGCAGCCCTCAATCATAACTGAGATAGAGTTTAAGGATTGCCTCCCTCTTTCGAGTTCGGAACCCGTTGTCTCTATCATTGCAGCCCGCGTGTAGCCCCAGGGTTTCGGGGCATACTGACCTGCCGTGGCCCCCTCCTTCCTCCACTTCAGCAGTGGCGGTCCCCTTAGTTAGCCCAGCTACTCCTGAGAGTAACTGCAGCAACTAAGGGCAGGGATCTCGCTCGTTACCTGACTTAACAGGACACCTCACGG
>JAGWHB010000065.1 GCA_028867035.1 Nitrososphaerota archaeon | reverse complement strand
TCGCCCAGCCTGGGACCTACCAATACTATTGCACTATTCATCCCTGGATGAAGGGAACTATAGTAGTGACAAGCGGGTAAGTAGCATGGAGGCAACATCAGCAGAACGAATTCCTCAGATGAAGGGCGCCAGTGCGGTACCGAAACTCGCCTGGGGTTTAGTTGTGGCTGAAGGGTTGATCATGATAGGATACGGACTTGTGTTCTCCACTGGCATTGACATAGTGTTTCACAACGGCCCAGCTTCAGCCTATTCCGCCCAGGCCACCAATGATTTGGTCAGGGCCACCCAGTTGATAGGGGTCCTACTAATCCTTGGCGGGATTCTGGTCTTCGCATTAGGTTGGAAGGCTTTCAGAGGAGGAGACAAATGGGCATGGTACACGATAGCTGCCCTTCCCATAATTAGCGTCATCATCGCCGATGTCGACTACCTCGGAAACGGAGCCTTGGTGCCCACGGTCTGGGCGAGTTTCTTCTCTTTGGGATTCTTTCCCCTCCTCAGTCTGTTAATCTCAATACGAAGTTTCTTCCCGAAAGAGAAGACGACCTATTCCTGACTCAGAACCTCAGTTCTGGAATCTCCAGAGTAGGCAGCTCTAGAATCCCTAGACGATGGCGCTAGTAGGTTTGCGGTCGCCAAGACGTCAATCAGGGTTGATCCTCCGTGGGCTCTTTTCCCCTTCGACGAAAGTGAACACCTTGGTCTCCATGGTTTCATTCATCGAACGAGCCAGGAGGGGTTGAGTGAAACTAATATGCGGGGGGTGGGATTTGAACCCACGAACCCCT
>JAGWHB010000064.1 GCA_028867035.1 Nitrososphaerota archaeon | reverse complement strand
GGGCCGAGATCGGGAGGCCGGTCTCCGCGGCGAGGAGCGAGCGCGTGCGCTCGGCGAACTCCGGGTGCGTGTTCAGGCCGGTGCCGGTGGCGGTGCCGCCGAGCGGGATCTGGCCGAGCCGCGGCAGCGCGTCCTTCACCCGCGCCGCGCCCTGGCGCACCTGCGCCGCGTAGCCGCCGAACTCCTGGCCGAGCGTGACCGGGACCGCGTCCATCCAGTGCGTCCGGCCGGACTTGACCACGTCGTCGAACTCCTTCGCCTTCGCCTCGAGCGACGCGCCCAGCTTGTCGAGCGCCGGCAGCAGGTCGTTCGCGATCTCGTCGAGGGCCGCGAGGTGGACGGCGGACGGGAAGACGTCGTTCGAGGACTGGCCCATGTTGACGTGGTCGTTCGGGTGCACGCCCTCGCCGGCGAGCGTCGCGATCACCTCGTTCGCGTTCATGTTCGACGAGGTGCCCGAGCCGGTCTGGAAGACGTCGATCGGGAACTGGTCGTCGAGCTCGCCGTTCGCGATCCGCTCGGCGGCGGCCGCGATCCGCTCCGCCTTGTCGGCGTCGAGCAGCCCGAGGTCGGCGTTGACGCGCGCGGCGGCGCCCTTGATCCGGCCGAGCCAGCGCGCCACCGGCGCCGGAATCGGCTCGCCCGACACGGGGAAGTTCGAGATCGCCTTCGCGGTCTCGCCGCCCCACAGCTCCTGCTTCTCCTCCGTCTGGCTCATGTCAGCCCCCGCTCTCGCTTACGTTTCGAGTGTAGGGAAGGCTGCCCGGCCGCGCGGCGAAAGGCATCCGCGTCC
>JAGWHB010000063.1 GCA_028867035.1 Nitrososphaerota archaeon | reverse complement strand
TATTATTCTCCATCTTTTTTCGGCTCAAATTGAATAATTTGGAAGCCGTATTTTTCTACTTCTTCCGGTGACCAAAAAGTTTGGCCTTTAGTTTTGAGAATATAAGTAGCGATAACTTCAATTTTGCTCCCAGTATATTCTTTCTTGTCTTTGTCCCATTCCTCCAAAACTAAAGTATCGCCTTCGTTTATCTCAAAATCGGCAAGACGCAATTCCAGCTTTTTCTTGCCAGAGATGATTTTCTCAAAGTATTCCCGCCAAACTTTTTTGTGAACTGTTGCCATAGTTTTTACCGATTACCTTTTGCCCGATCGTGGGTTTTGCCCCGCGCGAGCTTGTCGAGCGCGGGCGAGGCGCAAGTGTCATTCGTCAAAATTGGCGGAGAGGGAGGGATTCGAACCCTCGTTGCCCTTGCGGACAAACGCGCTTTCCAAGCGCGCGCACTAGGCCACTATGCGACCTCTCCAGAATGACATCAGGTTCATTATACGGCTTGAGACAGATTGCTTCAAGAATGATGCTGAGTGTTCGCTAGTACCGCCTCGAACTGCTTGACCGTTGGGTTGGTTGGGTCGAGTTGGCGTGCCTTGGCAAGTGCAGTACGCGCATCAGACATCTCTGAATCCGAGGCGTCGCCTTTCGCTGCGACCATAGCGGCAGCATAGGCCCACCCAAGACAGCTGTCGCGAAAGTTAGGGTCGAGAAGGGTCGCCTGCTTGAAGGATACAGCCGCTAAAGCGTAGTCGCCACGCGACAGTTGGCTGCGACCGTCCGTCAGGAGTTTGTCTATATTTGCGGACCGTGCAACGTGAGCACGATAT
>JAGWHB010000062.1 GCA_028867035.1 Nitrososphaerota archaeon | reverse complement strand
GCTCCACGCCCGGCCCGGCAACGCGCAGTACCGGATCGCCGAGACGCCCTCGGGGATCCTCAATTCGATCGGCCTCGAGAACCCGGGGGCCGCCGCCGTCGCGAAGAGGTACGGCGCCGAGTGGCCCGACCTGCACCTCCCCGTCATCGTCAACGTCGCGGGGCACACGGTCGCCGACTACGTCAGCGTCGTTGTCGAGATGGAGGGCACGCCCGGCGTCGTCGCGTACGAGCTGAACGTGTCGTGCCCGAACGTGAAGGGCGGGACGCTGTTCGGCTGCGACCCGTCCCTCGCCGCCGAGGTGACGCGCGCGGTCAAGGCCGAGACCGACAAGCCGGTGATCGTGAAGCTCACGCCCAGCGCGCCCGACGTCATCGCGGTCGCGCGCGCGTGCGAGGACGCGGGCGCGGACGGGCTGACGGCGATCAACACCGTCCCCGGCATGCGGATCGACGTCGCGAAGCGGCGTCCGATCCTGGGAACGGGGAGCGGAGGGCTGTCGGGACCCGCGATCCGCCCGATCGCCGTCCACATCACGTACCAGGTCGCGCAGGCCGTCTCGATCCCGATCATCGGCGCGGGCGGAGTGACGTGCGCGGAGGACGCGCTCGAGTTCCTCATGGCCGGGGCGTCCGCCGTTCAGATCGGCAGCTCGACGTTCGCCGACCCGCTCGCCCCCATACGGACCGTCGAAGGGCTCGCGGCGTACGTTCGCGCGAACAGCCTCGCGTCCATTCGCGATATCGTCGGAGCGGCGCAGCGCGGGCGGAAGCGCGACGCCGGAACGGAGTACGTCGAATGAGCACGATGACGACCGCGCCGGTCAC
>JAGWHB010000061.1 GCA_028867035.1 Nitrososphaerota archaeon | reverse complement strand
AGTATTGGACGAATACAGAAAGCAAGTGAAGGCTGATTTTGACAGAGCAAAGAGAATCATGGAACAGAGTGTTGAGCCATGACCAAGCGCCAAGTCGAGAAGCTGATGATAAGCCGCCAAGGAAAGGCGTGGAACACCGAGCCAGAACGGAACTTCGACCTCTACCAAAAGTCGCGCGGGCTGAACCTCATCATGAACCGCTCCCTTCCCTTCGTGGCCGAGAACCGCGAGGGCGTGAACCAGAGATACGACTTCCAATGCGACTTCCTGCGCCCGACCGATGAAAGTTTCGACATCGACTTCGAAGTGGACGGCAGGGGCCACAAGGAGAAGAACGACCCCTGGAAGGACGCGGTGAAGAACCGGAGCGGGCTGAAGGTCATACATATCGACGGCGAACTCACGAAGAAGAAGTGGTGGGACGAACTGGACAGGGCCATCAGCCGCGCAATCTTAAGTAAGGAACCCACGGTGAGGATCGTCGCATGAGTGCGCTCAGGGACGGGGGACTCGCAACAAGAGTAAAAGAGGAACAAGACTTCTTACAGGCTCACCTATACATCGATGACTGCGGAGAGAACTTCAAACCTCTCAACGCTGATTACGATTCATTCATCTGTTGCCGCATCTCTAAGCACAATGGCCCCCACGCTTGGTTAGATGAAGAAGGAGTCCTCTTCAAAGGTTCCGAGCCCGCATCCCCCGCCGACAAGAGCGCCTTCAGCAACGACAGCGAGCGTGTCAGGACATGAGCGGCATCCTCCCCTTCTGGAACGAAACGGACAACAAAGGTCGCCAGCGCATCATCAAGGAGGCGAAAGCCTGGACGACCTACC
>JAGWHB010000060.1 GCA_028867035.1 Nitrososphaerota archaeon | reverse complement strand
GGTGATCTGTCCTGCCTTCAGATACTCCTGGTACCCCTTCCAGTACGCGGTAATATTACCTGCGTTGCCGACCGGAATAAAGTGATAGTCAGGGCTCCGGCCGAGCCAATCGCAGATCTCGAAGGCACCGCTCTTCTGGCCCTCGATCCTGTACGGGTTGACCGAGTTGACCAGCACGATGGGCTGATCTGCGGCAATCTGCCTCACAATCTGCAACGCTTCATCGAAGTTGCCCTCGATCTGCAGCACCTGCGCGCCATGGATCATCGCCTGAGCAAGCTTACCCAGCGCGATCTTCCCTTCCGGGATCAGCACAAAGGCGCGCAGTCCTGCCAGGGCCGCGTATGCCGAGGCGGAGGCCGAGGTGTTCCCGGTCGAGGCGCAGATAACGGCCCTCGCGCCTTCCTCCACCGCCTTGCTGATGGCGAGGGTCATCCCCCTGTCCTTGAAGGAGCCGGTTGGGTTGAGCCCCTCATACTTCAAATATACCTCCGCCTCGATCCCAAGCATCGCTCGGAGCCGTTCGGCGCGAATGAGCGGTGTATTCCCCTCATTCAGAGTGACGATCGGCGTCCGATCGGTCACGGGGAGAAACGCTCTGTAGCGGTTGATGATTCCGTTCCAACTCGTCGTCTTCATCACAGGCTCAATCGGTGGCTCCCTCGACCCTCAGGCACACGGTCTGCCCGCTCACCACATCGAGTTGGTCGATGGCCAGCAGCGACCGTTGCATATCGCCCTCCACCGCCTCATGCGTCATCATGACGATCGGCACAGCGCTCTGCTCCTGGCGTCCTTTCTGAATGACGGATACGATGCTGATGTTGTTGCTGCCCAGAATCCCGG
>JAGWHB010000005.1:77606-127399 GCA_028867035.1 Nitrososphaerota archaeon | reverse complement strand
TGTCGTGTCGCCGATCTGCTGGAGGACAGGCCCACGGGTTCGCAGGTCGTAGGGGTCGTCTCAGCGCTCAGGGGGGTGACGGATTCATTTTCGAGAGGAGGAAGAGCCCGTTCTCCGCGAATAGGTTCGGGAGGAATCTCACCTTCTTGCTTCTGCTCACGGAGGCGAAGGCCTGTATCCTGATGCCCCGCATCTTGCAGTAGTCCCTGAAGTCTGAGATGCTCAGGAAGTGGAGGTTCGGCGTGTCGTACCACTGAAAGGGCAGTGAGGGCGTGACCGGGACTTTGCCCCCGGAGAGAATCTGAAACCTCGAAGAGTAGTGGCGGAAGTTTGGAAAACCGACTAGGAGGTTCTTCCCCACGCGCAAGGCTTCCCTGAAGACCGAGTCCGGCATCTTCACCTGCTGGAGGCTGCCATTCATCACCACATAGTCGAAAGATTCGTCGGGAAATGCGGAGAGGCCGACCTCTATGTCCTCGTGAAGTACGCCCAACCGGTGAAGCTGAGCACCATCTCGACCTACCTGGCCCGCCTGGCCGACAAGCAGTACATCAAGCGGGAGCGGTTCGGGAACTCCTGGGTGTATCGAAGGGTGTACCTGAAGCCGGCGCAAGTCGCTGAGAGGTAACCGGACGCCCCGGACTTGTTATCTGGGACTTGAACAGACGACCAGCAATCTGAATCACACCCTTCCTTCCGGCCTTCTTCGGGCGACCCAGAGGAACACTGGTATCGCGGCCAGCTCGACGATCACACCGAAAGCGACGACCGACGCGAGGTTGACGGCGTACAGCAGCCCTATGATTACGCTCCCAAAGAACAGGGATATGCCGTAGCCCGCCGTGAAGATTCCATAAGCGGAAGTGCGCCGTTCTCTCGGCACCATGGTCGCGACAGCAGCCGGAATGAGGGACTCTTGGACACCGGTCCCAAGTCCCCACAGAGCGATCCCCACGAGCGAGAATCCGAACCCACCGAACCAGACGAGCGGGATGGCGGCCGCGGAGGCCAGGGTCAACGGGACGAGGACGGTCATGCCTATCCTATCGAAGACACGACCAAACAACAATGAGCCTCCTCCGCTCACTCCCATGGCTATGGCATAGAACACAGGAATAAGGGGGGCCGACACGATTCCGGTTGCATTGAGGTGATATGCCAGCAGGAGCCAGCTGCCCATGCCTGCACCGACCAGGACCGCCCCAGACAGGTACACCCAGTAGATGCGGGGGAGCCCTCCCGGATTCAGATCCGGCGGGCTGACCTCAAGGGTTTCCGGATGCGGGTAAGTGCGCCGGGCAAGCGCCAGAAGTGAGAGCATGATGCCCGCTGGTATCGCCAGATACATGAACGCCGTCCGATAATCACCGATGGTGACGCTACCCGAGACGAAGACGGCAGCTATCGCCAGGGGGCCGAGCAGGGCACCCGACTGGTCCAGCGCTTCGTGTACGCCGAACGCCCAGCCGTAGCCCATCTCCTTCGCAGCATGGGAGAGCATGACGTCCCGGGGCGGATTGCGGATTGCTTTCCCCATCCTCTCCTGAATCACGAGCCATGCGGCAATCGGCCAGTTCCCCGCGAAGGCCAGGAGAGGGACGGCGACCATCTGGATCACGTAGCCGAAGATCGTTATCGGCCAGAACCTCTTCGAAGTGTCGGCGAGACGCCCTGAAAGGGGGCGCAGCCCGTACCCCACCAGCTCCCCGACCCCCGAGATTATGGAAACCGCAGTCCCGCCGAGGCCGAAGAGGCCCAAGTACGGCCCGAGTATGGAGCGCGAGCCCTCATAGGTGAAGTCGGCGAAGAGGCTCATGATCCCGACCATGAGGACGAACCTGGTCGCGGCTCTCCTCAGCCGGAGGCCATCGGAAGCGCCGTCTGTACCCGGCTTCGCCGGTGAGGAATCCACCCCAGTCATCTTCCACACTCAAACCGAACCGAAGTCATTCCTATTCCTCATCGAACGAAGACGTACTTCTTGTAGAAACTATCAATCGTTTCTCGGCTCCAGTCGTCCCACTCCTCCTTCTTCGCCGCGACGAGTCCCTTCCCTTCCGCGCGCTCCCTGAGCCTCTTGTTCTCCGCGAGCAGCGAGGGCAACGCCATGGTAAGCGCTTTGTTGTCGGAGAAGAGCTGGTATGTCTCAAATCTCATCGCGGCGTACTTTCTGCCGAGGACGAACATCTCGGAACGGCGTTTCTCGACTTCAACGCTCTCTACCTCAGCCACTCCATAGGAGAAGAGCATCGAGAGAAGCTCTTTCTTTACCTCATACCCCTTTTCCTGTGCGAACTCCGAGACCAAGTTCCACGTTTGTCCCCTGAACTTCGCGACAACCCTGACGGTGTCCCCAGAGTCATTCACGCCCAGGATGCTTACCACGTCGACTTCCTTGATGCGCTGTTCCCTTTGTTTGCCGCCGAAGTTCCGAAGCATTCACTCGCCCTTCCCGGCACTCTCGGCCCGGTCCAAGAGTTGTTTGAGCTCGCTGTTTCGGGAGTAGATCCTTCTCAGAATGACGTTATCCCGGCTGTACGCTTCAAACCGCCCCTTCAGCGCTTCGTAGTCGGCCACCATGTAGGCGAACCGCTGGGGCCAGTAGGCCTCCATCCCTTTGACTAGAACAATCCGGAGGGCTTCATCCCGACTGACGTAGTGGGTGCGGGCGAACCCTTCGAAGCGCTTGTAGGTTCCGCCGTCGACCTCAAACTCCACCGCCTCTGCCGATTCCTTCTTCTTTCTCGTGTTTGGTCACCGCTCGTTGCCGTCTTGTAGAAGCTATTGGCTCGCTTGAGACGAGCGGTTGATGGCGAGCTTCTCCGCCGAGAAGGGTAGGATTGGTCTCGAATCTTAAGCGTTTCTTTGGGCCGCAGCAACTCCTGGATCTATCTTAAGCCGGCGCAGGTAGCTGAAAGGTAGCCCAACTTCAACAGGTCCGTTCTGGTAACTAGCATTAAATCACTCACGGCGCCTTCTTGCCTCAAGGAGACAGATGTCCGCCGCCGCATACGCAATCATGACCGTGCTGCTCGTGTTGGTCGTGGGATTTGTGGCGTTCGACAAACCGAGTGTCGGACCAGGCCAAAGCCCAGTGCCGCGAATTGGGAACCTATGGGCGCGAAACGTCTCCTGCACGCTGGCTACGGGGGTATGCATGTTCAACATCGAGAACAACAACACCGCATCTCTGCAACTTGTAATGTGTGGGATTCAGGTGACGTTGAACGGCACCAATGGGAAGGCCAATTACCCTAACCTGGTCTGGGGCACGGTTGGCGGCCCCGCGGTTCAGGGCATCCCGGAGAAGTCGGTCGTGGCAGCGACGTGTAGCATTCCTACCTCGGAACTCACCCTAGAGTCAGTTGGCCAAGCTGCCATTGGCACCTTCATCGTTAGGCTCGACGGGAACCTGAATTTCTACCCGGCCGGGACGGAATTCAACCTCAGTTTCTATGGCGATTGGTCTTAGCAGCCAGATACGATCGACCCGGGGGGCTTTCCGCCAGACGTTCGACACTACGAGCGTATCGGCGAAGGGACGTTCTTGCCCGTTCTTGCTGTTAGGATTTAATATAGCTGCGGAGAACTTCTTCGTGAGTATGGTATGGTCGGGCTCCGTGGGGGCGGACGAAAGAAACGGGCATTGTTGGGTGCTACCGTGTTAACACTCTTGGTCACAGTTGGAGTCACAGCCTACGCGAGCCTCTCCTCTGGAAATTCATCGTGCAACGGACTCGTCTGCAGTGCTATTCCATACCCGAAGATCCAAAGCGGGAGGGTCTTCACTAGCACAAACAGCCCAACGAACTGTGAAATGTTGACTGATGCCGCCGTCTGCCCGGTATACTTCGGCGCCGGGGACAATGGAACGGTTATCGTCGGCATCAGCGAGATGGGTGCAACCCCCGGGACCTATGTTGGAGGGATCCAAGTCCAGTTGCTCGTCTATTCCTCCGACAGCCAGTACGTGACTTTCACGTCCATACCAAGCTGCGCTCACACCATAGCTCCGCCGCTTAACACTGCAGGATGTGTGGTCTCTGGGAGTTCTCCTACTCCGTTCACCTTCAACTTCACCGTCTCCAAGGACTACCCGAGCTACTCCTCCACTTCGGGCCACTGGCCGTCCAGCATCACCGTTGATGTAATCATGAGCTGCTGTCTTCCCTGAACACGATACCCAAGAACGTGCCATCGGGTTGGTCTAATCAACCCAGTTGCCTCTGGCAAACATTCTCCGGAAATCGCGAGATTCTTCCGGGTAGAGATTCCTTGAGCGCCTTGGGCATGATTAATCATGCCCGAGTCCCGGCCGGAGCAGCTAATGCATTAACCAGTTTTCGTTGGCAGGCTATTCAAACCCAGCGCCCGACCCTCTTCTTGTATCTGTTGAATTCTCCCCCGAATCTTTCCTGCAGGTAGCGTTCCTCGCGTGGTATTTGTATGCGGTCGAAGAGCACTAGGACGATTACTAGTATGCCCAAGACGTATGCCGAGTTGAAAACGAACGCAACGCCCAGATACATCAAGGCGAATGCAAAGTAAATCGGATTCCTCGTGAACCTGTAGGGGCCGTCTTGAACCAATTGGGTGCTCGGGCTCCAAGGCATGAGCGCCGTCTTGTGACGCCCGAACGCCTGCCTTGACCAGGCGAAGAGCCAGATGCCAACCACCAGTGGGACAACACCGAAGAGACGGCCCCAACCGCTAGGCCAGATTGGTATTGGAACAATTAGATTAACGAACGTCCCTCCCATAAGGCCACCAAGGAAAATCAGAGCGATGAACCTAAAGGCACCGGCGGCTTTGGCAGGAGTTCCTTGCAACACCCTTCTACAGAAGGGGTTTGTATTTACACTACAACGCTGACATCTTAGGCACCCCCCAAAGGCCTTGCCGACTACCGATTGGTTACCCTGCGCTCTAGACGAAAAACTCGGGGTGGACCTCTCTACAAGGCTGTGCTAGTCCCGGCCGAGGAAATTTCAAACTCGATTTGACAAGAGGGATTCGATTCCAGCACATTGGGAATCCGGCCGGACAGAGGGTTGGATCAAGGACAGCCTAGAAACTGCCTATACCCCAGGCCGGTGAGGACCCCGAGGATTGATCCACTGGCAGCACAGTGGCACCCGAACCTTGCACACTCCCCGGTGGGAGTCGGCGTGAGAGGCGCTCCAAAGAGGAAAAACTGTCCGCCGGTATTCACATACGCAACTGGCGCAACTAGGGAGAACAATAGAGTTGCAACCAAGCCCACGTAGAGCACCTGCCTCTTTCCTGATTGCACAACTGTCTAGGCCTGGGCTCCTGCATTTACGCCTAATCTTCAGAACGCCCTCCACTAAAAGTGTCAGAGCCAGAGCATCCATATGGGTGCCCGCATCTCGGCGGGGCCGGGGCGTCTCAGTTTCAGGCACCCACCTCGCCAAGCCCTCCGATTCCTGACAAGACTCAATAGTAGTGTGCGGCTCGTCTCGGGAGCTTGAGCCTTTCAGACCGGGCTTGGAAGCACATACGCGAAAGGCACCCAGAGGTCTCGCGCTACCGGAGCGTAATCGAAGATACAGCATCAAACCCCGAAATCATAATGGAGGGTCGTTGGGGCGAGAGGAAGGCAATCAGATACCTGAACAAGACTCACCTCGGGCCAAAGTATCTGGTTGTGGTCTACGCCGAGCGAAGCGGTCGGAAGGCTATAATAACGGCCTACCTCACTTCGGACAAGAAGAAGGTAAAGGGGGAGATAGTTTGGAAAGCCTAGTTCTGAAACCAGAAAAGCTTGACATCGAATACGACGACAAGAGCGACGTCCTTTACATCTCCGTCGGGAAGCCGAGGGAGGCGGACGATTCGATTGAGCCCCAGGAGGGAGTCGTGATGAGGACCAGAAAGGGGGAGCTGGTGGGGATAACGATAACCGGGCTGAAGGGCCGCCTTCTTTCATAGGTCAGGCAGAGCCCGCAGCACCAAAGTGTACCGAAGGGTGTACCTGAAGCCGGCGCAAGTCGCGGAAAGGTAGCCGGAACACGACGGTGACCCGGGTTCAAATCCCGGCCGCTTGGTGCTGAATATAATAATACCGAATCCTTAAGTATTACTCATTCAGAATTATTACTCATGGCTGAAGCAGTCGTCACTGTGACCAAGAAAGGCCAGGCGACGATTCCGAAGAGTATGCGCGAAAGGCATGGCATCGGGAGGAAAGCGCTCGTCGAGGATACCGAAGAAGGAGTCTTGCTGAAACCCCTGCCTAGTCCGTCGATGGAGAAGGGATCCCTGAGGTCAGTCCTGAAGGGCAAATCCTCGAAGGAGATCATGGAGGAGGTCAGAAAGGCGGAGTCCACCTGGGAGAAGGGAATCTCGAGAGGAAGTGGGACCTGACAGTTGCCTCCCATTGTTTTCGACACTCAGGCTTTGTTGGTGTTCTACTTGGGGGAGACCGGGTCGGACAGGGTTGAATCCTATCTTGAACAGATTTCAGGGGGAGCGGCAAAAGGCTACCTGAACATTGTCAACCTGACCGAATTCCACTATGTCTTGCGAAGAATCAGCAAAACCACCGCGGAAGAGAAGGAGAGGAACCTGAGGAGTTTTGGCGTCAAGATCGTACCCGTCACTGACAACTCTCCTTTGTGGAGGGAGGCTGCGGCAATCAAGGCAGACAACTCCCTCTCCCTCGCCGACGCCTTTGCGGCATCAACTGCGCTCCTGCGCAAAGGAACCCTTCTGACGGGAAGCGACGTCGAATTCGACCGTGTTAAAGGCCTGAAGGTCGAGCGCGTGGGTAGCTAGCCGATGCTCAAGTGGGGCTAGATACATTTCTGAAGGCGCTTGGGCCTACATCTGCATGCCCGAATCCCGGCCGGGGTTTGTTTGACGCCTCCTTGGACGTGACATCCCTCTCCGTTGCCAACCTTATAACGCAAGTCTGGCTTCTCGCCCCGAGTGTTTGGCGAGAGTAAGGTTCACGAGGCACGCTGAAGAGAAGTTTGAGGCAGTTCATTCCTACGGTTTCAACGTACCTCGAAGTCTGGTTGAAAGAGCCATTTCGGCGCCGGACCATACCGCGCGGAGAGGCGTCCAGACCTTCTCGACGGTGATCCTCGACGACAAGTTCGGTCTGAGGGTGGTGCACGAAGAGCGGAAAGGCATTATAGTAGTGATGCCCTTCTATCCGATCGAGAGGAAGAGAATTGGCCTATAGGATGAAGTACGACTCTGACGCCGACGTCCTGTCCGTCATGTTGAAGGAGAAAGGGAAACTCTCACATGCCGAGGAGGTTGGCGATGTGATCCTCCACGTGGATAAGGGAGGCAGGCCCCTCTTTTTCGAAGTCCTGAACGCCAGCAAGGTCGTCCCCAAGATGGTTCAGGCCATGGCTCGGGGCGAAGTCGTTGCCTAGACGTCCTTCGTATATTCCTGAATGGAAGTTCCGCCATCTTCTATCGGAGATAATCGAGAAGGATAGGCGCATCTTCGAGGCGATTGGTAATCTCTGAACGCCTCTCGAGAGTCTGAGCTCGGCTTTGCCTGTCTCGAAGTCGCTTAGGCCCGCATCTGCATGCTCGAATCCCGGCGACCGCAGATTTCCTTACGGTGAGCCTTACTTCGGTCATCAGTGAGACTGATTCTGCCTATTCCCAATGACTGGGAACGGGAAGATTACCCTCACCGAGATGCCCCACCCACTACCAAAAATCAGTCTAAAGCTTAAGAGCCGGTAAAGAGCCTTCGAAGCAAATGTCAATCAAGCTTAGAGATGTGAAGACGAAGGTCATAAGAGAAAAGGATGGTTCTTACGCCATTGTATGTTCCGCTCTAGGTGTGTACACGGTGGGGGGCACTTTGGATGAGGCAAGGAAAAATTTTGAGGAGGCCCTAGAGCTGCACCTGTCAGCTGTCAGAGAGAAGGCCATAGAAGCCGTAGCGCGCTAGCTTGGCTAAGCTCGCTCCAATTGATGGAAGGAAGCTCATCAAGATTCTCTGCAACGAATTTGGTTTCAGACCCGTGAGACAGAAGGGAAGCCATGTGACGATAACCAATGGCAGAATCTACGTGACCGTTCCGGCGAAACGAATCGGCGTGGGACTTCTGAATGTCATACTGAAGGACTGCGATGTTGACAGGGAACGATTCGCAGAAAACCTCTAGACTCCAGTCGGGAGAATTTCCGACCACATTTGATGTCGGAAGTCCCGGCGACCGCAGATTTCAGCGCTTCGAAGGGCGCACTAATTGAGCCTTGATCTCCTTCCTCACGTTGGGAGGCAGGAGCAGTTCCAGTCCGACGACCCTCTTCTTTGAATCAAGGTCGACTATCATGTTGTCAGCCAGAGGCTCGCTTGAGGAGACCTTCCCCTTTCTTAGCCTCAGGTAGAGGGCATCGACTTCCCTGTCAAACTCGAGTGAAGCCACATCTCTTCGCTCCTTTTCTGTTCAATTTCAGGGCCGCGACCACTATAAAATCTTCCACCTCTTCTTCGTAGACTATGGGTGTGTGAAAGAAAACTCAACGTTTTTCTTAGCTGGACTGGTCCGGCCGCTGGCAAACCATGCTTCCTGTGACCGAGCGACCCACCGCCAAGAAGTCGGTGGTGGTCACGGTCTTGCTCTTTGGGCTGGTGCCGCTCTTGAACGCAGAGATACTCACCGGCTCCACATCCATAGACGCCCTTCTGGCCAATCCCATCCTGATCATCGTAAGCCTCCCTCTGGTGTTGGTCACCTACGCAGCGCCGTTGGCGATCCTAGGCGACCTTGCTGTGCGCTTCAGGTTCGGACTCCGCACCATCTTTCTCTCAGGCCTCATCTATGGAATAATCAACGAAGGTGTCTTCGCAAAGACGCTGGTGGCGCCATACTGGCCCGGCGTCCAATTCGGAAATTTCAGGTTTCTGGGGCTCAACATCCTCTGGCTCCCCAGCATACTGGTCTTTCACGCGGTGGTCTCAACGACCGTGACCATCCTCGTGATAAGGAGCCTCTGGCCCGAGAGGGTCTCTGAAAGCTTCCTCGAGAGGAAGCACTACATCGCGCTTGCCGCCGTGCTCGCAGTGGCTATCGCGATAACCAACATAGTCTTCGTGCCCCTCATAGCGAATAACTTGGGCTACCCCCCGCCATTCGAACCTCTGCCCTTCCTCCTGCTCCTGTTGCTCTCGCTTTTCTTTGTCCTACTCATAAAAAAGAGCCTGGCGCAAAAACCTCCCGTTGAAGGGAGCCGGAGGCGAACCCCTGCGATCATGTATGTTCTTTTGGGAGCAGGCATATTGCTGCTGGCCAACATCGCAAATCGCTTCGCCTTGGCGGTTGCTGGTCTGTGGCTGGCAGTAACCGTAACCATCCTGTTCGGCTATCTCTTTTACAGATACTTCAACGCGATGGACTCGGACACGGAATTTACGAAGATGAAGACGTTTCTTGTCTATTCAACGTTCATCATCATAGTTCTGTTCGCAGGCCTCGGCGGAAGGCAGCCTCTGAGCAACGCGGTGGCCGTCATTGGTGTTGCGCTCGAACTCATTTTTGGGTGGCGTGCTTCGGGGAACCCTAACCAGTAAGGCTTAACTATCTTTTCGGCACCAAACATCTACTCGCTTGCGAACATCATCAAGAGGAATGATCGTAATCGCAGTCGCAGCGATGCTTGCTTTCTCAGCACTTCCAGCCATATCATTCGCCACGTCGGCGACCTCCTCGGCTCCCATGATCAGGAACGACTCGGTGTCGAGCCTCAACTGGAGCGGCTATGCGGTGACAGGCGCGCCCGGCTCGGTCACCGGCGTGCAAGGCTCATGGGTCGTCCCGGCCATCCAGGGGACCTGCCCCTCAACCAACCAATACTCGTCTCACTGGGTCGGGATCGACGGCTACTCCTCCAGCACCGTCGAGCAGACAGGTACGGACTCTGACTGCCAGGGCGGCGCCCCGACCTACTACGCGTGGTTCGAGTTCTATCCCCAGCCTTCCTTCAGGATCAGCATGGCAATCCATCCAGGAGACGTGATGAGCGCCCAGGTCAGCCGTTCGGGAAGCCACTTCAAGGTGACAATCACCGACACGACCACCGGCGCATCGTTCTCGAAGACCAAGGTCGTCTCTTCGGCCCAGGCCAGCTCTGCTGAATGGATCACCGAGGCGCCATCCTCGTCGGGCGGAATACTCCCACTCGCGGACTTCGGCACGGTCCAATGGGGGACAGACTACACCGCGGTGGGGTCAACCAACTTCGCAACGATCGCCGGGACGACCGGAGCAATCGGTTCCTTCGGCAGCTCGGTGCACCAGATAACCATGGTGACGAGCGGCGGAGCCGTCAAGGCCTCTCCTTCCAGTCTGTCGAGCGACGGGACAAGCTTCACTGTGACGTGGGTGAGCTCGGGCCCATAGGAAACGCCGAGCCCCCATCTTTTTCTGAATCACCGCCTCTGGTAGCCACGGTGCAACTCACCAACGCTTTACAGAACAATAATTTTCTTGCTGACGCTTGATTTCCGAAGGCCGCACAGTTGGTGGTCTCTCACGTTCAGATCCCGGCGACCTTGTATTCTTGGTCAGTGCTGTATGCGATGATGAAGCCACTCTACCGGCGAGTCTAGAGCCTCCATCAGCCTGTTTCGCTGGAACCAATGATGCATCCAGTACTTCTCGAAGAGGAGCCGTTCATAGTAAAGCGCCCGGCTTGGTTGCTGGAACTTGATGTCAGGATGTGGTTTTGAATACCAAGTGCCCTTTACAAAAGCGGCCTCTTCACCGCCCGTCATGAGAAAGCAAGATCCGGAGCCGTCGAACTCCCTTTTCGTTCCGCTCCCCTTGATATCAACGGAGATGTTATGCGCCACCACTTCGGCTTGGCCATGAGCAAAGACTCCTGCCTTCGGCAGGAGGGGAACAAACCCCGAGGGCGTGGGCACCGAAGCCACATCCCCAATGGCGTAGACATTCTCTTGCTTCGTCATCAGGGTAGTTGGTTCCACAGGTATCCATCCCGACTGGTCGGTTAGCCCCGCGTCCGACACCGCCTTGGGGGCCCTGTGAGGCGGGACCGCGAACAGGAGATCGTAGGGGACTGAGCTGCCGTCCTCGAATTTTGCCTCGTTGGGGGTGATTGCGGTGAGCTTCACCTTGAACTTGAACTCTATCCCTCTGGATTCCATGAATTGCTTCGTTCCATTTCCAATGTCCGGTCCCGCCGACGGCAGAGGCATCCCTTCGGGCGTGAAGAATCTGATTCTGAACTTACCCTTGAGGCCCTTCCCCCTGAAATAGTGGTCAAGCAGGAGTGCGGTTTCGTACGGCGCGGCGGGGCACTTGAACGGCATCCTAGAAACTCCGACTGCGAGGTCTCCTCCACTGAAACCTGCGATTGCCTTCCTTGAGGCAACGGCGGAATCAAGGTCATAGACATGGTGGGCGTGCTCCTTGAAACCGGGTATTATTTCGGGCTGATATTCGGCACCGAGGGCGACCACGAGATAATCGAATGGAAACTCGCCGGCTCTTGTCTTGACTAATTTCCCATCGACCGAAATGGAAACGACTTCGTCATTTACGACGTCAATTCCCTTCCTTCTCAATGGGTCAAGGGTCTTCTGGACCTGGGTGGGCTCCCTCAATCCCAACATAAGCCAAGGGAACGAAGGGGGGAACTGGAATTCCTTCTTGCGCTCGATTAGACGAACCTCTGCGCGGTCCCCGAGCTCATTCTTCAACATACTCGAGGCCACGAGCCCTCCGACGCCTCCTCCGAGAACGAGGACAGTCTGCTTGGCCATAGGAGAGCGCCACTGACAGGAGCTGTGATATTTAGCAGTGAACGGCCTGCTTCGAACGAATCGGGCATCGATTTCTGATAGGCGTTTTAGCAGGCAGCACCGGATTCCCTCCTTCGGCCGGGCTAGACAGGGAGATACCGAACAGCCTTAACTATCTACGACCCTGGGAACCAGAGCATGCCACGAATCGAACTCTACGAAGGAATCCAGAAGGTCGCAGACATCGGCCTCCCGGAGAAGAAATTCAGCACCGGCTCGGTCGGCTACTGGGCCACCCAGAAGGTGGAAATCAACGGGAAGAGGTACCAGTGCCAATTCCAGATGGTTGAGATTGGAAGCAAGCAGAAGAAGGAGTAGTCGACCCGCGCCGTCACCACCCGTCGTGGTGGACAACGTCGGCCCACTGACGCCTCCCCCGCTTTAGCGACGGAGACTTCACGTCCTCGGCGCCGCGCCCGATTGAAATCACTCCCACCGGGTGGAAGTGTGCAGGGATGCCGAGCAGTTCCTTAACCCCCTTGACGTCGAACACACCAGAGAACGCCGCGGAGAGACCAGCATCAACGGCGGCGAGAAGCACGATCATACAACCAGCGCCGATATCGAAGAACCAGTAGGGGGTCGGCCAATCTATCTCCTTCCCCTCGTCGTTCAGCTTGTCAGGCTCATTGTACCTGTCATGATACAGCTTCTCGCTGACGCAAGCCACGACTGCGACAGGCGACTCAGAAATCCACCTGTGGAACCCAGACGAGCTGTAGTCCTCCTCGCCCTGCAGCTTCGCGACTTTCTTCTTGAGCTCTACATCTGTCACGACTATGTAGGCGCTGCCCTGGCTGAACCCGGCGCTCGGGGCGTGCTGCGTTAGCTCGAGGATTCTATCAATCGTCTCTTTTGGGACAGGCTCGCCGGCAAAGTGCCTGACCATCCGGCGTCTGCGCACAGCATCTTCAAACTCCACAGGGCCCACGGCGACCCGCGGCCTTGTTATCGATTACGGACTCGTCCGAATAACCAGCGTGCTCTTCCAGCGGACCTCGACTTTACCATTACTGAATCTATTACACTTAATTACTCGTTTTTGCTCACAAACCCCGTTTGTCCCGCTCCAAGTCAGTGCAGGCCATCAAAGATGACGCACCCGACCTAGAAGCCCGGATCATAGCTGCGATAGGCACCGCAGGTCCGAGGAACGTGGCCCAGATTTCACGTATGACGGGGGCCCACCAGGAGACCATCAGGTACAAGATCAAAAAACGGTTCGGCCGCCTCGGATTCAAGTTCCACGCCGAGGTCGATTTCGAAAAGCTCGGCCTGCAACTGCACTGGGCGTCACTGAGCTTCTCCAAGGCCTACGGCGGCATGGCTCCACAGATACTCAGGGCCCTGAACGAAGTCGGATATCTGACATATTTCGGCAAGCTTGTCCCGCAGGGGAACTACGCGGCCCTCTTCTCCCTGCCCCAGGGCACCACGGACCAGTACAGGGAGTTCCTCGGCAGTCTCGAAGACAGGGGGATTCTCAGCACCTTCACCCTGCAAACGGTCCAGGTCAGCAGGCACAAGGCGATGGACCCTCACTTCTTCAACTTCAGGTCAGGGAGATGGGAAATCGAATGGGCCAAGGTTTCAGAGCGGGCGCCTCTTCCCCTGGCTGTAGGAGGTAAGACCAAAGTCGCAGACTTCGACCACTACGACCTCCTGGTCATCAAGGAGCTGCAGAAGGACTCGCTCCAGCATCTGACCGGGATTGCGAAAAAACTGAAGGTTCACCAGAAGACCCTGGAATATCACTATCGAACCCACGTGCAGAAGTGGAAGCTCGTCCCGTCGTACAGGATCAGATGGGCGCAGGACATCGCAAAGAAACCCGTCCACTCCACGGCCATCACCCGATTGGCGTTCCACAACCTGAGCAAGTCCGAGTTCGCGGAGGTGCAAGCCGCGGTGAGCAAGATACCATTCCTCTGGGTGGAAGACCTAATGCAGGACTGGACCTACGTCGCGATGATGTACGTGCCCGTCACCGACCTGATTAGCATGTCCAGCTACATCAACTCGGCAGTCCCGAATCTGGCATCAAAGGTGGAGATGAGCTTCATCAAGCCTTCCGAGGCCACATCGTTCACGGTACCATACAGCATGTACCAGGACGGGAGCTGGAAGTTCAACATGCGACAGATGGAAACCCACCTGCGGAAAGATTCGATCGTCCCTCTGCAAAAATAGAGAAGGCGGGACCCCTACGAGGGGGTTCCGCCGCCGATCTCGTCTAGGAAGCCCAGGTAGATGCCGTGGGCCGAGGCCAGCGCCGCGAACGCGGAAATGGCCACCGAGACTAGGAGCAGTCCGATCCGGATCTTGGCATCGATTGTCATGCTCAGGGTAACATGACGCCGACTCCACTAGTTCCCCGTTTCCATCAATAGTCAGAGGTCATTCCGTGGATATTCCTAGCCAATCGGACATAATTCCCAACGAAAACAGAGGGTATGCGGCGAGGAGCCGGCAAAGACCTATCTAGACCAGTGTTTCCACTGTTTTTGTTTGTCCGATAGCATAGATGAGATATTTCGCAGGGCGAAAGAGAGCAAGCCCCTCTTCGTCAACCGGGACGCCCTGAGCCCGGACTACGTTCCCATGCACCTCCCGTTCCGCGACCCCCAGACAAGGGCCGTGGCGCAGATCTTGGCGCCGATACTCCGGGGCTCGAAGCCCTCCAATCTCCTCCTCTATGGGAAAACTGGGACAGGAAAGACGGCCGTCACCAACTACGTCCTGACGAAGCTCAAAGCCGAAGCCAACAACCCGAACCTGGTGCTGGCCTATGTCAACACCCGACTCGCAGACGGCGAATACCGGACGCTGGCCGACTTCGCCAGGGCCCTCGACCTGACCAAGGCGAAGCAGATACCGCTGACGGGCCTGGCCATCGGGGAGGTCGTCGACCGCATCTCCGACAACATCAAGACGAACAAGAAGAAGGTGGTCCTCGTCCTCGACGAGATCGACTACCTCGTGAAGCTGTTCGGCGACGACATATTGTATGCATTTACCCGCTCAGGGACCAAACTGTCCCCGGGGTTCCTGGCACTCGTAGGGATTTCGAACGACCTGAAGTTCAAGGAAGGACTCGACCCCCGGGTCCTCAGCAGCCTCAGCGAGGAGGAGCTGGTCTTTCCCCCCTACACCGTGGACGAGCTCAGGCAGATCCTCACCGAGAGGGCCAAGGTCGCGTTCAGGCCGTCGGTCGCTTCATCCGCGGCCATCAACCTGTGCGCGGCCATGGCGGGGTCAGAGCACGGAGACGCGCGCCGCGCCATCGACCTGCTGCGGATCGCAGGGGAGGTCGCGGAGCGCGAGGGCTTGAAGGAAATCGACGATTCATGCATCAGAATGGCGTCCGACAAGATGGAGGTCGACAGGGTGGACGAGGCGATACGCTCCCTTCCGGTGCAGAACAAGGCCATACTATTCGCGGTGTCAAGGTTCGACGGGGGGACCAACACGGGCGAACTTTACCTCGCCTACAACAACCTTTGCAAGAAGATAGGCATCGAGACCCTCACCCAGAGGCGTCTGAGCGGGATACTCGGAGACCTCGACCTGCTTGGGCTGGTGGAAGCTTCGGTGGTGAGCAAAGGGAGGCGGGGGAGGACGAAGAAAATCCAGCTGTTGATAGGGAAGGACTCCCTCGAGAAGACGCTCTCCGAGGACCCGACCTTCGCAGCTCTGGCCTAGGATGCAGGGAACCCGGCCGCCCCGAAGTTGCGCCGCACGACCTTGAGGCTAGATAGGTCGAGGATTGGTATAATGCTCGGCGTGGGCTCGAGGCCCATGTTCGACTGGAAGCTCGTCTGCGCCTGCCAGGTCCCGGAATTGATGAGCAGGGTCCCCCTGTAGGAGACTTCCCCATAGGTGTGCACATGCCCCACATGGAAGACGTCGGGGACCCGGTCCACGACCATGTAGTCGCGGAGCTCTGGGGAGAGGGCGGTCCGCTTCCCATAGGTGGGGGCCAGGTGCCTCGCCCGAAGGAGCAGCTTCATGGCGTCGGTCGGCCTGTCGTAGGCGAGGTTCGGGGTCGTGGCAATCACATCATCCAGGCTCTTGCCATGATAGACCAGGAACATCACTCCGCCTAGCTTGATGTAGGAGGGGTCTCCGACCCATCTGACGTTGTCCATGGCGTAGAGCGACTCGGCCATGTCGACGGCCACCGCGGGCTGGGGGAGCGCCTGCCTGACCGCGTCATGGTTGCCTGGCGAGAGGACTATCTGGATGTGACCGGGCACCTGCTTCAGCAACTCCGAAGCCATCTCGTACTGCTTCTTCGGGTCCCTTTCCGAGAGCTGGAACTCCTGGCCCGGGTAGACGCCCACCCCGTCGACCAGGTCCCCAGCGATCACCAGATACTTCACCCGGTTCACCACGTCGTTGTCGCCGAAACTCCCGTTGAGCCACTGCAGAAAGCGGTGGAAATCGTCAGCCAGGAACATCCTGCTCCCGATGTGCAGGTCTGAGAGGAGGACAGCGAATGCTCTGTGGGAGGAGGACACCGCCCTGCGGCCGGGGACGTCCGGGAGGACGACGGAATCGGCGAAGAACTGCCCCGACCTGCTCTTCGACACATCGATCACGACCAGGCTGTCCAGCGGTGCCTCGAGCGCCGCCCTCTCAGCGGGCCCTTCCTGACACATGACCTTCAGCGTCCCAGTCGGGTCGTCGACCCTGAGCTCGACGCCACCGCGCCTGCTCTGGCGGTCGGACAGCAGTCCCGCGACCTTGAGTTTCTTTCCCGAGACCAGATTCTTGGTGGCAGATACAGTGACACTGTTCTTCGTGTCCTGTCTCTCTCGTACGATAGAAACGAGCCTCTGATACCTGTCCCGGAACAACCTGCCGAAGCCTTCGGCCCCGTCTGTCGGGGCGATGGCCTGGGTGGGGTCGGAGATAATCTCCACTTCAGGCGGGTCGTAGGCCATGACCCGCTCCGGGCTCTGCGGTGCCTTCTCGGGTATTACCTTTGCCACATCGCCTTCGGTGATCACCTTCGCCTCCCCGAGCGCGCCTGCTTTCTGCTCGAGGAGCTTCTCGACGAGGTTCTCGACGTCGCTGCCGGGCGGGAGCTTGCTGATCATGTCGAAGGCCTTGGCGTCTAGCATGTACCCCGAGGAGAGCACCCTCGCTATCGCCTTCGACTCGGACATCTGGAGTCGATTTTCCTATGACATATTAGAGGCTTGCACGCACTGCGTCCCCAACTGCACCAAGGCCTCCAGCTGCTGCGGGTCCCTCGACTCACAATACAACCTCGTGATGGGCTCGGTCCCCGACGGCCTGAACATCACCCACGACCCATCGTTGAGCACAAGCTTCAGCCCATCGAGCGTCCGCTCCTCAGACACCCTGAGCCTCCTGAACGATTCCTTGGCCCTGACAATAAGCATCTCCATACTCACCGACGTCCTGAGGTTCGTCTGCCTGTACCTCCACTGCACTTCCTGCAAGACACGGCCGAGGAGGCTGGGGTCAGAGGAGAGCAGGCTGGCTATGAGGGCCGACGCGTTGATCCCGTCCTCCCAAAGGCCCCACTTGGGGTCGACCACCTTGCTGGGCTCCGCGGCGAAGACGCCCCCCTCCGCCTCAAGGACTGCAAACGTCTTCCCGACCCTGCTCCTCTGCACCCTGAGGCCGAGCCGCTCCGCTTCTTCGGCTACGGCGCTTGACGTGTTCTCTGAGATGACGGCGGTACCGCTGCTCAGCCCCAGACCGCGCAAAGCCAGTATCGTAAGTATCGAGTCGGGGACGACGCTGCCGAACGCATCTATCATCACCAGCCTGTCCGCGTCTCCGTCGTGGGCGAAGGCGAAATCTACCCCGAGGGTCGGGACCATGGCGGCGAAGTCTGACAAGTTCGTCGCAGTAGGCTCCGGAGGCCTCGCGGGGAACCTCCACGAGACCTGGGCGTTGACGGGAACGACTTGGTGGCCCAGCGCCTTCAGGATTTCAGGGGTCACCAGCCCGCCCGAGCCGTTGGCGCAGTCCACTGCTATGCGGAGCGGGTTGGGGGTGCGGGGATAGCGCGACACCACGGCCGCGACGTAGTCGTCGAGGACCCCTTCATCGGGAACGAGTTCCCCGAACACACCGGCGGGCTTCATCACATCAACCGCCATGGCCCGCTCTATCCTCTCCTCATCCGACTTCGCGAGCTCCATGCCGTTGCGGTTGAAGACCTTCACACCAGAAAACTCGGCGGGGTTGTGAGACGCAGTCACGGCGAACCCCATAAGGCACGACCTCGACCTCGTCCCGAAGGCGAGCACGGGCGTCGGCACGAGACCGAAAACATGAGCGTCGCTCCCCACCGCGTTTACGGCCGAAAGCACTGTCCTCGCCAGGAGCGCAGACGCCTTCCTTCCATCCCACCCGACCCCATACCTTCCTCTACCAGAAGCGAAAGCTATCGTCTCAGCGAGCTTGTAGACCTGCTCGGGGGTCTGAGTCCGGTTGAACACCCCCCTGACGCCGGCGGTGCCGAACGCTTTGACCAACTCTATCGCTCTGTGATCTTGGTCCAGAGCTCCGGGGTCGCTTCTTGGGCCAGGCCGTGCAGGGTCGTGGCGAGCTCCCTGATCTCCCACTGCGCCTGGAGGGCAGTCCTCTGCCAGACCATGTGCATCAGACTCCTCGCACTGAGGGTCATCACCAGTTTGGTCTTGATGGCGCTGGGCAGGATGTACCTGGCGTCCTCCTTGGGGATTCCTGCAGTCACCATCTTTTCGTAAGAAGCATAGACTGATTTGAGGGCCTCGTCGTAGGCCTTGTACGCCGCCTCGTTGGACTGGATGCTCGGAGGGGTCACCACGCCTTCCCTGGTAGCCGCCGAGAACCTCTGCGACTCCTGGTCGTAGGAGACCGCCCTATGTCGCACCAGCTGGTGGGTCGTGACCCGGCTGCAGTCCTCGATTTCGAACATGTAGACGACATGGTCCATCATGGCTTCCGGGTCGAAGGGAACCCCCTCTTGGGCCAGCGCTCGTCTCAGGGAGTCGAGGTTGGTGTTGTATAGGAGCTTAACTCGCATGAACCTTCTCACCGAAAGCAACGGCGTTGAATATCGGACAGACCCTTTTGCCGTCGAGCTCCGAGACCACGAGCCCGGCGAACGCCTTTCCACCTGCGCTTCTCCAGAGCTCCACAAGGGTCCTCGCGTTCAGAGAGACCATCCAGTCCGCTCCCTTCAGGTGGGTCGCCCGGAGATATGGAAAATTGCGGGTGAGGCTGCCGACATCCGCTTCTCCCGCTCCCTCGACGAGGAGCGTCAGAGTGAAATGCTCGAGCACGTCTAAAGATTTGTCCTGGAGGGCCTTGGTCAAGAGATACTTCCAGTACTCGGCCCCCTTCTGCTCGATCTCAGACTCGATGTCCTCGATTGCCTTGGTGCTGTAACATCTCCTCATCGCGACCGCAATGGTCCTTTCAGGCGATGGACTGGACCAGATCAGTGAGACCCTCATCCTGACTTCCCAACGACATATTCAATTTAAACGTGGGGCTCGGGCACCAAACCCATTGGCGAAACAGGGCAGAACGCGGGCTAGGACAGGATTCGCATTCGAACCCGAGGCTCCCCCTGGCTGCATCGTTGTCTTCCACGAGGTGTGGGGCCTTGTCGAGCACACAGAGGACGTCTGCAAACGGCTCAGCAAACTTGGATTTGCAGCTACGGCTCCTGTCCTTTACGAGGGCCATGAAGAGCTCCTGACACCAGAGAACATCCAGAAGGCCATGGAGGGGGTCTGGGAGCTTTCTCTGGAGGAAAGGAGAGACAGGGTGAAGGTGAAGCAGGCCCTCGACAAGAAGGGCGCCAGCGACAAGATCAAGGAAGTTGCGGCTGTTCTCTACAACCCTTCCTTCAGGGACGGCCTCCTGGACGTCGCTCTGGCAGCGGTCGAACGCGCCCATCAGAAATACGACAGGGTTGCGACGCTGGGGTTCTGCCTCGGCGGGGGTCTTTCTCTGAAATGTGCCACGAAGAGCAGACACCTCACCACCGCAATCAGCTTCTATGGCCAGCCGCCTGCAAATGACGATGTGGCCAGAATCTCAATCCCGATCTTGGACATACACGCCAACCAGGACGAACTCATCAACAAATCAGTCCCGGCTTTTGTGGGAGCGATGCTCGAAGGAGGGAAGGACCTGACGCTGAAGACCTACCCGCGGACCAAGCACGGCTTCTTCAATGACACGCGGAAGGAGGTCTACGACAGGGACGCGGCCGCAGAGGCATGGGAAGTCACAAGGTGGTTCCTTGAAAGAACACTCGGAAGACACTGAGCTCATAGACTGCTTCGTCACATGGAGCTACATCGTCGAGCGCTCCAAGAAGCAGAGCCCCTCAAAGGAATAATAGCTGTGGGGGCCGGGCGTCGGCCGAGCCGGGGTGGCAGAGTGGTTAATGCGCGGGCAACCCGCCAGGCTACAAAGCGGGTCCGCAACTCGAGATCAACGACCAGTCAGCCCGTGACCTTCGGGTCGCGTGGGTTCGAATCCTACCCCCGGCGCCATCATGGAAGAGTTTAATGGCCAATCCCGCTTCGCCAAAATTCTTGAAGGACGAAAGCTTCGGCCATGACGTCTTCCTTTCGCCCTTCACCTGGCGCTACGGAAGCCAGGAGATGAAGAGGACGTTCTCGGACAAAGAAAGGAGAGCCAACTGGAGAAAGGTCTGGCTGGCCCTAGCACAATCGCAGTTTGACGCAGGCCTCCTGTCGAGATCAGAACTGGAGGGCATCAGGGCGAAATCGGGTGGAGAGAACGTTGACATCGCCAGGGCTCACAAGCTTGAGAAGAAGATCAAACACGACCTCATGGCCGAGCTGCGCACGTTCGCCGACCAGGCGAAGGCCGGCGGAGGGAAGCTGCACCTTGGGGCCACTTCGATGGACATCGAAGACAACGCAGACATCATCTCGTTCATTTCCGCTTCGAACCTGATTCTTTCCAGGTTGGTCGCATGCCTGGAATCGGCCAGAGAGAGGATCATCAAACACAAAGGGACAGTCTGCATGGCTTGGACGCACCTCCAGCCGGCGGAGCCGACGACGATGGGCTACAGGTTCGCGAACTACGCCCAGGACCTCGTGATGGACATCCGCCTCCTGGAGACAGTCCGCACACATTTTCTTCTGGGTAAGGGGATCAAGGGCGCCGTAGGAACGTCGGCCAGCTTCAAGGCGCTCCTCGGAACCGACGCCGCAGTCGAAAAGATGGAAGGCTCTGTGATGGCGACCCTGGGCTTGGGCTCCTTCGACGTATCGACGCAGACCTACCCCAGGAAAGTCGACTACATCCTCCTCGCATGTCTCGCTTCCATCGCGCAGAGCTGCCACAAGTTCGGGCTTGACCTGAGGATTCTGCAGTCGCCGCCCTTCGGAGAGATGTCCGAGCCCATCGACGAATTCCAGGTCGGGTCCAGTGCGATGCCGTTCAAGAAGAACCCGGTAGCCGCCGAGAGGATGTGCTCTCTGGCCAGGTTCGTTTCCACCCTCCCCCTTGTCGCCTTTTCAAACGCGGCCAACAGCGTCCTGGAAAGGACGCTAGACGATTCGGCGGCCAGGCGCATCGCCATCCCTGAGGCATTCCTGGCCGTGGACGAATGCCTGATGATCTACGAGCGCCTGCTCAAAGGCCTCCGGGTGTATCCGGCCATGATCAGCAAGAACCTCGAAAGGTACGGCCCGTTCGCAGGGACCGAGGCGGTCATGATGAAGCTTGTCGAGAAAGGAGGGGACAGGCAGAAGATCCACGAGCTGATCCGAGTCCAATCGTTCAAGGCGTGGGCCGAAGTCATGGAAGGAAAGCCAAACCCACTCCCCAAGCTGCTGGCAGGTCAGAGGGCGATTTCGTCCAAGTTGACCAACGCGGAGGTTTCGGACCTGCTTGATTCAAGCCGCCACATCGGCGACGCGAGGAAACGCTGTGACGACTTCGTGAAGGGCACCATCGACCCGATTCTGACAGAGCACAGACGAGGGCGGGCCAAGAGAAAGGCAGAGCGCAGCCTAGCTAACGGGTCAGCTTCACGCCGTTGACCCTGACGCCTCTACCTTCGGCCACCCTCCCGACATTGAATGCCCGGAACCCCGCCCTTTCGAACCGGCGGATCACCTTCCCCTCATCCCTCTCCGGGAGGCAAAGGCAAAGACCGATCCCCATATTGAACGTCCGGTACATCTCGTCCTCGGTAAGACCTCCTTCCATCTGAAGCACCCTGAATATCGGAGGCGCGGGAGGGAGTCGGAGGTCGAACAACAGTTTCCTGCCACCGGCCAGCCTCGTCAGCTTCGAGAACGAACCCCCGGTGATATGGCCTATTCCATGTATCTCGGCGGCCTTCAATGCCTCCAGTGTTGGTTTCACATAGATGTTTGTGGGAGCCAGCAACGCCTCCCCCAGGCTCGACCCAAGTTCGGGGACGTATTGGTCGATTGGGCGCCGTTTCAGGACTCTCCTGGCCAGCGTGAAGCCGTTCGAATGGAGGCCCGAGCTGGCGACACCGACCACGACATCCCCAGATTCAATGGCCCTCCCATCGACGACCTCCGTTTTCTTGACGAGGCCTACGCCCATGGACACCAGGTCGAATCCGTTCCCACCAATCCCCTTGACGACGTCTTTCAATATCGCAGTCTCGCCCCCCACAATGGCGACCGAAGCCCTGCGGGCGCCTTCGACGAGCCCCTTGCCGAGCTCGACGACGAGTTCTTCGTTCTCGCGCTCAAGGGCGATGTAGTCGACCAAGGAGATAGGCTCCGAACCCAAGCAAATCAGGTCGTTCACAGTGACAGCCACACAATCGATCCCAATCGTATCGAACTTCTTCATAGCCTGGGCGACGAGGACCTTGGACCCGACTCCGTCGGTGTGGAGAGCGAGGGCCCGTCCGCCCCCGACATCGACCAACCCTCCATAGTGTCCTATGGGGTTGAGGGGCGCTCCGACCCGACCAGTCCTATGGGCTGAGGTGGCTCCCAGTTGGTACGCCACCCCCCGCTGGATTTTGCCTACCTTATCCAAGTCTACCCCTGCTTTCGCATAGGCGTCTTTTCCCACAGCATCGCACCCGGCTACAGAGCCTTTCCCGTAAGCGATTGGTAGACGGCGGCGTACCTTCTGCTCGTTTCTTTCACTAGCCAGTCAGGCAGCGTCGGAGGCGCGGGGGTGGGTGCGCCCGCCTTTCTAGCCTGATCGAGCTTCGACTTGTACCCAATGGAACTCAACCAGTCCCTGATGGGCTGTTTGTCGTAGCTCTCCTGAGGCTTTCCGGGCGAATAGGACTCCGTCGGCCACAACCTGAATTCGTCTGGCCCGATGGAATCGCCCAGGAGCAGGCTGCTCCCTCCGTCCTTTCCGAACTCCAGCTTCAGGTCTGCGAGTATGAAGCCTGCCCGCGCCGCCCTCTCGTTCAAGTGCTTGTAGACTTCAATGGACATCCGCTTTACCTCTGCGAGCTCGTCCACCGTCATCCTTCCCTGGTCGACTATCCCCGCCTCTGAGATGGGCTCGTCTTTGACGTCAGATTTCGTGGTTGGGTCGAAGTAAGGCTCAGGCAGCTTCGCCGCCATCACGGGTTCCATCGGCAGGCTGACTTCGCCCCTGACAGCGCGTTCCATCAGGCTGCCGTACAGGTACCCTCTGACCACACACTCGACTTTTATCATATCCATCTTCTTCACGACCATCATGTCGTCGCCTTGGAGCCGCACCATGTGATTGGGTATGCCGAGATTCTCGAAGAGGTACGCACCAAGCTTGCAAAGGACCTCCCCTTTCCTTGGAACGGTGCTGGGGAGCACGACGTCGTAGGCAGACACCCTGTCTGTGAAATGGAAGAGCAAGCGCCCTTCGTCAATCTCATAGATGTCCTTCACTTTGCCCGACCGGAGGAACTTACCGGGCGGGATCAATTCCAACTCTTCCTCATCGCCTTCAGTCTCTCCGAGACCGCCGAGTCGCCGACACCCAGTATCTCCACGGCGAGCAGCGCGGCGTTCCGCCCGTTGTCTATCCCGACGGTCCCGACCGGGACTCCCGGAGGCATCTGGGCTATCGACAGCAGGGAGTCAAGGCCGCCGAGCTTGACACCCACTGGGACGCCTATCACCGGTCTGACAGTCATTGAGGCGACGACTCCGGGGAGGTGGGCCGCCAGACCGGCGATGGCGACGAAGACTTTCGCCTTAGAGCCAGAGATGTACTCTCTGAGCTTCTCAGGGTTCCTGTGAGCTGAAATGACCTGGACTTCGTGCTCGACGCCCAGCTCATCGAGTGTCTTCACCACATCATCAATTATTGCCTGGTCGCTCTTGCTCCCTGCCAACACTGCGACCTTTGGGCTACGACCCAATTTCAACGCCCTCCGAACGTCAAGGTCCTGCCCTCGGTCACTATTGCTTCAAGCGGAACGTCTTCGGCAGACTGGGGGACGCTTTCGAACCTTTGAGATTCCAGAGCCAGCCCTATGCTCATCGCCTTCCCTCTTGATTTGAGTTCTCTGTCGAAGTATCCCTTGCCATAACCGAGCCTGTGGCCTCTCTCGTCCCACGCTACCACGGGGACCAAGACCACATCAGCCTCGGAGAGAGCCGTGGGCTTTGCGCCAGGCGCAGGCTCGAGGATCCCGAACGCGCCCAACGAAAGCTCTGACAGGGATTGGATTTGGGCGAAGCTCAGGCGCTGGGTTGCGGTGTCCGTCCTCGGGACTATCACCCTCTTTCCCGACGCAAGTGCCGATTCGATTATCCCCTGGGTCCTTACTTCGTCGCTCTTTGCCACGTAGCTGGCCACCACCTTGGCTTCCATATAACGCGGAAGCCTCTCGAGCCTCTTCTGGACTGCCCTGCTGAGGCCCTCCAGCTTCTCCGGGGGAAGGGACCGCCGCGAACCCAACGCCTTCAGCCTCAGCTCCGATTTGCTCATTGTTGCGCCACCGGGGAGACAAGCGCACGTTTCTGTTTCGTCGTAGCGACCAGCGTGTTCTGCATCAACATGGCAACTGTCATCGGTCCGACACCTCCTGGCACGGGTGTTATGTACGACGCCTTCTTCGAAACGCCTTCGAAATCAACATCTCCCACCAGCTTTCCTTCCACCCTGTTCATCGCTACGTCGACGACCACGGCCCCCTCCTTCACCATGTCGGCCGTCACTACGAACTCGGGCCGCCGCCCCACCGCCGTGATCAGTATGTCCGCATCCCTGGTCAGAGACGAGAGGTCAGAGGACTTCGAATGGCACACGGTCACCGTGGCGTCCTCGTTGAGCAGCAGGTGGTGGAGTGGCTTTCCAACGAGCATGCTCCTGTTGACAATCACCACCTGTGCGGATTCCACAGTGATGCTGTAGTGGTGAAGGAGCTCCATCACCCCCCTCGGGGTGCAGGGGATGAGGTCAGACTCGCCGTAGACGAGGCGCCCAGCATTGGTGACAGTCAGCCCGTCCACATCCTTGTTTGGCTCGATCTTCTCGGTCGCTCTCCGCTGTTCGAGATGCGACGGGAGAGGCAGCTGAAGCAGGATACCATTGACTGTTCCGTCGGCGTTGAGGCTCTCGATCAGGGAAGTGAGCTCGCCCTCCGCCGTATTCTCTGGAAGCGTGTAGTTCCGAAGCCCGATCCCTATGGCTTCGGCAGCCCGGTGCTTCCTTGAGACGTATACGCGGGAGGCCGGGTCGTCTCCCACCAGCACAGTCGCCAGCGTAGGCACCACGCCATCCGATTTCATCCGGTCGACCTGGGCCCTCAGGCGTTCGGTTATCTCAGCTGCCAGTGCCTTCCCGTCCATCAGGACCGCTGTCAACGAGCCGCCACCGTCCTCCTTCCCTCGACCTTCAGGCGCCCTTCGACGAA
Organism: Nitrososphaerota archaeon; assembly: GCA_028867035.1. Taxonomy (GTDB): domain Archaea; phylum Thermoproteota; class Nitrososphaeria; order Nitrososphaerales; family Gagatemarchaeaceae; genus UBA183. The sequence continues at coordinate 101,699 of JAGWHB010000005.1, read as the reverse complement.
AAGCTTCACGGCCTGGGGGTAGATTCTATGCTCCTGCCTGAGGATGCGCAGGGCCAGCGTCTCTTCGGTATCGCCCCGATGGATCTCCACGGCCTTCTGCAGGATTATCGGCCCTGCATCGACTTCGGGCACGACGAAGTGGACCGTGCACCCTGATATTTTGACGCCATACTCGAGCGCCTGTCGTTGAGCGTTGAGGCCAGGGAAGGATGGCAGCAGGGACGGGTGGATGTTCATTATCCTCCCCTGATACAACTCCACAAAGTACTTCGAGAGCATTTTCATGTACCCTGCGAGGAGGACGAGGCCTTTCCCTGGTTCGACGCCATGACGCCGGAGGGCCTCGACCAGCATTCCATCGTAATCTTCGCGGGCGACCCCCTCGCTAGGTAACCCGACAGCCTTCACACCGTACCGTCTTGCTACCCCCAGCGCTCTCGCATCGGGCATGTTACTGATCACAACCGATACCTCGGCCCCCTTGATCACGCCGCTCCCGACCGCCTTCAGAATCGCTTCCAGGTTGGAGCCTCTCCCAGAGACGAGGACTCCTACTTTGAGGAGGGTCAAACTTTGAGCTCCTCCTCGACTTCCCGCGGCGGCGTCACTCCGAGCTTTGAGTAGTCTCCGTTCACACACGCGAAGCAGAGGCTCTCCTTCGGGAGGCCGATGGCCTCGCTCAGGCCGTCGATGTCGTTGTACGTGAATTCCTCGACCCCTATCGCTTCGCCGACCTTCTGGGCCGTCTTGACGGGGTCCGCTTCGTCCTTGGCCACCTGATGGGCGAGCAGCTCCTCCCGGCTCGGGAAGTCGATCCCCATGAAACAAGGGTGCTTGATTGGAGGGAAAGTCACGGCCATCCTGACGCTCTTGGCCCCAGCTTTCTTCAGAGACTTCACGATCAACTTCGAGCTGGTCCCGCGGACGAGGCTGTCGTCCAGCACCACCACGTCCTTGCCTGCGACCGCTTCCCTGATCGGGATTATCTTCTTCACCACCTCTTCCCGCCTGCTCTGCGCCGGTTCGATGAAACTCCTGATGCTCCCCTTCCTTCTGTACCTGTCCTTCATCAGCCCCTCATCGATGGGAGTCCCGCTCTCAAGCGCGAAACCGAGGGCAGCCGGTCTGGCCGAGTCGGGGACAGGTATCACGACCTCGCCCTTCGTCTTCAGCTTCTTGGAAAGTACCCTGCCGACGTTCTTTCTCGCTTCGTAGACGCTGACTCCGTTGATCCTGGACGACGGGTGGGCGAAGTAGGTGTACTCGAAGGAGCAATGGGCCGTCTCCATCTTGGGGGCGAACCTGAAAGACTCGAGCTCGCTGTTCGGCCCGCCGAGCCTGACCATTTCACCGGGTTCGATGTCCCGCACGAACTTTGCTTCGACCGCTTCGAGGGCACAGCTTTCAGAGGCAGCGATGTAGGTCTCGGAAGGCTCGTGCCATCCCAGACTCAGGGGCCTGTATCCCCGCGGGTCTCTTACCGCGAAAACCTCGCCATTCTTGTCGAGGATGGCGAAGCAATATGCGCCGACGATTTCGCCTGACAGCTTCTGGAACGCCTGGAACACGTCGTTCCCTTCGTTCATGTAGTGTAGCAGCCTGTAGCCAGCTGCCTGCGTATCTGTCTCACAGGACCGCCCGAACTCCATCGTTACGGGGGCCGCAAGCTGCTCGGCGTTCACCAGGTTGCCATTGTGTGCGATGGAGAATTCCGACCCGATTTGCATAGGTTGCGCATTGTCGAGGACGGACCTGCCCTTCGTCGAGTACCTGACGTGCCCTATGCCTGACGGGCTCTTGTAAGAAGACAGTTCTCTCGAATGGAGGCTCCAGTTGACCACGAGGCCCATCTTCCGGAAGACCGGTTTCCCATGGACGGCTACGCCCCAGGACTCCTGTCCTCTGTGCTGCAGGGCCTCGAGCCCGCCGAGTATCTTGGGGAGGACGTTTTCGCCCGACGCTGAATGCGCGGCGAAGATCCCGCACTTCTCTCTGGCTTCCATCAATCCATCATCTCCGGCAGGCAGGCCTGCCACGCATTCGCAAGTTTGTCCACTCCAACCACCGCCAAACTCTTCCCTCTCTGCGAGAACTCGAGCGACTCCCCTCCTGTCTTTCCTACGACAGAGTACGGGACCCTAGAAGCCTCGAGGACCGTCTCCACCCCTTTCCTGTCGCCCGTCGAGACCACGAATCTGCCGTGCGATTCTGAAAAGAGGACGTCCGCCGGCTCAACGACGTCTGCCGGGATGCGGGCCAGGTCGACCGAGGCCCCGAGAACTGACGGGACGCACATCTCCGCCAGAGCCACCGCCAGCCCGCCCTTCGAAGCGTCATGTGCGGCGGTGACGAGGCCGTCCCTGACCAACCTTGTAACAGCACGGTACAGCCGCCTGTCAGCGACAGGATCAGGCTTGGGTACCGACCCCCCAATGTGACGAAGGACGCTCTCGTAGTACTCCGAACCTCCCAACTCCGCTTTCGTCCTGCCGATCACGACGACCCATTCCCCCGGCGAGTTGAACCACGACTTCGGACGCATCACCCGGGGAACCAAACCGACCACCATCGCAATCGGAGCAGGCTTGATGGCGACCTTCGTCGACGAATCCTCATTGTAGAAGCTCACTTTCCCGCCGACGACAGGCAACCCCAGTTCCCTACAGTAGCCCGCTATGCCGGCCACCGACTCCTCGAACGCCCAGTAGACCCCGGGGTCGGAGGGGTCGCCGAACTGAAGGTGGTCGACCATCGCGATGGGCTCTGCCCCGACAGCGACCACGTTCCTGCAAGCTTCTGCCACGCACCCGGCGCCGCCGCTCCGAGGGTCGAGGAAAGAGTGCTTGCTGTTTCCGTCCGCCTTGACCGCGAGCATCGTGCCGTTGGGCATGCGGAGGAGCGAAGCGTCCCCCTCGCCGGGCTTGACCACCGTCCTGACCCCCACTTCGTGGTCGTACTGACGATAGATCCAGCTCCGGCTGGCAATGTTGGGAGAGGACATGAGCGCAAGCAGCGAGGAGCCGATTCCTGGGTCTACGCCCTTGGGCGGAGCAAGGCCCACCCTCGCATCCGGCCTTCTCGACTGCCTTGGAATCGCGGGAGCGCCCGTCACCAGGTCGACAGGGAGGTCCACAACGATCTTTCCATTCAATCTGATTTTCATGCTCCCGCCTGGAGTGACCCGGCCTATGGCAGAATGTGGAACATCGTACTTCTCGAGGATTTCGAGGACCGGTTCCGAGCCTCGCGGGGACACTACCAGTATCATCCGCTCCTGAGATTCCGAGATCATGATCTCCGCAGGGGTCATGTCAGGCTGGCGAGTACTGACCTTGGTCAGCTCCACGTCTATCCCGGTCCCGCCCTTCGAGGCCAGCTCAGAGAGAGCGGTCGAAAGCCCGCCCCCTCCAAGGTCCTTCATACCCCTGATGAGGCCGGTCTCTGCCGCTTCGAGGATGGCGTCGATGAGGAGCTTCTTTGTGAATGGGGCTGGGACCTGGACCGAGGATCTCTCTGTCTCCGACCCTGCGGTGAGGTTCTTAGAGGCGAACGTGGCGCCCCCGACACCGTCTCTCCCCGTGCTACCGCCTATCAGGACAAGCACGTCCCCGGGACGTTTTGCCTCTCCGAGGACCAGCCTCTCCCTCTTGGCTACACCGACGCAGGCCACATCGACCAGGCAGTTTCTTTCGAAGCTTTCGTCGAACTCCACATCCCCGGCCACAGTCGGCACCCCGACGCAGTTGCCGTAGTCGGCTATCCCCCTCACGACGTTCTTGAAGAGCCATCTCGAGTGGCTGCTCTTCCCGATGTCCCCGAACCGGAGCATGTCCAAGAGGGCAATCGGCCTTGAACCCATGGAGAGGATGTCCCTCAGCACTCCTCCTATCCCAGTGGCCGCACCGCCGTAGGGGTCGACCGCCGATGGGTGATTGTGGCTTTCGACGTGGAGTGTTACGACGTAACCCTTCCCGATGTCGACGACACCTGCATCATAGCCGGGCCCGAGCAAGACTCGCTTGCCGGTGGTAGGAAGAAGTCTCAGCAGGGCCTTCGACGACTTGTATGAGCTGTGCTCCGACCATTCGGCATCGATGACCGCCCATTCTGTTTCGTTCGGCTCCCTCCCCAGGGCCCTACGGACGGCCTGGACCTCCGCCGACGTCAGGCCCAGCTTGAGCTCGTTTGAAATCAATCTAATCGTTCCTCAGCAAGGACTCGAAAACGTAACGGCCGTCTGACGACCCCGTCGGGCTCAGGATGCCTTCGGTGGCCCGTTCGGGATGCGGCATCAGACCCAGGACGTTGCCCTGTTCATTGCAGACCCCGGCGATGTTGCCTAGGGTGCCTGTGGGGTTCGACGCTTCGTCGACCCGCCCTCGTCCATCGCAATATCGGAAGACTATCCTGCCCTGGTCGCCAAGCCTGCGCATGTCTTCCTCTGGAAGGTAATACCTTCCCTCGCTGTGCGCGATGGGGACTCTGAGGACTTGCCCCTTCCTGAACGCCCGCGTGAAAGGAGTGTGGGTGTTCTCCACCTTCACATTCGTCCATCTGCATACGAACTTCAGGGCCGTATTCCTGAGCAGGGCCCCCGGAAGCAGTCCGGCTTCGACAAGTATCTGGAAACCATTGCAGATGCCGAGGACTGGAACGCCACGGTCGGCCATCCGGGTTATGTGTCCAATCGCCGGGCTTCGGGCGGCTATGGCCCCCGCCCTGAGATAGTCTCCAAACGAGAATCCGCCGGGGAGCACCACTGCATCATACCCGGTCACCTCATGGTCTTCATGCCAGACCAGGTCGGCTTTCACCCCCGAGACCGTCCTGAGGGCATGAACGGCGTCGAGGTCGCAGTTGCTGCCCGGAAACCTGACTACCGCGACCTTCATACTTCCACCGTGAGCGAATGGGCTGCAGGATTGTAGATGCGGAGGTCGTCACACATCTTGGCCACGAGCGCTCTAGCGGTCTCGGCATCAGGAGCTTCGACTGAGATACGGAGGAACTTGCCGCTTCTGATCCCTTTGACCTGAGTGAAGCTTGACTTCGAAACGAGGTCGCGGTATATCGTCTCTCCTTCCGGGTCGGAGGCGCCTTCGATATTTGAGACGACGACCCTGACTGAGAAAAGACCGACCCTCGACACAATTTCAGCGCGTTCTCAAACTCTATTTAAATTGGGATTGCGTTTGTCGTGCTAAAAGATTTAGTTTAGCGCAAGGTTCTGTTAATTAGTCGACGAGGGGGTGCATCCAGGTTTGACAGCCACATCAGGCTCGGTTAGGATTAAGACGGCAATTTTCAGCGTGTCAGACAAGTCGGGGATTGTGGATTTCGCCAGAGAGTTAATGACCTTCAGCGTGGAAATTCTTGCCACAGGCGGCACCTATGCGGCGCTAAGAGATGCGGGCCTCGACCCGCGGAGCCTGCAAGACGACCTGCATCTGCCATCAGCCGTGTCTGGGAGGGTGAAGACGCTCCACGCGCCCCTCCATGCCGCGATACTGGCCAAGGCGACAGCCGAGCATATGGCCGAGCTCAAGGCGATGGGCGTCAAGCCGATTGACATGGTGGTCTGCAATTTCTATCCTTTCGAGAAGAGGTTGAGCGAAGGTGCGGCCGACGAGACCTTGGTCGAAAGCATCGACATAGGGGGGCCGACCATGGTCAGGGCTGCATCCAAGAACTTCGAGCGGGTGACGGTGGTGCCCTCCCCCAGGTACTATCCGCTGGTGGTTGAGGAGATGAAAAGGCTGGGGGGCGCGACCAGCTTGGAGTTGAGGCGCAGACTGGCGAGGGAGACGTTCTCGTTGACAGGGTCATATGACATCGCCGTGGCACGCGGCCTGAGCCGCGGGGAAAAGGCCTTCCCAGAAAGACTCCTGATTTCAGGGGAGAAGGTCCTGGACGCAAAGTACGGCGAGAACCCGGACGCGAAGGCCGTGATCTACTCCATCGGAGGCTGGAACACGATGGCCGGCTGGAAACAACTGGCAGGAGACGCCCTCTCCTTCAACAACTTCCTCGACATCGGCAGCGCCTACGACGTCGTCGAGGGTTTCGAAGAGTCTGCGGCAGTGGCGACTGTGAAGCATGGCCAAATCAGCGGATTTGCTTTCGCCCCGACGGTCCAGGAGGCCTACAAGCTGGCCCACGCCTGCGACCCCGAAGCGGACTTCGGCGGGACGGTTATCGCCAACAAGGAGATCGGCGTCGAAACTGCAAGGTTGATTGGAAAGAACGAGGGAACGAAGGACGACTCTGTCTACACTGAGATTGTGATCGCGCCCAGCTTCACAAAAGAGGCAGTCGACCTCCTCGTCTCGAAGCAGAAGAAGAAGATGCGCCTGATCGAAGCCGCCCGGAGGCCGGACTACCCCTATGACCTGAAGGTGGTCGAAGGGGCGATTCTTCTGCAGGATTCGACGGATTATAGGGTCAGGTTGGACAGGGGCAAGGCCACCATCCCGACGGAGCGGAAACCCGACGGACCTCAACTAACGAAACTCTTCGCGGCATGGGAGGTCGTGCGAAGGGTCCAGTCGAACGGGATAGTGATAGCTGACGGGGAGGTCGTCGACGGAGAACTGACAAAGTTCTGGACCCTCGGGGTGGCGAGCTTTCGCAAGAGAAACGGCTCCGTGCGGATTGCGCTCGACAACGCGGGAGCCAGGGCGAAGGGAGCGGTCTGTGCGTCGGATGGGTTCTTCCCCTTCACCGACAGCATCGAGATGCTCGCCGCGGCTGGGATCTCGGCGGTCATTCAACCGGGAGGGTCGGTCGCCGACGGCTCAGTAGTCAAGGCCGCAGACGCCCGCGGCATTGCGATGGTGATGACCCACACCCGCGCGTTCAAGCACTAACCGACCTCCCGTCGAAGCGAATCCAGGTGGGCGGCTCTTTTGCCCAGGTCTTTTCTGCTCGCAATGTCCTCCCGCCACCTGACGGGCCCTGCAATCGACTTCACCACCTCAAGAGACCGATTTCTGGCTTGTTCGACCTCCTCTCCCAGTCCAACGGCAGCGACCGAACGTGAAGTCCCCGCGATCATCCGGCCGCCATCGAGGCGGAGGTCCATCGGATAGATCAGGCATTCGCCGGGATGCTCCTTCACGAGTCTGTTCGCTTTTGTGATGTCTATCTCTTGCCCGCTCTGGTCCTTGCCGTCCCCCTTCCCGTAGGACAGAGGAACGGCACAAGTGACGACCGATGCCTCCCTTCTGAACCGCATTCCCTTCAGCGAGCCGTCCAAGATCCGAAAACACACGTCTACGAAGTCGTCCCCGAGGGTGGTCAACAGGTTGACAAACTCCGTGTTTCCTCCCCGGCTGTTCCTTTCAAGAACCTTGAACCCACTGCCGGTGTGCATCAGAGCATCGTAGAGCACGATCCCCCGCAGTCCGGGCTTGGACCCCTTTCCCTTCCATTTCCTGAACGCTGAATCCTCGGCCCTCGTGACAGACTCCCACTCAGAACTCCGGACGAAGGGGAGAAAGGACCGGTCGTCACGGAAACTACCCATTCCGCCGGTCAGCCTTCCCTCGTCATCGTCGAGGGCCCGCTTGTAGTCCCTTGTCATAGGAGCGGGGACGAAATGCTTCCCATCGCTGAACGCCTGGAAACTCGACTCCTCCCCCTCGATCTTCTCCTCCACAAGCACCTTTCCCTTGTGGTAGACGCCACGGAAGAACGACGTCATTTCACCTTCTGTCCTGAAATCACTCCCTCCCACCCCCACGCCCGCTCCTCTTGCTGGAGCGTCCGGTTTGATGACTACCGACCGGACCTCCCCCGCCCATCTCCTGAAGTCTGAGACGGCTCTCTCCACGTCGCCGTACCTCGCAGGGTCGAAGACCTTGAAACGCGGGTTGAATCCGGGACTGATCCTGTCGAAGAGCAACCGCTGGCCTGCTTTGCTCCCCTCGACGGCGTACTCCTTGGTCACGGATACCATTTTCACTCCGGCCTCCTCCTCCAATACATCTCTGCCTCCTTGAACCACGAACTCCTCCGTGTCTGCGAAGCCGAAATCGATGGAACTGCCATGCCTCTTTGCGAACCTCGCGACATCTCTCAGGTTCAGGTCAGGTACGATGGCGTGGACCTTCGCCCTCGCGAGGTTGAAAGGATTGGCTTGCTTCTCGACGACATAGAAATCACAGCGGTGCTTCTGGCTGCGTGAGAAAGCATCGACTATCGCGGGAGAGCTGAGACACTTTGAGACGATGAGGATTCCCACTCTGTCCAAGCGGCTTGACCTCTACTTACCCGCGCTCATTGCTGGTCCCAACCCGAGGTGACATCAGGGGGCCTTTGTCTGATTTCACGCCACCCGAACGTCCCATTGAGGAGACGGAGCTTCGCGTCCCGGTTGAGTGTCTGGTCTATCATATAGGTCGAACCCGTGAAGATTATCGTCTCGCCTGGGTTTCTCAAACGCTTTGCGACGGAAAGGCTTGTCTGCGGGTCCAGGGCTAAATGTATGGGGACGTCAGGATACGCATCTCGCAAGCGGGAGTGAACAGACTCCGGGTCCTGCCCCTTGAAGCCGGCCGTCGTGACAACGATGGCCTTTGCCTGGCGGACGAGGGGCCCGATCACTTCGACTGGGTCTCTCGGTCCTGAGATTCCGACCACGAACACCTTCTTGGTCTTGGGGAAGCGCGCTTCGATGTCCTGGGCGAGGGCCTGGGTCTTGTTCGGGTTGTGGGCCACATCGGCGTACACTCCCTTCTCGATCTTCCAGAACCTTCCGACGAACCTGGCGGCAAGGAACCTCCTTGCGAACTGTTGCACCTTTGCCTTCTTCACGAGCGAGCCGATGACCGTTGAGGCCAGAGCCGCATTCCAGACCTGATGGTCCGACTCGAGCAGAGATTCCTCGTCTCCCCCTGGCTGGATACGCGCGATTACCGCCCGGAACGCTTCGACGTCCTTCTTCGCAATCCTGTATAACGGTGCGCCGACGTCGTCGCAGACCGCTGAGAGAACTGCGAGGGACCTTTCGTCCTGGTCTCCGGTGAAGAGCGGGACACCTTCCCTGCAGATTCCTCCCTTCTCGAGTGCCCTCTGCCAATGTTCCTTGCCGAGGACTTCTTCATGGTCCTTGCCCACGTTAGTCAGCACCGTCGCTTCCACGTCGAGCGCAGTCACCGGGTCGTAGCGGCCGCCGATGCCCGTCTCGACCACCCCCCAATCGAGGTGGTGCCTGTCGAACAAGTGGAGGGCGATCAGAAGGTTGACTTCGAAATGATCCAAGACCCAGGGGTCCCCGCGCAACGAGCTCTCAACTGCGAACGGTTTGACTGTCTTTTCCCACACTTCCGTGATCTCGCCGTAGTCGACGAACTTGCCAGAAATGATGAACCTCTCTGTGTAGTCGAAAACATGCGGCTTGACGTAGCATCCGGCCTTTCCATACTCGGAGAGCCCCGCCTGCAGGAACTGACACGTCGACCCCTTCCCACTAGTGCCTGCCACCTGGATGAGCTTCACGGGATAGCCTTCAGGTAGTGGCCAGAAGCGGTCCACCGCCTGGCGGACTACCTCGAGTCTTGCAAGCTGTTTCGACGCCCATTTCGCGTGGTAGATCTCATCTACGGCCGCGTAGTAAGACCACTTCGACGGTTTCTCCTGTTTGACCCTACGACGAGATTGCGGCTTAATGCCTATCCTGCCTTCTGCCCCGAAACAGTTTGGAAACCGACATAAGCTTTTCCGGGCTCGGCTAGGACAATCCGGGACGCGGAGCTGTTCTCAATCGACCGCTCCCGGCCGGAAGGCGACCCTCAATCTACGCGGTCTTGAAAGACTCGCCGCACCCGCAGGTGGAGACTGCGTTGGGATTCTCGACGACGAACCCTCCGCCCATGAGCTTCTCAGACCTGTAGTCCACCGTCGATCCTGCGATGAACGGGGCGCTCGACCTGTCCACCACGACTTTCGCTCCGTCCACATCGATCACATAGTCATCATCGGAGAGCTTCTCGTCCACGACCATCCCATAGGATAGTCCCGAGCACCCGCCCGCCGTCACGAATATCCTCAGGGCGGCCCCCGGCTTCCCCTGTCTCTGAAGGTAGAGCTTGAGCTCCCCCGAAGCCTTCTCAGTGAGCTGCACTATCGGCTTGATTTCGGTGCCTTGGCTCAATTCAATGAGAGAGGAGCCTTGCCCGTATAAAAACCCACATCCTACGCCGCCAGTTTCTGAGCCGCCTTCATGACCTCCGCATAGGGCGGTTCCTCCGATGGCACGTCCGTCACCCACCTGTACCTGAGCATACCTCTCTTGTCCAAGACGAATGCGGCGCGCTTGGCCACCCCCTTGTAGCCAAGGCCCACCCAGGGGTTCTGGAGGACGCCATAGAGCCTGGCGACCTTCTTGTTGAAGTCGCTTAGGAGCGGGAACTGCAGGTTATAGGTCTGGGCGAATGCCTTCAGAGAATAGGAGCTGTCGACGCTCACCCCCAACAGCTGGGCCCCCGCTCCCTGGAGGGCCTCGAAGCCATCCCTGAAAGTGCACATTTCCTTGTCGCAGATACCCGAGAACGCGAAGGGGAAGAACGCCAAGATCACAGTCCCCTGCCTTGTGAACTCGCCCAGAGACCTCATCTTCTGGTCAGCGTCCGGCAGGGAGAACTCGGGGGCCTTCTGGCCCAGCCTGAGCGCCACGGACTCGAAACGACCGGGGTTCTGATTTAAGCGCTACTTCTGCGGGAGCTTCTGCAGGAGTTCGAAGTACTTCGCCGCCAGCGAGACCAGTTGTTCCTGTTTCGAAGCGTCCTTTTCGGTCCCCAGGGCCGCAGTGGTTTCGTTCAGCCTGGCCAGGAGCACTTCCCTCATCTGCGCCACCACGGAATCGTACGATACGGTCGCAGCTTTGGTTATCATCGACAGGTCGTCGTGGGTGATGCAGTAGACCTTTCCGCGATATCTCACCTGTATCCCTCCGTCCTGGGGGCACGGGTCCGCCAGCATGGTCGCCCCTCTGCTCACGAGCTCCGCTGCCAGCTTCATCCTGTCCTTGGAGGCGCTCAATGCGGCGCCCGCCGTCACGCCGATATTAAAGCCGGCCCGCTTCGAAAAGCACTTAATCCCACCATATCGAAGCACCGTTCGAACCCAAGGATCATCCCATGAGCGCCAAACTGAAGAAGCAGCAGGAGAACGATGCGAAGCTCGCGAAGGCCCTGGCGAGCCTTCAGCAGATTTCGGACTCCAACATCACCCCGCGCAACATCCGCAAGATCGTCAAGGACTCGGTGCTCATGCTGCAGGACGCCAAACAGACCGTGTCGGTGAGGGCGGCCAACGCAATCAGTCTCTTGGACGACGTGGCCCAAGATCCTAACATGCCTTCATTCGCGAGGGTGACCCTGTGGTCGGCCGTCTCAGAGTTGGAATCGATCAGAGAATCGTAGGGCCCACGACTTTCCACCTCAGTTCGGGCAAAGCTTTAACACGTTCTCAAGCGCCGCGGAGGCGATTGCCAAACTGCCCGAAATGCGGGAATAAGGAATCTATCCCGACGAGGACCTTCAATGTGATTGTCGAGCCAGTTAAAGGTGAACGTGGCATGACAGAAAGGCGGGTCGGGATGTACACGTGCGCGAAGTGTGGGACGAAGTTCCCGACTGTAATCAGCAAGCAGAGGTACCTTATAGTCGCAGAGGAACAACTGAAGGCGATTCAGGATGAGCTGAGCTCTGTGAAGAAGGGGAACGAAGACCTGGGCGCCAAGGTCCAGGGGATGGCCCAACAGCAACGCGAGATGGAGGATGCCATGGACCGGACCGCGAAAGAGAACGAGGTGAAACGTCTGCAGGCGAAGCTAGCCGAGCTTGAAGAGTTCGTCGGATATCTCAGAAAAGAAAAGGGCGAACTCGAGCAGAAGGCTTCCAGGCTTCGTTAGGCCTAGATTCCTTCGGTCCCAACAGGCGGAAGATTGTAGCCCGCTTCGGCTTCGTACGTTGCGGCTTTCTCTTCCAGCACAGCCTTCTCCGTCCGGAGGGCCTGCACCTCGCTTTCGAGGGCGTTGGCAGACTTCTCCAGCTCGAATGTGGCTATCTTTTCCTTCAGGGACGCGACGTCGGAAAGGAGAGAGGCCTTATCGGCCTCGAGCGACCTGATCTTCTCCTCGAGCTCTGTCCTCTGGTCAGCGTATTCGGTTACCACTTCCATGGTTGCCGATGTTACAGGGTGCGGGGGTTTACTTCTCTGACAGAACTAAAAACAATTGATAACCAAGTTAACGGGATTAAATCGCAGCCGCACAGGATTTATCAATCGACCCCGATCGGCCTAGTTCATGCCAAAGGGCCTCTGGGTCTGGCCGACGGACCCGAAGGGTCAGAGACGGACGCTGAGGAAGGTGGCGTCGTCCCCGCACCTGCTGCCCGCCATGACGGCCATAGCCAAGAGCAAGGAAGGGATGAGCAACGCTGAGCTCGCCGAAGCCATCAACGAAACCTCCGAATGGCCCACCCTGTGGGTGATACGGCAGCTGACCTCCCTGGGTTTCATCGAATTCAAGGTCGATTTCTTCGGGAACCCAGCCAGATATCGCATCACCGAACCAGGCAGGGTCGCACTCTCTGCGATTACCGGGCAGCCGCTCCCCAAGCCTCCCGCTCCCGTGGCTGTGGTCGCGCCCAGCCCGCCTGCGCCCCAGCCAGCCGCCTCAAAGGCACCCTGATTCTGTAAGAATCTCCAAGCAGTCTTTTATCCTAGGACACGATTTTCACCCTGTGGCCCCCGAGACCATATTCGTCCACAAGGTGTGCAGCTCACAGCTCTTGGTTTCAGGGAGCAGGCCGGTCTACTGCGAAGTCTGCAACCGCACTGTCAGACCTGATGAGATAAGGGAAGTCGACAACACCCCGAGCCCATTCGCGGGCTAGCGTCCATCCGCGACATTGGGCGTTAAGTACTCTTGACACACTAAACATGGTATGACAGTCGAAGTCAGCATATTCCTGTTCGGCAAGCCCGCCTGGGAAATCGAGGGGTTCGAAGGAGGGGAGTTGAGCGAGGCCATGATCATGAAGATAAGGGAAAAGGGGAAAGAGCTCAACCAAAGTCTCGGCGAAGCCGCAGATACCCTCACACGGCTTCTGAGCAAGGGGTGGGAAGGAACCGGGACCCTATACGACGTCAGTCTGTTCAAGGACATATCGCTTGGGGAGGCCCGCCGCGAGCTAGCTGAGATGGGATTAGACCCAGAGCTGGCCCTCGAGTTCGAGGACGACGACGACCTGGAGTCAACCCCGGTGGTTGAAAGATGATTCTCGGCTATCAGATTTCGGTGGCGACGAACTCGCAGTACTCGTCGCCCATCACACGACATCAATCTTCGAAGGCGTCTATCACGACCGTCTTTTTCACGAAGTCCGTGAACTTCCCCCTGAAGGTAGTTGCTCGCACATGTGCATCATCGATGAAGTGGTAGCCAGAATACGGCTCCAGCTTCCTCGGTTTGTTGAAGATAACCTGATGATACCTGACCCCGTTTTGCCTCAGCCAAGACTCTGTGGCTTCTTTGTGCTCTTCGGTCCGTGCCGTGAAGAAACAGATGTAGTGTCCCTTGCCGTATAGTTTGTTGACCATTTCGATCGAATCGTTGAACGGCTTCGCATCCCTCATCCTTTCCACCCCATCCTCATTCCTTACATTCTCGCAAACAGTCCCGTCAATGTCTATGATGAAAATCCGCTTCCCTTCCAACTTAGATGCCCTTTCACGACTCACCGGGCCGCATTTATCCAATTTGTCGGACTGACCATCCAAATTTGCATGGACGTGCTTGAACCTCGTGACTGCTGCTCTTCGCCTAGGCTCAAGTGCGGGGGGAGGGATTCGAACCCTCGAACCCCTAAGGGATGAGGTCCTGAGCCTCACGCCGTTGACCAGGCTGGGCGACCCCCGCGTCGTCACGGCGACCCAAGACTTCGCTTTTTAACATTGAACCGCTTCTCATCACTTTCGCCCGCCCCTCTCTCGCCCAACGCGGTCGCCATCACATCCCGCATTAAATGCCCGCGAAGGTCCACGCCAGCACAATGCCCGGATTGCACTACCTCTACGAGCAGGTGGGGGACGGCAAGGAGCACTTCGTCTACTACTGCTCCAACTGCAGCTGCGTCATCAAGGTCCGGCGCGACCTGAGGCCTGCCAGCGAGGCCATCGGCTCCCCCAACGGGCTCTGCATGGGCTGCGGCCTCCCCCTCGAAGGGAGCGTCGAATGCAGGCTCGCGCCCATCCCAGAGGACTGGTCAGACGTCTTCGCGCCCTCCACACCGACGCGGAAAGACGAAGTAATCTTCCAGCCGGCATCTTCGATTCTGCATTTCTCCCTCGGCTTCCCCCGGCTCGACGCGCTTCTGAGGCCCTTCGCCAAAGGGCGGCTGATCGTCCTCGGCGGAGCCCTATCTTCGGTGGTGGCCGAGCTGGCCGCCTTCAGGGCCCAGCTCCCGGTGGAAGCAGGCGGCCTCAACTCAGCCGTCCTTTTCATAGACGGGGGCAACCGGTCCGACCCTTACCTCTTCTCTTCGTTCGCGAAACAGAAGGGGCTCAAGCCCGCCTCGGCGATGAGGCGGGTGGCTTCCTGCCGCGTCTTCACGTTCTACCAGCTTGCTGCCCTGATCTCAGAGCACCTCGTGCGCGCAGTCGAGGACTACGGGACCAGGCTCGTGGTCATCTCCGACGTCCTCGGCACCTTCAACGAGCCCGAACTCGATGAGAGGGAGGCGAGGCGCGTCCTTGGCGCAGTCCAGGAGGGGATAGAGAAGGTGAAGGAGCACGCCATCGTCATCGCGACCCTGGCTTCCCCCAACAAGTACGACGCCATGGTCACGTCATGGGCCGACGCCACGGTCCGTCTGTCGTCCGAGGGGGACGGCGTCAGGGCCGAACTCCTGAAGCACAGGAACAGGGTCCCTGGGGTAGCCACCTTCAAGCTGAACCAGCTGCTGAAGACGGCGCGGGCGGAGGTCCCCCGCTGATGGGCCGCACGATTCCATCGTTCAGGATAGCCGAGGAACAAGAGGCGGCCGTGTGGAGGCCTTTCAGAAAGGCCCTCCTCCGGAGGGACAGAGCCGCCTTCGACGAGATGCTCAGCTCAGCCAGGCTCTACACATCGGCTTCCTCCGCCGCGGTCAGGCCGTCGAAGTTCGAGGGGATGGCGATGGCCATAATCTTCCACCACTACACGACGCTCGCGCGGTCCGTCGAGGCTCTCTCGGAGATCGGGCGCGGGGAGGCGTAGCGATGACCCTCGCCGACGGAGAGATGGTCGAGGAACTCGACAGCTGGCGGCGCTTCGCCGACGCCCTCCGGCCCGAAGACAGGGCGCTCTTCAGGGAGATGCTCAGGCTCTGCTACGAGTACTTCCCAGCGATCCATACCAAGAGCTCCCCGTTCCCGACAGAGGCCCTCTTCGCGAGCCTCCTGCTCGCACAGCACAAGACGATAGCCTGGCTGGCCGGCGAGGTAGAGAAGCTGAAGGCTGGGAAAGATGCGCGGCTGGATACTTGACCTGTATCCGGGCGACCCCGGAGAAATGGTCGTCTGGCTGAAGCTGGAGAACGGCGAGGCGGCGAGACTGGTCGACGACTGGTCCCCATCGATATTCATAGGCACGGACAACAAATCAGACTTCGCCGTCCCGCTCCACACGCTCCGCCGCGACTTCGCATGGACCAGGCCCGTCCAGAAGCGCGAAAGGGTGACAGACGCGACCACGTCGGAGGTTATCGAAGCGAAGCTCAGGGACGCCACTAAGGCCCAGCAGGTGGCTGGGAGGATAGAGCGCCTCGGCCCCTTCGGGACGTTCAGGCTCTACAACGCAGACATCCCCCCTGCCCAGAGCTACCTCTACGAGCACGACCTCTTCCCCCTCGCCTTCTGCGAGGTGGAACAGAAGCAGGGCAGGCTGCAGTGGAAGCTCGAGGACGACGTCTGGGACTACGAGTACGACATGCCGAACCTGAGGAAGGTCAAGCTCGAGGTGGAGGTGGCGAAGGAGGGGAAGCTCCCGCGCCCCACCGACAGGCTCGAGTCCGTGACGCTCGAGAGCGACAACGGGAAAATCACAATCGGAGGGGAGAACGAAGCCGACAGGCTGCTCGGGCTCGTGCAGGCGATCCGCGAAGCCGACCCGGATTTCATCCTGACCAGCGACGGCGACACCTTCCTCCTCCCCTACCTGATCAAGCGGGCCGAAGCCAACGGGGTGGCCCTGACCCTGGACAGGGACCGCACGACCATGAAGCTCCCATCCAAGGCCGGCACCTCCTACTTCAGCTATGGGCAGATACACTACAAGCCTTCGGCAATGAAGCTCTACGGGCGGATACACATCGACGTCAACACATCCTTCGCCTATTCCGAGGCCGGCTTCGAAGGGCTCTTCGAGCTGAGCAGGATATGCAGGATGCCCCTGCAGACCTCGAGCAGGGCGACGATCGGCAAGGCGCTGTCGAGCCTCCAGTGCTACCACGCTTCGAGGATGGGACTCCTCGTCCCCTGGAAACCCACCCTTGTGGAGCACTTCAAGGACAGGAACGAACTGCTGCTGGCAGACCGGGGCGGATTCATTTTCGAGCCGAAAATCGGGGTGCACGAAAGCGTCGGCGAGCTCGATTACTCCGCGCTGTTTCCTAGTATAATGCTCAGGAAGAACATCTCCGCAGAAACGGTCAGGTGCTCCTGTTGCCCCGATTCGAAGAATAGGGTCCCAGAGCTAGGCTGGAACGTGTGCGAAAAGAGAATGGGCCTGGTCGCGAAGTCGATGGAGATCGTGGTCGGAAAGAGGCTGAAGTACAAGGAGCTGAGGAACAACGCAATAGGCGCAGCCAGGAGGATCTACGACGAAAGACAGGCTGCTCTCAAATGGATCGGGGTGGTCTGCTTTGGATATCTCGGCCACTCGAACGCGAAGTTCGGCCGCATCGACGCCCACATAGCCGTCTGCGCCTGGGACAGGAAGGTCCTAATCGACACGGCGAGGATTGCCGAGCGGAGGGGCTTCGAGGTCCTGCACGGCATCGTCGACTCTCTCTGGCTCAAGAGGGATGGAGCCAACAAGAGGGACTACCTCGAGCTGAAGGCAGAAATCGAGAAGGAGACAGGTTTCGTCATGTCGTTCGAAGGCATCTACAAGTGGGTGGCCTTCCTCCCCTCGAAGGTAGACCCAGCCCTCCCCGTCCTCAACAGATACTTCGGGGTCTACCGGACCGGCGAGCTGAAGGTCAGGGGGATCGAGGCGCGGCGCCACGACACGCCCCTCACGTTCGCCAGATGCCAGATGGACATGCTGAAGGTCCTGGCAAAAGCCGACACGGTGGCGGAGGCGAAGACCATGGTCCCTGACTGCGTCGAGATATTCCTCAAGCACGCCGAGGCCCTGGCGCGACACGAAGTCCCCGCCTCCGAACTGGCCTACACCACGAACCTTTCGAAGGCTCCCGAGGAGTATACCACCATGACGGTGCAGCACGCTGCCGTGAAACAGCTGGTGGGGGAAGGCGCGACGATCCACGCCGGCGAAGGCATACGGTACGTAATCACAGATTACGGGGGGAAAGATTCGAAGAGGGCGACCCCGCTCGACATGGTCGAAGACGAATCAAAATACGACGCCGAGCGCTACATCGGGCTGCTGGCGGAGACCTGCTCGTCTGTCCTCGAGCCCTTCGACCCGGCCTGCGCTGCCTACGGGCTGATGCGCTCCTACGAAGCGCGAAGGAGCGGAAAGCTCACCACATGACTGCCTTGGTGGGCCTGACCTTCAGTATCGGCGACTCCCCTTCACCCCACGGGTTCTTCCTGTAATACTCGAACCTGTCGAAGAGCACCTTCAGCAGCCGGAGGTACTCCTTCCCCCGCTCAAGGATCTCGCATTCGCCCTCCACCATGACGGCCTTGTTCGGACGATATTCGTCGACTACTAGGGCGACCAGCTTGTTCTCCCTGAGGTTCTTCAGTTTCTTAGTGCCGTAGTCTATGGCGACTATGATGTCCTCTCCGTCGACGGCGTAGATCACAGGAACGACGTGCGGCTTCGCGGCCCTGGAAGCGGTGGCCAGACTGCACACCTCGTGGCTCTTCAGGAAGCTCAGCTGCTTGGGGGTCAGGACTCCCATGCGCCATCAGCAGAACAACCATCGGAATAAGAATGTCGCCAACCCTATTACGACCGATTCCACACCCAAACTCGATGAGATACACCACGCTGGGCAGCACGGGCCTGAAGGTCTCCAGGCTATGCATCGGCTGCATGAGCTTCGGCGGGCCGGACGCCAAGGGATACGAGTGGACTCTCGGATACGAAGAATCGGAGAGGGTCATCGACAGGGCCGTCGACCTCGGGATCAACTTCTTCGACACTGCCGACGTATACTCGAACGGGAAGTCCGAGCAGATTGTAGGGAAGGCACTCCAGGGGAGGAGAGACCAGATCGTCCTCGCCACAAAGGTCGGCCTCCCCACCGGCGACGGCCCGGACGACAGAGGCCTGGGGAGGAAGCACGTCATGCGCAACCTGAAACGCTCTCTGGCCAACCTGAGGACAGACAGGGTAGACCTCTACCAGATCCACCGCTGGGACTACTACACCCCCATCGAGCAGGTGCTCAAGACCCTGACAGAGGTGGTGAGAGAGCAGCGGGCCGCGGACCACATCGGAGGTTCGAGCATGTGGGCTCGCCAGTTCGCCAAGGCCCTTTACACAAGCGACAGGCTTGGCCTCGAGCGGTTCAAGACGATGCAGGACCACTACAACCTCGCCTACAGGGAAGAGGAGAGGGAGATGATACCGCTGTGCAGAGAAGAGGGGGTCCCGCTCCTTCCGTGGAGCCCCCTCGGCAGGGGCTTCCTGACGGGAAAGTACAAGCGGAAATCCAAGCCCTCGAGCGCCAGGTATAGGAAGGACAGGTACCTCAAAGGCCGGTACTTCCGCCCCGAGGACTTCGACGTGGTCGAGCGGCTGGAGGAGGTGGCCAAAGAGAAGGGCGTCAAGCCCGCTCAGGTGGCGCTCGCCTGGCTGATCAACAAGAAAGACGTCGCCTCGCCTATCATAGGCCCGACCAAAGTCGAGCAGCTGGAAGAGCTCGTGGAGGGGGCAAGCATCCACCTGAAGCAGGGCGACATGAGACGGCTGGAGGAGCCCTATAGGCCCCACCCGGTCCTAGGCCACGAGTGAGTCCTAACTGGGGAGCTGAACGGTCGCGACCGTCGAGAACGAAGTGAGGGCGCTGACCATCACCTCATCCTGCGACACAGTGTACAGGTAGTCTCCGATTATGACGCTCCTGTCGATTTGGAGCCCGGAGTTCGGCGAGTCGGCGAAGCTCTGTCCCTGATACTGTGTCGCGTTCCCCAAGACATCGAACCCAGACGGCGTCACCTTGATGACGTAGACTCCCTGCCAGACGGGGTCACCGTAGGGCGGGAAGCCCGAACTGGGCGTCTGAGTCCCGCTCACCTTGTAGAGAGTAAGGGGGATGACCGTGATGTTCCTGGTGGAATCGAAGGTGAACGCTAGGTGGTCGCTCAGCACCGGCGAGTCGGTACCCCTGTCACCGATCAACAGCTTCGCCACCTGAGCCGAGGTGCCATTGTCGAAGACCCTGAAGAGCGACAGCTTCAGCCCGAGATAATAGGCGAAGTTACCGTCCGAAGCCGGGACCGCGTCCTTCCCCACGCCGATGAGATATCCGCCCGGAAGCGGGTGGAGGTAGTCGGAGTAACCCGAGACCTTCAAGGCGCTGAGTATCACCGGGTTGGAGACGTCCTTGAAAGAGATCACGAACAGGGGGTCGACCTGGACGAACGTGACGACGTAGCCCATCTGGCCCACGAAGCGGACTGCATAGATGTTCTCCCCCGGCGCGATGTTCTTCAGGGCCGAGACCTGGTTCATGTTCTGGTCCAGCACGTAGACGTCGTCGCTCGTAGTGGGTGCGCCGTTCACCGTGGCGAAGCGGCTGGTCGCGATCCTGAAGTATCCGTTGTACTCGTCCATGGAGAACTGGTTCAGGACGGTCCCGGGGACGATCCCTGCCTTCGCCACGGTCACGGTGCCGTTGACGTAAGAAGCCCGCAATACCGTGCTGTTCTGAGCCTGGGCGACGACGATCTGAGGCGTGATCACACCGCCGCTGTAGAAGTTTCCGGGGACGCCGTCGACGTCGTACAGGTCAAGGTAGTCGGTGTAGACGACATAGATGTTGGAGGTCGAGACGTAGACGGTGGCCGAGGGTCCCGTCAGGGCAGACACTATGGTCTCCTTCCCACTGGCCATGCTGATGCTTGGAATCATCGTATAGTAGCTCACCTGCGTAGCGATGGGGGTGTAGTAGACAGATGTGGGGGCCAGCTGGCTCTCGACCCCGCCCTGGGACGCCATAGGCATCACCGCGGTGGCGTTGCCCTGGCTGTTGAAGACATACGATGGCTGTTGTATCACCGCATAGACGTACCCGTCTGCCAAGCGGGCAGCGACGTAAAATCCAGCGATACTGACATTCTGCATCATCTTTGGAGATGAAAGGTCCGAGGTGTCGTAGAGGAGCAGCTCGACTTTGGAAGTGCCCGAGCCCTCCTGACCTATCACCATCAGCCGGTCCTGGGCGATTTCAAGGCCGAGCACGTTCATGTTCGGAAACTTCAGACTCGAGAGGACCGCCATCGAGTTGGGCGGATAGGCGTTGATAATCGCGACCGAATTCTGAGTGGAGACGAAGAGGTGAGTGCCATCAGTCTTCACCCTGTCTGGCTCGTCAACGCCCTGGACTTGGACGTTCGTGCCGGTGAACGACGGAATCGACGCGACCGACGCAGTCAGGGCCAGGACAGGGCCTCCGAATCCTACCGGCAAGCCCCCGTTGACATTCATCACCCCACCGAAGAAGACCCCATGGGTGTTGTACTGCTGGGCGGACTTCGCGTTCGCCGTGATGTACTGCTGGAGCTGGGAATAACTCTCGAAGGTGCTCAGGCCCTGAGGGATGGCCTTTGGCGTCGAGCCGTTGGACGTTGAGGCTCCCGAAGCGAGGGCGAACACCCCCACCACGGCCGCTATCCCAAGGATGGCCAGGACGAACACAGCAGCTTCACGGTGCCAAAACTTCCTTTCGACCGCCGCGCACATGGTCGGAGGTTATGCCGGGTGGAGAGTAAAGCCTAGAGCACAGAACGGGCGTTCTAGTCTGGCGAACAGCCGAGAAACCAAGCTCGGGCAGAAGCGCGAACTCATTAGACGGGGCACGACGACCTTCTCGCCATGACGTTCAACGAGAAGCTGACGGCCAGAGTCCGAGCGGAGCTCTCAGGGGTCCCGAAGCTCGAGGAGAAGAGGATGTTCGGTGGCGTCGCCTTCATGGTCGACGGGAAGCTCTGTGTCAGCGTCAGGAACTCGAGGATAATGTGCCGCGTCGACCCGGAAATGCACGAGGAGCTTGTGCAGCTGAAGGGGTGCCGGACCATGACGATGAAGGGTCGTAAATACAAAGGCTACGTCTTGGTGGACGAGGATGTGCTGAGAACGAGAGGGGAGCTCCACAGATGGGTGAAACTCGCGCTCGATTTCAACAAGAACGCCAAGGCTTCCAAGTGATATGAAAGAAACAAATCAATCTCCCTTCCTCTGACAGTCAGGACGAGAAGTTGTATAGGTAGAATCTACTACTTGTCCTTATTGGGACGAGCATGATGCCGCAAGCGCTTGCGCTCGGCATTCCCTGTGAAATTGGTAATCATACCCGCGATAGCGTTCGTGTTGTTCCTGCTTCTCCTGCTGGTGCCCGCAATCCCCGTTGCTCCACCAACGTCGATTCATTCGCTAGGGCCGCGAGGCCTTCCCATCGTTGTACGCGAGTCGGCTACCTACGCCGCCTTCGGGATTGGAGGGGTATTTTGGGCAAAGGACTTCCCTCCGGTTCAACAGAACTATTCATACACTTTCGCGACCTGGTCAACCCCCTTCCTAAAGTAACGACTCACCCACGACCACTTTTCAAAGATTAAAAATCGAATTCAGTCGGTGCGGGCTTGAGTGCCGCGATAGCTCAGCCTGGTAGAGCGTTGCCTTGGTAGAGCTAAACCTCCAAACAGGCAAAGGTCCTGGGCCCAAATCCCAGTCGCGGCTTCTCACAAAAGACCACATGAGCCGTTTTATCGATCTTGATGGTGCCGGGGGCGGGATTTGAGCCCGCGACCTTCGGGGGCCGCGATGCCCTTTCCGGATCTCTCACCTGGCCGATTATGAGTGTCGCTCACGTCGAGCGTGCCCGGCGCTATGGGCCAAGCTAAGCCACCCCGGCGAGGAAGGGCCGCCGACTGGGGTTAAAAGAACCATCATGAAATTCTAGCAACGCTTAATATCAGTAGCCAAGGTCACGGGCCAGGACTTGCACCTTCCTTTCTTCAGCATCGACAGTTACTACAGCTTCATCAGCACGGCGATGATCGCCCTGTTCATCATAGGTCTGGTGATAGTCTTCGTCTACGAGTACGAAGCGCTCAGGCGCTCTAAGGCCTAGCTGTGGCCCCTGAGCCTCTCCACTACGCTAAGGCTTGACAGCTGAAGGACCCATCCTCCCATCTTGGTCGATTTCGGAACAACCCCAACAAGCCTGAGCCTCTCTCCCGGCTGGGTTCCCGAGACCCTCCCAGACAGGTCGCGCCATGCCACCAGCTTGATGTCGCCCGTGTCGTCTCCAATTACGAGCTCCCCCTTCTTCACCGTGCTCCCGTCCCTCAGGCGGACGTCCTCCACGCTCCCATGAGACAGAGCGATCACTTCGACCATGATCTGGGCGTCCTCCTCCTTGACCTCCTGGACCTTCATCATTAATTCCTCCAGCCCGGGGAACGAGCCACCTTCAATCACCCTCAACGAGTCCGCGCTCCTGCAGTACATCCTTCCCTCCGTCACTTCGTCGGGGACGACGCCAATCAGATCCCCCTGTGAAGGTTCCTTCACCCCTTTACTGATCTCGACGACCTTGACCTTCCTGTCCTTTCCGACCCCCAGAACTATCTTGGCCGACTGGCTGGAGCTCGTCGCGGCCACCCTGAGCTCTGACCTCTCCGCCGGAGTACCCAACAAGATGACGCTGCCGGCGTCGCCATGGACTTCGAAGTCTCCGTTGTTCGAGCGCCTTGCTCTCACGTTTGTAATACGCAGCTTCTGTCCACGTTTCAGCTCAGGCTTCGCCGTGGGACTCCAGACGACAACCCTCGTCTCCTTCCCCCCGTCGCGTGCCACCCCGAACTGGAAAAGAGACCCCTCCGACCCGTCAGATCTCACAAACTCGCTATAGCGGGGTTCCGAACTGACGACGACTTCGAGGGCGATGAACTGCTCTTCCTTCGTCAGGTCTGGGAGCTTCTGGACGACCGTCGAAATCGAAGGAAGCTTCGCCAAACCCTTCTCGTCGGCCAAGACCTCCATCTTCCCCCTCTTCCCGAGGTTCAGGTTCGGCTTTCCGTCCAGGCCCTGCTTCACATAGCCGCTGGTCACCCTCACCGGGGTGTCGACTTCAAGTCCGAGTTTCTCAATCTGCTCCAGCCCCTCCTCCCAGACAGTCAACCGCACCGAATTCTTGCCGTCGAAAAGAGCCAGCCTTCGGTACTTCCCCTGACCGCCGTCCTTCTTGTTGAAAGTGGCTACAGGATAGACCGCCAGGACCCTGGCGACTACCGTGACGTCGTTGGCCCCTATGTAGAGGTCATTGATCGTCATATCGGAGGAGGCGTTTTCCTTCCGAAGGGAGACACCCAGCTCTCCGGCAACGAGGAAGAGTGCTCCCTGGTCGGTCAGGTAGCCTGCGCCCACGGTCTTCTTCTTGTCCTCTACCCGGCGCATCACCTCGTCCCGGGTCAGCTCTGGCTTTTGCTGAAGGAGTTCCCCGATCAGTGTCTCAAAGTCGTACATGGCCTAGACTTTGGTCGCGGTCGAGTTCACGGCCGCGATGCCCTCCTCCAATATGTCCAGTCCCTCGTCCATCACCTCTTCTGTCACGTTGAGCGGGGGCACGAAACGGAGGGTGTTCCGCCCTGCGATTATCACAAGGAGGCCGTGATGGAAAC
>JAGWHB010000005.1:0-77257 GCA_028867035.1 Nitrososphaerota archaeon | reverse complement strand
GACGTCGGGGACGACATCGTAGTGCTCAATCCCCAGGAATTTCCCTGTCCTCCCTACCCCAGTCTGAATCTCATCCGAGACGAAGAGGACGCCTTCCTTGCGGAGGAACTCCATCTTCTTGAAGTATTCAGGAGGCGCCGGGACATAACCTCCCTCTCCCTGGATGGGCTCGAAGAAGTACGAAGCGACCTCGTCCACGGGGACGAACTTGTCGAGGTATTGCTCCTTGAAGTAATCCACACAGTAGTAATCGCATTCAGGGAATGTCTGCTTCCATGGGCACCTGTAGCAGTAGGGGAAAGGAAAGTGGACGACGTCAGGGATCAGTGGGAGCGACCCCCTCCTCTGCATCGGCTTGCTCGCCGTAAGGCTCAGGGACCCCATGGTCCGGCCGTGGAAGGCGCCGGAGTGAGCCAGGAAGACCGGGCGCTTCGTATAATTCCTTGTCAGCTTCATTGCAGCTTCGATGGCCTCGGCCCCGCTGTTCCCGTAGTAGACCATCTTCCGGCCCCCGGGGATCAGTGGGAGGAGCTTCTCGGAGAGCTCGACCAGATTGTCGTAATAGAAGTCGGTATATGAGAAGTGGATGAACTTCTCGGCCTGGCTCTTGATGGCCTGGACCACCTTCGGATGGGTCGATCCCGTGCTGAGGACCGCGATACCCGCCGCGAAGTCGATGAACTGGTTGCCGTCGACGTCCTTCACGAGGGCCCCATGGGCCGACTCCACCACCAGTGGGTAGAAGCGGGATATGGAAGGCGATACTAACTTGGTCGTCTCCCTCACAACCGCGGCGGCCTTCGCGCCTGGGAGCTTGCCTTCGACCTTCGCGAATCGCCTGGACTTCAAAGAAACCAGAGCTTCGCCCTGGTTGTGGGGCTAAAATCCTTTCCCGAATCTATGTTGCACCTAGTCGTTTTCTGCCTGAAACTGTCCCTTACATCGGGATTGAGAGCTCTATCTCGAGAACAGGCAGGTTGAGCTGCCTCCCATCCCTTGAAGTGACGTTCTCACCGTCGATGGTGATGTTGGAGATCTGGACGTTGCTCATGAAGCGCTTCCTGAGCACCTGGGCCACTTCCACTGACATGTTGATGGCCTCCCCCCTCGCCCTGAGGACCACCTGCTTGGCGCCACCGTTGAACATGGTGATGCAGGCGGTTACATAGTTCAGTAGGGGTTTGCTCTGGCCGACGATGACGGTCTTTCTCTCTTCAGACATGAGAGTTCATCCCCTCGGTTCGGCCTATAAATCCTCGCTTTAGAACCCAGTCGATTTCTCTTCGCCGCAGCACCCTGGCCAGCAGCAACAACACTCCAATTGGCTCACCTCGCGCTGAATAACACTACCGTGGGTAATTATTGACTAACCTAGTGGGAAATCGCTGACAACTCTCACGGGGTTGAAACGGATGGGTCGTTAAATAGGAAAATCCAATTTAACCATAGGGCATGTACAAGACAGCACGACGCTATCGAATCTATCCCGCCAAGAAACAAGAAGAGACACTACTCCGAATGGTCGAAGTCGTACGAAACCTGTGGAATGACGCGTTGGCACACCGGAGGGATGCGTGGGAGAATGAAGTGAGGTCGGTCACATACTTCGAACAAGCCAAGATTCTGACCAATGAACGTCGAGTCGACTCGGAGTTGGGATTGTTATATTCTCAATCGGCACAAGACATTCTACGACGGCTGGACAAAGCCTTCAAGGCGTTCTTCAGCGGAGTAACAAGATATCCGAAGTTCAAACCCGCGAATGCCATCATATCCTTCACCTATCCCCAAGCTTACAACGGCAGTGTCAAAGTAAACGAGAGTACCATAAGGCTGTCCAAGGTCGGGGAAGTCCCAATGGTACTTCACAGGGAAGTTCCAACGAACGGAGTGCTGAAGACATGTACCATCATCCATGAACCAAACGGGGATTGGTATGTTTCGTTGATATACGATGTGAGCACGACTGTCTCAGGGCCATCGAATATCTCTTCACCGGTCGGGGTGGACCTCGGCCTGAAGTCGATAATCGTCACTACGGATGGGGTGAAGATTCCACACCCGAGCTATCTTCGCAAGGCAGAAAGACGACTCAAGAGGCTGCAAAGGTCGGTCTCAAGGAAGCAAAGGGGCTCAAAAAACAGGGCAAAAATACGACGAATTCTTGCAGAACACCATGCCAAGATCGCAAGACAGAGAAAGGACTTTAATCACAAGCTGACCACGAATCTTGTTCGATACCACGACGCCGTTTTCTTTGAGGATTTGCAAGTCGCCAACATGGGCAGAAACCACTTGTTGGCCAAATCCATTTACGATGCTGGATGGGGGCAGATATTGTCGTTCGCAAGATACAAAGAAGAACGCGTCGGTGGGGTATTCGAGACCGTTCAATCTGCCTATTCAACTCAAGAGTGTTTCTCCTGTGGCACTCTGAATCCTGTGACACTTGACGTCAGAGAATTCGATTGTGCAGGCTGTGGAAGAAGACTAGACAGAGACCTTAATGCGGCTTGGATTGTGCTGAAGCGAGGAATCGCCAAGGTAGGGCAGGACATGCCCGAACTTACGCCTGTGGAGATCAGGCCTCCACCCTCCGAGTTGAACTCTGGGGCGTGCCCGGTCGTCGAAGCAGGAACCACGCGCGGCGGGGTACACGTCCAAGGGACACTGCCGCTGGAAGCCCACGACACTAGTTGTGGGAGGATGTCACTGACTAACTCGTCTGTATTTGCCCCTGACCTTTTCGATGGCCCCATGGTTCACGAGCCGCTTCAGAATCCTCGAGACCACCTCCTGGTGGTAACCCACGGTCCTCCTCAACGCCGAGAAGGCCACCGGCTCGGTGCTGC
Organism: Nitrososphaerota archaeon; assembly: GCA_028867035.1. Taxonomy (GTDB): domain Archaea; phylum Thermoproteota; class Nitrososphaeria; order Nitrososphaerales; family Gagatemarchaeaceae; genus UBA183. Next base: position 74,405 of record JAGWHB010000005.1, on the reverse strand, counting down.
CACAGATGGTCATGCAAACCTTGGTCTCCCTCTCTGTCAACTGCAGGCAATCTGAGCTGTCACACATCTCCACCGGGCAGCAGCTCACAGGCATGGCCACGCAGAGGACCCCTCCGCTATTTATTGACCGACTCCACGGCGCCGCGATAGGATATAAACGCAGGCGAGGCGGGCCGCCAGCTAGGGGTCGTCGGCTAGTCTGGTCTAGGCTTCAATCATAAGCGGAAGATGCCTCGGGAAGTGGGCAGATTGCCACGCAGTCTGCCTCGAGATCGCTTGAGATCGCTGGTTCAAATCCGGCCGACCCCATTCACTTTCGCGCTGGCCTCCCTATTTTCTCCCTTGGGTTCAACACTAGAATAAATAGATCTCATTGAACCCATTGCACGAATGCCAATCTCTGACCCTGCGAAGAACAGAGAGTACCAGCGCGAATGGGCTAGGCGGCATCGTGAGGTTTACAGGAGGTACAGGCACAAACTAAGACTCAGAGTCATCGCCAAAATGGGCGGCAAGTGTGTTAACTGTGGTTGCACCATTCCCGATGCCTTGGAGATAAACCACAAGAATGGCGGAGGGAGGAAAGAATATCACGGCAACAGCGCGAGCGACCGTCAGAAAGACATGTTCTTTGCCATAATGAACGGAAAGAGAAAGATCAACGACTTGGAGCTAAGATGCAAGGTCTGTAATTCGCTTCATTACGTAGAAGAGCTAAAGAAACTTCCGGGGAAGTGGACTGTCACGTGGGTGCCTTAACCCCATCGCGCCCAGGACTTTCGGCCAAAGCTACAGACGGTTACGACCCCACCACTTTTGGAGGGGACAGAGAGCGCATTCTGGCGTTATTAGGGCGGGCCAACTGCCCCCGCATGATTGAGTGGGGGAAAGCATCTGAATTTGCAGAAAAAAAGTTCCGTCGCAGCAAGAGCCTCCACACGAAGAGGTACTACGAGAACGGCGTAAGGCGCTTCAGGCAGTACTGCGAAGAGAAGCGCATCGCGGAGGTGGACGAGGAGAGCGTCTACGGCGTCCTCGACGGGTTCGTGGGGTGGCTCGACCTGCAAGGGATCAAACCCAAGACACTGACCGGTACGTCCACGCCGCCAAGAAGTTCCTCCTGTTCCTGGACGTCAGGATAGACCCCCAGCGCTTCAGGGAGAGGGTTGAGCAGCCGAGGATACTCAAGATAGAGGACGAGCCCCTCTCCATGGAGACCCTGCGGAAGGTCCTCACCCTGGGGAGGCCCAACAGGAAGATGCTCGCCCTGGTCCTGCCGCTCCTCTCTTCGGGGATGAGGCTGGCTGAGGCCCTGAAGCTGAGGGTCTCGGACCTGGACCTGGACTCGCGCCCGGCCGTGGCCACGGTCAGGGCAGAGAACACCAAGAACGGGAGGCTGAGGGTCGTCTTCATGACCAACGAGACGAGAGACGCGATCAGGAGGATACTCTGGGACTGGGACCCGGCCCCGAGGGCGCCGAAGGCGAAGGTGGTCCCCGCCCCGAATGACAGGTACGTCTTCGCGTTCGACGGGGACATCTGGGGGCGGGAGAAGACCGCGATCCGGACCTTCAGGAGGGTGTGCGAGAGGGCCGGGTGCAACAGGCTGATTGAGGGGCACAGGACCCACGTGGTGCACTTCCATCTCTTCCGCAAGTACTTCCTGACCAAGGGGAGCGACGTCATAGGTGAGCACGCTGCCCACGCCCTCTGCGGGCACGGCTTCTACATGGACACCTACTACAAGAAGTCGGTCGAGGAGAGGGCAGCGGATTACAGGAGGCTCGTCCCGCACCTCACGGTGTTCGCCAAGGTGGAGACCGGGCAGGCAGAAGTGCTCTCGGCCATGAACAGGAGGTTCCTGCAGGTGTTCAGCTTCACCGACGAGGAGATCGGGGGCTTGGGGGACCTGTCGGGGCTCTCCCCGGCAGACCTGCAGAGGCTGATCGTGACGAAGGGCAGCAAGGCGAGGTCGCCCCCCACGGCTGGGAAGGAGGCTACACCAGCGACGGGAGGCATGCCGAAGGCCGATCTGGGTAGGATAAGGGAGATGGTCCCCGACGGGTGGGAGCTTCATGTGAAGGACGGGGAAGTCGTCATGAAGCGCTCGGCCTCCTCTCCCTGAACTCCTCCCACACCATCCTGGCGAGCATCGGGACCACTACGCGGGCCCTTTCATCGGGAAGGAGGTCCTCCTGGGACTCAATCATGCGAAGCGAGATGCTGTCAGGGGGGAGGAGCGACCTGGCGGTCTGCTTCAACGCCCTCAGGTCGCGTTTGACGAAGGGGCTCCGGTCTGCATGAAGGAAGGTAGTCTGGGCGTTAATAACGAGGGAGACGTTGCAGTGCGAGGCAGGGTTCGCCGTCATTCATCAAAGTGCTCATGGTGTCAAACGGAACATACTCGCCCGAGACGGGTCATCTCAAGAAGGCTAGAATCGGACTTTTCTCGCCAAACGGAGTTCATTCTGGGCTTACTGGCGAACGGCGACGGTCGACGCCGATGGGTACACCGTGCCAGAAATGAACCCGAACTCGGTTCGAGTCTTGGGTTGCGGCTACACCGTAGGGGTCATGTCTCGTTATCTTGGTCTTCGATATTTGAGCACCGCCCCGAGCCAATTTCCTCAGGGCGTGGTTTCGCGCGGCTCTCCGATGCCGGAGGAGAGGCTCGCCATCTTCACGATGGTTCGGGTTCGAATCCCTCCCCCAGACAGTTCCTTTCAGCGCCTGTTTCGAATCACGCGATGTCTAAGCACTAAATAGGACAGTATCACAACGGTCGCGAAAGCGGTGGCTGTTACCAGTTTGTAAGGGAACTCTGGAATCCCCCCGCCTCCCACAGACGACGAAGTGGCCGAAGTAGATAAAATGGAACTTGCTGGGCTGGAAGTTGTCGTGGAACTTCCGCTGAAACTAGTCGAGGTCGTGGTGGCTGGGGTCGAGGTGGTCGTGGTGACAGTGGGAGCCTGAAGGGCGTACATTGCCGTCAAGGTCGAATTGGACCCCAGTCGCAAAGTTCGAGTGGCCGAATTCTGGCCGTCTCCCCATCTGACGAAGACCAGGCTGGACCCATTCGACAGCTTCACCGATTGCGGCATGGAAATCACGTACGAAGCGACGTAACCCAGCCTGATGGTTGTCTGAATGGTAGCGGTCTTGAATGTGGACCCGTTGATGGTGAAGGGAGTCGAGGTCGGAAGATTGGTGTTCATGGTGAAGTAGAACTTCGTGAGCCAGCCATTCGGCTTTACGAAGGGAAAGCTGTCTTGCCCCCCCTTTCCTGTCAGAAACGGGGTGTCGCCTATCCCGTCAAGATCTGGGTCCTTGCCGGCGTACGAACTCCAGTAGTTGCCCTCGCCATTATGGCTCCATTGGTTTAGCCCGGTCTGGTCGATCGCCGGGGTTTGGGCGTCCACGACGTTGTTGTGGTAAATCGTGTTAGCGGACCCTGTCACTTGGATTCCCCAATATCCGATGTTTGAGATTGTGTTCCCAACGACCTCGTCGTTGTTTCCTCCAAGCAAGAGCCCGCCAGACGAGTCATCCATCAGTGCGTTCGCAGTGACAAGACTATTCGATCCCCCCACGTTGATGCCATATGCAGAGTTCGCGACCTTGTTGTCGGCTATGGTATCCCCGTTGCCACCTGCGCTTATCGGGTTGTATCCTCTGATACCTGAGACGTTGTTCCCTTCTATTACTGCGTTGTCGGGCCCTCCGGCGGTTATGCCATCCCCCCAGCTACCAGAAATCGTATTGTTTGCTATGACGAAACTCGGAGTTGACACGCAATTGGAATTGATCGCAACCTCAAGTGTATTGCTAAACTTCGTTCCGGCAATCAAGATGCTCTTGGATACCGAAAGGCCGCAGTAGAACTGAGCCCCGACAGTATCATCAGTGAAAGTGCTATTCATAATGGTCACAATATGTGCGTTTGCCACGGAAATGCCGTAGGATTCCTGCGAATCGACGAAGGTGCTGCCTACCAGGGTTATGTTCGACGCGTCGAGATCCTCCATGTAGGCACCCTGTATCGTGCTGTTCTTCACCACCAGGGGATAGGCGATGTTGTAGGCGCCAAGTATGAAGCCATAACCCCCGTCAAGTATTTTGCTGTTCTCAATTGTTATCGATCCACCTCGGAATCTGTCGATCCCGACTATTCCATCCTTGCCCAACGTGACTGTACTGTTGATGATTGTCACGTTGCCACAGAGGCAACCCGAGTTGACGCTGACCGTTTCATCCTTGATGGTTGTGGCTGCCGACTGTGGCCCTGAATTGGAGAGCGGAGGGATGGGTAGCTGATTCAAGACGGGGATCTTGTGGGAGGAAATGGACACTGGTTGGGCCAGAGAGAAAGGCTCCTTGCCGTCGGGAGGTATCACCGTGCGGCTGTATTCGCTGCCACCACTGTAGGCCCAATAATTCCCTTCCTGCCCCGAATACCAGGAATTGTTTCCGTTGTCATACGGTCCGCCAGTGGGCCCACTGGCGTCATAGAAATTATTGCCATAGATTGTGTTCGTCTTAGAATCGACGATTGTCGCGCTATGGCTCGCATCTACTATGTTGTCAGTTAGAAGGTTGCCATCAGAGTTGCCCGAAACGAACAGACCATACTCGGCACCCGAGAAGCTGTTGCCGGTGATTTGGTCGTTCCTCGAGTGGAAGAGGAACAAGGAGATTTGGGTTCCTGTGCCGCTGACTTTATTATCGATTAGGCTGGCATTGTCCGTGTGGTCAAGGTAGATTGCTTCCTGCGAGAATGTGCCGGAAAGCGTGTTGTCTGCGATCACGCTGCTGTGGGCCAGGTTGACGATGATCCCAAAGGCTTGCTGACTGAAAGCTTCAATCATAGTATTGCCCATGATTTTGGTGTTCACGCCCACCCAGAGTATCGAGACGGCAGCCTCGCCGAATGTAATCGTGTTGTTGAGGATTGAAGTGTCGCTCGATTCCAGCGGGAAGACTCCAATGCTCGACACTGCAATATTATTCTTGGATATCAGATTCCCGTTTGAGCCGGCGTCCACGGCGATGCCGTCGAAGTCAACCGTCGACCTCCAATCCTGTCTGTTTTGCTCTTCTATTGTGTTTCCTGCGATTGTGTTGCCCTGGGCTCCGTTAAGTAAGATTACCTCGGAAACGTCAGAGGTCCGGTTTTGATACAAAACGTTGCCTGTAATGCTGTCGCCACTCGAGCCCAGCAACATGAGGGCGGAGAAATCGTTCTTTTGTATCAGGTTACCTTGGACAACATCGTCAGTGCCTGTGAGGATGAGGCCGATGGCGCCGTGTGATATGGTATTGTTCTGGATTAGCGCCTTGTTACTCGCCACCAAGAGAGTGGAATGCGCCCGAACGCTGTCCGAGGGCCAACAATTCTGCACAGTGGTAGACTGGCACCAGCCCGCACCCTGGACTTCGCTGCCTTTGAGTACAAAATTGGTACCTTCCGCGACAAAGGTGTATCGAATCGCCAGGTTGGCTGCGGTGATTACGCTGCCGTAGACGTATATCGAACCTCCCGGTTGGACGAGTATCCCGTACTCCCCGTTGTACTGAGTGTTCATCGTGAGCTTGACGTTTCTTAAGGTCAGGTTCCCGCCTGATACAACGGTCAAGTTTCCATTGAGGGTGATTGACTCGTTCTGAACAACCTGCGTCCCAGTTATGACCCAGTTCCCCATTGATGGTTGTGCTGAGACGCTGAGCATGAAAAGTGGTGATGCCAGAAGGAGCAGAAGGCTGACGACAATTCCAGCCCTGAAACGCAAAGAATCCAACCGCGGAGTTCTTCCATTTGCTTCTTAAGGATTGATTGTGTATTCCATCACCCTTCCTTTGCATATGTACAATATTTCCCCCGCAAGAATCTGGAGCCGTGCAGTCGACTCGAAAGGCCGTCCGAACACAAACGCATCCACTCCGTTCATCGCAGGCTCCGGATTCAACTTGGGAGAGTATGGTTCAATCAAGGCTTCATCCGATCCGAAGAGAATGCCGATGCCACGATTTTCCAAGGTCTTGGCTTGCACTCGATTGTGCACGTCGCGCCAAAATAGCTAGAATCAAGCCTCTTTAGGACGAATGGAGTTCATTCTGGGCTCGAATTTCGACCGGCGACGGTCGGATTCGAACGGTATACCGAGCTAGGACTTGCCCCAGATTCTCCACTGTGCGTATGTAGTAAGATGGCCTAATGCGGGCGGTCGCCGGGATTTCGGAACTAGATGTAGGTCGGAAATTCTTCCTTTTGTTGTGCCAAAAGTCAGATTGAAATCTTGCTTAGCTTCTGAAGTCCCCGGTACCCGTTGAGGGCCTCCTCCTCCTCGACTATGAAGACCATCGTGTGCGGAGGCCCGTAGCTCATGATGTAGAGGATGTTCACCCCGTTTATGGCAAGCTCCGTGGTTATGGTGGCGGCGACGCCGACGGTCTTCAGAGCGACATCTGACAGGACTACGATGATTTCTGAAAGGTCTCCAAGGACTCTCACGATATCCTTCTTAGGTATAGCAACCGTGAGCTTCTCGAGGTTCTTCGAATCTATGATCACGGATATAGACTCGGCTCCTGACGACACCCTGAACGTCTCTCCTCTTCCGAAGTCTATTTCTCCCGAGAACTTCGCCAGAATCAGTGGTATTTCGGGCGCGCTCCTTATCGTGACCGCGACAATCTTGTTCTTCAATGTGAGTTTCGTGATGAGTCTGCCCGCGTCCTGATACTTCGTGGCGCTCGCTTTAACGGGGTATCGCCGGATTGCGCTGACTAGCGCCTCGAAGGAGTATTGATTGTGCGTAGCGACCTGGATGTACCTCGCAAGTGCCCTGGCATTCACCAATCCTCTTGCCAGGCCAATCTTGATCGCCCCGTCTCTTTCTATGATCTCTTTGACCGCCTCGCTAGGAGGCCGCTCCGAATCTGACGCATCCACGCCACCAGTAAGCGTTTCGCACTATTTGTGCCGTTAGTCTTATCCAATTTCGGGGCGATGACGACGTCATGCCTCGATACATCGACGTGCACAGCGGCCTGAAGGGGGTCAAACTATCGGACGTAGCCGAAGCCCATGCCAAAGACCTGAAAGTGCAGAACAGGTACGGGGTGAGATTCCTGAAGTTCTGGGTAGACGAGAGCCAGGGGAAGGTCTTCTGCCTCTCAGATGCACCAGACAAGGACGCGCCGAGAAGGGCACACTCAGAGGCGCATGGCTTGCTCCCGGACGAGACCTACGAAGTGCTGGAAGGAAGCTGAGCAAGTCGAGGTCCAAATTGGCACCTGAGAGTGCAGGGGGTGAAGAATTAGAATGAACATAAGTAAGAAGAATGCATTCGCATCCTCGGCCATCACACTCCTTCTGGTACTGACCTTTTTTGCTGCAACCACCCCTGTAGCCAAGGCAGCTGGTCCCTGTGGTGAGACAGCGTATGCCAACGGCCAACTATTCTGCATTAACCTAACCAAGATCATAACAAACCCAAGCGCAGGGCTGCTAGCATCATCTGAACCACTCTACATCGCGGCCTACTTCACTTCGTCTACCCCTACGACGACCATCGGAGGTTTCGTACTACCCACGGCACAGTTAGGGGGGTGCGACATAACCAACCCATCGAGCTGCGGCCCAGAGTTAGTGGGATCTTCGGGCTACAAGCCACTTTGTAATCCATGCTTCCACGGAGGGTTCCTCAACAACTTCCCCTACCATGACCACGTGATTTCCGGTGCGCCCGGTTCCGGGAACGATGGTACCGCCGGAGTAATGAAAGGGCCATGGGTACTGATCCTCGTTGCATACAACCCCTCGTACACCACCCAGCCAGGCTTCACCCCATTCAAGAGCACCGCTGACATAACTGCAGGCGAAACGGCAGGAGACTTCCTGGCAATCAACCCATCTGCGGCCAACCCATACGAAATCAATACAGGAATCGTCGTAATCTTCGGGGTCCAACCAGTTAGCTAGCGAGAAGCCTTACTTCTCTGTGGGCCGAACTCCCCTGCCCAGAAAAAGGGCAGGGGCACCCGTTTTTTCATAAGACTACATCACCGCCTAATCAAAGAACAATTCCGATGGTGTTGAGTGAAAGTAATCTGCGGTCGCCGGGATTTCCACCCAAGTTCCGTGCGTCGATTCCCATGCTCCTGGACTCCTTGCTCATACAGTAAAGCGGCTCAAACCGGCCGATACTTCTCATAGCTGCGCCTGATGTATTTTTCAAGGGTTCTGGGGTGTACCTTGACGTAGTCGGAAACAGCCAGCATGTCGTGGTCCCAGGCGTCGTACAGGAAGTTCTCTCCCAGGGCCCTGAAGAGATGTGGCCAGAACTCCCTGGACATGGAGTGGACTATCTGCCACGCTCTTGAGCGTCCGAAGGGGAAGAGCCTTTCATCTTCGTCGAGGCGATTCAGATAGTCGGTGACGATTTTGGTCATCCTCTGGCGCGTCGTCATCAGGCTCCCCGACGCCAGGGGCAGCCAAGCCTCCCTGTACTTCACCCTCGAGTATTCCTTCCGCTTGCTCAGGAGAATGCCAATGACCCTGACCCGTTGCTTCTCTTCCTCCACTCTGAACTGCGATTTCTTCAGCCGGAGCGCTTCGCTAATCCTGAGGGCGCATAGGTAGAGAATGCACACTAGGGCCCTGTCCCTCAGGCGGAGGAAGTCCCGATTGCCTCTGTAGTTCCAGCCTGTGCTCCCTTCGAGGACTCTGAAGATGGCCTCAGGTGCATAGTATTCTTCGATGTCTTCAAGAGTACGCCTTGCTTTCGGTGTCGCATTTCTGCTGTGACCTGGGGCTTAAAACACGAGCGTCTACTTTCACTCCCGTCTCCCTCTCCCCAGCCTGCCGAAGTACGTCTCGTAGTCCGGATCGTATGATACGCAGGCTTTTCTGAACCATCTCCGCGGTTTTTGATGCCGGGGCACTACGGGTCGCTTCATTGGACCCTCGGGAGGGCACTGTTGACTTGATGGGTGGCTGATATTGGGATTAACCGTCGGGTGGTATAGACATGTATGCACCTAACTCTAAATACCGAAGTCGCCTGGGAAACATCAAATGAAAAGGTGGGCAGAGAAGGCAGTGCTCCTAGGAATTGCGGTAGTAATGATGCTATCCGCGCTTCACATTGCTCCCATGAACATGGTCGCGTTCGACGTGCTTTGGCTGGGGTCGGCTGTTCCGACTTGGCTCGCCTTCAAGACGACTCGTCGCAGATAGTTCTCTAATCCAGAACCCTCCTTGTCAGGATTTGACGGGGCGAAGGCCTAACGGGCGAACCCCTCGGAGTGGCGCTTTTATATGAACCAGAGTATGTCTGAAATCGAGTGGTCAGACGTTGGGCGAAGGGGAGGCTGCAAAGGCCTCTCTGCCCCCGCCAGAAGTGGCCAGGTCAAATCCGGCCGACCCCACCAATTCAGCATTTCATCAGGAATCCCTTAAACGGCACCCACCGGAGAATTTCGTTCTTGGAGCGCGTCATAGCCCACATCGACATCGACTACTTTTACGCCCAGGTGGAAGAGGTCGAGAACCCAGCCCTTCGGGAGAGGCCCGTCGCAGTGTGCGTCTTCTCAGGCCGGACGGAAGATTCAGGCGTCGTCGCAACTGCGAACTACAGGGCCAGGGAACTCGGCGTCAGTTCTGGGATGCCGATCGCCCTCGCGAGGCGCAAGCTCGAAGGCAAGGACCCAGTCATGATCAGGATGGACCATGCGAAGTACGAAGTGATCTCCGAAAGGGTAATGCAGATCCTGCGGGCCGAAGCCGACGTCCTGGAGCAAACAGGCATCGACGAGGCGTTTCTCGACCTCACGAAACGCGCAGGAAGCGACTACGAAGCAGCACGGGCGACTGCTGAGGGGGTGAAGAGGTCGGTGTTTGACGGCGAACACCTGACATGTTCGGTGGGCATCGGTCGGAGCAAGGTGGTGGCCAAGCTCGCATCTGACAAAGCGAAACCCGGTGGAATCGTCATAGTCCCTCCCGACGCCACGATGAGTTTCATGAAGGACCTCCCTGTCGCCGACCTCTACGGGGTCGGCCCAAAGTCGTCCGAGGCCCTCCGAGGGCTCGGCATAGGGACGATAGGCGAGCTCGCCGCATGCCAACTGTCCTCACTCGAGAAGACCTTCGGGAGAAAGTTCGCCGTTTACCTCCATGACGCTGCCAACGGCGCCGACGCCGATCCTGTCACTGAGAACAAGGGCCCCAGCCAACTGATGAGGGTCATCACACTAAAGCAGAACACCACGGACGCCGAGACATCAATGGAGCAGCTGGCAGAAGCAGTGGCCGACCTGAGAAGAAGGCTCCAGTCGCAGAACCTTTCGTTCAGGACAGTGACAGCAATCGCAATCCTGACAGACCTCTCCACAAAGACGAGGAGCAAGACTTTCGAGACACCAATCGACGACCTCTCCATCGTGGAGAGTGACATCCTCGACCTCTTCGAAGACCTGAGCGGTTCCGTCGACAGAGAGTTCAGGAGGGTGGGCATCCGCGTCTCTGACCTCAGGAGCGACCAAGACCAGAGTTCCCTGTCCGAGTTCCTGCAACCGGCCAAGTGAGATAGTGTCAGAAGAGAAAGAAAAACTCAGAGCGAAAGTACCCGAGTTCGCCAAATATGAACGGAAGTTCGACAAGGCCCTCGATGCTGTTCTGTCAGGCTGTGTCAAGGAGATCCGTTTCAAACCCAGCGGGAGAAAGATCTGCGCTGTCGTCGGAAAGATGGGAGACGAATTCATCGACCCTGAAAGGCCATACTGCTCCTGCAGCAACTTCTACTTCAAAGTCCTTGGAGGGAGAGAGGAGGTTTGCTACCATCTTCTGAGCTATAGAATCGCTGTCAAGGCAGGCAGGGTCGACGTGGTGGAGTTCAGCGACGAGGACTACGGGCCCTATCTTGCGGCAACTGTCCGCGACGTCTTCGAAGTGCTCAAGAAGAGCAGCTAGCCTGAGAAGAGCCGCGGGAGGGCTTTCCGTGCCAATCTGGCATTTCGGTCCCTCGACCTAGCCTTCCCATCAGGGGACACAGCGCGGACGCTGGGTCACACTTTCAGTGTACCCTCCCAGAAACCAAATCGCAGAAGAGCTCCAGTTCATATCCTCTGTCCAAACCGAGGGAGTTCACTAGCGTGGTCAGGAAGATGGTAAGATGATAACGACGATGGATCCGGCCATAAAACCAACGGCGCATGAGAATCCCCCCCAGAACTCGAAGTCAACCACCAAACAATATCCTTACCCAGCCGCGTTCATTCCCCCGACGACCTCGCCGACGCGGTGCTGAAGCTCTGCAACGCTCTGGGCCTGCCCGGGGATGACCACGTCTACCCTGGTAGGCTGCCCAAGCGGGTCTACTACCTGCTCGGGTGGTTGGTTGGCGATGCCGTAAAGCAGTTCGCTTCGGGAAGCCAGAAGGCAAGGATTGGAATCGGCTTGTGCAAGAAGCACACGGAGAACCTTGCTTTGGGTGAATACGTTTCGGAATGCATTAAGATACTTGGCGTCCCCATCGGCAGGATAGCTGACGAGCCTCCCAGGCCGAGCGAGCCGCACGGTGCATACAGATGGCTATCGAGCTATTCATTGGTCGTTTCGTGGTTGAAGACCGCATGCCTCGGTCTTGCAAGGGCAGAGCTGACCTCGTATGTACCAGTCAAAATGGACCGGCTGCTGGCGGCACCTGCCGAATTCCGTTTGTGGTTTCTCAGAGGGCTAGCCGACTCCGACGGCACCGTAAACCTGAGGAACAAAGCTGTGTTCATCGTCACCTCGCCCAACACCGACCTTGTTCGGAAACTGCTCGACTCAATGGGGTGCCATAACACAGCGGGAGTGTCCAAGGGAGTCTGGGTAGTAGCCATCTCGGCGGCTGAAGCTGCACGAATCCAAATCTTCAACCCTGAAGTGCTGACGCACAGAAGGAAGCTACTCGAAAAGCTATGCAGCGCCTCGACCTTCCAAAGGCACTGGCCGGATTGGTTAGAAACGAGGGTGGAAGGATTGTTGAGCCAAGGGCTCGGTGCGAAGTCGATACGCGACGTACTTCTAAACGAGGACCGGGTGTACGTCAAAATGAAGACGCTCAAGCGAAAGTGGGGTAATTACCAAAGATGAGCCAGCGGCGAGATTCGATCTCGCGACCCCCTGCTTTCCTTCACAGGATACAAGGCAGGTGCTGAAGTCGGTCTCCCTCTAACCAGGCTGAGCTACGCTGGCCCGACTAGGCTCGCCCCGAACTCGCTTTATGTCCTTTCTCACCGTGATAATTCTAAAGGCAGGCGAATCGGCTGCTTCGCGTGGAATACCGCCTGCTCGGTCGGACGAAGGAGAAGATTTCGACGATTGGGATGGGCACCTGGAGGATAGGGTCGTACAGAAGCTCCGAGGAACGAGAAGGGCAGGTGCTTGCCCTCAGGAGAGGGATCGAACTCGGCATCAACCACATCGACACGGCGGAGATGTATGCTTCAGGGCGGTCGGAGGAGGTCGTGGGGGAGGCCGTCAAGGACATCCGCAAAGACGTCTTCATCGCATCGAAGGTGGCCCCCGGTCACCTCCACTACGACGACGTGCTCAGATCGTGCAGGGCGAGCCTCCAAAGGCTGCAGACCTCCCACATCGACCTGTACCAGGTGCACTGGCCCGACCCGAGCGTACCCATCCAGGAGACCATGTCAGCGATGGAGCGGCTCGTCAAGGAAGGAGCGGTAAGGTACATCGGGGTGAGCAACTTCAGCGTCGCCGAGACGGACGACGCTAGGGCCGCTCTGACCAAGAACGAGATAGTTTCCAACCAGGTCGAATACTCGCTGAGCAACCGCTACGTCGAGGCTGAAGTCCTCCCATATTGCGACAGGGAGAAGGTCACACTGATCGCCTACAGTCCCCTCGCCCAGGGGAGAATCGCAAACTCAATCCCGAACGAGCTGCTCCAGAAGTACAAGATGACGCCGGCGCAAATGATGCTCAACTGGGTGACCCGCGACGAACAGGTGGTGGCCATCCCGAAGGCGACGAACCTTGCCCATCTTGAGGAAAACGCCTCGTCGGTCTCCGTCAGATTCGACGCAGCCGAATACGAGCGGCTGACAGCGGGTTAGCCTGCGCTACTCCGTTGGCATTGGGTACAAGCAATCCGAGCAGCAACTGTACGCCATTTCCATGCTGTTGCTTGAATCAAGAATGTCATCGCACCAGATGCAGCGGCTGCGCGCAACGACGACTTGCAACCTTTACGAATGAGGGAGTTTCATATATAAAATCGTCAAGAAATGGGTGTAGAATTCGTCAAACGACGGATTACTGACGATCGTTATTTCGTGATGTGGTGCATCCGCATCAGGTCCTTCTCGAAGTGCTTGAGGTTGGCAGGTATCTTGGCCGCTATCGGGTCCTTCAGGGCCAGGCCCTTGTCCCTCTTTGTCTTCCAGACCTGGGCGTTGAACTCCATTATGCTCTGGCTCACCTTCTCGCTCACTTCGAACCGTTCGGCTTTCGGGAATGCCTCCAGATGTATGCTCTGGGTGCCATACTGCTTCCTCCACACGGTGTCGGTCAGGTAGGGGGTCATGGGAGCGAGCAGCAGCAGCATGCTCTTGACCACCTTGTGGAGTGTGTACCAGGCCGCCTCCTGCTCCTCCTTCGTCGCGCTGTCTCCGTAGGCCCTCCCCTTCGCCATCTCCAGATAGTTGGACGCGAACACGTTCCAGAGGAACTCTCTGATCTTCGTCGACACAGTGAACACGTCGAAGCGCTCGTAGGCCCCCACGCAGTCCTGGGTCAATTTTCCGAGTTCGTTGAGCATCCATTTGTCGGTCCAGGTGAGCTCCGCCTTTTCTGGCACCGGGAAAGAGCTGATGAACCTGCACGTGTTCCAGAGCTTCGTCAGGAACTTCCCTGCCCCCGCGATCCTCTCTTCGCTGAACCTGAAGTCGTACCCCTGGCCGGCCTCGGAGGCCCCATAGAACCTGAACGCGTCGGCGCCGTACTTCGCGAAGATGGGCTCCGGGTCGACGAAGTTCCCCAGGCTCTTCCTCATCGCCCTCCCCTGGGAGTCCTGCCCGAGCCCTCCTATCCACGCATGCTTGAACGGCTCCTTTCCCGTCAACTGGTAGCACTTGAGCAGGGTGTAGTAGAGCCAGGTCCTCACTATGTCCTTCCCCTGGACCCTGATGGTCGCCGGATAAGTCAGGCTGTGGAATCGGGCGTTCTTCAGGTGCTTCGAGATGTAGAGCGGCGACAGGCTAGAATCCATCCAGGTGTCGAAGGTCCTGGTCTCACCCACGAACTTCGTGTTCCCACACTTCTTGCACTTCTTGAACGGCGCCTCGTCCCTCCAGGGCCTGTAGTAGACCCCGGGCTTCGGGAGGTGGGGGGTGTTGCACTTGCTGCAGTACCACACAGGGATCTCAGTGGCATAGTATCTTCGCCTAGAGATCGGATAGTCGGTGGTGAGCACGTCTATCCAGTCGAGGAGTATCTGGCGGTGCATAGCCGGGTGGAACTCTATCTTCTTGGCGATCTTCCTTATGGCAGGCTTGAACTCCAGCTGCTTGAGGTAGTACTCCTCCATGGGAATGATTTCGATGGGTGTCTTGCTCCGCTCGCAGAGAGGGGTCCTGTGCTGGATCTGCTCCACCTTCGTCGCTACGCCCATCTCCTGCAGGTCCTGGATTATCTGCGACCTCGCGTCCTTTATCGAGACCCCGGCATACTTTCCAGTGACTGCGGTCATCTTACCGTCCATGTCTACGGCGACGATCTCCTTGAGCTTGAACTCCCTGAACAGCAATACGTCGTTATAGTCACCGTAGCTGCACGCCATCACCACTCCGCTCCCGAACTTCGGGTCGACGCTCTTGTGCCCCCTGATCGGTACCTCCCTGTTGTAGATCGGGATCACGGCCGTCTTTCCAATAAGCTTCTTGTACCGCCCGTCGGTCGGGTTCACCACCAGCATCTGGCATGCTGCGAGGAGCTCGGGCCGGGTGGTGGCCACAGCCAGCTCCGCCTTCGAGTCCTTTACCCTGAATGTGTTTGTTACGAGGAAGGTGGGGAGCTCTTCATATTCGATTTCAGCGTCAGCTATCGTCGTGTTACAGTCCACACAGTAGTTGTTCGGGCGGTTCGCCACGTAGACCAGTCCCTTCTTCCACAGCTCGATGAACGACCACTGGGTGAGCTTCCTGTATTCCTCCGAGTCGGTCCTGTACTTGTTGTAGTAGTCCCCCGAAATCCCGAGAGTCTTCAGAAGGCCGACCATGTATGCCTCCAGGTCGTCTAGGGCGTGCTTGCAGAGGTTGATGAACTCCTCCCGCGGCGTCTTCCTCATCTGCACCCTGTACTTCCTTTCCGCGTAGATCTCCACCGGAAGGCCGTTCCTGTCTATCCCGATGGGATAGAGGACGTTCAGGCCCCGCATCCTTGCCGACCTGGCGATCATGTCGATCTGGGTGTACTGGGTCAGTGCTCCGGGGTGCCAAGGCTTTCCCGAAGGGTAGGGGGGCGGGGTGTCCATCACGAAGTTACGATTCTTGTTGTTGGACGGCTTGAACTCGAAGATTCTTTCATATTCCCATATCTGTCTCATCTCAGCTTCCAGCTTGGGGTCCCAAGCCGTGGCCTCAAGCTTCGCTGAGAACTGTGGCTGCAAACGAATACAGGCTGTCCGATGAGAGAGTATTTGAAGTTAAGAGGGATTTTCGATGGTTTCAGTCCTGGAGAGCCTTCTCATTGGGCGTAGATCGAGGGGTCTTTGACCCCTGCGTCCCTGAAGGCGAGCTTCCGGCGGGCGCAATTTGAACAAATGGCGCAGTGAACTGGCAACTTCCTGCCCTTGACCGTCCTGAAACCATGCCCTGCGTAACAGCTGTAGGTGTACTCCCATGGGACACCCAGCTTCTCCCCAAGTTCGACCACCTTGTCCTTGTCGTAGGTGATTAGCGGGGCGAGCAGCCTGTACCCGCCGTGGTGTGTGGCCTGCTCCGCGGCCCTGTTCATTTCTTCGAGGAATTCCGGAGTGTTGTCCTTCATCACCACCGGGGTTTCCCTGCGGATGCCGATGTGCACGTCATATCGCTCCCCCTTGGAGATGTAGAATGATTCGGCATGGGAGAGGCCCACGAGCAGGAGGACGGCGTTCCTGCACGGGTCCCACCACTTCAGTATCCTCTGCCTCGCCTTGTCCGGGTCCCAGAGGTCGGCCTCCTTGGTCTCGGCTATCTCCTTCTCCGGATGGGTGAGAACAGAGGTGCTGATGTCCCCGAGCCACTTGAGGTCGATTATCTTCAGGGGGACGTCGAGCGCCTTCGAAATCTGTCTGATGCAGAACTCCTCGTAATCGTAGGTCCTCTGCTTGTAGTTGCAGAATATCAGAAGCTGGTTCTTGGGCTTCAGCTCCTTGTTGACGTAGTAGGCCGTGGTGACGGAGTCGACCCCGCCAGAGATCATGTTGATTGCGCTCCTACTTTCACTCAACTTGACAGTCCACTCCTGATTAGTTTGCGAGGCTCGATGTTGATATCTCTTAGGACTTGCGTGTGTCTGCTGAAATCGTAGGACTCTCCTGTCAACTCCTTCAAGAGATTCTCATAAGTTGCCATGTATGATATCGCAATCTTCTTTTCTGATAGTGTGAGGTCGCAGAGGCAACTCCCGCAATGGGGACACTTCCAGTCCCCACATATGTCGCAAGATTCGATTCCTTCCTTGTTGAACCAGCCGGCGCACTTGAAACAGCAAAGCACCGTGGCCCTACACATCTAGATTTCCCCTACCCTCAAAACCTGCTTAACCCTGATCAACGCAACCAAGACCGAAGTCGCTCCGATTACGGCTACAGTTCTCTCGACGAACATGAACGGTGTGATAATCGTCCATAGGGCTCCAGGTAACTTCAGAACGCTGATCGAACCGATGTTCATTGTAACCAGTTCGCACATGGTGACTAGGAAACTGTACAGGACTACCTCAGCTTTCGTTCCTCGGGCGAAAGGGCGAACCTGGTTCAAGACGGCAAGAAATACCGCCACGAAGTAAGGGATGAGCCATATGGGAATGCCGTTGGAAAACAAGAGGTACCATACAGCGCCGAACGCAATGTACGCAGTCGGGATGAGATACGACTTGTAGAACCCAAGCGACCCAAGAACAATCGCAGAAGCGGGAATGAGCATCCCATAGAACCCGAAGACGGGAACCACGGAGAGTTGGAATACGAAGAGACCCAGAGGGGCGACTACCGCGACTATCAAAGCCTCCCAAGGCCTCACTATCCTCGATATTACTGGTAGCAGGATGATTCCTGCCGTTATGAATCCAGCGCCTCCGATGAAAGCGTCAATTGGGACAGCGTTCGCCGCAATGTAGAGAGCGGTGAGAACGGCCACCAAGGCTAATCTTCTGGTTCGATTTGAATACGGATGAGATGTCTCCGATTTGATTCCCTTCTGGGAATCCTGTCGCTCGCTGGTTGTCTCTATTTCCACTCCCTCCAACACCGTGATTTCTATGGCGGATCGGGTGGAGGTCACTCACCCGCCTGTTCCCCGAGGCTACCACCGTGTCGATTTAAGCGATTACCGGAACTTGGCGTCGAGCTCCAGCCTTTCCTGTCCGGAAAGCTCCCAGTCGCTGGCGCCCGCGTTCTCCCTGACATGCTCGGCCCTGGAGGCCCTGGGTATGGGGAACACGTTGTCCTTGCCTGCCAGCCACTGAAGGGCGACCTGCGCCTTTGACTTCCCGCGGTTCGAGCTCACCGATTCGAGCCTGGAATCAGAGGAGAGCTTCCCATGGCCCAGCGGATAGTAGGCGAGCACGGCGATTTTCTCCCTGTCGCAGTATGGAAGCACCTCCGCCTCGAGGCTTCTGTTCACGAGGCTGTAATCGGGTTGGAGGGAACTCAGCTCCGACTTTGGAAGGGCCGCCTGGGCCTCCTTGAGCTGATCTAGATTGAAGTTGCTGACACCTACGTGCGTCAGCTTCCCTTCTGCTATGAGCTCCTCCATCGCATCCATGGTCTCGCGGATGGGCACTCTAGGGTTGGGCCAGTGCACCTGGTACAGGTCGATGTACGAGGTCCGCAGGCGCTTCAGGCTCTTGTTGAACGACCTGACCAGGGCATCCCTATGCAGATGGCTGGGCCAGACTTTGGTAGCCAGAAAGACCTCGTCCCTCTTCCTACCCTGGATTGCTTCGGCTACGAGGGGTTCGGAGCCATAGATTTCGGCGGTGTCCACCAGAGTTATCCCCGCATCCAGGCCCGCCCTGATAGCTTCGACCTTGGGTGCGGCTCCCCTCCTCCATCCCAGGAAAGCGGTCGCTATCCACAACGGATCATAGTACGTCCCCATCCCGATCACTGATATCTTTCTCCCTGTCTTCGCGAACTCTTTCAGGCGCAAAATGACGCTCTGACGAGGGACTGTTTCCGCCAGTTAAAGAAAAAGACGGGCCGGCCTATTTGCCGAGCCCGAGGTGCAGGCCGTGCCTGACTACCGCGGCCACTCCGCCAGTTGCAGCCGTCCCCGCCGTCCCGGTCCCTGCGTAGAGGGAGAGATGCTGCTTCAGGACCTCGTAGGCTTCCGACGTGCTAGGCACGTGCGAGAGCGCCACGTGGAGCCCTGGGGGAACTGCGTGGATGGCGGCGGCCGCCGAGGAGGCGTCTCCAGTCGCTGCAGCAGTAGTGGCTGTCGCAGCCACTCCGCCGAGGACTGCTAGGATTATGGTTGACACCATTTTTCTTCGACTTTTGCTTCTCCTCTGATGAGATAATCCATCGGTTTCGAACGGGCGTACAACGGATTGCTACGAGACGGCCTTCCCCTTGGCTGACTCTGCCGTGAGGACCTCCTTCGGGAGCAGCCAGTAGATGTCCGGATGCTCGGTCTTCAGCCTGGAGAACGTGGGTGGAAGAAGCCCATTCCTGCGCGCCCTTCTGACGTTGTATTCGATGAACCTCCTCATTTCGCTGGTCTCCCCTGCGGCAGCCACGAACCCCCTGATCTTCTCTATGGCCACTTCATCATCTAGCTTCTCTTTCGATTCAATGTTAAATGTGGTCATAAATAACCAGGTCACCGTCGAAAACATCAGGCGCCAGTGGACATGTCATACAGTGGGTCGGAAGGCGCAGGACCGATCGTACCGGCTAACCTGCGCAAAAACTCGTGAATGGCTCTCCTTGCCTTGAAACGTGGTATCGACCTGCCCCACGCTCATGAACCGCCGACGGGCAGGTTAGTTCAGGGGGGATTTAGCCCACCATGACCGGGACGTTCCGGGCCTCGAGCCGGTAAGACACCGTTCATGTCCGACCAGCATCGTTCGCGAGCACGCTCAGAATGGATTCTGTTCGACGAAATGGGTCAAAAGTGAAGCGTTTTATTATGACGGCCATATCCTTGACCTCCCACTGTCCGCTGTTTTGAACCTTGATTTCCAACTAGACATGCCTGGCTAGAGTATCTCTTTGCTCAGGGTCCGATAAGCTTCGAACGCCGAGATGCCGAACCCGATGACAATCATCACCACAGAAAACGCGTACTGTGAAGTAATTTGTGCTGGCCGCAATATTGTGACCAGCAGTGCCAGAGCGGCGAGGAAGAGTACGGCATAGGCTGACTGAAGTGGGAGTGCCGTCTTCCTCACTCTGACCATATTCTCAAAAACAAACTTGTCGGCTACGTATCCGCTGCCTTCCTCCTTGATAAGACCTGACTTGACGAGTTTGCCAACGTGGTAGTAGGCCACGGACGGAGAGCTCAAGCCGAGCCCTCGTTGAATGTCGTGTATTCCAACAGGTTCGTGTTGGCGGTAAACGAACCTGAAGACCTTGCGCGTGGTCCCTTCGAGCACGTCGTCAGATTTGGACCCACTCAATGTGCCCAGAATCAGCGACTCAGTTTGCCCTTATTAGTTCTAATCATAGAACGGCGCCATTCTAAAGGGTAGAGCTATACACCGAGTCCAGGAAGGACTCTTGGTCATCGCATGGGTCAGAAATTCAAGTTGGGGGGTGCGTCGGCCATCGCGGTTCTCGTTGCGGCGAGCGTGGCATTAGGGGCAGTCTATGCATATCCTCTGAATCCATCTACGATAATGACTACGAAGCCGCCACTTGGTCCCCTTATGGACTGCGGCGGCGCAACGTTATGCACCGCCCAGAATCCATCGGGCCTCTTGCTGACCTTGGCCATTAACGAGTCTGAAGTCAAGTCCAACGGGGCTTTCATCATCGGTATCTCGGAATACAATCCTACCACTCAGCAAATTAACATGTCACGGTCCAACGAGTGGCAAATCCAGGGACTGAGTTGGGGCCCATGCGACGGAGGAACCTACCCGTTCGGCATTGCAATCTTCAGAGGATACTATACTCTGTCTAATATTTCAGGGGCCAAGAACGTTCTGACATATGGCATGGAATTCTGCGTGTTCCATCCAGATGAAACCGCACCCTCCATCAATCCGATGTCCAGTCTATCACCGCAGTCGTTGCCTGATCTGGGGCAGGTCTACGCCATGCAGGGAAGCACCCTTAACGCCGGCAACTTCACATCCTCAGTGAACTCCATCGGAAGCAACAAACCAGGAGTTTACACCGTAGTGGCCGGGGACGAATGGGGGGATATCGCAATACTCCACTTCTACGTGAAGAATTAGGGTATATTCTACGTGGGAATTTCACTCAATACTTAAGTAAAACCCTGTAGAATTTGCCTCCGGATTATTCCTTGGATAAGAAGGGGATTGCACTCGTCAGCGCGATTATGCTTCTGTTGATAACCTTCCCGCCTGTACATATTGCTAATGGTAGGTCACCTTCCAACATCGAACAGACAACTTGGGAGCCTTTCGGACACCCTAATCTTCACTCGTCGACGTACGGCTCGTACTCCAACTCGTCTGGGCTCTCAAGAAGGGGAGATCCAGATTGGGCGATAGGCGCATACAGTACGACACTGGGCCTTGCCAGTTACTCGGGCGTTTGGACGCATCTCGCAAGCTCTTACGGTCTTGCCGACGTCACCTTCGCGGCGGCCTTGCTCAACGTCGGGTACAATGTTACCCAGACAGCTGGGACGTGCACAGTGAATGGACAGAATGTAAACGTGGACTTCTACGGGGAATTGTTCCAGGCAGCAATTGTTTTCCGCCCTACCAACACATACTCTATTCCTTCTTTGGAGATTCTGTACATGGCGAAGCCGACCGGAGGTGGGGCTGACATCATATGCGCCGGCACCGTGTATGATTCAACTCTCCACTGGGGTTCGTCCTTGGCATCGACTGTCACTCAGACGCTTGTTTATACTACCCAAAACGGTTTCCAGGGTTGGTGGTACAGAGTAACGCTTTCAAACGGTTCTTCCTACTATATTTCGTCAGATCCAAACCGCCTGGTTGCTTCCGGAACAGCAAGCAAACAGACGGGAGGTGGTGACTCCTTTGACCCATCTCTAGCTTTCGAGGTCAACGAGGCGACCTCCGGCAACTTCTTCACTGACAATCCGAATTTCAACGCGGAGGCAAACGTGGGTGGACAGAGCTATTATTCCTACGGCGCTGGGGCGACGCCTGGGTTCGACATTGGGGCATCTGCCCCTCCAGGAACGGCTTATGGGTCAGGGCTAACAGATACTGTGAGTGGCATCACGAATTATTACGATGAACTGGGGACATCCAACGGCGTTTCAGGTTGGTTCTCGAGCCATTGGTCTCTATGGACACCCCGAACCACTCAATCAGGGGGTTCTAACCTTCCCAATGAGAACTACATTTGTTCAGGTTCGACCTGTAGCGGCAGCTACCACTTTACTACTTCGATTTCCGGCTGTCCGAGCGGTTCATCGTGCAGCGTGAGCCCGAGCAGTGGGTATTACACCGATGGCGCCCAAATCCAGGTCCAGGCCAGCATCAGCGGAGGTTGTGGGAGTTTCAAGAATTGGTCAGGCTCCGGCAGTGGCTCCTATTCGGGATCCAATAACCCGGTGACGGTCACCATGGACAACAACAACGTAGCGGAGACAGCGAATTTCCTAAATGTATGTACTCCGCAGGGATGACGTCTTCACTTCCACATAGAGAATAATCAACAGCAGGTCGCTGTATACGCGGAGTGGTGCTTGATTTCGGTCGCGTTGGTTGAGCGGAGCTTATTCCAAGCGAATTCGACAGAGACGGTTGTCGCCTAGTGATACCGGGCCAGCGCTCGGCCCGAATTAGGAGTTTGGCACTCTATTCGTCACTTTGGCGCTTAGGTAAAGGCCTCTGATGTACTGAACGACGGTTAGTCCCGCCGTGCCGGGCTATGCTCCAACATTCCCAACATTATGTGATATTCTGCTTTGGAATGTTAGGAACGTGTGTTGCTGGATGGCTGCGGCAGATCCCTTGCCTGGACCTATCACGCCAGAGAAATACGAAAGAGTTTGACTCGGGCATGAAAGGGGAGAGCTCATCGTCACATGAAGTCGAGAAAAGCCTTTCGTCAACTTTGTCCACTTGTAGGAGTAGGCTTGTTCGAATAACATGATGTGATTGTTCACGCTGCGTGCGGCACAATTTCATTAAACCTCCGATATCATCTCCTCGCTGCTTTCGCCTTGGAGATATTCGTCCGAAATCCAATCCCGGAAGCGGGGTTTCACACCCGCCCGCCCCAGGCGCATCATGCCCCGCGGTGTAACATGCCTGAAGAGATAAAAGCGACCTCCAGCATTTGACCCGGCGCCGTAACACAAATTCGCAGTCAGATAGTTTTTCTAATGAAAGAGGATACCTGGCCAAACTATCACGGGCAGAGGTGATCCGAGGACCCTGGAGATTAGAAAGAAAACTGCAGCTGCAACCCCCGCGGCAATGACGTCCCGGTTCTCGCTCTCCATCCACGTACTCAGCTCCCAGCTCGATTTGACGTAATTTCCTTCTCAATCTCACGCTCTCGAATTCTTGCATTCGCCACGAGAGAGGACAACCTAGCCACGAACCTGAAGTCGCTCAGCCCCACGTAAAACCAAAGAAGTGCCATTACAGTCAGAAACGCTTCAAGTACAACTAGTGTGGGGTCTTTTAGATTCACTGTCTCCGTGGCGGGACCGCCGAGATATGGGTAAACAATTTCAACAAGGTAAGACAGTGACAACAGCCCCGACACGAACAAGGTAACCACGGACAGTCTCTTGACTCTGCTTCCGAACTTCTCCACCCGCTGGAGCACTTCCTCTCTAAGCTCGAGGGCCGACTCGGAAGAAATGTCTTTTTCGCTCATCTATTTAGAGGGCCCCTGATTAGTATAAAACACCCGCTTATTTTTGATAACTACGGCAGTTTCAGCTCCTCGAAGATCCTGTCCCAACGCATGAAGAGTTCCTTCCCCTTCAGCGTCGCCGAGTAGATTTCGTGACCTTCCTGAATGTCTTTTCCGACGAACTGGTTAGCCGAAAGTATTCCCAGGTACTCGACGCACTTCTGATAGTTGAGGTTGGCCGCCTGAGCCAGCCGGGTTGGTCCCCTCGGCTCCCTCATCAGCAGCTCCAGGATCTGCATAAGGATGAAGACGTTGGACCGGTGCTTCAACCGATGGGGAGCACGGAACTTATCTTAGATAAGTATCTAAGATGCGTTATTTCCTTTAATTCAGTCTGCACGCACACTGAGGATGAACGCGACAACCAAAGCGGTCTGGCTGGGCCACTGCCGGACCGGGGGCAGGTTCTACTTGAGGGCAGACGAGATGCTCCCCGGGATAAACGTCCTCGGAACAGGAGCGGACGGTCTCGCGGCGGTCTTGGCCGCTGCCTGCAAAGATTCTGGCCTGACGACCCTGGTCCTCGACTTCAACGGCAGAATGGCCGAGGGACTCTCCGGCCGCTTTGAAGCGAGGAACCTAGGCTACTTCCTCTACGACTCCCAGAGGATGGAGGAGAAGGCCTCCCTCCACGCCGAGCTAGCCGCGTCCGCCTATACCATGTCCATGAACCTCAACTTCGAGCAAGAAGGCTTCCTGAACTCGGCAATCCAGTATATCGGCCTGGAGCAGGGCCTCGCCAGCCCGTCCTCCCTCACCGACAGGCTGATCGCCACGGGGGAGTTCAGGGGCCACACGGCCGACGAGCTGAGGGGCAAGCTCGGTGCTCTCAGGTCCCTCAACCTGGCAGGCGAGACGGGGGTCGTGAAGCGTATGATCAGTAACAACTGCGTGGCTTCTTTCGCCGAAGCGGAGTCCCACCAGGCCGCCGAGGTCGCGGCCATGCTGCTAATCGCCAAGGTGCTGGCGATTGGGGCGTCCGGGGGGAAGCTCCCTGACATCATGGTCGTGAACGAGTCCAACCGCGTCTTCGCCAACCTCCCTCTTACGCGGCACACAAACAGGCTCCTCACCACTCTCTTGACGGCAGAGGTCTCCAGGGTCTTTGTCGCCGAGGTAGGCTACGGCCTCGACCACCACATCCTCGACACCTCCCCTGTCAGAATCCTGTCAAGCACCCTCGCGAACGAGGTCTCTGGGGGAAATTCGTCGGTCGGCGGGCTGTACCACGCCCAGCACCAGGGTAGAATTGGCTCGACCCTCTCCGCTCTTTTGCTCACCCCGAACATGTTCGTCCTCCAGGACTCTGCCCGCGGTTACGAGGAAGTTTTCGTCCCTAGGATTATCGGGCAGATGGAAGCAACTCCGTCTCTCCAGCCCGAGCCGCAGAAAAGCGACACTGGCCTCGTCAAGAGGATACTCGAGACCTTCTCATCCTACGACCACGCCACCAGGGGGTCGGTGGTGGGCTTCCTCTCGGGCGAGGATCCCCCTGAGGAGGTGCAGAAGGCCATCGACAGGCTCCAGGCCGACGGCTACCTCGTGGTGGTCGGCAAGGACGTCAAGACCGACAGCCCCCTCCAGACATTCCGGCTGACCGAGAAGGGCTACAGCCTGCTAAGGAGCCTGAGATGATGGAGAAGCTCCCCACCCAGATCAAGGCCCTCGACCTGCTCACCGATGGAGGGCTGCCGACCGGGACCATCAGCCAGGTCTTCGGTGAGAAGGCGCTTGGGAAGAGCATACTCTGCTTCCAGGCCGCCTGCTCCACGGTCTCAGCCGGGCGGACTGCCGTGGTCCTCGACACCGAGCAGTCCTACATGAGCTACCTCGTCGGCTACAGGCTCCCCGGGATGACCAAGAGGTTCGGGAAGGAGATCCCCATCCAGGAGGTAAAGCTGGAGAAGGTCCCGAAGAGTTCTACCAAGAAGAAGGGGGTCTCAAGGAGCGAGCTCGTCTCGCTCCTCAGCGGGACCCTAACGCACGCCGGAGTCGCCTACTCCGAGAACCACCTCTCGACCGTGGCGGACATCCTCTGCCCGGAGTTCGAGTTCCAGATCGACACCCCCAAGGAGCCGAGCGTCCTCATCGTCCAGATGCCGGCCATAGCAGACCTCCTGAAGCTCCACGGGGTCGACGCCGAGACCCACGTGTCAGAGGGCTCGAAGAACCCGAGGGTGGAATTGCGGCTGAAATCCACCCCCGTCTACGAATCGGCCCTCTACCGCCTGATCGAGCAGACAAAGGCGAAGCTGCTTGTCTACGATTCCCTCTCGGCCCCGCTGAAGTCCGCGTACCCCAACACCCAGGACCTACCTGCGAGGAGCTCCAGTCTGGCCATGCTCCTTTCTCACGCCCAGAGGCTCTGCATCCAGTTCGACATATCCGTGCTGACCACCAGCCACGTCTCCATCAGCCCCATAGACGAGTGGGACAGGAAGCCCTACGGAGGCCTCATCCTCGGCCATGATGCGAAGTTCAGCTTCGAGCTGACGAAGGCGACGGCAGGCAGGAAGTTGAAGTGGAATCCGACTGCGGTCAACCCGGAGGACGACCCTGGGGAGTCCCGCGACGGTAAGGCAATCTGGGTCCAGAGGCATCCAGCGATGGCGGACTACTCCCAATACGGCTTCACGATGCTCGACGAGGAGGGGTTCCACTGATGGGGTGGATGATGAAAGCTGGCTTGTTCCTGTTCGCGCTCTTCGCCGCGGCCATCGGGGCGTGGATAGTCGCAGTCCCGATCCTCGGGCTCCTGATTCTGCCCTCGCTGATTAGAGGAAAGCGCAGAGGCAGGTCCGTCAAGAGCACCCGGCCTGCCAGGAGGGGATTTGGTTCCTGGCTGAACGGGATAGGTGTCATCCTCATACTGCTCAGCGTGGTGGCGTTCTTCTCCGGAGGCATCCTCTCCCCCATTGTATTTCTCCTGGCGGGCATGGCCCTTCTGTTCAGACACCGCCTTTCAGTCCGTGTGGCGTCAAGATTCACGCCGGTGGAGAACTCGATACTTCTCCGATCCCGGTTGAACCCGTTCCATTGGGGCGCCGTGGCCGAAGTCAAGGTCTCGACCAGGGACGTCGAAGGTGCGCTATCGGGAGTCAACGAGAGGCTCCTGCTGGTATCCAACCCCACCCCGCGAATCTTTGTCGTCTACTCGGCGAATTCCTTCAGCCTCACGGGCGCCGAGGACCAGCTCACAAGGCGGATGCAATCCACCGCCCGGGCGCTCGTCCCACTCGGCGTCTATCTGCTCCCGCTCGGCAGCGTCGAAGCAGTTGCTGCCACTGCTTTGCAGTCCTCCCGGATCGAATCTCGCATAGAGGACCAGCGCCAGTTCATCTCCGTTTCAGACTACGGCGTTGTGGGTGTCGAGGGCCAACACGGCTTCGTGGATTCGTTCGAGCTCTACGCCAGGCCCGACAAGACTCTCAAAGTGACTTCGATCCTCTCAGGAACCGGTGAGAGAAGCGTGGGTCTGCTCACGGTCAAGGAACTTCTGCACGAAGCCATTCAGAAGGTTGGCGCCCCGCACCCTGACAGGTACACTGCGTTCTTGAGCAGCATGGCTGCGACGGAGGGGGAGACCTTGGGCCAGCGGCTGACCCAGACGGAAAGCCAGCAGGGCCAGGTCATCCTCGTCGCGTCTTTGGGTACTCCGCAGGTCGAGCTCACCCGGGCGCAGCTGCAGGCCGTGGCTAGGGTCTACGAGTGAGCGGCCATGGGAGCCGTAGGAAAACTGATCCTGATTGCGCTGATACTCGTCGTCGGTTACATCCTCCTTGCGGTCATCTTGGCGGCGGCAAGCACATTCGTTCTGCGCCTTGGCCTGGATCCGTACGCTCCAAGCGTCTACAACCTAGCGGGAGGTGACCTGCTCCAGGCCTCGTCTGGGGCCACCGTGCTCGTGTTCTTCACCGTGCCTGCCTTGCTGTCAGTATTCGGCCGGAGCGGAAGATGGTTTCGCCTGGTGGCAAGGCACGTCAAAGGTCTCGTGGTTACCTTCGGGGCGTCCGCTCTAATCTTCGTAGGCGCGACTGCATTTGCCACGGTTCAGGCGGCACCGGCTATCGATTCCGTTGGCGAACCCCTTGCGGTCATCGGCCTCGTCGGGCTTCTGATCCTGGGCTTGCTTTCGAGTGGCACGCTACTTGGTCTTACCGAAAGGATAGTAGGAGTTGTGCTCGAGGTACCTACTCTCCTGTTCCGTCTCATTGGGAGGCGATCGAACATTGCAGCCGTTGAACTGCGATTGACCCCCATCAAGCAGATCAGAGGAAAATCCGAAGAGAAGGTCATCCAGGAAGAAGCCATCAGATTCCAGAGGTTCGCCCGAGCCTTGAGTTCGACGAAGCTGACGACCGAGTTCAGGCTGAGCTTCAGGGAGCGTAGGGGCCGGGTCGTCCTCATGGCTCGGGGGAGGGACAGCGTCTCATCAATTGAAAAGCAACTGCTCTCAACCGCGAAGACATACCTCCCTGAAACCCTCCCTGCCGTGGCAATGATGCCCGCCGATGCGGAGCCTTCTGCGTCCATACTCCTGATGGGCGCGCCCGAGCCTTCCCCAAACCCACTTGAACCCCTGGCCAGGTTCTTCATCGAGAACGGCTTCGAAGGGGACTACGAAGTCGTCATCCGGCACCGCGGTAGCAACCCGATCTCAACCATCATCGCCCGAAGGAAGCAGCGCGAACTCGCCAGGCGGGTAGGTCAGCAGATGAGTTCGTCGTCGATTGCAGGCGAGCAGACCACGACTTCCGTCCAGGACCACTTCGTTGGAATCGAGCTGGAGGAGGCGGCGAAAATGGTCGAGCGGCACGCATCACCCCAGGCAATCGACGTGTGGGCGTATGTCACCGGCAGGGGCAAGACCCAGGACGAGGCCCTTAAGGTTGCGATGCTCGCGGCAGGGGTCGCCCGGTCGAGCCTATCGAGCGACACGAAGTCAGGGGGACTGAAGGTAATCGGCCAGAGAACGCCGTTTCGGGACCTCACCCCCCGAGGGAGACCCTCGGTAATCCTTCCTTCCGAGGCCGCGCCCTTCGTCTGGATCCCGCAGATGGCCATGGGAACGGAAGTGGCCCCCGCGGTGGAGTTCGAGCTCCCTCCGCCACTTGAAGGGGAGATCTGCCTCGGAGAGGTGGTCCTCCAGTCAGGCAAGAGCGGGCACAAGGTAAGGCTCCCACTGGATGATATGACCAAGCACATCCACCTCAGCGGGCAGACCGGCTCAGGCAAGACCACCTCATCCTTCAACCTGAGCATGCAACTCTACGACATGGGCATCCCATTCCTGGTCATCGAGCCTGTGAAGACCGAGTATCGGAGCCTCGCCGGCTACGTCAAGAGCTTGCAGGTGTTCACGCCAGGAGAGGACGCGGCTCCCTTCAGGCTGAACATATTCGAGCCCCCACCCGGCGTCAGCACCAAGACACACCTAGATTCCATCGAGGCCGCTTGGAACTCGAGCTTCACGATGTGGGCTCCGCTCTGCTATGTCATCAAAAAGGTCCTGGTCGAGACGTACACTACATGCGGGTGGGACCTTCGGAGCGACAAGAGGGGGAGGCCAATCACCCTTGCCGACTTCCGGCAGACATCAGATTCGGTGACGCGGAAGCTGGGGTACGAGCCCAACGTCATCATGAACATCGAATCCGCTATGAGGGTCCGGATAGACAACCTCGAGCTGGGCAAGGAAGCAGACATCTTCAACACGACCGCTTCGACGTCGCTCGAGACGATACTACGGCGGCCCACGGTAGTAGAGCTGAAGGGCATCTCCCACCCCGAGGAGAAGGCATTCATCGCTGCCCTGCTCCTCTCTAACCTGGCCGAGTACCTGGAGGCGAAGGGGCAGTCGAAGAGCCTCAGACACGTGACTATCATCGAAGAAGCGCACAGGCTCCTCCCCAACGTCTCGACCACAAAGGGGGACCCAGAGGGTGCCGACTCGAGGAAGGTGATGGTGGAGCACTTCGCGAACATGCTCGCCGAGGTGCGGGCCTACGGAGAGGGGCTGGTGGTCGTCGAGCAGATACCGACCAAGATTCTCCCGGACGCCATCAAGAACACGGCCACCAAGATAGTCCACCGGGTTCCGGCAGAGGACGACAGGAAGGTGTTGGCCGGGTCCATGGGGATGACCGAGGGACAGTCGGAGGCCCTCTGGGCGTTGAAGCCTGGGGAAGCGGTAGTCCATCTCTCAAGGCATCCGCTACCCATCAAGATGGTGGTGCCCAACAGGCCAGCCGAGCTGGGGCTGGCGCCAGGGCTGATGGACGACGAGGCGGTGAAGAGGCTGATGGCGGAGTTCTATCTCAAGAACCCGCTCCCGAGGGCTCCCGCCTCCGTCCTGAGAGACAGGCTTCAGAAAATCGTCGACGGCGAGTGGTTCAGGGCCAGGTTCAGGGAGGGGTACGACGAGATCCTCACACAGCACACCCCCGACAAGATGCTCGACTTGGTCACAAACGCCGCGTTAGGCATAGCCTCGGACCAGTACGAGTTCCTGGAGGTTGTCCAGAAGCTGCTGCAGATGGGGACCGAGTTCTATCTTCCATTTGACGACCGAGACAGAGAGCGGTTCCCCAGGGAGGTGATGGCCTACATGGCGAGGGCGGACAGGGATGCCAGGCGAGGGTGAGCGGAGAGAAGGGGATGAGAATCCCGACAAAGATCCCTTCGCGAATTACGCCGAGGAGTTAGAGGGGAAACAAAGGGAATCAAACGGGGCACCCGAATCAGACCATGGCAACTCCGACCAGAACGTCGTCCCAGACAGGGCGCCCGAATCACCCAAAATGGACGTGGAGGTCGGACAGAAAGAGTTCGAGGCCTACGCCAAAGAACTGAAAGAAAAGTATGACGAAGAAGAAGGCAGTGCAGATTCATCCCAAGTCAGCCAAGGCCCCGCGCGAGCAAATGGCGACGTCACCTCTCAAGAGGGGCAGCCTTCAGTAAGTTCGAACGAAAAGGCACCCAACGAGCAGATACAAGAATCTACCAGTCCAGGCCCCCAGCAAGCAACAGATTCAGCAACGGGTGACATACGGCCAAAGCCATCCGATGGTGGTCATTATCAGCAGAATGTGAATAATGAATCGGAAAAATTGAATGCCCAAACCACTTCGCCCAACCCTGAACAATCAACCGATTCTCCTCCTGGCAAACCCAGTCCTGAGAAAATGCCCGCAAAACCTGCTGGTACGGTTGAACCTGGTTCAGAGGCTCCCCCTAAGATTGCACCTGCTACGGACATTAAATCGGCTGAAGTTCAATCCGTTGAAGGACAAGCAATTCGGGACACCTTAGGACAGAAGACGGAACAGAAATCCACAACCCCCCAAGAACCTCATCCTGACGTGCCGAAGATACAACAGCAAGCCGGACCTGGAATGCAAGAACTGGACAAAAAGCAGGGAACTCCTGAGCATTCCGGCATTGCTCTTGGTTCACCCAATTCAAGGGGAATAGAATGTGATTCAAGACGTGGAAATGAAGTCTACACGCGTTGCAGCCCATACGAGAATAAAATCAATGGGAACATCGAAGAACCCAAAGTTGTTCCCATGGTCCTAGCTGGAAAGTGGGAGAGCAGAGGAGCCTACTTCTTAGTATCAAAATCCAAATTCGAGGCGTTGACTGGAAGCAAATTAGAGGTAGGGCAGACTTACGAGATACACTACAGAATCGGGGACACTGGTGGAACTTGGACTAGGTTCTCCCAGACCGAGAATCATGCAGCTCGGCCAAGTATCTACCTCCACGTCAGTCAGTCTTTTCGTGATACATTGCACCTCGGCGCAAGTTACGACATTACGATTGATCACGTCACCGATAAACGATGCCTCCGGGTGACAAAAACTCATCAAGGTCCTGCATTTCGAATTTATCGACACTACCTCGGGTCGATGGGGTTCGACAATCCATACGACAGGCAAGAAAAGAATCCCATAGTGGAAATTGGGGTAAAGAATCTCTCCAATAGGGAACAGCGCGAGGTCAAATGTTACACAACGTTACGGTTCAACACTCACAAACCAAGTTACCATGTGTGCATGATACTAGTGAAGGGATTAGGAGCGAGGTTCGGGGACATCATGGAAGTACAATATGTGAAACGTCATATGATGAACGACTTCGTCCTGAATTTCAACAGCCATCAACCCAAGAACTTGGAGAATGTCGCTCTAAAGGCGAGTCGAGGCAAGTTCATAATGAAGGTTGACGAAAATGAAGTGCACCTAACTAATCCGCGTTTGAGCACGAATAAGCTCGAAGTCTGTCTAAGGGCAGAAATAGAACACACTGGGAAGCCGATTTTCTTCTGGTTCGATGGGAGAACGACACGAGTGCGCTTTAATCAGAAATCGCCAGTGCTCGGCATGAATGCAGCCGACTCTGGTGTGGACATATCATATAGACAAAGCAGTTACAGCAGGCCAACATTTCGATTTAGAATGGACAAATTCGACGCCAGCAAGTTTCATGAAGACTTCAAGCTGCTTTCACTCCCTGAATATATTGGAGATTCACACGTTTTCCGGGTTTCACCAAGGTTTCAAGAAATCGTAAGATCGAGGATTAACGCTGCCTCCGGGCCGTTTGAGGCTTGGTGCGTGAAGGGTGACATTGCCGAGGAAATCCAACGCTATCTTCTATCTACACTGGGTCAGTGGAAGGAAATGGAATATCACCCATTTGACCATGTCTGGCGGACTAACGAATCAAAGAAGAGGGGTCCTGACAGCGTTCAACGCTCAAACACATCAGGCAAACTGAGTTATTTCGAATTCAGATGGTCAAAGGATGCCTATCAGTCCTATTTCTCTTGTCGAAAACAAGCGCTAGACGACCTGAAGAAATGGCCCACATACAGAGGAGAGCCCGTAAACATCGCTCATGTTGGTACATTAGAATGGGATGTGAGGAAATCAGTACTGAATTTCTATCTGCGAGAAGCTATTCCAGACAGATTAGGTCACAAGACATGGAGGATTTCCTAGATTTTGTGCCCGGCGGAAACTATTGACAGGACATCCCGATCCCTTAGCGCATAATTTGAGGGAAGGTGCAGCCCAGTCCTGGCGTCAACTGCATATAGAAGACCCTTCGCGAGGTCGGTATGAATGTGCGTAGCCAGATCTTCTACTGTCGACCCACTGGGCAGAAGGTAGACATCGGGAAGCACCCTTCCATCCTTG
The DNA here is from genome assembly GCA_028867035.1 of Nitrososphaerota archaeon. Classification (GTDB taxonomy): domain Archaea; phylum Thermoproteota; class Nitrososphaeria; order Nitrososphaerales; family Gagatemarchaeaceae; genus UBA183. Next base: position 41,869 of record JAGWHB010000005.1, on the reverse strand, counting down.
TCGGTTAGTTTTTGGGGATCGCTGACTCCGTAGACGGAAATGTTTCTCAACAACTTGAAAATAGCAACATTAAGGGCGAATTGTACCCCTGTTCTCAAGTATTCTCCAAATACCTTTCGTCTGATATAGGCAAGGGCGCTTTTCTGTGCATCGTTCAAATCCTGAGGCTTGAGTATGTCGAACCTCTCTTCTCCAGGGACGTATTTGATGAGATCTTTTGCTTCGGCCCTTCGCAGAGTCAATTCAGCTTCACCACTTGTAGGAACCACAATCAAACCCTTGAATCGGGCTCGGAGTGCTTCGAAACCATCTGGCGCGCGTGAGAGATCCATTTTGTTCGCAATTAGAATGGTGGGTTTGGAGAACTCCCTCAGAGACCAGCAAAACACCTGTGTTTCTTTTTCTGTCCACGAATCGACTGGCTTCTCTTCGAGAAGGGAGTCCTTCATCGCTGCTATTACATGTTCCCTCCTTACCCCGATTCCTTGCATGACTTCCTCGACAGCCATGGGGGTGCCGTAGCCTGGAGTCTTCGAGAGCTTTGATATCTTGGGGAGGTTGGAATTCCACAGGCGCACATACCAAAGGACGAGTTCCAATTCCGTATCGAGGAAATCCGCAATAGGGTCTCCTGTCCCCGGCTCTGAAATCTTCCCATCCTTGTCGACGCTTCCTGACGCGTCCACGACATGAAGCAATGCGTTTGATTGAGCAGCGACGCTGAGGAACTGATTCCCGAGGCCTTTCCCGGATGCCGCCCCTTTGATCAGCCCTGGCAAGTCAGTCACCTCAATGGGGATGAATCTCCACCCGTCTTCACACTTCGAGTTTACTGGGTTGTCTCCTTGGAGCCCGAACTCTTTGTGCACGCAAAGTGTGACTACGCTGGCCATACCAACGTCGGGCCGCACTGTAGTGAAGGGCCTGGTGCTTACTTCACCTGAGAGTAGGGTCATCGAGTTGAACAATGTAGTCTTCCCAGCGTTGGTCTTACCAACGAGGCCGATTTTGATCGTAGACAGCTTCCCCCGCTAGATCCCTTGACGACGTTGCTCTACTTATAGTTGAAGGCAGGGTACTGCGCATTTCCTGCCGCGCTTCTGGGCTTCGCAATGCCAAATTATCGGTATCAGAGGAAAGCTAACGAGACCCTTAAAGGGCAAGGGAGGTCCAATAGAGGACGTTGTCTCACCACGCGTCGCTCATATCAGATTTCGAGTTGAGATACCCATTCACGCCTAGCTCTAGGAATTTCTTTGAATCGATATCTCTCGATGAAATGCTCGCGAGCAGGGAGGTCCTCGCTCTGACCGAAAGCAGACTGCTCAACTCCCTTGCGCGGGGGAAGTATGAACCTGATTTCTCTGAGCGGGGCCTCTCGAGCTTCTTCGCCGCGGCACTCGTGGCCAGCCAGGATCCTGTCCTCGCCTCAAAGTTTTCCAAGAAGGAAGCAGAACGAGCAAAGGAATTCTTCAAAGATGAGAAACCTGCGGCCAAAGTCACGGTTTTCGCCGGATGCTTTGGTATGACGTTCCAGATGACGAACTCAGACTACAATCGTCCGAGTTACACCGTCCCCTTCGAGGGCTATCTCTCGCTCGTCTCGAAGCACAACCTCGCCAAGAATCTGACTTGGAAGCTAGCAAGGCAGGAGCTTGCAAAGGGGGTTGTCCGCATGAGCGACAATATGCTCAACGACTTCTTTGGGGACTGCGCGCTCGCAGCAATATCTGAGGGGGTCAGAAACTTCCGGAAGGCACCTTTTCCTAAGCAGTTGCTCGGTGTGAAGATGGCTGTAATCCAATACGCGCCTTCACCCAGGCCCAAGACCAACAAGGGGTACCTGTACGTCGAGGAACTGTTGAAGCACCCGGCTGTCAACGACGGCCGACATCGCTTAACATGGCTCGTTTTGAGCCCCTGGGCTATTGGGGTTAAACTGCTCCCAGACGAAGAGGCAATCGAACTAATACAGAGTTACGTCTCGGCAGGGGGAAACGTGGACTCTGGGATGAGGCGTTTCATCGCGTACAACGTGCGCCGGGCCAGGCGGCTGGGCTTAATGCCCCCTACGCTGGGCAAGCTGAAAATCGAACACCCGGACATTTACGCTCTACTGCCGAAAGAGGTTCTTTTGTCGAGCACTGAGGATCCTAGACCAAGTCGTGGGAAGAGCACGAAGTGAGGTATAGGCTAACCGGTACCCCGGAGGTGGCGCAATGAACCCTATACACGGCGAAGGGGTCACTCGCACGATCAAAGGTCATGGTGAGCGGGGCACTGCGGCTTCACTTTCCAAAATGGCGGTTCCTTTCCCTAATCAACAGAACTCCAAGAATAATCGCGACGATAGAGGGAATAGCCGTCGCTGCCAAAAGGTATCTCCAGGAATTGCCTACCGCGTCTTGGACGCTGGTGCTTTCTGGCGAGCCCAAGACATAGACGGTGGCTGCTATGCCTGGCTGAAAAGGTCCTCCGAAACTGTCGGGAAAGACCTGAGTCTGTCTGGGCGAGAGCGTTGCGTTATACTGGGTACTTCCGATTACCACACATCGTGAGATGTTCAAATCTTCGTAACAGGTAAAAACTACCACGAAGATGTTCATCGGCACGTTTCCCGTGTTGGTGACCATCACCGCACCTTGGGCGGTTACTATGCCTTGAGAGGTACTGGCGTTCCCGCTGGCTTCCACTGACAGATTCTTTGTATTGGCGTTGATGTCAAAGCACCACGGATAGATTCCTGCGGAATCTGGACTTGGGGGGGTTGCTTGACATGGAAGGGTGGAGATTTGTGAAGTCGATTTCATTGCTGTGGTGAGAACTCCGAATAACAGAATCGCAAACAACACTCCAGCTATTGCGGAACGCGACACAAGCCCTCTAGTTCTCGCTTAGATTCATAAACACTTCCCAGGCAGCAACAGAAGTCAGGCAAGGAGACTGAAAGTAATTCCAAGCTAGAACAGGTCTTAGGTAAGATTGCTCCCCGAGCATCACTATTTCTTCAATTGCGAGAAGTGAAGGTCCGGTCACAGGTTACCAAAGCCCCAGGTTTCCAGATGAAATCGGCAAGAAATATCGAACCCGAATCTAGAGGTCGAAAATGACGCGCAACATCTATGCAAGGCGCAAGCTCGTCCCGCTCCTCGGAATCTTCGCCGCCGCGCTTCTATTACCATACAGCCAGGTGTATGCCACATCGTATCCCAACCTCAGTGCCTTCTACCCGTCAAGCTGTGCAACTAACACAAGTGGATCAATGGACGCTGTAATCAACAACGCATTCACGGTGAGGAATTCAGGCGGCAGCTACAAGAACGGACTGGGAGATTTCACGGAGGACCTGGCAGCTTCATCCAACCCTTCCTTCGGAGTCAACCCGGACACAATGGAACTAACGTTTGGGTTCGTCGGATACGAACCTAATGTTCTCATCTTTTCCGGAAATGTGCCCAACGCAACTCCAGGCGGCTCTACATTTGACGTCATAAACTATCTCAGCTCCTCAATCAACGTAAGTTCTGCTATTGGGTACAAATTGGAAGTTGCTTGGTACTGGGAGACTTCCCCGAGCAACACGATGGACTACTGGGCAGAGATATTCAATTCCATCGGCCAAGTTGTATTCGTTGCTTCATACACACTTACCTCCACAGCATCGGCCCAGTGGGGAATGAAAGCATTGGTCCCCAGCCTCACGGGGCTTAGCTTTGGAACGGCGACCTTCACAAACGCAAACTTCGCAATTTCTGGGCTCTTTGCAAACAGCGCCGGAGTGAATTCGCACATTTCGGTTCCTCAAAACGGCCAGGGTTCGAGCAGTGTCTGTGGGTTCACAATCGCTGTTTCGGGTGAAACAGCAAACATCGGGACATCAAGCCCATCAGCAAGTGGGTCATCGTACAGCGCACACGCGCCGTAGAAGAGCAATTGAGACGGGTCCGCCAACCCGTCTTTCCCCCCTTTCACTCATTGAAGAATCGAAAACACGACGCATTCAAAATCCATTGCCGTTACTTCTGGGCTATCAATAATCCACTTGCTATCGGGTTGTGAGCTATGTCTGATTTAGAACACATTAAGATTCCCACGCTTGTTTCGAAGAAGAAGAAAACACAATCCTCCTCGTCGTCCCAATTAGACCTACTTATGCCGTACAATCTCGCAATCCTCTTGGGCAGAGTGATCCGCAAAGAACCCCCCTGCTTGAAGGGTACAGCCACTCCAACCAGCCGCTGGACTCTTATCGTGACTTCTTCTTGCATAGTCTTTCACCTTCTTGCTTGCTTCGCCGTCCAAACTCCTTAGCGGTTTTTTCTTGCGGTCTCTTTTAAGGTGGAACCCGAGCTTCTGGCTACTGATTCGGGGGACCAGGGCGAAAGTGACTGACAACACTCCCGAGAAGAGTGAGCCTTACGCCTCAACCCCCGGCGCAAGCTGGGGGAGCGGGCGTTGGAGGGCGGCCATAGAAGATGGCGTTGAAGTGGTGGGGGTGTACGCAGGAAGCTTCGGCGACCTGTTCAGCCCGTCCACTAACTATAGCCCAACGCAATGGATGAGGTATTCCCGGCGGAGGCGCAATGAACCCTTATGCATGCCAAAATTATCTCTCCAAGTTAAACCTGGCCCCAAATCCCTGCCGATTCCTACCCTTTTCAGTGTCAAGAGGACATCGAGGTTCCACTTCCTCGTTAAGGAAGCGCGTCAGGGTGAGGGGGCCGACCGCCAGGCCCTCACAGCTTCGTACCAGAAGGCGGCGGCGGCCCCCGCAAGGGCCACCGTGAACCACGACAGCACGGGAATCAGGTTGTAGTACGAAGTGCTGACGTATGTCAGATAAGCCGCGAACACAGTGAATATCACCGCGTAGAAGATGAACCTAGGGACGATCAGTGTCCCCACCCGGAGGAAGTCCCGCATCACATCGACCTTGACCTCGCCCACGACCTCGTATTCCCCGTTGTTCTCGGCTACGAGCCCCAGATCCTTGAGCTTGTTGAGGTGGTACTGGGCGAGGGACGGGTTGGACATGAGGAGTGCTCTCTGGACCTCTCTCACGCCCACCTTCCGCTTCTTGAGGGCGTACACGTACACCCGGAGCGTGTTCCCTTTCAGCTCGGCGTCGACCATCCCAGGGGTGCGCTTTTCGGCCATCGGAGGCTTCGGCGGTGTAGGTGGTTCGCTCACGAATGGCCCTTCTCGCCCCCCGCGTCAACCTCCACGTTCAAAAACATTGGTTGATAACGCCACGCCGGGATACTTCACATATGCTCAGACGGGCGACCGGCGGTTGAAGCTAGGCACGAAGGCCGTGGCGTACGGCACAGCGGGCCTGGTCCTTGCGGGCATGCTGATCTTCTCAGGGTCGGCCCTGGGCCTTCTCAACACCCGCTCGTCGGGGGTCCTTTCGGTGCTCCTCACCGACCCTCCTTCGGTCCCTGAGGGAGTGACGGCGGTGTACATCACCTACTCTAGCATCGCAGTTCACGCCGCAGGATTCGGCGACTCTGGATGGGTCCAGGTATCCGGGCAGGGGACCATCGACACACTCAAGCTCGTGAACCTCAGCCAGACCATCTCCAGCGACACTATCCCGAGCCTCACCTACAACACAGTCGCCTTCACCATCACAAGCGCGACTGTCGATTTCATGGGCAAGAACTACAGCGCTACCGTAAGCTCCGGCAGGCTCGAGGTACCCATCGTCGGTGGACTGAAAGTGAACTCGTCGGCAACTGCGGCGGCCCTCGTCGACATACAGCCGGTAGTCCTGAACTTGGGCGACGAGTCCAACCCTTCATTCACGCTCGCAGCGGGTGCCAGGGCACTCCAGGTGCCCTCGGATGATGTTAACGACTCCCTGAGGACCGTAGGACACACATCTTCGCTCGACGGACACGACTGGTTCGAATCGTTCAGGGCGAACCACTCGGACAACACCACGAGCTCGGGCTTGACGCTCACACCGAACTCCCTGTCGCTGACAGTCGCGAACAGCGGCGAAGACCCGATCTCCATCCGGATGGTGGTGGTCACCATCGATCATCCAGGTAGCGAGGAAGGGAGCGCATTCGGTTCCATACCCACCAGCGCGGTGTTCGCAGTCCAACCCGACGGTTCACTGATGCTCTTGGCCGGAACTCCAGGGCAGGTGGAATCTCTCTTCGGGGCGACGGGCTATTCGCTTGCCGGTGGCGCCACCCACCACTTCAGCTACTCTGGGGCCATCACGAATCTAGTCGGAAATCAAGCGGTCACCGCGGGCACGAGCTACTACGTGGTAGTCTACGGATCTGAGACGCTCAGCGTCCAGACCGTGACGGCGTCCTAGCTCCTGTACCTGAGCATGGCGGCGATCCCGCCGAAGCTCTTGAACATGCTCCCTTCCTCGGTCCCGGATGAAATCACTTCGACCTTGGACCCGCTCTGGAACGCCATCTCCTCTAACACGTCTACCAGGTCCCTTACAACGAAGTCGTAGTCGGTCGCCCCACACTTGGCGCAGGGCGTGACCCCCATGTCCTGCCGCTCCTGGATCTTCTTGGAGGCGGGGGCCGTCTGGGTCTTCAAAGTCCCGCACTTCTTGCATGTCGCGTCCAGCCTCACCACATCGAGGTCGTCTGAAACCAAGACGACGTCAGCGCTCCCCTTCTGGAGTGCTTCCATGACCCTCGGCAGCCCGTATGTCGCGAGCCCTCCTACCCTGTTGACCTCGCCGAGGAATTTCTGGACCAGGCGCTTCTCCTCCACCAGCCTGACGTCCTTGAGTATGTCGCCGGCTTTTTCCACAAGTTCCCTTACCCCCTCCCTCCCGGAGTAGCCGAGGTCGAGGACGGCGACCACCTTCTTTTGCAGCTCGTAATGGAGATACCCACCCTTCAGGAACTCCTCCTTGGTCGGCCCGGGTCCCCCAACGATCAGCCCCGTGACCTTGTTGCTGTCGAGGAAACTCCGCGTGACATGCTCGGCCACCCTGTTGAAGAAGTACGTCAGCTCCATCTCCCTTCCGCGCTCGTAGCGCCTGGCGCTGTTGTGCAGAACGAACCCATTTCCTATGAAACTGCTTGTCGACGGAAGCTCGAGGTCGACGAACTTCGCTTTCTTCGAATTCCTCACTCGGCGCACCTTCTTCACTGTCACAAGGATGAGTTCGCTCTGTTCTGCCTTCCTGAGCTGAGATATCGTCTCCTCCAGCAGTTGAACCCTCCCCTCGGACGGGCTGGATGACGTCCTCTCATTCACGAGCACGCCCTCAAAGGTTTCGATGATTCTCCCGAGAACTCGGTTGCTAATCCCTCTCTGATCACGGAAGAAGTTCGTGATTCCTGGGAACTGTTTTCGTCTGATGCCGAGCTCTTTCGTTACTCCGTCTACCCATGAACCCCTGAGCGGGGCACTATGATAGCTCTGGGGCCTCTGACCCCTGATCGAGTTTTCGAGCCGCCTTGCTTTGTCCGAGGCAGTGAACCCTATGTGCTGATGGAACGCTACGAGAGACTCATAGTCCGTGATGTCGAGGCTATGCATCAGGGTACCGTACCTGTTCACGTAGGTCTTGTAAGACGACACGATTCCGAACCTCAACAACAGCAGCTGAAGCTGCTTAATCAGGAGACCCGACTTCATTGCAATCACTATCCTCCTCCGTTTGCGGGAGTTGGCTTCAGCATCGAACAACCCCTTCAGGAAACGGGCAAGATGGGGGCTATCCAACCGGTGGATCGGCTCTGGGATTTCCCGCGATTCTGTCGAGATGAGCCCGGGATAGAACTGTCTCAGGGCATCGACGAACTCTTTGAAGTAAATCCTCGTCTCAAGGTAGGGCTGCTTGGCGAACGATCGTGGACGCTTCTCGTGACTGATCTTCCTGAGTGGGACATACTCCAGGTTCAGCGCCGACCTTGCCATCCGAGCATAGGTCCTCGCGACTTGCATTCGTTCCTCGTAGAGGTTGATTCGATTAACCTCCGCGTTGCCGTCTCCTGCTATGTATCCCAATAACTGGAGGAGGTCAGGCGAGAAGTACTCGGGCAGCGATCTAAGAACCTTGACGTACCTTGCTGTGAACTCATCAACGTCGCCGTACAAGTATCGAACTAGAGCCCTGAGTTTTTCCGTTCTCAGATTACGTTCTCCTCTCTCCAACTGAGAGACTTCGGTCTGGTGCAATCCAGTCGCCCCGGCGACGCTTTCTTGCGAGAATCTCTTCTCCGCCCTGATCCTCTTCAGGACGTCCCTTCCTTCACGGGTCACAGAGCTAATGTAATTCGCGGGGAACATGGTGGAAAGTGAAGGGTTAACCGGCTCCTGCAACTTGCGAGAGGTAAGGATCTTATCACCAGACTCGAGTTCGGAGGCTTGTACCGTGGAGACTCTTCCCGAGGCCGACACGGTGAAGAATCTATGCTCCCCGGTTGCGGAGATTCTGAGTTGGGGTCTCGTGGTCTCTATGGCGTAGAAGTCCTTCGGGACCCGGACAGAGGTATCGGCGCATTCGTATACACCATGGGAATAGCTGATGAAATTGTAACTGGCAATCCTGCTTCCTGACGTGATTTGAGATATGGGGGCAAGCCGACCGTCTTCAAGCTGCACCAAGGTATCGGCGCTGACGCACTGCCCCCCTTTCCTCGTCTTGCCGGAGATTCCGGATGTCATGACGTCGACAATCTCGAGGCTCCCTCCGCTGAGTATCCCGAGCCCGACATCATTAGAGTCTATTGAAAGAAGCCCGTACACCTTTTCCTCCCTCAGCATATCCCTGAGGTATTCCACCCTGAAGTGATCGTCACAGGCATACAGGTAGGTAACGACCGGCTTCGGGGGCACGATTTCGTAGACGTTGACCACCTCGCTCCCCGGCCCGTTGGTCGGGAGCGCCCCCGCGAAGACCACCAGGCCCGTATCGGGGACTGTCCTGTATAGCTTCAACCTCTGCATGGTCTTCGTCAGGGCGTCCTGCACGTGGTTCCTGGTCGTATCTGATTTTATGTTCCCCGCCGTCCCCCACTCTTCACGGAGGTTCGCAATCGCCTCATGGATGGGCTTCCTCGATGGTATGTAGAGGGAGACCAGCTCAGTCCCCCTGCCCTCTTTGTTGCTGAGCTCAGAGATGAGCTTCCTTACCTTGTATAGCCTTACAGAATCAGTCTTTGACAACGAAGAGCCTCCGCTACGTCAGGCCGAAGAAGCAGCGTGTGAATCGGAGGCCTTTGGCATTGGAACAGTGAAAATCTTCCTCACCCATTTATAAAACCTATCACACCCCTAACCAGCCTAAGCGAGGAATTGCAAGAATGAAAGTCGTACTGAGAATCGGCGGTTCGGTCCTGGGTTCCCCCCCTTCCGCCAAGGTCGTCAACGGCTACGCCGAGGCCATCTCGGACCTCAACTATGAGGGGCATTTCATCGCCGTGGTCGTGGGGGGCGGCCAGGTCTCCCGCGAATACATCAAGTCGGCTTCTGAGATGGGCCTCTCGCCTTACCAACAGGACACCGTAGCGATCCACGCTTCGCGGCTCAACGCCCGCCTCGTGGCCATGAAGCTAGGGGGGGTGAGTAGCGTCCCCACTTCCATCGACGGCATGCTACAGCGGCTGGCGAGGAACAGGGTGGCGGTCATGGGCGGGCTGAAGCCTGGCATGACCACGGACACCGTGGCGGCCATAGTCGCCCAGAGGTGGAGGGCAGACCTCCTTGTGAAGGCCTCCGACCAGAACGGCGTCTACACCGACGACCCGAGGAGCAACAAGAAGGCAAAGAAGCTGGACAAGATAACATACGAGAAGCTCAAGCAGATCCTCGGAGGCAAGCACCGTCCTGGCATCCACAGCATAGTGGACCCGGTGGCCGTCGACCACCTGGCGGAGTCGAGGGTGAAACTTGTCGTGCTGAACGGTTCTGACGCCAAGGGCGTCGTCAAGGCAGTCCGTGGCGAAAAGGTAGGGACGCTGGTCAGCTGAATGGATGAGTGAAGGGCAACCAGAATTGGTCCCGGCGGTAGTCTATGCCTCCCTCCTGATAGCGGTGTTCGTGTCCTTCTGGTCATCTTTGGTCGAAGCGACGTACCTCACACTCCGCCCCTTCTCCCTCAGCCCGTCCATAGGGAGCGGTTCCGTCAACGCCACCAAGGCCCTCGAGATAGTCAACGAAAAGACGAGGCTGGTGAGCGTCACGACTTTCGTCGACACCATTTCAAACGTCGTCCTCGCCACCACCATAGGCCTGATACTCTCGGACTTCTTCGGGCCCATAGGCTGGGTCTACAGCGCAGTGGCAGGATCTTTCGTGATAATGACGCTCCTCTACCTACTCCCGAAGGCAATTGGGATCGAGAACGCCCTGAGGATGTCCATCATATTCGCGCCCTCGACAATGGCCCTGATGGCCGTGCTGGCACCTGTGACCGTGCCCCTTACCAGGGTCGCAAGGAGCCTTTCGGAAAGGCTCGTCGGCAAGCCCGGGTACAAGGAAGTAGACTTGGCAGCCGAGTTCGAAGACGTGGTGACCATGCTCGAGAAGGGGGGCCACATCGAGCCCGATGCCGGCAGGCTCCTCAGGACGGCGCTGGCTTCTTCCAAGACGACGGCCATGGATGCCGTCACCCCTGCCAGCGAGATCGTGTCAATCGACAGTGAAGCCACAGTGCTCGACGCCCTCAAGACGATGGGACAGACGAATCACCCGAGGGTGCCCGTCTACGACGCCGGACGGAAGATATACATCGGCGCGGTCACGTCGAGGACGATCTCGAAGGCCGTTTCGAGGGACCACATCGAATCTGGGATCCACGACTACATGATCCAGCCCGCCCAGGTATCGAGAGATGACGGCCTGGCTGCCGTGATCGAGAAGATGCAGGATGCGGGGACCACCATCGCCTTCGTCTTCGACGAGGACAAGATGATCGGGATGATCACGCTCTCAGACATACTCGAACGGCTGCTTGGCGTGAAGGTCTAGGCCTGTCCTGTCTTTCTGGGCACAGCCAGCGCGTTGAGCTCGTCGAATGTTATCGCTCCGTCTACAAGGCTTCCATAGGTCCCCTTCTCGCGCACCTCCCTTGAGGCCCTCCTTAGTAGCCCCATGGTCGCGTATGATGCGCTCGGCCCGAAGCTCACCCTGGCCACTCCGAGCCTCTTCAGCTCTGGCACTGACGGGAGTCCCTTCCTGACCATCACATTGAAAGGGAAATCCAGGGCCTTCGCGAACCTTGAAATCGACGCCGCGTCAACCAATCCCATGGGGTAGACGCAGTCCGCACCAAGGTCTCTGTAAGCCTCTGCCCTGCGTATCGCCTCCTCGAGCTTCGAGTCCTCGTCCCCAGCCCCGAACCTCAGCGCGTCCGTCCGGGCATTAATCACGAACGGAACCTTCAGTGACTCGCGGAGCTTGACCAGGGCCTTCAGCCTTGCGACCTGTTTCTCTACAGGAAGGAGCTTTTTGGCGGCGTGCACGAAATCCTCTATGTTTATGCCAACTGCCCCGGCTCCGATAAAGACCTTCACGCTCCTGGCGACTCCTTCCGGGGTGTCCCCGAACCCGCCGACGACATCCGCGCTCAGGGGGACCCACAGGACCCGCGCCATTTTCGCTATAGCTGAAACGAGCTCTTCGACAGGGATCTCTTCCCCGTCAGGGTAGCCCAGGGACACGAGCATCCCGGCGCTCGAAGTAGCCACCGCCGGGAATCCTTCGTCTTCGAAGACGCGGGCGCTCGGAACGTCCCACGCGTTAGGAAGGACCAGCACGTCTTTTCTATCGTGGAGCCTGCGGAACTCGTCCGCCTTCGTCGCCTGCGACCTCAACACTTGCCGATGGGACTCGACGCAGTGATAAGCCTTGGTATATGGGACTAGGCGTAGCTTTCCATGACCTGTCTTAGAGCCCGCAATGGGATTGCTCCGTTCCCCAGAAGCACGTCGTGGAACCTGCGAACATCGAACTTCGCGCCAAGCCGCGCTTCTGCTCCCATCCGCAGTCTAACTATCTCCAACTGCCCGGTCTTGTATGCCAGAGCCTGTCCGGGCCATGTGATGTACCTGTCCACCTCGTTGACGATGTTGTTCTTCGCCAGCGCCGTGTTCTCGAGCATGAAGTCGATGGCCTGTTCCCTCGTCCATCCCATGGCGTGCATCCCTGTGTCCACTACAAGCCGGCACGCCCTCCATGCATCATAGGAAAGGATCCCAATCCTATCCAAGTCCGACGAGTACAATCCCATCCCATCTGAAAGCGTCTCCGAGTACAGCCCCCACCCCTCGATGAAGGCTGTCACACCGCTGTTCTTCCTGAACTCAGGGATCCCCTGAAGTTCCTGGGCTATCGCAATCTGCAGGTGATGGCCCGGCACAGACTCGTGGTATGCGAGGGCCTCCGCCTCGTACCTCGGCCTGGTCTCGGGAGCCGAAGTGTTGATCATGTATCTTCCCGGCCTTGATCCGTCGGCCGCCGGGGGCCGGTAGTAGGCGATGGTCGAGTGCTTCTCCTCATGCTCAGCCATCCGGACCACCTCGCAGGGGGCCCCGGGAAGTCGCCCGAACCACTTCGATATCGCCGCGTTCGCCTTCGCGAGCGCCTTTTCCGCCTTTGCCTCCACCTCGTCCCGGCTCGAGAAATACAACGAGGGGTCGGTCCTCAGCCGGTCCAGCACCTCCTTCCTCCCTTCGACCCCCAGGACCCTCTTTCCTAGGGCCTCCATCTCCCTGTTGATCCTTGCTACTTCGCCACGCCCGGTCTGGTGGAGCTCACCGGGGGTGAGGTCCAGGGACGTATGGACGCGGATCAGCTTTGCGTAATCTGCTGCACCCCCAGGGACGTGCATGACGCCGGCCTTCTCCTGAGGCCTTGCCTTCTGCAGTATATCGGACCTCAGGAACTCCAGATATCTTTCGAACGCCGGACGGGCACTCTCCCTGACCGCACCTTCCAGCCCTTCCCTGAACGCGCGCCTCTCCTCATCGGTCCACCCCTCGCGCTTCACGGCGAGGGGGCGCAGCAGGGCCCAGTCGCTGTCAGGCTTACCAGCAAGGTCTTCGAGTTGATCAATGACCTTCTCCACGGCGGCGCGGACAGCGACCTTGTCCGCCGCGGCTCCTCCCCTCAGGTTTGCGATATGCTGGTCTATGTATGGGCCCATGGCGCGCCAGCGTTTGACCATCGAAGCGCCCTCTGCGACTGTCTGCACAGGCTGATACGACTCCACGTTCATCAATTCGATTTGCAGTCCCTGAAGCGGGTCGACCACCCAGTCGTCAAGGCCGCACGAGGTGTAATCCACCAGCGAGCCCGCGTCGACCAGCAGCGCAGTCAGCGTCAGCCCGTCGGCGTCCGAAAGGTCGCTTTCATGAATGGACGCACACATTTCGAGCACAGCCTCATACTGCTTCCTGATGCGAGCCCTACCTTCAGGCGAAATGTCTGGGAGCTTGTCGTCGAACCTCCGGTCACCCAGCGCCGTAGCGAAGATTGGCTCGTTGGACATCCTCTCTTCCCAATATCCGTCTGCCAGCTGGGCGAGGCTTTCCCGGGCCCTGTCCCGCTCCATCCCGCCAGGGAGTCGCCTAGGGCATGTCCTAAACTGTTACTGAAGCGGGCGACGAAATCACTGGGTGACGGTCATGGGGGCGGTATGCGCCTTCCCATGCTCGTTCAGCCTTTCTTGGCTGTCGAATTTTGCGCCGCAGGTGGCGCACTTGTATTCCTCTTTCCTTCCCCACAGTTTCATGCAGACAAAGAGGCGAACCCGCTATTTATCTGTCTTGGGAGAATCTTAGGGGACGAAGTTACAGGAGAGTCAAGGAAAGTCCCGTCGAACGTTCAGCTCTCGAATGACCCTAGTCTGTCAGTCGCCTGCCAGAGTAAGATCCATCTCGTCCTCCACCGATAGGCTGGCGGAGCCCACGAAGATCCGACAGCCCGCGTGATAGGGCAGCTCTGCTCGATAGATGGTTTGGTGGTGACTCTGGCACCACATGAACTCCAAGCCTTCCAGATGTCCAACGCGTTGCGAATAATGTCTTTCTCGAGATAGGCGATTGCATCTGACTTGCTGCCCTTCCTTGGTATAGACAACAGGTTTGAACTCATTTGGAGGACCATGTACCCTAGTGCCTATTGAATTGTTGTCGCAGATTGTCTTGCTTCGCGACTGGATTTAATCTCTGATTCAGATGTTATGCTCAACAGCCGGCAACCGGCTATGCTTCCACATTAGTTTAGTTCCCGACCAGATTTCTGTGTGGTCTGACGAATTTCCGACCAATAATTTGTGTTGGAATCTGTGGTCGCCGGGATTCCAACCCGGGTCAATCGTCCAGAATGCTCTTCCCGCCTTCGGCGAAAAGAATACCCAAACCATCTCGATCCTATCCACCGTACGAGTCAGAAAGGGGCATAGTGTAACTAATGTGCGGGGGGTGGGATTACAGATACATGTAGTTCTCAAAGCAACTTCCACCCAAACTGGGGGCCGCGAGTTCACATCTATCTCGAATTCTAGGCCACTGTTCTGGCTAGCGCGTCGAGGAAGCCCTTCCTCGTTTCGTCAGTCGTCCGTATCCCTGCCAGTGCCGATGCGAGCCTCCTGACCCCCGCTCTGTGCATCTCCGTCCTGACTGTGACTTTGGTGCCCCCGGGAACGTCCTGGAGTGAGAACAGCATCCTGCCTCTCATAGGACCTTCGAGGTAGGTCTCTTCGATGCCGTCCTTGGGGTGCAAGGTGTACTTGTCTCTGCTCCATCTCTTCTTCCCTCTGACTTCGGCAATCTCATCGCAGACGACGACATTCTCGTTGGAAGAAACAACTTCGTGCGAGAGGATTCTGAATGTTCCCTCTTCGCTCAGCCACCTCGGCCAATTCCCCATGTCCGCCAGGAGGCTCCATACCTGGTCTCTTGGAGCCTTGATTACCCTTGAATCCTCCGAGACCTCCAGTTCGGAGAGTGAGGGGGTCTGTCCGAAGGAGAAAATCTCGCTCAGGGTCGCCACTCTGCCTCGCGCCGCATAGAGGTACACCGCGTTAATGCTGAGCCCGGCAGCGAGTATGACAAGCCACGCAGTGCTGGTGTACACATCGTGTACTAGGCCTGGATTGATGTTGTAGAAGACCTCGTGAAGGATGAACGTACCAATCATCAGGGTGAAACCGAGGAGCGTAAGCCCAAGGCTGTACCTAATCACACCTGCTACGGCCAATATGAAGCCAAAGATCGCCTGCCATGCGTGGGTCGGATGGGGCGGCAGGATGGCGCTGATTCCAATAAGGACCGCAAAGATCGCGATTATCCAGCCGACCCAGTTGCCGGTCCCCCTTAGGTTGAGGAAGATGAGGGTGCCGGCGAACGCTATCAGGCCGACGCCAATCACGAGGCCCAGCTCGGGCGGAACCTCTAACAGGTAGTACTGGAAGAAGTCGATGACCACGGCCCCGGCAATAACAAGAAGAATCGCTGTCTTGAGCCGCGGGAACCCCCTTTCCAATCCCGACCCGCCCTTGCTCAGCAGACCCACTTCAAGGCTCTGAACGCCGAGGGACGTGATCCTGTAGATTTTCTTCGGGGGGCCGCTCTCACCTTTCTTCCACTCACTCTCAATCAGCCCCTCCTTCTCCATCTCGGCTAGGACGCCATACAGGTAGCCTGTGTGGGCGCTCCCTCGGTCTTGTTTCAGCTGCTTAGCAATCTCATAACCGTAGCTCTCTTTAGACTGCAGGGCCTTCAGAATCCATGCCTTGAAGTCCTCTCGTCTCATGCGTGCGCCTATCCAGTCGCGGAGCTCGCTCCATCCCTTAATAGCCTTCACGAGGCCCAAATCCTTTCAATCAAGTATGGCAGGGGTTTTTGACATAGCCAACTGACGACAGTCGATTATTTACTCAGGCACTCCTACCTCCGGACTGCGTTGGGTTCGAGAATGACTGCGGTGTCGGGACGCCTATCTAGCATCGAAAGTCGCGTTTCAGTCGCCGGATGCCTCTATTGCCTTGCATTCTTCGTGTACCTGATTGCGAAATTTTCCGGCACCCCCGGCTCATACTTCATCATAGCCGTAATCCCATTCATGGCCGTCTTCGCGCTCGCGGCAGTCGGCATCTGGCTCAAACCGAAGGCCGGTTACATCACGGCGCTCGCGGTAAGCGGTTTCACTTTGTTCTTCGCGGGCCCGACATTTGGCATAGGCGACGAGCCCACGCTCGAAGGCCTGCTTGCAGGCGGGGGGACTTTGAACGCGATCCTTTTCCTGATTCTTTTCTTCTCACTAATCGGCGCACGAGGGGCGTGGAGGAAGGCCTCGACTTCAGAAGTCCGAACCTTCAAGCTTGGCCGGCTCGCGGGCATCGGCGCTATCACCTTCCTTCTCCTCTTCGTCGCGTTGGGCGTGTCCCTTGGTCTGGGTAGCCAGACCCCCGTCTCCGAGGCCGGCCAGGCAAACGTAGTAATCGAGCCCGGATCGGCCTACATAACCAACCCAGGTTACTATTCTCCGTCGATCCTCCATGTAACTGCTGGACAGACTGTCGTATGGAAGAACCTCGACAACACAGCCCACACGGTCACGGGCGACAACGGTCTTGAGTCCGGCAGCATCAGCCCCGGAGGGACGTACTCGTTCACCTTCACCCAGCCCGGAACCTACGTCTATTCTTGCGACTATCACACTTGGATGGTCGGAAGCATTGTGGTGGGGAGTGGATAGGCATGGAGACCCAGTGGCCCTCCAAGACGACCAGCCGCGTCCTTGTAGTCATCTCGGCGTATGCGGCCTTCGTGAATATGACAGGCGCCATCTTCGCGGCGACGAGAGGTGAGACTCCTCTGCTCTTTGAGACTGCACCCTACGTAGCTCTGTTCGTCGTTTTCGGGTACTTCTCCTGGCGCAAGAACCGGTGGGGCTATCTTGGCGCCGGGTTGACCTCTCTGCTTGACTTCGCCATGCTGCAGACCGACCCTGTGTCGTCAGCACAGGCGGTCCTTCAGGAGGCCGCGCGCTTCCCGTTCTTTGCCACCTTCCTTCCGTTCTTCGTCGGGCTGGTCGTGGCAGTTCCCTATGGGCTCTACGGATTCTACGCCGCCAGCAGGCCTCAGGGACCATCCAGGCAAATCTCGAGGTCGAGCCTGCTCGCCCTCGTGGCCGTCGGAGTAATAATTGGTGGGCTTATCGTAGGTTCGATAGCGGGCGGGGTGGAGTCGCGGCTCCTGGCTTTCTCGAGCAACTCTGGCGACGTCACTATAGTGATGGGTGCGTCCTCCCAGTCGAACCCCAATTTCTATCTCCCAGCGAACTTCACGGCCAAGGTTGGACAGTCTGTGACCTGGGTGAATCGCGACGCGAGCGCTCACACGGTGACAAGCACCAGCGGCGTCTTCGATTCAGGCATCATCGCAAGCGGAGCCACATACTCCTTCACCTTCACAGAGCCTGGTACATACCAGTACTACTGCACGATTCACCCGTGGATGAAAGGGACGATTACGGTGACGAGCGGATAGCATTGGCAGAGCCATCGACGAATGGGACTCGACCCGTTGACATGGGCCTCAAGGCCGCCTGGGTGTCGATGCTCATAGTCGGCCTCATACCGTTCAGTTACGGAGTCCTGTTCGTGGTAGCGTACATCATCTCGGCAGTCACGGGGAACCCCGGGGCGTTGCTCGTACTAGAAGGTCAGATCGACGTCCGCATCATGGAGGCGGACCTTGCGACCGTGTTCTGGGGTGCGATTATCATCGCTCTCTCATTGAAAGGGCTGAGGCGAGGAGTAAAGTGGACCTGGTACCTGCTGATGCTGATCCCGCTCTACTACCTGGGAGAAACAGTGGTCGGGTGGCCGATGGAAGCAGCGCTTCGTATCACTCTCGCTTTGATGTCGGCAGCCGCTGTCGTTCTGCCGTACCGGTATTTCACAAATCCCAAGAAGAGGACTGGAGCCTGAATTGGCGAAGACCGCAACCGTCGTCCCGAAGTACGCCTGGGGACTCGTAGTCGCGAACGGGCTAATCTGGCTGGTCATCGGGGCCATTTTCTTCATCCCGTTGGACATATTGTTCGGAAACGGACCTCTCTCCGCCTACTCGGCGATTGCGATGAATGAACTTTCCGCTTCCAGCCGCCTCGTAGCCGTCCTGCTGATGATATCGGGCCTCTTCCAGGTCGGTCTCGGAAGTGTGCCCCTTAGGATGGGAGAAAGGTGGGCATGGTACACCTACTCAGGTTTCCCTCTCTTAGGCGTCCTAGGATTGTACGCGGTCTTCCTGGGAGGGGGAGAACTGGTCTCCACCGCATTTCTGTTCGTTGTGCTGCCTTCGATTGCACTTCTTCTCTCCGTCAGGAGCGTCTTCCTGAGGCAACCCAGGGTTTGAGCAAGCCTTGATCGTCAGGCGGCTGAGCCTGCTCGGAGTCCCTCTGGGCATCGCCTTAATCGGAGTCGGTGTCACTAGAACGATGAGCGAGTTCGCAGGCGAGGTCGTCTTCCTCGGGATATTTATCGCAGGATGTTCCGCCGTCTCCTACACCTGGCTCTCCCTTGGGAGGAAGGCTGTCTTTAGCGGAATCGCAGCCGGGCTGGTCGGCGCGGTCGTCGCGTGGGTGGCAATGAGGACCATGATGCGCCTGGTAGCGCTGACCTCGGGGATTTCGCCAGTGCTGACGTTCGGTGGCACGTCCTTCATCCTCATCGCGAGTGTAATCCTCAGCATCCTCCCGGCAATGGGATACCTCCGCTTCACGAAACAGTCGGAGCCGTCGTTCCGGAAAGGGTTGCTCTATGGTCTCATTCTGACGAGCATTGGCGGCCTTCCCGTGCTCCTACTCGAAACGGGCGAGATAACGTCAATCGCCAGTCAGCCTCTCATACCTGTAGCCTTCATACTGGCGGTGCCGGTGCTCTTCGCCCTGACACTCGAGGCGTCCCTCAGAGCATTTGGAAAGTACAACCGACTCTGACGTTGGGCATGTAGTGCGGGGGGTGGGATTTGAACCCACCACCCACCCGTAGGTGGGCACTTTGCTTGCATCCGACGTGATTGAGGACGACATGCGAGCCACAGCTGCACGCTCATTTCCCACTTATATTCCTGGGCAGACAAACACAGGGTTGCTAGTAACCTGGGTTCAAATCCCAGCGACCGCACGCTCTTCATAGCATGGGCAGCATCCGCAGTTGGGGCCCCATTGGTTGTCATTTTGACAACAATCTTGTCTGCGATACTCTTTGCCAGCTCTTCAACTAGCTGCCTGTTGCCCACAACGCCTTCAGTTAGTCCTCTAGCGTAGTCGCCCATTGTTGCGAAACCCGGTTGCTGGAGACGGAGGTTGAGGGCTGCTATCTGATTATTCGTCATCCGGATACTGACGGTACGCCATTTGCCCACTGACCACTACCACATGCAGGCGAGGCTGCCACTTATAGCCCTGGGCTCTTACACTTAATAGACCAAGCCTGGAGAAACAAGGGCTTGCAGGTCTTCATCGCGTATGGCGGGACCCAGGCCGAGACCATCGCGAGTAGGCTACAAAGCCACCTCCACCTGAACGGCTTCGAGACCTTTCTTGGGGCTCCCGCATCTGGAACCATGATTGCGGGACTGGATTTGGATTTCCAGATTTATTCTGCGCTTGTCAACGGGGACGTGATGGTAGCAGTCTGCGCTCGCGGCACTAGGACATCTCGGCCGATGTCGGATGAGGTTAGGGTCTTCAAGAATCTGAGTCGACCGATGATACCGTTCGCTCCTGCTGGTACTTCAATCCCCTTCCGACTGGACAAGAAGTGGGCCATCTGGTACAACCGGTCCAGACCTGGCAATGCGTTCCCCAAGGTCGTGGAGGAGTTGGGCAAGTTGCGAATGACGGTAAGGGGCCTTAAGAGGATGCGGGTGGGAGTGTATCACTGATGCCTCTTAGCGGTGAAGGGTATGAGAAACTTAGTTCGCTGAAACGTTTATCGAAAGCCGCGTACTTCGCCACTAGTATCCTAGACGATGCGGTGACTCTGGACAACTACAGTCCTGAATTACATTCTGGAGAGTTCTACCAACTTCCGTATAGACGGAATATGGAATTGGAATGGTTCAATGATCCATCATATGTAATGGACCTCGTCTTCGGCGAAATAGGCAGAGGTATTGCACTGAGCGAGCGAAACATACTCTTCCAGGAGCTTGAACACCTTGCTGCGAGACGGCCAACACGCCAGCCATTTGTGCATCTCCTCGCAGTCATCACAGAAATGATTCAAGAGGGATACCAACCATCCCTCATATTAGCCCCGGTCGACTATTTCACCGAATGGCATACGAGATGGCTCAATCCCCCAGCGCAAGGTCAAATGCGACTATCTCTAGAAGACGACAAGTCTTATCTTAATCTGGGCAATGTTGCAAAGGTGAGGGTTGTCTGGTCGAACAAACTAGCTCCATCCACCGACTTCTTTGTGCTGGATAAGGCTTGGGCGAAATGGATTTCCAAACCCAACAAACACAACAGGTTTGAAATCAAGATTTCGGAGCTTCCAGCAGGATTTGATATTATCTTCAGAACTGTATATAGACTCGAAGTTTTGGATGCGCAAATGGTAAGGAGAGTTTCTCCTCTAGCATCTGAGGAGACTCGGCCCACTCGGGCGTCCGTCAGGACCGAGCATAACCACCCATAGTCTCGAAGGCACAGGTTGGGCGGGTCCAGTTGCTCATCAGTCATCTTCATCCTGACGGTGTGCCACTTGGACGTTGATTCTTACCACAGGTGAGCTTAGGACGTCGCTCATGGCCCTGGGCCTTTCTTAGGTCGTCTTGCCTTTTCGGAAGACCCAGCCTGCGAACCCCAATATAGGCAGTGTCACCCCTAAGACGTAGAGGGTATGTTCTTGGCTCGCACTTTCCAGGCTGCCTTGCGATTGAACCGTGACTTGGGTCCCAGTAGTACCAACCAATCTAGTTCCATTGGCATATTGCGCTGTCATGACAGGACTGTAGCTGCCTTCTTGTGACCAACTGAGAAGCGTGGTAGTCTCATTAAGGAAGTACATTCTCCCGATCCACGGCTGACAGTAGATTGCTCCGTACAGGCTCGGTTGGAGTATCACGCCCCATGCTGGACCACCATTTAACAAATGAGGCGAGATTCCTTGAGGCGACTGTGCTTGGGGGAAGTCCACCACAATCTGCTCTAGTCCGTTGGCATAGTTGGATGTCAAGCAGCCCCACACAGACATCTTGGCCTGAACGCCCTGCGCAAGAGTGGAGTTGAATGTCAAACGTATGTTCAAGCCTATGTACTCAGTATTGCTGGTGACCTGGACCCCTGTGCCAGCATTTTGAGGATAGAAAATCTCCATTAATGGAGGTTGAAAGACCTGGGTTCCTGGGCTCAACGGCCAAAGCGGTAAGTAAAGGAAATTGGTAATCCCCCAAAGGATAACGACGCCCCCGAAAATGACTGCCAAAACCCTCGGCCACCTTCTGTGCTTGGCCATTAATTACAAGAAGACTACAGGTTTGGTCTTAACGATACCGGTTTGCTAGCTGTTTGCCAGGAACTTTGCCAATAGTTTTCCACTCTCCTCGCTGTCAAACGGCACGAAATTCGGCCAACCCGCTATGCAGCCCTGGCGATTGCTTCCGCCGCTCCTTTGTATTTCAGGAAGTACCTCACGGCGCTATCCATCTCTAGGTTTAGTTTCTTCCTGTCCCATTTCTCGTAGTCAGGATGTAGTTGTATGACGGCTCTGGCCATGTATGGCATTATTCTCAGCCAGGATGGGCCAAGAGATGGCTTCGTCAAGGTTGCAAACTTGAAGATGTCATTTGTCAGGTTTCGGTATATTGTGTTAGGTTTCTGATAGAATATCGGTTCGTTGTCGTTTCCCAAATCTGCGTCGACCCATAGAATTCCAGCAGAACTTCGAGATGTCCTTTTCACGTTGCGGTCGGTGGGCAGGGTTGACTTCACCTGATCATGGAGCTTACGGACCACATCAGATCTGTCAGATGTATGACGTTGGACCGGGCGGCCAGTCATGCTTCCCCGGTCCCCTGTTCCAATCTGCAGTTCGCCTATCGGTACTATTCCCATCGCCTTTAGGTAGCTCTTCAACATCCGGTCCAACTCGTTGCCAAGTAGGATTTGCCCCCTCGACAACTCTTCGTCCATCCTGGGGAACTTTGCGCAATGCTGCTTTATGTGAAGCATGAAGTCGTCGAACGCTCGGTTCCGCAATACGTTATTTCTTGCCGTCGTGGGCTTCAATCCATTGCAGTTCACCCATCCAGAGAATCTTCGTTCCGGGTCGATAACGACTTGCTCTACGAAAACATGCTTGACGAAAAGGTCGAGGACTCCCCTTCCCTTTGGGTCTTCCTTGACGTTACCAGTTACGTCAATTGCTCCGGTCAATCGGCAAACCAGTGATTCGTTGGTATCAATTTTTCCCCGCGACTCCAACTTCTCGCCGTTTACTTCAATTACTGTACCTCGAGCGATTCTAAGACTGAATGCTCTTGACAAGTATTTCTGCAAGTCTGTTATAATCGGGATTTCCGATGGATTAGGAATGACAACCTTTGTGCCTCTGTGATTGAGGAACCTAGATGCGGACTTGGTCTCATAGTCGAAGTATTCAGGGGTCATCAAGATGCTCATGCCTGTTTCTCCATTGTTCGTCAGGAAAGTGACGTCCTTTCCTAGCCGCAGCAGCGAGAGCTTCCCAAGTCCCTTCTCTCCAATTGTCTCGCCTTTGGCCCCTGCTTTGCTGGCCTCGCCGAACTTGACAAATTTCTCGATGTCGTCAATGCCCTGACCCCAATCTTCTAGCGTTACTTCACCCTTGGCAATCTTGATTCCGACCTTGCTAGAACCTTCGTCGAGTGAATTCGCTATGGCTTCTCTGAATGACTCTAGCGGGGATGGGTAGAGTCGCTCAGAAAGCTCGTAAATAATGTCGGCCCCAGGAGTATGCGGCAGTCTCAACGTCTACGCCAGATTGCATTTTCTTAATTAAGCATTTAATATCAGATGTTTTTTCTAGTGCTAGATGGCCGTTAAAGCAATTTGCCCAAAGTGCGGAAGAGAGGGCACACAGTATATTTCGCAAGATGAAGCTGGTGGAACGAGGAGTTACCTCAGATTTAGACATGGCCCAAATGATGTGTGCTATATTGGTCGGGTTAGAACTACAAACCAAGTTGTGGGCGAACTCAACAAGCCAGAAACCTCTGATGACTTCAGGGCAATGTCGAAAGTTATGGTCAACGAGCTAAAGGAGCTTGTGGCGATTTACTCTCAATCCAAGAGTGGTAGCGTGCTCAAGATAGTAAGGGATCTTCAAACTCTACTAGAGAAGTACGGATACTGATCATCTTACAAGGCACACTCCTCAGTCATGCGAACAGGGCTCGTACTGTCGTATAACATATTATACTTCGCACACCACCCTCATAGGGGTAGTACATGGTCAAAGACTTCACGTTCAGAGCGACGAGCCAGGAGTACAGGATGCTGGGAGCCATCCTCGGGGCGAGCTATGGTGGGGAGTGGAGAGCAACGAAGGCGATCAACGATGCCATTGATGCTACCCCAGAGAAGTGGCTGCAACGTAAACCCGTCCTTGTACACGTGCAGCTCTCAGACAATGCGGTAAGGAAGCTGAATAAGGTTGCCAAGAAGCATAAGCTTAGTGATGCTGCTTTGATTGAGAGGGCTCTCGACTGGCAATACCGCAAGACTGCATTGAAACTTGCGAAGGAGGTTGCTGCTACAGCTGATGCGTCCATAGACAGAAAGGAGAAGCCCTTCTCTGAAGACGTGGAAAGCGCTGTGTCGGCACTGCTCTTCGCTTTGTTGCCCTTTGGCCCCTTTGACCTTACAATAAACCGGGGCAAGGAGAAGCCGTACATGACAATCGGAGAGAGCTGGAGAACGCCCTACGAAGCTGACGACGAGGCAGCGAAGCGATAGGCAGTCAGTGCCCACTGTACGCTGCGGCAGGAATGTGGGCGGTGGCATAACGCCTGCAAACTGTAACACCCCTGGCACTAGCAACGCAACGGTCATGCCACCCTGCCCAAGCATACAGAGTAATGTTGCGATGTAACTGCAGTAAACGCATCTGCAACCACGTGGTTAGGCTCTGTAAGGGTTGTGTTCCTCTGTTCGTTCCACTATTCGCCACTATGCTTTGGTGAGAGGCTCTTTATGTCACGCCTCAGAACTCTCTTTTCAGCCATTGGGATAGGTAAACCAGGCTCGACATACTTGTGATATAATCGATTGACGAGCGCAGTCATCTTTCCCTCAGTGGACAAGCTAGGTCTCACCTCGGTCCATTTTTCAAATGCGGTCTTTCCGATTTCCTCCTTCGCCTTTTCAGTTATCGCTGCTCCCGCCTCAATCATCTTCTTCAACTCAGTCACAATCCAAATCTCGATGCGACCAAGCGGCTCTTTGGGCTTCGGCTTGATTTTCTCTAGAGCGATTGTTGAATAGACAATCTTGGCCCTACGACGTTGTACCTCTTCATCTACAACAGCTTGAACGAACGCGCTCCTGCTGGTCTTTCCTCTCAACTGGTCGAGAGCCAACACGGCTCTGGGCACCAGACGTAATGTGATGCGTATCTTTTCTATTTTGTGCATGCCCGTTACCCCGATGTCATTTGCCACGCTTGCTTCTACTTTGTCTCTTCTTCGGCAGCTTCGCCATCACGAGCATCAGCTCGCTGCCCTTCGGTGGTCGCCGAATGTAATATCCCGGGGGCATCCAAGCCTTCGCCATGTCGCCTGTCTGTAGTTGAATGCCCTTATCTGGTTCGGCGTTCGTCGAAACCATTCTATGCTTCAGATATGTAGGTTGTTTTCTTGTTCGCCGCTTGGCTGGCATGATTTGTCGTTGGTTTGGCAAGGTCTTCCTTAATCTCCTTTGTGCCGTCATCCCCAACCCCACCTGGAGTCATTTCAACCACTGGCTGCAACAACCAACGCCCACGCTCGTACGGAGTATTCTGGGCTACGCCTCAGCAAGCTGGTGTGCCATGTATAACTGGTTATACGGCTTGACGTTGTTCTGCTCTAGAGACGCAGCTTCAACTGCTTCAGGTCTGAGCGGACGATTTCCTTCGCATTGGGCTCAAACGAGTAGGTCATCGACTTCTCTAATGTGCTCTCGAAGCTCTTGAAGTTTGGCAAGCCAAGCGAGTAAGCGCCGCCTGGTGTGTTCAGTATCAGGCTGGGCGTAGTCCCGGACGTGGCGACTGCTACCCGAAAGTCCGTCTTCGAAAGCTGTTGCCCAGTCGAGTACGACAGCGAGGATACGAAATCTGGCGTAACTCGCACTTCCTTTTTGTAGAGCTTGGGCATGAAGTTATCCAACAGGAAGACCCGGTCGCTCTCAATCGTAGCCAGGTCGACTTGCTGGACAGTGGGCGTGTAGCGTGGCAGCGATCTGATGAAGGAAGAGACATTGAATGACCCGAACAGTATCGGCTCGTGGGTTTTCAATTGGCCAGGAGCAGTGCGGTGTAGGTTGAACGGAACACTCTCGGTCGAGATGTCGAAGGGCATCAATATCTCAAAGGTATAGTAGAACGGCTTGTGGGGAAATACGAACCCCATCATGGCATCAAAGCCCTCCTCGCCGCCGAAGGTAATCATGAATTGGTCAGTCAGTCGAATCCGCTTCATTGGCCAGGTCATTTCGTTTTCCAAGGGCTCACGTGCCCTGCTTGCAAATAAACCCGTTGTCAGTAATCTGGCTTGGCTCTCAATCGTCGCAGCCAACACAGCGTATCTGCGGTGGCTTGCCCTTCGGCCTTCTGATGAAGTGCGATATGCCTAGCCCGTCGTGTATGACAAAGTAGTCGTACTGATCGTCCTCGCCCGCGTAGGGGTAGTAATCGGTCAAGGTGATGCCCCAGCCTGCCCTGCCAGCATCTCTCGCAGCTGCTGCGCGTACCTCCTGACGAGCGCGGGGTTGATGTCGAAGAGGTCTGCGAGGTACTTCGCCGTTATGCGTTGCCCACTCATGGGCGGGGCGAAGCGGCTTTACTGCCTTTAAGCGGGCATGCTGTCTTGGACCCTTGCTGGACAGAGAGGGGTCAGGCGAAAGTGTGCTACCTAGCGGACCGCTACCACTACTACCTGCCAATCAAGGCTAGCAGCGTTGACTTCGATGTAGTAGTCAGTACCAACCGTCAGCCCATAGCAGTAGCCTGTGAAGCTGCCCTGCTGCTGGTTGATGCTCCCTGAGCAGGCGGTGACTGGCCCGCCCACCGGGAAGATCGCCCAGTACAATGCCGCGTAGCTCAGCGATGCGGTAGCAGTGAGGTTCAGGCTGACTTTCACGCTGGCAGTGGTCGCAGTGAAGGGCTGGCTGTCAGCCTTACCCGTCCCGTTGTTTGCCACGAGGACCGCCCCCATGCTCAGAGTGGTGACGGTCACGGTCTGCGTTGTGGTCGCGGTGATGGTCTCTGTCACCGTCTTGGCATCGGCGGTAACGGTGACTATCTTTGTCGAGATCGCAGTAGTCGTCGCCGTCGCTGTACCTGTGGGCGAGGCATTGGACAGTCCGATGGCCACCCCTGCGAAAAGTGCGATGACAACGACCACAGCCCAAATTACGCTGCGCAACCACGAAGCAAGTATGGGCCGCATATTTAGCCGCTGGTACCTGTCCTTGACTTATGCTTGATTAGAGAGATATGCCGCAGCTAACCGTGGTTGACCTGTCAGCGGCTAGCATGGTCAAGAGATACCGCAACGTCAGCATCCCCGAGGACCTGTATGTGAAGCTGGAGAAGCTGGTGGAGTCGGAGAAGGCAGGGTACGTCAGCGTGTCGGATGCGGTGAAGGATGCGACTAGAGAGCTTCTGAGGAAGCACAAGCTGCTACCTTAGACGATGTAAGGCCGCCGCTGTACGCCTGTGCAGAACGGGAGTAGAAAAATGGGGATGCCGCTATATCGGAAGTTGTAGCGACTGTATGATCAGTCTCTTCTTCTCAACACCTATTGCGACGTAGCTGCCGTCGGAGATGCCTGCCTCCTTCGCCAGCTCGTCAGGTACTCTGACCCGCCCACCAGATGACACCTTGACAACGGCTGGCTTGGGGTCGTCCTGAGCCATTGACAGCCATTAACCTCGGTGACATAAAAAAAGGTTGCCAAGACTGCACTGTTTGCAAACTTCGTCAAAAGTAGTACACCGGAGAAACGACCAACACGCTTAAGTGTAAGTTTAACAAAGTTGGTGGAATGGCCAAAGTGGCCCCAATATGAGCGGAGCGAGCGCAGTTGACTGTGCGGTGTGTGGCCTGTCGCTAGGCTCAGGAATACCCGGCGGCAAGAAGTACTGCCAACGCTGCAGCAGCTATGTGATCACCGAAGCCCGGGCCGGCTCTGGGGATTTCGTCGGCGGCTTGGTCCTTCTGGGTGTTGGAGTGTTTGTCGGGGTAGCAGCCATCTCTGTTCTGCAGAGGATATTCGGAGACGACCGCTAGCATGGGAGACCCTCTTGCCATACCAATGGCCATAATCGTGATGGCAATCATGGACTACGTCGCATTGCAGGTCTTTATTGTCGTCGCTGGGCCTTACGCCGTACTTTACATGCTGCTTCTGGTGGTTCTAGAGATAGCCGCGCTCGCTAGGGGGGCAGGCTCAACGTAATTGAATTCTGGCTATCGATCACCATCGAATTCAAGAAGTCGGACCGTGTACTCTGGTGGCTACAGCAACGGTTGGATGTGGATCGGGTTTATAGTTGTCGCAATGATTGTGATAAGCGCGGCCGCCGCCTATGAGTTTGCTCCAGGTCGTCAAGCTACTCCAGTGGTCCTTCAACCGGCAAGAACGATTCAGCCTGTATATGTCGCGCGCGTTGAGATGAGTGGTCAAGGGAGAGTCACTCAGCAATACAATTACGTCAACATCGCAAAGGACTCGCTGATAGTAGCCGCAGCGGGAGCCGCCATCGGAGCTTGTACCGACCTTACGCTTGGGGCTTGCGCGGCTGCGGGAGGGTCTCTTGCAGGCCTGCTTGATATTGCAAACGACCAGATCCTTACGGCCAATGCCGATGCAAATTTCACTAATGTGGGGAACGGCACGGCGACAAACTGGTCGTTTCTAGCTGTAACCTACATAAACGGCGTGCAGATTAGCAACAGCACAGAATCTCTACCGACTCTAGTTCCGGGCCAGACATACACGTTCGTCTTCTCGAAAGTGACTGATTTTGGAAGCATACCCACGCTCCTTTGGGGAGACATAACAAGCCACCAAGACGTTGTGTCCTTCGGCGTGGAGGACATCCAAGAACCTTAGAACCCACAGTCCACTATTCTAGGCATGCGAACGGGAGGATATTACGCGAGTAAGACTGGTGGGGCGAGCACGGTAAGCTCGGCCTGCTCATACACCAGCTTCAGCTTGCTAGGGGACAGATCCACGTAGTGCTTGGCCAGCACGCTCCCAGGGGCCCTGCCCGCGAACGCATCATTGCGGTTTGTTACCAAGCCGCTTCCTTCTTGTACACCGCTTTGCCGTTCAAGTCCTGAGTGTAGACATAGCCGTCTTCTAGGAGGCGTAGCACAGCTGGCTCGTCTTTTTTGCTGACGGTTCTGACGCTGAAGTGCTTGCCAGCGCTGCCCCCTGGTCCCTTCAGGAAGCTGACCAGAGGCATGGCACGCAGGTAGTCAGCGGCCCGCTCATCCAGCGACCTTCGGTAGTAGGTCTTGAGGTAGAAGCTGTGCCCCATCAAGGCATGCGCTGCCGTCTCGCCCACCGCCCCCACGACCTTGCTGAAGAACCACTTGCGGCCGGCGTTGTGCAGATGCAGGTTGTAGTAGCTGTGCCCCTCAACGCGCTCCAACACCTCGGGGTGTCCTCTTCCCACGCTCACCAGCAGCTTGTTGTAGTACCTGCGAAGCCGCTTGGGGTCGCTCGTCTTACCAGGGAAGAACAAGAGGTCGTCCGGCTGCTTCTTGCGCAGTGTCAAGACCGCCTGTACAGCCTGTACGGCCTCGTCGCTGATGAACACGTCCCTAGCCATGTCCGTCTTTGTGGTCTCTGCCCTCAGGTGTACGACTGCGGCTGGTTTGGCTGTCTCGAAGTCGATGTCCCTCACGCGGACCTGCGAGGCCTCTCCGATGCGCATCCCTGAGCTTGTAAGGACGAGCAGGAGCGCACGGGTGACGGGCCCGGCGCAGCTGTAAAGCAGCCGCAGCTGCTCCGCCTTCACTGGCCTGTCCTCTATCTCGGAGGCCTTGGGGAGCGTGACCTTCTCCTTGAACATCTCTCTGGGCACTTGGACGTCGTGGAAGCGGAACAGGCCGACGACCGCGAAGACCAGGTTGTGGACGGTGTGCGGCTTGAGCGGGGCCTCTGTCCCGTCTGGCAGCAGTATGGTCTTGCGGCTGAGGTGAGCGGAGAACGCATCCAGCAGCTTGAGCGCATCTAGCTCCTGATCGCGGACGGCCTTCACCACGCCATCGGCGTACGGGTACTCGACGTGCAGGCCTCTCAGCGCAGGATAGCGCTCGAGCGCGAACTGCTCGAATGCCGCCAGCCCCTTCAGAACGCTGTCAACAGTGCCCTGGCTGTTGCTGCGGCGGTAGAGCTTGTCCACCCACCCTTGCACATCCAGGGTGGGCAGTGCGGCATCAGCAGTGCTAAGGGGCCATGTGCGGGGGGTGGGATTTGAACCCACGAACCCCTAAGGGACGGGATGCCCCATCCGAAGCGAGGCCGGATCTTGAGTCGGGGAATTCTGTCCCGCACGGTTGACCAGGCTTCGTTACCCCCGCACCTGCACGCTCCGCCGGGTTCCGATAAAGAGTCTATCACTGGGCGACTGTTACGACCCTGCTCGTCTTCCTCAGCAGCCTGTGAGAGGATATCTCGATTATGATGTTGCAGTATCTCGCAAGCTGCCCGAAGTAAGACACGAGCACCCTCGCATAGCCCGACTCCCCCGAAGCCAGCAGCTCATCTGTCACCTCCCTCTCCAGCCTCATCGTCTCCTCCACGAGCGCGAGGGACCTTCCGATGAGCTTGATGTCCGGGGTCAGCAGGCTCTCCACCGTGGTGTTGAACGCCTCCCCAGCCTTCGCCGCCAGCCTCTTGATGCTCGCCGTCACCCTGGGGTCCATCCTCGTCCCCAGCCCCCTGAGCCTGACAAGCTCCTCGGCGATGTCCTGGATTATCCCTCCTATCTCGTCCATCGTCTTTGCCGAAACCCTGTCACCGGACGCATGCAGCGGCGACTCTATCCCGATCTCTGACGCCAGCTCTCTCCTGTTCAGCGCCACGAGCAGCTGCCTGAGTATGAGCCAGTACAGCTCCTCCACCTCCTCCTGGACGCGCGCCACTTCGTTGAGGTTCCCCGTCTGCTTAAGGTCCAAGGAGTTGGAAACGTACTCCAGGCTCTTCGACACGAGTATCTGAAGGCGCTTGACGAGCGAGTCGACCGGGAACTTCGTCGGATCGATGAAACTCTGCGCCACTATGTGCCTCTCGTCCGACTCGACCACCTCCATCCCCCTCAGCCTCCTGACCGTCCCGAGCACCCGGTCGACAGCCGTGTGGTCGAGCGGCTCCTTCCCCGCCACCTCGATCGTATCGTAGCCGAGGGCGTACGCCCCCACGACAAGCTTGGTCAGCATCTCCGCGCTCCCCGCCTGGTCTGCTCTCAGAGTCGCCCTCGCCGCCTCCCTCGCCTTTGTCGCAGGTATCAGCCTCAGCGTCCCGTCGGAGTCCTCCCTGAGCAACACGCTGTCCTTGACCGAGAGGCTCATCCTCTTCGCATACTCGCTGGGTATAGACACTGTCAGGGTGAACTTCCCGACCCTCTGCACCTTCCTCACTTCGTCCATGCGAACTCACTACTAGTCGCTATCCTATATACTATACTCTTATACAACCGCCTCTCCCTAAGCCGTTAGGCAATTTCCGGTTGAAGAGGGACGATTTCTCATGGATGATCGGTGGAGTGCAGGGGAGCGGCGTCGACTCCTCGGCCAACGTCTTCGCGAGGGCAGCCGCCGCCGGAGGTCTCCACGTCTTCGGGAAGAGGGAGTATTACTCTAACATCAAGGGGGAGCACAGCTACTTCCAGGTCAGGGTGTCGAACAGCCTCATCAGGTCGCACGTCGACACAGTCGACATGCTCGCGACATTCGAGGAGGAGACGATATTCAGGCACGCGCTCGAGGTCAGGAGCGAAGGAGCGATAATCTACGACCCGGACCAGGACACCAAGCGGCTCGACCAGGTCCCGACCATCGAAGCCAATGTCAAGGCCTCACTGAACAGCGAGCTCTCAAAGGCAGGGCTTTCGGCCGACGTCAAGGGGATACTCGAACTTGCCCGCAGACGCGGCGTCCACATCTACCCGGTCCCATACAACGACCTGCTCAAAGCAGTCGGTTCGAAGTTCGGCGAGACATCCCTCAGCACGCTCCAGAGGATGCTGAACGTCCTGGCGGTCGCTTCCTCCTACGCCCTGCTGTCCTACGACGAAGACCTGGTGAAAGACTCGGTGAAGAAGCAGTTCAAGTCGAAGCCCAAGGTCGGCGAGATGAACGCGGAGGCTGTCGGAGCCGCCTACGATTACATACGGCAGAAGTACGCAGGGAGCTTCGCCTACAAGCTCTCCCCGATGAAATCCGAAGGCGTCAGGCTCTACGTCCGCGGCAACTCGATGGTGGCCATCGCGAAGGAGCTCGCAGGGTGCAGGCTCCAGACATACTACCCTATCACCCCCGCGAGCGACGAGAGCGAGTTCCTCGAGGCGCACGCAGAGATGCAGCTCGACGGCTCGTCAGCCCAGGAGAACCCACAGGTGGCCGAAGTAGCCGCCATGAAATCCAAGGGGAGCATCGCCGTCGTCCAGTCAGAGGACGAGATAGCGGCGGTCACCATGGCCATAGGCGGAGGCCTCGCGGGCGTCCGCTCTTCCACCTCCACCTCCGGTCCAGGATTCTCGCTCATGGCCGAAGGCCTCGGCTACGCCGGCATGAACGAGGTCCCCGTCGTCGTCACGCTCTACTCCCGCGGCGGCCCAAGCACGGGCCTCCCGACCCGCCACGAGCAGGGGGACCTCAGGTTCGCGCTCCACGCGGGTCATGGCGAGTTCCCAAGGCTCGTCCTCGCGAGCGGAGACCTCGAGGAGTCATTCTACGACACGGTCAGGGCCTTCAACTATTCCGAGGTATACCAGACCCCGGTCATCCACATGGTCGATAAGGCGCTCGCCAACTCCGACTCCACCCTCCCCATGCTCGAGGTGGGCAAGGTGAAGATAGACAGGGGGCTGTTCCTCAAGCAGATCAACGACGCCGTCAACGGCGAGTTCCAACGCTTCCGTCACACTCCCAACGGGATCTCCCCGCGGCCCCCCGTGGGGACCAAGGGGGGCGTCTACTGGCACACAGGAGACGAACACGACGAGCTCGGCCACATCAGCGAAGACCCCACCAACCGCGACTTCATGATGGAGAAGAGGATGGGCAAGGTCGAGCTGGCCGACATGGAGATACCCATCTCCGACAGGGCGAACTTCTTCGGCCCCGAGGACGCCGACATCACGGTCGTAAGCTGGGGTTCGACCAAGGGCGCGATCCTCGACGCCATGGACTGGCTCAAGCAGGACGGTATCAGCGTCAACTTCCTCCAGCTCAGGCTCATCAACCCGTTCCCGACGGAGTATGTCACGAAGATCCTGTCCAAGGCGAAGAACATAGTCGGAATCGAGATGAACTACTCGGGCCAGCTTGTTGGAATAATCCGCGAGCGGACCTGCATCCCCATCGACCAACTCGTCGTCAAGTACAACGGAAGGCCGATGTCGTCCGAGGAGATCTACGATTCACTTAAGATGGTCCACGACGGGAAGGCCCCGAAGAAATTGGTGTTGAAACATGGCGCTTAAGCTCTCAGACCTGAAGACGACGGCGCACAACGACTGGTGCGCAGGATGCGGCGA
Source organism: Nitrososphaerota archaeon (assembly GCA_028867035.1). GTDB lineage: Archaea > Thermoproteota > Nitrososphaeria > Nitrososphaerales > Gagatemarchaeaceae > UBA183. The sequence continues at coordinate 8,895 of JAGWHB010000005.1, read as the reverse complement.
CTTCGGCATCCTCAACGCGGTCCAGATGGCCCTGGCTGAGATGAACGTCGACCCGTCCAACACGGTCGTCGTCTCCGGCGTCGGCTGCTCCTCGAAGGCTCCCCACTTCATCAAGACCTACGGGGTCCACACCCTCCACGGCAGGTCCCTCCCGTTCGCCACCGGCATCAAACTCGCCAACCCCAACCTCGAGGTCGTCGTCGAAGGAGGGGATGGTGACGGCATGGGCATAGGCGCGGGCCACTTCGTCAACTCCGGCAGGCGCAACATCGACATGCTCTACATCGTCCACGACAACGAGGTCTACGGCCTCACCAAGGGCCAGGCATCCCCTACCATGGGCCTCGGGATGAAGACGAAATCCCTCCCTCTCCCCAACATCAACCAAGGGATCAACCCCCTCATGCTCGCCATCGCTTCCGGCTACACCTGGGTTGCCAGGGGCTACGCCTACGACGTCCGCCACCTCAAGGACCTGATAGTCAAGGGCATCCGCCACAAAGGCTTCGCGTTCCTCGACGTCCTCCAGCCCTGCCCCACCTACAACGACATCCAGAGCAAGGAGTACTGGGCCGGAGAGGGGAACCTCGACGAGGCAGGCAAGCCCAAACCGAGGACCTACAAGCTCGAAGATACAGGCTACGACGGCGTCGTGCGCAACCGAGACGAGGCCGAGATGGAGAAGAAGGTCCAGCAGGCTGTCCTGAAATCCTTCGAGTTCGGGGACCACACCCCCATCGGGGTCTTCTACCAGAACGAGTTCGTCCCGACCTACGAGGAAAGGCTCGCCGGGAGGAACCCGTCGTACATGACCAACCCGCCGGCGGCCCAGGACATCGCGCTCCCAGACGGGACGCCATTGACCAACATCGGCAAGCTCCTCGACGAGCTAAGGGTATCCTAGGCGCAACCACAGACATCTTCCTGACCTGCTTCTGAAAAACTTGTGGAGAAGGCCTTTTTCAGGCCTTCCCGACCCGGCAACTTTCTACGGGATCGACGAGTTCCAGTAGCGCCACATGTACTGCTGCATCGAACCCGTGCTGTCCCAGGCCCCCATCATCCCATGGCCTCCCATCATCCCCCCGGCGTACCCTGCCGACCCGCCCATCATCGAAGGGCCCATCCCTGACCTGTACGTGGTGCCAGGGTAGGAACTCCCGGCGCCCGGTGCCTGTCGGCCCATGGCGTACGCCCCGCTGGCAGTGACAACCACCGCCGCCACTATCGCCAGTACGAGTATCGCGGCCTTCTTGTTCTCCAAGTTCTCTCATCTCCGAGGACCCCATGGTCTCTGGGGGTTATCGTGCTTCGCTGAAACGAAACACCGAAACGGTTTCAGGGTCTGGATGAAACAGTCCTCTCATGGGCCGGCGGCCGACTTCACGGCGTCGTCTTTGACCCACGGCGCCAGCGACACCTGGTTGGTGTTGCCGCTCTTTTCGACGCTCACCACCCTCCTCTCGGCGAGCCGGGAGACGATCCGATGCGTCTTCAGTCTGCTCAGGCCTGCCTCCTTCACCACAAACTTCTGCAGATAGCTCCCCTGATGGGCCGCCAGCATCTCCAGGACCTTCTTCTCCTCCGGTTTCGACGTCCGCATGAGGATCGCCCAACTCATCCCAGGGCCCGCCTTTGGCTCCACTCCCGGTGCAACAGACTGAAGGGCGGGGCCTGACCTTATTTCGGGGTACGTCAGGAAGTATCCCAATCCCACGAATCCGGCCACCGCCAAAGCGACGAGTGCCACGATGGCCAGCCAGACCCCTTCCGGCATGGCCGAAGTCAACCCGGACGTGCTCCCCGCCCCCATCATCTGGCCCATCACTCCGCCGAGTGACCCACTGCTATGCTGGTACGCGGCAAGATACCAGGCGATGACCGCAGCAAGGGCGACCAAGTCCGCCCCGACCACCAAAGTGAACACCGTGATCCGTTTCAATAGTCTCTCCTGTTTCCTGCCTGTTCAGGCCCGCCGCGTATTTATCCACCATGCCGATTATCAGACTTGAGACCGCCGCCTCCTTGCAATCCTCAGGATTAATACCACCTGACCCGGCAGCCCGTCCTGTGATATTCGCCGTAGGGACCAAGAACCCCGCCAAGGTCGAAGGCATCAGGCTGGCCCTCTCCAGGTACTACCCCGACGTCGAGCTCCGCCCCGTCGACTCGTCCTCCGTGGCCAAGGCCCAGCCCAAGGGCCTCGAGGAGATGACCGCTGGCGCCACAGCTCGGGCGAAGTTCGCGCTCTCCAAAGCCGGCGGAGACTTCGGCGTAGGCGTAGAGGCTGGTATATTCACCATAGGCGACGCCTACTTCGACAACCAGGTGGCCGCCATCGCCGGCCCTTCGGGGAAGGTGTCCCTCGGCCACTCCGCAGGCTACTCCCTCCCCCGCGAATCCATGGAGACTTTGTTCGCCGAGGGCAAGGAGCTCGAGCGGTGGGCCGAGTCCATAAGCGGGATCAACGAGGTCGGGGACAAGGGCGGGCTCATCCACCATCTGACGAAGGGGAGGATGTCCCGGACCGACCTCACCGAGCAGTGCGTCGTGACCGCTCTTATCCCCTGGCTGCAGAGAGACGTCTACGGTTTCTGAAACCCATCTGCTGAACCGCTGGCGTGAAGTGGTAGGCTTAAGAACCGTCGAGAGTCGAGCCAGCTTTACCTCTGAGGCACATGGAACCCCGAAGCGCATCGAAGGAGACGCCCGGCGGCTCACTCATCGGGCAGATCGAGTCCGGCCACGTTTCTGGTTCACACTTGAAAGTGCTGGCGCTGTCGGGCGCGGGGGTGTTCATGGACGGCTACGACCTCTTCATCATCAGCGTAGCCCTCCTCCTCATCGTCCCAGCCTTCAACGCCACCCCGCTCGAGGTCTCCTCGATATCTTCGGCCGCCCTGCTGGGTGCCGTCTTCGGCGCGATCATCTTCGGAAACCTCGCCGACAGGCTCGGGAGGAAGAGGCTGTATGTAATCGACCTCCTCTTCTTCGTAGTCTTCGGAGCTGCCTCTGCGTTTTCCCAGAACGTCTGGGAACTCGTCCTTTTCCGATTCCTCCTTGGAATCGGCATAGGCGCGGACTATCCTATCAGCGCTTCCTACATCGCCGAGTTCGTGAGCAACAAGCACCGCGGCAAGCTCATCGCATCCGTCTTCGCCTTCCAGGGACTGGGGATACTCAGTGCTGTGGGGATCAGCATAGCGCTGCTTCCATTCGGCTCTGACTCATGGCGGTGGATGCTCTTCTCAGGGGTCATCCCTGCTCTGATCGCTCTGACCGCCAGGACCGGGATGCCAGAGACACCGAGGTGGTACCTCTCCCACGGCAGGACTGAAGAGGCGCAAAAGGTCATGTCCGGTTTCTTCGGCTACAGCATCCCCGCCGAGAGACTTGAGGTCATCACCGAGAAGGTTTCGGTCCGCGAGCTGCTCCTCTCGCCGTATGCCAAAAGGGTGTTCTTCACCGCTGCGAGCTGGTTCCTGGTCGACGTAGGAGTCTACGGAATCGGAATCCTCACTCCGACCTTCATCCACTCGATATACGGGGCATCTACGCCTCCTCTTGCCTCAGCTGTCACGACAGGGGAGCTCTACATCTTCGCAGGTTTCGGCTACCTCTCGTCCATAGCCTTGGTGGACGTCGTGGGGAGGAAACGCCTGCAGATCCTGGGATTCATGGGTATGGCCCTGCCACTGTTGGGGGCTGCCCTCCTGCTCCAATCGCTTTCGTTTGAAATGCTGCTCGTCCTCCTCGCCGTGTTCTACATATTCGAGAACATGGGACCCAACACCACCACCTGGATTTACCCCGTGGAACTCTTTCCCACCAGGCTGCGGGGGACAGGCCATGGAATAGCGGCGACGGTCGGAAAGGTCGGCGCAGTGGTGGCCACCTTCTTTCTACCCCTTGTCCTTCTCGCCGTAGGCAGAGCTGAGATGTTGGCCGTGGTCAGCCTCGCCTGTCTCCTTGGCGCCGGGCTCACCGTCTACATGGGGACGGAGACAAAGCGCCTCTCGCTGGAGGACATCTCGGAGATCTTCAAGTCCTTCTACGACACCTTCGACAAGATCTCAGCCAACCTCGAAGCGGCAGCCCTTGCCCTCCACGACAGAGCGGCCGAAGCATCAAGGTCTGGTTCCAGGCTCAACATCGCTGGTTTGGCGAATAGCGTGAAGCAATTCGAGCACAACGGAGACGAGCTCGTGCACGAAGCCTTCGTCAAGCTGGACAAGAAATTCCTGGCGCCAATCGACAGGAACGACGTCACCCGCCTGCTCAAGACGCTGGACGACACCCTCGACTTCATCGACGCCTCCACGTCGAGGATGAACATTTACCGCTTGGGCCGGTTCAGCCCCGAAATGGTGCAGTTCACAGACATAATCCTCGAGCAGGCCCGAGAAATCAGGAAGGCGGTGATCGCCCTCAAGGGGGCCAACGCCCCTGTGATCATAGACGTCGCTGCCATAAGAATACACGAACTGGAGAACCAAGCGGACGACCTACTGCACAAGTGCCTAGAGAGGCTGTTCGCCGGGCCCGAAGGTTCGTCCTCGGCATTCGAATTGATCAAGGAGAAAGAAATCTATGAATATCTGGAATCAACCACCGACAGGGCCGAAGATGTCGCGGACGTCCTGCGGAGCCTATTGATCAAATATTCTCTGTAAAGCTAGAAAACTATCTATTCGCTGAAACCCTTTAATCCGCACAGAAGGCCAAACTCGACGTGAAGTTCAGCCAGCTCTTCCCCGAGAAGCCGATCATCGGGATGATCCACATGCCCCCGCTCCCCGGTGCCCCTGGAAGCAAGCTCTCAATGAAGCAGCTCGCAGAGTTCGCACTCTCCGAGGCAGACAAGCTTGAGGGCGCCGGGCTCGACGCCTGCATCGTCGAGAACGTCGGTGACGTCCCCCTGCTCAAGGAACGCCTCCCCCCATACACCGTAGCGGCCATGGCCACTCTCACGAAGGAGGTGGTCGGGCACACGAAGATGAAGGTCGGGGTCAACATGCTCCGCAACGCCTGCGAGGAGGCCCTCTCCGTGGCCCATGTCGCCGGCGCCCACTTCATCCGCTGCAACATACTCATCGGGGCCTACGCCACCGACCAGGGGATAATCGAGGGGTGCGCCGCCAGGGTGGCCCGTCTGAGGAAGGAGCTCGACTCCGGGGTGCTTGTCTTCGGGGACGTCCACGTCAAGCACGCCTACCCGATATTCAACGTCGAGATAGAATACGCCGCCCAGGACCTCGCCGAGCGCGGCGGGGCGGACGCGGTGATAGTCTCCGGCCCCCGCAGCCCCGTCCCTCCTCCCTTCGAAAGGGTCAAGAAGGTCAAGGACGCCATCACCAAGCCCGTGCTCATAGGGAGCGGCATCAGCCTCGCCAACGCCAGGCAGTTCTACCAGAAGTCCGACGGCCTGATAATCGGCGAGCCCGACTTCAAGGTCGGCGGCGTCTGGGGCGGTTCAAGCGACGAGAAGGCCTATCAGAAGGCGGTCAGGATGTGCAGGCCTTGAGCAAATCATCGAGGAGCCTCAGCCTCGTCCTCCGCGTGGTCATACTCGCCCTGGTGGTGCTCCTGTTGCTTAGCGGCGTGTTCCTGTTCGTCCTGATCTTCTTCATCCCGGTCGTCGGGTGGATGCTCTGGCGGGACCAGGACAGGATCTCTCGGCTGGAGAAGAAGCTGGCCGCCCTGGAGAAGCCCCAGGAGCCTCAGCCTGAGAAATCCTGACCAGCCACGCTCAAACGCTTTAAACCACGGGAATCATCTGAATCCTACGTGGGCCTCATCCAATCTCTCCGGCCCATCCCCAAATTCAGCATAACAAGTCTGCTTGACAGCATCCTGTCCATCGGTGGCCAAGGAGCTGAGGCTGCTGCCGGAGCCATCGAACCTTCATTCAAGAGGATGATGGTGTACGTCTTCGTGGCCAGCCGCGGCGGACACAACCGGGCCCGGATCACGGAGATGGTGAAGGGAGAGCCTTCAAACCTCAACAAGATCTCGGAGAAGCTCGGCCTCGACTACAAGACGGTGCAACACCATGTGAAGGTCCTCGAAGACAACGGCATCCTCGTATCCAGCACCAAAGGAGCCTACGGGGCGGTCTACTTCCTGACTCCTTACTTTGAGAAGTACTTCGACGCAGTCAGAGTGATGTGGGCGAAATTTGGGCAAAGTTAGATATAGATTTGAAGGGCTGAAGTGAGAGGATGGGCTTCGACATACTCTGGATGAACGTGGCGGCCATATTCGCATTCATCAACGTGGCCCTGGTCGTGGCCCTGATCTCCCTCTATTTCCAGAGCTGGAGGAGGATGCACTCTTCGATGAGCGTGTCGTTGATGACCTTCGCCGGATTCTTCCTCCTCCAGAACGTCGTGATCATCGTCTTCTGGTTCGTCCTCTACGGACTGGTCCCCCAGGCGCAGTCTGTGGTGACGGGGGCCGCTCCCTATCTGACAGCAATCAATGCCCTCGAGAGCGTAGGCCTCGGAAACCTCGTCAGGGTCAGCTGGGCCTAGACCGACCAGGCCACTCCGCCTCCGATGTGGGCGAGATTTGGGCCTAATTTGGAAATTCCACTATATAGCATGGGCCGTCGCCGAGGTCCGATGAAAATCGAAAGCTCGAGGCGAGGGGTCTCCACGGCGATCTTCGCGGCAGTGACAATAATCCTGCTCATAGCGACCGCCGCCGGATTCTACCTCTACTCGACTGCAAGCGCAACTGCAAAGCCGGTAACATCCACCTCAGTAAGCACATCTCTCATCGCCCAACTCAAGAGCGGCGGTTTCGTCGAAGGCAACCTGACCTCCTTCATCTACACCCAGAATTATGTCTGCACGCCAGCAGGGACGTCCTTCGTAAACAACGCCGAGGCCCAGGCCGCTGCCAAGGTCACGGCATGCATCGTGGGCGCAGGCAGCAGGACGGCCGTATCCGGCGCCTTCCCCGTCTTCGTCCTTGTCCCTGCCTTCGCGGGGTTGTCCAACTTCGGTGTCACCCAGCTCGGCGCTTCCTCACAGGGCTACCCGGTCTTCGACGGACAGACCATAGCGACCCAGTGCGGCGGCGGGGGGAGCGCATCGGCCTGCCCCGACCATCCAACCTACCTTTACTCCCCCGACTTCACCTTGGTCGAACAGCACCTGGGCATCAAGACCGGCGTCTTCGGCCTGCCTGAAGGAGTCCTCCCAACCCCGGCGCACGACCACGTAGCCGGCTTCGACACGAACACCTCCATCCCATGGTACGCTGTGGCCGTCCTCGTCTTCGACCCCAACGTCTTCCCCAACGCCGTGACCGGCCAGTGCACGAAGGTAGTCGACTCCAACCTCACCAACCCAACAGGAAACTGCCTGACCTCCTTTGCTGCCCTCGCATCTGCGATGGACACTAGGACAACGGCCACGGCCAACGCGAATACGACCCAAAGCGACCCGATCTACTCTACGTTCGGAGGCGTCCCGACCCAGGTCCTGATACCCGGCGTCACCATCGTGTCTGAGAACTCAGCGACCAACACGAACCTCTTCATCTACTTCAGCGTCCTCCCACAGAACCCATACGCATAGCCCGCCAACGACAGCGGGGCACCCTCGTGCCCCACCCGCTTTTCTGAAATCCTGCCCGGCGATTTGGGCGCAATTTGGGTAAACTGCTAATTAGAAAGACACCGGTTTCAGTCCCATGAACGGCTACTCAGCAGACTTGAAGCAAGTGTGCGGCTGCAGCTGGGCTGCGACCGGGTCCACCGCGGACGAGGTCGTCTCCAAGACAAAGGCCCATGCCAAGGAGATGCACAACATGATGGAAGTGCCGGCCGAGATCGTGCAAAAGCTCCAGGCAGCCATACGCCCGACGATGTAAACGACTGCGAGGGGTCGACTTACCCCTCTCCTTTTTTCTCGAGCCCGCGCACGGTGCCTCACCTCCGTTGCCGGACCTCTGAGAATTCCAACACGTCCCTCCGAAGGGTCGTTGCCTGGAATGTGGCGATTTCACACAACAATGCATATATACGAACCTCAGAGCGTGGCGGCTTCTGCGCATTAATTGGCGGCGTCTGCCTCGAGCAAAAGGGCCGAGCCCTAACGCCATGAAACGCACGACCTCCAGATGCGCGTACAAAAGTGGAGATCTGACCTCGGTTAGATCCGACGTGGGTTGTGCTTTACACCTCGCAGAAATGCGTGGTCGTACTCCTCGATAATCGACTCCGGTTGATCCTGCCGGACCCGACTGCTATCGGATTGGGATTTAGCCATGTTAGTTGTGCGTTCCTTGGCTACAGGGGACGCAGCATACGGCTCAGTAACACGTAGTCAACCTGCCCTGGAGACGCGGACAAACCCGGGAAACTGGGGCCTATCCGCGATAGATGACCTCATCTGGAAGGAGAGGTCGTCCAAAAGGGTGCACGGGTATGCTCTGTGCAAACCGCTCCAGGATGGGACTGCGGCCGATCAGGCTGTTGGCGGGGTAATGGCCCACCAAACCTGTAACCGGTACGGGCTTTGAGAGAAGGAGCCCGGAGATGGACACTGAGACAAGGGTCCAGGCCCTACGGGGCGCATCAGGCGCGAAAACTTCGCAATGCGCGAAAGCGTGACGAGGCTAGTCCGAGTGCCTCCCGCTGAGGGGGGCTTTTCTCGGCTGTAAATAGGCCGGGGAATAAGGGGAGGGCAAGTCTGGTGTCAGCCGCCGCGGTAATACCAGCTCCTCGAGTGGTCGGGACGATTATTGGGCCTAAAGCACCCGTAGCCGGTTCAGTAAGTCCTCTGTCAAATCCAACCGCTCAACGGTTGGCTCGCAGGGGATACTGCTGGACTAGGAGGCGGGAGAGGCGGACGGTACTCCGCGTGTAGGGGTAAAATCCTTTGA
>JAGWHB010000059.1 GCA_028867035.1 Nitrososphaerota archaeon | reverse complement strand
ATTCGCGCTGAGAGGGTCATTGCTGGACGCCGCCGCTGTCCAGAAGCTCACAGAATCGACCTCCCTCGACGAGCTGGCAAACAGGCTACGCAGCACGCCCTACGCCGACTCTCTGTCAGGCCTGTCCCCGCCCTATAACGCGAAGAGGATCGAGCTTGCCCTTCGCGAGCGCCTCGCCGTGGTACATCATTCGATCACCCAGGGAGCAGGGAGATACCGCATCCTCCAGCTCTACTATCTGAAGAACATAGCATGGGACCTGAAGCTTGCATTGAAGGCCAGGGCCCTGAACAGGTCCTACGACGAGACCGTCGAATATCTCGACATGAAAGCAGAGGAGTTGGTCGGTCGGCGGGACCTCATCATCAAAGTCCTCTCCGCCAAGGACGTCAACGAGGCTGTTACGATGCTCTCCGGGACCGAGTTCTTCGCCGACGCCGAGAAGGCCCTGGGCAGCTACGCATCGAAGGGAGAAATCAGGTTCTTCGACGTCTACATCGACCACGCGGTTCTCTCGGCCATATCGAAGGAATATGCGCTCAACCCGCGACTCTACGCAGGAAAGTCCGCGGACGTCAGAGGAATCGCGGACATAGTCGCTCTGGACATCGACTCCTACAACGTCCTGGCCGTGCTGCGCTCTAAGCTCTGGGGGCTCCCCGAATCAGAGGTGCGGGAGCTCATCATCACGCCGGCTAGACGCGTGCAGCTACCGACCCTGATGAGCATGTCGGGCTCGGACTCGGTCGCGGAAGCTGTGAAACTAATCGAATCGTCCTACCGTTTCCAGATTCAGGGCGCCCAGGGCGACGAAGAGCTCATCGACATGGTCGAAGACGGCTTCGGCATGCAGATGAT
>JAGWHB010000058.1 GCA_028867035.1 Nitrososphaerota archaeon | reverse complement strand
ATCATCTGCATGCCGAAGCCGTCTTCGACCATGTCGATGAGCTCTTCGTCGCCCTGGGCGCCCTGAATCTGGAAACGATAGGACGATTCGATTAGTTTCACAGCTTCCGCAACGGAGTCGGAGCCTGACATGCTCATTAGGGTCGGGAGTTGCACGCGCCTCGCGGGCGTGATGATGAGCTCCCTCACCTCTGATTCGGGGAGCCCCCAGAGTTTCGAGCGGAGCACGCTCAGGACGTTATAGGAGTCGATGTCCAGGGCAACTATGTCTGCGATTCCTCTGACGTCCGCGGACTTTCCTGCGTAAAGCCGCGGGTTGAGCGAATATTCCTTCGATATGGCCGAGAGAACTGCGTGGTCGATGTAGACGTCGAAGAACCTGATCTCTCCCTTCGATGCGTAACTGCCCAGGGCCTTCTCGACGTCGGCGAAGAACTCGGTCCCGGAGAGCATCGTGACAGCCTCGTTGACGTCCTTGGCGGAGAGGACCTTGATGATGAGGTCCCGCCGACCGACCAACTCCTCTGCCTTCATGTCAAGATATTCGACGGTCTCGTCGTAGGACCTGTTCAGGGCCCTGGCCTTCAACGCGAGCTTGAGGTCCCATGCTATGTTCTTCAGGTAGTAGAGCTGGAGGATGCGGTATCTCCCTGCTCCCTGGGTAATCGAATGATGGACCACGGCGAGGCGCTCGCGCAGGGCAAGCTCAATCCTCTTCGCGCTATAGGGCGGGGACAGGCCCGACAGGGAATCGGCGTAGGATGTGCTGCGTAGCCTGTTTACCAGCTCGTCGAGGGAGGTCGATTCTGTGAGCTTCTGGACAGCGGCGGCGTCCAGCAATGACCCTCTCAGCGCGAAT
>JAGWHB010000057.1 GCA_028867035.1 Nitrososphaerota archaeon | reverse complement strand
AAAGGGCAAGCGGTTTGTCTTGCCTAATTCTGAAGTGCTGCTGCACCAGGTAATGGGCGGTGCTGAGGGGCAGGCGGTGGAAATAGAGATATCCGCGCGGCATATTATGAAGCTGCGCGACCGGCTCAACCAGATCATTGCCAAGCACACCGGCCAGAAGCTGCCGAAAGTGGAGAAAGATACCGACAGAGACTTTTACCTTTCTGCAGAGGAAGCAAAAACATACGGTGTTGTTGATCAGATCATCAAATCACAGAAATAATTTCTGATGCGGCAAACACAACCGTGTTGTCGTTTTTGGCGCCATCGTCTAGTTGGTTAGGACAAGAGGCTTTCAATCTCTAAACACGGGTTCGAATCCCGTTGGCGCTACTATATTATTGTCTGATAAATAATGGAGAGGTGGCTGAGTGGCCGAAAGCACCACACTGCTAACGTGGCAGGGGGTAAAACCCCTCGAGGGTTCGAATCCCTCCCTCTCCGCCAACACAACTTTTATCGGATGTCAACCCATTTAGTCGAGCAAGTAGGGCGACTCACGTGGTTCGAGTCCCAAGAGATTTCTGCTCTGACAAACCTAGACATTAATGTTGTTTGTTAACGATGCTGCACAAAACTACACCTTTTAATTAAGGTGATTTTTTGATACGATAGTTTATTAAATTTTAAGATGCCAATTAAAGATATATTTATAAAAATATTAGATTTATTTAGTGGTGTTCCTGACGCATACAAGATTGATAACAACAGAAGAGAAAAAGCTGCTATATGGAACCTATTAGATAATTCCATCAGTCTATCCGCCCTATGTAATGACACATGGAAATGGTTCGCCGTAAATATTCCACCTAACCTGGTTGATAAGAAT
>JAGWHB010000056.1 GCA_028867035.1 Nitrososphaerota archaeon | reverse complement strand
CCAGGCTGGACGGTTACCTTTCCCTTGGGGACGGGGAGATATCGTCTGGCGACGTTTGGAGGGGTGAAGATCGCCTTGGAGAGCTCGAGCCCCACCTTTCGGGAATCTATGTCGAAGGCCGCCACCACCTGTATGTCCTTGGGTTTGAGTCCCGCGACGTTCGGGTGCCAGAGACCCTTGCGCTCGTCACCGGAGTAGAACTTGAGGCCCTGGACGAAGACCGAGGCGCAGTTGCCTGTCCCTGCCAGCGCCACTTTGATTGGCAAACCTGTCACTTGAACTTCGCGAAAGTCGCGAAGAGCCCCACCACGGAGAGGAGGATGCCCAATGAGTAGTTTATCGTGATTATCTCAGGGGCGATGCCGTTCACGCCCGCGTTCGAGTATGTGAAGTAGAGCATCGCAATCCCGAAGCCGAGTACGACGAGGCCGAGGAGCCGGACCAAAGCGTCCACCCTGGACTGCTGGGCTGTGAATGTCATAGCCGGTTTTTCAGGCAGAAGGCACAGGGTATTTTAGCAATTCCTTGACGTGAGAGCCGAAGGCTCCTCGGAGGCGGATGCCAGGCCGCGGGACCAGGACCAGAACCAGACCAGGCCGAAGGGTGTATGAAGCTCAGGAGCTCTTCATAAGCTGAAGCTTCTCTGGAAGGTATTTGTCCACGATGTAGCTTAGGCCGTATCTGGCGAATGCCTCCTGTTCGCTCTTCCTCTTGATTTTGAGGAAGGTCTCAAGCTCATCGTGCCACATCTTCTCGGTGTATCGAGGGTCGGCTTTCAGCTCGTAGAGCCTCTTGATGTCGACCTCAGTGAGCTTGTCGGAAGGGAGCTTGAACTTTACTATATCACTTGCCCACACTCCAAGCCATA
>JAGWHB010000055.1 GCA_028867035.1 Nitrososphaerota archaeon | reverse complement strand
CGACCAGGTGATGAGGAGGGAGTACCATGTCCAAGCTACCGTCTGGACGATCTACCACTGCGGCAGGTGCGGCGTCAACCTGAACACCTCAAAAGCGATTGCCGGAAGCTCCTACGTGTGATGCAACCACTGTGCTGCCTTGAACGACCTCACGGGGCCAAAGAAATGAAAGAATCAACGGAATGGCAAATTGCTTGTCTTCTTTGTGCTCTCGTGTTTGTGTCTACCCTCTTCATCGGAGGGATTCTGACCCCTAAAGCACCGTCTTTAATTATCATTCCATCTGGTTTTTTCTACTTTTTCCTATTCTTCCAATGGCTGAGACACGAAAAGAAGGAACGTACTACGATTGTGAGTGAGAGAGAGAAATAATGAACAACCGCGACATAGACAGAGCCTGGGAGACGGGGAAGGTGAAGGACTGGAGCGCTGAGGAGCGCTACGTCAACCGGTCCATACGGATAAGAAAACACGTGTTGAAATGGCTTGGCCTCCATGTAGACTTCAGCTACCCCGACATGATGCACATGGCGGAGATGTGCGCCAACGACTTCAAGCCCATGCCCTGCGCGTCGATCACCTGCTACCGCTGGATACAGCAGTTCACCAGGGTCAACGCACCCTATAGGATACGGTCGGACGAGAACGCCTACTACAAGATAGTGACGATGAAGCTGGCTGAAGCAGAGGAATGAGCACCATCCATCTCACCAAGGACGAGTCAGGCAAGCGGTGGTTCCTGGCCTGGGTCTCGCCCGACCTGGAGATACGCTTCCTGTCGCCTTCGGACATCGAGGCGCTTCAGGAGCTATGAGCGTCAAGAGAAGGCTTAGATGCGTATGCGGCCACGCCAAGGTCAGGCATGAAAGGGAATACGACAGGACGGGCTACAGGCACGAGGGCCGTTGCAACGACTGCCTATGCCAAAGGTACTCC
>JAGWHB010000054.1 GCA_028867035.1 Nitrososphaerota archaeon | reverse complement strand
CTGCTCGTCAACTTCCTCGAAGTCGGCGTCGACCACCTTCTCGTTGCCGGCCTGCTGGCCACCGCCGCTTTGCGCGCCCGCTCCCGCTCCGGGCTGCGGTCCGTCACCTGGCGGCGTCTGTTGCGTCTTGTAGAGTGCCTCGCCCAGCTTCATCGACGCCTGCGCCAGCGCTTCGGACTTGGCGCGGATCTGGCCGATATCCTCGCCGCCGAGCACGCCCTTGAGGTCGGCGATCGCGCTTTCGACCGCCTGTTTGCCGTCGGCCGAGATCTTGTCGGCGTTCTCCTTGAGCGTCTTCTCGCTGGCGTGGACCAGCGCTTCACCCTGGTTGCGCGCCTCGACCAGCTCGCGCCGCTTCTTGTCTTCGGCGGCGTGCGCTTCGGCGTCCTTGACCATCTTCTCGATGTCGTCCTTGCCGAGGCCGCCCGAGGCCTGGATGCGAATCTGCTGCTCCTTGCCGGTGGCCTTGTCCTTGGCTTGGACCGAGACGATGCCGTTGGCGTCGATGTCGAACGTGACCTCGACCTGCGGCACGCCGCGCGGTGCCGGCGGAATACCGACCAGGTCGAACTGGCCGAGCAGCTTGTTGTCGGCCGCCATCTCGCGCTCGCCCTGGAAGACGCGGATGGTCACCGCCGTCTGATTGTCTTCCGCGGTCGAGAACACCTGGCTCTTCTTGGTTGGGATCGTCGTGTTGCGGTCGATGAGGCGCGTGAACACGCCACCCAGAGTCTCGATGCCGAGCGACAACGGCGTGACGTCGAGCAACAGCACGTCCTTGACCTCGCCCTTGAGGACGCCGGCCTGGATTGCCGCGCCGACCGCGACCACTTCGTCGGGATTGACCGAGCGGTTCGGCTCGCGGCCGAAGAAGGTCTTCACCGCCTCGATCACCTTGGGCATGCGCGTCTGGCCGCCGACCAGAATGACCTCGCCGATCTCGCTCGCCTTCAGCCCCGCGTCCTTGAGCGCGTTGCGGCACG
>JAGWHB010000053.1 GCA_028867035.1 Nitrososphaerota archaeon | reverse complement strand
TGCCCGCCAACACCTATAACTTCATCATCGTAGGCAAGTCCTCCGCCTACATGACTCCCTTCCTCGAGAAGTAACGGTGAACTAATCTGGACGAATTTCCACATTCGTGGTATATATAACCCAGTATCGTAAGGTTCCTGTTCCTTGCACAAAAGTATTGAGAAGAAGGAAGTGAGTGGCGATGGCCGCAACCCGTGGACTCAAGCTCAAGTCCACCGTTCCGCACATCCTTTCTCCTCAGAAGAGAAGGGATATCGTAACATGGATCATATCGGCTCTGGTGATTCTCGTCTCGGTTCCGGCCTTGTGGTTCTTCATCCACAAGGACTACCCGAGCCTCAACCACGGAACCGGAACCGTTACCGTTGTGACCACGGGTCCGACTCAGTCCGTAGCTCCGGCCGTTGTCCCGTCGACCCCTCCCGTTTCAGTTGTAACAGATCCCAAGACCTCGACCCCCGCACCCGCGAAGACGACGCCTCCCGCGGCGTCTTCCGAGATGCCCGCGGTCGTAACCACCCCCACCTCGTCGACCGGCAACGCGAATGGCCCCGGCCCCTGTCTCCTGTTCACCGCGGAGGTATGCCAGGGAGCGAAGGCCATCGTAAGTCCCAATGGACTTGCCGTAGCCTTCCACATTCCGTCCGGAGCAACCCTGTTCGCTCCTACGACAGGGGGGTTTGCCTGGGTATACAAGGACGGGTCCGTAACCTTGTCCGCCAACACGGACAACAACCTGCCGTTCCCAGAAACAGGCTTCTCGGGCAGTAACGGAAGTTACTACACCCTGCAGTTGCTTGGCACGTGGAACTTTGCCCTGGCTCCTCCCGAGCAGGGCAACCACACCTACAAGCAGGGGGAGGCTCTTGCCGTCCTTACGCCTGCGGACGGCTACATCGTAACAAGCGACGGTAGCCTGCCCGCCAACACCTATAACTTCATCATCGTAGGCAAGTCCTCCGCCTACATGACTCCCTTCCTCGAGAAGTAACGG
>JAGWHB010000052.1 GCA_028867035.1 Nitrososphaerota archaeon | reverse complement strand
AACGCCGCCGACCACCATCCCGACATCCACGTCGAGGACTACAAGAACGTGCGCATCGTGCTCACGACCCACGCGAGCGGCGGGGTCTCGCGCTCCGACATCGACCTCGCGCGCACCATCGACGGTCTCGAGGCCACGGGCACGTAGGCCCGCCCGCGCCGTAGCGCGAGCAACGCTCCGGTCGATCGGGCGATGCATGTCGGGCTTCCGCTCCTGCTGTAGCTGGCCGCTGCACACGCGTTGCCTCGCGGTGGGCGTGCGGGCGCCGGCAGCTAGGCTCTCCCGCCATGCAAGCCATCGAGCTCGACCACGTTCGTCGCATCTTCCGCACGAGCATCGGCACGCTGCGTCGCCACACGAAGGAGGTCGTCGCGCTCGACGACGTATCCCTCGACGTGGCGGCAGGAGAGCTCTTTGGCCTCATCGGGCCGAACGGCGCAGGGAAGACGACGACGGTGAAGATCCTCACCACGCTCCTCATCCCCACGGACGGTCGCGCCACGGTCCTCGGGCACGACGTCGTCGCCGACACGCGGTTCGTGCGACGGAACGTCGGCTTCCTCTTCGGCGGCGAGCGGGGTCTCTACTTCCGGGTCAGCGGGCGCGCCAACCTCGAGTACTTCGCAGAGCTGTACGCCCTGCCGCCGCGCGGGATCGCGAAGCGGGTCGACGAGCTTCTCGCGCTCGTCGGGCTGAGCGACCGGGGCGCCGAGCGCGTCGAGGGCTACTCACGCGGGATGAAGCAGCGGCTTCACCTCGCCCGCACTCTCCTGCACGACCCGCCGGTGCTCTTCCTCGACGAGCCGACCTCGGCCCTCGACCCCCTGGGACGCCGTCAGGTACGCGAGATCCTGCTGGGGCTGCGCGCCGCCGGCAAGACCATCTTCCTCAACAGCCACCTGCTCAGCGAGGTGGAGCTGGTATCCGACCGGGTGGCCGTGATGTACCTGGGCAAAATCGTGGAGATCGCCAACCGCAGGGAGATCTACCAGTCGCCGGAACATCCCTATACGAGCGCGCTTCT
>JAGWHB010000051.1 GCA_028867035.1 Nitrososphaerota archaeon | reverse complement strand
TAGTGGGCTTCAACCGACCAGCTCCTTCACCTTCTTTTGGTATTCCTCGTCGTTCATCTGTCCGGACTCGTGGAGGTAGAACAGCTTCCACAGGGGATTGTTGAGGAGGTCCTGGACGGAGAACTGGCTCTTCCAGAAGAACCGCCCGATGAAGGTGATTATCGGAGCCACAATGACGATTCCGAAGATGAGGAAGCTGGCGAAGCTGGGGAACTCCGAAAGCAGTTGGGGGGTGTTGACGATGAAGAGGTAGTAGATTGAGGTAGCGTAGCTAAAGAGAGCGATGGCCCGTCCTACCATAGCGGAGAGTCCGGCACCGAAGTATGACCACCAGCGACCCCACCTACCGCCCCTCAACTGATTACCTTCCGATAGACCTCCAGTGTTTCCTTTGCGGTCTTTGACCAAGGATACTCCTCGGCCTTCCTTCTTGCGGCATCTCCGAGCATCCTCCTCAGGTTTGGGTCCGCAATAGCCATGTCTAGGAGCCTCTTCATGGAAGCGTCATCGGAGAAGAGCATCCCGTCGCGCCCATTGTCGATGAGTTCTCTGTGGGCGGGGATGTCAGACGCGAGGCAGGCGCAACCAGAGGCCATCCCTTCCAAGAGAGTGAGGTTGAAGCCCTCACTGAAGCTGGTAGTGAGGAAGATGTCGGCCTCGCGGAAGCTTGTCTCCACAGCCTTCCTCGGGGTTCCCCCTAGCGCCGAAAAAACTCTAACCCTTCCCTTCGCATAGTCGGTGGCCTCGCCAGTCAGCGCCAGATTCTTCCTCGGGTCTGGCCTTGAGCAGACCATCAGGGAAGGCAGAGAATGGTTGTGTTTATCCGGCCTGAAAGCTTCCAAGTCTACTCCGTTAGGTATCACCTCGATTTTCTGGGGGTCGCATTCCGACCTCTCCACCAGACATCGCCGCGTAAAGTCGCTCACGGCGATCACGGCATCTGCGTGCTTCAGCGTCCGAGCCTCCATCCTCCGCCACACCCTCATCTTGAGCTTCCTCCATCCGTGCCTGAACTTCATCTCCTCGGAGAGCGGGCTGTGGACCGTGACTACGAAGGGCCGTTTTATACCCTCGATGAACGGGCCATAGGGCGGGGCCTGGACATGGATGAGTTCGAACTTTT
>JAGWHB010000050.1 GCA_028867035.1 Nitrososphaerota archaeon | reverse complement strand
GGAAATGGTCACGTCGTACTCCTTTCCTACTTCAACCGGCTTTGGCTTAAAGGACCTGAAGCCGCCGCTTCCGCCGCTGCTGCTCCGCCCGTAGCCTCCTCGTCCGAAACTCGTTCTTTCACATCCTAGCGTTTTCTTCGGTACCGCTGAAAATCGCCCTCCGTTTCGAGTTATTAAGCCTAGTGTTTGTCCTCGGGAAAAATTGGAAGTGTGCCGACCCTTCTACGCCGAAGCAGGACACGACCAAGTAGGCTCAGATTTTTGGAACAGAGGATCACTTTTGGGAACTGTCCTAATGCCAGCTCGAAAACGGGCGATTCCATCTCGAGGGCGTCCTTGTCGAGTGCGGACCCTAAGCGCCGTAAAATGATTGGTGAAGGAGGCTGGTGCCTCCTTCCTGTGTGCTGCTAGCTTGCCGCCAGGTCCGGCACCAAGTTTGCTGCGTTTGGCGTGCCCCAGCCGGATGCGAGGTCGTAACCTGTGACAGCGCTGAAGCCGATGGTGCTCCCTGACAGGATATTGTTCCCTACGGTGATGTCATGGAAGTCGGTTGAGTAGGATCCTGACTCCGCTATCGCATAGACGGCCTGGTTGGCGAATCCGATCGGTCCTTTATCTTCCCCGGCCCGAACTTGGTTCACTATGGCGAATATGGCTGACCACTGGGGGGAGCCTGCACTGGTTCCTCCGACAACGAACCAGCCGGTGAATGTAGAGGGTTCGCAGGCCAGGCAAGCGGTCCAGTAGACAAGATCTCCGCCGTCCACGGCTGCATTGTAGGAGACGTCCGGGGTCGTCCTAGCGGCGTACCTCGAGCCATCGTTCGCCTGGTAGGTCGGTGATGGGAAGAGCAGAGAGGGAGCTCCGCCTCCGGCGGCCTTGATCCAAGCCTCGTTCCAGGTTGCCTCCGCTCCGTAACCTGTTGGTGTGCATCCCGTCGGAAATCCCGGTCTTGGGCCAGAGGGACAGGTGCCAGTGAATGTTACAAGGTTACCGAAGGGGTCGCCCTGCGTCCCCCCTACTGAGAGGACAAATGGGTCCGAAGAGGGGAAGAGTGCGTTGGCGAGCGAAAGCCCGTTCGTGGCACCACTGTCTCCGGCGGAAGCGAGGACGGTTATTTCGCGG
>JAGWHB010000004.1 GCA_028867035.1 Nitrososphaerota archaeon | reverse complement strand
TTGAGAGCCTTGATGGTACTGAAGGAAGTTCTGCCTTATCTGTTAGGGAACAAGCTAACACAAGCTCAACGAGCGATAGAATTCTTCTCTCCGACTGGATATCGTCATGGCTTTTTCACTTCTGAAGACGTCTGGCCACAAGCAGAGTTCCCTTTTCGCAAAGGGCCAAAACCCAATCATCGACCGCGGAAAAGAATCTAGGCGTTGCGTCGCACAATCTAGGACCGTGGTTTTGTGGCACTTCCGCCATCCCAGCTGTAAAAGCCCTTTCCTGTCTTGCGGCCAAGCATCCCCGCTCTAACTAGCTCGCGGAGGAGCGGGCTCGCTCTGTACTTGCTGTCTTGGAATTCATTCATGAACACCTGGGTGATGTTGAGCGTCGTGTCGAGCCCCACGTAGTCGAGGAGCTGCAGCGGCCCCATGGGCCAGTTCAGCCCCAGCTTCACCGCCTTGTCTATGTCCTCCGGTTCAGCGACCCCTTCCTGCACGAGGAAGACCGCCTCGTTCAGGGCGGGCACCAGAATCCTGTTCACTATGAACCCCGGAGAGTCCTTCTTGCACAGCACAGTCTCCTTCCCCAGTTTCGCTGAGACGTCCCTGACCTTCTGGATTGTCTGCTCTGAGGTTTTCTTCCCCTTGATTATCTCAATGAGAGGCATGAGCTGGGGTGGGTTGAAGAAGTGCATGCCGCACACATTCTCCGGATACTTCGTGGCTGACGCGAGCAGGGTGATGCTGATGGAGGACGTGTTTGAAGCGAGGACCGTATCCTTCTCAATCAACTCCGATATTCTCCTATAGAGGTCAAGCTTCAGCTTCGGCTCCTCGGTGGCCGCTTCGATCACCAGCTGGCTCCCCTTCATCGCCTCGGCCAAATCCAATGTTGGGCGGATCCTCTTCACTGTGTCTTCCCCCTGGTCCTTGGTTAGCTTCCCCTTGTCAACGAACCTCCCGACGCTGTCCCTGATCATCTTCATCCCGCGGTCCAGGAAGCTCTGTTCCACATCGAGTATCGAGACGCCGTACCCTCCCACCTGGGACGCGACCTGGGCGATTCCGTGGCCCATCAGTCCCGCACCAAGCACCGTTACCTTGACCTCTCTGTCCATGGTGGCGCTCGCCCGCGGGCTCGTTTTAACCATTGACGGCTCTACGTTCGAAGAGTATCATCGCGTAGTTCCGTTTGAAGCCCGACCTCCTGAGATGATGGATTAGAGGGGACCTCTGCGGCACGAATACCCATCTCTCCTTGGCCCTCCTGCTGCGGCCCACGAGCGATTTCACCAGCTTCATGGCGTCGGCGGCCCGCCCGCCGACAAAGCATACCTCCTCCCAAGCCGGAGCGCCTTCTTTCCCCATCCGGACCACTGCCAAGGCCTCGCCCAGGCGCCAGACGCTGCCCTCTTCGACCAGCTTTTCGATTACACCCTTGGAAAGGGATGCGGCCGCGAAATTGTGCCAGAAGACGCCAGTGCCGAGCCTAAACTCCTTCGATCCCTCGATTATCCGCCTGGCCTCCTCGACTTCCTCAATGGTTACCCGCCTGGCTTTCCCCCTGGGTTTTAGGTCCCTGTTTTCAGGTTCGTACACGCTGAAACGGGCGACCTCATTGAACTCGATCCTAGTTATCTGCCTGTGGGCCAGCCTGTTTTTCGACCCGCTGGTTAGCCTGTAGACGCGGATTCCTCTCTCCTTCGCAACTCTCATCGAATTCTCTCCTAGCATGGACGCCAGCCCCTTCCCCCGGAAGTCGGGATGGACCCTGACCCCCTCGAACCAAGCGGAGCCATCCTCAAGAAATTGGACGCGGTTCATACCCACGGGCACCCCGCCCACCTCGACGACGAACATCCTTCCTCTGTCGCTCTTCAGCCAGTCTTCCCAGACGAACGGGATGTAGTCGTGCCCACCCCAGACATTCCTGATGAAGCTCATCAGCGGTTCTTTGTCCGAGGGCCGTGCAGGCCTTACGGTTGCGTCCATGGCCTACCGGCCCTGCCTTCGCTTATGAATCCGCCTCTCCTAAAGGATAAGAAGTCAGAACGGACGTGCCCGATTGGAGCCGGGGTGGCAGAGCGGTTAATGCGCGGGCCTTGAGTCCACCGCAAGGGAGCCCGTGACCTTCGGGTTGCGTGGGTTCGAATCCTACCCCCGGCGCCTAAACCGAACTCAGTTCTCTCTCCACTTCATCCTGAAGGAGACGAGAAGCAGCATGATGAATGTCGCGGCCAGTAGGACTGCGAATCCGGAAACAGGGGGTATGGAGTATCCCAGCCCGATTGCTCCCTGGAAGAGCGAAGATGCCTCAGTGGTCGGAATGATCTCGGCGATAGGAACGAGGTAAGACGGCAGCACGTTGATCGAATAGTACACCGGAGGCAGGACCGAAAGCAGTGTCGTGACGAAACCGTTGATTATGAACGCGTTCTGAGTGTTGGGGGCGTAGGCGGAAAAGAAGAATCCCAGGCTCGTGGTCGTCACCCACAGAAGCACCACTACTCCAAATGTAGCCGCCAGGGCCGCGACAGTCGCACCTTGTTCGGCTATCAGTCCGAACAGGATCAGCAGCGCAGGGGCGCCGAAGATCAGCTCGGAAATGGCGACCCCGAACATGTAGATGAGCGGAGAGACCGGAGAGGCCACCACCATATCCTGGAACCTGTTCTGCAGCTTGTAGGAAGCGAGGTCAGTGCCGACGAAAAGTCCGAGCTCAGTGGTGATCATCGTCAGCGCGCCGGCGAGTCCATAGGGTAGCGCCGCACCGTTGCTCGCCACGAAGAGTATGAAGAGGAGTGTGAACGGAGTGGAGAATACGAACGCCATGAAGAGCGGGTTCCTCAGCATCGGAGTGAACCCCAGGTAGTACATTATCGCCCAGAGCGACCGCAGCGTCTCCCTAGCCTTCACGTTCCTCTCCCCTTTCTGCCTCTCCGACGATGTCGACGAAGACGTCGTCCAGGGTCACGGGACTGATCGAGATGCTCGCACCTCTTGCGAGTGCCTCGTCTCCTAGGCTCTTCGCCGCTTCAGCGTCGGTAAGGACCCTGAACCTCCCGGCTATCTCAACTACGTGGCCATACCTGCCAAGTTCGTTCCCGGTGAACTTGTCCTGCACGTCGACCCGCGTGGTCCGCTTGGTCACCGCGACTTTCACGCTCTGGGGCGTCCCTTCCGCCATCACCTTCCCCTTGTTGATGATGACGAGGTTGTCGGAAAGAGCCTCCGCTTCGTCCATATAGTGGGTGGTGAGGACGATTGTCTTCCCGCTCTCCTTGAGCCTCGTGAGCTGGTCCCACACCTTCCTCCTGTTCAGCGGGTCCAGTCCTATCGAAGGCTCGTCGAGGAATATCAGCTCGGCGTCGGTCCTGAGAGCCATCGCAACTATCACACGCTGCTTGAGCCCTCCCGAAAGCCAGTCCGAATTGGTGTCAGCGACCTCGGTAAGCTCAAGGTCCTTGAGCGCCTGCTCGGCTCGCTCCATCGCCTCCTTCTTCTCCATCCCGCGCATCCTGAGGTTAAGCAGTATGTGGTCCCGGGGGGTGAGCGGATAGATCGTCTCCGCCTCCTGAGGCGTTATCGCAATCCTCTCCCTCAGCTGCTTCGCGTCCCTGATCGCGTCGAGTCCGAGGACGGTCACGCTCCCTGACGAAGGGAGTAGCTGTGTGCTAGCAATCCTGAGAAAGGTCGTCTTCCCGGCTCCGTTCCTCCCGAGCATTGTGAAAATCTGGCCCGAATCGATCTCGAGGTCGAGGCCGTCGAGGGCAGGGCGTTTGGCTTTGCGATATGTCTTCGACAGTTGTCTTGCCTGGAGCGCCTTCACCCTATGTTCTGACCCCTGCTCGCGACCCGTCTGTGGGAATTATTACTACTTCCTGCCTGTCAACGGCGGCCCCACTCACAGCTCAGGCGAACCCGTTGGCCTTGGCAATATCGAGCAGCGTCGCGATCATCTCGTCAGAATCGTTCGGGGACTCGCACCTGACCAGCTCGACCTCCTTCTGCCGGGCCCAGTCCTTGCATTCGATGTCTATGTCGTAAAGTATCTCGAGATGGTCGGAAACGAATCCTATGGGTGCTGATATGAACCGCCTCTTCCCGTTTTCGTAGAGTGTCTGCAGGTGGTCGAGTATGTCGGGCCCGAGCCATGGTTCCCCCGTCCTGCTCTGGCTCTGGAACGTGAAGCTCCAGTCTTTCCATCCCGCCTGGCCGGCTATAAGCGTCGACGTCTCCAAGAGCTGGTCCTTGTACGGATCCCCCTCGCGGAGGATCCGCTCAGGCAGGCTGTGGGCCGAGAAGACCAAAGAGGCATCTGATCCGATGACCTTCCCGGCCTCACTGATACGCCTGGCCCACATGGACAGCAGCTTCGGGTTCGTATGCCATGATTTCACGAACGTGATCCTGAGCGGTGAGTCCAGCTTCGAGTTGCCTTCGTCCACCGCCTTCGCATAGCCGCCTATGCTGATGCCCGAAAAGTGAGGCGCCAGAGCAATGCAAAGCATGTCGGTCACCCCCTCAGGCTTCACCTGTCTCATCACGTCCGCGATGAACGGAGGGGAGTGCTTCATCCCGGCATAGACATGCGTGTTTCCCCCATTCGAGAGTATAGCGTGCTCCAACCCCGCCGCCTGCTTGTTCGTGATCCCTAGCAGTGGAGAGGCTCCGCCTATGGCCCTGTACCTGCCGACCAGGTCGTCTAGCTGCTCCTGCGAGGGCTTCCTCCCGCCCCTGATGTGGGTGAAATAGGCCTCAATCTGGTCCGGCGACGAAGGCCCCCCATACGCCATGAGCAGGATCCCCCTCATGTCAGGCCGCCCTACCATTCCCTTGCACCATCTCCACTATCCTCCTTAGGTTCTCCGGGGGGGTTTCTCTGAGTACGCCGTGCCCCAGATTGAAGATGTGCCCTCTCCTCCCCGAGGCGCGCCCGAGTATGTCGGATACACCTGATTCCATTGTCTTCCCCCCCGCCGCAGCCACCGCCGGGTCCAGGTTCCCCTGTACCGCCTTCTTCCCGCCTGTCCTGCCCCACACCGTCTCGATGGGGACCCTCCAGTCCACGCTCACCACCTCGCACCCGGTCTCTGCGAACCTCTCAACGAGCGAGGAGGAATTGGCGCAAAAGTGTATAGCGGGCACGCGGCCCTTCACTCCGCTGAATATCTCCGCCGTGTGCCCCTTGACGTAGGAGTCGTAGTCCTGGGGGGAAAGGCAACCGACCCAGCTGTCGAACAATTGGACCGCCTCCACGCCGCTTCCTATCTGCGCCCGCAGGTAGCCGACCACAAGCTTCGTCAGTCGGGACATCAGCAGGTTCCAGGTGTCCGGGTCCTTGTACATCATGCTCTTCGTCCTCTGGAACTCCCTGCTCGGCTGTCCCTCGATCAGATAGCTTGCCAGCGTGAACGGCGCCCCCGAGAACCCTACAAGTGGGACCCCGTCCAGCTTGCCCACCGCCATGGCTATGGTGTCAAGGACGTGCCTGACGTGCTTTTCTGGGTCGAACTCTCCGAGAGACTCGACGTCTGCTCTAGTCCTGATCGGGTTTTCTATCACCGGCCCGACGTTCTCTTCGATCCTGAATTTCACTCCGATGCCCTCGAGGGGGAGCATGATGTCTGCGAACATCACCGCCGCGTCGACCCCAAGCTGTTTTACAGGGTCGACCGTCACATCGGAGGCTAACTTCGGGTCCTTCGCGATCTCGAGTATCCCCTTCTCAGACCTCAGCTTCCTATAGCTGGGAAGATACCTCCCCGCCTGGCGCATGAACCACACCGGCGTGTGGTCTACGGCCCTACCCCAGCATGCGTCTACGAAAGTGCTCTGCATCAGACCTTCATCTCCCTGAACGCCCTTTCTGCGCTTGCGACCGTCTCTTCGATGTCTCCGTCACTGTGGGCGAGGGAGACGAACATGGTCTCAAATGCAGATGGAGGGAGATACACGCCCGAGTCAAGCATCCGCCAGAAGAACCTGCGATATGCTTCTACGTCGGTCTTCTTCGCGTCCCTGAAGTTCCATACTGGCCCATCGCGGAAGAAAATCCCGACCATCGACCCGACCCTGTTCACACTGAAATCCAATCCCGACCTCCGCGCCCCGGAATTGAGCCCCTCCTCCAGGCGACGTGACGCTCCCTCCAGCCTGCGGTAGGCACCTTTCCCGAGCAGGCCGAGCGTCTTCAGTCCCGACGCCATGGCGACCGGGTTCCCCGAAAGTGTCCCAGCCTGATACACCGGACCCTCGGGCGAGACAACCGCCATCACGTCCTTCCGCCCTCCGTAGGCTCCCACGGGGAAACCTCCCCCTATGATCTTCCCAAGCGTGGTCAAATCAGGCCTGACTCCGTACAGCTCCTGGGCTCCCCCTCTCCCCACCCTGAACCCTGTGATGACCTCGTCGAAGATCAGGAGCGAACCGCTGTCGGTGCAAGCCCTTCTGACCGAAGCGAGGAAGTCCTCCCGCGGAGGCACGACCCCCATGTTCCCGGCCACGGGTTCGACTATCACCGCAGCGATGCTCTCCCCTTCCCTCTTGAATTCGGCTTCGACCGCCTCCACGTCGTTGTATGGGAGAGTGACAGTATCGGCTATGGCGCCTGGGGTGACCCCCTCTGACGCCGGGATGTCCAAAGTGGCCATCCCGGAGCCCGCCTGGGTGAGGAATGGGTCCGCATGGCCGTGATAGCACCCTTCGAACTTCACGAATTTCGTCCTCCTAGTGAAGCCTCTCGCAGCCCGCAGAGCGGACATCGTTGCCTCGGTCCCCGAACTCACGAATCTCAGCTTCTCGACAGACGGGAGGGCGCTGCAGATCCTTTCCGTCAGCAGCACTTCGTCCCGGGTCGGGGCGCCGAAGCTCGTCCCGCTCTTCATCCGCCCACCGACGAATCTCAGCACCCTGGTGTCGGCGTGCCCGTGAATCAACGCTCCCCATGAGCACACGTAGTCGGTATACCTGTTCCCGTCGACGTCCCACAGATGGGACCCCTTCCCCCTTTCGATGAATCTGGGCGAACCCCCCACCGCCTTGAAGGCCCTCACAGGGCTGGAGACTCCCCCCACCATCACCTTCGATGCCCTGCCGTAGAGCGCGGCTGATTTCCTGCTCTTCATGCGTTAGTCCTAACCGAGAAGCTTGACCATGGTCGCAGGGTCCACGGACGCGCAGGTGAAAATTGGAGTCTCCCGCTCAGTGTATTTGCTCGCGTCAGACGACCTCAACTCTTCAACGAGGTCAAGGAACTCCCCCGGGCTGTCCCCTTCGAAGGCCAGGACGAACTCCTGGTCGTCGAGTCCGAAGGAGTACCCCGTATTGATCTTAATCGCGGGGTACTTGTGACCTATCCGGAAGTGCTCGGCCATTATCCTCTGTCTCTCGACGAAGGGTACCTTGTACCATTCCCTCTTCTTGACCAAGGGGTAGACGAAGGCGTACTTCGAGTTCCTCGGCGAGCCCTCCGCGCTGTCCCCCTCCTGCCCGGTATGCTTGTGGGAGCCGACGTACTTGGACTTCCTCGTCATCGCGAGGAATGAGTAGACGACGTCGAGCTTCTTTCCCAGGCCGGTGTCGAGCAGCTCAGAGACGAAACTCTGGACCGGCTCGAGGTCGTCGGCGACTACCCATATCATGAAATCTACGTCCGCCCTGGTCGCGACGAGGCTGTAGAACTTCAGCTTCAGGCTGCTCGAGTGGTCGTCGAGGACCCTAAGGAACTCCTCCGTCCCCTTCCGCTTGGCCCCCTCGTCCATTGATCTCCACTCCCTGGCCGCCTTGAAGAAAACATAGCGGATGAACTTCCTCCCTCCAGCCTCCCTGGACGATTCCTGAAACGCCGGCTCTTCCATCACCATCCCTCCTTCAACCAGCGAGCCGCATCTTCTGCGAAGTATGTGATGATCATGTCTGCACCTGCCCGCCTGATCCCGACTAGTATCTCGTAGACCGCCGACTTCTCATCCAGCCAGCCGTTGAGCGCCGCCGCCTTCACCATGGAATATTCGCCGCTCACGTTGTAGGCAGCCAAAGGAAGGTCGAACTTCCTACGGGCCCCGGATATCACGTCGAGGTACGCCAATGCGGGTTTGACCATTACGATGTCCGCCCCCTCCTTCACGTCCAGTTCTATCTCCCTCATCGCCTCTCTGAAATTACCCGGTTGCATCTGGTAGCTCCTCCTGTCCCCGAAGGCGGGAGCCGAGCCGGCGGCGTTCCTGAACGGCTTGTAGAATGCCGACGCGTGCTTCGCCGAATATCCCATCACGATTGTGTCATCCAGCCCTGCCTCCTGGAGGGCCCTCCTGATTGCCAGGACCTGGCCGTCCATCATCGCGCTTGGTGCGACAACGTCGGCCCCGGCCCTCGCGTACTCCACAGCCGCCCTTGCGAGGAGCGGGAGAGTCCTGTCGTTGTCTACCTCCTGCCCCGTCAGGAGGCCGCAGTGGCCGTGGGAGGTGTACTCGCAGAGGCAGACGTCTGCCATTACCACGAGCTCCGGGAAGTTCGGCCTGACCGCTTCTATTGCCCGTGGGACCAGCCCTTCTCTCGCGTATGCACCGCTCCCCTGGTCGTCCTTTTCGTCCGGAACCCCGAACAGCAGGATGCTCCTGACCCCGACCCTGGCAAGTCTCTCAAGGTATCCCTGAAGCTCGTCGATGGAGTACCGGTACACCCCGGGCATCCCTTCGATCGCTTCAACCTTTTTGGTCCCTTCCTTCACGAACACGGGTGCGACAAGCATGTCTTCGTGCAGCCTCGTCTCACGAAGCATCCTCCTTAGCGACTCCTTCTTGCGGAGGCGCCTTGCCCTGCTTTCCAGCCTGAACCGCTGCTCAAGCATGATTGAGCAGCTCCCTGACCGTTTCGACCAGCGCATCAACTGTATGAACCTCGGGGACCACAACGGTCCTGAACCCCGCCGACCTCGCTGCGCCGGCTGTGACCGGACCGATGCAAGCGGCCGTCGCCTGCCGCGATATCCTCTTGAAATCCCCCGGAGCGAGTCTGTCACGGAAAGCCTTCACCTCGGACGGGCTCGCATAGATGACGAGGCCCGCATCCTTCAGCAGTTCGACGTCCACCCTGCCGGGCGCTTTCCTGGTTCGGTAGACCGCGACATCTTTCACTTCGAAACCCCTGCGCCGGAGCGACAGGACGAGCTCCTTCTCGCCAATGTCCGCCCTGAGCAAGAGCACCTTCCTCCCCTGCTCTGAAGGCAACCCTTCTCCGAGTGCGGCGGTGAGATAATCCCTGGGGACGAATTCAACCTTGAACCCCAGCCCTTCGAGGGCAGCTGCCGTGCTCGCCCCGACTGCGGCCATCCTCGGCCCGGCCACGTCTTTTCCCAGTCTCCGCACCCTCGACCCGAACGCCGCTACGCCCCTCGGAGATGTGAACAAGACCCAGTCGAACGCTTCGACTCCGTTGATGGCCTCGTCGACCAGAAACCAGTCTTCCGGCTCTTCGAACCTTATGGTCTCGACCCCGACTGACGGGATGCCCAGCTCAGCCAGCCTCCGCTGAAACTCGGAATTGCCCTCCCTCGAACGTGCCACGATCACCTTCTGAATCAGCTCCTGCGACCTCAACTTCGCAGCTCCTTCAGTATCTTACCCCCGCCTCCCTCGCTGAGCTTCGCCGCCAGCCTGCGCCCGAGATCCTTTGGATCGCTCATCCCCCCTCTAATCCTGACCTTGACCATCTCAAGCCCTTCCGTGTCCGCGACCATTCCGACGGCATTCAACTCGCTCGATCCTACGCTTGCGAACGCCCCCAGCGGGACGTCGCAGTCACCTCCAAGCTTCTCCGAGAACGATCGCTCGCACTCACTGGAGGCTCTGGTCACAGGGTCGTCTATCCTGCGGAGGAAAGCGAGGAGCTCCCTGTCGTCCCTCCTCGCCTCGACGGCCAACACCCCCTGGCAGACGGCGGGGACCATCTCGTCGACGCTGAAGAGCTGGCTGGCCCGCGACTCCAATCCGAGTCTTTTCAATCCGGCTGCCGCGATCACCACCCCGTCCAGGTGCTCATTGTCCATCTTCCTCAGCCTGGTTTCAACGTTCCCGTGCATCTCCACCACCTTCAGGTCCCGCCTGGCGGCGAGAAGCTGGGCCCTCCGTCGTACGCTGGAGGTGCCGACCCGTGCCCCGAGCTTGAGCCTCGACAGTTCCGACCCCGAAGCCGAAACAAGGGCGTCCCTCGCGTCCCCTCTGACGGGCGTCGCCGCCACCACAAGCCTTTCGTCAAGGCTTGCTGGAAGGTCCTTCATACTGTGGACCGCGAAGTCGACGCGGCCGTCGACCACCTGCCGGTCGATGTCCCCGGTGAACGCCGTCTTCCCGTCGACGTCGCCAAGTTTCTCGGCTGGGACAACGTCCCCCACCGTCTTGATCGGCACGGTCACAAACTCGACGTTCTCGCCGAGGCCCTCCAGCTCCTCCACGACGAGCCTGGTCTGGGCGAGCGCGAGCCTGCTCCCCCGGGTCCCCACCATGAGCCTACTTCTCACCCGAAGCACCAGTCCCGAACACCGAACCCAGGAGCTCCAGCTTGTCCTCCTCAGAGAGCCCGCCCTGCTTCCTGCGGGCGAACTGGGCGGGTCTAGCCAGGACCTTGCTGATAATCCTCCTGCTCATGGCCTCCACGATCCGCTTCTCCCTCTCGGTCTTGGGGTTGAGCTTGCTCGTCGCCCGCCTCAGCTCCTCAATCCTTATCGATTCAGCCCAGGCGTAGAGGTCCGCAAGGGTGGTCGTCAGCCTAGTCTGGACGAGCCAGTCGTAGAACTCTGACGCCTCTCTGGCCGCAGCCGACTCGGCACCCTTCAGCTTGCTCGGGTACCTGCCGGGGCGGGCGAGCCTGGCAAGATCGTCAAGGTCGATGAGCTTGACGTTCTGCAAGTTCCTCACGGACTCCGACACGTTCCTCGGCATGCCAAGGTCCACCACGATGCGCTTCTTCCTGCCCCTCAGTTCTGCAGGTGTTATCAGCGGCCTGCCGGTTGTCGTCGCCGAAATCAACACATCGCACTTTGCAGCGACCCTCCCCATGTCGGCGGTCCTGACGAGCGTGCACCACTCAAGCCCGGCGGGTCGTGCCTTCCGCCGTGACACCACATAGAGCCGCCTGGCGCTCCCCTTCAAACGCCGCGCTGCCAGTCTCACCATCTTCCCCGTCCCCACCAGCATGACGTCGTGCTTTCCGGGGGACAGCTCGCCTATCGCATCGATCGCAAGGTCGCTCAGAGAGGCTTCCTCCGACTCGAGCCCGTAGGCTGCCCTTAAACGGGCACCCACCCTGTAGGCCCTGTCGAACATAGGAGAAAGAATCGCACCCGCGTTCCCATTCCTCCTCGAGTCCACCCCTGACTTCCTGACCTGGGAGAGAATCTGGGGCTCCCCCACCACCACGGATTCCAGGCCGGCGGCCACGCTGAACAGATGACGGACAGCTTCCGGGCCTCTGAGCTGGTAGAAAGAAGACTCCATGCCCTCGAACCCAGTCAGTTCGTGGGCGCGCCTCAGAAAGGAAGCATACGACAAGTCCGGGCTTCTAGATGTGAGATAGACCTCGAACCTGTTGCAGGTCGAGAGCAGGGCGGACTCCATCGCCGACATCGATTCCCCAATGTGATCTTCTCCCACTTTCCGAGCGAGGACCTCGCGGAACCCGATGGGGGAGGACTTGTACGACGTCCCGATCAGCATCAGCTGTGGGGTTGGGCCGAACGGAGGGCTCTGAGGGGCGGTGTCAAGAGATGGTTGTTGACCGATGGTACCCAACTACGTCCGGTGCGCGCTCTATCGGGATTGTATTTAACGTTCCTTAGGCTTTTCCTTCCGACTTCCTAGTTCCACTGCACCCAGTCGATGCGGGGCGAGCGGGTGCTGGTGGCGTTCGCAAATGCTTCTACGACGTCCCTGGCCGTGACTATCCCGACCCCCTCCCCCCTAACGCTCAGCGGAAGGCGCTTGAACCCATGCAGCGCCATGATCCCGGCGGCCTCCCTCCCGAACAGGCCAGGCTCGGCGGTGACGATCGGAGAAGTAGCCAATTCACGGACCGCCGTGTCGAGCCCGCGCCTCCGGGCAAGCACTTTTCTGACCAGGTCCCTCTCCGTGAATATCCCCGTCCACCGGCCGTTTTCGCTTAGCAGGACGCTCCCCACCCTGTTCTCGTCCATCAGCCTTACGACTGCGTCGACGGGGGCCTGCGGCATCACCGTGACCATGCGGGTCGAAATCACCCTCAGGATCGAGAAGTCATCTTCGACATTCTTGAGCACCTTCATCAGGTCCGTGGGGGTGACTATCCCCACCAATTCCGCGTCTTCGAAGACCATCAGCCTGCTCTTCTTGGTGATCATCGCAGCCGCCACCTCCTCCAGGGTAGCCGACGAGTTGATTGAAGGGAACTTTGGGGAGGCGACTTCGGCTATGGCTGTCTCGTGTGGGCCTCTGCCCCTGGCCAAGACCCTGCTGACCAGCTCCCTTTCGCTGAAGATGCCGCAAGGGCCGAGGCTGTCCAAGACGACAACGCTCCCTATGTAGTTCGAATCCATCAGCTTGATGGCATCTTCGACATTCGTATCTTGAAGGACCGTCACCACGCCCCTGTGCATGAACTCCTTTGCGAGCGGCCCTACGTGTCTTTGCATCAGATTTTCCTGTGGACGAAGAACCCGCTCAGAGTATTAAGTTGCAGGCACAATTCCCATTCTTGAGAAACCCGACATGGGGGGCTGAAACGCGTTGTTTCACGGACGGTTCCAAACCTAGGAATCGACTCCTTGGTTTATGAGGGGCCTCCCTCGGAGCGGCCATGAAAGCCATGGGAGACTCGCTTGTCACCCCCGATCTGACAGCCCGGACTGACCTCGCGCGCCTGATCGACCATACGCTCCTCAGGGCGTCAACGACCAAGGCCGACGTCGACCGGCTCTGCGGCGATGCCCTCGAGTACAATTTCTGGAGCGTGTGCCTTCCGCCCCTCTACGTCAGGCAGGCTGCTCAGAGGCTCCGAGGAAGCGAGACCAGGGTCTGCGCGGTCGTCGGCTTTCCTCTGGGGCAAAGCAAGACAGAGGCGAAGCTGGCCGAGGCGGAGTCGGCCATCGACGACGGGGCCCGTGAACTGGACATGGTGGCGGACATCGGCGCCCTCAGGTCCGGAGACAACGAAGCATTCTATGTGGACATAAGCACGGTCGCGGACTTGTGTCAGCGCTCGAATACGATCCTGAAAGTCATCCTGGAGTGCTGCTACCTGACGGACGAGGAGAAGATCAGAGGCGCGCGGCTCGCTGAAAGGGCCGGTGCCAACTTCGTGAAGACATCCACGGGATTCGGTCCCGGCGGCGCCACCCCGGCCGACGTCGTCCTCCTCAGGAAGGCGCTGACCAAGAAGACCGGCGTGAAAGCAGCAGGAGGGATAAGCACCCTCGGGGCGGCTCTGCAGATGCTGGAGGCGGGGGCTGACAGGATCGGGACAAGCTCTGGCGTTAAGATAATGGAAGAAGCGCTCTCGAAGAGCGGCTAGAATACAAGTTCCTTGCCGCTCCGCCCGTCTATCAGGACCTGCCGGTGCTTGCGCCTCACTACAAGCTCCACCCTGAAGACAGGGTAGAGGAATGTCTCAAAGCTCTCCACGTCCGCCCCCTCCCAGAGCCCCTTGACCGCGTCCCTGACGTCTGACTCCTTGATCTTCGGCGGGACCACCTTCGCTTTTTCGATTTCAACGGCCGTCAGCTCGAGAGGAACGAACTCGGAGGGTTCTCCGGGCAGGTCGATGAGCCGCCTGTACAGCTTCCTGTTCCTCACCTCGATGGTCCTCACGAGCCTCCTCTCGTTAAGAAAATTCAGCACCCTGGAGACAGTCGCCTTCGACTCGCCGATTGCGCTCGACACATCGATGGCGCTGGTGTCGCTGTCCGGTTTCACTTCCCTCAGGACCTCGACCTGGAGCGTCGTCAGTCCGAGCAGCTTCTCGAACCCCTTTGCCACTTCGAGCCCCTTGTTCACCGAGATCTCTTTCCCTGACGCACCGTCCAAGTAGGCGTACACAGTCTCGAACCTCCGCTTGAGGAGGCCGCGCCTCTTTCTCACGCCAAGCTGAACGAGCGTCCTGAATTGAGGCGTCACCCCGGTCACCGTCTCCCTGGGCCCGAAGATGCCGAAGCTCCTCTCCCGCCTCACCATGGTGGGGATGTCGTCTCCCTTTACCGACGGCAGCAGCCCAAGTGCCATCTTCCCTTCCTGGTGGGACTCCCCAACTCCTGCCTCTTCTCCCATGAAAGCGACCCCACTCTGATTCATCGGCCCCACATATTTCTTCACTATCCTTTTGGCCAGCGCCGGGGTGACCCCTCCCGGCTTCGTCACCCGCTTCTTGATCGAGACCAGGGCAGGCACAGAACCGAATCCTCCCATGGCGAAGAACTGCCCGGCCCTCAGCGTAGTGAGCTCCTTCGGAAGCCCCTTGCCAGGAAAGAACTGGGCCACCGACTGCAGATCGTTCTGGATTATGAGCTTCCCAATTAGTTGGTTGCCGCACTGGCTGAGCACGTTCTTATCGACCAGGGAGGGCCGCTGGGAGCATATCATGAGGCCCATCCCTCTCTTCCTGCCACGTCTGGCCACCTCGGCGAAGATGGGAACCCGCTGGCCGTATTGAGGCACGAACTTGTCGGCCTCTTCGACGACGACAAGATAGGGCGTCTTCCTTTCGGTGAGGGTTTCGTACAGGGCGGTAATGAAGGACGACACCTTCTCCTTGGGGTCGGATACCCCTGAAACGTCCAGGATCAGAGGGGAGATGTCCGGCGCCTGTCTGGCAAGGTCTGTCAGGTCGAGGTTGTCCCATGAGAGGTCGCTCCCCCTCTCGTCCCCGACCCAGATCAGCTCGAATTTCTCCTTCAGCCCTGTGTGTTCCCCTTCGGTGTCCACGATGGCGAATGGTATCTCATTCCTTAGGAGCTCCTCACAAAGCACCCCGACTGCGTAGCTTTTCCCGCTCCCGCTGCTCCCGAGGACGCATGTCCTTCCGGTGACCACGAGGTTCGCGTCAACACTGAATTTCCCCACCGGCCCATCCCCTATGCTCAGAAGGGACTGTTGCACCTGAGGCTCAGACAATGTGCTGTCGATGGGCATCTGCGTCAAGGGTAAAATTGTTGCGGATGGAGAGGCAACTGAACAGCGCAGCAAACCTTTTACCGCAAAATCGGGCCCTTCCCCCCATGTTCTCATCAGAAAGCGCCATTCCTGTCAGGTGCGGCTAGGTGGCCGACAACCTGCAGGACAGGTACGCGCCAAACAGCGTCTGCTTCGGATGCGGCCCGAAGAACAGGGAAGGCCTGCGGCTGAAGAGCGTCCCCTTCGGGGACTCGGTGGTCGCAGATTGGACCCCCAGGAAGGAGCATGTGGCCTTCGCCAACTTCGGGAGCGGCGGGATTATCTCTGTGCTGATGGACTGCCACGGCAACTGGGCGGCTACCTACGCTCTGATGAAAGCCAGGGGCCTGGCCGCACCTCCAGGGACTGTAACCGCAGAGTACACGGTCCGTTTCCTGAAGCCATCCTCCATCGACAAGAAGTGGCAGCTGACCGCCTGGGCCACCAAGATCGACGGGGACAGGGTGAACGCCTCTGGCGAATTGAAGGTAGACGGAGTGGTCACGGCTGCCATGAACGGGCTTTTCGTCGCCGTCAAGGAAAGTCATCCGGCCTTCGACCGCTGGCAATAGGGCAGAGTGCATTGAAGGGACAAGCGGCCGGCCGGCAGGACACGATTCGAGGGCTTTCAGAGGCCTACAGGGAAGGGTCAGCCAGCCCGCTCTCGGTTGCAAGGGAACAGCTGAGTAGAATCGAGTCCCTGAACCCTCGGCTGAACGCCTTCATCACCACCCTTGCGGACTCCGCCCTCAAGGCCGCCGAGGAATCAGAGAGGAGGTTCAAAGCCGGCACCCCCCTCGGTCCCCTTGACGGAGTACCGATCGCGGTCAAGGACATCATCTACATCCAGGGAGTGAGGTGCACCGCGGGCTCTAAGATACTGGCGAACAACATCGCCATGTACGATGCCCCCGTGGTACGGAAGCTGAGAGCAGCCGGGGCCGTTATCTTCGGTACTACGAACCTGCACGAGTTCGCTGCGGGCACCACCAGCGTGAACCCGCACTACGGGGCGGTCAGGAACCCATGGGACGAGAGGAAGGTCTCCGGGGGTTCGAGCGGGGGGTCGGCGGTCGCCGTGGCCTCAGGTATGGCGGCGGGCGCACTCGGGACCGACACGGCAGGCTCAATCAGGATTCCGGCTGCGCTGTGCGGAGTCGTCGGTCTCAAGCCGACATACGGAAGGGTGAGCAGGCTCGGTGTGATCCCCCTTGCTTCTTCCCTCGACACCGTGGGGGTGATGGCCGCCAGCGCCTGGGACTCCGCCGCGCTCCTTCAGGCCATAGCCGGTCACGACAAGGAAGACATGACCACCACGGGGGAACCGATGCCAGACCTCCTGGAGGCCCTCTCCCGCCCGATCACGTCGGCCAAGGTCGGCCTGGTCGGACGGTTCTTCCATGAAGCCATCGACCCGGCTGTGGAGGCAAACTTCGGTTCCTTCGTCTCGAGGATCAGGGAGCTGGGCCTCACGGTTGAGGACGCGGACCTTGACGGCATCGACGAAGTATACGGGAGATGGCTCCCGATCAGGAGGGCCGAAGCGACTGCCTTCCACCTCAAGTGGCTCGAGAGCTCCCCCGAGCTCTACGGGGAAGACGTGAGGAAGCTCCTCGAACTGGGGAAAGACGTGCTCGCGGTCGACTATGTCAACGCCGTCAACGCCCGCCCTTCCTACATGGAGCGGTTCACAGCTTCGATGAAGGATTTCGACCTGCTCGCCGTCCCCTGCACGGCGGTCCCTGCGCCTCTGATCGGCCAGACCACGATGAGGCTCGGCGGCAACGAGGTCCCGGTCTATTCGGCGCTCAACCGCCTTACGCTCCCCTTCAACTACGTCGGCTTCCCGGTCCTTTCGATTCCCTCGGGGATGGCGAACGGGACTCCGCTCGGAGTGCAGCTGGTGGGCAAGCTCTTCGACGAGGCCACCATCCTGCGGGTCGCGGACGCCTATGAGAGGAAGTTCGGGCTCTTCCCCACCCCTGCGAGCCCTTAATATCAGAGCGGACTGCGGCCATTCCGAGGCACTGTCATGAAACCGAGCTGGGGCATCGGCATAGTCGTCGCCGTCTTGGTGTCCATCGCCGTGGGGCTTCTCGGGCTCGTGAGCCTCTCTGGTTTCGTCTCTCTAGTCCTGGTGCTGATCGGCCTCTGGACCATCGTGTCGGCTTTCGCATTCGTCGAAAGGAAGGACCGGACCTTCTACGCCGGGTGGGGGATAGTGATCACGGGCCTTTCCTTGGGATACGTGATCCCCCTGCAGTACGCCCTGGCGCTCATCCTCCTGGCCGTCGTGGTTCTTATCCTAGTGACCGTCTTCTTCGGGAAGGCTCCAAAGCTCTACACGGCGGCGACGAGCCCCCCATCTCCCGCGGGGGAGACCCCGGCAGCTTCTGCTATCTGACCAGCTCGTAGTCGTCCATCAGCACTTTTCCCCCGCTTATGGTCCACCTCGCCCTTCCGGGGAACTCCTTTCCATCGTAGGGGGACCAGCCGCACTTGCTCTCCACGTCGTCGTCCCTCACCGTCTCAGGGGAATGCATGTCGATCACCGTAAAGTCAGCTCTTCTCCCCTGCACGATCTCTCCCCTGTCCCGGAGGCGGAGCTGCTTCGCCGGGTTTGCAGAAGTGACATTCGCGATGACCGCAGGGTCGACCCCCTGGCTCCTGATCAACCACGAGACCATGTGGGCGTAGTCGTCGAGACCAGGGACCCCCGCGAGCCCGAGGCTTGTCTTCTCGTCCTCCAGGTGAGGGGCGTGGTCCGTCACCAGGAATGACACGTCCCCATTTCTGATCCCGTCGACCAGGGCTTGCCTGTCTTCGTCGCTCCTCAGCGGGGGGTTTGTCTTCAGGAGCCTGTTCCCTAGCATGGCTTTGCGGTTGTAGTAAAGGTGATGCAGCGCAGCTTCGCAATGAAGTTTCAGCTTCTCTCTCCTGGCCTCCCTCACCAGCGCGAGCGTCCCGGCCACCGACGCATGGGACACGTTGGCCCTGAGTCCTCTCGTCTCTCTCAGCGCTCCGACTACCTTCCTCACCGACTCCACTTCTGCTTCCGGCGGTCTGATATCGCAGTACACATCCGCCCTTGTGTCTCCTTTGAACCTCCGTCCCATCGTTTCGATGATCGAAGGGTCCTCACAGTGAAGGTTGAGCGGCTTGGATGTCTTGGCGACCAAGCCGAACACCTGACCCAGCTCAGCCTCAGGGAACGCGCCTACCCCTGTAGTCTCAGAGAGGTAGAGCTTGTATCCCACGACCCCCTCGGACAGTTCGGCCAGGCTCTGGGGTTTCTCCTTCGATATCCCTCCGTTGAACATCACGTCGATGACCCCCTTCTCTCCCGCCAGGCTTGCCTTCGCTCTGAGCGCCTGCTTCGTCGTCGTGGGAACGGGATTGTTCGGCATGTCCACCACCGTCGTGACCCCGCCGTGGACGGCAGCCCTCGTCCCCGTCCGGAAGTCTTCCTTCTGCTCCCACCCCGGCTCCCTCAGATGGACGTGGATGTCGATGAAACCGGGGAAAATCAGGCCCCTCCCCGTCTTGATGCGCCTCGCCCCTCTGAGACCGGCTCCGACATCCCCGACCAGGCCGTCGCTCACCCCCACTTCGAGGTCCTGGATGCCGTCGGGGGTCACGACCCTGCCTTCGAGGACCAGGTCGTGCTCCATCTGGCCTATGTCCTCACGTGTTCCGGCACGCTGTCGAAACCGAGCAGGGCGTCGCAGTATTGGCACTGCAGGAGCCTGTCCTTCTTCAGCGTGATGAACTTCGGGACCACCGGTTCCCTCTCGGCGTTCGATATGCAGAGTAGCTCCGGGCACCTGATCCTGCCCTCGATCGTGTCGGGGACCTTCGGTGTGTACTTCGAAACCTTCCCATCGTCGATGTAGTTCACTGTTATGTTCGGGAAGACAAGGCTCAGGATGTCGGCGTCGTTTTCGTCCACGTGCCACCTGTCGATCTTTATGATATCTTTCCTCCCAAGCTGCTTGCTCGTCACGTTCTGAAGCTTGACCACCGAGACGTCCGCCTGCATCCTCGCCAGCTTGTCGAGCCTCAGGATGCGGGAGGCCGTGTCTGCCCTCCAGTCGGGGATATGGTCAATGACTGTCCCCTCCTCAATCCTGCTCACCAGCATCCTCTCCGCTTCCTTCTCAGGCATCAGTTCCCGCCCCCGAGGATCAGGTTCATCAGCACCATCCTGAGAGGGAGACCCCCCGCCGCCTGCACGAAGTACTGGGCGTAGTCTGTCCCGTCCACCTCGGTGGCAAGTTCGTCGACCCTTGGAAGCGGGTGGAGGACCTTGAGCGAAGGCTTCGCGTCTCTCAGCGCCTCAAGGTTCACCTCGTACATCCCTTTGACCTTCTCGAACTCGGTGGGGTCAGGGATGCGCTCCTTCTGTATCCGTGTGACGTAAAGCACGTCCAGCTTCCCTGCGACATCCTTGAGCGCCTTCTCCTTCTTCGGGGTCACGCCCCTCTGCTTCAGAAGCAACGACACCTCGGGCCTCATCTGCAGGGCCTCGGGGGCGATGAAGGTGATCTCGACGTCGAAGTTCGAGAGGGCGTAGGCCAACGAGGACGATGTCCTTCCGTATCTGAGGTCCCCCAGCATCCCCACCTTGAGCCCGTCGATCTTCCCGAAGGCCTTCCTGATGGCGTGGAGGTCGACCATTGCCTGGGTCGGGTGTTCGCGGCTCCCGTCACCCGCACTTATCACTGGCTTGTCTGTTATCTCCGCCGCGAACCTCGCCGCGCCCATCTTGGAGTGCCTGACCACGAAAATATCTGCCCCGTACCCCTCGAACATCTTGACAGTGTCATGGAGCGTCTCTCCCTTGGTAATCGACGACCCCGTCGGCCCTGCGAAGCCCGTGACCTTCATTCCTAGCTTCTCGGATGCGATCTGAAAGCTGGAGTATGTCCTTGTGGACGGCTCGAAGAAGAGAAGTGCCGCCAGCTTCCCCTTCAGGGTCCCGTCGAGGCTCCCCCTGTGCTTCTCGAGGTCCTCGGTGGCCCGGAGTATGCGCTCGAACTGCTCGCGCTTGAAGTCCCGGGCGCTGACTACGTCCCTGCCAAGGAAATCAGTGCTCGGACCCATCAGAAGGCTCCTCCGGAGGGATGGTTAATGACCGTTCCTGCGCTCGCGAACTCTCCGAAGCGAAAGGTGATTGGAAAATTGAGCCCGCCCTAAATCTCGGCCCTTTCGCGATTTAAGCCTTCGACCGACGAACCCTTAAAAATAGAACGGGCGAACGACCTTTTCTTAGAGTGTCTGGGCCGAGAAAGGAGGCGCTGCTTCTGCTTGAGGACGGTTCCATTTTCTTCGGTTGGGGATTCGGAGCCGACGCCGACGCCATAGGCGAAGTCGTGTTCAACACCGGGATGGTCGGCTACCTCGAGTCGATGACGGACCCGTCCTACGCGGGACAGATACTGTCCTTCACATATCCTCTCATAGGCAACTACGGAGTCCCCCCGTACTCCGACAGGGACGAGTACGGCCTCCCGAGGTTCTTCGAGTCAGACTCGATCAAGGTGAAAGGAGTCGTGGTCCAGGAGTCCTGCGCTACTCCGAGCCACTGGGCGTCGAAGAGGACCCTGGCGAAGTGGATGGAATCGGAGGGGGTCCCGGGCATCGAGGGGGTTGACACGAGGGCCCTCGTCACGAAGCTGCGGGAAGCGGGGGTCATGATGGGAATCCTAGCCAACGGCCGCGAAGCAAAGGACAGGGAGCGCCTCTCCGAGCTCCTCGCGAGGTCAGGGAGCTACTCCTCCCAGAACTTCGTCAAGGGCGTCTCCGTGAGCAAGCCCGTGGTCCACGGGGACTCCGACAAGAAGATAGTGCTACTCGACTGCGGCACAAAGTACGGCATAGTCAGGAACCTCCTCAAGAGGGGGTTCCAAGTCGTCCGCCTCCCATACGACGCGAGCTACTCGTCGGTGATGAAATACGACCCGGCGGGTGTCGTGGTCTGCAACGGCCCCGGGGACCCCCAGATGCTCGAAGCCACGGCCAGGTGCGTCGGGTCCCTCGTCGACTCAGAGGTGCCGGTCCTCGGCATATGCCTGGGGGAACAGGTCGTCGGGATGTCCCAGGGGGCCAAGACTTTCAAGCTGAAATACGGTCACAGGGGGCAGAACAAACCCTGCCTCGACCTCACGACTGGCCGGGGGTATGTCACGAGCCAGAACCACGGATACGCGCTCGAAGAGAAGAGCCTGAAAGGGACCGAACTGAGGAAGTGGTTCGTCAACGCCGACGACAATACGATCGAGGGGGTGTTCCACGCGAACAAGCCCTGCATGGCGGTCCAGTTCCACCCTGAGGCGACCCCGGGCCCCTACGACACCCTGTTCGTGTTCGACAGGTTCATCGAGGCGACCAGAGGCGTAAGACTCGGAGGCGAAGAAATTCGAAGCGTGAAAGCGTAAAGAAAGTCCTGGTCATCGGGAGCGGGGCCATCAAGGTGGGGGAAGCCGGAGAGTTCGACTACTCCGGGAGCCAGTGCCTGAAGGCCCTCAAGGAAGAAGGTGTGGACTCCGTGCTTGTGAATCCTAACATCGCCACCATCCAGACAAGCTCGCGCTTCTCTGAAAGCATCCACTTCGTCCCCGTGTCGCTGCCTTCGGTCACCAAGGTCATAGAGAACGAAAGGCCGGACGGCATACTCCTTGGTTTCGGGGGGCAGACTGCTCTGAACTGCGGCATCGAACTGTCGGAGAAGGGGGTCCTGGAGGAGTTCGGGGTCAAGGTGCTCGGCACCCAGGTGCGGGGCATCCAGCTCACCGAGGACAGGGACCTCTTCAAGCAGACCATGATAGGGTGCGACGTCCCCGTGCCCAAGAGCAAAGCCGTCTATTCTTTCGACGAGGCAAAACGCGCGGCGGCGGAACTCGGGTACCCTGTGATCATCCGCGTAGCCTACACCCTCGGGGGCAAGGGGGGCGGAGTGGCCAAGAACCTCGAAGAGCTCTCGGAGATCGTGGAGCGGGGTCTCAACAGTTCCATTGCCCACCAGGTCCTCGTCGAGGAGTATCTCGGCGGATGGAAGCAGATCGAATACGAGATCATGCGGGACAGGGAGGGCAACAGCGTGATCATCTGCAACATGGAGAACATGCTGGGGATGCGCGTGCACACGGGGGACAACATAGTCGTCGCCCCCTCTCAGACCCTGAACAACTCCGAGTACCACACCCTGCGCACCGCGTCACTCAGGGCGGCCAAGACATGCGGAATCATAGGCGAATGCAACATCCAGTTCGCGCTCCACCCCGGCTCCGAAAGGTACGCTGCCATAGAGATCAACGCCAGGCTGTCCAGATCGTCCGCGCTCGCGTCGAAGGCGACCGGTTACCCCCTGGCATACATAGCGGCGAAACTGGCCCTGGGCTATCACCTCACCGAGCTGAAGAACA
The DNA here is from genome assembly GCA_028867035.1 of Nitrososphaerota archaeon. Lineage (GTDB taxonomy): Archaea > Thermoproteota > Nitrososphaeria > Nitrososphaerales > Gagatemarchaeaceae > UBA183. The sequence goes on along the minus strand of JAGWHB010000004.1, from coordinate 255,835 downwards.
AGGTCTCGGGCATCACCTCGGCCCTGTTCGAGCCTTCTCTCGATTACCTGGTGGTGAAGATGCCCCGCTGGGACACTGTCAAGTTCGACGGAGCCTCCCGCTCCATCGGCACCTCGATGAAATCCATAGGGGAGGTCATGGCGATCGGCCGCGGCTTCGAGGAGGCGATCCAGAAGGCGGTCCGCATGGCCAACCCTCAGTTCGACGGCGTCGTCCGCAAGGGCCCCGAAGCCTCCGGGCAGGCGGTCCTGAAGCGCCTCGAGCACCCCACAGACACCATAGCCTTCGACCTCGCCGATGCTTTGAGGGCGGGCGTCGACGAGAAGCAGGTCGCCTCCAAGAGCGAGGTGGACCCCTGGTTCATCAGCAAGCTCAGGAACGTGGTCGATTTCCACGGGGTCCTCGAATCACAGGCTCCCGGGGAGGTCCCGGGCCGCGAGACGCTGGCGAAGGCAAAGAAGCTGGGCTTTTCCGACAGGCAGCTCGGGGACCTCTTCGGAGTAGGGGAGGACAGGGTGAGGGAAGCGCGCATCCGCCTAGGCGTCACCCCAGTGACCAAGGTTATCGACACGCTCGCAGCCGAGTGGCCCTCGAGGACAAACTACCTCTACCAGACTTTCGACGCTGCCCTGGACGAAGCGCCGGCGACTGGCAAGCGGAAGGTCATGGTCCTCGGGGCGGGGCCCTACCGTATCGGTAGCTCCGTGGAGTTCGACTGGGGGACAATGAACATGGCCTGGGCGCTAAAGCAGAACGGCTTCGACGAAGTGGTGGTGGTGAACTGCAACCCAGAGACCGTGTCCACGGACTTCGACATGAGCGACAGGCTTTACTTCGAAGAGCTCACCATCGAGCGCCTGCTCGCTATCTACGACAAGGAGAAGCCAGAAGGGATGGTCCTCTGCGTGGGGGGTCAGACCCCCAACGACGTCGCCGAAGCTCTGGAGAAGAGAGGGGTCACGATCCTCGGGACCTCCTCTCAGTCAATCGAGACGGCTGAGGACAGGTCGAAGTTCAGCGCCCTCCTCGACCGACTCGGCATCCCGCAGCCGGGGTGGGGCTCCTTCCGGTCTCCCGTCGAAGCTGCGACCTTCTGCTCCAGAGTGGGGTACCCGGTGATAGTCAGGCCCTCCCACGTGCTCAGCGGCTCCGCCATGAGGGTCATCTGGGACCCCTCGGAGCTCGAGACATACATCACCCGGGCGACCATGGTGAACCCAGACTACCCCGTAATGGTCAGCCAGTTCGTCGAAGGGGCCCGTGAGGTCGAAGTGGACGCCGTCTCAGACGGCAAGAACACTGTGATAGGCGCCATAATCGAACACGTCCAGGACGCCGGCATCCACTCGGGAGACGCGATCATGTCGATCCCCACTGTCTCCATCAGCAAGGCGGCGAAGGAAAAGATCAGAGTATACACCCGAAGCATAGCGAGGGAGCTCAAGGCGAAGGGCCCCCTGAACATCCAGTACCTGGTCCGGGGAGCCTCGGTCTATGTCATAGAATGCAACCTCCGGGCGTCCCGGTCCCTTCCATATGTCTGCAAGGCGACCGGTGTGAACCTGATAGACGTGGTCGCGCCCGTCATGAACGGCGGAACACTTGCCCGCACCACGGACGTCGAAGAACCCAAGCGTTTCGCCGTAAAGGCTCCCCAGTTCTCCTTCCTGCAGATGGACGGCGCCGACACCAAGCTTGGGGTGGAGATGAGGTCGACGGGAGAAGTCGCATGCTTTGGCGACACATTCCCGGAGGCCCTGTCCCAGGCGTTCCTCGCCACGGGCCACAAGATACCAAAGAAGGGCGACGTCGGCCTCATGCTGCTCGAACCCTGGCAGGACGGACCAGGGGTGGAAACTCTCCTGGCAGGCTTCAGGAAGAAGGGGATCGAGATGCTGCAGCTGGACGAGGAGTCTCTGGTGTCGAGGATGGACGAGGTAATGAGTCTCATTTCCGACGGGAAGGTCTCCTTCGTCCTTTCTTTCAACGCCAACTCCAACGTCGACTCCGCGCCCTTCCACAGGGCGAGGCGCAAGGCGGTCGACCTACAGGTGCAGGTCATCTCCACCAAGGAGGAGGCTGAGGCGCTCCTGCTCTGCGTCGGAAGGTAGAGACCGTTCATGGGGGGCGAGGAAGCCGTCGATGTGGTGGACGAACACGACTCCGTCGTCGGGAGCTCCACGGTCGGTGAGTGCCTGGAGAAGGGGCTGCTTCACAGAGCCGTGGCCATCGTCGTGGTCAGAAAGAACGGCGGGGTCATTCTCCAGGAAAGGAGCAAGCACGACCTCTGGCACCCAGGGAAGTGGACCCTCTCCTGTACGGGCCACGTCAAGGCCGGAGAGCGGTATGAAGACGCGGCAAGGCGTGAACTGCAGGAGGAGCTCGGGCTGGACTCCCGGCTCGACCTTGTCAAGAGATACCTCCTCCCACCGATAAGGGAAGGGCCCCTGACCGAAAGGGAGTGGGTCTCCCTGTACACCACCACGACTGACTCCCAGGTTGTAATAGACCCCGTCGAACTCGAATCCGTGGATGAATACGACGGCCCGCGGCTTCAGAGGATGTTGGACGGCGACAAGATGACTCCAGACGCCATAATCCTCCTCAGAGAATATCTCAGGCTCAGGTCTCGAATTAGTTAGAGTAATTCGAGAATTTATTATCTGCCCTCCAAGCCCCGCCAATGACTTGGACGCCTTGCAAGAGATGACTTCGAACCTGACCGGCACCTCCAGAGCCATACTGATATCAGAAAAGGACGTCGACCTGCGGCCCCGTTCGCCTGACAACAGGCTGTTCCTCCTCAAGATAGGCGAAGGCTCCCTCGCGGCGGGGGGAAGAGGGGGCGGCTTCGGGGAGAGGAAGGTGATAGCGGTCTTCTGCTTCCAGTCGCGGGACGGAGAATGGTCGAAGCTCTTCGAGGCGAGCCCTGAGCAGATGGACGCGTTCGAAGTCCCCTACCATGTGTCGAGGTTGCCGCTGACAATGAACGACGGGACGGAGGCGATGGGCTACGGGGTGGTCGAACCCGACCTCGTCGGCGAATTCTCTAAGAAAGCAGGACTATCGTCGTCTGCTTAAATACAATGTTTCTCGGTCGCCGCCCAAGTTGAACGTCCTGATCACCGGTGCCTCCGGGATGGTAGGGAGGAACCTCGTATCATATTTCAAAGACAAAGGCGTCGGGACGATCCCCACCGACCTGGCAGGCTGGGAAGTGTCGGGGAACCTCCTCGACAAGGACTTTGTGTTCAACACACTCGCATCCCAAGACTTCGACGCGATCATCCACCTCGCTGCCATCACTGAAATCAAGAAGACGATAGAGGACCCCAGGCTCTGCTTCGAGGTGAACTGCTTCGGGACCCTGAACATGCTCGAACTGGCCAAGAAGAAGGGGGTGAAGCGCATAATCATCGCGTCGTCGGCCAACGTCTTCGGCGCTCCCAAATCCAACCCCGTGACCGAGGAGTCCCCGTTCGACCCCCGGGTCCCCTACGACTATTCGAAGGTCGTATCCGAGAACATGGCGATGGCGTTCTACAAGTCCACCGGCCTCCCCGTCTCCATAACCAGGAGCTGGCTGCTCTTCGGAGAGCACGACCAGCCGAGCAGGGCTACGATAAGGTTCATCCGGGCGTGCCTCAAGGAGGACGCCCTGACGCTCTACAACGGAGGGAAGGACACGACGTCGCCATCCCACGCGGCTAACTACGCGAAACTCGCCCTCTCCATCCTTACAAACGAAAACGCAGTTGGACAGGCGTTCAACTTCGGCGGCGAAGGCCCGGTGTCGATCAGAGAACTTGCGGAGACTGTGAAGAAGCTCACGGGGTCGAAGTCAGAGCTGAAGCTCCTGCCCCCAAGGAGCGAGCTCGAGAAGGACCCCCAGATCAGCTACCCCTCCATCAAGAAGATCCAGTCGACCCTGGGTTACACCCACGAGCTCAACCTCGAGCAGGGGCTGAAGAGGACGATCGAGTGGGTTAAGACGCAGGCCTAGGACGTCAATATCAGTTCTATCTTAACGTCTTCCGGTATCCTAAGCTTCGTAATCTGTCTCATCGTCCTGTCGTCAGGCTGGACGTCGAGTATCCTTCTGTGGACTCTCAGCTGCCAATGGTCGAACGTGTGGCTCCCCTCCCCAGTCGGTGCTTTCCGCGTCGTGATCTTCAGCTTCTTGGTCGGGAGCGGCTGAGGTCCCCTCACTTTCACGCCCGTCTTATCTGCTATCTCTCTGATGTCGTTGGCCACCTTCTCCAATTCAGGGAGGTTGGTGCTCGTGAGCTTTATCCTGGCGAACTGGGCCATCTTCTTTCATCGGCGACGACGAAGTCTATTTAGATGTTGCCGGCTTCGAGCCCTCGGACCGACCCGGACGGACGCCAAGGCCCAGCCTGCTCTTCGTCCGAGCCACCGCGGTGAATATCTCCTCGACGCCGTACTTGTGGGGGTTCAGCTCGAGGCAGAGCAGGACGTCGCTCCCTGTGACCTTGGCAAGGATCTCATCAAGCGGAGCGGTGCCCTCCCAGGGTGCCAGATGGTCGTCGGACGATCCCGCGTTGTCATTGAGGTGAATCTCGGCCAGCCTGTCCCCGACCCTCTCCGCCAGATACGCAGGGTCCTGCCCGTTGACATGAGCGTGCCCCGTGTCGATTGTGCAGCGAGACCCCGGTGCATCCGCTAGGATAAGCTCGAGGGATTCTGCCGTGCTCCCAAGCGGGAAGTGGTACTTCGAGAAGCTCTTCGACTGGTTCTCGACGTTGATAGACACCCTCCCTTCCCCAGCCCGGACCATCTTCCGCAGAGTCGCGACGGAGCTCCCCGCCGACTGCGGGACGAGCCCCTCGTTGTGGACGCTGCCCGGATGGAACGTGACCATGACTGCGCCCAGATATTCGCTGAACCGTACGAAATCCTCCAGCGACTTCTCGACCGCTCGCTTGACTGGCTCGAACGGCGACGCGGGATTGAGGTCGGTGAATGGAGCATGCATCGTGACAACCATGTCAAAGGTCGAAAGTACATCTCTGACCCTCTTCTTGTCGACCCACCCCGGATATGCGTGGGGCACTTCCCCCCAGAGCTCGACGTATTCGAGGCCCACTTCACCTATGGCCCTGACTGCGGAATACACGTCCAGCCCCAACAGCGACCAAGTGCTAAGCCCCAACTTCAAGACTTGACCACGCTACGAAGAAAGCAGGTCCGCTCAGGAGACGGGAGAGCTCATTGCCGCCCTCAGGCGCTTGACAAGCTCCTTCAGCATCGGCAGCGCCACCTCGGGGTGCGCCTTTATCAGCCCTGCAAAGCTCCAAGCAGGCAGGACCCAGCATTTCGTGGGCGCTGTCGCCACGACGTCCGCCGACCTCGGCTGCCCGTCGATGACCGACATCTCCCCGAAGAACTGTCCTCTGCCGAGGGTCGCGATGACCTTGCTCCCCTTGCGGACTTCGACTCTGCCTTCAAGAACAAGATAGAACCCGACCCCGACCCCCTTTTCTCCTACTACGAAATCCCCAGCCTTGAATGAGACTTCCTTGCCGGCTTGGGCGACAGCCTTGCGGGTCTTGTTGTCGATGCCTTCAAAGAATGGGACGTCGGCTAACAGGGCAACGGCATCGGTGCCAGCCATCCGACACTCGAAGGCCGCTATCCGATTTAAACCCACCGTCAGTCGTAAGAGACGAGTCCCGGGCCCGCCTTAATTATGTTGGCGCTTCCGTGTCCCTAGCTTATCGGAAATGCCCACTTCTTCCCTTTGCCGTATTCGAGAACTTGGATGCTCTTCGTCTCGTAGTAGTGGTCCAGTCCTTCTATGCCGAGCTCCCTCCCGAAGCCGCTCTGCTTGAACCCCCCGAATGGTACCTCGGCCCTGGATATGGGAGGTGAGTTCACCCACGTGGTCCCCGCCTGAATCCTCTCTGCCGTGTGATAGGCCCTCTCCACGTCCTTGGTCCAGACAGACGAACCCAGGCCGTACGGAGTGTCGTTCGCCCTCTCTATGGCCTCCTCAAGGTCCTTCACCACGAATATGGGGAGCGCCGGCCCGAAGCACTCCTCCCTCGCCATCTGGGCATCGTAGCCTACGTCCGTCAGGACCGTCGGAGAATAGAAGTTCCCCTTCTCCAGCCCCTTGTCCGAGGGCCTTCCGCCTTTCACCAGGTCCTTGGCGCCCCTGTTCTCCGCATCCTCTACCATTGATTCGACCTTCCCCCTCTGCTCGTCGGTGTGGACCGGGCCCATGTGGGTTGACTGGTCCATCCCGTTCCCGATCCTGATCGTCTTCACCTTCTCCGCGAAGCTCTTGATGAACCCCTCCGCGATCGACTCGAAAAGGAAGAGGCGCTTGACTGATGTGCACGACTGCCCGCAGTTCCTGAACCTCCCCCACGCCGCCCCCTCCACTGCCAGCTCAAGATCGGCGTCATCGCACACGATCATAGGGTCGGACCCTCCCAGCTCAAGGGTGAGCCTCTTGATCGACTTCGCGGACCCCTCCATTATCCTCTTCCCGGTCGCAGTCTCGCCGGTGAAGGCGATCTTGGCGACCTTCGGATTGTCGAGGAGCTCCTCCCCGACTACCCCACCCGGCCCGGTGACCACGTTGACGGCTCCAGGCGGGAGCCCTGCCTTCGTCATCAGGCTCGCGACCTTGATGTCCGTGATGGGCGTAGTGCTGGCAGGCTTCACCACGAATGTGTTCCCCGCGGCGAGGCCCGGCGCCACCTTCCACCCCATAAGAGAGACCGGAAAGTTCCAGGGCAGAATCGCCCCGACCACTCCGAGCGGCCTCTTCGTGACTATGAAGAAGCCCTCCCCTGTCGAGAAGGGGGTCTGGGCTCCTCTGACCCTCCCGATGAGCCCCGCGTAGTATTCACAAGTGTTGGCGAATGAATTGATCTCGCTCTTCGACTCCCCCAGGGGCTTCCCCTGCTCAAGAGTGAGGGTCGGCGCGAGGTCTTCGACGTTCGCCCTTACTATTTCTGATATCTTCAGGAGTACCCTCGAGCGTTCCAGGCTGGGCTTCTCGGACCACACCTTGAAGGCGTCGCTGGCAGCGTCGATTGCCCTCTTCGCATCCTCCCTCCCCCCCTTTGGGACGGAGTCGACCAGCTCCCCAGTCGCGGGGTTAGACACGCGAATCACATCGGCGCCCTGGGCGTCGGCAAGTTGTCCTTGGATCAGCATCTTCAAAATAATCTGCCTCTGACCTCGTCGCCACCCGTATAAATTTGTGGTTCGCTCACGCTTCGAGACTGCCTTCCCACATGCGGCGATAGAGCAGGCCCATGCTCCTGGCGTCGAACACCAGGGGGCTGCTCGGGCGCGGGTACATGGTTACACACTCCTCGGCCAAGGAGGAGAGGTCCCCCTCCGCTACCCCCAGCTCCTTCAGGGTCGTAGGTATCTTGACGTGGGCGGCGATGCTCCTGGCCTTCTCTCCGACTGCCTTCCCGAGCTCCGAAGGGTCCCCCGCCGGGCTCACCCCGAATGCCTCAGCCAGCTTGGGCATCTTCGGCCCGCAGGCCACAGCGTAGTTCGAGATGATGTATGGGAGCGGAAGCCCGCAGGAGACGCCGTGTGGCAGCTTGAACCGGGTGGCGATCGTGTACCCAATCGAGTGGCCATACACCATCTTCGCCTGCAGGGCGATGCCCCCCATGAGCGCTCCGAGGCTCATGGACTCCCTGGCGGCCCTGTCGGTGCCCAAGTCGTAAGCTTTCTCCAGGTTCTTGACTATCAGTCTGATCCCCTCGATGGCGGCTGAATCGGTGATCGGGCTGGCGAGGTTCGAAAGATAAGCCTCTGTGTTATGACAGAGCGCGTCCATCCCCGTAGCGGCTGTCACGCTCGGAGGCATGCTCATGGTGAGCTCCGGGTCCACGACCGCGACCGACGGGAGGAGCAGTGGGCTGTTGATCCACTGCTTGTGTCCGTCGACTGTGACCATCGACGTAACCGTCAATTCGGCGCCCGTCCCCGCAGTCGTCGGGACCATTATGGACGGGAGCGGCCTCTTTGGGAAGAGGTTGCTGCCGACGTAGGACCTCGCCGGGCCCCGGTTGGTGGCAAGCCCTGATGCGACCTTGGCCATATCCATGGAGCTTCCCCCGCCCACTCCTATCACGAGGTCGTAAGGTGCGGACCTGACCTTGTCAGCTACGGCCTGGGCGACCTCTATCCTCGGCTCCGCCTCGACCTCGTCGAAGACGTCGAATGCGACGCCCCCTAGATGGGAACCGACCCTCCCTACAATGCCCGTCTTGACCATGACCTTGTCCGTCACGACCAGGGCTCTCGTGCCCCCCAGCCCCTCCGCCTCTGCCCCGACCCCCTCCACCGTGCCGAATCCGAACGACAGCTTGGTAGGAAGGAAATACGAGAACTTCAACGGTGCGAGAACCCAGGGCGCCTTTTTAACTGATGCTCGGCCAGCCGCGAACGTTTGTACCTCGATCCATCCCAGGAAAAGCTCCTGCGCGGGGAAGGGGGCGAGGCCAGTCAGTTCGCAATGGAGGTGGTCACCAAGGTGGGCGACGCGGTCGGTGCCGAGTCCCTCGTCCCAATCAAGTCGGCCCACGTCCTCGCCCACTACAGCAGCCTCCATGACGCCGGCATCGACGTCCTCGAGCGTTTCGCCTCATCGGGAGGGAAGTTCGCGGTCCCCACCTCCGTCGACCCTGCCAGCATAGACCTCCAGAACTGGAGGAGTTTCGGCATCCCCGAAGAATACGCCAGAAAGCAGCTCAGGCTGTGCGACGCCTACGCCAAACTCGGGGGGATGCGCTGCTGGTCCTGCGTCCAGTACCAGGTCTGCAACTTCCCCAAGCAGGGAGAAAACGTGGCTTGGGCGGAGTCGAGCGCGGTGGTGTTCGCGAACTCAGTCATCGGATGCAGGTCCAACAAGATAACGGCGGGCATGGACGTGGCCTGTGCCGTGCTCGGGCTGACCCCGAAGTTCGGCATGCTGAATGACGAGAACAGGGTGGCCAGGATGTCATTCAAGCTGGGCATAACCGCTCCGTCTGACCTCGACTACCGTTCCGTCGGATTTTTCGTCGGACGCAACTCCGGTTCTCGAGTCCCCGCCCTCCAGGGCCTCCCTCCCTCCGTGACCTCCGACGAGATCAAGCATCTCAGCGCCGGTGCAGCCGCAGCCGGCCCTGTCACCATGGTCCACTTCCCGGGGATCACCCCGGGTTCCAGGACTCTCTTGGACGCTACGGGCGGTCAGAGTGTCGAAGAAATCGAGATCACGAGGTCCGACCTGGCTGAAATCGAGGCCGACCTCAACCAGACCTCCGAACTCCCCGACCTGGTGGCGCTCGGGGTGCCTCACCTCTCGGTCAACGAGCTCGGCCTCCTCGCGAAGATGCTCGAAGGACGGAAGCTGAAGAATGGGGTCAAGATGTACGCCTACACCTCCTCGCAGGCCTATGACCTGGCAGAGCGGACGGGGATCCGCTCGACCATCGAAGCATCCGGAGCGAGGCTGACCCACAGCACCGACGCTGAGATCTCCCCCCTGAAACTCCTCGGGTTCAACGTCGTCATGACCAACTCGGCGAAGCTGGCTGAGATAGTTTCCTCGGAGGGCGAGATCAAGATTCGCTATGCCTCACAGAGGCAAATAGTCGAGGAAGTGACGAGTTGACGAACAGTGCTCTGAAGGGAAAGGGACTCATCGGAGGGACCGCCAGCGGTAGCGCCCTCCTTTCCCTGAGGGCGTTCACATTCGCCCACGGGGTCAACCCCGCCACCGGCGAGGTGACCGACGTAAGGAGCGACATTAGAGGCTCAAACGTCAGGGGAAGGGTCCTGTTCTACCCGTTCGGCAAGGGGTCGACCACCGCGTCCACCTGGTTCCTTGAAACGGTCCGTCTTGGAAACCACCCGGCTGCTATCGTCACCGAAGCGGTGGATCTTTCGGCTGTCATAGGGTCGGTCATGGCCAGGCTGATCTATGGCAAGGCCATTCCCGTGATCTCAGGCATCTCCAGGGGGGCATACTCGAAGATGGAAAACGGAGCCGACCTTGTGGCGGACGCCGATAGGGGCGAGGTGAGCGTCGAAGGATGAAGAGGCTTCTCAAGGACAAGTCACTCTTCCTTTTCGACCTCGACGGGGTCTTCTACAAGGGGAAGGAGAGCAGGGTCAAGATAGGCGGGACGAAGGCGGTCGAATCCCTCAGGGCCAAAGGCAAGAAGCTCTACATCCTGACGAACAACTCCACCGATTTGGCGGAGACCGTGTACTCCCGCCTCAGGGAGTTCGACATCCCCGTGAAGGAGGAAGAGGTCCTTACCAGCGGGCTCCTCACGGCGGAATACCTGCAGGAGAAGCACGGGCACGTCTCCTACTTCCTGGTCGGTGAAGAGGGCCTGGAGGCTGAGATGGAGAAGCACGGCCACCGCAGGACGTCCGGGGAAAAAGCAAATTTCGTCGTGGTCGGCCTGGACCGAAATGTGACCTACGAAAAGCTCGACCATGCGGCGAGGCTGGCCAGGAACGGGGCAAGGATAGTGGCAACCCACACCTCAGCTTTGTACATGTACAAGACAGGTCCCGCCATGGCCACCGGGCCCCTGGTCAAAGCGATCGAATACGCCAGCGGAAGGAGGGCTACGGTCATCGGCAAGCCCTCGCCCCTGATGTTCGAGATCGCCCTGAAACGAGCGGACGTTCCCAGGTCGGCGGCGGTGATGATCGGAGACCAGTTGGACACGGACATTGCCGGCGCATCGAAGGCAGGGATCGATTCCATCCTGGTCACGAGCGGGATCGACAAAGGCACGGGCGGGTTCAAGGTCTTGGCCAAGCTGCCGGACGTAGACGCGATTGTTCCCCTGCTCTGAGGCTGTCCGCGCTTTTATCGCAGCGAGTGCGTCTTCACGAACCTCGCATCCACGTCGATGCCCAGTCCATACCCTCCGGGGACGCCCACGGTTCCATCCTTCGGCTCCCCTATGGAATCGGTCAGTTCGGTCTGGAGGGGGTTCGCGAATGGATTATACTCGACGCCCACCGAGCTGTTCGCCGAAGCCGCATGAAGGGACGCGGCCAAGGAGACTGCGGAGTTCATCCCAGTCATCGGTGAGAACGAGACCCCCTTCGACGCCGCCCTCCGGGCCACCTCCATCTCCACCCCTACCCCGCCGCACCTGCTGACACTGGGCTCGATCACTGCGACCAGCTTCTCCTCCAGGGGCGCGTCGAAGTCCCCGACGAACCAACTCTCGCCTCCCCCGATCTTCACCCCCGAGTCCTTCAGTGAGGCGTACCCCTCGAAGTCGTCCGACAGCACCGGCTCCTCGAACCACGCCAGGCCGAGGTCAGAAAACGCCGAACACGCCTTCGCCGCTCCAGCTGCGTCGTATGCGCCGTTGGCATCAGCCACGAGCATGCCGTCTGCCCACTGCCTCCTCACCCCTGCGAGGATCCGCCTGTCTCTATCCGCCCCAAATCCTATCTTGACCTTCGCCCCTATCATACCGCTGTCCTTCGCCAATCGTACCTGCTCCGCCAGGGGACCCCTGGACTCGAATAGGGAACCTGCGAAGACGGGGACCCTACCTTTCGGAGACCGCGAAAACAGTCGGTTCAACGGCTTCCTCATTGCCTTCCCCCGGCAGTCGTACAGGGCGATTTCGATCCCGCTCAGAGCTTCCACGTCTATCCCCCTCGTGTGCCCGCGGACCCTCAGCTCGTGCCACGCCTGGTCCCAGGCTGACTTCACATCACCGAAATCCCTGCCGGCGATCCTCTTTGCGATGTGCCTGACCATGGTCGCGGTGGAGACGGGGTCGAAGCGTGTCATCGCCTCCCCCCACCCCTCAATTCCGTCCGCCACGGCCTTCACCAGCACCGTCTGATAGTGGGAATAGCTGAACGTCCCTCCCCTGAGCTTCTCCTGGGCCTTGATGCTGATGGGGAAGGCCTGCACCGACTCGACCTTCATCGTCTCATCCGCGCCGAGGCAACCTTAAATTGATTGGCGCACTCCTCCGGCTCAGATTGCAGCACTCTTCCTCCAAGGGGCTCGCGAAGTGCTCGCTCTGCGGGGCCGTCGAAACACAGCCGGGTACGTTCCCCATGGTCGTTGGCGTCGGGAGGGTCTGCATCAACGACGGCATGACGAAGGTGAAGTGCGAGGCATGCGGAGTCGAGGTCAAGCTGATCACTTCCTCCAAGCTGCAAGGGAAGACGCTCTGCCTGGCTGACTACATGAAGGAGGTCGAGAAATTCAGGCAGCACATCGTCCAGAGCTTCGACGAAGACTACGAGCCCGCCGTCTCCATCCTTGAACGAGCCTACAGGGATGCGCCCGCGGGCTACACCCTGCTCGCCGTGCGGCGCGGGAGGAACAGCACCCACCTCTGGGAGGCCGAGTACGAGAAGAGCGAGATCTTCCAGATGCGATGCAGTTAACTCTGACACCAACAAGTTTTCACACTTTTCCTTAACTGAAGCCCTCGCCGTCACATCGCCGAGTCCGCTTGGCGAACGAAGAAATGCTTGTCCTGAACAAGCTCCTCCAGGAGATCGAGGACCTCAAGCTGGGTCTCGACCCGAGCGTCCTCTCGGGCTGGTACCAGAAGATAGCGGGCGACGCGAAGGCTGAGGCTCCCAGCCACCTCATCGATTCGATCGACGTGATCCAGGACCCCATACTCCCCATGAAGTTCGAGTTCAAGACATCCAGGCGCGCCATCAAGTATGTGGTCGAGGCCATCGACAGGAACCTCGACGAGATGCCGCTGGCCACGCGCCTTTATTTCCAGAAGCTTTCAGAGCTGATCCAGGCCGAAGCGCTCCGCTAGGCCGACTTCACTGTGACGTAGCCTATCATCCACGGGTGCAGCTGGCAGTGGTACTCGTAGACCCCTGCCTTCGTGAATACGTGGGTGAAAGTGTCCCCCGGGTTGAGGTACCCTGAATCGAAGCTGCCGTCGTTGGCCGTTACCGTGTGGATGGAGCTGTCGTTGTTGGTCCATGTCACAGTGTTGTTGACCCCGATGACCAGCGTGATATTGTCGGGCGTGAACCCCTTGTTCGGTGGGGTCGCCGCACCAGAAGCAATGCTTACGGCCACGGCGCTGCCGGCCGCGGTCGTCACCGCCGAAGTGGATGTCGTCTGCATGAACGCCGCGTTGGGGAGGACCACGAGATACCCTATCATGCCTACCTGGGCATGGTAGGTGCAGACGAACTCATAGATCCCCGAAAAGCTCGCCACGAAAGAGTAGTACGCCGTGACGTTCCCCTTTGCCCCTGTCACCACCACGCCCGGAGAATTGTTCTTCGACTGCGTGGTGAAGGTCTGTCCCGTCAGGTCGTTAATCAGCCCTGGCACCGTCGCGTTCACTATGATGTTGTAGGGGGGACCTATGACGAAGTCGTGCGCGACCGTGTCGTTGTCTATCAATGTCAGGCGGACGATGTCACCCTGGTTCACCACGATGAACGACGGTTCGAACCTGTCCTGGTGGGCAGACGGAGAAAGGAACCACGTCTCTCTGATGGTCCTGATGGTGGGGGTCTGGTTCATCACGGGGAGGGTCAGGTTGCTCCCAGCTGTTCCCTTCCCAGTGTGAGACCCGGACAAAAGCTGCAGCACCTGAGACTGCAGGGACGAGATGGACTGATTCTGAGCGTTGACCTGGTCCGCCGTCGACTGGCTCGACGTCACGTAGACGAGCGCCACCATGCCCACCACGAGGAGCAGAAGGACTGTCACGACGCTGGCAGAGGTTGAACCCCTTCTGACTGCGACCTGCATGGACAAGGCGGCCCGCCATCGTTCCGCTCTTAAGTGCTTCTTACCCTGTTTTCCAGTTGCATCGGTTCAGGGCGGAACAGCGACTTCTCCATTACATGGAGTTCGGACGCTGTCTCTGGCCTGTACTCCATCTTCGCCAGAACGTCTCGGTCCACGTCGATCCCTGGAGCGACCTCGGTGAGGAGCAGTCCTCTTGGGGTGAGTCTGAAGACAGCCCTCTCCGTCACATACAGGACCTCCTTCCCGAAACGGAGAGCCTGCCGTCCGCTGAAAAAACTACGATAGACCCGCTTTACGAACTTCGTGACGTCCCCATCCTTCGTGATCCTCAGCTTCCCGCCCTGTATGGAGAGCTTCGACTCCCCCGCCGTGAAAGCTCCCCCGAAATAGATCCGCGGGGAACCGCCTGCGATCACAGGAAAGCCCCCCGGACCGTAGAGCCTCCCGGGAAGCATCGAGGGGTTGACGTCTCCGTTCCTGGCGACCTGCAGGAATCCCAGGGACGCCGCGTCGATGGTGCCCCCTTCGAAGTTGGAGAACATGTCGGGCATCGTGGACAGGGCGAATGGCCCGACCGCCGCCCCGAAGTCAACGCCGGGGAGCGCCATCCCTCCCCACTGCCCTGACTCGAGGACGGTGACGATGTAGTCGGCCACTCCCTCCTGGACCGCCAGCCGGGACACGAGTGCGGGAATCCCTATGCCGAGGTTCACTATGACGGGGGATCCCTTCTTCATCGCCGTCCCGACCAACTCCACCAGCACCCGTCTCGCTATCACGAGCTGTACCGGGTCGATGGGCGTCTGTGGGACTTCGGACACGATGTCCGCCCTGGACCCGAAAGCGGGGTCGTAGACGGTCGAGCCGACCTGCCAGTGGTAGGCGTTTGGAGATACGACGACGTAGTCAACGAGCGGCCCCGGGACTTCCACATCCCTCGGACTGGCCTCTGACCTTGAAACGTTGCGCACCTGGGCGATGACGACCCCCGGATCCGGGTGCGCCTTCGCTGCCTGCGCTATGTTGAGGACCGTGCCTCTTATCGCTTCGTCCTCCATGGTGAGGTTCCCCCTCCGGTCGGCGGTTGTGGCCCTCACGAAGGCGACGTTCGGCTTGGGGGCTTCGTAGAGCAGATACTCTTCCCTGTCGACTGTTATCCGCTTTATGGTGCACGTGTTCCTGGCGGAAGCCAGTCTGTTCAGCTTCCCCCCTCCCCGGCGGGGGTCGATGGCAGTGTCGACACCGATCTTGCTAATCACCCCCGGCCTCCCCGACGCGACCTCCCTGAACCAGTAGGCCGACGCCCCCATGGGCCAGCTGTAGGCCTCAACTATGTTCTCGGTGACCAGCTTCTGAAGCCACGGCGAGAACCCGAGGAAGGGGACCGAAATGCCGCGCATGAACCCGCCGTCCTTCCGCAGGCACAGGTCCTTGGCGACCACGTCCATCGCCCGGTCGGGTATCGCCGGGAGCGCTTCGGCGATCACGAATATGTCGCGCGGGTGCCCGGTCTCCCTGTACCTCCTGTGCAGCTCCAGTATGAGGTATTCGGGAGTGTTCGCCATGTTGAACCCGGAGATCGCCACAACTTCGCGATCCTTGACCGTCGACACGGCGGCACCCACGGATGAAACGACCCCCGACTTCCGTATCAGGGAGCCGCTCCCTTCGGTCACCGCCCCCGCCCCCGGCAGCTACGCCTCAGACACAGTCGGGCAACGGCCAACGGGCGTCGCTTTCCTCTTCAGCCTTTCGCCCGTGCGAGCGAATAGACTATGATGAAGAAGCCTACCGCCTGGCTGTAAGCCTGCACCGTTATGACCGTCCCCAGGTCGGTGGTCCCGAAGTTATACATCACACCTGCCACAAGCGCTCCCAGTGTGACGGCGGCGAAGCCCAGGGCGAGGAGTAGCATCGCCTGGCTCTTGGTCTTCGAATAAGACTTGCCCGCATAGTACACCACCACTCCGCCGAATACAAGAATCAGCGCCTGAGCTACGTCTAGGTAGATTAGGTCCAATTTACGCAGCATCACCTCCAGGGGCCTTTAAAGAGTTGAAGTCGATTGTCACCATTGGAAATCAAGGGACCTCCCTCATGGAAAGCCAGAGGCGCCTTAGCTTCTCCGCCACGTCCTCATTTATGGTCGCCTCCACCTTCATCACCCCACCGACGAAGGACACGGTCACAGCCCGGTAGGCGCTCCTCAGCAGTTCGTATTTTTTCCCGTCGGGCGTGACTATTATCTTCTCGATCACCAGTATCTGAGAGTCCAGGAGCTCGTGCACCCTCCTGTAGCACGTGCTCAGAGGTATGTCGTTCTCCCTGCTCATGTCCTCCACGGACTTTGCCTTGGGTATGGCCGACAGCAGTATCTTCCTAGAGTACTCGTCGGCGAGCCCCTGCACAAGCGCCTGGACCCGGGACGGTTCGGAGATATCCAAACGTGAAGAAACCGAAACTTATCGTATTTGAGTTTATTCTGCCCTCGGACTGCGGATAAAACAGGGGAGGGAAGCAGGACTCAGTTCGTCCTGCTTCTGATCAGATAACCTAAGCCGCCCAGAAAGGCACCGATCGCAGCCAGGAGGATCAGGCCGCCGATGGGGTCAACAAGTCCGCCAAGTATCTGCACATGGACCTGGCCTGCGTTGAGGCCACCACCGCCGCTTGATGAAGGGGTCATTCCCCAACCCGCCAGGTATCCGCCATACATCATCAAGAACATGGCGCCCGCTACGCCGACGTTCATGAAGATCAGGTGGCCCCATGCGAGGAGGTTCGTGAAACCCTTGTACGCCTTTCCCTGGATCCCTTCGATGTATAGGTAGAAGATGGCTGTGACAGCAGTTGCTACGACGCCCACGACGAGGTAGGAGATGTACCCGGTGAAGAACCAGGTGCCCCCGCTCCCTCCGGCGATGACTCTGGCTGGTGAGAAGTAGTCCGCCTTGCCCGTCACGTACTGTAGCGGGTCGAGGACGAGTATTGTTGCGATTGTCGCGAAGATTCCCTGGATCACTGCTGCCCAGATGAACCTTCCCGCCCACTTGCTCTGGATGGCTCGCGTTTGGTTCGCGTTTTCCATGGACGATGCGTCCTTCCGGCCCTTTATAATGAACCGAGACGATTTTCGTCACTGATAATCAGTTTTGGGGTGTCCGTGGGGCGCTTCGCCTCTTTCAACGCCTGGACCCCGAGAAAGTCAACCCCTCATGGTTTAGGTTCGAGTTGCAGGGGGCGGCCTTCCGTACTACTTTACGTTTCTCAGCCGTGGGAAAGGAGCGAGCGAATTAAATAGGAATGGATGAACTGAGAACCGAAGAGACGTGCCCGCCGGCGAGTTCAGAAAGATAATTGTGGCCTTCGACGGTTCGAAGGACTCCTTTACGGCGGTCGAGCTCGCGTGCTCGCTTGCATCGAGATACAATTCTGAAGTCGCCGTGGTTCATGTCTATGCTTCCCCCTTGGTGGCATTCAGCGCCGGTCCTGGGATGCCCATCCCGGACTACAAGGAGCTCGAGGATGCGGCCAAGGAGGGTGGGCAGAAGACCCTCTCCCGGGGCGTACAGCTCGCCTCCAATGCAGGGGTGAAGGTCAAGGGAGAGCTGATACAGTATTCCTCGGTGGTCGAGGCCCTGGTGGAATATGCCGCTGACAGCAAGGCCGACCTCATAGTAGTCGGCACAAGAGGCATGACGGGGTTCAAGAAGCTCATCCTGGGCAGCGTCTCGGCCGGACTCGTCAGCCACGCGCCATGCCCTGTGCTGGTGGCGAGGTGAAGGCATGATCTACGTCAAGGACATCATGTCCGCTAAAGTCAAGACAATCGGGGCCAACGCAAGCATCCGGGACGCGGCCGTGTCCATGGCCAGATGGAAGATTGGCGCTCTTGTGATTTCCGAAGGTTCTACTCCAGTGGGGATTATCACCGAGGGGGACATATCCCGCAGCGTCGCGAAGGGGGAAGATCCTGACACTAGGCTGGGGACGATAGGACGGAAGAAGCTTGTCACCGTGCCTCCGGCGGAGAGGGTCGAAGTCGCCGCCAAGATAATGACCGACTCCCGGTTGAAGAAGCTGCCCGTCATGGAAGACGGGAAGCTCGTGGGTATCATAACCCAGACGGACATCGTGAACTCAAGCTTCGCCCTCGTCACCTCGCTCAAGGAGATGGTGCAGGCGAGGTACCGCCCCCCCGACTTCGAAATGTAGGGCCCCAGCTTCGCTGTGTGCGACCCGCCCTGAGGAACTGACTTTAAGCACCTCCAGAACGGGCCCATTCCGTTTGAGTCTTCCGTCGTATGCAATAGTCATCGACTTCGTGAGTGAGGGCGAGGTTGCCAATCTGATACGCGGCTTTGTCGAGCTGAAGGGGAAGAAAGTGCGCTTTTCGGGGGTGGCCTACGGCAGGTTCGGGGGCCAGAATTTCTCCCCGCAGTTCTCCAAGGCGGCCAAGGACAAGCTGGCGGACCTTACCGGAGACTTCCCGAAGTTCGAGGAGGACCTGCAGCTCAGGCTTGTCAGAGGGGATTTCGAAGCGAGGCCCGGCAAGGACGAGCATCATCATCACCATCATCTTGGCGAGACCGAAGGAGCGCACGGGCCTTGAACCTCCTGGTGGGGGCGACGGGCTTCGTCGGGGGCCATCTGGTCGAGTACCTCTTCCAGCAGGGGGAGATATCGAAAGGGGTCTTCCGGAAAGGGTCGCACCTGAAGATAATGGACACAAACGGCGTCCAGGGCATCGAGGCGGACCTTTCAGACCATCACTCCCTGCACGAAGCGATGGAGGGGGTGGACGTCATCTACAACCTCGCATCCCCGATGCCCGACTCGGACGCAGAGTTCCTCAAAGCGAACACCGAGGGGCTTCTGAACCTGCTCGAGGCAGGGACCGAGGCCAAGGCCAAGGTCTTCGTCCACCTGAGCACCCTCGACGTCTACGGATTCGCAGCCGGCTCCGTCGGGTCTTCCACGCCTTTCAGGCCGGTCACTGAATATCAGAAAGCGAAGGCCGAGTCCGAACGGATCCTCCAGGAGTTCTCGAAGAGGAGCTCCGAGCCCAGGGTCGCCATAATCAGGTCGGCCAGGGCAGTGGGATCGAGAGACGAATCCCTCGCCCTTCCCATGCTCAGGATGATAGAGGGTGGGAAGGTCGTTCTCCCGCCAGGGGGTTCCATGTCGTTCTCGCACCCCGGCGACATCGCCCAGGCCATGTTCAAGGCAGCTACTGTGAATCAGTCGCCCGGCGCCTCTTTTCTGATAAAGTCGTTCGACTCGACCCCCGAAGAGCTGGCCGGAGGAATCGCAGCGGCGGTCGGAAAGCAGGCCGAAGTCAAGAAGCAGGGTTTGTTCTCGAGTTCGTCCCTGCCGAAGTACACCGCCGAACAGTTGAAAGCCTCCCTGCACATCGAAGAGCAGCCGAATTGGAAGGAACTGGGGTACGCGCCGCAGTATAACCTCAAAGGCGCCTGCGAGGAGATAGCGAACTGGTACAGAAAGGAACCGTGGGTAACCGAAAGCGCATAGGCATCCCGGTCATCCTCCGAGAGATGCGGCGGATGGTCTACGGGTCGACCGACAAGAGGGCCACGGCCCTCGCCCAGCTGCAAGAAGCCGAGGAGGGGAACCCTTTCCGCATCCTCATAGGCACCATACTCTCCCACAGGACAAGGGACGAAAACACCACAAAGGCGACTGAAAACCTGTTTTCAAAATTCAAGACCCCATCGCAGCTCGCGAACGCCGATCCAAGCGTAGTCAGGCGGCTCATCAGGCCCTCGGGGTTCTACAACATGAAGACGAAGAACATAATCACTGCATCGAAGCAGCTCGTCTCCGAGTTCGGCGGAGAGGTGCCGGACAACGAGGAGGACCTTTTGAAGTTACACTCGGTGGGGAGGAAGACCGCCAACTGCGTGCTGGTCTACGCATTCAAGAAGCCCGCCATCCCAGTCGACACCCACGTCCACAGGATATCGAACAGGCTCGGACTGGTCAGGACGAAGAAACCAGAAGAGACGGAGGCTGAGCTCGTTCGGACCGTCCCGAAGAGATATTGGCTCGAACTCAACGACCTGTTCGTGCGTTTCGGCCAGACGACGTGCAAGCCCATAGGGCCCCAGTGCTCGTCCTGCAGCCTCACCGGGTCATGCGAGTATTATCGCACCGTAGTGGCTCCAAAGCAAAAAGCTTCTTAGTATCACGGCCTGGCCCCGGAAACCGTGCCCACGCTGGAAGAGTCGAAGAAGAAGGTCGAGGAGCTGGTAAAGGCCAAGGGATTCGGGAATAGCCCCGACGATATCGCGAACAAACTACTGTTCGCCTTCATAGAGCTCGGGGAAGCGGGGGACTCGTGGAAGAAGGGCAAACCGACCGACGAGACAATCGAGGAGTTGATCGACGTGATATTCTACGTCCTCGACGCGTCGAGGCTGATCGCACCCGATGCCAACCTCGACGAGGTATTCAACAAGAAGTGGACCAAGAACATGGGCCGAGGATACCAGTACGGTGAAGGTTTCAGGTCGAAGAAGTCATCCGGTAGCTAGCTGACTCTCACCCAGGTGACCCGCTTGTCCGGGTGGCAGACGTATCCTTCATAGCTCAACCCCTTGTCATCTGTTAGGAGCTCCGTCTTCTTCATCGGCCGGCCGCACTCCGTGCACTTCTGATCCGAGTCGCTCTGGGCGGTCTCTTCCCATTTTACCATATGGTACGTAAGCCACATCGGCGAAATCTTGGACTTCAAGCGCCGTTACAGCCCTCCCGGAGCAAGCCAGGCTGACCTGCCTGCTCTTCTAGAAAAGGGTGCTCTCCCTTCAAAGAGAATTAAAGGCACGGCAATAAGCCCATCGTAGGCTGAGATTGGAGCCGTTATTCGCTTCGTCAATGGAGGAGGTTAACCATCTGCTGGGCCTCAAGGAGGATGAGGTCGCCATCCTGGAAGACGCGGACGCAGCTGCCAATGAACTGCTCGTCTCCGAGTTCGAGAAGTACGTCGAGAGGAAATACAACCCTGAGATCGCCGGGGTACTCAGACGGCACAACCTGATGGGGGTGCCCATCGATGAGAAATACGGCGGCCGCGGCGCGCGGCAGCTGGTCGAAGCCCTTTGCCTCGAACGGATGGGGCAGACTGGGATGGGGATAATCACATTCGCGGACGTCCATCTCTGCCTCGGCAGCCTCGCCGTCCAGGACTGGGGGACAGAGGAGCAGAAGTCGAGATACCTGCCCAGGGCGGCGACCGGAGACGTCGTATTCGCCTACGGCCTCACGGAGCCAGAGGCCGGCTCCGACCCCGCATCCCTGAAAACAAGCTACACGAAGGACGGCGGTGGGTTCAGACTCAGCGGCTCGAAGTATCTTATTTCCAACGGCTCGATCGCCACGAACATGATCGTCTTCGCCCGCCCTGCGGGGGACGCCAAAGGAGTGACGGCCTTCATCGTGGACACCAAACAGAAGGGCTTCAGCGTCGACATGCGGCTGGAGGAGAAGATCGGGCTGTTCACCTCCGACACTTCGATGCTCACCCTCGACGACGTCTTCGTGGGCAAGGACGACTTGCTCGGCGAAGAGGGGAGGGGACTCTCGGTGGCTTATTCCGCCCTTCTCAACGGCAGGATCGGGATAGGCTCCGGGTGCCTGGGGGTCATGGAGGACTGCCTGAACCAGGTCAAGGAGAGGACTACTTCGAGGGTCCAGCACGGCAAGGAAATCGCCAGGCACCAGCTGATCCAGAAGCACGTCGCCTTCATCGAATCCAGCCTGGAAGCATGCAGATGGCTCGTCTACAGGGCCGCCTTGAAGAAGGACGAGTACGAGAACGACCCGAAGAACCTCTCTCTCCGGGCCGACGCGGATAGGCTCTCGGCCGTAGCGAAGTATATGTCGTCAAGGTGCGCCTTCGAATCCGCTGACAGGGCGGTCCAGTGCTTCGGCGGCTTCGGTTACTCAATAATGTCCCCTGTCGCGAAGCACTTCTTGGACTCCAGGGTCGCGAGGATCTACGAAGGCACCGACGAGATAATGGAGCTCAAGATAGCCTCTTCCGTCCTGGGCAAGCAGTACGAAGCTTACAGATAGCACTTATCTCATTCCCAACAGACGGGAAGGGCATGCAGCTTCACCTGGAAGGATCCAACTCGATGAAGGCGCCGAAGGAAAAGGTATACTCCCTCCTGACGGACCCCGAATTCATAGCGAAGACCCTCCCAGACGCCGAGGACGTCAACGTCATCGACGGCTCGAGCCTCGAGGCCAAGTTGAAGCTCCGAGTCGCCGTTGTATCGAGCACGATGAAAATGAAACTGACCATAGTCAGGACGGCGCCTCCTTCGAAGGCGACCCTGGTGGCCGAGGGAGCCGGAAGCGGGAGCTCCCTGAAGATAACGAGCATCTTCGACCTATCCGGCGACGCTCCCACCAACATGACCTGGACGGCGGACGCGGAGATCACGGGCCTGATGGCGGGCATCGGCTCTTCTCTCCTGAAGGGGTTCGCCACCAAGAAGGTAGCCGAGATCTTCTCGGGGATCACAAGGGCGGTAGAGTCAGCCTCCTAGCGGACGGACAAATTGACCGACCTCATCGAGAGCACCCGGGACAGGGCCCTCGACGTCCTCAGGCGGAACGCGACCCCCCACGGGCTGAAAGCATCTGACGCTTACTACAACCAGGTCTGGGCCAGGGATGCATTCATCTCTTTCATCGGAGCGAACATGGCCAGGGACGACTCGCTCATCAGGTCTGCGACAACGACCGTGCAGACCTTCGCCAAGACAAAGGCCCCGCTGGGCCAGATAGCCAACTTCTACGACCTGGAAACCCGACAGCCGGAGTTCGGGTGGTCGGGGTCAACCGATTCCTCGTGCTGGTACGTCATCGGGCTCGCAAACCTGTTCGATGCGACCGGCGACAGGGCCCTGCTTGGGCTCCCCCTCGACGCCGCCGTCGACGCCTACCGGTTCCTCCGCTATCAGGACGCGAACAATTCCTGGCTGATCGATTCCCCTCAGGGGGCCGACTGGATGGACGCGGCGATCCAACGCACGGGAAAGACCCTCTACAACAACGTCCTCTTTCTCGCCGCGACGAAGTGCCTCGCCTCCCTCCTTTCATCCGCCGGGAAGAGCCAAGAATCAGCCGGCCTGCTCGACTACGAGGCGCTGAAGGAGAGGTTCAACGACGTTTTCCTCCCCGGCGACGGCGGTTCCGACAGGATATCGAAGTACTGGCCGCGGCTTGCCGCCTACCAGAAGGAGCGCGGGCTCGCAGGGGGCACGAAGGGGCACTACCTCCAGTACATCTCCTTCGCCAGGGTCGACTCCCACTTCGACACGCTTTCGAATCTCCTCTGTGGTCTCTGGGGGGCGGCAGACGAAGGCGTCTTCGCCTCGATCCTCGAGTACATCAGGGAACGCGATCTTTCCAGGCCCTTTCCCGTGCGGGTCCTTGACCCTCCCTACGGGGAAGGCGACCCCGGCTATGACGATAGCTTCGACGCCACCCTTCCGATCCAGCACAAGAGCGGCAAGTACAGCTACCACAACGGAGCCGTCTGGCCCTTCGTCGGGGGATTCTATGTGTGCGCCCTCAATGCGCTCCCCATGGCTGCAGCACGCGATCAGCTGAAGTCCCTCGCCGAGTCAAACGCCGCCTTCCGGGAGGGAGAGAAGGTTGGTTTCAACGAATGGTTGGACGGCAGGACCGGTGAGGCGAAGGGGCAGCACGGCCAGTCATGGAGCGCGGGGATGTTCGTGGCGGCCTACGAGAGTTCCAGGGGCGCCGACCCCTTCGAGTTCCTCCGCTGAACCGCGAACGTCGGATTCGCGTGCCGCCGCTGAACCACCATTAAATACGGACCCAGTTTCGCGGGACATTCGACAGCCAAATGACGCGCGTCTTCTTCACTACGGACGTCCACGGCTCCGACAGATGTTTCAGGAAGTTCCTCAACGCGTCGAAGGTCTACAAAGCCGACAGCCTCATCCTAGGCGGAGACATCACAGGGAAGGTGCTGGTGCCGATAGTCGCTCGCCCGGACGGCAAGTACGACCTCTCCTTCTTCGGAAAGCAGACAACGATAGGTGGGGACAAACTGCAGGAGACAAGAAAAGCAATCCAAGACGCCGGCCAGTACTCCTTCGTCGCCAGCAAGTCCGAGCTCGCGGAGATCGAGGCTGACAAGTCGAAGGAGCAGAAGGTGTTCAGCGACGCAATGGTTTCGGTCCTCCGGTCCTGGGTGGACCTTGCCCAGGAAAGGCTCAGGGGGACTGGCGTGAAGTGCTACATCTCCCCGGGGAACGACGACAAATTTGAGATCGACGCCGCCCTCGCCGACTCCGGCCAATTCATCAACCCCGAGAACAAGGTGGTCGAGCTCGACGGAGGATACGAGATGATAACCCTCGGCTACGCCAACCCGACCCCCTGGAAGAGCCCCCGGGAGGTTAGCGAGGAGAAGCTCGGCGAGATGATAGAAACGCTCGCGTCCCAGGTGAAACGCCCAGAGACCGCGGTATACAACCTCCACGTCCCTCCGATAGACACGGAGCTGGACAAGGCGCCCGCGGTCAGCCCCGAATTCAACTATGTCAAGGAAGGCCTTGGGATCAAGTTCATCCATGCAGGGAGTTCGGCGGTGAGGAAGTCGATAGAGCGGCACGCTCCCATGCTGGGGCTCCACGGGCACATACACGAATCCAAAGGGTTTGCCAGGATCGGAAGGACGCTCTGCCTGAACCCCGGGAGCGAGTACGCGGATGGGATTCTAAGGGGGGCCCTGGTGAATCTCAACGACGGAAAGGTTCACGACTTCCTGCTGACAAGCGGCTGACTACGAAGTGAACTCTTTCTTCTCGAACAGCCAGAGTCCAAGCGCGGCCATGACGACGAAATAGACCCCGAGAATCACGAGCCCCTCCCAGACGGGTGCAGTGTACGTCGTGACCGAGAATCCGCCCCTAGGGCCGAAGCTATTCGTCACCACAGGCGCGGGATATGGCACTGTCAGGATGCTCGTGATGATGCTCGCCCCGTATGTTATGGAGAACCACGGCTCGATCCCCGCGAACGTCGCCGCGACGGTATCGACCACGTTGAAGACAAAGAGCAGGAGTATCACGCTCATCAGGACTGATATGGCGCTGCTCTTGAATAGCGCGCTGAAAGCGAAGGCAAACGACAGGGCGGCGACCAGGTAGATCCAGGCGAAAAGCATCGAGAGGTAGAACTCGTTGGGGAGCGTGAACCCAAAGTAGTAGACACTATTCCCGATGGATATCAGGGCGTAGACAAGCAAGATTATCGTGGACGCGATCAGAGCCGCAAACCATTTGCCGACGTATATCACCGACCGCCTGATGGGATTTGGAACAAGGAAATAGCCTGTCCTGTTCTGGAACTCCCCAGAAATTGCATCTCCACCGAAGAAGGCCGCTGACAGTATCACCACCAAGGTGACGAAGGACCCCCAAATCGTGGAGAGGAATCCGAGGTCCGTCGTGAGGAT
Source organism: Nitrososphaerota archaeon (assembly GCA_028867035.1). Classification (GTDB taxonomy): domain Archaea; phylum Thermoproteota; class Nitrososphaeria; order Nitrososphaerales; family Gagatemarchaeaceae; genus UBA183. The sequence continues at coordinate 230,531 of JAGWHB010000004.1, read as the reverse complement.
CTCTCCGGGTCTCCGATAGGCGATGACGAAGGTCAGAAGCCCACTTATGAGAAGGACGATTGCGAACATGACATAGAACCTTCGGGCTCTGAAGTAGTTCAGGAAGTTGTATTTCGTCACAATCCCTACCTGCGCGAGGCTGCTTTCGCGACGGTTGTGTTCATTGGAGGTGGTCAACTCTAAAGCGCCTCCTTGATCAGGCTCAGATACGCGTCTTCTAGTCCCGACGACGTCTCCTTGAAGCTGGTCGCGCCAGCCCTCAGCCCTGCGATGGCCTCGAAGAGCTTCTCCTGCGTGATTGCCTTGGGGTCGAACTTCACGACCACGTGTTGGTCGTTCGAAGGGGTCACAGACAACACGCCCGCCATGTTGCCCATCTTGGTAATCGTCTGTTGGTCCACCGGCCCGTAGAAACCCACTTCGACCATACCCCCGCCTCCGGCGAACTTCGACGTGACTGCGCCGATGGAATCGTAGACCAGGAGCTTGCCGTGGTCGATCATTGCGACCTCCTGGCATACTTCGGTCACCTCTGCCAGCAGGTGTGAACTCATGAAGACCAGCCTGTCATCGAGCGATTTCACGATGTCTCTGACCTCGGTCATCCCCCTCGGGTCCAGCCCCGTCGTAGGTTCGTCGAGGATTATCACTTCGGGGTCGCTCAGAAGGGTGGAAGCCACATTGATTCTCTGCTTCATCCCTTTGGAGAAACTCCCCACCTTCTTGTTTTCCCACTCTTGCATCTTGACCCTTCCCATGGCCTCATCGATCCTCTTGTTCCTCTCCGAGCTCGGGACTCCCCTGATCGCACACAGCATCGTAAGCGCTTCCTTGGGGGTAAGCGACGAGTAGATCTCGGGGGTCTCAATCAGCGAAGTGCACGACGCCAGGGCGCCCTTCTTGTCCTTGCTTATGTCGACCCCGTTTACTAGGGCTGTCCCGCTCGACGCCGAGATAAGCCCGGTCAAGATCTTCATGGTCGTCGTCTTTCCGGCCCCGTTCGGCCCAAGGAACCCTACGCACTTCGCCCCCTGGAGCTTGAGGTTCAAGCCTGACACGGCGGTGAAGTCTCCGAACTTCTTGGTGAGGCCTATCACCTCAATGGAAGGCGCCATCTTACTTGACTACCTTCCTGAACAGGTACAAAGTCGCACCAAGGGTAAGGATCGCGATGGCGGCTATGTAAGTCAACGCAGAGAGGACGTCCCCGGGCACCGACAGGCTCAGGGTGGAGAGGGAGGTGGACGGAAGCGACACGCTCCTCACCGCGTCGACCGCGAAGCTGATGGGGTTGACGTTCGATACGCTAGCCATCCACGAGGGCATGGCGGAGGTTGGGACCAGGGCGTCACTCATGAAAAGCAGAGGAAAGGTGAGGAATCCTCCAATGCCGAAGACCGTCTCGGCGCTGCGCGTCCTGAGGCCGATGGCGAGGGATATCCCAGACCACGCGAGTCCGAAGAACGCGATGACGACGAGCATCGATATTATCCCGCCGGCTCCCGCCGCCACGCTGAATCCGAGGGCGTAGGCCAGGACAAGAATAATCACTGACTGGACGACTACCCTGAACGCATCGGAGAGCAGTCTCCCGAGCAGGATCGCGGAACGGTTGACCGGGGTCACCAGCATCTTCTCGAGCATCCCCGAGTTGAGTTCGTCCACGATGGATGTTCCCGACTGCAGGGCGCTGCTGAAACCGTTCTGCAGCAGGATCCCCGGCGTGGCATACTCAAGGTAGGTGAGTCCCGGCGGGAAGAGCCCGGGGACGGCGGCGAACTTTGAAAACAGCTGCGTGAACAGGACCAGGAATATGATTGGCTGAAGCAGCGAGAAGAAGAGCAGGATGGGGTTGCGGAGTACCTTCTTCAACGCCCTGACGAACAGGTGGTAGGTGTCCGAAGCCAGGCTCATTGTCTGACCGGCCTCCTCGCCGCCCCGAACCTCGCGAACGTGGTCTTCTTTGTGTTCAATTCTTCCGCTCTGATCCTCCTCCCGGTGTGCTGCAGGAAGACGTCGTCGAGGGTGGGGGAGGCGAAGTTGACAGAAGAGAGACGTATCTTGTTCGAGTCGAAAGCCCTGACGACGTCCGCTATTATCATCCCCGCGTTCTTCGCGTAGACTGTGAGACCGCCATCGGATTCTATTATCTTGTTGATCCCCTGTATCCCGCCGAGGACTTGTTTCGCCCTCTCCTTTGTCTCGGGAGCCGCTCCGCCGTCTTCGAGTGTCATCGTGATGGAGTCTGCCCCCACTTCCTGTTTCAGCGCCTGTGGGGTCCCGTTTGCGACTATCTTGCCCTGGTCTATGATGTAGAGCCGCTCGCACAGCTTGTCGGCCTCCTCCATGTATTGCGTAGTAAGGAAAATCGTGATTCCCTCCTCTTTGTTGAGCTTCGAGAGGTACTCCCAGATGGCCGCCCTCGACTGCGGGTCAAGGCCCGTGGTCGGCTCGTCGAGAAAGAGCAGCTTCGGCTTGTGGACGAGCGCCGACGCGAGGTCCAACCTCTTTTTCATACCTCCAGAGTAGTGCCCCGCCCTCTTGTCGGCGACGTCAGCGATCCCGACTAGCGTAAGAAGCTCGTCCACCCTCTTCTTGAGCTCCTCTCCGCCCATCTCGTGAAGGTGCCCCTGCAGCATCATGTTCTCCCTCCCGGTGAGATCCTGATCGACCACCGTCTCCTGGCTCTGGACCCCTATGACCTTCCTGATCCGGTCCGCATGCTTCTCGATGTCAAATCCGGCGACCGACACCTTGCCCCCTGTCTTCTTCAACAGGGTCGTAAGCACCTTGATTGTCGTGCTCTTGCCCGCACCGTTCGGCCCAAGGAACCCGAAGAACTCCCCGTCGTTGACTTCGAACGATATGCCGTCGACCGCCTTTGTGCCGTCGGAGTAGACCTCGACGAGGTCCTCCACCCTAATGGTTTCGGGCAACACCGAGTCGCCCAGCCCACTGCGGATATAAGCATATCGAATACTATACTGCTATGCATATCGTATAGGCAACACTTTAAGAGTGAGGCGAGTTGTGGCCCGAGCCAAAGTGGCATCTTCGTTCCCCAGGCACTGGACCCACCCGCAGGCGATACCCAGAGGCTTCCTTAGAATCTACATCCTGACTATGCTTTCCCGCGGCCCCGCGACCGGGTATGAAATAATGCAGAGGATAGAAGAAAAGACGGAGGGAGCGTGGCGCCCCGGGCCGGGGACCATCTATCCGCTGCTGAAGAGCCTGGTCCGGGAGAAGCTCGTGACCCCATCCGAGAAGAAGTCGAAGACATCGAGGGTGACGTACACGATCACCCCCGCCGCCAGGCGCGAACTCAGCGAGATGCGAGCAGGAATGGCCACTTTCGGCAGGAAGGAACGCGTGATAATGAGGTTGGTCTCCGACCTCATGCCAAACGAAATACTTGTCCCAATACTGCTGAACAGGGCAAGGGAGGGCGTCGAATTCATGCGTACGAGGATTTCAGCGCTCCCTGAACCAGAGAGGACCGCAGCCCTGAGGGAGCTGAGGTCGATAACCGAGAACCAGCTGGACTGGGCCGTGTCCAGCCTGAAGCTGAGCGGGCCGCCGAAGACCCGCCCCAAGCCCGTCCGTTAACCTTAGATTGAATCCGAGCAGTCCCCCGGCGTTGTGAGGCGGACAAAGATTGTTTGCACGGTCGGCCCTTCGAGCAGCAATGCGACGACCGTCAGGCGCCTCGTCCCCCTCGTGGACGTATTCAGGGTAAACTTCTCCCACGGTGACAAGACCAGCCATCTCCGCGACATTACAACAGTCAGAGCCGAGTCCCTGAGAGCCAAGCGGACCACGGCCATCCTTCAGGACCTGCCGGGGCCCAAGATACGGATCGGCAAGATGCAGGACGGGTCGGCTGACATAGCGCGAGGTTCGCAGTTCCTGCTAACATCTTCCGTAGTCCTCGGCGACTCCAGGCGGGCGAGCATCAACTACCCCGACCTTCTAGAGTCGGTCGAAAAGGGGGACCTTCTCCACCTCGCAGACGGGCTCATCAGGCTCAGGGTGGATGGAAAGGTGAGCGGTGGGGTCCAGTGCACGGTCCTGGCCGGCGGGACCCTGAGCTCGGGGAAGGGAGTCAACGCCCCGGGGGTCAAGATGAAAATCACCTATCCTACGACAGCAGACCTGGGCCATCTGAAGTTCGGCCTAGCCCGCGGGGTCGATTTCGTCGCAGCATCCTTCGTCAGGACGGCAAGCGATCTGAAGTCGCTCAGGAGACACATGCCCAGGGAAAGCCCCATGCTCATAGCCAAGGTCGAAAAGCGGGAGGCGGTCCAGAATTTCAAGCAGATACTCGCCGAAGCTGATGGAGTCATGGTCGCCCGAGGGGACCTGGGAATAGAAGTGCCCATGGAGACGGTCCCATCCATCCAGAAGCAGATCATTGCGAAATGCAACGCCGTGGGCAAGCCGGTCATAGTCGCGACGCAGATGCTCGTCAGCATGGTGAACTTCCCAGTCCCAAGCAGAGCGGAAGTCACTGACGTGTCGACCGCGGTCCTCGACGGTACGGACGCGGTGATGCTTTCGGACGAGACAGCCGTAGGGAAATATCCGGTGGAGGCTGCGAGGATGCTCGACAAGATAGCGCGTTCCACAGAAAGGAATGCCTCCTCAATGCCGTCTTCCACCGCCGTGCCAGAGAAAGGAGATACGGCCGAGGCCATCGGCAGGGCTGCCGGGAGGCTGGCCGACTACGTGGGGGCGAAGGCGATCGTCGCGCCCACACAGACGGGGTCCACTGCGAGGCGAGTGGCCATGTACAGGCCCAGACAGCCCATAATCGCCCTGTGCACTCAGGCCAGGATAGCGAGGCAGATGAAGCTCTACAGGGGGGTCATCCCACTTGTCGTCAAGCAGGCCAGGAGCACAGACTGGCTCTTCGCTCGGGCAGACCAGGCAGCTCAGAAGTTACGGTTCGCCAAGAAGGGAGAACGCATAGTCGTGACCTCGGGGACGCCTGGAGTGAAGGGGACGACCAACGTAATCAAGGTCTCAGTCGTAGGCAGTCGGGCTTAGGCGCGTGCCGCTCAATCGACGAAATCCATCAGCGTTGGGTTCTTCGCGCGCCGCTTGGAGGGCTTCTGGCTAGTCTCGTTAACCAACTCCCTCATCCTGCTCTCCTTTAGCAGAGTGCTGTAGTAGTAGGACTCGTCCACGGTACCCTCGGCCAGGAGTATCACGACCCTCCCTTCCGTCGTCCTCCCCGTCCTCCCCCGGCGCTGTATGTACCTGATCTCGGAAGGGACGGCCTCGTAGAAGACCACCAGGTCGACGTCCGGCACGTGAAGGCCTTCCTCCCCGATGCTGCTGCTCACCAGAACGCTGAACTCCCCTTTTCGGAACAGGTCCAGGGTGTCGGTCTGCATCTTCTGATCCATCCCCTTGCTCCCCTCCCTGTCCGCCTGGCCCACGAAGCGCTTTGAGCTCAAACCCTCCTTCTCCAGGGCCCTCACGATGTCCTCTATGGTGTCCCTGTACTGGGTGAATACTATGACCTTCGAGTCTGGCTTTCTCTTCAGCTGTTGCTTCACCACGTCGATCATGACGCTGACCTTGGGGTGCGGGACCGACGCCAGCATTGCTGCCTCCTCTTCGACCTTCAACCACTTCGGGTCGCGGACCAGCGACGAGGTGGCCTTCCCCTTGTCAGGCCTGTCGCGCAGCTTCTGCAGGTACCTCAGGAGCGGCGGCGCCCCCTGGGTCTCTATCATCTCCAGCGCGTGAAGTATCGCGACCGCCTGGGCCTGGTTGATGACCGCCCCGAAAATGTAGCCCTTCTGGCCGCCGCTCGCCTGGGCCTTGCTCAGCCTGGCCGAGATGGCGATCCTCGCCTCAAGGAGGGCCTTCTTCGACACCCTGTTGCTCCTAAGAAAACCGCCGTTGATCAGCTTCTGCACCTTGTCGTTGTAGAGCTCCCTGAGCCTGAGGGTGGTCTCGTAGTACTCGTCTGGCACCCTTACTTTGATCGCCACTATGTTCGTCTTCTCGACGTATCCCTTTACGTCGTCGCTCTCCTCGTTCCTCGCTTCTACCGCTTCGATGAACAAGTTCCTCTTGATCTCGTTGATCTTCTCTTTCGACGCGCCCGGGGACGCCGTCAGTCCCAGGATGAGGGGCCGGTCGGCTGTCTCCCTGTAGACGGTGGCGAGCTTCGTGTACGTGTAGTCCCTGACGCTTCGGTGCGCTTCGTCGAACACGGCGAGGACCACCTCCTTAAGCGAGATCCTGCCATGGCGGACGTCGTTGTACACCGTCTGAGGGGTCGCAAATATCACCTTTGATTTCATCCAGAGGAGCTCCCTCTCACCCGGGTCAACTGTCCCCGTCAACGCGACCATGGAGCCCTCGGGGAGCTTCAGTTCGGCTCCGAAGGCCCTGAGATGCTGGAGAACCAGGGGCCTAGTCGGAGCGAGGACCATCGCCTTCGAGTCCGGGTATCTCTTCAGCATCTCGGCCGCCACCATTATCGCCACGATCGTCTTCCCTAGTCCCGTCGGGAGCACCACCAGGGTGTTCGTGGACGTCGCCACGTCGGCGATTTTCTTCTGGTATTCCCTGGCTTCGAATCCCGCGGAAAGCAAAACATTGTCGAGCCGTCTAATTCGACTAAAAGCGTTGCCCATGGATTCGGGGCGCCCCTTAAACAGCCCTTCGTGACCAGCCAGCCCGCAGTGAAGGACAAAATGGTCCGGGCGGGACCAGATTGAGAATCTCAAAGCTCAAGCTCCTCTTGTTGGTCGTCATGTCTGCCATCGGGCTCTGGGCCTCTGGGACGGTCCTTGTGATATTCTACACGCTGAATCAGCAGCTACCCTATTGTCCCACGGGGACTTTCTTCGGGTTCAACTTCGACTGCGGCGCAGTCCTCAGCAGCTCATACAGTAAGATCCTTGGAATCCCTCTGGAACTGCTTGCTATGTTCTATTTCATCGTGAACCTCGGAATGGTGTCTCTGATAGCCTTCGGGTCAGAGCGCGTTTCCCGGACTACCCTCGAGGTCATGTTCGGCTGGAGGTTCATTGGCCTGATCATAGTGCCCTACCTGGTCTTCGTCGAGTTCTTCATAATCCATGCCATATGCGTGTATTGTACCATAATGCACGTGGCCATACTGGCTGACTTCGTCGTGATCAGCTACCTGCTTTTCTTCGGGAAGCACGCGTTGTGGGGTTTGGACGAATTAGAAGAATCGACACTTGCGCCAGAAAAGCTGTGAGCACGTGCGGGGCGGTTGGGACTTGAACTCTACACGTAGTGCTCAAAGCGGGTGGATCGGTCTTCTCCCAACTCCGGCGATCACCAGGATTCCAGAACTAAATACAGGTCGGAAATTCCTCGGACCACAATCCTATTGGAGCTTGTGACTCAACACCACTACGCTCTCAAGAAGCAGTAATTCATCGGGAAGAGTCTCTGGAGAGAGTCTAGAAGCCAAGACAACTCTCCTGAGCATGATTGGTTCTAGCCGCGAGAGTAAAGACAGTACCTCCCGCCTATCCCTGCGCTCAGCCAGGCGTTCTCACTTGCCTGCCGGCCTTGCGCCTCGCTACCCAAGCATCAACAATTGAGTTCAGCCATCTATCCACCTCTGGCTGAGGCTGCGTAAGCTTGGCCCTCAGGTAAACAAGCGCTTCCTCATAATCTTGGTCGGAGGCTTTCATCCGGTTCTTCTAATTCACGCCGAGCTATTTGAACCTGGTTGGGAACAACCTGCAGAACGTGCACAAGGGTCGCGTGAAACTAATGTGCGGGGGGTGGGACTCTCACCCAACATGTGGGGCGGGAATCGAAACAGCCATACCCCCCGATAATGAACATGTCTGATGGGTCGAGCGGAGGGGACTTGCGACCAGGATATTTCCAATATGATTGGAGCTTGGAATCGGAGCGCAGAAGACTGCTTAAATAAGATAATACACAACACATCACGGTTGGAATCACGAAAAAACCCGCTTCGGCGGTCCTGATTCCCCTTCTGCTGCTACCGAACTTCCTGTTCATGGTTCCCCTGTCATCGGCGTCAGGACCGGGCGCAACGTCGCAGCCGCCCGGTCAGCCTCTCCCGCCCGGCACTGTCTCCTACCGCAACACCTGGAACACCACCGCCCCCGCCTGCCCTGTCACGCCCACCACCCAGCCTCTCGTCCCCATCACCACCTGGAACAAGACACTGAGGATCCCCACCCAGCTTTTCGACTACTCAGTGGACCCGAACGGCCAGTTCATCACCCAGTACTTCACCGTCTCCTCCAACGGGACCTTCTCGGTTTCTGACAGCGCGGGGAACGACTTCTCTATCCGCCCGCTCGTTGGCCTCCCGCCTGGCCTCCTCAGCGTCTCTCTTCGCGGCAACTCGACTGTGGCCGAACAGCATTTCGTGGTCTCGGCTGGGCCCCTAACCTTGGCCGACGTCCTTGTCACTTACTCGGTGAAGATGCAGTTTTGCGAGCCATCGGGAATCAAGATCGCCATCGTCGGCACCTCGGCATGGTCCCGCGGCTCTGGCGTCCTCGGTCTCGCCTTCGGGTCGAAGCCCACCTTGGTCAGGGGCGACAGGGCCTGGTTCGGCAACTCTTCTGGCATCGGCCTCGGGTTCGATTGGTCGGACAGCGCCTCGCTCGGCCCCTCTTTCGGGCCATCGAGCGGTGTGCTGAGCTATAATGTGGGGACGACCTTCTCCATTGACCCAGTTACGGTTGCAAGTAGCTCTGACTACAATGCATTGCTGCACGGTTACGCTGGCAGAGTGTTCTACGCCAATTACAGATGGTGGGTCTTCTTCAGAGACGGCGCCACCAACACGGAGAGATGGGTGAGCAGCGCCGATGGTATCTCTTGGACCGCTCCTACAACCTTGGCGACAGCTTGCTCCGTCACGCAGGAGACCGACATCGGCTTCGCCGTCTCGGGAAACCAGATAGTCTATGCCTGCCAGAACTCTCAGACGGTCAAGTCTTTCTACTTCGGCTCGGGCGTGTTAAATGCAGGCGGCTCAATCTCGTGGGGCTCTGAATCGACCGTCCCGATAGCCTACTACTTCTACCTGTATGCTGGCTTCACTCTTGCGTTTGACACCAGCGGCAACTACTGGGTGCAATTCATGGGCTGTAGTGTGTCGGACTGTGGCACGGGCACCTACACCTACGCTACCGTGTATGAGCACTCTTCCCTTGGTTGGTCACTCAGTCTCGCCCTCACATACGGTCAATTCTTTTGGGCCATACTTCCACTGACAGCAGGAAAGATGGCGCTCGTCAACTACGGCGCGGGAATATACCAATACTCCTTCGTGATACCTTACAACGGGACATGGGGTTCGCAGGTGATGGCCACAAGGACATGCAATTCGCCCCAGATGAGCTCGGTAAACTCACTGGGTGACACCGTGGAGTTGGCCTGCGTGAGCCAAATTCAGGGCTCTGCCAACACGCCCCTGTATTACGAGTCCTGGACCTACGACCAGTCTTCATGGTCGAGCAGCGCGCAGCTTCTCCTAAGCTCGCCTTCGGCGGCTGTCACGAATGACGGGAGCGGCGACGTCCTCCTTGCCTACTTCACTTCGCCCTCCACTTTGGTCTACCAAACCTCTCACGATAGCGGGGCCACTTGGGGCTCCCCCGTCACTCTAAGCACCACAGAGAGCCTCCAGGGATACGAGATTGCAGCCCAGCGTTGTCCCTGCCACGGGAGCACCATCGTCGGCTTCGCGTGGGAAAGTGGTTCCTCCTCCCCCTACTCTATCCGGTTTGCCGCGCTCCCGCTCCTCGTCCCCACGGCTGCCGTCTCGCCCAACTCTTGGAGCAGGCCTGGCCTTTCTCCCTACGAGTCTTACTTCAGCGAGTTCTCCGACTACGTCTCGCCGGGGAACGGACTGGTTGCAGTTGAAGCTGGCACCCTCACCCTCCCAGGGAGGGGCATGAGCTTCGCACCCTCGCTGGTCTACAGCGAGCCCTACGCCTTCAGGTCGAGCGGGTCGCCGTATCTCTTTGACAACTACACCGGCGCCAGCTTGGGCTACGGCTGGTCCCTCAACTTCCCCTGGCTTGGTGCCAACTACCTTCACTTGAGCGATGGCCAGGCCATCCCCTACCTGTGGAATGGCAACACCTTCCAGTACAACAGTGTGACCAACTTCGTCTTGACGAAGAACACGGGCGGAACCTACACCCTCAACATGTCCTCGGGGACCCTCTATCGCTTCGACACCTCCCAGAGGCTCATATCGATTACCGGCAGGACGGGTAACAATGTCATCACGTTCAGCTATGGCACCAACGGCTACCTTTCCCAGGTCACCGACACCATCGGGAGGACGGTCACCTTCTCCTACAATGCCAACAACCAGCTCGGTTCAATCGCCTCGGGGTCTAGAACCTGGACCTTCGGCTATACGGGGAGCCAACTCTCATCCATGACTGACCCGATGAACCGGATAACCTACTTCTACTACGCTGGCACGTCGGGGGCGAACGCCTGGCTCCTGAATGAAGTGCTTTGGCCCACGGGCGGGAAGGTCACGTATGCCTATGGGAGCGCCCCTGTAGGGACCGAGGTCTCCACCTACTACGCGACGTCCAGAAATGTCTACTACGACCCGACCCACCTCAGCCTTACCCAACAGATTAATCCCGTCCTGGTCAACGGGCAGATGCTCTGGTCCAACAGCACCATCTCCGACGGGACGACCACGCGGGGCTACCTCAACTACAACTTCCAAAACTCAAACAATCTGATGAAAGTGTACGCCAAGGATGGCAACGGTGCGCTTCAGCGCATTACAGAGACGGATTCCGACTCGGCGGGGAGGACGACCGCTACCAAAATCTTCTCCCCGAGCGGGACTCTGCTTGCACAGTCGTCCTTCAGCTACGACAGCTGGGGCAACACGATCTACTCGAATGACAACATAGGCCACGAAACCTGGTTCTCCTACGCCAACGCGAACCCCACCAAATCCTTTGGTAGCTCCGGCTGCACCACTTCATTCTACTCTCAGTCCATCTCTCCCAACATTCACGACCTGATCGTCGGCTCGTGCGACTACCAGAACGGGTCCGGCTCTCCCCAGCAGCAGACCTACTACGGTTACGACTCCGCCGGGAACCTGTTGAAGCAGAAGGTCCTGCACAGCGGGGCGTGGCTCTACACCAACCACACCTACGATACCTACGGCAACGTCATTTCGACCACTGACGCGAACGGGCATACGACCTACTACAGGTACTCCTCGACCTATTCCTCGGCTTACTTGACGAAGCAGAGCATCCTGGTCGGGACCCAGAACGTCACCACGACCTACACCTACGACTCGGCGAAGGGGTTCCTGCTCTCCGAGACCGACCCTAACGGCCAGACCACAAGCTATCAGTACGACGCCTTAGGCAGGCAGACCACGGTCACCTACCCTGCGATAGGCGGGGTGAGCGCCACCAAGCAGTGGTTCTACTACGACAACAACAACACGATGAAGGTCATAGACGAGAACGGGCACATCACCAAGGAGGCGTTCGACGGCCTCGCCAGGCTGACCAGCGTCCAGAAGTACAACAGCAGCTCCCTCTACTCCACCGAGAGCTACGCCTACAACTGGTGCGACACCGTATCTTCGAAGACCACCGCGGCACTGAACACCTACACCTACTCCTATGACTACCAGTGCAGGCAGACGAAGCTCACGAACCCTGACACGACCTACGCGACGACCTCCTACGACGACGTCAACAACCTGAAGACAATTTCCGACGAGAACGGTCACCAGACAGTCTACGCCTACGACTGGAACCAGCGGCTGACGTCCGTGAAGCAGTACAACAGCTCGACGAACTACTTCCAGACCAGTTACTCCTACGACAAGTCGGGTAACCTCCTGAGCGTGACGGACGCAAAGCGCCAACAGACGGGATACCAGTATGACGACCTCAACAGACTGACCACGACGACCTTCCCCGACACCAAGACAGAGACGAGGACCTACGACAGCGTCGGGAACCTCCTCTCCAGGACGCCGGCGAACGGGAGCGCGATTTCCTACACATACGACGCCCTTAACAGGCTGAATAGGGTGACGTACCCCGGCTCTGGTGGAACTGTCACCTACACATACGACCAGGACAGCAACAGGCTCTCGATGGTCAACCCGTCGGCCACCGATTACTACTCCTACGACGCCAGGGACAGGCTGACCAACCTGACCGAGTACGCGAGCGGGGTGAAGTACATGACCTTGTACGCCTACGACGGGGCCGGAGACATAACGAGCCTCACCTACCCCGACGGGTACGCCCTGGCGATGGTGTACGACGGCCTTAACAGGCTGAAGAAGGCAGGGACTTTCGCCACTGTGGGGTACACCGTCGACGACAAGATTAGCAAGATAACCTATGGGAACGGGGAGGTGGCCACATACTCCTACGATACCCGCGACAGGCCCACCCAGATCCTGGACAAGTACGGGAGCACCAAGGAGCTGTCGTTGAACTACACCTACGACGGGACCGGGAACGTGCTTACGCTGAACACAGAAAGCTACGGATATGACTGGCTGAACAGGCTCACATCCTCGTCTGGGCCTTGGGGTTCGTACGCCTACGCCTACGACCAGGTCGGCAACCGCATCAGGATGGTGCAGGGTTCCACAACCACGGTCTACTGCTACGGGTCCTTCAACAGGCTGTCCGGCTACTACACGACGTCGTCCTGCTCGTCCCCCTCCACCTCCTACACCTACGATGCCAACGGGAACGCGATTACCAAAACGGGCGGGTGGACCTACTCCTACGACTACGAGAACAGGCTGATGAAGGCCGTGCAGTCGGGGACAACTGTCCAGACGAACTCCTACGACGGTGACGGCAACAGAGTCACACAGACGGCGGGCTCAAGCACGTTCACCTATTCCTATCAGGGGCTCAACATCCTTTACGAGAAGAACGTCACCTCAGGGACTACCACCGTCACGAAACGCTTCTATGCCAACGGCCTCCAAGTGGCGAAGATGGTCGGCACGGGGGTCTACTACCTCCACCAGGACGCCCTGGGGAGCACGAGGCTGGTGGCGACGGCAACGGTGACGATCAAATTCAGCTCCAACTACGTCCCCTACGGGCAGAACTACGCCGTCTCAGGGAAGGAGGTGTTCATGTACACTGGGAAGCCCTACGACTCCGCCACAGGCTTGTACTACTATGGGGCGAGGTACTACGACGCGACAACGGGAAGGTTCGTCACACAGGATACTTACTCGGGGAGCAAAATCGACCCTATGTCAATGAACCTATACATCTACGCGAGAGACAATCCAGAGAGGATGATAGATCCTAACGGGCACATGTTCCTCACCTCAGCGACGATGATCGACGGGATAATAGCAAGGAATTGGTCGGCGCCTCCTCCGGCTCCTTCGACCGCCACCGACTACACCGACATCAACAGGGTTTCGTACGCTTCCTCCCCTCTGACCGTCACCGTTGGCACATCGGTGAAGTCGGTCGACGTGACGTTTATCCAGCAGGGTAAAAACAAATACGTGGATGCGCCGGCAGTTGGAATCGAGTCTTCTACTTCGACCTCGCCATTCACCAACCAATGCGGAGCCAATCCCTGCCAGAGCCCCCAAGGAATCAACTGGAAACAGGTGGAAGCCGTGGGAGTCAGTACTGGTCTAACAGTTATTGGCACCGTTGCACTGGTTATCCAGCTTCCAGAGGTGTTAGCAGTTCCATACGGTGACGTGATATACGGGGCTCAGGTAAACGCAATCGCGGGGGGGATCCGGGGAACGTGGAGCTACGAGGCGAGTCCTGGCCCTGAGGGGCCATCGCCCCAGGGCGCATTTTCTGCCTTCGGCAAGGGTGAAGAAACTGGAATCCTCGGCTGGCTTATTGGTCTCTTTCCTTGAACAGGAGTCATAGCCCTGTAGCACATTTCGGTTCGTATTCAGATTATTTCTTCGTCGAAGACGGCGTGTTGAAGGTGGGAGTAGTTTCGCCTCTAGTGTGGGTGTCGTTTACCCTCCTCCTTCTGGTAATTGTCGGATACCTAATGAGATTCAGTATCTCGATTAAAGCAATCAGCGACTTCGCGCTGGGGCTCGTCGGGCTGGGTTGCCTGCTGGCAGGCTACTTGTTTCAACTTGCTATCGCAAACCGAAGGCGACTGAGTCTGTCGAGGCTGAATATGGATCAAATCAGGGATCTTGCGGTGTTCTATTCTTGGTCTGACATCAAATCTATTAGTGACGACATACGTAGCAGAACCATCGTAATCGAGACTACGCGCAGGACCCATCGGATGACTGCCACCGATAGCGACTTCGGAAGAATTGTGAGTCTGGTCAATGCAAAACTCGTCAAAACGTCGCCGGCTACCTCTCCCGAGACGCCAGGGGGTTGACCATCCTCTACGAGAAGAACGTCACTTCAGGGGCAACCACGGTCACGAAACACTTCTACGCAGGAGGGCTCCAGGTTGCTAAGATGGTCGGCTCGTCGGGTGTACCTACTTCCACTTGGACACACGTGGGAGCACCAATTGACCATGAGGGTTTCCGCCGTACCCTAGTCCGGTTCCACCTTCGTTCCCGCCTGTGGGGTTCAACACCCAGATTTTAACCGAGGCTGTGGGTAAATCCACCACCCTACAGGTCGGGCCGGGGTTGAAGTTCCCGCCCCGTTGTCAATGCGGGGGGTGGGATTCGAACCCACGAACCCCTAAGGGACGAGGTCCTAAGCCTCGCGCCGTTGACCAGGCTGGGCGACCCCCGCAGCGGAAAGCCGGCCAAGGTCTGAAACTATAACGGTTTACCCGGCGCCCGCGGCCTTCTCCGTGGAGGGCTTGCTTCCCGGCCGAATCCGTCTGTACGCCTTCTCCCAGTCCAGCTGATAAATCAGAACACCGATGACCAGGAACACTGCGATCAGAGCAACGGTCACGTCCCATCTGTGGAATCCGAAGACCTGGCCGATGTCCGTGAGAATCGCAAGCTCGACCGCGATTTCGAACCCACTCTTCAACAGCTTGGCGAGGAGCGTCACAGAAGCCATGAAGCCGATCGAGGCCGCCGAGGCCCCTGCGCCTATGTAGATGAAATCGTCCAGAGGCAACACCGGGAGCAAGGCAGTCACAAAGAGGACAAGGTAGAACCTGCCTTTCGTTGCATTTCTGCCAATCAGCTGGACGTTCTTGTTCTTGCCGAGGGTTCCCCTTAGGCCAAAGGCTCCAAAGTAGATTATGCCTTTGGCCAGGGTCGCTCCAATTGCCGACACTATAACCACCACGAGGAAATTGAAGGGAGAGGGTCCGACGAGGGTGAGCTGTAGGGTCGCCCACAGGGTGTACGACGCCCCGAAGAAGGGAGACACGTTCGACAGGAACGAGACGATGAAGACGAGGACCGCTACCCACACCAGTGAGTACAATCAAACCGACACCGAAAACTGGCTATTTAGCCGTGGTAAGCGTTAAATGGCCGCCAGAAACGCGCCCGAACTTCATCGGAGCGTGTTATGATGCTTGTCCAGGACCCCAGAGGAGAATTCGAGCGAACTCAAGCGAGAAGTCGGGACCTGGGGCTCCTTCTCGATGGGGTACGCAGATGTCGGCGCTGACATCTACGTCGTCCTCGGCGTAATCGCCCTATTCGCCGGCCTTCTGTCGCCTCTCGCCTTCCTCGTCGCAGCGGTCGTGTATGTCAGCACGGGCCTCTGTTACGCTGAGCTCGCCACGAGGTACCCTGTCGCCGGCGGGGGACACTACTTCTCGCTGAAGGCCTTCGGTCCTTTCCATGGCTTCGTGGCCGGTTGGGGGCTGATGCTGAGCTACACAGTGGACATAGCTCTCTTCGCCCTCGCCACCGTCGGATACCTGCAGGTCGTCGTCGGGCCTTTCCTCAAAGGCATCTCCCTCATCTTGCCGCCATACTACGCACTTGTCTCCATAGCGCTGGTGATCCTGCTGCTCATTCTCAACCTGTTGGGCATCAGATACTCGTCGAAGCTCAACGAGCTCATAGTCGCTGTTGATATCGTCACGGTCGCCCTCTTCATGGTGTTCGGCCTCCCTTCAATCATCGCTTCCGGAGCGCTTGCGGGGTGGCTGTCCAGCCTGCCCGCGATAGTCGCGTCGGGTAGCCTCGGGGGCTCGGCCAACTGGAGCACCTTCGTGGTGGCTCTTTCGCTCGCAACCGTCTCATACATAGGGATCGAGTCGATATCCCAGGCAGCAGAGGAGACCAAGAACCCGGCCAGGGTCATCCCTCGGGCGACGAAGGCTGCGATATTCGCAGTCGTAACGGTAGCCATAGTCCTCTCGCTCCTCTCGGTGACGCTTGGTCCGTTGCAGGCGGTGTCTGGGAATACTTCCTCCCCCGCCTGGTCCCTCGCCCAGTACATCCCATACATCGGGCCCTACTTCGCCGTCTGGGTAGCCGTCATGGGCACCCTGGTGTGCTACATATCGACCAACACTGGTGTGATAGGGGTATCGAGGGTGACCTTCTCCATGAGCAGGCTCGGCCTGATGCCGAAGGCATTCGCGCGCATAAGCTACAGGTTCAGGACCCCCTATCTGACCCTCATACTCTTCACTTCGGTCGCCTGCCTGCTCCTCCTACTGGGAGTGGAGCTGTCGACTTTCGAGATCCTCCCCCTGATCGCTTCGGTCTACAACTTCGGGGCCCTGATCGCATATTTCTACGTCAACGCGGCGGCCATCGTCCTCCGATTCAAGGAGCCGGCACATGAAGGATGGAAGATGCCGCTCAACGTCACCATCCACCGCGGCGGGGTCCCTTACAAGGTGTCCGTGATCCCGTTCATAGGCATCGCATTCACCGCGATCATCTGGTCAATCCTCGTCGCCACGAACCCCGGCGGACGCCTGGCTGGGACAGCGTGGTTCGCAATCGGCATAGCTGGATACCTTATCTATCAGAAGTGGAAGGGAGGGAAAAAGTCTGATGGCTGAGAAGCAGCCGGCCGTCGAATGGTCCTGGAGCGACGCTCCCCTCGTCCTCCCCCTCGCCTACCAACCCCGAGAATGGAACGCCGTTTTCATCGCATTCTACATCGCAGAATACTCCGGCTCGAAGGTCATCGTCACCCACGTCCTGGAAGGGGAGGAGGACCATGCGTTCGAAGCGAAATTGAAGGCAGACGTAGAGAAGCTCGCGAAGTCTCTGTCGGTGAAGTACGAATTCGTCGAGGTCAGGCCCTCGTCCCAGCCCCCCAGGGTCGTGGAGATCGCCGAAGCCCTGGTCCAGACAGTCCGAGACAGGGGGGCCCAGGCAGTTGTCATGAGCGCCCACAGGGAACCCCTGTTCCGCGAGCTCTTCGGGAGAGTCTCCGACCACGTGGGGAGGACATCGCCTTCGCGGGTGGTGCTGGTCGAGACCCCTCAGGAGGGTGTCACGATCCCGACGAACCCGAAACGGATACTGGTCCCTGTCTTGAAGGAGCAGCACCCTGACCCGTTCATAATCGCGGCTGCCCTCACTTCATCCGCTTCCGTCGCAGACGTGGAGATCACCGCGGCCAAGATATTCGTGCTCCCCCGAACAGTCCCGCTCGACGCGGTCGAAATGGCCACTCCTCTCAGGAAGGAGGAGAGGGATTTCTCGACATTCACCAGCTTCGCCATAAAGACGCTCGGCCGGCTCATAAACCCCAAGATCCTCCCTGTCCGCGAAGTGGGGAGCGACGTCGCCCAGTTCATCAAGGACGAGAAAATAGACATCGTCGTCATGTTCAGCAACCGCGAAACGGGTTTCTACAGCTTCCTGACCAAGGACGAATATGAACTTGTGAGGAAGTCTCCGTCAGTCGTGATCGTGACAGTGCCCGGAACCTAGCCGCACCCGTCAGCGCTTGGTCTCGCGCTTCTTCTTTTCCGCTTCTTTCTTCAGCTTCTTTTCCCGCTCTTCGCGCCTTTGGCTGTCATACTCGCCCAGCGGCCCTTCGTGCTCCGTATACCCGTGGTACATCTCAAGCGTTCTCTTGACTATCTGCTCGCTCTCATGGTCCCTCTTTGCGAAACGGACGGACAGGTTCCTCCTGTCCAGAACCGCCCACTCGAATCCCTTGTGCTTCTTCAGCTCCTCTATCGCCTGCTCCATGGCGTACTCGTTCCCGAAGAGCCCTCGTATCTCCCACATGCCCATCGTCCAGTGCCCGCTCCGAGGGGGGCGATAAACCCTAGCGTGCCTTCAACTGTGCCCTGAGCGTCTGGACCGAGTCGGCCGGGAGCCTGCAGGCGAAGTTCTGGCAGACGTAGCTCCTCGCCTTTGCTGTCGGTTTCCGATCTTCGACCAGAGACGTCATCTTTGCAAGGACAGGATGGGTGCTGGCGGTCGAGACGATAACAACCTTGTCGGGGATGAATTCCCCGAAGACCTCGTCGCGCATGGCCTTTGCGGCCCTGAGGTTTGGCGACGTTATCACCACTTCCCTGACCCCATTGAGCACCAGATCCAGCACGTCGAGCATCCTGGCGTGGGCGGTCGGACGCTGTCCTATCTCCTGGCCGAATGACTTCAACGCTTTCTCGGCCACCTTACGCAACTCCATGTCCCCGCTGAGCTCGGAAAGGCGCACCAGGTCCATCGCAGCGACAGAGTTCCCCGACGGCGTGGGGCCATCGTAGCTCTCCTTCAGCCTGGCGGGCTCGGCGTCGACCGTCAAGTAGAATCCCCCGTTTTCCTTGTCCTCGTAGTCCGCCACCATGTCGCGGGAAAGCCTTAGAGCCTCTTGCAGCCACTTCGGGTCGGCGGTAGCCTCGAAAAGGTCGACCAGCCCTTGGATGAAGAAGGCGTAATCTTCGAGCGTGCCTGCCAGCGCCGCCTCTCCGCCTGCGAACCTTCGGAGGAGCCTGCCGCCCTTCGAGATCTTCTCCAGCACGAACCTGGCCGCCGCCGCCGCATCATCCGCAAGTGACCGGTCCTCCAGGACCGCGCTCGAAAACGCAAATGCAGAGATGGCAAGCCCGTTCCACGAAGTTAGAACCTTGGTGTCTGTCGCGGGCCTCGGCCTCCCCAGCCTCGTCTGATAGAGCAGCGGCTTGGACCGTGCGACGGTCTCCCGATCCGCCGGCGACACAGTGCTTCCCGGATCAAGATGGAGGATGGTCCTCCCCTCAAAGTTCCCCGTCTTGGTCACCCCGTACAGTCTGCTGATGGTTGCGCCGTCCGACGCTCCGGCGGACGCGACTACTTCTTCAGGAGTCCAGCTGTAATAGGTCCCTTCCCCTTCGGAGGTGTCTGCATCCTGTGCCGAATAGAAGCCTCCCTCGGGACTTTTCATCTCTGTCCGCATCCAGCCCAGCGTCTCCCGGAAGACTTCGGCATACTCCTGCTTCTTGGTCACCTGATAGGCTTCGGCATAGATTTGGGCCATCTGTGCGTTGTCGTAGAGCATCTTCTCGAAATGAGGGACTAGCCAGACCCTGTCAGTCGAATACCTGTGGAACCCTCCCCCGATGTGGTCCCTTATCCCTCCTGCCATCATCCCATCAAGGGTCTTCAGGACCGTCTTCAGGGCGAGTTCCTTCCCCGTCCTATAGTTGTACCTCAGCATGAACCCCAGTGACGAAGGGAGAGGAAACTTCGGGGCCGTCCCAAATCCTCCGTGCTGTTGGTCGAAGGACGACAGCAGGTCAGTGTATCCTTCGTCCAAGACCGACTTCTTGAGCTCGGCCGGCCCCCCAACCTCCTTCTGAGAGATCGCCTTGAGGACCTGGTCCGAGTTCTCGACGACTTCGCCTCGCTTTTCCTTCCAGAGGTTCGAGACGAACTCGAGGACCTGCATGAAGCTGGGCATGCCATATCTCGGCTCGGGGGGGAAGTAGGTCCCGCCGTAGAACGGCTTCAGGTCAGGAGTAAGGAAGACGCTCAGGGGCCACCCTCCGCCCCCGGTCATCGCCTGGACCGCGCCCATGTAATAGGCGTCGACTTCGGGCCTCTCTTCCCTGTCGACCTTTATGGCAATGAAGTTCTTGTTCATGTACGCGGCTGTCTTCGGATCTTCGAAGGACTCCTTGGCGAATTGATGGCACCAATGACAGGTCGAATATCCAACGCTGAGGAATATGGGTTTGTTGTCGTTTCTCGCTTTTCCGAACGCCTCTTTCCCCCAAGGATACCAGCTTACCGGGTTCATGGAATGCTCGAGGAGGTAGGGGCTCTTCTCTGAAATCAGCCTGTTTGGCTTCTTTTCTTCCATTCTCTCGCCGCGGAACCTACCCGTGTAATTGAATCTTGTCTCCCTGGACAATCCTTAACACCACTTCTCCTGGTGGCGACCCCGGGCCCACTGGGCCCTGGGATAATTCGAAGTGCAGTACAAGTGGACGGTCCTTACGGTCACCACGGTCGGCGTCCTGATGTCAGGGATAGATTCGCGGATCATAGTCATCGGCATCCCGCAGGTAGCGGCGGCACTCGGAGCGGACGCCGAGCAGGCAATATGGTTCACCCAGTCTTACATCTTCGGGAGCACCGTCGCCCTTCTCGCCATAGGCCGGGTCAGCGACATGATAGGTCGGGTCAAGATATACACCATCGGCTTCGCAATATTCACCGTCGGCTCCCTTCTCACCAGCCTCTCCATCGCTCCAGACTACGTGATCTTGTTCCGTGTCCTCCAGGGGCTGGGCTCCGCGGCGCTCTTTGCGAACAGCGCGGCCATAATCACCGACGCCACCCCGGGCAACGAGCTCGGTTTCTTCCTCGGCATCAACCAGGTGGCTTTCAGAGCCGGAGCAATGCTCGGCCTGACCCTCAGCGGGCTCATCCTGACTTTTCTTGACTGGAGGGCCCTATTCTACGTCAACGTCCCCGTGGGCATCTTCGGCACCTACTGGGCCCACAGGCGCCTGAAGGAGGTCACCAAACCGGAGCGCGGCGTTCCCATGGACTGGCCCGGGTTCCTCACCTTCTCAGCTTCGATCGTCCTGCTTCTCATCGCCCTCACCTACGCTGCCTACGGCACCTTCCCTCTCACCGGCACACTCGCCCTGATCCTCGCCTCGGTCTTCTTCCTCGCCCTGTTCGTCAGGAGGGAGCGGCGCACCCCCTATCCCCTCCTCGACCTCGGCCTACTCAGGATCAAGGAATTCACCGGGGGCAGCGTAGCCCAGATGCTGAACTCGCTCGCTTGGGGAGCCGTAATCCTTCTTTTGAGCCTCTACCTCCAGCTAGTCGAGGGCCTCACCCCCCTCGAAGCAGGCATCTCCATCCTCCCCTTCGATGTAGCGTTCCTTGCGGTCGGGCCCCTGAGCGGGAGGCTATCTGACAAGTACGGGCACATGCCCTTCACGACCTCCGGTCTCGCCGTCATGAGCCTGTCTCTGCTCCTGATGTCCACGACGTCCGTCTCGACTCCATACTCTGTCCTCGCCTTCTACCTGGTTGTCTTCGGGCTCGGCGTGGGGATGTTCAGCTCCCCCAACATGAGCTCGATAATGGGCTCCGTGCCTCCAGCGGAGAGGGGGGTGGCCTCAGGTGTAAGGGCGACGTTCTTCAACATAGGTTACGTGCTCAGCTTCAACGTGGCGATACTCGTCATGACGGCAGCCCTCCCGTTCGCCGTGATCACCTCGGTCATCTCGTCTCCCAACCCCGCCTCGATTGTGGGGGTCGACAAGGTCCTCTTCGCGAAGGGACTCGACTACGCCTTTCAGGTTTCTGCGGTGATCAACGCGATCGCCATAGCCCCGTCAGTTCTCCGGGGAAAGAGGGCGACCTCCTATTCCAAAGAAGGGCCGCCGCCTTCTATCGCCTTGGAACCAGATTGAATTTCCGCGGGCCTTTGGCTGACCGCTGATGGGCTGAGCTTAGCTTACTGCCTGGCTTGGCGGGACCATGTGCCCTGCTCTCATCGCCATGAACGTCCCCGCTAGCGTCATGCCATAGATGGCGAGCGCATTGAGGAAGTGGACGAAGGAGATCACGTTGCTCCCGGTGCCGAGGGCTGCGAACCCCAACAGCCCCTGCAGCAGTATGTCCACCCCTATCCCAATCGTGAGCCCCACCAGCTGCTTTGGCCTCGACTGCATCCTGAAAACAAAGGCCAGGGTGACCAGGGCCAGGACTCCCAGGACGACCCCCCAGATGATGTGGACGAAGGAGTCAATGTAACCAAAGGTGACAAGCCCTCCGATGGCAAGTTGGATGAAGAGCGCAATGCCTGTGATCCGGAACAATAGTTGCAGGTTCAACGAGGCATGATGTCTGTACCCAGCTGGTTTTAAAACTTCGGCCTTCCGACTTGGTAATCAGCAAAGTGGCTCCCAGAACCTAGATTCAAATAGCGGGGTCGAGGCCGCGCCTTCAGCAAGGTCGCAATGCCTCTAGAGAGCTTGGACCGCACGAAGGAGAAGATCGACCTCCCTTCGGGGAAGGCCGTCGCCTACAACGTCCTCAAGCTCAAGGAGTTCGGCTACGACGTCGAACGGCTCCCCTACTCGATAAGAGTTCTCCTCGAAAACGCCACGCGCCACTCCGGACGGGTGCACGGCGCCCTCGAAGCTGCCCACGCCCTCGCGCAGTGGCCCAAGACCGTCGACTCCGAAACCCCGTTCATGCCCTACCGGGTCCTCCTCCAGGACTACACGGGGGTCCCGCTGGTGGTCGACCTCGCCGCAATGAGAGACGCGGCCAGGCGCGACGGACTCCAGACAAGCATGATCAACTCGAAGGTCCCCGTGGACCTCGTGATCGACCACTCGATCCAGGTCGACGCCTGGGGCAGCGACATGGCATTCGCGATAAACCTGGAAAAGGAGTACGAGAGAAACTCCGAGCGCTACTCTCTCCTGAAGTGGGCCCAATCCTCCTTCAAGGGGATGCGCGTCTTCCCTCCTGGCAAGGGCATCTGCCACCAGTTCAACCTGGAGTACCTCTCGCAGGTCGTGGCGGTCGCCGACAGGGATGGCTCCCCCGAGGCCTTCCCCGACACCCTCGTCGGCACCGACTCGCACACCACCATGGTCAACGGCCTAGGCTGCCTGGGCTGGGGGGTCGGAGGGATAGAAGCGGAGGCAGTGATGTTGGGCGAGCCGTACCACATGCCCATCCCCAAGGTATTCGGGGTGAAGTTCACAGGGACACTCAAGGAAGGGGTCACGCCGACAGACCTGGTGCTGACGGTAACGGAGCGGCTCAGGGAGAAGAACGTCGTCGGCTCCTTCGTAGAATATTTCGGCGAAGGCTATGGCCATCTCTCCGTCCCCGACAGGGCCACCATCGGCAACATGTCCCCCGAATATGGCGCGACGGCAGGGTTCTTCCCTGTCGATGACGCCACCCTCGCCTATCTCACCGGCACAGCTAGGCCCCGGGACCACGTGGACCTGGTGGAAAGGTACGCGAAGAAGTTCGGATTCTTCGTCACCGACGTCGAGCCGCGGTACACCGAGGTCATCCACATCGAGCTCGACAAGGTCGAGCCGTCCATCGCAGGCCCAAGGAACCCAGAGGAGCGCCACACCCTCGTCTCGGTCCCGTCGTTCAATCGCACCATGCTCGACCAGCGCAGAGCGCCCCCAATGGCTTCGCCGACTTCGACCGCCGGCCGCAGCCAGCTGATGCTGGAAGAGGACGGCCCCATCCACGCCGGCCTCTCAGACGGGGCGGTGGTCATCGCGGCCATCACTAGCTGCACCAACACCTCGAACCCAACGGTCATGGTAGGCGCCGGGCTGATCGCGAAAAAGGCCATCGAAGCGGGTTTGACTGTGAAGCCATGGGTCAAACCGAGCCTTGCCCCCGGGTCCACCGTCGTGACCGATTACCTCCAGAACTCCGACCTCCTCGGGTATCTCGACAAGCTTGGGTTTGCCCTCGTCGGCTACGGTTGCACCACTTGCATTGCCGAAGGCACCCCAGTACTGATGAGCGATGGCACCGCTCGCCCGATTGAAAGCTTGCCGAAAAAGGGGGGCGCGTCAGTCTTCGGTCCTTCCGCCGATGGAAGACTGGGTATCTCAAAACAGTCGAAGCTGCTTGACAATGGGGTACGCGAATGCGTAGAACTCGTCCTGCAGGATGGGCGGACCTTAGTTTGCACCCCTGACCACAAGGTCCTGTCCTCCGACGGCAGGTGGATCCGTGCGGATGGTCTTAGGCCAGGTGTAGACCGAGTCGTCGTAGGCCTCGAAGGGCCGCTTGACAAACCCGAGGAAGACGAGGTGGGATATGTTCTGCGTGCGGGCGAACTCGAGTTCAAAATGGACTCGCAAAGGGAGCGTGCCCGCACTCTGGCGTTCGCTCGGCTTTTGGGACACCTTCTCAACGACGGATCAATCAGTCGCCTAGGACAGGGAAGGATGAATGTCGGCCAGATGATTGATCGCGAACGAGCCCTTGAAGACATCGAGCTGCTTACGGGCCTCAGACCTGCCGCAAATCGCTATGATGAAAGGAAGTGGTCCATTGCTCTCCCGAAGTCCCTCACGAATGCCATCGTCGCTCTCGAAGGTGTACAGGTCGGGCGACGCATATTCCAGCCCCCCGAATTACCTTCGTTCGTTCTCAAGGATGAATGCCCAATTGCGGTGGTGAGAGAATTTCTGGGAGGAGTTTTCGGAGCGGATGGGCATGCTCCAACCCTGCATTGGTATGGGGATGAAGATGCCGATGTCTCGCTCAGTCCGATAGCATTCTCGCAGAGTACGATACCCGTTCATTTGGAACAGGCGCGGCAACTGATGTCGGACCTCGTTCGCCTTCTGGAGCGGTGTGGAGTCAAGACGGCGGGGGCAAAGGTCTATGACTTTCCGACACGTAGAAGCGATTCGACGTACTCCCCGGCGAAAGATGGCATCCCCAGAATAGAAGTGAGACTGAATGACCTTGACGGTCTTTCTTTCGTCGAAAAGGTTGGCTTCCGATACAGCGTAGACAAGTCAATGCGCGCGAGCGCTGCGGCAGCATACTGGCGCCTCATTGATGGCATTCACGAGCAGCGTCTCTGGGTAGCGAGCCATCTGAAGCAATTGCACCGCGAGCTTCCCGAATTGTCATTTTCGCGACTGCGGCAAGTTGTGGCTGTGTCATTGATCGGGCACGAGAAGGAGGTCTCCCTCCCACCTATCGTATTCCCACACTACGCGTTGCTTGAAGGTACCGATAGGTTCTCTCGCCTCCCCAGGGCCGAAGGTCGGAAGTTCAGACCCTTCCATCGTGAGAATTACGAGTTTCCATCTCCGACCGAACTTTTCACCGACCTCGGAGTAAGGGATTGGTTCCCTTCCAAATTCTCGGCCGAGTCGGATGGGAAAAAGCATTACTGTGTGGAGAAGGAAGCCACTACCCTTCCCACGTTCTCGCTTCGTGTAGTTGGTCGGCGCCAGGCAGGTCCAAGAGCTGTTTACGACCTGACGGTCGACGGCATCCATGCCTTCGTAGCGGGGACAGTCGCGGTCCACAACTGCATCGGTAACAGCGGACCCCTCGCCCCTGAAGTTGAGAAGGAGATCAAGGCGCGCGACATCTACTCGGTCGCCGTCCTGTCAGGCAACAGGAACTTCGACGGCAGGATACACCCGCTCGTGAAGGGCTCCTTCCTCATGTCCCCCATGCTCGTAGTGGCATACGCACTTGCCGGGAGGATTGACTTCGACTTCGCGTCCACCCCACTTGGTAAGGGACCGAACGGCAAGATGGTCTATCTCAGGGACCTCTGGCCAACCCTCGACGAGGTCAAGCGGACTGTCCAGGCGTCCCTGAACTCGGGGCTCTACCAAAAAAGATACGCCGACGCCATGAAGGGGGACGAGAGATGGGAGAAGCTCACTTCCTTCGAGGACGAGGTCTACCACTGGGACGACGCTTCGACATACATCCGGAACCCCCCATGGTTCGACCCTGCCGAGGCCGTCTCCGCAAAGCGGGACGTCACAGGGGCCCGGGCCCTAGCCGTGTTCGAGGACAAAGTCACCACCGACCACATATCGCCCGCGGGGACTATCCTTCTCGACAGCCCTGCCGGGACGTATCTGAAGGAGCATGGCGTGGACCTCCTCCGCATGTCGACATACGGGAGCCGGAGGGGGAACCACGAGGTCATGGTCCGCGGGGGCTTCAGCAACATCAGGCTGAGGAACCTGCTCGCAAAAGGAAAGGAAGGCGGCTACACCTCTCACTTCCCCGACGGTGCCGTGATGAGCATCTACGACGCCGCGGTGAAGTACGAGGCCGAGAAGGTGCCCCTTGTCATCCTCGCTGGGAAGCAGTACGGAGCGGGAAGCTCAAGGGATTGGGCGGCGAAGGCACCCAAGCTCCTTGGGGTCAGAGCAGTGATAGCAGAGAGCTTCGAGAGGATCCACCGGAGCAACCTGGTCGCCATGGGCGTCATCCCCCTCCAGTTCAAGCAAGGTGAGGGGGTCAAGCAGCTGGGCCTCACGGGCTCGGAGACGTTCGACATAAACGGACTCGCCGACATGGGGGCCCCCAAGCAGTGGGTCAACGTGGTCGCCCACGGGACCTCCGGGGACAAGAAATTCACCGCCCTCGCCCGGGTCGACAACGAAACCGAGATGCAGTACCTGCAGGCCGGTGGTGTCCTCCCCTACGTCTTCCGCAGGCTGCACACATCTGAGCATTAGCGCAACCGTTTTAACCGCAAGTCCGCGGGTCGCTCCAGATGCAAAAGGAGCCTCTGATATACATCGACGGGAAGTTCGTCGATAAGTCGAAGGCGGTCGTATCTGTGTTCGACCACGGGCTGCTCTACGGGGACGGGATATTCGAGGGGATACGCGAATACAACGGCAACGTGTTCAGGCTGGGCGACCACATCGACAGGCTCTACGATTCAGCGAAGAGCATCAGGCTCAAGATTCCGCTGACAAAGCATGAGATGACCGAGGCCGTCCTCGAGACGATCCGCAAGAACCAGCTGAGAGACGCATACATCAGGCTGGTGATAACCAGGGGCCCAGGGGACCTCGGGGTGGACCCGGGCCTGTGCAAGAACTCCACCACGTTCATCATCGTCGAGCCCATGGCCAGCGTACTGGGCCCCAGGGAGCCCAAGGTGGTCAAGATGATGGTGTCCTCGTATCGCAGAGACGCGGTGGACGCGACGTCGCACGAGATCAAATCATTGAACTACATGAACAGCATACTCGCAAAGATAGAAGCGAACAGCGCGGGCGCCGACGACGCCATACTCCTCGACCACAGGGGATTCGTATCGGAGGCGAGCGTAACCAACATATTCCTGGTAAAGGACGGGAAGGTAGCCACCCCCTCCTCCTCGGCGGGGATACTGCACGGGATAACGAGGGACAGGCTGATCTCGCTCTGCTCCGACCTGGGCATCGACGTAGCCCAGAGGGACGTCACACCCTTCGAACTGACGACAGCGGACGAGATCTTCCTCGTCGGCACGAAGTCGGAGATCCTTGCAGTGGGGACCATAAGCGGCGCCAAGGTCGGCCACGGAGGCGCAGGACCTATGACGAAAAAGTTGTACCAGGAGTTCTCGAGGGTCGTCCAGCGCGCCGAAGAAGGGACCCCCGTGTACGAAGCTGAATCAGTGAACGTCTAGCCCTCACGGCCGCTTCCAACTGCCCGATTTGAGGCTCGCTCGCTCAAACAAGGCCGATTCCGGCCTTATTCGCCCCGCCCAGTAAAATTCAAATACGCGCTGAAAATCCGCTTTCAACGGGCCCTGTTACGTGTATTGTTTGTGCCACCTAGTCTGTATTATCAATGGGGGTAAGACGGCATAGTATCGACCAAGGCTCCGAAGAAAACGGTCAGACGCAAGAAGGTGGAGGACGAAGTCCCGTCCTTCAAAGTAAGCACCCATTTCCTGATTCCAAAGCACGAGCTGCTCACGAAGGAAGAGTCGGCGCAGGTCCTCGCCAGGTTCAACGCCTCGCCCTCGCAGTTTCCGTACATCCAGTCGACAGATTCGATAGCCAAGGAGATAGGCGCCAAGCCCGGAGACTTCGTCAGGATCACCAGGACTAGCGAGACCGCCGGCGTCAGCACCTACTACAGATACGTGGTGGAGGCCAGAAGTTGAGCAGGCAGATAGCCACGTCCAACTCCTGGATAATACTGAGCGACCTCCTGCAGAGGGAAGGGGTAGCGCGCCAGCACCTCAACAGCTACAACGAGTTCGTGACCAGAGGGCTCCAGAACATAATAGACGAAATCGGAGAGGTAGAAGTAGAGACGGTCAGCACCCCGTACAAGATAAAGTTCGGAAGGCTCACACTCGGCTCCCCGAGGGTCGTGGAGATCGACGGTTCCGTGAGCAGCATCCTCCCTATGGAGTCCAGGCTGAGGAATCTCACCTACTCCGCGCCCATACTCCTGGAGATGACCATCGAGGAGGAAGGGCTCCCCAGGGACACCACCCGCCAGCACATAGGTGACCTCCCGGTGATGGTGAAGTCTGAGCTCTGCCAGCTCTCAAACCGCTCGAGGGAACAACTGATCGAATCCGGGGAAGACCCCAACGACCCCGGCGGATATTTCATAATCCACGGCGCTGAGAGGGTCATCGTCGGCCTAGAGGACCTCTCCCCCAACAAGATATTGGTGGACTCGGAGAAGCTGTCCGGCGCCACCACCTACAAGTCCCGCGTCTACTCGTCGGTGGTCGGGTACAGGTCCAAGCTCGAACTCACCCTAAAGCAGGACGGCGCCATCAACGTCAAGGTCCCCAGCAGCCCGGTCGATCTCCCCTACGTCATAGTGATGCGCGCCCTCGGGATAAAGTCTGACAAGGAGATCGCGGACGCAGTCTCCCCGAAGGCGGAGATCCAGGACCTCCTGGAGGTCTCCTTCGACAAGGCGAGCGAAGCCCCCACGGAGAAGGACGCGCTCGTGTTCATAGGCAACAGGGTCGCCCACGGGATGCTCGAGGAGTTCAGGATAAAGCGCGCCCTGTCCATGCTCGACTGGGGTCTCCTCCCCCACCTCGGAAAGACGGAGGACAGGCGCTTCGACAAGTCCATGTTCATGGGCGAAGCCGCCTGCAAGCTCCTGGAGCTCAGGCTCGGCTGGATAGAGGCCGACGACAAGGACCACTACGGCAACAAGGTGATAAAATTCGCGGGCCAGATGCTCGCTGACCTGTTCAGGACCGCCTTCAGGAACCTGGTCAGGGACATGAAGTACCAGCTGGAGAGGACGGGGCAGAAGCGCGGAGGGAACGTGGTCGGGGCTGCCATCAGGACGGGCATCATCACCGACAAGCTCAACAACGCCATAGCGACGGGCAACTGGGGGAGGGGGAAGGTGGGGGTCACCCAGCTCCTCGACAGGACGAACTACCTCAGCACCCTCAGCCACCTTAGAAGGGTGCAGTCCCCGCTCAGCAGAAGCCAGCCGAACTTCGAGGCCAGGGACCTC
Organism: Nitrososphaerota archaeon; assembly: GCA_028867035.1. Classification (GTDB taxonomy): domain Archaea; phylum Thermoproteota; class Nitrososphaeria; order Nitrososphaerales; family Gagatemarchaeaceae; genus UBA183. The sequence continues at coordinate 201,136 of JAGWHB010000004.1, read as the reverse complement.
CACGCGACCCACTTCGGCAGGATATGCCCTTCGGAGACTCCAGAAGGCGTGAACTGCGGCCTAGTCAAGAACCTCGCACTCTCCGCCATAATCTCGGTCAGCGTCCCGTCCCAGGAAGTGGAGGAGAAATTGTGGGAGCTCGGAGCCAAGCAGATCCGGGACTCGGACCAGAAGCTCCAGGTGGACGGCTGCAGGATATTCATGGACGGCAGGTTCCTCGGCTACGTCGACGACGGCGAGCGCCTGTCGAAGGCGTTCAGAAAGCTGAGGAGGGAAGGTCAGATTAACCCGAGCGCGAGCGTCCTCTACATCGCGCCCGTCGACAACAAGGCGTACCCCCGCATCTACATCAGCCTCAGCTCCGGCCGCGTACTGAGGCCGCTGGTTGTGGTCGAGAGCGGCCGCCCTCTTCTCAACCCCGAGCTGATCGAAAAGGTGACCAACGGCCAGCAGTCCTGGCGGGACCTCGTGGAGCAGGGAGTCATCGAGCTTATCGACGCGAACGAGGAGGAGAACTGCCTCGTGGCCATGAGCCCCGAGGACGTCGCCACCAAGAACAGCCACATGGAGCTGTTCCCAGCTGCAATGTTCGGCATAGCCGCCTCCATCATCCCCTACCCCGAGCACAACCAGTCCCCAAGGAACACCTACGAATCCGCCATGGCGAAGCAGAGCCTCGGTTTCAGCTCGCCGACCTACCCGATCTCTCCTCACGTCAGGCAGCACCTGCTCGTCAGCCCCCAGGCACCCGCTGTGCGGACAAGGACCCTGGACCTGCTGAAGATAGACGAGCGCCCGCTGGGGACGAACTGCGTGGTCGCGGTGCTCTCGTTCGAGGGGTACAACATCGAGGACGCCATCATCATGAACAGGTCAAGCGTCGAAAGGGGCATGGCAAGGTCTTTCTTCTACAGGCTCTACGAGGGGGAAGCGAAGCAGTACCTCGGCGGCATGAGGGACACGTTCGAGGTCCCCTCCGCCGACTCCAACATCAGGGGGTACAGGGGTGAGAAGTTCTACCGCCTCCTTGAGGGGGACGGGGTCGTAGCACACGAGTCCCAGGTCACCGGAGGGGACGTCGTGATCGGCAGGACAAGCCCTCCGAGGTTCATGGAGGAGTACAAGGAGTTCGAGATCAAGGGCCCCTACAGGCGCGACACTTCGGTGGCCGTGAGGCCGTCGGAAGCGGGGGTCGTGGATTCCATATTCATGACAGAGAACGTCGAGGGCGGAAGGATGTTCAAGGTCAGGGTGAGGGACATGAGGGTCCCGGAGATAGGGGACAAGTTCGCCTCCAGGCACGGGCAGAAGGGGGTCATCGGACTCGTCGTCCCGCAGGAGGACATGCCCTACACCGCAGAGGGGATCGTCCCAGACGTGATAATCAACCCGCACGCTTTCCCGTCCAGGATGACAGTCGGTCAGTTCATCGAGTCAATCGCGGGGAAGGCAGCGGCATTCCGAGGCTCCCCCGTCGACGGGTCCGCGTTCGCCGGAGAGAGCATCGAGGAGATGGAGAAGGTCCTCAAGACGAGGGGCTTCGAGCCGACGGGGAGGGAGGTGATGTACGACGGCAAGACGGGCAAGAAGTTCGCAGCCGACGTGTTCGTCGGCGTCGTCTACTACCAGAAGCTCCACCACATGGTGGCCGACAAGATCCACGCGAGGGCCAGGGGCCAGGTGCAGATGCTCACCAAGCAGCCCACCGAAGGGAGGGCGCGCGGAGGAGGCCTCAGGTTCGGAGAGATGGAGAGGGACTGCCTGATCGCCTATGGGGCGTCCATGGTGCTGAAGGACAGGCTCCTCGACGAGGCCGACAAGACTGAGATCTACGTGTGCGAGAAGTGCGGGCTGATCGCCTACTACGACGCCAAGCAGAGGAAGTACACGTGCAAGATCGACGGCGACCAGGCGAAGATTTCCACCGTGGTAGTCGCCTACGCGTTCAAGCTTCTGCTCCAGGAGATGATGAGCCTGAACATAGCCCCGCGCCTGCAGCTGAAGGACAAGGTGTAGAGAAATGTCGATGGAACAGGCGCTCAAGACGATCGGCGGCATCAACTTCGCAGTCTTCTCCCCGGCCGAGGTCAGGAAATACTCAGTCGCCGAGATCACCCAGCCCGAGACCTACGACGAGGACGGCATGCCCGTCCAGGGGGGCCTCATGGACAGCAGGCTCGGGACCCTTGAACCCGGACAGAAGTGCGGCACCTGCGGCAGCACCGCGGGGAGGTGCCCCGGCCACTTCGGCCACATCGAGCTGGCTGAGCCTGTCCTCCACATCGCCTTCGTCGACGAGATCAACCGCCTGGTGCAGACGACATGCAGGTCCTGCGGAAGGATACTCCTCCCACAGCAGGAGCTGGACGCCTACCGGGTCAAGATCACAAGCCAGACAGACTTCACCCCCGCCCTGCTCGAGAGCGTCGCCAAGGAGATAGCCACCAAGGCGAAGAAGGTCAAGCTCTGCCCGCACTGCGGCAAGCAGCAGTACCAGATCGAGTTCACGAAGCCCACGATATTCCACGAGATCACCGAGGAAGGGGGCGCCACTCGACTCCTCCCTGTCGCCATCCGCGAGAGGCTCGAAAGGATCAACAACGAGGACCTGTCCCTGCTCGGGTTCAATTCGAAGGCGGCCCGCCCCGAATGGTTCGTCCTCCAGGTGCTGCCCGTCCCGCCCCTCACCGTCCGCCCGTCCATCACGCTGGAATCGGGGATCCGCTCCGAGGACGACCTGACCCACAAGGTCGTGGACATACTCAGGGTCAACCAGAGGGTCCGCGAGTCGAAGGAGTCCGGCACACCGCACCTCATCGTGCAGGACCTTGTCGACCTCCTCCACTACCACGTCACGACATATTTCGACAACGAAGTCTCAGGGATCCCCCAGGCGCACCACCGCTCCGGGAGGCCCCTCAAGACGCTCAGCCAGAGGCTGAAGGGGAAGGAAGGGAGGTTCAGAGGCTCCCTCTCCGGAAAGAGGGTCGACTTCTCCAGCCGCACAGTGATCAGCCCCGACCCGAACCTCGACATCGGGGACGTCGGCGTCCCCTTCGAAGTCGCCAAGAAGCTCACGATCCCTGAGAAGGTCTCCCCATTCAACATCGACCATCTGAAGGACCTGGTGAACAAGGGCCCGTTCGAGCACCCCGGCGCCAACTACGTCATCCGCCCGGACGGCGTCAAGATCAGGCTAGACTTCGCCAGCGACAGAAAGGCTCTCGCCGACTCCCTCGCTCCAGGTTACATCGTCGAAAGGCACCTCATGGACGGGGACGTGGTCCTCTTCAACAGGCAGCCCTCCCTCCACAGGATGTCTGTCATGGCGCACTTCGTCCGCGTCCTTCCCTTCCGGACCTTCAGGCTCCACCCCTCCGTCTGCCCCCCCTACAACGCTGACTTCGACGGGGACGAGATGAACCTCCACGTCCCCCAGAGCGAGGAATCGAGGTCGGAAGCCCTCATGCTCATGCGGGTGCAGGACCAGATCCTCTCCCCAAGGTACGGCGGCCCCATCATAGGCGGCATCAGGGACTTCATCACCGGCGCCTTCATGCTGACAAGGGACGAGACGTTCCTGACCCCCGGGGAGTTCTCCAACCTCGCCCTGGTCGGGGACTATGACGGGGACCTCCCCGAGCCGGCGACAAAGGGCGCCCACCCCATGTACACGGGCAAGCAGCTCTTCTCGCTCTTCATCCCCAAGGGGATGTACTACGTCCTGACCTCCAAGTGGGCGAAGGCCCAGAGGACTGGGACGACAAACGACGTGGTCATCCGCGACGGCCAGCTGATATCCGGCGTGGTGGACAAGGCGATAATTGGGGCCGAGGAGCCGGACTCCCTCCTTCACAGGATCGCCAAGGACTACGGCAACGAGGAGGCGCGCAACTTCCTTAACTCTATCCTCAAGGTCCTCAAGACATTCCTGACCAGGAGGGGCTTCACCTACGGGTTCAACGAGCTCGAGCTGCCGACTGAAGCGAAGAAGGGGATCACCGACGCCCTCGACGAGGCTTACTCCAACGTGGAGGACCTCCTCAAGAAATACAAGAGCAAGACCCTGGCGCTGACCAGAGGGCTTTCCCCCGAAGATTCCCTCGAAGCATACGTCGTCAACGAGCTCGCCCGGGCCAGAGACAAGGCAGGCAGGATCGCAGACCGCTCCTTCCCCGCAGAGAACTCCGGCATGATCATGGCGAGGACAGGAGCCAGGGGCTCCAGCCTCAACGTGGGCCAGATGACCGCCGCCCTGGGCCAGCAGTCAGTCCGAGGAAAGAGGATCGACCACGGCATGAAGGGGAGGGCCCTGAGCCACTTCCCTTGGAACGACCCTTCCCCCGAAGCGAAGGGGTTCGTGAGGAGCAACTACAGGGACGGACTTTCACCAACTGAATTCTTCTTCCACGCCATGGGAGGCCGCGAGGGCCTGGTGGACACCGCCGTCAGGACCCAGCAGAGCGGCTACATGCAGAGGCGCCTCGTGAACGCCCTCGAGCACCTGAAGGTCGAGTACGACCTCACCGTAAGGGACCCCCACGGGCACATCATCCAGTTCCTGTACGGCGAGGACGGGGTCGACCCCGCGAAGAGCGACCACGGCCGCCCCAGCAACCTCGACAGACTCATAGAGACCGAGGAGCTTTCTCACAAATCGAAGGTGAAGGTCGACGCCGACGAGATCGAGAAGCTGATGAAGAAATACCAGCCGCTCCTCAACGAGAGGCTCGTCAGGGAGCTCAAGGAAAAGCTCGGCAACTCCCACCTCACCGAAGAGGGGCTCAAGGAGACCATGGAGAAGGTGGACGAAGCGCTCGATTACTCGAGGGTCGAACCCGGCGAGGCGTCAGGCATAGTCGCCGCCCAGTCCATAGGCGAACCGGGCACACAGATGACGCTCCGCACGTTCCACTTCGCAGGCGTCAGGGAGCGGGACGTCACGCTGGGGCTCCCGAGGCTGATGGAGCTGGTGGACGCCAGGAAGATCCCTGCCACGCCTTCCATGGACATCTATCTCACCAAGGATTACGCCCTCAGCAACGAGAAGGCCGTCAAAGTAGCCAAGGAGATACTATTCACAAAGGTAGGGAACGTGGTGGCCTTCAGCGAGGTCGACCCCACCGAAGGGATCAAACTCCACCTGGGGCCCGAGCTTATGTCTGACAGGGACACCAACCCCGAGGAGATAGCGAAGGTCGTCGAAACAGGCAAGAGGAAGGTCCAGCAGGACAAGAGGAACCCCAACGTAATCCACGTCAGCATGCCCGACGCGGACCTCTCCGCCCTGTTCACCCTCAGGAACAAGATACTGAACATGAAGCTCAAGGGTATCCCCGGCATCACCCGGGTCACCGTGGTGAAAGAAGGGGACGACTGGTTCATCCAGACAGCGGGCTCCAACCTCGGCAAAGTGGTGCAGGTCCAGGGGGTCGACCCCACGAGGGTCTACACTAACAACGTCCACGAAGTAGCCCAAGTCCTGGGCATCGAGGCGGCGCGCGCCACCCTTGTCAGGGAGCTCATGAGCACCCTCGACGAGCAGGGGCTCGAGGTGGACATCCGGCACATATTCCTCGTGGCCGACCTGATGACATCGAAGGGCTACATCCAGCAGATAGGCAGGCACGGCATCGCAGGGACGAAGAGCAGCGTCCTCGCGAGGGCAGCCTTCGAGATCACCGTCCCCACCCTCGCCGAAGCCGCCGTCAAGGGGGAAGTCGAGGACCTGAAGGGGGTCACGGAGAACGTCATAGTCGGTCTCCCTATCCCGGTGGGGACAGGCATGATCGACCTGTACATGAGCTGATCCAGATGGTAGACAACGTGCAGTTAGCCAAGGTACTGAAAGACGCCATGAAAGGGGGAAAGTCCACGATCGGTGCGAAGGAGAGCGTCGCAGCCATGAAAGGGAGCAAGGCCGTCCTCTGCACCACCTCCATCCCGTCAGGGCTTGGCGCGAAGCTCAGGGAGGAAGCGAAGAAGCTCGAGGTCCCTGTGATCGAGTTGACGCAGTCGTCCGTGCAGCTTGGGCGGATGGTGGGGAGGCCGTACAAGGTCTCGGCCATGGCCCTCCGCGGCGTCAGCGACTCCGACGTCAAGCTGCTGATGCGGTGAGCTGCCGATGACAGAGATCAAGCTTTCTTCCGACGAGCTGTCGCTGATGTCAATGTTCCAGGGTATGACGGGTGCGACAGCACGCGACTGCGTGATAGACGAGAAGAGGGACAGGGTGATCTTCGTCATAGCCCAGGGGCAGATGGGGCTGGCCATAGGGAAGGACGGCGCCTCCGTGAAGAAGATAGAGAGGTCGGTCAGGAGGCCCGTCGAGGTTGTTGAATGGGCCGACGACATCGAGGGGCTGGTCAGGAACACCCTCGGGGCGAAGTTCGTCCAGGAGGTCAGGGTCTCCGACAGGTTGGACGGGACCAAAGGCGTCGTCGTGGTCGTCGACTCGCGGAAGAAAGGGGCTGTCCTGGGGCTCGGAGGGAAGAACGCCGAGAAGATCAGGCTGCTGGCGAAGCGCTACTTCGACATCAACAACGTGCAGATCACCTCGGAACTTTGAAAGCTCTAAATACGATGAGTGAAGGCGGCGTCTGAAACATGACAGGCTCACCCCGCGGAGAGTTCGCTGCAAGGCAGGTCTCTCAGAAGCGCCAACGGCTCCGCTGGTCCAACAAATGGTACAAGAGGCGCAAGCTAGGCCTCGACTACAAGTCCGACCCCCTCGAAGGGGCGCCCCAGGCGAGGGGCATCGTCCTCGAGAAGGTAGGGGTGGAGTCCAAACAGCCCAACTCGGCCATCCGGAAGTGTGTGATCCCAAGTACACGGGTCCACGTTGGGAGGAACAACTTTGTCACCATGGAGAGCTTGAAGCGACCTCAGGACGTCTCTTTCTTCAACCTGCAGAACTATGCTGTCGAATCGGCCGGCGCCTACGACCACTTCGAACTAAAAGCGACAGAAGCACGAAAGGTAGGCACTTACGAGTTAGAAACGGAATCAGGAAGGAAGCTTGTTGCGAGCGGGGACCACCCAATCTACACTTCCAAGGGAGTCGTGGAGACGCGGAATCTAAAGCCAGGAGACAAGCTCGTGGTGCTCCCAGGAGATCCGGTCCCAATCAAGCGCAAAACATCTGTGATCATCGACCAGAGGGCCATCGAAAGGGCAGTTCCTCCGAAATCCAACGCTCAAAGGATAGTCTCGGAACTCAAGAGGCTGGGGCTTCTTCCTCTCCGCTATGACAATCCAAAGTTACAGATCCTAGTCAGGCTCCTGGGACACGCCTTCGGGGACGGCACACTGAGCTACTCGCGAAGTGGGACAGGATTCGGTGGAAAATTCATTGCCTCAGGCGATCCGTCGGACCTGAAGACGATTGCTTCAGATTTGGAATCGGTCGGATTCCATGTATCACCGCAGTATCACGGCACAGCCACCAGCGTGGTCACCACCGATGCGGGCCAGCGTGTCATATCTGGTTCTTACGATGTTGTCTCGACGAGCTCAATCGTCCTCTTCACCCTGCTGAGGAGCCTCGGCGCGCCAGTAGGCGAGAAGACAGTCGCCCAATACAGTGTTCCTGGATGGCTGATCCGCTCCCCTGACTGGGTCAAGGCCGAGTTCCTCGCTTCCTACTTTGGAAGTGAATTGGATAAGCCGAGGTTCATCGGTGGCACAATTTCCCCTCCATCGTTCTCTGTAAGCAAAGTCTCAGAATCACTGGAGAGCGGCCTGGGGTTCGTCGATGATATCGTGACGATGCTCCAGACTCTCGGCATTTCGATTTCGAGTTCAAGGGTATCCCCGTCTGCCTACAGGAAGGATGGGCGGAAGAGTTACAAAATCCTAGTCTACATCGCTTCGAACATCAGGAATCTAGCGGCATTGTACGGTAGGGTTGGTTACGCATACCAATCTGACAGAGAAGCGATGGGACGCTATCTTCATGGATTCCTGTCTATGAAACTGCATAGAATGGAGCTCACGAAGAAGGCATACCTAAGGGCAATCGAGTTACGAAAGCATGGCCTATCGTACAGGGAAATAGCCCAAAGCCTAAGGCATGAGGGGTACACCTGGATCAAGACTTTCAACGTAAATCGTTGGCTCTGGCATGGTGTAAAGACGACAGATTCCCTCTACACGACGGAGGCCGGCACCGACTTTGATTCTTGGATAGTTCCTCACGTTTCGAACCTCCCGCGAAACGGTCTCATTTGGGAGGAGGTCGCAAAGATCAGGAAGCTCCAGAGACATGCAGCTCTGCAGGATGTTACGGTAAATCACACGAGCCACAACTTCTTCGCGAACGGGATCCTCACGGGTAACTGCTGCCGCGTGCAGATAGTTAAGAACGGCAAGCAGGTTACTGCCTTCCTCCCCGGCGACGGCGCGCTGAACTTCGTCGACGAGCACGACGAGGTGATGCTCCAGGGGATTGGTGGGTCCATGAAGAGGGCAATGGGGGACATCCCCGGGGTCCGCTGGACGATCTTCAAGGTCAACGGCGTGTCGCTCAACGAGCTCGTATACGGCCGCAAGGAGAAGCCGAGGAGATAGCCATGAGCAAGCAGTCCCTGGAATATCCGAACCTCCTCCTGTGGGAGAGGTGGGACCTCACCGGCGTGACGCTGTCCGACCCGGGCCTCCAGACTGTCATCAACCTGAAGCCGATGCTCATCCCCCACTCCGGGGGGAGGCACGAGCACAAGAAGTTCGGGAAGACCAGGGTCAACATAGTCGAGAGGCTCGTCAACGAAATCATGCACTTCGGCAAGAAGTACGCGAAGAACACCGGCCGCATGGGAGGCAAGAAGCAGAAGTCGCTGAGCATAGTCAAGACCGCTTTCGCGATAATCGAGCTGAGGACCGGTCAGAACCCTGTCCAGCAGCTGGTCAAGGCCATCGAGAACGCTTCCCCCAACGAGGACACCACGAGGCTGAGCTACGGCGGTGTGGTGTACCACCAGTCAGTCGACATCTCCCCAGTCAGGCGGGTCGACCTCGCGCTGCGCTTTATTTCAGAAGGAGTGAGGGACTCGGCCTTCAACTCCCCGAAGACCGTCGAAGAGGTGCTGGCGGACGAGATAATTCAGGCAGCTGCCGGTGACGCGAACAGCTACGCGGTCAAGAAGAAGAACGAGCAGGAACGCGTCGCTATGGCTTCTCGGTAGAACCTGGGTCTGGCTTTTCTTCCTTCTTTCTGAGCGCCATCCCTCGCAGTTCGTTCTCCATTTCAGGCGGCTCTGCCAGCATCTCCTCCGGCTTGGACAGGAACAGCCTTGCCAGCTGGAGGACCTGGGGCGCGCGGAACTGCTGCAGCCTGTGGGACATCCTGAAGTCGTACCTCGGGTCCCTCGCCACCGGGTCGAGCACCTCGAGCCTCGAAGTCCCTATGGCGTCCCGGAGGAGGTACCCCCCCTTGAGCTGCGTGACCATGTCGTCCTCGGCGTAGATTATCAGCGTGGGCTTCCGCAACTTCTGCAACCTCGGGAGCTGGTCCTTGTCGTAGGCGCTGGCCACCAACACTATGGAGGTGATGCCTTCGGGCCACTCGAGGGCTAGCTCAAGGGCGACCTGCCCTCCCCAGCCGCTCCCCATGAGTCCTACCCTGTGGACACCGAGCTTGTCCAGAAAATCCTTGAGCATCCTCGCCTGCTCCCTGTGGTCCGGCGTCTCCGCCGGCCTTGTCGACCTGCCGTGGCCCAGGAGGTCCGGGACGATCAGCCTTCTTGTGTCGGAAAGGGGGAGGATAGGCTCCCAGACGCGCCAGGTCTCGAGGGGCTCACTGCCATGTAGGAGGAGCAGGGGCTCGCCGTTTCCTGCTGAGGCGTAGTTTACGGTGTATTCACCGACGGCAATCTCCTTCTCCGCGGGCTCCAACTTTGCTCCGCCTCGCGAAACGCCTATCAAACCTTTCCTTTCCTACTTCAGAGAAACGGCACCTACGCGGCGAGCTCGGGGTCTGACTGTCTTTCTCATCATCCATTTGCTCTTGCCGAGGATCCCGATCCGCTTGAACCCCGCTCCCTCGAACATCGTGGAAGTGCCGCTCCACAGGAACGAGTTCGACGTTGTTTTCCCCCGAGTGACTGTCGGATAGCCGTCGACGGTCCCCCCGCCCCTCTCGGCGATGATCCGGAGTGCGCCTTCCAGCCCCGCCTTCGCGACCCCCTCCTTCCTGTGGTCACGGTCGACGAAGAAGCAGGTGATCCTCCAGTCAGGGAGAGCCACCCCGAGCCTGCCGTATGCCGTCATCCGAGCCGGGAGCTCGCCGGGCGGACCGAACTGGCACCAGCCCACCAGGCGCTCCCCGTCGTAGACAAGCGCAGCATGGGCCTGACCCGCCCTGACCAAGCTCTCCTTCTCCGCCCTGTTGAGGGCGACACTTCCGTTCCCATGGCCATTCTTGTGGTGGAACGCGACGCACCAGCACCCGCCCCATATCCCGTGGTGCTTCTCGACAAGCTCTGCGAAGTCCGGCCACGCCGGGGTCCCGAACTCCTGAACCGAGAAATTCTTCACAGGCATCGCTCTATTCCCCTCGCCCCTTGGGTTCCAAAGCACGGATAGATTTTTCCTTTCATCGGCCGACTCTCACCTGACGAAGGTCGCCCCGAACGCGGCACGGTTGGCTTCCATGACATCGGAGGCGGCGAGCACCCCATTGTCCAGAAGGAAGTCTATCTCCCCCCTGAGGTTTGTCTTCAGCATCTCCGGCCCGTCCGTGTTTATCGTGAACTTCACCCCACTCTCCTTCAGAGCACTGAACACCCTCCTCATCTCAGCGACGCCCTTCAGTACCCCCGTGTTTAGGTTCGAGGTAGGGCAGGTCTCGAGGACCACCCCCTCCTTCGCGATCAGCCTCAGGGTCTTCGGGTCCTCCGCTGCCCTGACACCGTGGCCGATCCTGTCCGGGTCGAGGTGCCTCATGACCTCCTTCACAGATTCGGGCCCCTCGTCTTCGCCGGCATGGACAGTAAGGCCCAGGCCCTCCTTCCTCGCCCGCCTGAAAGTCGCGGCGTAGTCAGAGTATCTGAAGCCCGGGCTGGCTGGCCCCGCCATGTCGATCCCCACCACGCCCCTGTTCGAGAACAGGACCGCTTTGTCGAGGAGTATCTCGTTCTGCCTTCGGTCGAACGTCCTGTCCAGGCAGACGATCAGCCCTGTCCTGACCGGGTATTCGAGGGACGCCCTGTCGATGCCCCTGACCGCCGCCATCATGATCTGGTCGAGGTCCTGCTCCCCACCCCTATTCCTCTTCATCGGATTGAAGCGGAGCTCGAGGAGCGTGATGTTGTTCTTCCTGTATGCCCCGGCGATTGTCTGGTAGACCGACCTCTCGATGGCCAGCGGGCTCGACTGTATCAGCTCTGTCCACCTGAAAAGTGACAGGTAGTCCTCGAACGCCTTCTTCTTGACCGAGTCGACTGTGACCAGGTCAACGAACTTCCAATAGTCCTTGGTGGGGAGCCTGATCCCCTGGGCGTGAGCTATCTCCCACATCACGGCAGGGTCCACGGACCCTCCCAGATGGACGTGGAGCTCGGCGAGCTTCGTCGAAGGGCGTATGGTCCCCACTGGTATCACTGGGGCTCTATGGTAGCGGGAGGCTTGGATGAGATAGAGTAGGCGACAGCGACGACGCCGCTCACCTCGTTCGTGATGGCGCTGGAGATGCGCTCGAGGACCCTCGGGTCCAGCCTGCTCCAGTCCGCTGTCATGGCGTCCACCGACTCGACCACCTTCACCGTCACCTGCCGCCCGAGCTTCCTCTCGTCTCCAAGCACGCCCGTCACTTCATCGTCCCCCACGTACGCGAACGCCTGCCACACCCTGCCATAGAGCCCCTCCTCCTCGAGGACTTTCTCGACGATGCGGCTCGATTCCCTGCAGATCCTCAGCTTCTCCCTCGTCACCTCCCCGATCACCCTCACCGCCAGCCCCGGCCCGGGGAAAGGGTGCCGGTCGACCACGCCCTTGGGCAGCCCCATCAGTGACCCCAGCTCTCTGACCTCGTCCTTGTAGAGCTCGCGCAGCGGCTCGACCACCTTCATGGAGATATCCGATGGTAGCCCGCCGACGTTGTGGTGGGTCTTGATCACAGACGCGGGCCCCGTGGACCTCCCGCTTTCTATCACGTCGGGGTACAGGGTCCCCTGGGCGAGATAGGCGAAGGGGCCCTCGTCCCTTGCAAACTCCTCGAAAACATCCGCAAACGTCTTCCCCACTATCTTCCTCTTCTGCTCCGGGTCGCGCACCCCCTCCAGGCCGGTGAGGAAGCGCTCCGATGCGTCCACCACCGCCACGTTCACCCCGAGTTCCTGGCCGAGGAACCTCCTTACCCTTTCCGCTTCGCCCTCCCTCAGGAGTCCCGTGTCGATGAACACGCTCCGGAGCCTGTTCCTCACCGCCCTGTGCAGCAGGGCCGCGGTCACAGACGAGTCCACTCCGCCGGAGACAGCGCACAGCACCCTCCCTTCGAGCTTCGAAAGCGACTCGACGGAGGTGCGCATGAACTCCTCCATGCTCCACTTCTTCTCCGCCCGGCAGATTCCGAAGATGAAGTTCGACAGCACGGCCTGCCCCTTCTCGGTGTGGGAGACTTCCGGATGGAACTGCACCCCGAACTGCGGCGAGCCCGACAGCTTTACCGCCGCATAGGGGGAGCTCTCGCTTGCGGCCAGCACCTGCATGGTCGACGGTATCCTGACGGGCGAGTCAGAGTGGCTCATCCAACAGACTATCTTTTCGGCGCCCAGGCCGTCGAAGAGCCCTCCTCCCTCCATCACCTTGACGCTCGCCCTCCCGTACTCCCTGCGGTCCGCCCTCGCGACCTCCCCGCCGTGGGCCCTGACCATGAGCTGGTAGCCGTAGCAGATGCCAAGCATCGGCAGCTCGCCTTCGAATAACTCGGGGTCGGCCGCCGGCGCCCTCTCCGAGTACACGCTTGCAGGGCCCCCTGAAAGCACCACCCCTGCCACCTTCATCCTCTCCAGCTGGGCAAGCGGGGTGTCGTGGGGGACGAGGGCCGAATACACGCCGAGCGCCCTTATCCTCCTGCAGATCAGGTGCGCATACTGCCCCCCGAAGTCGAGGACAGCTATCCCTCCCGCCAGCTCGTGCTCCATCACTTTTTGATCTCCAGAGAATGCGAGCCCAGCTCCGTCGACCCGACGGCGCTCACGGAGCCGAAGGTCGCTTTCTTCCACATGTCTCCGACCCCGGCCGCTCCAGCGTAACCGAACGCAGCCTTCAGCCCGTTTTCCATCATGGCCACGACCCCTTCAGCCTTCCCGACGTAGGGGACGTACGCCTCGACCCCTTCGTCCAGGCCCTTGGCTGGGACGCTGTACCTGTCGATGGCGAACCTCACCCTGCGGGCGGCTGCGCTCGCCATCCCCCTGTGTGTCTTGAACTTCCTCCCTCCTCTCACGATTGTCTTGCTCGGCGCCTCGTCGGTCCCGGCCAGCATCGACCCGAGCATCGCCGTCGAAGCACCGGCTGCGAATGCCAATGCAGCGTCCCCCGGCCCCCTTATGCCTCCATCGGCTATGACAGGGATCTCAAGCCTTCTCTCTTCGAGGGCGCTGGCGACCTCCGCCACGGCGAAGAGGGTCGGAGCGCCAACCCGCGTGACCTCTGAAGTGATACAAATCGAACCGGAGCCTATCCCTGCCCTGAACCCGTCGACGCGCGGAAGCTCGTCCACGATGTCGAAGACAGCCTTCTGCGTGCCGATGTTGCCGACTATGAAGTCAGCGCTCAGGTCTGGGATGACCTTCCTGGCGGCGTCCATGACCTTCGATGTGTGGAAGTGGGCGACGTCCGCGACCAAGAAATCGACAGTCTTGTCGAGCGCGAGGCACCTTTCCCTGTCGAGTGGAGACACGGACGCCCCGACCAGGGGCCTTCCCTTCTCATCAGTGCTCAAGGCGTCGACCCTGGCGGCCTTGACCTTCTTCGCCTGGCTCACCTGGTCGTCTATGGGCATGTTCCTGTGTATGGCCCCCGCCCCGCCCAACTTCGCCATCTCCAGGGCGAGCCTCCACTCCGTGACCGTATCCATCGGCGAGGAGACCAGTGGCACCCTAACCTTGATCCTCTTCGTGAGCCTTGACGACAGATCTATCCCGCTGGGCTCGACTTCGCTCCTGCCCGGGAGGAGTATGAAATCTCTGAAAGTGAAGACGCTCCGGGCTGAACTTAGTTTCGAAAGGAAGCTGCTTGGCAAGGGGAGGCCTTGCCGAAATGGGGATTCTTCTCAGGTATATCAAGCCTCGCTCAGGTCGCGCTTAGTTGACCTCGCCGGGGACACTTTCGCTGTCCTCTCCCTCGATGGGACGTCGACCCCCGGCTTGGCTTTTATATCGACCACAATCACAATCCGCCATTGACTGAATTCGTCTTGGTCCCAGGCGCGTGGCTGGGGGCCTGGGCGTGGAAGAGGGTAGTCCCATTGTTCGAGAAGGGCGGCCATTCTGCGTATCCGGTCACGCTGACGGGGATGGGTGAAAGGGTCCATCTGGCTTCGAAGGACATGGGCATCGAAACCTCGATACAGGATGTTCTGAATGTGATAGAGTACAACGACCTCGACGACTTCGTCCTTGTGGGGCACAGCTTCGCGGGGAAAGTAGTCGCACCGGTGGCGGACCGGCTTCCGGAGAAGGTGAAGCTCATCCTGTATTTGGATGCATTCCGCCCTGAGAAGGTGAGGACGCCTCAGGGACGCTTCGACCCGACCAAGGAATTCGGGGCGCCGCCCGCCGGGAGCTTCGCCATCCCGCTCACTGAACGGATCATCGACGCCATCGGGATCGACGTGCAGGGGGGAGACAGGGCATGGATGCTATCGAAGGGGACTCCTTGGCCCCAGAAGCCAGCGAACGACCCCATCACCCTCTCGGAGAGGTTCGATTCGATAAAGAGCGCCTACATCTTCTGCACCAAGAGCGGAGACCCCGTCGACGAGATAGTCGCAGGAAAGTGGGGCAAGCTCGACGGGCCCCACAGGGTCATAGATTCCGGGCATTGGCCGATGGTCACAAAGCCCGACGAACTCGCCGAGGCCATGGTAGCCCTGGCCCAGGCGTAGATTGGGTCACGGTCAGCGACACCAGTGGACCGCTCATCCATAACCGTTAATTAGCCTGAAGGGCCATTTCAGCCATCGGAGTTGCCTCAGGACCCGGGTTCGATATTCGGAGGTCTGATGTCGGTCTGCGTCAGCGACTCCTATCTAAGAGACAAGAAGCTGATCGCCAAAGGGATAGCCTTCGTCTTCCTGGGGGCGTTCAGCAGCTTCCTGACAACCTACCTCCTCTCCACTGTCGGCCTGCTGCTCTAAACAATTCAACAAAGCCGTAAAGGAATACTATCTTCCGCCCATTTACCGACTTTGGACATGATATGGTCCATCGAAACAGCATGGGAAGAAAACTCGTACTGTTCGCATTCTGGCTCCTAGGATACGCCCTGGGCTTCTTCGCCTGGCTCGTCAGGGCCCCGGTGATCTCGTTCATCGAGACATTCGGGCTCAGCGCTGACGCAGCGGGCGCGCTCATAACGGGCTTCGCCGGTTCGCTGGTGATGCTCGTCGGCGTCATCATGTGGAGCTATCTGTCTTCGAGCTAAACGGTAAAGGCAGCAGAGCGTAGAGCGGGAAGCTCGACCCAGCTCGCGCTCCCGCTTTTGTACGAAACCTGACCCATTCAACAGACTTATGTGCTCCTGCGGGATGATTCCGGCACCCATGTCCACCGACAGCGAAGGCAGCGACGAAGCAATCGAACAGGAGCGCGACGTCGAAGCCAGGCCTGACGTCGCTCCCGCCGATGAAGAGGACGACGAGCTCGAAGATGAAGCAGAGGTCGAAGAAGAAGACAGGGAGTCCGACGACATCGAAGAGAGGGAAACCGGCACGGCGAGCGAACAGAAATAGCGGGCCGAGATTCGGACTGCCGTCATTCACGACTTCGTAAAGGATTGACTGACATCCCTTCTGCCCAATTGGCACGCCGGCCCTGGCCGCGTCTCAGTATCATGACGGGGTTGCCTCGATGAGGTCGAACGGCTGCCCTGTTTTGATTATTCTCTTGAGTTCGAACCTCGAACTCCGAAGCAGCTTCCTCCACTCTTCCTCCGTCCTCTCCATCCCTCCGAGCAAATAGAGCATGGTCAGGTCGACCTGCTTGGAGAAGGCAGGAGCGTCCCCCGTGGGTACCACCGCTTCGCGGATGACCAGGACCCCGCCGTCCTTGATCGCCTTCCTACAGTTCGCCAAGATCTTGGCCGCCTTCTCGTCCGGCCAGTCATGCAGTATCCTGGAGAGCACGTAGACGTCCCCTCCCTCGGGGACAGAGCGGAAGAAGTCGCCTTTGACTATCCTGCAGCGGCCGGCGACCCCCTCAGCCTCCAGGCATTGCGGCGCTTCCGCCACCCCATGGGGCAGGTCGAAGAGGACGCCCTTCAGTCGCGGATTGGCGCGGAGAACCTGAGCGAGAAGCGTCCCCCGCCCCCCACCGACGTCGACTACGGTGCTCCTTCCTTTGAAGTCATACGCAGCCAGTGGGCTCCCGAAACGTCTGAGGCTCTGTGTCATGAACAAGTTGAAGGTCCTGCTCTCCTCCTCGTGCTCAGCAAGATAATCGAAGTGCCCTTTCCCGTAGATGTGGTCGAAGGCTGTCTCTCCCGTCCTGACCGTGTGCAGCAGCTCTCCGGCCGCCTTGTACGTCTCCTCTCCTGTGCTGATGGCCATGTAACGCAACGACTCCGGACTGTCGCTCAGCAGCAGGCGGCCGATGGGCGCGAGCCCGAACCTGTCCGACCGGTCCTGGGTGAAGACCCCCTGGGAGGCGAGGGCCCGCATAACCCTGAACAGGGGCCTCGGCTTGACGCCCAGCTTCTTCGCAAGGTCGATCGCACCGAGCGGCCCTCCGACGAGGTGGTCGGCGACCCCCAGCTTCGCGACGACGTATAGGGCCTGCGTGTCGCGGAAGCCGAAAGTCATTCGGGTGAAGGCTTCGGCCGGCGAATTCACGCTGCCTGCCATGCCAGAGCAACGGTACGCTCCCCCTTACAGATTAGGGTTCCGAATGCTTGAACCCACAAAGATTTAGGCGGGTGTCTCCTCAAAGGCAGACGGAGGAGGTCGAGTCGGCCCTTCACCTTCGGAAGCTCGTCGCCCAGGCCGGTGTGGTAGTTTTCGTCATTTCGCTGGTTGCCCCCATGCTGGCCTTCCCTTTCGTCACCCTTTGAGGCGAGCCGGGCCTTTCGGTCGCCGCCGCCTACCCCTTCGTCGTTCTTAGCGGACTCGTCCTATTCCTCGCCGCCGTGCTCCCGGAGACCTCCGGCGAGACCTGGGGGTCCATGTGGCCGCTCGTGGGGTACGACAACGCGATCGACGCCCTCTATGTCCGCGGCCCTTGGTGGCAGCGGTTCTACGAGATGGACGAGCAGGAGGCGGAGAACCGGGTGTCGACGGCCATGAGCGATTGGTTCTGAGCCAGGATTTACCTGGACATGAGCGCCATCACAGGGATAACCCTCTTGGTCTTCCTCTGATAGTCGGCGAACTGCGGCCGTAGAGACGATTGACGCGCGTAGAGCCTGTCCCGCTCCACCCCCCTGACCTCCTCCGCATGAACCTTGATCTTCTCGTCCCCCACTTCGATCTCGACGTCCGGGTGGGCTCTGAGGTTGTGGTACCAGTCCGGATTGGTGTCCTCCCCACCTTTAGAAGCGAAGACCAGGTACCTGTCCCCGTCTTTGAGGTACATGACCGGGTTGACCCGAAGCTTGCCCGTTCGGGCCCCCACATGATGGAGGAGGAGCAACGTCGCTCCATCGAAGTAGCCTCCCACCTTGCCATGATTGCTGCGGAACTCCTCGATTATCCCAGCGTTCCAGTCGCTCATGGAGAGACTCCTGTGCGGCAGGCAAAAATGACTTTCGGTCGCCCGACACATATTTCCAGAAGGTCAGACCCAGCCGGTATAGGTCTCTCCTCCCCTACAATCAGCGTCGCACTACACGCGGCTCGCAGATGTCGCATCACCCTCACCCCTCACGATTCCCGTAGGTCAACGACATCGATCCCCATGCCAGGCCGAGTCCTGCCAACTCCGTTTGATCCTCGTAACGGTCAACCAGGAGGTGCAGTCACCTGGAAGTACCCAAGTGCCAGCTGCCCCCACTCGTCCCCGGCGACGACGGTGCAAGTGCCTGGCTCGAACGGCGTCACCTTTTCGTTCCCGCAGAAGGCAACGGTGGGATCACACGTCTGTCCCGGCGCATAATACCCTGTCCCGCCGAATCCGTCTCCCATCGTGAAGATGGCGCCATTTCCCAGGAGCGCCTGGTCGCTCAGGGGCTGGAAGACATAGTGGTCGGACTGGGTCTCGAGGCATGGAATGATCAAGCCGAACGGGTACAGCTGAAGGGGCGTCCCCGCGGTGAAGTTCGTCTGGGTGTAGTGTCCGCGCAGTATGGCGATGCCGGCGTAGGCAAGGCAGGGGCCCCCGAGATGGCTCCAGGGCAGGTCAGAGGAGCCATTGACGCTGAGGATCAGTGGCAGGGTGTTGTTGATGAGCGCCCTGATGGAGATGTAATGTCCGGACACCATCCTGGTCGCGTTCAGCGAGAGGATGAACCGCAGCGGAGACTGCTGAGACTGCTGCGCCAGCAGAATGGGCTGGACCACCAAGATGTGCGAGATGAGCAGGGTCCCCCACTCGTCCCCGCCCACCACGGTATAGTAGCCCGGCTGGAAGAAGCTGAAGGCCGACGTCCAGTACCCGGAGGCGGTGACATTCGCGTTCATCGCCTCTGTCACAGTTGGGCTGGTGCCATTGTCCTGCAGGATCCCGGCCGTTTCGCTGCCGGCGGCGAACGAGTATCCCGTTACGCCCGACAGGATGTCCGGGCAGTTGTAAGTTCCAGGCTGGTAGAGCGCCAGTAATTGGCCGCTCGTGACACTTGAAATGTTGTTTCCCGTGTAATACCCCGCCAGTATCCCGACGCCCATCGGTGCGTTGAGCGTCCCGCAGGGGCCGAGAGACAGCCCGGGAACCGGCCAGTTGTTCGCCGCGGGCACCCTGACCTTGCCGTTGGGATTGTTCTCATAGATCATCACTTCCACGCTGCTCCCAGCCTTGACCACTTCCGAATTGACGTAGAGCCCAAGGTTGAGGCCGTCTTTCGAAAGGGTCACCTGGCCTGTGCTGCCCAAGGGTTTCAATGTCAGGCCCGGCGCTGTGGCGAAGATAGACGAGACCGGCCCGCCCTCGTTGGTGGAGGTAGTACTGACAGCCGTAGTCTTCGTGGTGCTCCCCGGCCCGGTCGAAACGCTCTTTTGGGTCCCGCCGGTCTGCAGGACCACGGTGGCAGCTCCTGCGGCGACGACCAGGAGGACAGCGACCGTAGCGAATAGTATGCGGCTTTCCAAGGCAAGAATTCCGTGGACGCGCAGCAGATAATGCTAGTTACCAGAACGCCTTCCCCGGCGGGCGACTGGCGTCCCGCACATGGCGAACTCCCGCAAATCTGCGCTTCATCCTCGTAACGCTTTTATACGCTCAGAGAGGGTCGTTTCATCGTAAGGACTGACCTAGAGATGGCCAACAAGCCGCACCTGAACCTGATAGTAACCGGCCACGTGGACAACGGCAAGAGCACGACCATGGGGCACTTCCTGTTCGACCTCGGAGTGGTAGACAACAGGATGATCGAGGAGTTCGCAAAGGAGTCCGAGAAGACAGGAGCAGGGGACTCTTTCAAGTACGCCTGGGTTTTGGACCAGCTGAAGGACGAGAGGGAGAGGGGGGTCACCATCGACCTCGCCTTCCAGAGGTTCGAGACACCGAAGTACTTCTACACGCTCATCGACGCGCCCGGGCACAAGGACTTCATCAAGAACATGATCACAGGCGCCTCCGAGGCAGACGCCGCCGTGCTGGTGGTGTCCGCTAAGAAGGGAGAAGGGGACGCGGCCCTCGCCTCCGGCGGCCAGGCCAGGGAGCACGCCTTCCTTCTGAGGACCCTCGGGGTCTCCCAGCTCGTGGTGGCGATCAACAAGATGGACGACCAGACGGTGAAGTACTCCGAGCAGAGGTACAACGAAGCGAAGCAGGACATCGAGACACTGCTCAAGACGGTGGGGTACAACACTACAAAGATACGCTTCATCCCCGTGTCGGGCTGGACCGGGGAGAACCTCGTAAAGCCGTCGACTAACATGCCGTGGTACAAGGGGCCGATACTCCTCCAGGCCCTGGACGAGTTCACAGAGCCTCCAAAGCCCATCGAGAAGCCGCTCAGGCTCCCCGTGCAGGACGTCTACACCATCACAGGCGTAGGTACCGTCCCCGTCGGCAGGGTCGAGACAGGCAAGATCAAGGTCGGGGACAGCGTCTCCATAATGCCCGAAGGGCTGACGGCGGAAGTAAAGTCCATCGAGACCCACCACACCC
Source organism: Nitrososphaerota archaeon (assembly GCA_028867035.1). Classification (GTDB taxonomy): domain Archaea; phylum Thermoproteota; class Nitrososphaeria; order Nitrososphaerales; family Gagatemarchaeaceae; genus UBA183. The sequence goes on along the minus strand of JAGWHB010000004.1, from coordinate 180,656 downwards.
AGATGCAGGAGGCGATGGCGGGGGACAACATCGGGTTCAACCTGAGGGGAGTGGCCAAGGGAGACTTCAAGCGCGGCTCAGTCCTAGGGCCTTCCAACGCTCCGCCGACGATCGCGAAGGAGTTCAGGGCACAGATCATCGTGGTGTTCCACCCCACGGCGATCGCGGCAGGGTACACCCCCGTGCTCCATGCTCACACCTCGCAGGTGGCGGCGACCATTTCGGAGCTCGTGGCGAAGATCGACCCAAGGACGGGCCAGGCAACGGAGGAGAAACCGAAGACCCTCAAAACGGGCGACTCGGCCATCGTCAAAATCACGCCTCTGAGGCCGATTGTGCTCGAGACGTTCAAGGAGTTCTCGGAATTGGGCCGTTTTGCGCTTCGCGATTCAGGCCAGACCGTAGCGGCCGGAATCGTTCAGGAAATAACTCAAAAGGGCTCAGCCGAGAAGAAAGCAGCCGTAAAGGCGTAAGTCTCCTCAATCCGACCTCTTTCCCATTCAGCTCAGCGGAAGCTAAGAGAAATAAGAAGAGGGCTTTGGCTTCTTGCGGAGAAATCGGCTTATCGATCCCGACCGGATGAATATGCCGTGCTCTTCAAGAATGTGGCGAGTGATTTCTGGGGTCTTGTGCGACTTGGCGAGTTTCTCTATCATGTCAATGATGTATTTGGGCCAGATGCGCAATCTTCGGGCATCCACCATTTGCCTCATGCGTGCATATCGCTCAGAAGCGATTTCCTCATTGAAGAGCCGGATGGATGCCGCCTGGTCGATTGTGATGGCCACATCGCAAAGCCGCCCACGTTTCCAGGCTACGCTGCAAGTAACTCCCAGGGATCTAAGGAGTTGGGCTACGAATTCTGCGCTAGGCCACGAAGTAATTCTCGCGTATCCTGTGTAGCTTGCGCTACCATCGGACTCAGCAAGCCCTTGGAGGAATGCGATTTTGAATGCACGGCTTGTCCTGAAAATCCAGTCCATTCGCACCGATGTCCGTGTTGTGGTTTCTCCGACACGGATACCGAGACAAGCCATTAGCATCCAAGCCAATAGAGGTGATCGTTCCGATCGCCAATAGAAGTTTGACGCCTTGGCTTTACTCTTGAGTTGCAGTACACTGGATTTCCTGTCCGCAATCCTGTGCATTTCGAGTCCGAGAGACGCGCAGCATGATGACGTGTAGCTGGCGAACCTGAGGTTGCGCATGTGTTTCTTTGACAGCATAAGTAGGAGGTTCACAGAAGGCATTCTGTGGGTCCCTTTGACATAGAGGTTCATTCCTTTGCCTGCGTCTCCGAGCATAACTCCTAAGACAAAGCCAAATTTTTCGAGTGATGATTTCGCGCGCAGTTGCTCTAGAACATCCTGAATTTCGAGTTCCGATTGGATTCCTGTTGGAACTTGGATAAACTGCTTGAACGAACTGCCGTTGCGTGCAATTCGTACAGGTAGCCATCGATGTCCACGTTCCGGTCTGCCTAGAGACACGTAGTTTCGATAGAGCCTCGCCATGAAAGGAATGCTTGTACCATTGCGCCAGTCGTGACCTGTGGTGAGGTAGATGCCGACACTCGCTGAAGCATCCCTCAGATTGCCCGAGCCAGCGTATGACCTGACGAACCTGCAAAACCTTCTGAACTGCTCTTTGTCCCGTTTGCTTGGCGTGAAGGCCCAGAAGTCTGAAACGAAGCGCAGCGACTCCGCCTCTCCTGAGAGGATCCCGTCGATGACACTCTGGTCGTAGTTCGGCCGTCCCTTGCCTTGTGAGCCGCCCCGATGGCCAGCAGGACCTCCGTTCTGGTCTTGTGGGAATGATATCTCTCTCCGTCTCCCTTCGTCCTAGCTCCCGACCGAGTTGTTTCTACACGCCTGCCCTTGGCCTGTGAAGCTTGTGCACTCCCGATTCTTTCTCTCGAGAGTGAGTAAGGCGGTCCGCAACTCAGCAATGTAGCTGGCGAGAGGATTTAACGCCCAAGGTCGGGTTCAATTCCTACGGGACCAGTCACAACCGGTGGCACTACGAGCGCGAAGGCGGTCACCCCTGCGCGAAAATCCCTGGGCACTGGTGTGTGATTAAGAAGAAGGCGGAAGCCTGGCGCTCAGGCTATCTCGTCTATGGCGAAGACCTCTCTCGCCCTGCCCAGGACCCCAGGGGGAATTGGCCTGCCTTCGAGGAACCTGTCCGCATAGAGCCTGCCCATGTCCAGGAGCCTCCTGTCCCCGAGCTTGGCCCCGATGGCCAGCAGCATGATCGTCGAGATCCCGTTCCCCACGGTGGCCAACACGTCCTTGGCCTGGAACTGCGCGCCCTGCTCGTCTGAGGACGACAGGCGCCCCAGAGCAGCCGTCATGCCCTCCAGAGCCTCCGACGCCGCGTCCCTCTCCAGTGCGATGCCGTCCCGAAGCCTCCTCATGTCCTCGAGGAGCGTGAGGTGGGCCTTCTTCTTCGCCATCACCTCGAGCATTTCAAGGGCCTGGATGTTGCTAGGCCCCTCCCATATCGGCGTTATCAGCGCCTCCCTGTGGAGACGCTCGACCGGGTACTCTTCCAGGAAGCCGAGGCCTCCGTGCAGCTCCATGGCGGCCTTCGACACGTACGACGCCATGTCCGCCGTCGAGTTCTTCGCGATGTGGGTCAGCAGCCTGGCGTAGTGATAGACGTCGTCGTACGGAGGGGTCTCCTGCCACGACCTCTGGAACTGGTCCACTGCCTTGAGCGCGAGGGCCATGGTCCCCTCGAGGTACAGCTCCATCTCGAGCAGGTCCCTCTGGACGAGCGGGTGGTCGATGAGGAGCTTCCCGAAGGCCTTCCTCTTCTTGGCGTAGTAGTACGCCTCGAGGTAAGACTTCCGGGCCACCCCCAGTGCTCCGAACGAGTTCGCCAGGCGCGAGACCATCAGGTCTTCCATGGTGTAGTAGATCCCTTGGCTCAGGTCCCCCACGGCGCTCGCCTCCGAATCGTGGAACTCCACCTCGCCTGTGGGGACGCTCACTGTCGCGCTCTTGTCTTTGAGCCTCCTGACGACGAAGTTCCTCTTCCCGGTCGTGGCGAACTTAGGCACCAGGAACAACCCGAGCCCCTTTGCTCCAGCGGGGCCGCCCACGGGCCTCGCCGTCACCAGAGCATAGTCGGCCAGGCCTGCATTACTCGCGAAGTACTTGGTGTCCCCGCTGATCTTCCAGGAGCCCCCCTGTTTCGTGGCTTCGACGATGTTCGCGCCCAGGTCGCTCCCACCCTGCAACTCAGTGAACCAGGTGGCCCCGTAGGTCACCGCGGCAGCTTCGCCAATCAGCCCCCCGACGAGCTTCTTCTGTCCCTCGTCTCCATACTTGTACAGGGCGTAGGCGGTCTGATTCGTCACAGTAAGTATGCAGGCGATCCCTGGGTCTGAAATCAAGTATATCGAAGCGAAGTGGTCGAACCAGGTCCCGCCCCTGTAGGGGCTCTTGTTCACCCCGAACTCCTTGAACAGCCTGACCAGCGCCGCCCGCTCAGACGGCTCTAGCCAGATCTCGTCCACGCGCTCCCCGTTGATGCTCCACATCACATGCCTCGGGTTGGCCACTTTGTCGACGTAATCTGCGACCTCGTAGAGCTCCTTTCCTGCGAAGGACCCCAGGGCAGAAAGGTCAGGCACCCTCCCCGTGAAGTACCTGAGCATCAGTCGAAGGGGTCCGTCGACCTCGAAGTGGTTCCTCCCATAGGAATTGGAGAGTTGACCATAGGTGTCCCCCGAACTCAAGGCTACCCGCCCGCCTGGCCATGACCTGGGGTATAAACAGGGGCGGGCACGATTTCGCTAGACTGGGCCCCCGGACAACCCTTATGTGCCGGAGTCCATTCTCCGGCCAACCATGTGCGGCTGCATCGAATATGACTACGAAGAGCTGGCTGTCGAGACCGAAGCGAGGGAGCCGGAGAAGATGGCCGTGCCCATGCTGGTAGCGCGGTCAAAGAAGAAGTAGGCTTCGGCGCTTCATCATTTTCGGGAACTGTTTTCTAGCGGGACATGGGCGTCCTGCAGGTTGGCCTTCCTGAGGATTGTCGAAGTCTTCCCTCCGATGTTCCCCTCGTCGGAGTCGGCCCCGCTGGGCCTCAAGGAAGGTATCAATGGCTTTGTGGAAGGCGTCCGTGGCATCCGTGACCTGGCCGACGTCATCCTGGTCGCGAACGTCAAGAAGGCAGATTTCCTGAAGATCTCAACCATCGAAGCGGCGGCCATGCTGCAGGAACAGCTACGCATCGATGCGGCCCCGGTCATAGTGGTCCGCGACCAGAACAGACCCCAGTTCCTCTCATCGGTACTCACAGCCGTCGCTCTCGGGCTGAAGTCCGTCATGGTCGCCTGGGGTGACGCCTACCCTCCGTCGGCGAAGGCATCGAACGTCCGCGACTTCCCCAGCCTGGCGGAGGCGGTCCGACAGGCCTCGTCCATGGCAAGAAGGGCCGGGGCTCAAACCCGGTTCTTCGCCCCCGTCGACATCGGCCGGCTCGCTAAACCCGGTGGGGTCGACCTGGCTAGGGGGAGGATCAAGGCGGGTGCGAAGTGCCTCCTTGCCCAACCACCGACAACGGACGCCGGGGAGACATTTGACGACCATGCCGCTATTATTGAGAAGGCTCGGCTGAAGGCCAGGGTACTCCTGAACGTCTTCCCCTTCAAAGGCGAAGAGGACGTCAAGAAATGCGAAAAATACTTTGGCTGGAAACTCCCAAAGAGCCTGCACACTGCTGCTGCCAAAGGAGAGTCCTCACTGCTCCAGATGGAGAGGAGGGTTGTGGAGCGCCTTCGGGAGGAGGGATTCCCAGGAGTATATGTGACAACCCGCGGAACACCGAGCGTCGCGCAGAAACTGCTCGCATGAAGCAGACCATCCCACAACCGTTATATTCGCGCCGTTGGACCGCCGGTGTGTCTCTTGGCGAACGATAGAGCAATAGGCGGGGCTATTTTCGGCGGCAGCATACTCGGGATAATCGTCTACGGCGTCCTGATCTACTATTGGACTACGCTGGTTCTGGCCATAACCGCTTTCGTGGCCGTACTGGTGCTTCTCGCAATCTTGGCATGGATCGGGTACACCATGGCAACTACGCCGCCTCCGGAGCCGATTACCGACATCCCGGAGATGGCGCCTGAGAAGCCTGCGGGCGAGTCCGGCCCATCGGCACCAAAGTAAGACTGGCCATGAGGGGTCCCGGCGCCAAGCGAAGCCATGCACGCTCGCATTGGGTCGTAAGGAAGTCCGTAAATATCGAATGCTCGTCCGAGAACCATGCCCTCGGGCCGGCCTCCAGCGGCAGTCTTGGTTCTCATCTTGGTCCTCGCATCGCTTGAAATCGCACCCCTGGCGGCAGGTCAGTCTGTCCCCCAGGAAATGTGCACCGAAAATCTACACAACCCCGTCTTGAACGACTCAGGGGGCTACACCTACAAGACTTCGACGGAGACTTGGTTCGCTTACAACAATACCTACCAGGAACCCTCGGTGCTAGCAGTGAGCGGCGGGTTGAGGATGTGGTACGCCGGCTATGTCGGGGGAATCTGGGGGATCTACACCGCGACATCGAAGGACGGAGGCAACTGGACGGTGGACGGGACACCCGTACTCACGAGTGGGCCAAACGGGACCTGGGACCACGCGCCATTGTATGCTCCTTCAGTACTGTACAATGGCACTGGATATTTGATGTATTTTAGAGCGAGCAACGGCTCTTCGATCTACAGCAGGTCGATTGGGGTCGCTTTCTCGGCCGATGGAATCCATTGGAAGGAGTATGCTGACAACCCTGTGCTCAAACCGGGACCCGGATTCTACGATTCTAATTGGATCTATAACGAAAACGTGATCTTCCTGAACGGCGGTTATGACATGTGGTATGGTGCCCAATCGCCAACCCCCAAGACAGCAGGGGAGTATTACTATGTCGAGGCCATTGATTTCGCCACGTCAAGTGACGGTATCCATTGGACCAAGTATCCCGGGAACCCTGTCTTCCTAGGCGCTTCGGATCAGATCTACATGAATACCACCATCGTCGGACACCCCGATGTCCTGAATATCAACGGGACACTGGTCATGCTGTATGGTGACGGTTCTAGCATCAGGTACGCGGTCTCGCATGATGGCGTCAACTGGACTGCGATGCCGGGGGACCTGGTCGATTCCGCTCAGGCGCACTGGAAATCTGACTACCTCACCGGACCTGCGGCCGTGCAGAACGGGACCCGGTTCGCTCTCTGGTACTACGGGTACTCCCCGATAAAATCACAGTCGAGCCCATATGTCGAAGGTATCGGCCTGGCGCAGTGTGGCCTCGTCGTAGTCCAAGTATCCACCACGACGACGGATGTCGTGACCTCGACTCTCATTCGGACGATAACGTCTCCCACTACCGTCGTCATTACGAACATGGAGACCTCTACCACTCTACAATTGTTCGAGGGCGCGACGGCAGTGGGGGCGGTTCTAGTCATTGCACTGGCTTTCTACCTCCTCAGGACGCGGAGACCCTGAGGCCCAAGACAGGCAGGAACCAAAGTCGCTAGAGCAGGCGAAGAAGCGCCCGGGCCATGTCACGGAACCTCGAGTCTATGGCGTAGAGTATCCCGAAGTAGACAGCTCCACCGATGAGGCTGACCCCGAGGAGACTTGCGCCGTATGCCAACGTTCCCTGTCCTTGGATTAAAAGCGGCCCCGAAAGCAGGTAGACGACTCCCGCCATCACGGCAGCGGACGCAAGATAGTACACCACGCTGACCCCGGGCATCAGCCTCGCAACCTTCCTTGCTCTCCTGGCCTTCAACAGCGTGAATGCGACAGTCGCCGCCAGTTCCACCGTGGCCCAGACCGCGACCGCCGTCGACGTGGGGTACCCGTTGGCGAACGAATAGGCGAGAGCGAAGTAAAGGGACGCCACGTAGACCGCCCCAAAGAGTATGTTCGCGACCGGGACGAACAGGAGGTTGCTCCTTACAAGGGCCCAGAAGTTCGGCCTTTCGCCGACGTCGGCCTTTTCCGTCCCGAGGAGCGCCTGGTCCACTATGCTTGACGCTGAAGTGAACACGAACATCACGGCAAGGATCGCCAGCCCCAGAGCCCCAGGGAGCCATTTCGTCCCGAAGAGCAGTGTAATCGGGCCGGCCAGCACGGCCGCACCGGCGGCCATAGGTATGGAAAAGAGGAGTGAGAATTCCATGCTCACAGCCGGGAGCCGCTCATTCCCTCCCTGGAGCAGGAGGGGATAGAGAGAGAAGGCGAGGGCGGACGAGTAACCCACCACCCCTGCAACCATGAATACGACCTGGTAGTATCCCACTATCGCTGTCCCGAAGCCCAGGGCGACGACGAAGGTGTCCGCCACGGCCAAGACTGTCGGGAGGTAACTTACTGCCGGCAGCCAGGCGAGCCTGGACCAGCGCCTCGTCTGGGCGAAGTCGAACCTCTCCGCGGCGGTCAGCCTGACGAAATAAGTGCTGACAACGGACTGGATCAGGTAGGCGGCCATCAGCGCAACGATCACCCCCTCAATCCCCAGCCTGTAGATGTAGAGAGCAGAATAGGCAACGCTCAGCTTTGCCACTTCTGATATGACAAGCGAATAGGCGTAGACCCCTGGCCTGAACCCCTGGACCAGCGAGTTGGTCACGGCGCTCCAGTAGGCGAGCGGGACCAGCAGCGCTCCCAGCAGAAATGGCAGGACTGGGGCCGAGATCCTCGAATAGGTGACGAATGTGAATCCGAAGTAGAGGACGAGCCCCACAGCGCTCAACAGCCCCCCCGACGCCAGGGCTGTCCTTCCGATCATCCTCCCCCGTGCGACGTCGCGCGTAGCCCAGTAGGCCACCACTCCGACCGGGTAGGACGAAAAGGTCACAAGTGTCACGATGACCTCCCAGGTCCCGAAGTTGGAGGGGGACAGCCACCTGGCCACCATTATGGTGAACAGGAGCCCGGTGAAGGCGCTGACTATGCGCCCCCCGAAGACGAGGAGGCCCGTAGACCTGAGCCCGAAGCTAGAAGACAAATTGTGGTCGGGTCCCTTCTCTTTTCATGCCGCCTCGTTCCAAGTCTTCATTCCGGCGTATTTTACCTCTCGCGGAACCTTTTTGCCCTTCGGCCCGGGGCTCCAGTGCAAGGTTGGGCCCCAGGATACTTCACGTCTGGAACACCGCCGGGGTCGCCAGCGTCATCGCGAAGTTCACGGACCGCGGTTTCCACACCGCCAGCACCGTCATCACGCGAAAGGCGGCGGACAGGGTGGGCCTCACCACCTATGGCACAGCTTACCCAGACGGCGCCGCTTCCTTCTTCCTCAGGGCCATCCGCATGGCGAGGAACGCGGACGTCGTCCATGTCCACTCCCTAGATAGGGTGGTCCCTTGGGTCAAGAGGCTCTATGGCAAGCCCGTGGTGATGCACTACCATGGCACGGACGTCGAAGGGAGATGGGCGGAGAAGAGGGCAAGGTGGGACAGAGCCGACTTCGTCGCAGTGTCAACTCCGAACCTCCTCGAGGGGGCACCGGCCTCCGCCCATTTCGTCCCCAACCCGGTCGACACCGACGTCTTCAGACCGTCGGGCGCAGCCCGCGACCCGAAGTCCGCTCTTTCTTTCAGGTACGGGATGGACTCCGAAGCAGCCGAAGTCGCGAAGAGGCTCGGGCTTACGATCACCTGGATGGACAGATGGAGCGTCCAGCACGACGAGATGCCTGAGGTTCTCTCGAAGTTCGCATACTACATCGACATGAGGAAGCCGCCGGGGCACGTCCAAGCTCGTTCCGTAGGGAAGGCAGCGTTGGAGGCGCTGGCCGTTGGATGCAAGGTGGTCGACTGGTCAGGGAAGCTGATGGAAGGTCTGCCCCAGCAGAACGAACCCACTAACGTAGCCGCGAAGTGGAACGAAGTCTACCTTCAGCTGCTTAGGAAGGGCTGAGCAGCCCCGTATAGGCGTCGGCCAACCTCCTTTGCATGACCTCCCAGCTGAAGTTTGACACGAATGCCTCATAGGAGGCCTCCGCCAGGCGGTCGTAGAATTCGGAGTCCGTCGCGAGCCGCTGGATGGCCCGCCTGACGTCGGCCTGGTCCTTCCAATCTACGACGACCCCGCACCCGTACTTCTCGACTATCTCCGCCTGGTAGGTCCCCGAGGGGACCAGGGATGGGATCGAAAGGGACATCGCCGTCAGCAGCTTTCCAGGGGTAGCTATCATGGCGTTCCTGGTCCTCGGCTCATAGAGTGATGGGATCAGGTCCGCCCCTTGTATGACGAGCTCGAGGTCTTTCATCTTGAGCCAACCTAGGAATCTCATGGACGGGTTCTTCGCGACCTCGTCCTTCACCCAGCTCTCCAGCTCCCCCCTCCCGGCCAGGGTCAGGCGTGTTCCACCGAGTCCCTTCATCGCCTCGACCAGGAGTCTCACCCCCCGTTCCTCACCGAGCCAGCCGTAGTAGAGCACATTGAACTCCTCTCCCCGCCGCTTCCGCCTTCGTCCCCCCGCCACGGGGGGCGAGTTCATCACCACGACGAGCTTCGACTTGTCGAAACCGAGGCTGCCGAGGTAGGTCACGAACCTGTCGTTCACTACCACTATGGCGTCGGCGAGCCTTCGGGCGGACGCGAGGAACACGGCCTGGGTCAAACTGGTCAGGGGGAAGAAGCGGAGGAAAGCCTCGGGGAGGTCGTGCATGTCATATACGAGCCTGGGACGGTTGAGCTTGACTGCTTTTGCCGCGAAACCAGCGGGGAGCGTGTCGACGTCGTGGCAGTGGATGGCGTCGGCCCGGTAAAAGACGAGGTGGGCCAGGCACCACAGGTAGAACAGGAGAAGCTTCGGGACCGTCAGGAACGGAGTCCCATGGCCCGCTCCCAGCCGCAGCCTCCTGATGACGAGGCCGTCGTCGAAGACCGAGTCGGACTGGGTTTCAAGTTCCCTGTCCCAGGCGAGTATGACGACATCCCTCCCTGCATTCGCTAGGGTGTGTGCCTCCTTCAGGGGCCTCTGGTCGAAGGTCGCCGGGTTGGAGAGCAGCATCACGATCCTCCGACGTCTTGGGCTTTGGCGTCGCGTATCGCTCAATTGTTCCCGTGCCCAGACATGTAGGCAGACAGTACCCTGACCACCTTGGATGACGCGTCCCCCGAACCGAATATCCTTCTCGACGCACGGAACGCCCTCTCCTTGACGTGAGGTATCTTCTTGTATCCCGTCATTATCCCCGGACGGGCCGTCCCGGCAAGGAACGCCGCCCCTGCATCCACGATTTCACCCCATTCCGTGGTGTTGCGGACTATCAGGACTGGCTTGCCGAGCCAGTACGCCTCCTTCTGCAGCCCACCGGAGTCTGTGATGACGAACTTCGCTTCCCTGACCACGGCCAGCGCTTCGAGGTAGGGGAGGGGCTCGAGTAGCCGGATGTTCGTGCTGGTGGTTATTCCAAATTCTTTGATGCGCTCTCGCGTCCTCGGATGGACGCTGAAGGCTACCGGGACCCCCAAGGACCCTACCGCTCCGAGCACCCTCCTGAGCACCTCCGGGTCGTCGACCGCCTCGGCTCTGTGAAGCGTCATGAACGCGTATCCCGCCTCCAGGTCGTACTTCGTCGAAGGGTCCAGCTTCTCGATCGAGGGTTTGAACTTCAGGAGAGAGTCGTACATTGTGTCGCCCACGTTTGAAATGGACCCGGCGAGCACGTGCTCCGACCTCACGTTCCTGACGCAGTTGGCGGTGGGACATAGGAGGACCTGGGACATGTGGTCGAGGACGCGCCTGTTGACCTCCTCAGCCATCCGGAAGTCGTCGGACCTGCACCCGGCTTCTAGGTGAGCCACAGGCACTCCGGATTTTGAACATGCGATCCCGGCCGCAAGCGCAGAGTTAGTGTCCCCGGGTACCAGCGCCAGGTCCGGCCTCGACTCTGCGAATAGCTTCCCCAGGCCCCCGATGATGCCCGAAACCTGCTCGTTTGGAGTCCCCGCACCCACCCCCAGGTCGGCCGAAGGGTCTGGAAGGTCGAGCTCTGAAAAAAACCGGCGGTTCATCTCGTAGTCATAGTGCTGTCCTGTGTTCACCATGTCGCACTCGACCCCCTTCTTTCTGAGCGCGTGATAGACGGGAGCGCTCTTGATTATCTGCGGCCGCGTCCCCAATATTATCGAAACTTTCATCGGGCCTTCAACTCCCCCTGGGCGCGGCTTCCTTGCAGAGTTCCAATATCTCTTTGTGGATCGTCGCGTTGGCAGATGCGACGAAGCTGAACCTGTGCTTGAGGTCGAACTCAGGCTTCAGCTCCTTCCCGTCCGGGCCGGTGAACTCGGCACCCGCTTCTTTGGCGATGAGGTAGGCGGCGGCGAAATCTGTGATCCTTATTCTGCCCCTGAGGTCTATGAAGGAATCGACCCTCCCTTCGGCGAGATAGCAGAGCTCGAGGGCGTTCGCCCCCAGGTGCACCTGGCGCTTCACCCCCGCGACCAGCGGCGCCAGGCCCGACACCAGTCCGGGGGGGCTCCGGCTGAGGTCCACGCCCACGACGGCGTGCGCAGGCTCGACTGTCTTGCTCGTCCTGATGCGCTTCCCGTTCTTCGTCGCCCCTCCTCCCCTCCTCCCCACGTAGGCGTCCCCAGTAACGAGGTCGCGGACGACCCCCAGGGTGACGTCTTCAATCGAGTCCCCATCGACTATCGCCACCGACGTGCAGTAAAATGGGATCCCCCTTTCGAAGTTCGAAGAGCCGTCCAGCGGGTCCACCACCGCTAGGGTATGGCCCCGATCCCCCACAGCTCCGGCCTCTTCGCTCAGGACTCGGACTCCTTCGATCTTGGTAATCGCCTTCAGGAGTTCGTCCTCCGCAAGCTTGTCCGCGAAAATTGTCCTGTCCCCCGCCGCGCCTGTCCCCACGGTCCTTCCCCTCCCCTCGCGCTTGGCGAGCGGAGAGACCCTCTGCCGCACTCTTTCCGTCGCGGCGAGCAGGATCTTCTCCCACTCCGTCCCTTTCACGTCATGATCACTTTGCGTCTTTCGAGCGTCTCCAGGATCGCCCTGAGGGTCACTTCGAGGTCGGAATCGGTCTCGACGACCTCGCTCTTTTCTTCGCCCAGCTCCTCGTGAATCTCATCCAGAGCGGTGTAGTACCTCGTCCTGAAGAACTCTGTCATGTTCCTCTCCCTTTCGTCCTTGCCCATCTGCCTGTGGTTTATCGTCTCAGGGCCGGCCTTGAGTAAGATGTACAGGTCGGGCCTCATGGCAGGCTCCTCGATGACGCGCCTGCACATGGCGAACATGGACGGGTACGCGCTGCTCATCTTCAGCTCGTATCTTATCTTCGCGTACGCGAGGTCGGCCAGAAGATAACCCTCCGAGACTATGTTCCTCTTGTTCCTCAGCTTTGAAATGATGGAACTGTACACCATCGTGGCGCCCAGGAGGCTGAAGTCCGCTGCGGTGTCGGCCCTGTCTGCGACAGGGACGTCCTTCGGGACGGCATGGGCTGACTCCTGGAGCCTGAGCCATCCCCTTCTTTCGAGGCCTGTCGCAAGTGTGGTCTTCCCTGTCCCCGAGAAACCCTCGAGGGCGATGAACGTCATTTGCGCCAACTGCTCCCGCTAATGCGGATATAACCTGTAGGAGCGTGACATCCTATGGCAGAGAGGCGAATGCAGCGTAGTTGAAGAGCACAAGATACAGCAGGTAGGCGACGTAACCCAGGCCGAGATACGCGACCGTCGGGACTCCGTAGCGGACTTCTACCATCGCCCCGGGCTTGTTCGCCGCTTCCACCTCCTCTCTGGCCACGTTGACATCCCTGTTCACTTCGGTCCTTTCTTCGCCGGAGATTATCGCCTTGGGGATCCAGCGCTGCTCGCGGAGGAACTGCTCCATCCCTATCGTCCTTGCTCCCCTGGCGTTCCCCACGGCGAACTCGTATCCGATGTGGGCCAGGGCCACCGCGGCCCCGCCGAGGAGGGGGGCTAGGGGAGAGAGGATGTACGGGTCCGCAGCGACAAAGGCGATCGCTATCGCGTCCGCCTGACCTATGCCTCCGAGCAACGTGAAAGCGAGGGCGATGCCCCCGATGAGCGCAAGCTTCAGGGCGAAGAATTCGAAGCCCAGGGGGAACCCCCCGCCGTAGAAAGAATACACCACGTACACCACCCCCGCGACCGCGGGGATCCACACGAGGTCGCTGACCGCCCTCTCCCTCACATCCTGGTAGGAAGCTATGGCGAAAGAGACGGCTATGAGCAGCTGAGCGTACAACCGGGGGCCCTTGCTCAGATTGCGGATATAAGCAGCAGAGTGGCCGCCGGGCCTAGCGCTCGTCTACCTTGAGCTTCTGGCCCGAGAACATCTTCTCCACCTTCTCGATCGTGTCGATGTCAGACACGCCCTTGTCCGTCCTGATCCGTTTTATCCGTGGGAACCTGAGCGCATAGCCGCCGTCGTGCCTGCCGCTCCTCTGGATGCTGTCGAACGCCACTTCCAAAACTATCTCGGGCTTCACCTCTCGCCTGTACCCGAAGTCTCTTACGGTGATCTCCTTCAGCTTCTCAGTCATCTCATCGATCTCTTTGTCCGTAAGGCCGCTGTAGGCCTTCCCGACTGTCTTCAGCTGGTCGCCGTCTCGCACGGCGAACGTGTAGTCTGAGATCACCCCTGCTCTCTTGCCGTGGCCGTATTCGGCCGCGACTATCACTACGTCCAGGGTGTCCAGCTCCTCCTTGAGCTTCGCCCATCCGGAGCCTCGTTTCCCCATGCCGTACAAGCTGTCGGGATCCTTCACCACCAGCCCCTCGTACCCCAGGTCCCTGCTCCGCCTGAACGCCGCCTGGATCTCTCCCTGGGTGCTGACGTCGACCGTCTCGGCCATCCGGGCGGTGGTCCCAGCCACCACCTTGGCGAGGTGCTTCCGCCTCTCCGCCAGAGAGAGGTCCACGGTCTCCTTGCCGTCCCGGAACAGGATGTCGAAGGCGAAGTAAGTTATCGGGGCCTTCTTCGCCGCAGCTTCGAAGTCCTCCATCCTTCTCAGCCTCCTCTGCAGCAGCTGGAACGGGAGCGGTCGGCCCCCTTCGAACGGGACCGCTTCTCCGTCGAGCACGAAGTCGCCCCTGGCCCCCTGGAGGGATGCGACCACTTCTGGGAAGCTCGATGTGATCTCTTCGAGCCTCCTGGAGTATATCCTCACCTTCCTTCCCGACTTGTGCACCTGTGCCCTTATCCCGTCGTACTTGTACTCGGCATAGACCGTCCTTCCAAAGTGCTCGGCGATTTCGGCGGCCGTGGCGAAAGGCTCTGCGAGCATGAAGTTCACGGGCCTGAAGGGCTGGATTCTGACGCCGCTGACGTCCCCTCTGGCGGCCCTGTTCGCGAACACCCCTATGTCCCCCAGGACCATGTGTGCTCGGGCGGCTTCCGGCTTCGAGAGACCGTAGGCGCTCGCTATGGCCTCCTCCAACAGCCCCGACACCAGCCCGGTCCTCATCTCCCCGGTCAGCACCTTGACGATGTACTTCCCCTCCAACGGGGAAGCGGACAGAAGAAGCGACTTCACCACTCCTTTCTTCGCGGACGTCGACCCCTGCCCCTTCGTGGAGCGAAGCTTGGCGAATGCGTCGCCCAGGGCGGCGAGGGTCAGCTGCTCGTCGAAGAGGGTCTGTTCTTTCTTCTCGGCCAACAGTTCCTCGGCCACCTCTCCCAAATCACCGTGCCGGAGATAGGTCCTGGACACTTCGGCCTCTGTGGCCCCGGTCGCCTCCCGGAGCACATCGAGGAGAGTGGAATATCCTACCTGAGCTTCGTCCTTGCTCCCCCTCTCCGAGGACCTCCCTGATGCGACGCGTGCTGCGACCTCGGCGTCGCTCGGCTGAAGCTTCGCCAGGTATTCGGCGAGGATGCCCACCTTCTCGTTCTTGCTCGTCGTCCCCCTGACCCTCTCTAGGACCTGGGTCAATCCTAGGAATGGAGCGCTCTGTTTCATTGCCCCAGGGGGATCGCCATCACCAGTGCCGCCTCCCCGTCCTTGTAGTAGCCCTCGAGGCGCCCGGCGGTCCTGTACCCCAGCCTCTGGTAGAGATTGATGGCTCCGGTGTTCGACACGCGCACTTCGAGGTAGCATTCGGTGGCGCTCTTGGCCAACATGGCCTCCTGGGCCGCCTGCATGAGCATGCTCCCAACACTTCTCCCCCTGTGCTGCTCTCTTACTGCCACGGAGACCACGTGCCCCTTCCTCGCCAGCCCGAGCCTTCTGAGGTGCGAGAAGCCGTATTCGATGCGAGACATCACGTAACCTATCAGGCCCCCGCCGAGCTCCGCCACCAGGAATGTCTCCGGGAACTCGGCCAGGATCTCGTAGTAGAAGTAGTCCGAGTAATGCTCGGGGAGGGTCTCCGAGTTGATTTCTATCACGGCGGGAATGTCGTCCCTTTCGCACCGTCTGATCTGGTAGTCTCCGGCCCTGGCCACGATAGCCTTCTGCACTGCTCCAGTCTCGTCCTTTTCGGTAGGATAAATCTTGTTCGCGCCGTGCAACAGCTTATTATC
This sequence comes from Nitrososphaerota archaeon, assembly GCA_028867035.1. Classification (GTDB taxonomy): domain Archaea; phylum Thermoproteota; class Nitrososphaeria; order Nitrososphaerales; family Gagatemarchaeaceae; genus UBA183. The sequence goes on along the minus strand of JAGWHB010000004.1, from coordinate 165,113 downwards.
GGAACGCGGGAGCCCGTCGCACAGTTGTCAGGTCAGCCATCCGAACCCGAGCGGATCGTCCGCAGCCTCTTCTCCGTGAAACAGTCCTTCGTCCTCCCCGACGGGGAGTTGGAGTTCCAGGTGGGCTACGACGACGGCACGAAAGGGAAGTTCGCCGAGCTCAAGGCGCAGCTGATGCCTCTCGGTTTCAGGCCGGAGCTGACGGGAAGCGCGGACGAATGCGTGCTCGTCCTCAGGAGGGCCGAAACAACTCCGAGGAAGCTTTCGAGGCTCCCTGTCCTGCTGGCCCTTTTCACCCTCGCGTCCCTCGTGTTCACCGCCCTGCTACAGCAGTCGGTCTACCATGACCTCGTCCCTTCGATGCCGGATTACGTCTCTTTCCTTGGTTTCGGGGCCACGGTGGCCGTCCTCCTCGGCGTCCACGAGCTCGGCCAGAGGCTGGTGGGGAGGAGCAGGGACGCTGGCCGCGCCAGCAGCTACCTGATACCCGGCGTCCCGCTCATAACCTCGTTCCTCCCGTCGCTTGGATTTGCAGGATGGCAGCGGGAGCCCGCGTTGAACAGGGACAGCCTCTTCGACGCGGTGATAGCTGGCCCGTTGGCCATGCTCGGACTCGCTATCCTCCTGTATGCCGTCGGGGACATCACCTCGGTCCAATCCGCAGTCCCATTCTCGAGCTCCCCGCTGGCCAACACGACTATTTCCATTAACCCGAGCGTCGTCCAGCTGGCCGTAGACTCGCTCCTGGGGCCGGTCCTGCGCTCGGTGCCGGCGGGCTACGCGGCCGTGTCTCCGATGGCGGACGGAGCCACCATCGGCTTCGTCCTTGTCTTCTTCGGGCTGCTCCCGATGGCCGTCTATGACGGCGGGCTCATGGCTTCTGCGGCCTGGGGTCCGAAGGCGGCCAGGGCGGCGAGCTATCTGAGCGTCCTCGCCCTGCTTACCCTAGACACGCCGAACTACTGGGCCGTGGCAATCGTCGCCCTCCTTCTCGTAGGGCGCCCGCATCAGCTCAAGCTGTCGGACGAAGTCTCAGGCCTGTCGTCATCGAGGCAATGGCTCTTCGTGGGAACGCTCGTGCTTGCTTTCCTCTGCGTGCCGGTCCCGCACAACATAGCGAACTTCCCGCTACCCTGATTCGACGAAGTTCTCGGGGGCCCTTGGCACCACGTTGAGCTTCCCAGAGCGGCCCACCTTGTTGAGGATCCTCCCGACGGCCTCCCCCGACCCCTTTGCCGTCGTGAGCCCCAGCTTGGACCGGGCGTATGTCTCCGGAAGACCGGAAAGCAGTAGGACGTCGTACTCGTCCTTCAGCTTGTTCAGGTAGAACACCTCCTCCGTCCCTTCGACATACTTCTCCTTCCTCCGCCCCTCGTCCCCAGACATCCGGCCCGTCACCAGCATCTCGAGGGCGGTGGAGCCTATCCCGTCAGCGCATTCTGCTATCAAGAGCACCGATCCCGTCTTCCTCACGCCTTCGATGACGTTCCATACTCCGCGGACGGCGGAGGAGAAAGTGTCGTCGTAGCCGCGGCCCCCGATGCCGATCACCATCCCTTTCGCCTGGGGCATCTGGATCTTCGTGAACGCGTTCCTTATGGCGTCGAAGGGCGGGTCTTCCATCGCCGCCCTCGGCTTCCCCCCGCGGGGGACCACGGTGAGGAACCTTGACTCTGGGATGCGCTCGGCCATGGCCTCCATGGCTTCGTAGGCTTCGGTCTTCTGGAACGGACTCGGCTCCATCCCCTTGTTCGCACCAGCGGCGGCTGCACGCGAGCGGGCGACCCAGCTCAGGCAGGCCTCCACTTTTGCGTCGATCAGCCCGAAGAGCGGGTCGGGCCTGGCGGAGCCGAGGAAGAGCTTGGCCCCGTTCCCGTTCAACTCCGTGGAGTAGACAGGCTCGTCCCCGTCGCCGGCGGGGAGTGGGGGAGGAAGCGTGGTCAACCTTCCCTTGAGCTCGGGGACCCTGCTCTCGATCCCTTTCGGTGCCGCGGCGTAGAAACTGGGGCTCTGGCCGTCAGCGAGCGTTGGGACCAGGCCCTTCAGGACCTCGATGGTCGCGGGTGCGGCGTCACAGATGAATACGCGGGCCGAGCCCTTAGCCAACTCGGTCAATCTCTCGAACTCCACGGACCCCACTTCAGGCAGGGGCTCTGACACCACTCCCAGATTCTCCGCCTGTATGGTGACCAGGGTCTCGACGTTCCCATAGGGGATCCACAGTTCCGGCATTACGTCATGTTCCCACAGCGTTACTTTTTAAGCACAAATCCTGGTCGAAGCCCGTGGCTTGGAAGCGGCGGAGCACCCGCCTGGACGAGATCGCGGAGGGGTTGGTGAAGGCCGGAGCCCTGCAGTTCGGGACGTTTTCGCTCCCCGACGGCAAGGACAGCTCGTACTACGTCAACCTTAGAGGGCTCCCATCGTATCCGGGGGTCTTCGGCCTGGCGGTAGAAGCGATCTCCGAGCTGGTGACCAAGAAGACGCCGAAGGCGAAGGCAATCTGCGCCGTGCCCGTGACGGGACTGCTCCTGGCGTCCCCGGTGGCTGTCTCGCTGAAGAAGCCGCTGATCTACACGAGGCTGGAGAAGCACGAGAACGAGAGGCTGGTGGAGGGGGAGGTCAGGCCAGGGTGGAACGTCGTGATCGTCGGGGACCTCGCGACATCAGGCAAGACGATACTTTCCGCTGCGGAGGCCATCGAAGACGAGGGAGGGAAGGTGAGCGCGGCCGCGGTGCTGATAGACAGAATGGAAGGGGCGAGGGAAAAGCTGAGCAAGAGGGGGATCGCCCTTCACGCGGTGACGGACATGATGGAACTGGCCGACACGCTGCACGCAATGGAGCTTATCACAAATGACAACCTGAAGGCCATCACAAAATCGGTAGGCGGCCGCTAGTAAACCATCAGGTTCTTTTCTTCCAACGTAACGTGAAGGTTATTCACGGCCCTATAGACTTCGCTCTCCTTCTTGGCGCCCGTGCAGACGAGCTTCCCCGACGCGAACAACAGTATCACCGTCTTGGGGTCGGCCATCCTGTGGATGAGGCCCGGGAACTGCTCTGGCTCGTACATCGACTTCGGGAGCACCCTCGCCGCTTCCTCGAGGTGCACCTTGCCCCCCAGGCTGGCTGATGCGACTATGTTCTGAATTTCCACGACAGCTTCGTTCTTGATCGGGATCTTGCCCTTCTTGAGCTGTCGCACCACTTCCTCGACCGCCTTCCTCGCCTGCTCCTCCGACTTCGCGCCGGTGCATACCATTTTTCCGGAGCTGAAGATCAGCGTGGCTGTCTTGGGGTTCCTCAGCCTGAAGACCAGGCCTGGGAACTGATCGGGGTGGTACTCGACTGTTACGAAGTTCTTTGTGATCAGGTTGAGGTCGACTGTCTGGTTGATCGACGCTGAGGCGACTACGTTCTCAATGCTGACGATTGCCTTTGTCTGTGGCATTCAGGACGGGCGATTTCTTTTAGTATATAAAGGGTATATAAGGCCGGAGGCTTGGAAGTGGAGGACATCGTCGTTTCTCCCCAGAGGGGGCCTCCCAATCCGCCAACGAGGAGAGCGAGACCTCCATCACGAGAACCTGGGCTCAGAGCTGACAAAAGCGTAGTCTTTTAGAATCATGGAGAGTGTTGGTGTCTTGGGACTACTTGATCGCAAGGGTCTGGCACGGAACTACTTCGAAAGCTAACCGGAGTGCCTATCTGAGATACCTGAAGACCACGGGGCTGAAACTGTTTTCCGACTCGAAGGGAAACGTCGGGGCGTTCATACTTGTCAGGGATTCGCAGGAGCTCACCGAATACATCGTGGTCTCACTTTGGGAGTCGATGTCAGCCATAAAGCGGTTCGCGGGAGATGAGGCAGATCGGACCGTGTACGCTCCAAGAGACAGCCAGTTTCTGGTGGACCTCGAGCCGACGGTAAAACACTATGAAGTCGCTGCCAAGCTCTGAAAGAAACTCTGGCCAGACCGTCCAATTATTGTGAAACGGCAGAACCCTGACCTCGCATCTCTGCTGCGAGCCATGACGCGTTTGGTCTTCCTCTTGAACGCGAGCCACCAGGCGAGGTAACGTCCGTGAGCCCGGGTGCGCTGCGAAACCCGCTTACTGGGGTTTGGTTCCCGCTTTCTCCTCTTCTTCTCTCTGGAGGAGTATCGAGCCGATCACCACGATGAGTATCAGTATCGACGGGAGATAGTTGAACCACTGAGGGAGCCCGTTGGAGTCGACGTAGTAGGCGAGGAGCTCGACGTAGGGGATGACATAGACAACCTTGCCTTCGAGGCACTGCTGTGTTATGGGACCATCAGCTATCTGATGCAGATACTGGTCCGGGTTGGGGTTGTTGTCCCCCTTTGTGATGAGCCCAGAGCTTGTGTTCGCGATGACCCTGTGAACTACCGACTCGCCGCCGGTCGAGCAGAGACCGTTGTAGACTATGATGTCCCCGACGTGGACGTCGCTCAACGGGACGCCCTGTATCACGACGAGGTCTCCTCCCTCGAGGGTCGGGAGCATGCTGTAGCCGTCGACCCTCCTCGTGTCAGCCTGCACGAAGTAGGCCCAGAGCAGAAGGACCGCGAGGGCGACGACGTAGATGACTGTCCCCCTGGACACCATCTTCATTGGGAAAACCTCCTCGACGACGTGCGGTTAAACGTTTGACCCATGATGTGTTTTTATCGGCCGGGTCCAGGGTCTTCCCAATGGCCAAGAATACGCTGACTGTGCTTGTCATCGACGCAGTGCTTTTGATCGCGCTGTTCTATGTAGTCGGGGATCTCCAGTGGAGGGTGACCTATGCGACCTCCGCCCACAGCGCCTGTCCCCCACCGGGGTGCGGCTATGCCCCGTCGTTCAGCTACAGCCTCCTGACCCAGTTCTTCACGATGGCCGGAAACGGGGTCAGCCTGACGAGCCCCCCCACGTTGGACTGGATCCAGGCCCTTTCGTACGCCCTCGTCGCCATCAATGCCTGGTTCGTGTACCGCTGGTATCGTTCCTCGAGGCCTCGGGTCCCGAGCGTTGACACCAGCTCAGCCTGACCGGACGAGACCCGGTCATCCCTGCCTTGTCGAGGATATCGCGCGTAGAGGCGTGGTAGGAATCGCTAAATCCACGGGAGGGCGCCTTCTGACGACTTTGGCAAGGCATGTGCCCAAGTTCAAGGCGGCCGTTGTTGTAGTCCTGATTGTCCTCGCTTTCTTCTTCGTCCCCATCATCCCCTACGTCCAATCTGTCCCTGTCCCCGGTGCGCAAAACAGCCCGGTCGACGTGTGGGGTTGGACGACCCCATCCTACGGGGTCCTGGGATACGGGTCAGCGCCCTTTCCTTCGAAAGAGCTCGTCACCCAGGGGGACCATTCGGCCCTCGTATTCTTTGAGGGGGCGAATGCTGTCGCCCTCGAGAACGCCGGGCCGCCGGGGGAGATTCTAAACCCCAGCAGTACGGTGGCGATACTGAGCTCCGCGGTCTCTTCCGCCGATTGGGGGCTCCTCAACATCACAATACACATGAAGAACATCAGCTATTACAATATCACGAACGCCGTGGTCTATCTTTCCATGGAAGGATACAGCGCCAACGGCACCAGCGGGAGTCTGACCTACATCGAACCGAGGGCCGTCGGCAGCTGCGGGGCACTTTGGGCCTCCTACGACTACTGCTCTGTGTCCCAGGTGACGCCCAACAACCTCCCTGTCAACAAGACTTTCAATTTCTATGCCGAGATAAGGGGGAGCATCAAGGGGGTCCCCTTCATCTACCGCCAGCCATTCTGGGAGGACTATCCGAGGGGAGGGGTCGGGCCGCAATGGGTCAAGGCGTTCATAGACAACGTCAACCTGGCGAGGGGCGGGCATCTCCTCACCGAGAACTCGACCCTTGATGCATTCGCTGCGCTGAGGTTCAAGGACGCCTCGGCTGGATTCCAGATCTCTGATTACAACCTGTCGAACGATACGGCAGGCTTCTTTGGGAAGAGTGCTATCGCCGGCCAGATATCAGAACTTCTCCTCTTCCCAGGGATATTCTCTCCCAACACATATCCGAGCTTCCTCGCCGACTACGCCGTAGGACACTGGGACGGGCTGCTCAACACCAACTTCTTGCATTTCGGATACTACGTCGGAGAGTCTTCCTACTACTCGGTGTCGATCCCCTGTCCCGTATACGAGATCCCCGGCCCCGGAATCAACATCACCCAGTTCTTTCAATCGCACGGCTGCAGTACGATGGTCGCCGCTACAACCTGGCTCGTCATCATCATGGGCCCTTAGAGAAGAGTAGCCTTCGCCAGCTCGTCTCCGGAGCTTAGTTATCGTCATTCGGGGCACCTCTGAGCTCAGCCTCGACCTTCTCATCCCTGAGCTGCTGGGGGACTCGAGTGTTGAAGTAGTAAGTGGCGGCTGCGCTCGCTGTCACCAGAAAGATCGCCGGAATGAAGTAGACCTGGAGGACGTCATAGGGGGACCAGACCCCGCTGTACCTGATGGAAAACCCCGACCCGTTATACGCTATGATCTGCAGCTCAAGCGAATAGCTCTCCTCAGCGATCGAAGCGAACGAGTAGACTTGGCCGCTGCCGACCTTCCCTATGGCCAGGGGGGTGGTGGAACCGCTCCCCAGAGTAGGCGCCAGAGAATATTCCAAACCCTTCGGGGCGAATCCGGAAAGTGTCACGTTGATTGTGGACCCCAATAGCACCGGTGGGATCCCATACCCGTAGATCTGATACTGAGGCGCAGGTGTAGGAATCGCGGGTACCGTCCGCTGCACGGTCTGAGGCAGCTTGACCCCCGGGAGCACGATGGTCGCAGCGAGAAAGACCACGGACAGAGCGAGGGATGCGGCCGAGACCTTCCTCCAGTCCGAAGGTTTCATTGGTTTCGAAGGGGGCCCGCGAGAGGGGCCATTAAACCGTACATCCCACCCGCGGCGAGGGCAAGCGTCAATCTCGCTTCAGTGGTAGCAATTTATATTAACCAATTTTCAAGCGTTTGATTGCTTACATGGGCAGTCTAGCGAATTATGTGATCCGCAGGGTCCTTTTCGCGATTCCCGTATTTCTGGCAGTGTCGATCATTACCTTCCTCATAACCAACGCGGCAGGGGACCCGGTCAACATCGTGAAGCTGGGGATCAGGAACATCACCCCCGCCCAGCTCGCCCAGTTGAGGGCCTTCTTCCACGTCAATGAGCCCATCTACATACGATACTTCTACTGGTTGTCTGACTTTTTGCACGGGTACCTGGGGCAGTCCCTGTACACAGGCTCTGTCAATTCTCTCATCATCCCATGGATAGGCACCACCCTCGAGCTCCAGATTCCCGCCCTTCTCCTGGCCCTTGGGATCGGAGTCCCAATAGGGATCTACTCCGCGAAACACCAGTACTCGAAGGGGGACTACGCGATCACCACCTCGGCAATCTTCGGGATTTCGATGCCGACGTTCTGGATAGGAATAATGGCCATCATCGTGTTTTCCTACTATCTGCACTGGCTTCCTGCATTCGGGGCGTACTCCACCTATCCCCCATATTGGTGGGGCAATCCAACCTTCGACGCGCTTGCCCACGTGATACTTCCCCTCAGCGTCTTGACCCTGGTATCGATCGCGACGATCACGAGACTTACGAGGGTTAACATGCTCGAAACCCTCAGGCAGGACTTCATACTCGCAGGGAGGGCCAGCGGCCTCTCCGAGTTCAAGGTGACATACAAGCACGCACTGAAGAATGCCATCACCCCCGTCGTGACAATAGTCGGACTCAGCTTCGGGACTCTCCTTGCAGGGGCCCCCGCGCTCGAGACGACATTCTCGTGGCCGGGGCTCGGCTTCGCATTCGTGACCGCAGCCTCCAGGCTGGACCTCCCCACGGTGCAGGGGATCATCATGATAATCACAGTGATGGTGTTGATAGCGAACATAGCGACAGACCTGGCATATGCTTTCATGGACCCCAGGGTTAGGATAACTTGACGGCTGCCAAGCCTGCGGAGAAGCAGCGGGGCGCGAGCCAGGCGGCCGTCGCCTGGAGGCGATTCCGGAAGAACAAGTCTGCCCTCGCGGGCGGCGTGATCGTTGGCTTCTTCGTCTTCATTTCTGTATATGGCATCTTCTTTGCGCCCCTCCCTCCCCGCGACTTCATCACTTGCCTCACCAACGGCTGCACCAATCTTCCCCCCTTCACGAATTGGACATACCCCCTCGGGACGGAGCCCTCGGGGATAGACGTGTACAGTGAGATTCTCCACGGAGCCCTCGGCGACCTGTACGTGGGGGTGGTCGCGACCGCGATATCCGTCGCCATAGGGATGGTCGTGGGGGCCTTCGCCGGATACAGGACAGGTGCAACGGGGGCCGTGCTCCTCGGCGTCACACAGATCTTCTTCACGCTCCCAGTCCTCGTAATCATCCTCCTCTTTGCAAGGATAGCTCAGGTGCTTGTCGCCCAGGGGCTCGGCTTGACGCTGATCGTCGTAATACTGGGGATCTTCGGCTGGCCCACCATAGCATTCGTCACCAGGGGGGAGATTCTGAGGATCAAGGAGCTTGAATTCGTCCAGGCCGCCAGGTCCCTGGGGGCGAGCAATTCTCGGATACTCTTCCGCCACATTTTGCTGAACGTGCTGTCCCCCATCATCGTGCTTTCGAGCCTCCTGGTAGCGGGCAACATTCTGACCGAGGTCGTGATAAGCTTCCTGGGGTTCGGTTCGCCCGGTACTTCGACGTGGGGCCTCCTCCTGCAGGAGGGGTTCTCGTACGTAAGGACCTCTTGGTGGGTCTCCCTGTTTCCCGGGATAGCCGTTGTCATCGCGGTCCTGGGGTTCAATCTGCTAGGCGACGGCCTTTCCGATGCCCTCAACCCGAGAATAAGAGAGTGAAATAGTGGGAGAGCTTCTCCGCGTAGAGGACCTTAGGACATATTTCTACACAGAAGCGGGGGTCGTAAAGGCGGTCGACGGCGTCTCTTTCGTGGTGAACGAAGGAGAACCCCTTGGCCTAGTGGGGGAATCGGGGTCCGGAAAGACGGTCACCGTCCTCTCCGCCATGGGCATCGTGACGAGGCCGGGAAGGATCGTCACCGGAAGAATATTCTTCCGAGGTGAGGAGCTGGTCCATACCAAAGAAGAGGAGATGAGGAAGATCAGAGGAAAGAAGATAGGGTACGTTTCACAGGACCCAAACTCATCGCTGGATCCCCTCTACACCGTCGGCAACCAGCTCGTCGAAGTCATACGCACGCATTTCGAAGTCACCAAGGAGGAGGGATGGGACCGGGGAATCAAGCTTCTGCAATTGGTGGAGATTCCCGAGGCAGAGACGAGGATGAAAGCTTACCCTCACGAACTAAGTGGAGGCATGAGGCAGAGAATAGCCATAGCACGTGCGCTGGCCGGTGAACCCGAACTTCTCGTAGCCGACGAGCCCACGACAAACCTCGACGTCACGATCCAGGCGCAGGTCCTTGAGCTCTTGAAGGCATTAGAGAGAGACCTCAAGATGTCTCTCGTCCTCATCACTCACGATATGGGGCTGATAGCTGAGATGACTGAACGGGTGGTGGTTCTGTACGCTGGAAAGGTGGCCGAGGAAGCGGCCACGCACGAGCTGTTCCAGGCCCCCAAGCACCCCTACACCGCTGCGCTCCTCAACTCAGTCCCCAGGCTCGACAAAAAGGCCGCCCTGGTGCCCATCGGAGGCGGGATACCCAACCTGATTAATCCGCCCACCGGCTGCAGATTCAACCCGCGCTGCACCTTTGCTAAGCAGATATGCATAGATCAGGTGCCGCCGCTCGAAGACATAGGAGGGAGGCGCGCAGTGTCGTGCCATCGTTGGAAAGAGATAGAGCTCAGGAGGAATGCGTAATGGTTGAACCACTGCTCCAGGTGAAGGACCTGGTCAAGTACTTCCCCGTCTACCAGAGGGGCATCCTCACGAGGAAGAAGGTCGGGGACGTCCACGCGATCGACAAGATATCGTTCAGGGTCGGCAAGGGCGAGACGCTGGGGCTCGTCGGTGAGAGCGGGTGCGGAAAGACTACCACGGGGAAGGTCGTCCTGGAACTCGAGCAGAAGGACTCGGGGGAGGTGCTCTTTGAAGGGAAGGACGTCCACGAGGAGCTCCGCAGGGCCCCCCGGGCAGAGAAGCTCGCACTCCGGAGGAACATGCAGATGGTATTCCAGAACCCCTACGGGTCCCTGGATCCCAGGATGACCGTGTTCGACATCATTTCAGAGCCATTCGTAATCCACAAGCACATCCCGCGGGATGAATGGCAGCCCAGGGTCTACTCGCTCCTAAAGATGGTCGGACTGGAAGAGTATCACGCGGAAAGGTATCCCCACGAGTTCTCAGGGGGTCAGAGGCAGAGGATTTCCATCGCAAGAGCCCTTGCCACTGAGCCGAAGTTCATAGTCGCCGACGAACCGGTATCATCCCTGGACGTCTCGATAAGGGCGCAGATACTGAACCTGCTGGAGGACCTTCAGAAGAGGACCGGCATATCTTTCCTCTACATCTCGCACGATCTGAGCTCTGTTCGCCAGGTAAGCCAGCACGTGGCGGTCATGTATCTCGGGAAGATATTCGAATACGCACCCGTGAACCAGCTCTTCGACAAGCCACTCAACCCATACACCATGGCCCTCCTCTCCGCCGTGCCGATACCTGACCCCGAGACAAAGACGAAGCGCATAATATTGCCCGGGGACGTCCCCAGCCCCGTCAACCCGCCGTCCGGGTGCCGGTTCCACCCCAGGTGTCCCTACGCCGCAGATATCTGCAGGGCCGAGGAACCCCCCCTGCGGGAGCTGGGCTCGGACCATCTGGTCGCCTGCCATTTCGCAGAGAAATTCGCATAGACAAAACCATCGGTTTTTTGCGCCGAATTAACATGAGATGGTTACTATCCTTAAATAACTCAGAACAGGACTGCCGCGTTTGAAAATGCGTTCTTCAACGCTTAATGGCACAGCACAAGGAGCACTTCTTGGAGTTATAGCATTCGTACTCGTCTCTTCTTCGATGCCACTCGCCGCGACAGCAGCGACTAGCTCAGGGCCGTTGTTCTCGATGACCCTGATAGCACCCACTTCGAATCCTCTCAGGAGGCAGTGGGCGTCAATCATCACCAGCTCTCTAGACAGCATCAACATCGGGGCTAACCTAGTCTTCGTGAACTTCGATGTATTGCTGGCTGACTTCTTCAACTGTCCGGCAGGCTGCCCGCCTCCGACATATGCAAACGGAGGCTGGGATGCAGGGTTCGTCGGGTTCGGCGGAGGGACTCCGCTGCCTGACTTTGGCACACAGAACGTGATAGTCTACAGAGACAGCGGTGCGGGCGATATTCCTCCAATTGGCTCCAATTACTACTTCTTCGACAATTCGACATACAACACACTTTCGGCGCAATACGATCAAACATTCAGTCAGTCTGCAAGAACACCGATCATCCAGCAGATGCTCGCGATAGTCGAGCAGCAGAGGCCAACGATGGTACTCTTCTACCCGACATCCGTGTATGCGTGGACTTCTGACCTGACCTCGTGGGGAAGCGGCAACTCGATTGACGCGACCACGGCCAACTCAGACTACACCCACTGGAAGTCATCGAGCGGCAGCGTCCTGAACATCGGTGAGACCGGAGACATAGGAGCTATCAACTCGTTCCCGACGGGAGCGCAGAACTCCTACTATTCGGCCTACCTGTTCTACCCGGTGACGGCGTGCGGGGAATGTCTCGACCCACGTACCACTTCTTACTTCGATGGTACCGTGGCGTCTATCACCGCCTCGTCCGACAACCTGAACTACACCGTGGTGGAGAAGGCTCACTCCTTCTCTGACGGAGTAGCTGTCACCTCGAACGACTACATCTACACCATAATGGCTTCTCTGATCAGCCAGGTAGGGTACGTAGGCGAGGGCACGTTCCAGAGTCTACTGGGCCTGAACACCCAGTTCACCTTCACGAACGGAACCTCGGACTACGTCGTGAACGGGACTTTCTCCCACGGTAGCGCGCCTTCGGGCTTCACTGCTGATTCGACATTCAAGGCACAGGCCGGCTTGACCTGGTCGTTCCACATGGCAACCCCATACATCTTCACTGACCCGGTCATCACCGGCGTCGGCGCGACCCCAATGCACCTCTACGACGGGTATGCGTTCAGCGCCTGGTCGACGGGAGCTCTCAGCGGCTTCACCGGAAGCTCTGGCGGACTTTCGACCAGCCCGTTCACATACCACTACAGCACTTCGGCGTACCCCAGCGGCAACGGCACTGGCCAGTCATGGGGACCTCTAGGTGACGGAGCCTACGTGTACCACGGGTACGACCCGACGGGACTGGTAGGCACCATGGTCCAGAACCCCACCTACTGGAACACGACCGCGTTGCAGGCAATGGGTTGGGACAAGATCAAGACCGTCCATATCGTCTACATCAACGGCAAGGACGCTGCGATCGCAGCCATGGGTAACAAGGAAGTCAACTTCCTCGACAGCAACTACCAGTTCAACGCGGCTGACGTGTCTTCGATGCAATCCAGCGGCTTCACTGTGGTGAAGGTTAACGACCCGTCCAACGGATGGCAGGAGATGGGCCTCAACCTGGCTAACCCGGTATTCGGTACCGGCGCCGCAACGCCACTGGGTTCTAGCACTCCGTCCGAAGCAGCGTTCGCTGCGAGGATGGTCCGCGAAGCTATCAGCTACGCGATCCCAAGAAGCTACATCGTGAGCCAGTTGCTCCAGGGACTGGGGCAGCCGGGCATCACCCAGGTAGCACCTTCGTTCACATTCGCATATCCAGCGGGCGTCGGCCCTGACCCCTACTCCCTGACCCAGGCGAAGTCATTCCTCGCCGCGGCCGGGTACAGCACGGGCGTACCGCCGCCACAGCTAACTCAGCCACCTTCGTCCATAACCATCAAGGGCATCACCGTGCCGAACCTCCTGTCGGGTAGCTCGTTTACCCTGTCTGGAGTGTTCGCCGTGGACCCGGTCCTTGGAGCGAAGTCTGGCGGATTCGCAGTCACCCTGCAGCAGAGCATCGACAGCGGCGCCACCTGGACTTCGGTAGCCCTAGGCTCGACCAGCACCACGGGTGTGTTCAGCCTGAACTACCAGCCAACCGTCACGGGCAACGTGGAGTACAGAGTGTTCTTCACGGGCCTCCCGGAGACGACCGTCGCCAACGCCGGTGTCACCACCGGAGCGGGCGCGGAGGCACTGGTCCCACCGCTGGCTACGCAGAGGCCGCTGAACGTCACCGACACGCAGGTGACGGGTACGACGTCGTACAACGTCGGCTCCCTCGCGACACTGATGCAGAGTCTCATCACCAGCATCAACAGCGGTTTCGCCAACGTGACCAGCACGACGGGTGCACAGATCTCCGCCCTGCAGAGCTCTTCTGCAAAGGCGAGCGACGTGACGGCCCTGACCGCATCGGTCAACAACCTGTCGAACCAACTAGCGACAACCACCGACGTGGCCTACGTGGCCATAGCTGTAGCCATCATACTCGGAATAGCGGCAATAGCCCTATCAAGAAGGAAGCCTGCCTAAGAGCAAGCTTCCCTCTTTCCCCTTTTGTATTTCAGAAACCCAGCGGGAGCTAGGCCAGGACCGCGGCAAGTACGAGAGAATAGACGAACAGAAGGACGCCGGTAAGCGCGTAAAGAGCAGCCTTGTTCCTGTTCCTTCGGTAGTCGTCCGGCCCGGGGTTCAGCTTGGCCTTGGTCAGGGTGTTGACAAGCTTCACGTTCCCCGGGCTAATGAAACTGAGGGCACCTCCGATCAGCATCAGCCCGGCGCTTACCACGAGGAGCACGAAGCCAAGGCCGTCCAGAAAGGGGACCCCCAGGATGAACATCCCCCCGATAGCCGCTGCGGCGCTCCCAGCCGAAAAGAGAGCTGACTCTCCGACCGATGCGACCAGGAGGTCGACGTACCACTTCAACTGATCTGGCCCAAAATCCTCAGAACCCTTAAAAGCGTTGGGCCGTCCGTGAGACAGAATCCTTGCGGAGAAAGAAGGAGAGCAGGAAACCCATCGTACTGGGCTTCACCATCACGGTCGCAATCCTGTTGTCACTTTTCTTCGGGGTCATCTTCTTCAGGCCAGGGATCCCGGTGAAATCCCTCCCCACGACGATCCCCCAGTACAGCGCCGTTTGGGGCAGGTACGTCCCCGCTGACACCCAGCTCTTCGGCTTTGAGAACTACACCGCCATCAGGCAATATAATTCGTCGTACCCCACGCAGTACAGGACGCTCCTCAACATAGTCGACCTGAAGCTGACCCTGAAGCCCGCGGCCATAGACTCCGTGATGACAGTCTCCTTCTCTTCGCCGAACGAGAGCATTGCCTTCGCCTTCGTGAACCAGGCGGCGTTCAGCAACTTTACCAACGCATTCGCTCGAGTGAACAATACTGCGACCCAGGTCGGCGCCGACTCGATGTATTACGTGCGCGACGGCGAGAACGGGCAGATCCTATTCGGCTGGCTCGCAATAATCCCTGCCGACAGGGGTGTCGCTTTCGCCGAAGGCAACACGGCCGCCAAGGCAGCTCTGATGGAATGTCTGTTGGTTAATCCCTCTAACTCGCTCATCTCGAGGCTAGACGTGCGACAGATGCTCTACGTCGCAAATGGCACCGGCCATCTCGCCCTCGGCATCCAGCGGTTCCCCGGAGTCCTTCCTCTTGCCAACGAAACCCTGACCGTGGTCGACGACTCAGGGTCCCAGGTCATAATAGGGAGGGTACTCGAGTTCGGGAGTTCTTCGGTGGCGCAGGACCAATACGCCAACGTGAAGGAGGGCTACCTCAAGGCCCGCCTGATAACCGTTTACGACTCGTACGTCCTGGCGACCGAATTCGAGGCCCAGTCCGACCTTTCCGGCGCCGTCAGGCTCGTCGAGTGACCACCAGGGGAGGTATCAGCCCATGGTGGTCCCGGCACCGCCTCATTCGGGGAGATGGTAAAAATCGTTATAACAGAGAAACGCGCTGTTCGTTGGGGTCAGTTGACGGCCAGTAGTCCAGCCGCGGTGACCTTGGTGAAGGGGAGCGCAGTCAGGTCAAAGCTATTGGAGAGGCTCGCCTCTAGTCCTCACACACCGACCGAACTGGCGTCGATGGAAAGCAAGCACATCAGCCACGTAAGCAGGGCCCTGATAGAACTCAGGGAATTGGGTCTGGTATCAACCAGCGATTCTGGTTCGAGGGAGCACTACTACAAGATAACCAGTCAGGGGTACGCGATCTACGCGGCCATCTCCCTGAGAACGGCGAAGTGACGAGACACTTTCACTGATGCCGTAAAAGTTCGAGCCAGTATAACGCAGGTCCTTAAGTGCGCCATGCGGCTCCCACAGGGGTCGTGTTGCGACCAGGAGAGCAGCTCATCGGCGTCCTGAGAAGGAAGATGGACAGAGCGGAAGCGGAGGAAGAGCTCCGGAAGGCAGGGATGGAGCTCGGGCTCTCCGAGAGCGGATATCTTTCCCAGGTGTGCGCAGCGTATCTGCTCCTCAAGCTCAATTTCCAAGTTGACGAAGTGTCCAGAGCGCTTTCCTGGCAGGACTTCGAGCGCCTTGCAGGAGCGCTCTTCCGCGCCTCGGGATATCAGGTCAAGGAGAACCTGGTCCTGACCAGGCCGAGGGCACAGATAGACGTGGTCGCCTCAGGGTTCTCGACTGTCCTGTGCGTTGACTGCAAGCACTACCTGCGAGAGCCTGGGCCGTCATGGCTCCAGAGGATCGCTGAGGCACAGTTGAAGCGGAGCGGGTTACTCAGGCGGAAGACGTCAGACTCTCGCCCTATAGCATCCGTCATCCTTAGCCTGTCCGAGCCGGAAGGGAAGTTCGTGGGGGGCGTGGCGATCGTCCCCATCAGGGCCCTCAGGGATTTCCTCGCGTCGCTCGAATCGTACACGGGGCTCCTGGAACTCAAGTGAAGCGTGGCCGATGGCTCCAATTAATAAGACCGGGGCCGGGTCGCCCTGTCGTGGCCAAGGTCATCCTTTGCGGGATGGGCGCCATCGGGACGGAGATACTCAAGCACCTGCATGAGAGAGGGCACGAAGTCGTAGGGGTCGTAGACTCGGACCCCGCCAAGGTAGGTAGGACTATCGCTGAGCTCACTGGTCTCCCCCTGGGTGTGAGGGTTCAACAGTCCATCCAGCAGGCGCACCTGGCTGACGCAGACGTAGGGGTCTACGCGGCCCTCTCACGGGTCGAAGACATTGTCGAGGACATCGCGGGGCTCCTTTCGGGAGGGCTCGACGTAGTGACAACGTCGGAGGAGATGGCTTTCCCAAGACATGCAGGCGCGGACGAGGCCAGCAAGCTCGACGCCCTCGCCAAGGAGAAGGGGGTGACACTCGTAGGGGTGGGGGTCAACCCGGGTTTCGTCATGGACTGGGTCCCTGCGGTGATCGCGTCCGCTTCGAAGAACCCGACCCGGATACACATAGTCAGGAGCGTCGACGTCTCCCGCCGGCGCCAGCAGTTGCAGAGCAAAGTGGGAGTCGGCCACACCAGGGCCAAGTTCGACAAGGAGCTGGCCGAAGGCAAGTTGGGGCACATCGGCCTAGTCGAGTCGGCCCACCTCGTGGCACTCTCCCTTGGTAAGGAGCTCGAAGGCATCAGCCAGGGCGTCTTCCCCGTGCTAGGCTCCGAGGATTATGTGATGGGGGTCAGGCAGTTCGCAGAGGGGAAGGCCGGAGCATGCCAGATCCGCCTCGACCTGGAAATGACCACCACCTCTGCGGACTTCGACGTCATAGAGGTCACCGGGGACCCTAGCATCAAGGTGCGGTTCGAAAAGGGGGTCTTCGGAGACTCGGCGACCGTCGCCATGGTGGTGCACGCCGTCGAGCGGGTCGGGAGAGCTCGGCCGGGGCTGATAACGATACTCGACCTGCCCTTGTCTGGCCGCTAGCGTACGCTGAGACTGCTTATATCCGAAGAGAAGGCGTCGAGACCGGAGCTGTGATGTAACAGAGTTACGGGAAGGTCCAGATGTCCTGAAGGCATTAGACTGAGCTCCACTCAAATCTGCCCAAGCCATCGACCGACTTCCTTCCTCCGCGAGATGTGTCGGGCTTCGTGTCACTTATAGGCTGGACCGGCCAAATGTAGGCCGAACGAATGAGAGAATTCCTGCGGAGGTGCCCTGCCTGCGGCAGGCGGTTTACGGTAAGGCTCCAAAGCAAGAAGCTGGTCGACACGGAAGAGCACACCGAGCGGATCACCCACGACATCGTCATCTTGGCTCGAGGGGGCAGGGACTCGAGGGTAATCCCCGCGGGGGCCACCTTCGAAGACGTCCCAATCGAAGTGGAAAAATTCGACGTGACATTCGAGTGCAAAAGTTGCCACCACAAGTGGACCGAGAGTGTGACCAAAGTCGAGAAAGGATAGTGGGGTGGCCGCCCCTTTCGGGGGTGCTTCGGCTAGGACCTGTAGATGACGTTCAAGCCTATCTCGTCATCGAACTTCCGAATCGCCTTGTTCCTCATGGGCGTAATCGAGACCTCCAAGAGGGGGAACACCGTGGCCGAAACCACGTGCCCTGCGATCACGCTCAGGTCCCTTCTGCCGAAGGTCCCGTGGACGTGTAGAAACTGTTTCCCGTCCTTTAGGGTGATGTTCCCGATGAGGCCCGCCACCTCCAGGAACTCGCTGTAGTCGTGCTCTTCGTACTTCTTCGTTTGATGGTTGAAGTACGCCAGCCTCAGCCTGTTCACTCCTCCTATGGCTTCGACCTTGGCTGTGGCGACCTTCTCCCTCACCGTAATGGACACGATGTCCTCGGGAATCCTTGCCTCCCGCTTCAGGCTGTAGAGCTTGGCCACTCCTCCCCGCTTCGCCTTACGAGTTAAAAGGCTCAACTGGAGCATCGTTGAAACCGATCTTCGTTGCGTTTGCATCTGAACAAGCCGGGGATACGAGCCCTCGGCGTGGCGGAGAGCTTCAGGCAGGGTCAGAAAGGGTCGGTCATTGCGGGCGTGGTGATGAGAAGTGACTCCGTAATCGACGGCGTCGCCCTTGGGAAGACAAAGGTCGGCGGGGACGACGCGACGAATTCGATAGCCGCCCTGTTCAGGAAGCTCCGGCGCAACGATGTGAACTTGATCATGGTCTCTGGGGCCATACTAAGCCTCTACAATATCATCGACGTCGACGGCCTTTCGCAGAAGGTCAAGCTCCCGGTGATCTGCCTGACGTACAAGGAGACCACAGGGATAGAGACGTCGATAAGGAGACACTTCCCCCAGGGGGCCGACGAGAAGCTCGAAGCCTATCGGAAGCTGGGCAGAAGGACCGGTGTCAAGCTGCACACAGGCAAGCGCGTCTTTGTCAGGACCTCTGGCCTCGAGAAGGACGATGTCAAGCCAATACTCGACGCGTTCACGCTTCAGGGCTCCACGCCCGAGCCTCTCCGGGTCGCGAAGCTCTTTGCTAGGGCGGCAGTCGCCAGGCGATCTTGACCCCCGGGTTGAGTATCCCCTTGGGGTCGTAGAGCTCCTTCAGCTCGCGCATGACCCAGTAGGTCCGTGGGTACTGCCCCTCCAAGTATTTCGCCCTGAGCATGCCGTCCCCGTGTTCCCCTGACATAGACCCACCCATCCTCCAGACAGCTTCGAAGCAATCGGCCATCAAGTCATCGGCCATCTTCATGTCCTTGGCATCCCCTGGGTCAAGGAGCGGCCTCGCGTGTAGGTTGGCGTCTCCGGCGTGGCCATAGACGATGTACTCGAGGCCTCGCTTCCCGAGCTGTTCTGCAAGCAGCCTCACCAGGTCTCCGAGTCTAGCCGGCGGGACGACCAGGTCCTCGACCCCTGGCACGAGGACCTTGGTGCCCCTCCTGATCTCCTGAGCGATCGCCAAGGTCTCGTTCCTGACCTCCCAGGCCTGCTGGATTTCTGAAAGGCCTTGCATTACCAGCGGGTCGAGGCCAGCCAAGTCGGACGCAGCGATCTCCTCCTCCTTGGAGGACCGGTCCTCATCAGCCCCGTCGAACTCGCAGAATATCATGTACTGACTTTCTGACCGAGAGTACTTCGATATCTCCCCCCACCTGTTCACTTTCCGGAACACCGTCTTGTCGACGAGTTCGAGGGCCGCCGGGGAATGCCTCCTGAAAGCCTCCGTTGTCTTGTCCAATTCCTCAAGGGAGGATTCGACCACGAGGAGGAACTTCCACCTGGGACGGATCAGAGTGGCCAGGGTCGCCTCGGTCACCACGCCGAGCGTCCCTTCGGAACCGACGAATAGCTTTGGCAGGTCTATAATCTCGTCATGCAGCACCCTCTCCAGCCTGTATCCTGAGGAGTTCTTCGTGACCTTCGGCCTTTCACGCTGTATGTCGCTCTGATTCTCAATGATGAGCGAGGCCGCCTTCCTAGTCGTCTCGTCACCGGACATCGCCTGTCCGATGGGTAACTGACTCACACTTCTGACGACTCCATCCGCGCGGACCATCCGCAACGCTCTGACGTAATCAATGGTGGAACCGTACTTCACCGTCCTGACTCCCGACGAATTATTGGCGACCATCCCTCCGATGGTGCAGCTTGCGTAGCTCGAAGTGTCGACGGGCATCCACCTCCCGGTCGGAAGGAGAACCCTGTTCAACTCCGCCTTCACCACCCCTGGCTGGCACGCCACCCTGTCGTCTCCTAACTCCATGGCTTTGCGATTCTGGATCAGGATTGCCCCGCGCCCCACGGACTGGGTCGGGATCCCGGTCCCCGCTCCCCTCGCGGTCACAGCCAATCCCTCAGCCGACGCGTCGCGCATGGCTGACACTACGTCTTCTTCACTCTCAGCAAAGTACGCTGCCCTAGGAGCCAGGCTGACCGTGCCAGCATCCCGCGAGAGCTCGACAAGGTCCGCTCCGCTGGTGACCTTCTTCACGGCACGGGGGACACGGAATCCTCTATGTTGATGTTGTGCTGGTCTGGGACGCCGACGTCGAAGCGCCGGTCGCAGATCCTGCCAACACTATTACCTTACCCTGCATCCATGAGTGAAACGAGCAGTGGTAGTAGTAGGTCCCTGCCGTCGTAAAGGTGAACTGGTAGGTTCCACCCTGGCTTGTCAGAGGACCGCTGCTCCCAGAGTCGAAGGCTCCGGTATTCGAAGTCGCGGTGTGGGGCGCCGAGTCGTCGTTGGTCCAGAACACGGTGTTGTTTACGCCGATGACGACTGTCACCACGTCTGGCGAGAAACCGAAGGTCGTGGTCTGCCCCGCGGTATATCCGGCGGGGGCGACTCCGGCCCCGCTCGTGATGCTTACGCTCGCACACGCGGACGAAGGACAACTTACAGAAGCGCTGGTCGAGGTCGTGGTACTTGGCGTCTGAAAGGGCGCTACTTCCACTTGGTAGTATCCTATCGAGGCGACCGCCCCGACTATGAGTATCGCGACTACCGCACCGACTATCGTAGAAGCCTTGCTGCTCATTGGCGGTTCGAGTTGGCTCGACCAAAGACTCGTTTTAAGTATTTTCGGGTTCTGGTACATTTCACCCGACCAAGACGAAGCCTAAATACCAGGTCCATCTTTGCGTATCATTACGACTCATCTGTAGATGGTTGGGGCTTATTAGGAAAGAGGCTCTCTTTCGCTGTTAATATTCACCGACATGCAGTTCACATTCGAGTATGGGGAGGTTCTTGCGTCGGTCGAGGAGAAGCGGGAGCTTGACGGCCTCATGGCGAGATACTCCTCTGCAAAGAGGATTGCTTTCAACGCTCTGCTGCGAGGGCACTCCGTGAATGGCGCCACGCACAAGCTGGAAACGTTCGGCTCCATCGCCCTGAACTGGAGGTACTGCGAACACGCTGCGCGGGACGCGGACGCCACCCTGAAGAGCCAGCGCGAGCTTCTTACAATGTACTTATCGGACACGCTTGACAGGATAGAGGAAGCGAGTTCGAGGCTCGCGAAGGCGAAGTCGCCCCGGAAGAGCGCAAGACAACAGACAGAGCTGTTAAGGCTTGAGAAGAGGAAGAAGTTCTTGGATATGCACATCGCCGACGGGACGATACCGAAGGTGGTCTTCGGGACGAGAAAGCTCTTCGTCGACAGGGCAAAGGGGAAGATATCCAACCGGGAGTGGAAGGAAGCAAGGAACGACCAGTTCTATTCCATCGGCCAGGCGAACCAGGGAGGAAACGCCAATATCAGGATTGAAAGGGACAAGGTGGGTATCAACTTCCCCGAGAGTATCGAGCCGAGGGAGGTGAAGGGGAGGGTCCATCGCGTGAAGAACATCAGGAGATGGTTCGGCGTGAGGGTCAACGAGAGGTTCAGGAAATACATGGGTTCTTTGGTTGGCAGGGCATACTCCGTGAGGGTGGCGAGAAGGAGCGGGAGATACCTCGTTCAGGTGACCTTCGAGGTCGCGTTGCCGTCTGCAGACGAGGTTCCCGAAAGGGTCTGCTCCATAGACAGCAACCCGGGAGGGTTCGCCGCAGCCGTGGTGGGCAGGGACGGGAACCTCCTCGCTCACAGGTTCTTCAGGGACGACAGGCTCGTGTACGCGGCTGAAGGGAAGAGAGATATTCCATCATCAGCCGGCTCGTCGCGGAGATAGTCGTCTGGGCGAGGGAGCACGGGGCTGAGGCTTTCGCCATCGAGGACCTTGACATCAGGGGGAGCAGAAGCTTTGGCAGGAAGGCTAACAGGGTCATCTACGCCTTCGTCAGGAGGAAGTTCGTCCAGAACCTCTTGACGAGATGCTGGAAGGAAGGGTGTCCCGTTGGTACAGTCAACCCTGCCTACACCTCGAAGATAGGGGACGCGAAGTACAGGGAGATATACGGCTTGTCGGTTCACGAGGCTGCGGCGCTCTGCATAGGAAGGAGGTACTTCGGTCACGGGGAAAGGCTGGAGGAGCCGGTTACGATGATTGTGGGGCGTAGGAAGCCAAGAGAAAGGGTTTCTGTGCGCTACGTGTGGCCATCCATTTACAGTTATCAGCATCACGCGGACTCGCGCATGGAGCCACCTGGAAGGAAAGGCGGCGCGGGGGAGAGGCGGAGCGCTGGTAACGAAGCCGTCTTCACAGGACGCCTTACTTCAGAAATGACACCTCTGAGCGAAAGCGATGAAGGGGTGCGAAAGGGTGGGGAGTGCGGTGAAAGTCCGCAGGCTACCGGCGATGGGGTTGAGCCGGCACCATCCCAGGATGGCGGGAAAGTGGCTGCTGGGTCATCGATGCGCGATGATAGGCAGAAAACTAACCCTAAAAAACGCCTCTCGGCACCCCATCGCGGATAGTTGATGGTGGAGGAAGACAAGGAGACACGGTCCTCCCAGCAGACCACATCCGACGCGGAGAAGAAACCTGCGGCGCCACCGGCTCCGGCTCCCAAACCCGCAGCGCCGACGGCCGCTCCCCCTCCAGCTGCGAGGCCCGCTCCACCGCCCCCCAGACCCGCCCCCCCTCCGCAGGCGCCCCCCTCCAGGCCGGTGCCGAAGGACTCGGGGAGGAGGAACTTCGTGAAGGCCCTTTTCGCCATCGGCGCCGTCCTATCTATCGTCCCCTTCGTCCCGTGGGGAAATTTTCTCACTTCGACGGTGAAGTCGGGGTCGGCGCAGAGGACTCTCTTGCAGAAGGCGGTCATCGATGACAGCGCCTCGAAGTATGGCGCCGCTGCGGGCAAGGTGGCGAACATCAACGACCTCACCACCTTTCCGCCGAACGGCCACTGGGTCGTCACCTACCCGACCTCCGGGGACCCCGCGGTCGACGCCGACAACCCGGACACTTTCCAGAAGTTCGAGCTCATCCGGCTCCCCGCCGAACTGGGAGGCGACAGCAAGAAGGCGACAGACTTCGTAGCCTTCAGCAAGGTGTGCGTCCACCTATGGTGCAGCCCGAACTACAATCCTAACCCCGGGCACAAGCAGTACGAGTGCCCCTGCCATGGGAGCATCTACAGGGTCCCAGACGGCCTTTCGATAGCAGGGCCGGCCTCGCTGCAGGCCTTCCCCCAGAACGCGATACCAATGATGACCCTGCAGGCGGACACGAACGGCGAATTATACATCCTGTATCCCAACGCTGACCCGGCCCAAACCACTGTGACGAACGGGGTCCCTCACATTGTGTCCGTTGACCCCATCGAGGGAGACGGCGACATCGGGTACGGGAGGGACTACATGAGCTATGAGGATTTCATCAAGCCGGCTGCCGAGAAGGCGGCCGACCCCGCCGATGCAAACGTGGTGGTCGGCTGATGACCCAGGCCACCGAAAAGAAGAACGTCGTATCGCGGCTGTACCGCTGGATCTACAACGGACTGGAAAGGACGGTGTGGATGGGGGTGCAATATACCTACCCCCGGCGCTTCGTCAGCCCGCTCGGCTACCTCGGGGTCCTCACCGGCATAACGTTCCTCGTCCTCGGCATAACAGGAGGGCTCCTCATGCTCTACTACCAGCCGACCCTCAACGGGTGCGGGAGTATCACCTGCGCATTCAACAGCATCGAGAACATCAACAATTCAGTCCCCAACGGCTGGCTTCTCAGGAACATACACTACACCGCTTCGAACGCCATGGTGTTGCTGGCTGTCCTCCACCTCTACTACCAGTACTTCAGCGGCCGCTTCAAGATCAAGAACGAGATACTGTGGGTGACAGGGGTCATCCTCGGCATAATCACCGGCGTCGAGGCGTACAGCGGCTACGACCTCCTGTTCAACCAGAGGGCCGGGCTCGCCATAGAGATCGGGTCTTCCCTAGCCAACGCGTCTCCTGTTATCGGTGGTACGCTCAGACTCGCCCTCTTCGGTTCAGGGTTCACAGACTTCGTACTAAGGCTCTACTCTGTCCACGTCTTCATCCTCCCTATGATCATGATAATACTCGTGTTCATCCATTTCCCCAGATACCTGGTTTTCGACCTGCCCGTCATCTCGACCCTCGTGGGCGGCCTGTTCTTGATAGCCGCAATATTCCCCGTCGCAGTCGGAAACCCTTACAGCCCAAGCAACCCCCAGCTCACCATCCCGGAGTGGTATCTGGTGGGGATCTACGCTCTTCTCCGCACCTTCTTCGACAAGTTCGTGATGGGAGGCCTCATCCCGGGCCTGTTCTTCTTGATGGCCATAGTCGTCCCCTTCGTGGACACCTCCAAGAAACTGAACTGGAAGGACCGGCCGTTCTTCACGGCATTCGGCATAACCACCATCGCCCAGGTCCTGGTGACCACGGCCTGGGGTTTCTACGTCAGTCCTGACACCAACCTCACCACACTGCAGAGGCTCTACGTGGATCCCGCGTCATACTTCGCCTCGATGCTAGGTGTGACGGTCCTGAGCTTCATAGGGACCTACGCCTTCCTCAGATATCTGAAGGGGAAGGAGAGGATAAGGAGGGCCGCGGCTCCTCTGGGTCCGATCCTGACGAAGAAGTGGGTCTTCATCCTGTTCATCCTGCTCATCCTGGCCCAGGTGGCCATCAACGGCCTGGCGGCCCAGGCGATTTCATCCGGCTTGAGGGCAATGACGCTCTTCGACACCGGGTCGATACTCGTGACCTTCGGCGTCATCGCCCACCTGTACAGGTACAGCCAGAGCCTGCCTTTCTAGGCGGAGACCCGGATCTCAGCAGCCATCTCGATCCACCTGGGACCGACGTCCCTTACCCTCCTGACCGTGTACTTCGAGCCCCGGGGGAGGAGAATTGAGAGCTCATCCTTCAGAGCCTCGGCCGCCTCCGACTCGTCCTCGCCGAGGAGGTGCCTGTAGTAGTGAACCGTCCCGCCCTTCTTCGCCAGAGAAAGGGCAGTCGGAAGGAACCTGTCCGCCTCCGACGGGTGCGGCATGAGGACCCTGTCGTATCTCGCCTTCGTCGATTTTGGAAGATCGGCGGCATCCCCTCTGACCACGGTGACCCTGTCTTCGACCCTGTTCAAAGCGTCGTTCTCCTCGTGGAGTTTCGCCGCGTAGGCGTTCACCTCGCAGCTCGTGACTTTCGCCCCGGCGAGTTTCGCTATCGCTATCGAAAAGGGCCCCACCCCCGCGAACATGTTCAGGACGCGCTCCTTCGGCTTCACCGACCTCGCGACCCTCAGCCGCTCCGTCGAGAGCCGGGGGGAGAAATAGCACCTGGCGACGTCCACCCTGAAGGCGCATCCGTTTTCCCTGTGGACCGTGAGGGTCCTCCGTGCACCAGCCAGGTGCCTCAGCTTCCTCAGCCTGTACTCCCCCCCGATCCCACCTTCCTGTTCCATCACCACCCTGACTGTGCTCATCTCTTCCAGCAGGGCGCCTGCGATCCTCTTCTTCTCCCCAGCTGAGAACCCATCCAACCTGACTATGGCAATGTCCCCCACCACGTCGACCCCCGAGGATACCTTCTCCTGCTCCTCTACCCCCGCCCTCTCCAGCGCGGCCCTAATCAGCCGCGGCACTTTCATCCCTCTGAGTCGAGACGTAGTAGTAGGCGCCCTTCTCCTTCTGGTCTCTGTCCAGCTTGCTCCCGGGCTTGTTGACCCTCGGCCTCCCCGTGTTGACGTCCCTCCTGTACGTCAGCCCCACCAGCTTGAGGAACTCGTTCATCCCATCTTCCTTGGAAAGGGGAGGGGTCGCCTCTCCAGACACGCCGGGCTCGCCGGAAAAGACGAGAATCCTGTCGGAGACGATGTCTATCACCTGCAGGTCGTGGTCTATCACCACGGCAGCCTTCCCCCGCGCCTTCACCATCCTGTTGATCGCCCTTGCCACCACGAACCTGTCCTCCACGTCCAGGAAAGCGGACGGCTCGTCGAGGGCATAGACCTCCGTCTCCTGGGCCATGGTGGCGACGATGGCGACCTTCTGGAGCTCACCGCCGCTCAACTCCCCCACCCTCCTCGCGAGAAGCTTCTCCATCCTCAGTGGGACCGCGAGGCTGTCCTGTAGCACCGGGTCGCTGTACTTCGTCCCCAGAGATGACATGAAGAACTCGTCCACGGTGCCGTCGAACTCGGAGCTCAGGTACTGGGGTTTGTAGGCGACCTTCGCGTCGACGTGGACCGTCCCCTTGGCGGGCTTCTCTTCTCCCGCCAGCATCTTGAGGAACGTCGTCTTGCCGAGGGCGTTGGCCCCCACGACACCGAGTATCGTCCCCCCGTTGATCTTCCCCGCCCCCACAGCCAGCTTGAACGAGGGGTACGACTTGCCCAGCTTCGTGTAGTGCGCCACGACCTCCTCGCTCTCCACCGTCTCCCCGGCTGCCCTCTGGCCGAAGGTCACCGCATGGTCCCTGAACCTCACGTTCTCCTGGGGGAGGTAGCCGTCGAGCAGGGCGTTGATGCCTGTCCTCGACGCGTAGAGCCCAGAGACTATGCCGTAGGCACCGGGCTCCCCGTAGATCACCTGGACATAGTTGGTGACGTAGTCGAGGAATGCGATGTCGTGCTCTACGACAAGGACCGACTTCCCCGACTCGGCGAGGTCCCTGATGAGCTTGGAGACGGCGAGCCTCTGATAGACGTCGTTGTAGGACGAGGGCTCGTCGAACAGGTACAGGTCAGCGTCCTTCAGAGCCGCCGCGGCGACCGCGACCCTCTGAAGCTCCCCGCCGCTGAGGTCCGGCACCTTCTTCCTGAGCGCCTCCCTGAGGTTCAGGACATCCACCACCCGGTCCATGCTCTTTCTCTCGTCCATCTGCTCAAGGAGAAGGTGGACCTCCTTCTTCCAAGCCTCAGGGAGGCGGTAGACTGCCTGGGGCTTCAGCGAAACCCTCATCTCGCCGTCGGCGATCTTCTCGAAATGCTCCTTCATCTCGCGGCCACTCAGGTACTGGAGGACGCTGTCCCAGCTGGCCTTCCCGTCGTAGTCGCCCAGGTTCGGGATGAGCTGCCCGGCGAGTATCTTCAGGGCGGTCGACTTCCCTATGCCGTTCCGGCCGACCAGGCCCACCACCTGTCCCTTCCTGACGGTGGGGATCCTGAACAGACGGAACGAGTTGACCCCGTACTGGTGGATCTTGTCAGTCTTCAGCTCCTCGCTGAGGTTGAGTATGTCGATTGCGTCGAAGGGGCAGACCTTGATGCAGATCCCGCACCCGATGCACAGCTCCTCGGAGATCAGGGCCAGCTTGTTCTCCGCGAGGACAATGCACTCCTGGCCGTTGATGTTTACCGGGCACTCCTTGATGCACTCCAGCCCGCACTTCTTAGATTGGCAGAGGTCGGGTTCGACGACGGCAATACGGTGTACCATGGTGGGCTCCTAGTGCTCGGCGAGTCTCTTCGGGATGGGGCAGAAGGAGCATATGGCCGGGTCCCCGGCGAGCGAGAGGCTCTCTACGCTGTACCTGGTCCTCATCGAATCCCATACTGCATTCTCACTCGCGACCCCCGAGAGGTGTATCGCCTCGTGCTCCCTGATGACAGGGAGAAGTCTGCACTTCACGCAGATGGGCTTGACGAAAGCCGTCGGCCTCACGGCCCCGGCCAGGGTCGCGACCCCGGCGGACCCTATCAGCCAGAAAGAGAGCACCGCCCCGAGGACCCCCGCAGGACCCAACAGCAACAGCCCGATTAGGACGCCGGCCGATGTCAGCAGGAGCCCGAGCCCCACGCCGGTCCTTCCCGGGTAGAGAGTCATCCCACGGGTGCTCTTTGAAACCGAGAGGAATGCGAGGACGGGGACCAGAACCCTGAGCGGCACGCCGAGCCTGACAACCCTCATCCCCTCGTTGACCGACTGCCAATCCGGCCGGCCGTGGCTTCTCACTTTTCCGCACCATCGAGCTTGGCCCGGGCGCGCCCTTGCTTGCGGGTCCTTCCCAGGCTAACCTGGACCCTCTGGCGCATTCCCTCCAGTTCCTTGGAGATGGAGCCAGACATGCCGAGGACCAGGGGCGTGATGGAAACGCTCCGCTTTACCACTATTGCCTCCGCGTCCGTGTTCGCGGGGAAGCGGGATAGCCTCTCGCCGAAGAGCCAGTAGTAGGCCCTCCCCCTTGGGTCCCGCCTGACGATGACCTTGTCCGTGTACTTCCTCCTTCCTACTTCGGTGAGCATTATCGGCGTAGTCGGCTCTACATTCGAAGGGAAGTTGACGTTCAGTATCTCCGCACCCCTGGGCATACCGTTCTCCAGTACGTCCCCGATTATCTCGCCCGCAATTATGCCGGCGTTGGTGAAATCAGGCTGATCATATTCGAGGGCGAACAGCGACTCCCCGCTCACCTCCATGGAGAAGGCGATTGCCGGTATCCCCGATATCGCTGACTCCAGAGCAGCTGCCACCGTCCCGGAGGCGAATATGTCCTGGAAAGTGTTGTTGTCCCCGATGTTGATCCCAGAGACCACCAGGTCTGGCTTCCTCGGCAGGACCTTGTTGACGCCTATCATAACGCAGTCACCGGGGGTCCCCGACACGGCATAGCACTCCAGTTCCTCCCGCCTTACCTTCGCGACCCGTAGCGGCTTGTGGAATGTCAGGCTGAGGGCGGTCGCGCTCTGGGGCTGCTCTGGGGCAACGATGATCGCTTCTGCGTGCCTGGCGGCGGCGCGTGCCAGGGCGACTATCCCGTTGCTCTGCACGCTGTCGTCGTTCGTGACCATGACCAGCTTTCTACCGGCCGACAATTCTCTTGGCCTTCGCCAGGGCTCTGTCTATAGACCTTCTGTCGTCAAGTCCGTAATGCATCGAAAGGACCCTGACCCCGTCTTCCAGGGTCTCCTCGGTGAACAGGACCTCGAGCATCAGGCGCTCGGTCGCGTCGATGCGGGAGGCGTCCAGGGCAGACGTAAGAGCCTCCCTGTCCGCGACGAGGTCGTCGATCATTCTGGCCATCCTCCTGGCCTGGTCCCTGACCCTCCTCCGCTGTATCAGGATGTCTCCGGCCCTCCCCTCGAGGTCATGGGTCCGAGCCCTGGGATGTGGCTCGCTTCTCATCCTGGTCCGTTTCACAACTGTAAGGTCGGGCGTGGAGTAGTCCCCGACGATCTCGGACTTCGCCGCATAGACCTTCCTTGCTTTCGGCGTGGTCGGGACGAGGCTCCTCTCCTCCACGACCCCGAGCTCTACGAGGCGTTTCACGTGCCTCAGCACCCCCTGAACTGAGATCCCAGTCACCGACGCGAGCTCGCTGAGGGTCCTTGGGCGCACTGAGACCGCGTCCTCGATCTTGAGTTTGACGGGGGATGAAAGGACTTCGGAGAGTGAGTCCATGTCCATGCCGGACTTTGGAAGAGGTAACTTAATAAACATGCTATTAATTAACACTACGTGAATTAGATGAGCGAAGACAAGAGAAGGGATCTGAGGGACATGTTGGACGAGCTAGACAAGTACTTCGAGGGCTTCGAGAAGGACATCGAAGACGCGGTCAAGAACAGCATATTCGGCGCTGACAAGCAGTTCAAGCCATTCATAGCCGGCTTTTCGTTCAACCTCGGCCCGGAGGGGAAGCCATCCGTCCAGTTGTTCGGGAACAATCCCGTGCGCAGGGATGGCTTCAGGGCGCCGATCAACGAGCAGTTGATAGACGACAAGAACGGGCTTCTGAGGTTGATTTTGGAGATGCCGGGCGTGGAAAAGGATGACATCAAGGTGGAAGCGACCGAGGACACAGCCGTCGTGACGGCGGAAAAGGAGGACAGGCACTATCGGGCCGAACTCGCACTGAAGGCGCAGGTCCGCCCGGACTCGGGGAAGGCGGAATACAAAAACGGGATGCTGGAAATTTCCTTCTCATTGAAGGACAAGGCTAATAAGGGCTTCAGGAGAGTTGACGTTGTCTGAGAGTGGGGCGGGAGTGAGTCAGCAACAGGTCCAGCTTAAGGTCCTCGAGGCATACACGCGCGACGTCGGCAGGGGGGTCGCGAGGATCGACTACGACGCCATGGACGCGCTGGACGCTTCGACCGGAGACGTAATCGAGATCAAAGGAAAGCGCAGGACGGTAGCGAA
Organism: Nitrososphaerota archaeon; assembly: GCA_028867035.1. GTDB lineage: Archaea > Thermoproteota > Nitrososphaeria > Nitrososphaerales > Gagatemarchaeaceae > UBA183. The sequence continues at coordinate 135,146 of JAGWHB010000004.1, read as the reverse complement.
GTGCCTCCCGCTGTATCCTTCGGACGAGGGGAGGGGGATTGTCAGGATCGACGGGCTCATCAGGAACAACGCAGGGGTGGCAATCGGGGACGTGGTGGTCGTCAAGAAAGTGAAGGCGCCACCCGCGGAGAAGGTGGTGGTCGCCCCGCTCGAAGCTGTCCCGCCAATCGACGAACGCTATCTTGCAGACGCTTTGGAGAGCGTCCCGGTCACCAAGGGCGATAACATAATGATCCCGTACTTCGGCGGCAGGCTGACGTTCCAGGTGGTCGGCGTCAGCCCCGTGGCCGACGCGGCGCTAATCACCCAGAGGACGGTGTTCGTGATCTCCGAGAAGGGCGAAGCGCTCCGAGGAGTCCCGCAGGTCACCTACGAGGACATCGGCGGGCTGAAGGACGAGATCCAAAAGGTGAGGGAGATGATCGAGCTCCCGCTCAGGCACCCGGAGATATTCGAGAAGCTGGGCGTCGAGGCACCCAAGGGAATCCTGCTGTATGGCCCGCCCGGTACTGGCAAGACACTCCTGGCGAAGGCGGTGGCGACGGAGAGCAACGCACACTTCATCCCCATAAGCGGCCCGGAGATAATGAGCAAGTTCTACGGAGAGTCGGAGGCGCGTCTCCGCGAGATATTCAAGGAAGCGAAGGAGAAAGCCCCGACGATTATATTCATCGACGAGATCGATTCGATCGCGCCGAAGAGGGAAGAGGTCACCGGAGAAGTCGAACGGAGGGTCGTGAGCCAGCTCCTGTCCCTCATGGACGGCCTGGAAGCGAGAGGGAAGGTCATAGTCATAGCTGCGAGCGTCACCGGCGACACACCTGTACTTGTGAAGGACCCGGAGGGGAAGGTCAGCCTCACGCCCATCGGGAGCTTCATTGACTCGTTCTACGGTGAGGGCGAAGAGGGCGTCGAAAAGCCTGCCAGCGGGTACAAGGTGCTCGGACTCAACCCGAAGAAATCAGCGAACCCTAGGTTCTCCCGGTACACCTTCTTCGGCGGGAGCAAATTCCAGCCCTTCAGAGGCGTCTTCAGGCACAAGGTCGACGAAATATACGAGATCGGCTACATTGGTGGGAAAGTCAGGACGACCGGAAACCACTCTGTGTTCGTCAGGACCGCGCACGGCATAGAGGCGAGGCGCGTGGACCAACTCAAAGAGGGAGACGTGCTGGTGGACCTTCCGTTCAAGGCGAACCGGTCCAGAAAGGATCTGATTGAGATGAGGGCGCACGCCTTCGAGGAACATCCTCTCCCCACGTTCGAGCTGTACGGAACCGAACAGATCCAGGCATACAACGACTCAGTCGCCCTGGAGGACGTCCCCGGCCCCAAGGGCCAGTCGCACCTGATTGCGTTGCGAACGGGGATGAATCCATCCACCGTCCAGAGATGGAGGCACAACGGAATGAAGCCCGATGCAGTCCGCTGGTCTGAAGAGGGGATACCGAAGACGGTCGCGTTGACCCCGGGATTGGGAAGGCTGTTCGGATACTATGCAGCCGAAGGCCACGGCAGGGAGAAGGAACTCACCTTCACCTTCTCAAAGGATGAGAAGGAATACATCGGAGACGTGAAATCCCTCATGAAGACGACATTCAATGTCGCACCTTCGATCGAGCGGGAGCACAACAACGCGTTTTCACTCTACTTCGAGAGAAAGCCGGTGGCGGGCCTGTTCGGCGACCTCTTCGGTCACCACGCGAAGGAAAAGAACCTACCGTCGTTCATGTTCGAAGCCCCTCGAGAAATCTTCTTAGAGTTCCTGAGGGGGGAGGCCAGAGGAGACGGATACAACAGCCCGTCGAGAGGGAACCTGGAGATAACCTCAGTGAGCAGGGAGTTCATCAGCCAATTGAACTGGCTCTGCCGTATGCACGGAATCAAGGCGACGACCCACTCCTTCACGGTCCCAGCAGGGAGGCTCATTGCTGGCGCGGTGGTCAACAAGGAGACGGTGGCTTATAGGCTGAACTTCGGAAAGACGAACAACCCGTTCACTACTGTCCCCGTCAAGAAACAGCTGGCCCAGAAGAGGGCGATAATCAAGTCGATCACCAAGGTTCCGTACTCAGGATTCGTCTACGACATCTGCGGGGCGGAGGGAGAGGCATTTTTCGGGGGAGAGAGCCCGGTCCTGCTTCACAACACCAACCGCCCCAACGCCATCGACCCCGCCCTCAGGCGCCCGGGTAGGTTCGACAGGGAAATCGAGATCAAGGTCCCGGACAAGCGCGGCAGGCTCGAGATACTCCAGATACACACCAGGCACATGCCTCTAGAGCAAGGGGACGACAAGCAGGGAGATACCGACAAGATCGTCGACGTTGAAAAGCTGGCGGCGGTCACCCACGGCTTCGTCGGGGCCGACCTCGAGTACCTCTGCAAGGAGGCAGCGATGAAGACGCTGAGGAGGAACCTCCCGGACATAAAGCTGGAGGAAGACAGGCTGAGCCCGGAGACCTTAGACAAGCTGATAGTGACGATGGAGGACTTCGAAGGCGCGCTGAAGGACGTCATGCCCTCGGCCATGCGCGAGGTCTACCTGGAGACTCCGGACATAAAGTGGAACGACATCGGCGGGCTCGACGGGGTCAAGAAGGAGCTGCAGGAGGCGGTCGAATGGCCGCTGAAGTATCCCGACCTGTACGACAAGATAGGCTACAGCATGCCGAAGGGGATCATGCTTTACGGTCCGGCAGGGACGGGCAAGACACTCCTGGCGAAGGCGGTCGCGACCGAGAGCGAGGCCAACTTCATCAGCGTGAGGGGCCCCGAGCTGTTGAGCAAATGGGTAGGCGAGTCAGAAAGGGGGATCAGAGAGGTGTTCAGGCGGGCCAGGCAGGCGTCCCCGTGCGTGATATTCTTCGACGAGGTCGACGCTCTCGCCCCCACGAGGGGCATGGGCGGGGACAGCATGGTCACGGAGAGGGTCGTCAGCCAGCTGCTGACGGAGCTCGACGGCGTCCAGAGCCTCAACGGCGTCGTGGTCCTGGCGGCGACTAACAGGATCGACATCGTCGACCCGGCTCTCCTGAGGGCAGGCAGGTTCGACAAGCTCATCCAGATCCCGCTTCCCGACAAGCCGGCGAGGAAGGAGATACTGAAGATACACACAAAGGGGGTCCCCATAGGCAAGGACGTCGACCTCGACAGGGTGGTGGAGATGACCGAAGGTTTCAGCGGCGCAGACATGGCGTCTCTGACTAACACCGCGGTCTCCATAGTCCTCCAAGGGTTCATCTCGAAGTACCCGAAGCCCGACGACGCCAAGAAGCACGTCGACGAGGCGATAGTCAGCATGGAGCACTTCGCCGACGCCATCAAGAAGGTCAGGTCGTCGAGAGAGGGGAAGCCGATGGAGAAGGTCTCCGTCCCCTACTACAGATAGCGAAGGCTAATTACGTCAGGCCCTCGGCCCATAGCTGAGATTTGGAACAGGCAGCTATCATAGGCAGGGGCACCTGGCTGGACAAGGTGGCCCACGAGACCATCGAGAGGGAGAAGAAGCTGGGACGCAGCCTTTCACTGGTGCGAGTGGAGAGCGGCCTAGGTGCGTCCGGGCTCCCTCACATCGGGAGCGTGGGGGATGCCATCAGAAGCTACGGGATCAAGCTTGCCCTTGAGACCATCGGCTATAAGTCGGAGCTGATCGCCTATTCAGACGACTTCGACGGCCTGAGGAAGGTCCCGGCCGGGTTTCCGTCCTGGCTGAAGGACTACATCTCGCACCCGGTGTCGCGGATCCCGGACCCATTCGAGTGCCACGGCTCCTATGCCGAGCACGTGGGCTCTCTGCTGCGCGAGTCCCTGGACAGGCTGGGGGTGGAGTACAGGTTCCAGAGCGGGGCCGAAGCCTACGCCTCGGGGGTCCTGAACGAACAGGTCCGCAAGATACTTTCGCACGCGGCCGAGATAGGCAAGAAGATCAACGAGCTGGTGGGGCAGTCGAAATACGAGGAGTACCTGCCCTACACTCCCGTCTGCGACAACTGCAAGAGGATCTACGTGACCCAGACAATTTCTTTCGACGGGAAGGACACGGTCCGCTACAAATGCGTGGGGACCAAGCTCGGGGAGAAGTTCGTCGAGGGGTGCGGGCACGAAGGGGACGCCAGGATTTCGAGCGGCAACGGCAAGCTCATGTGGAAGGTGGAGTTCGCAGCAAGATGGGCCGCCTTCGACATCCGATTCGAAGCATACGGCAAGGAGCTGACCGACTCCGTCAAGATAAACGACTGGGTGGCCGAGGAGGTACTCGACTTCCCCCCGCCTTACCACGCGAGGTACGAGCTGTTCCAGGACAAGTCGGGGCGCAAGATGTCAAAGTCTACGGGGAACCTTGTCACCCCGGTGGAGTGGCTAGAGTACGCCTCGCCTGAGAGCCTGCGCCTGCTGATGTACAAGAGGATCGTCGGCGCGCGGAACGTGTCCATCGCAGACGTGCCTTCATACATGGACGAGTTCGACGAGCTAGAAGGGTACTACTTCTCCAAGAAGAAGGACCCCAACCAGCTGAAGGACGCCCGGCAGCGGGGGCTCTACGAGTACGCCGTGTTCCTGAAATCGCCGAGCGCGAGCGGGACCCACGTCCCCTACAGGCTCGTCGCCCAGCTCGCATCCGTCGCCCCAGAGGGTGCCGTCGACGACTTCGTGGTGAAGCGGCTGAAGAGCTACGGCATGGCGATGGAAGGGTCCGCCGGTCTTTCGAAGCGTATCGAATGGGCCGCGAAGTGGGCCCGCAGGGAAGGCGGACGCAGGGCGGAGGCCGCTGAACTGAGCCCGACCGCGAGGAAGGCCGTCGCGGATTTCGCCAGAGCCCTGCCGAAGGCCAAGGACGCGGACGACATCCAGAACGCTGCCTTCGACGCCGCCAAAGGCAACGGCCTGAAACCAGGCGAATTCTTCCCCGCCGTTTATTCGATCCTCCTGGGTTCGGCCAAAGGGCCGAGGCTGGGACCCTACGTCATCGACGCAGGACAGGCGAGCGTCAGCAAGGCTCTGCTCGAAGCCGTCGAAGAATAGAATCCTCTCCAACACCGGTCGCGTCGTCAAGACACTTTCGAGCATCCCTCCTTCCCAAAGTCATACACTAGCTGCTTGTAGATTTTAAGCAAGAAACAAGTGAGTAGAACGAGCACGCACATGGTCTCTCGATATATCGGAACCCCATTTGGTCCTCCGTTCACATCGGAAGAGCGCAGGATGGCCGTGGAGCTGTACTCAAAATCAATGTCATTAGAGGCGATAGCTGCAAAGCTTGGACGATCGCCAGCTGGCGTGTACAAGGTCCTCAAGAAGGAATCCTGTCCTATTCGCGCTAGGAAGAAAGTTGATGCGCAACGCTTAGAGCAGATTCTGCAGTTCTACTATGAAAATGGGATGGCAGCCCCGGCTATTGCCGAACTGCTTAGCCTTTCGAAGGCTACTGTGTTGTACTGGTTGAAGAGATGCGAAAACCCTCTTCCGGCACTCACCCGCTCAATTGCGGGACACAATTTGGTCAGCATTTCATCTGAAAACTTGGACCTCTTGCCCTTCGTGGAACCAACACATCTACGCTGGGCCGACGATGTGAAAATAGTGATGCGCATTGGAAATTCACGGCAAGCCGTGGCAACGCGAATCACAAACGCGAAGAATTTCTTTCGCCTCGCAGGATTTTACTTGGCGGAGGGTAACAAGACGAAGTGGAGAGCGTGCATGACAAATACCAACAAGAATCTCATTTCTTACTATCATCAGTCGGTGCTTTCATTTATCCTGACCAGCGTTCAAATTCAAAATATTCCGAAGAGAGGTGTTAGGGCCGCGCAGCAAACAATTGTGATCGGGGGGATTTGCTTCAAGAAATTGCTTCTAAACGCTATAGATAGCATCTTGAAATTCCTTGGGAGACCGACTTCTAAGTCGAAGTACAAGACTTCACTTGGCTTGAGTTTTCTGAACGGGTGCTCGGACGGTGACGGTTCAGTGGCAAAATCAAAACAGAAGAAAACCACTAAGCAAATGATGCAGTTGCGCGTGACAGAAGGGAAGGCGGCCTACGCTAGGGCGCTGGTAGGGGTGTTCCATTCCATCCTTGGTGTTGGCACATTGTACAGACCCAAGAGGCGTAACTACTATGAAGTGATTGCCAGCCTCAGTCCTCAGCGGGCTGCATTGCTCCTAACAACCGGGTTCTTTTCGGAACACTCTGAAAATAGAAGAAGACTTGCTATGAAGGCGCAAGATTCGGCATATCTATCAAGATTCGTCCTTCTGTTCTCGCTCTTTGGCGCCCACGCATTCTCAAGGGCTGAAATGGCAAGATTTGCACCAGGTATCAGCGCCGACTTCGTTGGAAGATCTGTGGTAAAAGGGCAGCTAGTCCCCAGAGGCGTTACTAAAACCAGCAAGGGCAGCCGAATCCACTGGTATAGGTCATACACACTCTCGAATGATACCCAAATACTTGCTCGACGGATACTCGAGAGCAGTGGCGGACTTGTTCTTAAACCGATGGCAGAACTATGAAAATCCTGGCAAACTCGCCCAAGATATTGTGGAATGTGAAAAATGTCCGCGACTTCGGGCCTACGCCAAAATAGCCGCAAGGAACAGACCCAAACGATTCGCGGATTGGATCTACTGGGGCAAACCTGTACCTGGATTCGGGGATCTGAACGCTAGGGTGCTGATCATTGGCCTTGCCCCGGCTTCAAGTGGAGCCTTGCGCACGGGTAGAATCTTCACAGGTGACGCTTCTAGCAGGTTCCTGGTCAGGGCCCTACACTCAGCGGGGTTCGCCAACCAGGCGATTTCAGAGTCGGTTGAAGACGGGCTCGAATACACAGACTGCTATCTTACCGCGGCGGTCAAATGCGCTCCGCCCGGAGACAAACCTACTGGGGAGGAGTTTGACAACTGCTCACCTTACCTCGACGCTGAGATCTCGCTCCTCCGGAATCTGAAGGTCGTGCTGGCTCTCGGTTCAATGGCGTTCAGGGCATACGTCGAGCATCTAACAAAGAGTGGGGTGGAAGTCGGCCGAACGAAGTTCGCCCACGGGGTTGTCTACCGATTCCCGAGGATGCCCGCCCTGTACGCAAGCTATCATCCAAGCCCGAGAAATACGAACACGGGCAAGCTCACCCCAGCGATGCTTCTCGACGTCCTGACCAGGATCAAGGGGGAATTGGGGCCGGTTGAGCATATAAGCGGGCCAACTCGACGGCCGCTCGGGCCCGTAGCCTAGCACGGATCAGGGCGTCAGCCTGCGAAGCTGGAGATCTAGGACCAGAAATCGAGGGTTCAAATCCCTCCGGGCCCGTCGAACACACCTCCTTCGGCTCCCGATGGAAAGTACTGGTACTATTTCTCCTATGACATTTAACGGAGGAAGGGCACTGATAGAAGGGAAATGATAAGCCCGCAGATCGAGGGTACCCAAGTCAGTGAAATAGGCCAGGGAGTGACGTTCGGCAAGAACTCCAGGGTCGTCGGGAGGGACGTCTCCATCGGCAGCGGCACCACCTTCGGCGACGACGTCCAGATCAGGGCGGACGTCGTCAGAATCGGGAGGATGTGCAAAATAGAAACGAACCTCGAAGCCTCATGGCGGGGAGGAAACGCAAAGCTCTTCGTGATGGGAGACTGCAGCTCCATCGGAAGCGACTCCAGGGTGCTGGTGAAGGAGTTCCTCGCCGGAGACTATGTCGTCCTTCACAACCACCTGCTGGCGAACGGTGACGGGTTACTGAAATTGGGGAACAACGCCTGGGTCGGTCAGAACGGGATCCTGAACGCCAACCAGCCCCTGAGCATCGGCAACAACGTCGGCATAGGCGCCTATTCGGCCGTCTGGACCCACGGCAAGTTCGGCGCTCTCATCGACGGCTGCCTGATGCACAAAGAGGCCCCCGTGGCCATAGAAGACGACGCCTGCATCTGGCGCGCCGTGGTGTCCCCGGGGGTGAAGATAGGGCGCAGGGCGACGGTGCTCCCCAACTCCGTGGTGACCAAGGACGCGCCCGCTGGTTCGTGCTTCGGCGGGGTGCCCGCCATCGACTTGAGCGAGAAGGTGAAGACCTACAGGAAAGTCTCCGTCAAGGAGCAGTTCCAGATGATGAAGGAGTTCGTGAGCGAGTTTCTTGCGAAGGAGTACGCGGGAGAATTCACCGAGAGGGGAAAGGGCGAATACTGGGTCGGGGACGGTCGGAGGGACGCCTTCAGGTTCCTCCTCAAATGGGAGGTCGAAGACGGTGACTTCGCCGAGGACGAACGGGCGATCGCCGTAGCGGTGAAGGACTCCACCAGCAGGGTTGCCAGGGGAGTGTCCCTGTTCGATCTCACCGCGAGGACGTACACGAAGAGGTTCACAGACCCTGAAATCAAGTTCATGTGGTTCATGAACGATTCTCGCGCGAGGTTCAACCCGAGGGAAGCGAAGGCAAGCTGAAGCGAGTCCTGCAAGTCCGGGAGTTCGCTGTCTAGACCTGCTTCTCGGCCGTCAACCGGCGCTCGCCTTCTTTTGACAGGCGAGCCCTCCTAACCGGCCGACTCGCGGGCGGAATCGTCGCGCTGACCGGCAGCGCGAAGGTGAAAGTCGAACCTTTGCCGGGCTCGCTCTTCTCTACCCAGATACTCCCCTCGTGGGCCTCGATTATGCTCTTCGAAATGAAAAGTCCCAATCCGGTCCCAGACTCTGACTTTGCCATGAACCTCGCGAAAAGCAGAGGCACCATCGTCTTGTCAATGCCTATCCCCGTGTCCGTCACCCTTACCACCACCCTCCCTGTCTTCCGGTCGAGCTTGGCGGCGACCCTGATGGATCCGCTCTCTGTGAACTTGACCGCGTTGATGAGGAGGTTCGCCATCACCTGCCCTATCCGAGTCTTGTCCCCGAAAACATAGACCGGTTCCGGCTGCTCCAGATGGACCTTGAGCCCCTTCTTGGCGGCCGCCCTCCTCTGCTCGTCCACCGCGCTCCTGAGTATCTCGTTGAGCACGAATACCTCCTTGTTGAGCCTGAGTGTCTTGCTCTCGATCCTGGCCGCGTCCAGTATGTCCTCGGTCAACCTGTGCAGCCGGAGGACGCTCTTCAGCAGCTTGTCGTAGTACTCCTCCCTGTTGTCCTCGTAGGACCGGGCAAGCTCTGCGTAGTTTATGATCGCCTGGACCGGGGTCCGCAGCTCGTGGGCCGCTATGTTGACGAAGTCCCGCTGCATCTTGTCGTGTATCTCGAGCTGCTCGTAAAGTTCGGTCTGCTTCCATATTCCGTCGAATATGGTGGCGAAGGACTCCCCCAGGGACTTGCTCTCTGTGAACGCAGTGATTCCGAGGGACTCGTAGAGGTCCTCCCTCGAGTCGTCCTTGGTCTCGAACACCATGGTCTTCGACCTGTCGATTATCAGAATTGAAATCTTGGTCTTGAGGCTCTTGTTCATCACTCTGATGTCCACACTTGGGAGCGAGGCTTTCACTCCCTCGATTATGGGTTCCAGCAGTTCATCCTCGGGAATGAGGAGCTTCACCTTGGTCTGGGAGTTGCCCAGCGCCTCCTTCATCTGCTCCACCCCATCCGAGTTCACCTGCCGTATGAACGCCTGCGGGGTCGAGAACAGCATCAGGACCTCCTTTGCAGACCGGGCCAGCTCCCAGGCCGTCTTCATGGACTCGTGCGCGTTCTGAATGATCTCGACGTTGGAGCTCTCGACCCCCTCCTTCAGCTCGTCCAGTCTTTTCTCCGCGTCGACACCGTTCTTCCATATCTCCTCGAACACGAGCCTGAAGTGGTTGACGTAGGCGGCCTCGTTGCTCGTAAGGACGTTGCGCATGGACAGGGCCTGGCCCCCAGTCTGAATCGAAGCCACGAGGGCGTTGGTGCTGCATCCGAAGCTGAGGGGAGGTAGCCTGTTGGTGTGGCGGACTGATATCCCCATCGCAATGCACCTCTCGACTATGGGGGCGTCCGCTTCGTCGATGGACGTCACCCATCTTATCCCTCCCTTCTCCCCGTGCTTCCTCCTGACCACCCCTTCCAGGGCTTCAGGGAGCGAGTCCAATATCGTCTCGAGCGCGCCGACGGTGAAACATCCGACAAGCTCGTCCGAAGCTTCCAGCACCTTCATGAGGCTCCTCAAGATGTCGGTCTCCCCCATCATCAGACGGGTGACCACGGGGGCGGCGGCTCCGGAGAGCTCTCCCAGCCTGTTCTCCGCTGGCACGGCCCTTTCCCAGAGTGTGTCGAAAAGGTACCTGTGCTGCTCGAAGAGCGGCTTCGCGTTGCTGTAGATCAACTGTCCCACCCTCCCGTCGTCGGTGACCAGAGGGCCAACATATTCGCGGATGTCTGAGATGGCGAAGTTGCCTGTCACCCCGTCGAGGTGGCGCAGCTCGACCTTCCTTGCGAGTTCCCTGGAATAGCCCTCGTTCTCCTTTGTGATCTCAGTGAGGTACCTCACCTTGAAGCCAGATGCTTTTCCCCTCTCAAGGATCTTCCCAAGCTCTCCCGACGCTACCATTGCCGCGAGGCTCTGCCTGTCGGAGCAGACGTCGATCTCCTTCTTCGCTTTGAGTGCAAAGGCCTCAAGTGCGTTGGCTATGTCCGGGCTCCCTTTGGCAAGGCTGATTACCTCATCTGTTCTCCCCGATTGCAATCTCAGGCCCCGTTTCCAATCTCATACTGGCTTTTAGCCGGTATGATGAAATCATCCAGAAGATAGTATCAGGCGAGGCTACTTTGAAAGCAGTTCGTTGAGGTTGGCGACGAGGCTGTCGATGGTTATGGGCTTCTTGAGGAAAGCCTTCACCTTCACGTCTGGGAACATCTTCTCGAACTCTTCCTTGTGCACGTCGAAGGCAGTCAGAAAACACACGCTCGCCTTGCCGTCCACCTTCCTCATCTCTCTGTAAAGCTCGAATCCGTTCATCTTCGGCATCCTGATGTCCAGGATAGAGATGTCGTAGGACGTGGGCGTGAACTTCGAGAGCGCCGTCACAGGGTCGTTGAATGTCGTGACCTTGAAGCCCCGCCTTTCGAGGCCCGCCTTCAGGGCGTCGGTAATGTCCACTTCGTCGTCAACTATTAGGACCCGGCGCTCCATCCTTAGACCGCACCGGTCTCGGTTGTTCTATAAGAACTTCACGCGGACCCTACGATGAACCCTGCCCATGGGTCCCGGGTGAAATGAAATCGAAATCTGCCCCATCGGCACCCTCCTCTGAGAATTGGGCGACAGAGCCCCCGATTCTGTCCCCTTCCCCGATTCCGGCTTTCAGACTACGGGCTCGAGCCGCATGGTCGGGTTACCGCTGGTCACGCCGGGGATGACGGCGTACATCGCCGACCAGGGATGATCGCTCTCCACGAAGATCGTCCCTCCTACTTCTATGACTTTAAGGTGGACACCAGCTTTCTCGGCGGTCTCCTCTCTTACTTCGCCAGACCTGCCGAGCACAATCGTGAGGTCAGCTCTGTCCACACCATCGGGCAGAGTCAACTTTTCGGTCGACACCGCAGGACCACTGTCGTCAACCACCAGCAGGGTCTTCGCACCCTTCGTGGCCCGACCCTTCCAAGTTTCGGGCCCGCCCCTGTGGCCGATGCCCGCCGTGCCCTTTCCGAACAGGGCGACCTTCCCCTTCGTCCCGCTGCCGAAGGACCTTGCGTATTGGTTAAGGTAGCGGGCGTCCACCCCCTTCACCCTCTGGAGGAAGACGTTGTCCCCCGACGCGAGCCAGTCCTGCACGGTCCTGCTAAGGAAGATCAGCCCTACACGTGGGTCAAGCCTCCGGTCCAGTTCGATTAGGGCAGTCGATTTCGCCTGGTACCCTCCGTCCAGCTCGCTGTCGAGGGGAGAATAACCGGTGGGGAAGCGAGAAGCCGACCTGCGGAAAGGCCTATCGAGCCTCACGGGGAGGGGGTTCCGGAAGGCCAAATCCTCCGGGGAGTAGCCGGGGAAACTGGTGAAAGTTCCCTCCTGGAGAGTGAAGAAGTACGAGGGGCGATTTATCTTGACCCCGTGCAGCTTCGAGAGAACCACCTCCCTTAGCCTCCTCCCGTCGGCGATCCTTTCCTTCAGGACGACCACCCCTTCGACCATGAAATCGATGGCGGTGCTGGCCGGGTCTTCTCCGACGAAGATGAACCTGGCTCCTGCCCTTTCCCGCCACGTCTGGAGCACCCTGATGTTTGTCCTGAGCGCCTCGCTCCCCAGGGTGTCGCTCAGCGACTCCCACGAATCTATCACGACCGTGGGCGCCTGCCTGTCCATCAGGACGTTGGTTATCCTCTCGAAGACAACGTTCGGCTCGTCCAGCCTTGCGTCGACCAGCGTCTCCCACCCTTCGTTTTCCTTCGTGCCGCCCCCCACCGGGGTGTTGGGAACCCCAAAAATCTCTTCAGTCCAGGGGTAGTTCTCCACGAGCTGCAGCGGCGAAGTGCGGGTCGACAGGTAGAGCAGGTTGTCGATGGGCATCAGGGCCTTCAGTATCGTCAGCGCGAGGAGTGTCTTCCCCGTCCCCGACTCCCCCTTGACCAGAAGGGAATACGTGTCCTTTGACAGGAACTCCGCAAGCTCCTCCGGCAGCCCTTCGAACACCGGTTTCTTCTCTAACTCCCCCTTTCCCTTCCCGACCATCAGGTCTCCTCAGTTAGCTGCCTTGGTTATATCTGAGTTCCCATGCCGAGGAGAGCGGGGGCACGCGATGCCCGAAGAATGTTCGGAAGAAGCTTCACGTCGTCTTATAGGCCGTCGGAGCTGTTTTCTTCATGAATGGGCGTCACTACATGGCTAGACCGCATCACGGACGAATCCAACCTGTGGCTGTCTGCGACGAAGGCTGAAGAGGCCAAGGACTTCCAATCCGCAGCGGCGCTCTATCTGGAGGATGCCACTGATTGCGTCCGGAGGGGTTCCCGGGTAAGGGCGGCCCTCAGCTGCTACTGCGCTGCCGACTGCCTCTCCAGGTCGGGAACCACCTTGGAGGCGAAGCGCCTCTTCCAAGAGGCGGGCAGGATGTACTCGACCATAGCTGACCACGGCGTCTCCGGCTCGATACGAGAAGGGATCTGGGCCCTGCAGAGGGCATACGGGTGCTACATACTTGCTGGAGACCTGAAGGAGAGCGAGGCCGTCCACGAGTCCTTCAGGCTGCTCGCGCGCCGGGCCAATCCGTTCGAACGCGGCTCCCCCTGGCTCGAGATGCCGAAGGTCCAGCCCGCCTTCGATGGGGGTCCTGAGCCGAAGAGGGTCGAGCCCACGGGTGATGCGAAAGCCGCAATGTCGAAGTTCCTCGACATGAGGACGCACTATGGCCCTGACTGGAACGGCGGCATGCCGAGGTCGAAGCGCGTCGGTGGAATGAGCGATGAATCGGAGAGTTTTGTTAGTCAACTGGGATAACTACCCCAACGTCGCTTCGGGGGGCGTCTACACCTGGGCCAAGGTCTTGGTCGACAGCCTCGTCGACTGGGACTTCGTGGTGTTCAACCAGCTATCGAACGCCAACGCCAACGCGAAGTATTCGGTGGGGTCCAACGTCCGCGAGGTGCTCGAGGTGCCTCTCTTCGGCACCCAGAGGATCGAGGAGTTCTACTACGGCAGCACTCCGATGATAGACAAGGTCGGCAGGAGCAGCCAGGAGGTAATCGAGAACACATTCATCCCTGCTTTCGAAAATTTCATGACCTGCCTGCTCGCCGACGACGGGAAGCCCGAGGAATTCATCCGGATGATGATGCAGATGCGGAGGGTCCTGATGCTCAATGACACGAAGAAGCTCCTGGAGCACGAGCGGACCTGGGAGGCTTTCATGGACCATCTTCGGCGGGACCAGCTCTACAGGTGGATGAGCATCAAGGAGGCCCTGGTGGCGTTCGGGCTCATCCAGAGGGGGCTCCAGATCCTTTCGCTGGAGGTACCGGAGGTCGACCTCATCCAGACCTCGCTCGCCTGGTGGCCTTCCCTGATAGGTGTCGCGGCGAAGCAGGAGCAGGGGGTCCCCATGGTTGTGACCGAGCACGGAGTTGCCTACAGGGAGCTCATGCTCTACTACAACAGCCTGCTTTATGACGAGCCTTCCAAGCTCTTCTGGAAGGTCTTCTCCAGGAACCTTGTCGAAGTCGTGTACCATTCCGCGGACAAGGTGGCGCCCGTGTGCAAGGCGAACGCGGTCTGGGAGGAGGCCCTCGGGGTCCCACGTCAGAAGATCCACGTAGTCTACAACGGTATCGACACGAGCAGGTTCAAGCCCATGGAGGTGAAGCGGCCCGCCGGCCCGACCGTGGTGTCCGTGGCCCGCGTCGACCCTTTCAAAGATACCACGACGCTGATCTACGCCATCTCCGGGATGAGGCGGAAGATACCCGACGTCAAGTGCGTGCTCTACGGGGACGGCAACAGTCTGGAATATTCCAAGCGGTGCCTGAAGGCAGTGAGGGAGCAGGGCCTGGAGGACTGTTTTACATTCGCCGGGGGGACGAAGGAGCCAGAGAAGGCATACAACGTGGGTGATGTAGTCGTCTTCAGCAGCATCACAGAAGGCTTCCCTTTCTCTGTCATCGAGGCGATGGCCTGCGGGAAGGCCGTGGTCGCGACCGAGGCCGGGGGGGTGCCCGAAGCGCTCGAAGGGTGCGGCGTCATGGTCAAGAGCAGGGACCCGGCCACTCTGGCGGACGCAGTCATCAAACTCCTCACAGACAAGGAGCTCAGGGAGACGTACGCCGCCCGGGCCCTCGCCAGGGCGAGGGAGAAGTTCTCGCTTGCTACCATGGTCGGGGAGTACCGCTCGATCTATTCAGAGTTGACCGAGCCGGGCAGGATCAGGCGGATGGAGATGCCCAAAGCCAGGGAGGTGGAGGCGTGAAAGCTCGCACGGCCCTCGTCACCGGGGGTGCGGGCTTCATAGGGAGCCACATCGTGGAAGCCCTTCTGAGGCGAGAGGTCCAGGTCTGGGTCGTGGACGACCTGAGCACGGGCTCTGAATCCAACCTGAAGGGGGCCCTGGAGGGGGGCGCGAATTTCCTGAAGGCGGACATCAGAAGGATCAGAGAAGCGAAGGGCCTCCCCTCTTCCTTCGACGTGGTGTTCCATGAGGCGGCCATAGCCAGCGTGCCAAAGTCCATCGACGACCCGATGCTGGTCCACGACGTCAACGTCAACGCGGCCCTCGAAGTGATGAACCTGTGCGTCGAGCGCGGGGTAAAGCGTTTCATTTTCGCCTCCTCTGCGGCCGTCTACGGCGCCGTAGCCAGCCCACCTGCCAAGGAGGAGGACTACTGCGCGCCCGGCTCCCCCTACGGCGCCTCCAAGCTCTCCGTAGAGAACTACATGCACGCCTACCGCTCCGCCTACGGGCTGGAGACGGTGGCTCTCAGGTACTTCAACGTCTACGGCCCCAGGCAGCGCTCGGACGACGACTACAGCGGGGTGATACCGCTCTTCGCCCGCCAGCTCCTGACGGGTGTCACTCCGAAGATATTCGGGGATGGCCTGCAGACCAGGGACTTCGTCTACGTGGGGGATGTCGCCGAGGCGAACATGCTCGCCATGGACACGGCAGAAGCGTCGGGTCAGGTATTCAACATAGCTTCGGGGAGCAACGTCACCATCCTCGACCTCTTGGAGGTGATGGCCGAAGTGACGGGCTCGGGCCCTGTCCGGCCTGCTTTCGGGCCCCCTCGCCAGGGAGACGCCAGGGTCGGGTCGTCATCCATCGAGAGGGCACGACGTCTATTGCATTACTCTCCGCGGGTGGGACTGGACGAGGGGCTCGGCAATGTGGTGAAGTACCTGGGGCTCAAGCTCGGGGTACCGGCAAGGTGAGGGCGTCAGGGCCGAGGGGCGGCCCAAGAAGTGCGGCCGCGGACCCGCGCCACGAGATATTCATCGAGAAAGTGTCCAGGTCGATAGCTGAGCTCCAGTCCAACGTGAACAACCTCGCCGACGTCATGGTCTTCCTGGAAGTGCTGGGGTACAACGACAGGGACGCGAAGAATGAAGGGTTCGCTGACCTCTTCGACCTGGCCCAGGAGGTGTACCAGAGGGTCGACTACTACGACGAAGCCGAAACCGACGAGGCCTCCAAAGCCGAAGAACGAAAAATTCCTGTACCCTCCGCACGGAAGCGCCTGATAGAGAGCCTCAGCCTGGCCACCCCCTGGCTTGGGGCCCTGGCCCTCCTCTACGCCTTCGGCGTGTCGCTGTGGCTCGCATGGGGGCTCCCGATCGCCTCGGTCACCGCACTGATGGTGGGCGTCCTGCTGGGGCTGCTGATCTCCGAGGGGCCCCTCCAGGCCTTCACGCGGATCTTCATGTTCTATCAGGCCCAGGGGAACATGAGCGAATGCAGCAGGGCCCTGAAGCGGAGCTACTTCGCCCTCGTCCTCCTGCTGGCCGCGTCCGTGGGCATCCTCGTCGCCAGCTCGGTCCTTCTCGCAGTCCCGCCCACCCTCACGGCCCTCGCGGCCGTGGGAGCCGTCACGATATCCCTCCACAGGATCGGGTTCCTGCCGATCTATGCCCTCAAGAAGACCAAGGTGATAGTGGTATCGTATGGCATAGCGCTCCCACTCCTCGCCGCCGTCTACTTCCTCACCCCTGCGTTCTTTCCCGACCTCGTAATCAGGTACCTCGTCGCCCTTGGTGCCGGCCTCAGCGTCCTGTCGGTGTTCGCCTGGTACTACTCGACCAGGAGCCTGGTCGTCCAGGCAAGCTACGCAGTCGGCAAGGACATCCCGTCATTCTACAAGCCCGCATTCGTCAACGTCGACACCATCCGCTCAAGGTTCAGCGTCCAGTTCTGGGAGGCTCTCCCGCAGTACCTCTTCGGCACCTTCTTCTTCGTGATGATCTTCGGGGACAGGGTCCTGTCCTGGATCGCCAACCCCGTCAAGGCCGCGGGCGGGGTGGTCCTCCCAATGCTCTTCAATTCCGTCTACCACGCCGGGGCGGACCTGGCCCTGGGTGTGATGTTCCCTGTCGCCATCGTCCAATACGTATTGCTCTCCTCGATCCACGAGGAGCTCAACAACCTGTCCCTGGACCTCCCGGTGACTAACACCGAGGAGGTGGACTCCTTCATCCGTGGGAAGCACGCTCGGATAATGATCATCACGCTTGGGGTCGCGGGCTTTTCCGCCCTCCTCGCTGTCCTCTATGGACCCATCTTGATGGCAAGGGTCGGGGGATCGCCGATAAGCATCCGCATACTCTACATCGCCGCCGTCGCGGACATCTTCCTCTCGGTGTTCGTGGTGAACAGCTCGTTCATCATGCTCCTCAACAGGCCCAAGACCCTGGCAGCGCTTGCCGGGGTCGGGGCGTCCGTGGTCGTTGCCTTCGGGGTGATCCTGATGCCGCTCGGGTTCCAATTCATAGTGTACTCCTACCTCGCCGCCTGCTTCGCCGCCGCTCTGGGTTCCACGGTGGTGACTTGGGGACTCCTGCGCAGCCCCTCCAGCCTCTTCTACTCCAGGTTCATCTGATCTCAGAAGTAGGGGAGCACGACGGAGTCAGGTCCGACGAACTCCCTCTCCTTCTCCGTCTTCTGGAAGGTAGACTGCCTGACATAGACCTCGTTCCAGTACCGCATGGCCACCAGCTTCTGATACTCCGTCACCTTCGGCCTCTCCCCAAGCACCGCGTTCCTGTAAAGCATGTCCGGCTCGTTCACGCCCGCGACGGCCCTCATCGGGGATGAGGCGGAAAGTCTAGGGTTGATCTCGAATATCTTCGGCTCGCCGTCCACCAGCCTAGACTGGATGTTCAGCGGGCCGCGGGCGCCCAGCTTGAGCGCCACATTCTCGGCCGACACCCTCACCTCGGCGAAATCGTCGATGAACGCCTTGTAAGTCTGGCCCCCCTTCAACGTCCTCCTCATGGCGATGGATGACATCACTTCCTCCCCGTCCGAAGTCACCGTGACCCCGGTGGTGAACTCCATCCCCTCGTCCCCCAGGTACTCCTGTATCAGAGGGCGCGACCCATTCCTCACTATCGCTCCCATCGCTAGCTCCGCTTCGTCCCTATCGCGGACGACGTGCATGTCGACTGAGCCGTGGCCCCCCCTCGGTTTGACGACAAGGGGGAACCTGTTGACAGAATAGAATGATTCCTTGAACTCGGGGACCGCAGACTCAGCCCTCGGGAGGTCGTTCTCCTTCAGGAAGACGTATGTCTTCCACTTGTCCGAGCAGGCTTCGAGGACTCCCGCCGGATTCACCATCACTTTGGCGCCTGTCTCGCGTTCGATCTTCTCCTTCGCTGAAGAGAGAGGAGGGAGCTCCTCATCGGAACCTGCGTAGATGGCCGTCGCCCCAGATTTCTTCGTCACGCCAATGATGGCTTCCACGAAGCCAGGGTCAGTCGCAAGTGGGACCACCACCCCAAAGTCTCCCCTGTAGAGCCCTGCCGCCAGGGGGCTGGCGTCCGTCGCAGTTATCCTGTATTCAATGTCCCCCCCGTTGGTGTTGGCGAGCTTGAGGCACTTGATGATTCCCTGGCCGACGACTGTCCCGGCCGCCGTGACAACGACATTGACCGTCCTCTTCATCGGACTGGAAATGCTGATGCTCCTCTGACTTTATGTATCTTAGCAGTGAATCTACCCCGAGGCCCCCGAGGGACCAGACACAGCAGGTAGCCAGGTTCTAGAACATTGTTACTCGTCCCTTATATAGTAGAAGAACACTTTCATTGTCTGATGAAGTACAGAAGCAGGACAGACATAATCGCAATGATCCTGAGGGCAGCTTCCAACGGAGCGACAAAGACACGCATCATGTACGGAGCCTACCTGTCATACGCTCAAGTCAAGGAATATCTCAGCTTCCTCATCGAGAAGAACCTGATCTCCTACGAGGAAGGGACGGGGCTTTACAAGCTCACCGACAACGGCATGAAGCTACTCCACACCTACGAAGGGATCAGCGACCTGATCAGCGTGAACGGGAACAAGAACACCGACTTCTCTTAGACCGCCTCACAAGGGCCCAGCGCTCGCCCGCCCCTCTTCTTCCCCATGAGCTGACATGGGGGTGGTACAATTTTACTGAAGTTTCATACTCGTTCCTTTAAAGCAGTACCCGACATGATACGGCACATGCGAACTGCCGGCCAGACTGTCGCCGACAAACAAATGTGCGAACACTGCCTCGGTGAACTCCTATGGGATCAGGAGAGCTCGGAGAGGGTATGCACGAGCTGCGGGGCTGTCTCGCAACGCGAAGCCGACATATTCGACCAGATGGCAACCGGGCGTTCCCTTCCCAGCGCCATGGCCCACAACCCGTCCTCTTCGATGGCGGAGGACATTGGCGTCTCGACTACGATCGGGTACAGGGACGTGGACGCGTCCGGGAGGCAGCTCGGGCAGAGCCGCGACCTTCGGCAGCTCAGGAAGCTCAACACCATGGTGTCCTGGGACTCCAGCAAGAGGCGCCTCGGGAAGGTCTCCATGGAGGTGCAGCGGGCTGTGCAGGCGCTGGGTCTGAGTTCGTCCCTGGGCGAGAGGGCTTTCAAGATCTACCTGAAGGAGTTCAACGCAAAGTCAGTGAGGACCAGGTCCCTGGCGGCTGTGGCCGCGGCCTGCGTCTGCATGGCGTGCAGGGAGCTCGACGTGGCCAGGCCCCCCAACGACCTGGTGGCGGCGAGGGTCGACGTGGACGAGAAGAAGTTCCGCCACTACTACAGGTATCTCCTCAGCAACGAGCAGACGAGGACCATCCCCTCCCCCGCCAACTACGTCTCCGCCGTCGCCGCCAAGGCCTCGCTCCAGGGGACCACCGAACGCATGGCCATCGAGATACTAAGCAAGGTGAAGGGAGACTCGCGGCTCGTAGGTAAGAGGCCTATGTCACTGGCCGCCGCCGCCCTCTATCTCGCATCCGTCAAGAACGGGGACAGGACCACCCAGCTCAGGCTGGCTTACGCGGCCGGGGTCACGCCTATCACGATCAGAAAGAGAAGCCTGGAAATCTCGGAAATTCTTGACCCTGCGAAGACAGCCTAGCCCCCCTCTGTTCGGTGTCCACGACATGGAGAAAGAAGTCCAATGAGGGTCGCGATACACCAGCCCCAGTTCCTGCCATACCCGGGCTTCTTCCACAAGCTGAGCTTGGTCGACGAATGGGTGGTCATGGACGACGCCCAGTACGACAAGCGCTTTACCAACAGGAACAGGATCCTCGCGCCCTCGGGCCCCATCTGGCTCACCGTCCCCATCGACAAGGCCCAGAAGTTCTCCAAGAACAGCGAGGTCAGGGTGAACAACTCCATGCCCTGGCGGGAGGAGCACTGGAAGAAGATCTCCTACTCATATAGGAACGCGAAGGGTTTCCTCGACTACGGGCCCTACTTCGAAGACCTGTACAGAAGGGAGCACGACCTCCTCCTTGAGCTCGACCTTGAGACGACGAAGCAGGCCATCCGTTGGCTCGACATCCCGGTGAAACTCGTGTTGGAATCGGACCTGGGGGTGAAATCGCAGGGGACCCAGAGGCTGGTCGACGTGTGCGAGGCGGTCGGCGCGGACACCTATGTTTCCGGCCCCGGGGGGCGTGGCTACATGGACGAACCCCTCTTCGCATCCCGTCACATGGCGCTGGAATACACCGACTATGCCCCCGTCCCCTACAGGCAGCGCTTCGGCGAAACCTTCGTCCCGGACCTCTCCATCTTGGACCTCCTCTTCAACGCTGGGGCCGAAAGCCGAAGGTACGTCATCTCCGGCGAGGAAGCTCGGGCCCAGGCGACGAGCGGGGCCCTCTCATGACGCGGTATACTAGTAGATTATTCGGCTATCGATATAATGCCGTCGGCACTATTGTTCCTTTGTGGAAATTCTAGCCATTGGCGCCCATCCAGACGACGTGGAGTTGGGCGCGGGCGGGTTCTTGCTCAGCGCCGCGAGGAGCGGCCATGGTGTCTACATCTACACCCTGACCAGGGGCGCCGCGGGGGGAGAACCAGGCCAGAGGGTAAGGGAAGCCCAGAAGAGCGCCCAGTTCATGGGGGCGAAGGCGCTTTGGCTCGACGACCTGCCCGACTCCCGGCTCGAGGAGGGCCTCGACCTTATCTCTAGGATAGAGTCGCGCATAGACCTCGTCCATCCAGACATAATTCTCACCCACTACGCCAACGACGTGCACCACGACCACAGGACCATCGCCCGGGCGACCATGGAGGCAGGGCGCTACGACTCGAACATACTCGCCTACGAGATACCCCTCACCAGGGGCTTCGACCCCAAGGTGTACTTCGACATCTCAGACGTGATCGACGACAAGGTGCAGCTGGTGAGGATGTTCGCATCCCAGAGCGAGAAGTTCTATCTGAGGGCCGAAGCGATAAGGGGGCTGGCCGAGTTCAGGGCCCTCCAGAGCAGGTTCCAAGTGTCGGCGAAGTTCGTCGAGACATTCGACGCATCGAAGCTCTGCCTCGGGAACGACTTCATGCTGAGGAGGATGCCCTACCAGAAACAGGGCGCGCAGCCAGTTCATCCAGCGCAGATGGTGGAGATCCCGCAGCTGCTCTGATGGCCATGTCGAACTACAGGTCCGAGCCGACGGGCAGAGGGCCGCGCGGGTACATGGAGATAGTGTATTCGGTCCTCTCGGTATGCCTGAACGGGGCCCTGAAGACGCACGTCATGTTCAGGTGCAACCTCAATTCGAAACAGCTCCACTTCTACATGGACTCGCTCCTGGCCAAGGGGCTCTTGGAGAAGGAGCGCGCCCCTCCGAGTGCCAAGGTGGAGTACAAGACCACCCAGCGCGGGAGGAAATACCTCGAGACATACAGCGAGCTGATCCAGATGCTGAGCGAGGAAGAGGGAATGCAGAGGGCGGCCTACGCTCGGCCCACGAACCAAGAATGATGTCATGATGGAACCCCCGTAGGCCATGGCGCGAGTCCGTCGTGGTCGTGCGAGCGTCGAACATAGAAGAATGTTCCATGGCCGCTTTTATAGAATACAATACCATAGGATGCCCAGTTGTCACAGCAGCTGTCACAGCAATACAGGCCTCTGCTGAACATCTACGACCTGATTGACCGGGTCCTCGATAAGGGCCTTGTCATAGACGCGAACCTTTCAGTCGCACTGGTGGGAATAGAAATCCTCGTGGTCCGTGCAAGAATCGTGGTGGCAGGGATCGACACCTATCTCAGATACGCGGCTGCAATGGGCCTCGCGGCGACGACGACAGGGACGTCAGCTCTTAACGAACTCGGATCAGCCGTAGAAAAGTAAGAGAGGGTCGCGGCTAGAATTGGCCACCTGCCTAGTGTGTGGAAAGTACGAGGCGATTGGGCTCGACGCTGCCATGGGCAAGGGCTGGACTTTCACGAAGTGCCCGGAGTGCCACCGTGGGACTTCGCTGGACATCGCCAAGATGTATCTGGCGAAGACCGTGGGTGAGAACTACATCGAAGGGTTCTGCAGCAGGCACTGGTTCAAGGACAGCGGCATCTGCGGCTACTGCAAAATGCGGCGGGAAGGGGTAAGGGCGAATGTCGCTTAGCACCGTAACGCGCAGAGACCTGACCCTCATAGACCTCCTCGACAGGATACTCGACAAAGGCGTGATCATCAACGGGGACATCACCGTCTCCATAGGTAAGGTCGAGCTTCTCTCCTTGAAGATCAACCTTGTGATAGCCTCTCTCGACACGGCGAAGAGGTACGGGTTGAAGCTCCCCTGGGAGAAGGGCCTCCCCACCCGGCGGAGCCCTCATGTCACCAACGCAAGGAACTACAAGGTGATCTCCTGAATGCTGAGGACCCGCCAGGCCCGCGACGCGTCTGCCGTCCTCGAAGAGCTCAGGCTAGGAGGGAGGAAGGGGAACGACGACGTAAAGACAGGCCTCGCTCGCCTGGTTCTGACCGTGGTTGAGATCGTGAGGCAGGTCCTCGAGAAGCAGGCCGTGCGGCGCGTGGACGCGGGGGACCTTACTCCCGAGGAAGTGGAGCGGCTCGGGGCGGCTTTCGTCGATATCAAAGCCGCGCTCTTTGATATAAGCAATGATTTCGGCGTCAAACCCGAGGAGCTTACGGCTCAGCTCGGCGCGATCGTAAGTACGGGGGACAGCAGGTTCGACAGGGCCTCGGTGGCGGAGCTCCTGGACAAGCTCCTGGACCGGGGCGCCGTCGTCGCAGGGAGCATCAAGCTTTCCGTCGCCGACATCGACCTCATCACGCTAGACCTTCTGGCCATGCTCTATCCTGTCTACAAGACAGGGAGGGGAACAGCGAGACGCTGAAGAGTTTGGACGAATCCCAGTATCTATACTGCATAATCGGGGCGGGGGAACTCGCTGACCTGGGCGAGGTGGGGCTTCTCAACGGAGATGTATCGACGGTCGAATTCAGGGGGATTGCCGGGGTGGTCAGCCCCGTGGCTTACAAGGAGTTGGAGTCGAGCTTGGCCAACATAATGACCCACCAGAAGGTCGTGGAGCTCGCGCGAGCGAAGACCACGGCACTCCCCGTCAGGTTCGGGGTCATATTCAAGTCCAAGGAAGGGGTGAAGCAGCTGCTTTCGAAGTCTTATTCTTCATACAGGGATAAGCTCGCGAAGCTCGACGGGAAGGACGAATACGGCGTGAAAATGATACTGAATTCTGACGGATTGAAGGTGCTTACACAGTCCGTGGGAAAGGAGTCCCCCGAGCTTAGCCAACTGGCGAAGGACTCGGCCAAAGCGGGGAAGGGGACCGCCTACCTGCTGAAGCTGAAGGCGGAGGAGACACTAAAGTCCGAGACGTTCAGAAAACTCGAGGTGATAAGCCGAGATGTGGACGAGAAGCTTGTGAAGGCGGCCGTCGAAGGCAGGAGGCTGACGTCGGACCATGAACAGATTGTTCTCAACGCGGCCTATCTCGTTGAGCGCGGAAGGGAGGCTGGATTCCGACAGGCAGTCGAAGGAGCTTCGAGCGAACTGCGGCCGCTGGGCCTAGAACTCCACATGAGTGGCCCATGGGCGCCCTACTCTTTTTGCTGAGGTGGAAATGCAGGTGATAGCCACCTATCTCGTCCTGAAGATAGCGATGCAGGCGATCATCCAGGAATGCAACAAGATGGCGCTGGCCGCCGATTCGCAGGCGGTGGCGAGTGCGATCAAAGAGAGGATTGCGACCCTGGAGATCGAGTTCTCCAGCGGCGCCATCGACGTGACAACCTACGAAAGGAGGGCCGCTGAAATAGTGGAGGAGCTCAAGCAGATTTCAATCGGAGGGCTCCAGGCGGAGGGACCGCTCGATGAGCTCTGACATAGACAGGCTGTTCGACGAGCTGGCGAGTGTCCTTGACGGTGTCCTCAACGGCTCCATCTCCGCAGGGACGCCCAGAACCATCTCGGCGAAAGTGAGCATGAAGGTAGGTTACCTCGGCGAAATCCTCGGGTCTGCCCGCGTCCATGCCCCTGCCAACGAACCGCTGATCGACGTCATCGACACCGGCGACAGCTACCGCGTCATCGTAATGCTCCCCGGTGTGAAGAAGGATGACGTCTCAGTATCGAGGCTAGGAGGGGTTCTTCGCGTCGAAGTGACGAAGGAGAACGTCTCCTACGTGAAGACGGTGCCCTGCGGCACGGCGCCCGCCAAGGTGGCCGTAACCTCGGCCAAGGAGAACAACTCGGTCGTCGAGCTTGTCTTCGCGAAGAGGGGCGGCAGGAAATGACCACCCGGACCGACCCGGCGAACGCAGCGAGGTTCGCAGCACGCCAAACTGCCGTCCTAGAAGAAACAAGGAAACAGGTCGACGAGGTAAGGCGCAAGGCCCTCGCGGCCCACGCCAAGATACTGGCGGACAGGAACGCCAAGGTCGCAGAAGTGAACGAAGCACTGAAAGTGACTATGGCCAGAGTGAAGGCCCAGCACAGGCTGGTGGCGGCGAATTTCAGGCAGGAGGCGATCAACAGGGACGTCCACGTCACCGTCAACAGGGGCCTCGAGTCTTTAGAGGAGCTGGTCCGGTTCCTAAGGAAGACGAACGTCTCTGAAAAGAGATTGCTGGAAGCCATCCAGGACCCCGTGATGTCGGGGACCTACTTCGACAGGGAGAGGCGAGCCTCGGTGTCGGGGTTGGTCCAGTCAGTGCAGCGCCAGCTCGTGCAGCAGTACGAGTTCCTGAACGTCGCGGCCCACGAGCTGAGAACCCCCATCATGCCGATCCTGGCAAACACAGAGCTGCTGTACGACAAGCTCGGAAGCGACACGAAAGAGCTTGACACCATCATGAGGAACGGGCTGCGCCTCCAAAGGCTTGCGGAGAACATCCTGAGCGCGACCAAGATTGAAAGCGGCACCGTGAATTACCGCATGGCGCGATTCGACCTCAATCAACTACTCGGGCAGGCCATCAAGGACCTGGAGTACACGTTCCGGAACAGGAACGTGAGGATTGTGTTCGTGCCTGAAACCGAGAGCCTCACCGTCGTAGGAGACCAGGACAAGTTGGGCCAGGTCGTCGGCAACATACTCGACAACGCCCTGAAGTTCACCGTCGAGGGAAGGATACTGGTGAGGTCCCGGTCTGAGGGGGGTCTGGCCGAGGTCAGAATATCCGACGAGGGGCCGGGGATCGACCCGCAGATCTATCCGATGCTCTTTTCGAAATTCGTGGCGAGGTCTTCAAAGGGGACCGGATTGGGTCTCTACATAAGCAAGAGCATCATAGATGCACACGGCGGGACAATATGGGCGACCAACATGGAGGGCCCAGGGAACCACGGCTGCATGTTCACCTTCGTGATACCACTAGAACGCCCCTAGGGACCACTCCGGACTGTGACCGTCCCCGTCATCCAAGGGTGGTACACGCAGTAGTAGCTGTACACCCCGGGCTTCATGAATGTGTGGGTGTAGGTCCCCCCCGGTGCGATGATGCCCGAGTCGAAGCTCCCACCTCGGTCGGTCACGGTATCATAGGAGATCGAGTGGCTGACCCAGGTGACAGTCGAATTGACTCCGATCACGACGTTGATCTGCTGCGGGGTATACTGCCACGAAACTGGTGTTTCGACTATGTACACCGTCGGGCCCGTGCCACCCATCGGGGGAGCGGTCCCAAGGGCGTAGGCGGTGAGGGAGAAGTATCCGACAAAGGCCGCCGCCAGAGCGAAAGTGCACAGCGGAGCGACCCATCTCGGTAGTTCCACCCTGTTGAGGAAAGTCTGTCGCCTTGCGCCCGTACCGTGCCTCGGACCGGAAAATCCGCCCAGCCACTCAGGGTTCCTTGCTATGACGTAGGCTACCCCGACCACAAGCACCGGTCCGGTGAGCAGGAGTATCCACCCCAGGACCACCTGATCCTGAAGCGAATAGAGCGCATATACCTGCACCCCCCAGGGGGAGATCAACGCCACCGCATATCCCATGTGGCCGAAGAATGCGGACATCAGCGCCCCGATCTTGCCGGAGTCGGAAAGCAGCAGCAACCATGACCCCGCCAGCATCCCCACGAGGAGGAAAGACAGGTGCTCCAGCACGTGTATGCCCGGGTTGATCACAGCGTCGTCCCAGGGTGTGGGGAGGTGCCAGAAGACTACAAGTGACGCGGCCCCCAGGAAGGCGAGGAAGGGGATCAGCCTGTCCCCGTTCGTCCGAGTCAGCCGCCTCCCGATGTGGGGGTAGGCGATTAGCACCCCCGAGAACACAATAAGGACGTGCTGGAGCATGTGCAAAGAAAGGTCCACTTCCGTGGCATCGTCGAACGGGGGAAACCCCGCCGCGAATGCGAAGAGCAGGAACCCGAACATCTCCGTCGAGAATACCGCTTCCCTCAACCTCAACCGCCTCAAGGGAGCCGACGGGAGACTGGTGCATTTGTTAGGCTTCCGATTCGGCCTCTCGAAGGGGCGTTATAGAGAGACCTAGAGATACTATAGGCCAATTTGATATATGGAGAGCGACCCTCAATGTGCCGTGAGTGCAGGAGCTACTTCGCTCAGGTCAAGCGTCACTGTCCAGGTGAGCGTGATAGCGATCTCCGCGGCATTGTTCGCCGTAGCCAAGGGGTTGACAGCCTACATACGTACCCCATGGGGGGTCGGCCAACTGTTCATCGCCGCCTTCATCCCCGTCTTCTTCGCGGTCACGGCTGACGCATTACCCGCCGCCCTGGGCGCGGGTGCGGGATCATTCCTGGGGGACATATTGTTCCTGGTGCCTTTGGGCGCCACAACCCCCTACTTTGCCCTGACAGTGGGAGCCCCCGCGAATTTCGTCGCCACATTCTTGCTATCTGTGTTCGTCAAGAAATATCGCTCCTGGTCCGCCTTCGTCGCCGCTACCATCTGCTTTCTCACTCTGGGCAACATCATAGCGGGAGCTCTGCTCGTGTATCTCTTTCCGCTCCCGGTCCAGTTGATACTGGGCTTCACCGTCTACTGGGACATGACGGCAATCCCCGCGATCCTCATCGGCGTCCCCATACTGATGCGAGCGACCAGGCCGATCATCGGCAGGTCAAAGATACTCCGTTACACGCCTGAATGGTCAGACATAGGCAGGAGGCAGATGGCCGTTTCGCTCGTATTCTCACTGCTCTTCGTGGCCCTTGGAGGAGGGATATTCCTCTTCGCGCCTGGGACGGTGACTGGCTGGCCCGGCTTGGCCACATATTTCGCCGTATCCGCTCTGGTCGTGCTGGTGTTCGGCCCTCTCGCAAGCCTCTTCGCTGGCAGGAGGCCTGAGGCGAGTCACCCTGCGAGCTAGACACTCGGTAGCGTTCGCCCCCTCCGCCATAACCAACTTCTTCGTAATAGACTACGATACATCAGGCCGCCCCGTCGGCGCCACGGGGGGCGGCTACATCCTGTCGAAGGGGACCATGTCGTCGGCGACCCTCGCTCCCGGGGGGAGCGGTATCATCTCCACGCGCGTGAACGGTGACGCCGACTTCAACGCGAGGACGACCAGGCGGGCATCCGCACTGTTGCTCGGGGAGGCCGGACACGAAAGGGCCGATCTTACGATAGATCAGACGGTGGACACACCCATCGGCTCGGGGTTCGGTGCCAGTGCAGCGGCTGCGACCTCGGCGGTCTACGCGGTAGCGGCAGCCGCGGCTTTCAAAAGGCCGAAACCCGAACTGGCGCTCTACGCGCACAGGGCCGAGATCTTCGAGCAGACCGGGCTCGGGACTGTCTCAGTGATATTCGACTCTGTCGGGGCCGGCGCCATAACTGTCCCAGGGGAGCCCGGGGCGGCGCAGTTCGTCACGGTCAAGGTCCCGAAAGAGACGAGGATCGTCACGGCTTTTCTCGCCCCCTACGACAAGAAGGATGCGCTGTCGTCACGGCCCGTCAGCGAGAAGATCAACAGACTCGGCCGCTCGGCGCTGGATGCATTCCTTGCAGACCCCAACATCGACAGCCTCGCCCTTCAGGGCGAGAGGTTCTCGGCGAGTTTGGGCCTGGAGTCCCCCGAGGTCAAGAGAATGATACGGCTCGCAAAGTCAGCCGGAGCAAGCCGTGCCAGTCAGAACATGATCGGGTACGCCATACACTGCCTCGTCGACTCTGACGGGACCGCGAAGGTCGCGAATGCCCTGAGGGGCGTCGGCAATGTGAGGGTGGATGTGTTCGAGGTAGGGAGGCAGAAGGCGGGCGTGATACGGCCTAGCCGCAGGCGACGAGGTCCTTCGTAAACTTCGTAAGGACTGTGGGCCTCTTCCCGACGACGAGCGTGTCCTCTATCCTGATCCCGTACTTTCCAACCAGGTAGACCCCCGGCTCGTCCGTGATCACCTCGTTCTTCTCCAGCTTTTCCTTGTCGCCCTTTGTGATCTTCGGCAGCTCGTGGATGTCTATCCCCACGCCGTGCCCCACGCTGTGGTTCAGGAGCCTGTCCATTCTGTGCGCCTTCAGCACTTCCACAGCCGCGTCATTCACCCTGCCGCAAGAGGTCCCCTCCCGTGCCACCGCCAGTGCCGCTTCCTGCGCCTCCTTGACGACAGCGTAGTGTTTCTTCATCTCCCCGCTGACTGTTCCGATCGCGAACGTCCTTGTCTCGTCGGAGTTGTACCCCTGGTACCTGAAGAAGAGGTCAGCCACGACGAAGTCGCCGTCCCTCAGTCTCCTGCCGGAGAGTTCCGAGTGCCCATAGGCGCCGTGGGGTCCAGACGCTATTATGACCGGACCCATCGACGAGTCTGAGTTCGAAGGCGTCATCCCCGCCTCGAGGGCCACTTTCATCACCCCGGCGGCCAGCTCCCACTCTGTCTTTCCAGGTTTCATCTCCTGCTGCAGCGCTTCGTAGGCCCTGTCCGTCAGTGCGCACGCCTTCTGCAACCGCCCAATCTCCATCTCGTCCTTCACCCGCCTGGCATCGAGAAACATCTCGGGCCTTACTTTGAAGCGCTTCGACCTTCCGAGTCTGCTTTCGTCGTCCACCACGACCTTCCCTTTCCCGAGCTGCTTCTCCACCTCCTTCCCCACGTCCATCCACCGCTTCACCACCACTACCTCCGCCTCCTTAGACACCTCTGCCGCCCTGTCTGCCTCCAGAGGGGTCGTAACCACAACCGTTTTGTCCGGATGGACTACAGCAGCGCCTCCGCCGAAGAAGTCCGTCAGGTAAAACAGGTTCGGAGCGGTAAAAGCCGCGACCTGCCTCCCCTTCGCCAAGGAAAGCAGCCTTTTGCGCCTTTGGGCATAAACCGTCATGTTCTGGCCTTCCGAAACCCAAGCGCTTATATCCATTCGCATACGTGTCCTCCAGTCGGGGCAAATCATTCTGTGACGCACATTCGAAGGCTGGAGATGCGCGGATTCAAGTCCGCGGGCCCTCGGACTGTCATAGTCAACTTCGAAAGGGGATTCACGGTGATTACGGGGCCCAACGGGAGCGGAAAATCGAACCTTGCCGACGCCATAGCATTCACCATCGGGGAGAATTCCCCGAAGGCGCTCAGGGCGGCAAACGGGAGGCTCTCGGGGCTGATCTACGACCCAAAGTCAGACGACAATTCGTCTTCGGCCAAGCCGACCTCGTGCCGCGTCACCATCCAGTTCGACAACTCTGACAGGGCGATACCGGTCGACTCTGACCTGGTCACTGTCACGCGCGAGCTCAGGGAAGACGGGGACAACGCCTACTTCATCAACGGGAGGAAGACGACGAGAGGGGCGCTCACCGAGGTCATCGACCTTGCCGGTCTCGCACCGGGGGGATTCAACATCGTGGCCCAGGGCGCCGCGACGAAGATGGCCGACCTGACCCCAGAAGAAAAGAGGAAGGTGATCGAAAGCGTCGTGGGCATCTCGAAGTTTGACGAGAGGAAGTCGGAGGCACAGAGGCAGCTCAGCCAGGCAGACCAGAGGCTCGAGGTCGCCATGGCGCGCATCGGGGAGATGAAGAGCACCCTGGAGTCTCTCGATTCGCAGCGCACCGACATGGTCAGGTTCAACCTGCTGGAGTCGCAGATCAACTGGCTGTCGGCCGTACTGACGTCGAAGAAGATAGGCGACCTGAAGGGGAGGCTCTCCGACCTGCGCTCGCAGGAGCTGGAGCTGAACGGAAGGCTGAGCGACCTTGGCGCCCGTCTGGTCGAGCTGGAGAACCGCATCGGCCAGGTGGACAACGAAAAGACGCGGTTCATCGTCGAGGTCATCCAGGGAGGGGGGGCGAGCCATGTGGAGCTTCAGTTCCAGCTCGCCGAAATGCGGAACGAGCTTGAGACTCTCGAATCAGACTTCAAGACTGCCGAGGCAAACGTAGCCGAACTCGAAGGAGAGACGGTCCCGCAGCTCAAACAGGTGGTGTCAGGGAAGCAGAGGGAGGCGAACTCAGCCAACACGACAGTCAGGCAGCTGACGGGTGAGATTGAGAAGCTCGACGCGAAACACGCGGAGCTGGCACAGAGGCTCAAGGAGTTCTTCCACGCCGGGGAGGAGCTCAGGGCCACCATGGAGAAGAAGGGGAAGCAGACAGCCAGGGTCCAGGTACGGCTCGCGGACCTGGGACAGAAGCTCACCCAGGTGGACCTCACGATCAACGCGACCAACGCGAGCCTCGGAGTGGAGAAGAAGCGCCTCGACGAGCTGAAGCTGAGGGTGGACGGTTACTCAGAGGTTCTCCAGAAGCTGGAGGCGAGCACGAAGCAGCTCTTCGAGCTCTACGACAGCTCGACGAAGGAGCTCAACTCGTTGGACGAGAACCTCACGGAGGTGGAGAGGACGAGGGAGAGGCTCGTATCCTCAGTCCAGAGCGCGTCCAAGATCTTGGAGAGGGCGTCGGCCGAAGTCTCCAAGGAGGAGGCGTTCAGGCACATGTCCGAGAGTCTCGCTGGGGAGAGGAGCGGGCAGCTGAAGCTGCAGGAGTTCTGCGACGAAGGAGGGGTGCCTGGCTACGTAGGACGGCTCGGCCAGATGGTAAAGTATCCGCAGCAGTATTCGAAGGCAGTCAACGCCGTCCTCGGGAAATGGATGGGCGCGTTCATAGTCCAGGACCTGAAGTCCATGACGCAGTTGATCAAAGCCGCGAAGTCCTTGAAGGCGAGGAGCTTCTCTGTCATCCCCCTGAGCGAGGTCGAGGATGTCAAGGCAATCGATGTGGACAGGTCGGCGGGGGTCATGGGCCCGCTGTCCGATGTGATAAAGTGCGAAAAGGAGTTCGAAGGGCTGGTGAACTTCCTCGCGGGAGACTCGGTGCTCGTGGAGACCGAAGCCATCGGGTACATACTCGCGTCCGAAGGGGTCAGAGCCGTGACCGCATCGGGGGAGACGTTCGAGCAGGGCGGCCGGGCGTTCAGCTATGGGTTCCAGGAGCTGTTGGTCAACCTGATGGAGGGGCTCGAGAACATCGAAGGGATCAGCGAAGTCGAGGACGCCGTCGGGGCCCTGAAGGGAGCCATCGACAGGAGGAGGTCGGAGCTCGACCACCTCGAGTCCGACTCCCGCTCCATCATGAAGGAGCGCGTGAAGAAGATCGTCTCGACGACGAGCCTGAAGGCCGAGGCCACCACAATCACAAGGATGGCCAACAGGTACAAGAGCATATTCAGGAACATGAGCTCCGAGTATCAGAAGCAGGCCTCGACGGTCGCCCGGCTGGAGGAGCGGCTCAAGACCAACCTCGAGAGGAAGGACTCTATCGCCAAAGGGATGGCCTCGCTGCAGCAGGTGGTCGTCGACGCGCAGTCTCTGGGGCTAGACTCGATGCTCGCAGAAGTGGACGGCACCAAGCAGTCGCTGTCGTCCGAGATAGACACGATAAGGAACAGGATACAGGACCTCAACCTCACCCTCACCCGCGAAAAGGCGAACCTCGAGAACGTCCTGCTGAGGGCGCTTGAAGAGAACCAGCTCGACCTCTCCAACGCGACCGAAGACCTCCAATCCAACAAGCAGTTCGTGAGGGAGGCCCCTCGAAGGATAAGGGAGCTCGCGGAGCAGAAGAAGTCGATGGAGGACCAAATCTCGAAGCTGATGGATTCCTCCAAGAGGAGCCAGCCGGTACTGGATGAGTTCGACAGCAGGTCCAAGCGGCTGAAGGAGGAGAGGGACGCGGTGTCGCGGTCCATAGCGGGGCACCAGAAGGACCTTTTCGCGATCTCGGGCCAGTCGTCGACGACCCAAGAGAAGGTCGAAGAGGCGCTGGGAAGCCTGAGGATGCTCGGGTATTCCGAGGAGCTAGAGTTCTTTGAATCGAGCGAATCGCTGCTGGGGGAGCTCCAGCAGGAGTACCAGCTCGCCATCGGGTCCGTCAACAGGGGCGCCGACAGGCAGTACGCCGAGATGTACGTGAGCTACAAGAGCCTCTCCGTGCGCCACAACGAGCTCGAGAACGAACGGAACTCCATCATCACATTCATCGAGAGCGTGGAGTCGGAGAAGAGGAAGGTCTTCATGTCAGCCTTCGACCGCGTGGGGACGGAGTTCAGCTCGATATTCGGGAAGCTCACGGGGGGGAGGGCTCTGCTCGAGCTTGAGAACCCGGAGGAGCTTTTCACCGGTGGGGTCATCCTGAGGGCGGACTTTGGGAACGGGCTCCGCGAGTCGTCGCAGCACAGCGGAGGCCAGAGGGCGGTGACGGGGGTCTCCATGATACTCGCGATGCAGGCGGTCCAGGGGCACCCGTTCTACCTGTTCGACGAAATCGACGCCGCCCTGGACGCGGTCAACTCCGACAGCCTCGCGCGCTTCCTCAAGGAGAAGTCCTCCGACGCCCAGATCATAGCCATCACCCTCCGCGACGTCTTCGTCGCACAGAGCGACATGACCTACGGTGTCTACTCTGCTGGCGGGATGAGCCGCGTCGTCCACTACAAGCCGGCAGAGGTGCCCAGACGTGCCTAGTTCGACGCTTCTCGGGCGCCCTCCGCTCAACGTCCTGATCGACCCCTCCCTGGCCAAGCGCAAGAGCCCATGGGAGATCAACCTCAGCGAGCTCCTCGACATGTTCCTGAAGGCGATATCCCAGACGGAACTGATCGACATGCGCGCGGCAGGGACGGCGGCCCTTTCCTCGGCCACCATCTACAGGCTGAAGGTGGAGACCCTGTTCCTATTCGAGAGGCTCAGGTTGCAGCACAGGTTCCTTGACTCGTCGGAGCCGCCGCAGATCATAGTGATGCCCTTCAGATACGAAGTGTACTCCACCAACATCGACGAGCTCTTCAACGAGCTGGGCCGCATCATGCAGGAGATAGTAGTCGACGAGCAGGGAGGGTCAGACCAGAACCCCCTCGCCCTCGCGGAGCTCCCTCCGCCCAACTTCGACAACTACGTCCTGTCGCTTCAGTCCCTTCTCTCCGAGTTCAGGAAGATACTAGTCGAGAGGCTCAGGGCGACCGGGAAGACACTCCTGTCTGAACTGGTCAGAGGCCTCAGTCCAATCGACGCCGCCCGCGTCTTCATCCTCCTCCTTTTCGCGGCCAACGACGGCGAAGTCGTCATAAACCAGGAGGAGACCGACGAAGATGCGCTGGTAGTGTCGGTGGGTCAGCTTGAGTGAGGCCGTCGGCGAATCGGTCTCGAAGGAAGTCCTGGCCAAGGTCGAGGCCGCGCTCTACGCCGCGGGAAGGCCACTGGGCGTGGAGGAGATAGCTCACGTCGCGGGAACCTCCTCAGATAGGAAGGCGGCCGCCATCGCCAGAGAGATAGCGAAGTCCGTCAACGGGAGCATGCAGGCCGTGGAGATAGTGGAATACTCGGGCCCGAAGTTCGCCATGCAGCTGAAGGCGAAGTACACCCAGACAGCGAGGAAGTTCGCGACCAGGCCCCTCCTGTCGCGGGCGGCGGTCAGGACGCTCTCTTTCATAGCCTTCTTCCAGCCCATCTCATCGGCGGAGCTCGTTCTGAGGCGTGGTTCTACCGTCTACCAGCACCTGAAGGAGCTCGAGGAGGTGGGCTTCGTGTTGAGCGAGAAGCAGGGGAGGAGCAGGGCCTACAAGACGACAAACAGGTTCGCGGACTACTTCGGGCTGAGCACCGACGTGCCCATCCTGAAGAGGCAGCTCGAGAGCAGGACACTGACTCTCAGATAGCAAAACGCTTAACATCCGGGGACGGAGGGCGCAACTCTGAAAGGAACAGCGAACATGACACGTCCCATTGAGAACCTGGTCAAGCGCAAACCGACGGGCGGAAGGTCAAGGGCGTTCAGGGGCAGAAGGGCATACGAGAAGGATGGATATGCCATCGAACCGCTCGTGGGTCCCGCCTCGAGCAGAGAGATCTACAGGAGAGGAGGCCGTACCTCCACCGGGATGATATTCGCCGACCACGCCAACGTCTCCGACCCATCGGGGAAGGCGAAGAAGTCGAAGATCCTGAGGGTAAAGAAGAGCCCCGCGAACAGAGACTACGAGAGGAGGGGGGTTATCACGAAGGGGGCGGTCATTGAGACCGAAGCGGGGGAAGCTGTAGTGACCTCCCGTCCCACGGCCGACGGGGTGGTCAACGCCGTGCTCGCCTCGAAGAAATGAAAGAGTACGAAAGGTACGTTTTCTGGCTGGACTACTTCGACTCTGAGCTGAAGCGGAGCGAGGGGAGGAGGGTCCCCCTGAGCTCGGCCACGAGGACGCCGGCACTCGCAGAACTGGGTGAGGCGTGCCGAAGGTTGAACCTGCAGCCTCAAACCCAGCCGGCGCACCACCCGGCCCGCGCATCGAGGGACTCCGGGTACGTGTCTGTGACCAAGGCAGGCCGCAAGCACGAACTTCTGCTGAAAATAGCCAAGGAACTTTCGACCGTCCGGGGCATGGCGCAGAAGCGCAAGCAGCAACCACAAAAAAACCGCAAAAAATAGCGACGCCCGCGAAGGTTTAAAGGCAAGACGGCCGGCGTTCGTCTCTCTTGTTTCAGGTCGGCACAATTCTTCACCAGGCCAAAAGCGGCCGGCTCATCGTTAAACTGTCGAAGGAGGTCAGACCCGGCTCGTTTCTGTTCGACGACAGGAAGCACAGACTGGGGAGGGTGGTCGAGCTCATCGGGCCGGTGAGGGCCCCCTACGCCTCAGTCGCCGTCGTCAGCAGCAGGCTTGGTAAACCGGGGGACCCCGCATTCATGGAGAACTAGGATATGAGCCTCTGGAACACGAGCAGGGACGACGGCTTCAGGACCTCCTGCCCCGTCTGCGGGAACAGGCTGATCGGGGATTCTGAGAAGGGGGAGCAGGTCTGCGCCACCTGCGGCTATGTGACGGCTGCGCCTGCCGATTCGGGCCCTGAATGGAAAGCTATGGACCTCGAGGAGAAGAACAAGCGGGTCAGAGTCGGTTCGCCCACGACACTCGCCCTCCACGACTTCGGCCTCTCCACTGAGATAAGCAGGACGATGCGCGATTCTCATGGCAAGTACCTCGACCCGGCCATGAGAGCCACGGTCGAGAAGATGAGGAAATGGCAGAGCAGGACGAGGACTGTCAACAGCGAGGAGCGCGGGCTGTCTAACGTCCTGTCCAAAATCAGCGAGCTCTGCGAGGCTCTAAACCTCCCGGATAACGTCGCCGAAACTGCCGCCCAGATTTACAGGACCTCGGCCAAGATGAAGGTCGCGAAGAGCAAGTCGATCCTCGGAATGACGGCCGCCACCGTCTACCTCGCGTGCAGGAAGTGCGGCGTGTCACGGACCCTGAAGGAGGTCGCGAGGGCCTCAGGGATGGAGAAGGGGAGCGTCGCCAGGTACTTCCGCTTGGTCCTCAAGGAGGTCGAAAAGGAGTACATCCCTCCGCCGTCGGTGGAGAAGTACATCTCCAAGCTCGTCAACATGGCGAAGATCGATCCCCGGGTCGAGCACCTCGCCCTCACCCTGGCGCGGAAGACGAGCGACTCTAAGATCTCGAGCGGGAAGGCGCCCGCCGGGCTCGCCGCGGCCTACGTATACCTCTCTTCCGTCATGGTCGGTGAGCACCTCCCGCAGAGGGAGGTGGCCGAGTTCGCCGAAGTGACTGAAGTGACCGTCAGGAACAGGTGCAGGGAGATACTCGACAACTTTGTGATAAGACAGGAGTTCATGCCTGGAAAATGACGCCCAAACCGAAGCACAAGGGAGCGAAGCCGAAAGCCGCCAAGAAACAGCCAAAGGCTGAGAAGAAGCAGGCGCAGCCAGCCCAGCCGGTCGAAAGGACCGAGGAGGAGCTGGTCGACCTCACGTCCAGGGTCTACAAGCTCGTGGTGGAGAGAGGGAGGGACGGCGTCCTGCAGAGCGAAATCTGGAAGGAGCTTGGGCTCACAAGCAGGGACGGCTCGAGGCTCGCCATCAGGCTCGAAAGGAGGGGGCTCATAGGGCGGGTGAAGGTCCTCGAGGAAGGCAGGTGGACCTACAAGCTCACCCCTCTGCGCTTCCCCACCGACATGACTTCAATCGAAAAAGCTCCCTGCATCGTCTGCCAGTACGAGCCGAAGTGCTCCATCGACGGCGAGATCAGCCCCTACGTCTGCCCCTGGATAGGGCCCTGGGTGGTCCAGGAAGCGCTCACGGCCAGAACCCAGGTGGCCGAGCCGGCCGCGGTCCCCGCCAGGTAGGACCACTGCATTGGCCGGAAAGAAGGAACTCGACGCCCTAGTGGCGGCGGCGAAGAAGGCACGTGCGAACGCCTACTCCCCCTACTCGAAGGTCAAGATCGGGGCCGCGGTGCTGACTTCAAGCGGAGAAATCTACACCGGTGCCAACATCGAAAACGCGTCCTATGGGCTATCCTGCTGCGCGGAGAGGACTGCCATCTTCAAGGCAGTGTCTGAGGGCGCACGGAAGATAGTTGCGATAGCAGTTGTCGGGAAGTCAGAGGACTTCACGAAGCCCTGCGGGGCCTGCAGGCAGGTCATGGTGGAATTCAATCCGAAGATGAAGGTGCTAAGACGGGGGGTCGACGGCTTCTCGGAGGACGGGACCGCGGGGTCCCTCCTTCCCGAGCACTTCAAGCCTGACGAGCTGGCCAGAGGATGAGGCTGGACGAGGCCCGCAGGGACCTCTACAGGCGCCTGGCGAGGGAGCAGGGTTACAAGAGCAGGGCGGCATTCAAGCTCATCGAGTCCAACGAGAGGTACGGGTTCCTCCGCCCGGGAGGCAAGGTGCTCGACCTCGGCGCGGCTCCGGGCGGATGGATGCAGGTAGCAGCGGAGCTTGTGGGGCCCTCCGGGCTGGTGGTCGGAGTCGACCTGGACAAGATCCGCCTGAGGGAAAAGAACGTCGTCTCATTGAAGATGGACGTCCACGACCCGGGGCTCGTGGCCAAGGTCGAGCCGCTGCTGGGAGGTAAGGCAGACGTCATACTCTCCGACCTTGCGCCATCAGTGTCCGGAGTCTGGGAGATAGACCAGGGGCGGCAGGTCGACCTGACCCTGAGAGTCCTCGAGATCGCCCGGGCGCTCCTCGGGGACCGCGGGAGCGTCTTCTGCAAGCTTTTCGAGGGGGAGAGGTCCCAGTTCGTCCGCGACGAGTTCAGGCGCCTGTTCACGTCGGTGAGGACAGTGAAGCCCGCCGCGAGCCGGAACGCGAGCTCTGAGCTCTACTATTTCTGCGAGGGAATGAAGAAAGCTACTGTTCCGTCCGACTGACTGCGTGCGGAGCGAAGGACTCCGGTCCTTGGGCGTGTCCGCCTCCACAGCACGAGGGCTACGTTGGCCACCACTCCCAGGCCAGCGGCTGCGGCCAGGGAATAGATCAATGGTGTGCCCCACCACACTGACTGTGTTTTGCCAAGGGTCACCTGTAACGCCTGGCCGGGCGCAAGGGAGACGGACTGGCTCGCCGAGCTGTTCCCACCGGATGCCGTGACGTTGTAGTCGCCTTCGGGGAGGTAGAACACGGCGTTCCCAGCGCTGTCTGTCGAGGCTGAACTCACTGTTCCGGCTGCGTCGGCCACCCCGACCGCCCCGCCTTGGTACGGGACTCCCCCGACGTCGTATGTGACCTCAAGCTTGGACACATTGATAGACAGAATCGTGCTGGTGAAAGGTCGGACCCCTCCCACCCTCCCTGTGAAGAGCGTCTGGTTTCCCAGCCCCGCCGTGTAGGTGAAGTTTGCGTTTTGCGAGTCGAGGATCATGAACAAGGTGCCGTTCGCCGAACCAGATTCAAGGACCCCGGACGCGGCGCTCGCTCCAATGCTGTAGATGGAGAGCTTCACCCCCCAGGGAGCGCCGACGAACGTCACAGATGCGATGTCAATCCCGAGCGGAACGCTTGCGAAGCCCTGTTCCCCATAAGAGGTGTAGGTGAGCCAGGCCTCCCTGGGCCAGGCGGCGGGGTCGGTCCCAAGCTGCGACACCACATTGAAATCGTTGGAGTAGACCGGTTTCGTCTGACAATCCCCGAGCCAGACCCAGGTGTTCTGGTCCGGGAACAATACCTGCGTGGTCGAAAGGGCAAGCCCGCCTGCTCCCTGGAAGTACACTCGAAGTTGATCCTCCCCGGTCTTCAGGGGAGCGTCCGACTGGATAGTGAGCGGCGGGACAAACTCCCTGCCGGAGACGAGTACCGTACTTGTTGTAGCAACTCGTGCGTTTCTGGATAACAATGTGGTCGTGGAGTTCGGGGAAAGGAACGAATACGAACGGTAAATCTCGACTGACAGCGTGAAGTTCTCGTTCCCCAGGCCTGCTCCCGTGACTCCGATTATGTCTCCCTGGCGAGACAGGACAACGTTCCCGACACCGATCTCCTTCGGGACCGGGACAACCACCCTGGAAGAGTCGGACCCGCCGAGCAGGCATGCATTCGCG
The DNA here is from genome assembly GCA_028867035.1 of Nitrososphaerota archaeon. Taxonomy (GTDB): domain Archaea; phylum Thermoproteota; class Nitrososphaeria; order Nitrososphaerales; family Gagatemarchaeaceae; genus UBA183. Next base: position 95,987 of record JAGWHB010000004.1, on the reverse strand, counting down.
TCGTACAAGGAGACGCTGTTGGATGTCGTGAAGTTCATGGAGAGGGATTCTCCCTTGAGCCTATCAGCCACCAGGGTCAGATTCGCGGGTGTGGCGCCGGCGAAGCTTACGAGGAATACCAAGGACGGGGCGGACTGGTTGGCGGTCTGCAATGTCCAAAGCCCCTGGTCAGAATCATTGAAGGACAGCATCTTCATCGGAACGTCGGGTTCTGCCGTACGCTTGTACGAGGTGGCGTTAGGTCGAAGCGGAGTGGCCGCCACCTGCACGGCCGAACCGTAGTGGGACCTGACCCAGAGCTGGTCGCCTGCAGAGTATACGGGCGTCCCACCTGAGACCGGGAATAGAGTGGAGGGCCCGTACCCCATGTCGAGAGTCGGAGACCCGGCGGCAGAAGCAGTCTGGGGGAGCAACTGTACAGGAAATGCCATCAAGCCTACCAGGAGAAGGGCCGCGATCCTTCTATCCTTCGCGTGTCATCACCCAGACCCCTCCGACTATGACAGCCGCCGGAAGCCCGAGCGTAATCAAGCCTCCAAGTGGGGGGAGCAACAGCAGCCACGCGGCGAGTGCCACCACCCCTGCGACACAGATTGCGAGCACGGGCACGATGACCTGACCCTCGTTTCTGGCTGCCGTGACCGAGCGGACGGCGAGTGCAGCGAAGAGCAGGGCGCCGCACCCGAAGACAATGTCGGAAGCGCCGAATGCCGGTGTGAAAGAGGTCCGCAACCCTCCCAGGACCTGCCTGATGACCCCGGCAAGACCTCCGCTGCCCGACCCCGAGCTGAGCGTGGCCAGCTCGAGGCCTACGATCCCGAAAGCGCCTGCGGCCGCGGGGAGCAGGTAGGATAGCCTTGCCTTCCCCGTCACCGAGCGGACCACGAAAAAGGAAAGCACCCCCGGATATAACAGGAAGCTCGTGGAGAGCCAGGAAGCCGTGAAGGCGACGCCGAAGTCAATGAATGACTGGTCGCCCGTGACAGTCGTCATCAAAGTCGCGACCAGAAAGATGAGCATGTCACTTAGGAAGAAAATGACCAGGGTACCTGGCTTCATCGACCGTATCCTTCGCACTCCAAAGAAGAGCAGCACACGAAGGAGGACAGTCAGGAAGACGGCGTCTTCGACAAGGTCCGTGGGAAAGAGACCCGGGCTCCCAAGCCAGAGTAGAAGTGCGCCCGCCCAGGGCAAGCCCAGCGCCGCCGCGACCCCCATCGCAGTCACGGAGAAGACGTCTGCCTTCACTGGGCAAGCACCAGGTTTACCACCTTCGTCAGGTCCTCCGTCCCGGTGAACCTCACCGAGTACCTGTCTGATATATTGCCATGGCCGCCCACGAATACGACGGGCCTCTTCCCTTGAGCCACGATAACATCTTCCCCCACCTCCCCCACCGCCATCATGATCGGGGCCGGTTCCGCGGGCGCTTGCTCCCCGCCTCCTCTCCCAGAGATTGAGGTCTCCATTATCGATTCGACGAGCTCTTCGTCATCGACGGCCCTGTGATGAGCACCGTCAGGGCCGACTACAACAAGGCCTATCCCGGCTGATAGCAGGTCACGGCCAAGCACCCCCAGGGCCTCGCACTGGAGGTCGACCAGGGCGGCCCTGTGCTCGTTTGCGATCTCACCGTGGACCAATCTTACGGTCACGAACTCCGGATTGTTCGCCTCCCTGACCCTCGCCAAAAGGGGCCTGCCGGGCTCCTTCGCCGCCCTCTTCCATAGGATGTCCTTGCTCTCGTTCCTCTCGGTGTAGGTTTCGACCCCGTAGAATTCCTGTCCCCTGCCTGCCCTGCCGGCCGGGCTTTCTCCCACAACGAGCGGGGGGACGAAGGCCCTCCTCCCCCACCGAAGGAGCGAAAGCGGAAGCGAATCTATGGAAAAGCCGCCCATTCTTACCGTCCTGCTCATTGAAAACAGCCCCACCGCATCGGTCAGACCAAGCTTGACCTCGATGTCCGTGAATCTACCGGCCCCCTCGGGGCGGAGGAGGAGGACCACTTCGTCTCCCTCCTTCGCGAGGACCGAAGCCTGCACGGGGCCTTCGACCCTGATAGACTTCACTTCGACTCCCGTCCAGGAATCTCGAAGTCCTGGGATCTTCAGGCTCAGCCTCCCTTTTTCGTTTTTGAAGAGTCGAATGCCCTGTTCGAGTGCTACCACCTTCACTTCCTTCGCAGCCCGAGCCTTCATCAAAGCGAGGGAGAACAGAGAGATGAAGGCCAAGGCCAGTCCCAGGGCAGCGAAAAGCACCTCCCCGGTTACAAATCCTACTGCGGCAAGAAGCAGGACCGCGAGGTGGTAGTCACCCCCTGCCTTGGTTAGCTTCATCGCGGAGGCTCGACCTTCTGGAGGACCTCCGCTATCACCTGGGATGGGGTGGTCGCAGCCCCCTTGAGCAGGGCTCCGCGTCCGAGGCGGAACCTATGGGCAAGGACGACGGTCGCCCTGGCCTTTATGTCGTCGGGGGTGACGAATGCTCGTCCCTCCAGCGCCGCACGAGCCCGGGCGCAGTGGAGGAGTTGCACCATGGCCCTGGGGCTCGGGCCTAGCTCCAACCTGACGTCGCCCCTCATCTCCCGGGCTAGGTTCGCCAAGTAGGCGAGGATGCCGTCCGACACGCGAATATTCTGCACCTCGGACACCAGTCTCTTCAGCTCCGCCGGCTCCAGCACCCGCTGCACTTGAGAGAGATCGAGCTCCCCGAGGTTCCTTCGGAGGACGTCGGTCTCCGCCTTGACCGTCTGGTAGGTGAAGACGACCTTCATCATGAACCTGTCAAGCTGCCCTTCAGGGAGGGGATAGACCCCCTGGAACTCGACCGGGTTCTCCGTCCCTAGCACCAGCATGGGGGCAGGAAGTGACTCCGTGTGCCCCTCGACGGTCACCTGGAGCTCCTGCATCGCCTCGAGGAGGGCGCTCTGCACTTTGGGGGGCGCCCTGTTGATCTCGTCCGCCAGCAGTATGTTGGTGAAGACAGGGCCTCGCTTGAATTCGAACTCGCTCTTGACCTGGTTGTATACGAAACCCCCCACGATATCGAGGGGGAGCATGTCGGGGGTGAACTGGACTCGCTTGAACTCCAATCCCAGGCACCTCGCGAAGGCGCGCGCGAGGAGCGTCTTGGATACCCCGGGCACCCCCTCGAGAAGGACGTGCCCCTTCGCCAGAAGGCACTCCAGTATGAGCCGGGTCTCTGCCTCCCTGCCTATCACCACCTTCCCCGTCTGGTCAGAGATCCTGGTTGCTATGCTGTCCATCATCTTCTCGACCTCAGTTCCTTCGCGAGAGCGAGGACCTCGCCGTATTCCGCGCCCCCCTCCTTGGTCCCGCCATATCGGTACGCCTCATAGACGTCCAACTCCCTGCCCAGTCTGAGCCAATCGACTTCGAGTTTCATCTTCTGTAGCTCCCCGATCGCCTCCCTCCATGTGAACCCCCGCGGGATTGGCGGGATCTGACGTTTGAGCTCCGTCCCAAGTACCTCGAAAGCATCTGACATGGTCAGCGGCCCCGCTGGACCTCTGGTCCTGTTGCGGAGCAACTGTAACGCGAGGATTGAATAAACGATGGCATTGGCCGCGACCAGGGCATACCCCATTGCAGGAATGTCAGCCACTTGAATAACTCACCGAGCTGCCTGCCTGATAACTGACTATCCCAAGGAAGTATGCCCCCGCAAGGTCGAGGAGGCTCAGAGGCTGCAGGGTTAGCCAAACGGCCCCCTGACCGGGAAACTGCGAGACCACCTTCGCCGGTACTTCGCCTCCTTTGGCTGGCGAGCAACAGCCGGTCGGACCTGCCCCGAAAGGCTGCACGAACACCTCCTCCCCGAACGTGGGGAGGGAAGGTATGATGGGCGAAATCGGTGCATTCAGGACGACAAAAGCGCCGGCCGAGTACGGGAGGGGAAAGTAATAGGGATACAGGGAAACCTCCACCACCAATTGGTTCCATGTCTCTATCTTCCCCTGGGTCGTCGAATCCTCCGCAGCTGAGAATATCGAATAAGACTCCGTCCTGTTTACGCTAACCTGCACCGTCGTCAAGATCCCGGGCCTCACGGCTGCCGAGGTCTCTGTCGCGAACCTGGGGTCTGTGACAGACACTCCGTACTGGCCGCTCGCGAGCTGCCACTCGAACTCGCCACTCTTGTTGGTATAACCGATGAAGTGCACCCTGAGGGGACCTGCCACCGCTACCTGGACCCCTGACAAGGGCCCGGGGATGAGGCTCCCATTGTACATGTTCACTGCCACGACGAGACGCCCCAACGGGGCGATTGTCTCAACGACAGTGTCGCTCTTGCCAAGGAAGCTCGGAGGGAGCGCGATCGACACAAGGACTCCCAAGACCAGCAGGCACGCTGAGAGCCCTACCTTGATTGCAGAGCCGCGGGCACCCTTCAAGAGGACATGCGTCGCCACTCGTTTTCATAAAACCGTTTCTCAGGCCTGCAATAGTCAATTGGGGCCAGAGGACCCACCAAGCCGAGCCCCGCCCCGGGCCGCTGCTCTGACGGCTGCCAGGACCTCGCCGTACCCGGCTTTCGTCTTGATGCCCGTCTTTTCGAACGGAGTGCGCATGACCTCGTGACCGCCCTCGACGAGATTTCTGTAGACATACGCCTCGGGGACAGAGGGAATCTTGAGCTTCGAACACATTCCTCCAATGCTAAAGCTCCAAGGTGTGAATGCATCTACTCCGATGAGGGATTCGAGAACCCTGGAAGCTGCTCCAAGACCCATCGTGGCCGCTCTCGTCCCCGCTCGCCTCAAGACTTCTACGTCAGCGACCCCGCCTTTCCACAGCTGACCCGCGACCTTTGCCTTCTTGCCGCAGACCGCGCACGTAGGTTCGGGAGCGGGCGATGATCGCACCTCCCCGCAGGCGGGGCACCAATCGACGTAGCCGAGCTCCTTGAGCGCGGCATCTGCCTTCGACGCCCCCGGTCTGACGCGTGAATAAACCCGAATGTAGTGTCTCGTCGAGTGGGCCGCCACAGGCTCGATGCCGATGTCAAGGGACGCTCCCAATCGCGCAATGGCGCCAATGAGGATCCTTGCGCCGGTCTCGTGATGGAAATGATTGTTCAGGGGGGACGAGCCATACCTTCTCTTGCACGTATCGGTGTGCACTCCGCAAAGGACCGCTGTGTCGGTCGCCGTCACCGACATTATGCCCCCATCCGAGGTCGCGGACAGCGCGGCCTGGATCTGGCGGACAGGGGTCCCGAAGGGGTCGACATCCACGAAGTCGTACCTCTGGTCCTTCCCGAACCTCGAGAAAAGATACGAGGTAGTTTCAGACGTTGAAAACTCGCATTTTCGCCTCACACCGTTGAGGACGGCGGCTTTTCTCCCAGCATCGAGTGCTTTGGAGTTGAAATCGACCATCGTCACCTTGACATTTCCGACCTCCTTCGCCACCCGAAGCCCCCTCGCTCCCACCCCCGCCATGGCGTCGCAGAAGGTGGCACCACCCGTTGAGGCGGTGATCGCAACGGTCACGTCCCTGTTCAATGACGCGGCCGGGTTGAAGAACACCGGAAAGGTCGGAGGCGGATCTTTGGTCAGGCTCGCCTCTGGCACAAGGAGTCGGGTCCTCCCCTCTGTGTGGGAGACGAATCTCAAGTTCGGACCCTGCGCCTTGGCTTCCGCTGTTAAACGATTCGACGTATTACTCATCGGTGGTACATTCATGTACTCATCCCCCCGGAGGGAAAAGCGATGGCAGGCATCTGGCTGGTCTCAGGGCCCCCCGCTGTGGGGAAGTCGACCCTCGTCTCGAAGGTAGTATTGAAGCTGAAGAGTTCCGGGATAATAGTGGGTGGCTGCTCCACGTCGGAGATGCGGTCGGGAGGCGCAAGGACGGGGTTCGAAGTGAGAGACCTCACGTCGGGGAGGTCGGGTCAGCTCGCCTCAGTTTCTCTCAGGTTCGGCCCCAGGGTCGGGAGGTACAGGGTCAACCTAGCTGACCTTGCCAGGGTCGGAGCGGCGGGCCTGGAGGCGGCTGCGTCCTCCTCCGAGCTGATAGTCATCGACGAGGTGGGCCCGATGGAGCTTGTGAGCCCGGAGTTCAGGAAGGCGGTCAGGAAATGCATCGAATCGGGCAGGCCCTTGCTCGCCGTGGTCCATGAGCGGCTCGACGACGACATACTGAACGAGCTGAAGTCCAAAGCCACAGCTCAGTTCGTACTGTCCGTGGAGGAAAGGGACAGGGTGGCGGATGAGCTGGCGACAATTCTACTTGCCGCTGTGGGGGGGCCGAAGATTCAATGACCAACGGCCCTCGCGGCCCCCTGATAGGAGGCGTCGATGAAGCTGGCCGCGGGTGCCTCCTCGGACCCTTGGTGGTCGCCGGGGTGTCGGTATCCAAAGGCGGCGTGAAAAAGCTGAAGGAGCTCGGAGTAAAGGACTCCAAAAAGCTGTCAGCGAAGCAGCGCGATTCCCTCTATCCGGAGATCATGAAAGTCGCCAACAAAGTGACTTGGGCAAGCATAGCTCCGGAAGAGATAGACGCGGTCGTCTTCAGGGGGAAGAAACTCAGGAAGCTCAACTATCTGGAAGCGCTCTATTTCGCGAAGGTGATCGACAGGCTGGGCGCCGAGAAGGTCACAGTCGACGCGTCAGACGTGCTACCAAAAAGGTTCGGCAAAGACATCGCAGGAAACCTCGAAGCCAGGTGCAGGGTCCTCGCGTTCCACAAGGCAGACAGGGACTTCCCGGTCGTCTCCGCCGCCTCGATAATCGCAAAGGTGGAAAGGGACAGGCAGGTCGAGCTGCTGAGGGGAAGCCACGGAGACTTCGGCTCCGGCTATCCTTCGGACCCTGTCACCAGGTCTTTCTTCTCGGACTGGATGAGGAGAGGGGAGCCGCTTCCGGGCTACGTAAGGAAGAGCTGGAAGACGTGGGTGAAGCTGGAGCAGAGCCTGACGGGCGCCTAGGCTGTGGCATAGATCAGGGCATGGTCCTTCTCGAAAGGACTCAGTTCGATGACGCTCCGTATCTTCAGCCCTGCTTTCTCGAGCTTGGACCTCTCCTCTGAGAAAACCCTCTCAGGTTCCTTGAGCACGTCGATGCTCCTGGCTTTCACGATGAGCAGCAGCGTCCCCTCCTTCTTCAACAGCCTCGCGCAGTTCGCAAGGGCGATGTCAGTCTGGTCCGGCTGCGCGATGTCACAGTAGACCACGTCGACCTGGGCGATGGAATACTTGGACGGGTCGCGTGCATCGGAGACGAAGGGCACGACGTTGGCCCTCTCCCTCGCCACGTGCTCCACGAACTCCCTCGCCACCCTTGGAGCGAATTCGACCCCTATCACCAGCCCGGGTGGCCCGACAAGGTCGGATACATGGGAAGCCGTCGTCCCAGTCGAGGCTCCGAGGTACAGCACCTTCGCCCCTTCCCTGACCACGTCCTCGGGGAGCCCCTTCAGTATCGCCGCCGCAAGCTTGCTGCGGAATGGGTCCCAGGTCCTAAACTCCACCCCGTCCTTCAGCACCAGCTCTTCGTTGTAGACCCTCTTCCCCGGCGCGAGGTTGCGTGTGAGCAGCACCCTCCTTCCTTTCCTTTCTTCCCTCAGCAGGTTCAACGCCGTCTGAATTTGTTACGCCTTGGCGGCCGCCCCTCCTTCATGGGACGGTCCCTGTGTTCAGGCCTGCGCTGGGGTGGCTCCTTGTACTTCTCCTTGATGGCCTCCAGCCTCTTATCCAGTCCTGCCTTGATGGACGACTCCTCTGATCCCCTGTAATAGTCGACCCTAGCCGCGATCGCGATCTTGTTCGCAAGTGTGCGCGCTATCTTCCCCCTCTGCCACTTCGGAGCCGTGTGCACCGCCTGATGCTGGAACAGGATCCCGTGCTTGGGAGGCCTGGCACCCGTTCGCAGCGACCTGAAGAGCGCCTTCTCCGCGCCGAGTATCTGGATGGTGCTCGCCGGGAGGATGGCCAGCCTGTCGAGCCCGCCAGCTTTCGCCATCAGCCTCGCGCCGATTGTGGCTCCCGCGACTTCGGCCGTGTTCGGCGCGACCTTCTTCATCTGCGACTCGACGTAGTCGTTCAGCCCCCCTCTGAGGTTGCTGAGCTGGACAGCGAGCGCCGCGAGGGACTTCACCCTTCCGAGGTCCCCCTCCGAGATGGACCCGCCCTTCGACCTGTTCCTGGCCTCGATGATCGCCTCGACCTTCTTGTCCGTGAAGCCCCGCCCCCCGAGGTTCTCCGCCGAAAACGCCTCCCTGCTCCCTATTTCCGATATTATCTTGCAAAGCGCGACGTTGTCCTGGACCATCTGCGTCAGCTCCGGGAAGTGAAGCCCGTACCACTCGGAAGCTCGGGTCGCGGTTATGTTCAGGTACTTGTCCGTGTCATCAAGTGCCTGGATCGCCTGAACCAGATGCAGGTCGGGGCGAGAGGACGCCTCCCTGATCGCCTCCTCGGCGGCGGCGATGCTCTTCTGCCTGAGTGCCTCGAAGTCTGCGCTGCCTGGAACGCTCTCAACCAACAGAGTTCGTTTCCGCTCTCACCATACGCCATTAAAGGGTTTCAGACATAACTTTCGATTGCCTTCTTTAGGATCGACCTGTGACAGGAGGAGGGGTCTTTTTCGGTGCAGAGGAGCGTGATGGTCTTCTCTTTCGATTCTTGCGCCAGGCTTCGAAGGAGGCCCTCCTTCCCCTTCAGGGACTTTCTGTACCCTGTTTCGAACTCCGCCCAGGTCACGTTCCCTGACTTCCATGATTTGATGAGGTCCCTCGGGGTGCCGAGTTCCTTCATCCAGAGGTCGACCTTGTCCTTCGACACACCCCTCGGCCATAGGGTCATCACTAGGATCCTTTTGCCGTCGGATCGCTCAGGCGGGGAATAGACGGACTTCTCGATGCGTATCATGGTAAATTTCAAATGGTCCACGGACATTTGGCTATCAGTTTCAGGAACCCCTCTCCTGGTTGACCTCGCTAGATCTGATTGGCACTTATATCAATTCCTGCTATCGACATGGATTCGGCTAGAGTCCGAGTGTCGAAATGCCCAGTCTGTGAGTCACCTATCGACGATAGAAGAAAATTCTGCAGCAGGAAATGCGTGAAAGAGGGCTACCGAATAGGACTGGTCAAGAACAGCGGGCTCTTCAAAAAGGGGTCCGTTTCGCTCAACAAGGGACGGACACTTGAATCATGGGTTGGCGTAGACCGTGCACGTGAAATAAAGGCAAAGATGTCAGCCAATTCCGCGGCGAAAGCCCCGCAACTGAAAAAACTGAACGACGATCCAGAAATCGTAGCAAGGAGAATTCAATCTAGGAAGTCCCACGACCTTGTCGTGCAGTGGCTTGCAGATAACCTCCGGTCAAAAGGTTGCAGGGTTTTCACCTTGTCAGAGTACATCAAGGAAAAGAGAATACCTGACGCCATAGTCTTCGATGGGAATGAGATTATTGCGGTGGAGGTCGAGACAGAGAAAAGATGGAAGCCAAGTCATGTTGCGACGGAAGATAGACTTGCTCGCCTAAACGCCATGTGCCACTTCTTTGACAAGACCAAGGTTGTCTTTCCGTCTGCCTCCGATTCCATTGATGATACAGGGCCAGTTTTCATTAACCACATCTTGAGCTAAGAAAGATTAAATCCATACTACGGAGAGCAGTACTCAGGAGGTAGAGAAGAACAAATGCCAACTCACGGAAGTCAGCAGGCCAGCTCATTACTGGCTGCCTTCAATCACAAAGGCAGGGAAACTCTCAATGAGAGCCCTTAAGTCCGCAGTCAGACCCCAAAATTAGAGGGCAAGCCCAAGAGGAGTAAGATACCGAAGGTCAGGAACAAGCGGACCTATGAGAAACGCTTTACTCTCAAGCGCAAGCCAGGCCAGAACTGGCTTCGCCGGTGACCGACCAGGAAATCGATAGGCTCCACGACGCGGTAACGTACATCGCAGACCAGGTCTCCCAGGGCAAGGTGGGCTCGAGGGAGGGCCTGGAGAAGCTCAAGAAGAAGGCCGCCTCCGACTTCGCCCTCGACAGGTACGTTTCGAACTCGGAGATCCTGGGGGCCCTCGGTCCGGGCTCACGAATTTCTTTCGAGCAGATGCTCAGGGTCCACCCCCGGCGCAGCGCGTCGGGCATAGTCGTCGTAACCGCATTCTCTGCGCCCTTCTCGTGCCCCCACGGCACCTGCGTGTTCTGCCCTGGAGGTCCAAGGATCGGGACTCCCCAGTCCTATCTTCCACAGAGCCCGGGGATGAAGTCAGCTCTTGCCGCAGAGTTCGACCCTTTCCTCCAGGTGCGGAAGTGCCTCGCGAAGTACGAGGCCAACGGCCACGAGGTGGGAAAGGTGGAGACTATAATCGAGGGTGGGACGTTCATCGCCGTCCCGAAGGCTTACCAGCTCGGATTCGTGAAAGGCGTGTACGACGGCCTGAACGGGACAGAGTCGTCTACACTCGAGGATGCCCAGATGCTCAACGAAAAAGCCTCCAGCCGCTGCGTAGGCCTCACCCTGGAGTCGAAGCCGGACTGGTGCAGACCGGAGGACGTCGACCTCATGCTCACCTACGGCATCACCAGGCTCGAGATCGGGGTCCAGAGCCTGCGGGAAGTGGCCCTTGTGAAGAGCAACAGGGGGCACACGGTTGCGGACTCGGCAAAAGCCTTCCAGTTGGCGAGAGACGCGGGCCTTAAGGTGACTGTCCACATGATGCCCGGCCTCCCGGGGTCCACCCCCGACGAAGACCTCCAGGACCTTCGGCGGCTCTTCGAAGACGAGTCGTTCAGGCCAGACATGTCGAAGCTCTACCCGACCCTGGTGGTCCCGGGGACGGCCCTGGCGCGCCAATTCGAGGCGGGGCTCTATGAGCCCTACGACGTCGAAACAGTGGTCGAGCTTCTGAGCGAGATGAAGAGGTGGGTCCCGCCCTGGCACAGGATAATGAGGATCCAGAGGGAGATCCCGGCGAAGGAGATCGAAGGAGGGGTACAGAACGGCAACCTGCGGCAGCTTGTCCTGAAGCGTGCGGCCGACAAGGGGATCTCCTGCCGCTGCATCCGCTGCAGGGAGGTAGTGCTGAGGGACCCGGGGTCTCTGGGCGAAGACGACCCTCTCGAGTACAACGAAATCCGTTATGCCGCATCCGGAGGGACAGAGGTCTTCGGCTCCTACAAGAGCAGGAGGTCGGGTGTCATTGCCGCCTTCGTGCGCCTCCGACTTCCATCCGCTGGAGCCCACAGGCAGGAGATGACGGGCTCGGCCGTGGTGAGGGAGCTGAGGGTGTACGGCATGACGGTCCGGGTGGGGGAAAGGGAAAGTAGCGCCTGGCAGCACCGCGGGCTCGGTGCTTCCCTGATGCGCCGGATGGAGAAGACCGCGCGGGAAGACTTCGACGCGAGGAAGCTCCTCGTCACGAGCGCCGTCGGCACGAGGAACTACTACAGGAAGCTGGGCTACGGCAAGGAAGGCCCCTACATGTCAAGGCTCATAGCCTAGGCGAGCCTTCTGTCGATGACGCCGTCTTTGCGTGCCTTCCTCTCAGACGCGAAATAGACCAGGAGGCCCCCTGCCAGGAAGATAACTCCTCCAACAAGGCAGAGCGCCATGGACATCGCGTAGTCTCCGGCCCCCGCCACCAGGGCCCCCCGGGCCGCGGCTATGAACTGGGTGAAAGGGAGGTAGGACGCGGCGACCGAAAGGGGCCAAGGCAGGGTGCTGGTGGGGAAGAGGGCGCCGGAGAAAACCATGAGCAGGCCAGCGACGTAGCCCGGCAACGACCACTCGAACTTGCTCGCGTATAGAGAATACGCGCCCAGCAGGTATCCGAGCCCCAGCGCGCCAGGGATGTTCGCAAGAAGGGCGCCCGCCAGCATCGCCGCTGAGCTCAACGTGACGCCGATGGGTATCGGTGCCCCGACGAACGACCCGAGGGCGTAATACGCGAGTGCCAGGGCCGCCATCGAGGTTATCGTAGAGATGACGAATGCCGAAAGCAGCCTTCCTGCGACGTAGAAAGCCGTCGAGCGAGAAGTCAGGTAGATGTGGGGGAACACGGAGAGGTTCTTCCCCTCTGCGATGGCTACTGTGGGGACCCAGGCGTAGGACGCCACGTGGGCATAAAGCGCGGAGCCGACCAACACGTAGGCGAGATGGGATGGGCTGAACAGGACCCCGGAGTTCTTGGTGCCGAACCAATAGACTATGGAGACCGTCATGGCCGACGCGAAGGGAGCCACCGCCCTGAGGGCCACCGAAAGGGCCGGCGTGGTCCAGGCGATGTCGTGCTGGATCCCCATCCAGGCGGACGCGAACAGGGGCCTGAGGCTGGTCATCGGATCCTCACCGCTATGGTCCCGTCCCTCCTCCCTATGTTCTCCAGGAACTTCAGGGCGAGAGAAGAGAGGAAGAGGAGTACCACGGCCATCACAGCGAGTATTGCCAGGTCGGGCCAGACCTGCCCGATGTCGTTGCCATAGAACAGTGTCTTTCTGAGCGCGTCCATCCCTATGGTCAGGGGGATGAGGGATGCAGCGATCTGTACGGCGAACGGGAATGGAGAAAGGCTCCCAAGCGACGGAAAGTACAGCCCTGACACCATCGAGACCGGCTCCTGCAGGACCTCGTTGAGCGACTCCGCCTCTCTCCCATACGCGAGGTAGAGCGACGACAGCGCCATCCCCAGGGCGTAGAGCGACGCCAGAGTCAGGCCGAACGTAAGGATGACACCTCCCCAGGAGGCGTTGACGACCGGGTGGAAGAGCACCCACCCGAGGGCTGTCACGATGATGGCAGATGGGACTGTCCCTATTATCCCCCCGACGGACATCCCGATCAGTACCGCCGTGATGGACGCCGGTGAGGTGAGGTAAATCTCGAAGAGCCCTTCCTGCTTGTCCCAATTGAACTGGCTGGCCATGGACCAGAGCACGTTCCCCCAGAAAGAGACCATGACCCCGCCGAGGACGGCGAATCCGATGAACGCCGTGGCCCCTATGCTGTAATAGAGCAGGGCGAATGCGAGGGATGAGAGGACAGGGAACCCCATGCTGACGACTATCCACAGCGGCTCCCCGAAGATGCTCCACAGGCGCACGAGCGCCCGGGCCTTCATGGTCCGCACCCAGGGGCTAAACGACATCCTGCTCTTCCCTTTCCTTGAAGCCCCGCCCGACCAGGGCGACGAATACCTCCTCCAGGGTCGCCTGCTTGCGCCACGAAGCGTCCACCTTCAGCCCTTCCTTCCTGACCGCCTCCTCGGCTGCCCTCGCGGCTGCATCGCTCTCCACGACGACCTGGACCGTGGACACCCCCCTCTCCTCCTCGGTAGACGAAGTGAACCCCTTGACCCCTGAGACCTTCGACAGCATCTCGAATTCAGCCCGGGCGGGGGACACCTCCATCACGAGGGCAGGGACCCCCAGAGACCGCTTGAGCTCGTCCGGCGTCCCTGACGCTATTATCTTTCCCTTGTCGATGATCGCCACCCTGTCGCATATGGCCTCGACCTCGGCCATGTTGTGGGTGGCAAGCATTATCGTCCTCCCGTTCTTCCTCGCTTCGTTCAGGATGAAGTCCCTGATGCTGCGCGCGGTCATCACATCGAGCCCGATGGTCGGCTCGTCCAGAAACACCACCTTCGGGTCGTTGATGAACGCCCGTGCTATCGTCGCCCTCTGCCTGTACCCCGTAGACAGGGCGTAGAACTTCCTGTCGAGGTACTTCGTAAGCCCCAGTTCCTCGCTCAGCTCGCCTATCCTCCTTTCCGCGGCCTCGCTCGGGAGTCCGTAGAGCTGCGAAAAGAACCACAGGTTCCTCTTGGCGCTGATGAAGTCGTACCCCGCCTTCTCGGCCCCGCTGGCCATGTTGATCACGCGCCTCACCTTCTCGGGCTCGTGCTCGACGTCGAACCCCATCACCTTCGCCGACCCTCCTGTCGGGAGCAAAAGCGTCGAAAGGATCCTGATCATCGTCGTCTTCCCTGCGCCGTTCGGCCCGAGGACTCCGAACACCTCGCCCAGGCCCACGTTCAGGCTGACGCCGTCCAGGGCGACCACGGGAGAACCCTTGCCCTTGAACTCCCGCCGGAGCCCGTCCACTTCTATCGAGAGATTCCTTTCGTTTGTCAAGCATCAAGCACCCTGGGTAGTTTCAGGGCGCCTCGACGACCTCTCTCATTAACCGTTTCGGCGATGATCGAACAATCCTTTAAGACCGAACCGGCCCGGGACTAATCCCATGGGCGACCTCTCGGGGTACAAGGGAGATGCCCTTCGGTTTCTGAAGGACGCCGGGGCCGCCATCGGAGACGTGGTCGAGGTCAGGACTTCATGGGGGGTGGTGACAGGTACGCTCGTCCCCCGGTACCTGCACGGCGACGCCGCACATGTCGTCCTGAAGCTCCGTTCGGGTTACAACGTCGGGCTCGACCTCGAAGGGTTGAAGGGAGTCAAGGTCGTGGCGAAGGGGGAGAAGCCGTCCTTCGCACCCCCCGCCCCCCCGAAATCCACCGGGGGGCTCCCGCGCGTGCTGATACTTGGGACGGGTGGGACGATAGCGAGCAGGATCGACTACAGGACGGGCGCCGTCCATCCGGCCGTAAGCTCGGCCGAGCTGCACTCGCTCGTCCCTGAGCTCTCCGAGCTCGCCCGGCTCCAGCCTGAGATAATGTTCGACGTGTTCAGCGAGAACATATCCCCTCGGCACTGGACGAAGCTCGCCCAGAGGGTGGCGAAGGCGGTCAGGGAGGAGTTCGACGGGGTAGTCATCACGCACGGCACGGACACGCTCGGTTACACAGCCGCCGCGCTGAGCTTCGCGCTCGCCGGGGTGCCGATCCCTGTCATCCTCGTGGGGGCCCAGCGGTCCCCGGACAGGCCTTCTTCTGACGCCCCCCTCAACCTTGTAGCCGCAGTGACTGTCGCTGGGTCAGCCGACCTGTCAGGGGTCTACGTCGCGATGCACCTGGGGGAGAGCGACGACAGGGTGGCGTTTCACAAGGGGACGAGGGTGAGGAAGAACCACACGAGCAGGAGGGACGCCTTCGTATCGGTGGGTGTGCCTCTGGCGGCAGTGTGGGGGAGGGAGGGGCTCGAACGCACGTCAGGGGACCTCCCGCCGAGGGGAGGCGGACAGTTCAAGCCACGTCCGAAGTTCGACGAGAGGGTGGCCCTGCTGAAATTCTACCCGTCCATGACTGGGAACGCCATAAGAGCCGCGAAGAGGCAGGGCATCAGAGCCCTCGTAATCGAGGGGACCGGTCTCGGCCACGTGAACAGGGAGGTGGTCCGGGAGCTGGGGCGGTTCGTAAGGGCGGGCGGCCTCGCCTGCATGACGTCGCAGTGCATCGATGGGCGGGTAGACCTCAACGTCTACGACACAGGGAGGGACCTGCTGCAAGCGGGTGTCCTCCCCCTCGAGGACATGCTTTCGGAGACGGCGCTGGCGAAGGCGATGTGGGTCCTCGGCACGGGGGCCGGCGGGAGCAAGGCGAAGGAGCTGATGTCCGTGGACCTCGCCGGAGAAACGACGACCCGCACCTTCCCCGGCAAGCCCTGGTGAAGGGGATGGGCCGAGAAGAGCTCCTCGTGGGGCTGGAGATCCACCAACAGCTCGCTTGCTCAACGAAACTATTCTGCGCCTGCCCGCCCGTGAAGACAGAGGAGTTCCCCTATCATTTCGAAAGGAGGTTGCGGCCGGCGCAGAGCGAGACGGGGAAGGTCGACCCTGCCGCCACGTTCGAATATTCCAAGGGGAAGTCGAACATCTACTTCTGGAGCCCGGAATCGTCATGCCTCGTCGACGCCGACGAGGAACCACCCCACTGCCTGAGCGGGGAAGGGCTCGAGGCGGCGCTCCTCACCGCCGCCACGCTCGGTTCCAACCCCATGGACGAGGTGCACGTGATGCGGAAGATAGTGATAGACGGCTCCAACACCGGCGGGTTCCAGAGGACAGCCGTCGTCGGGTTGGGGGGCTCGTTCGACGTCGAAGGGACAAGTGTCGGGGTGCAGTCGGTTACCATCGAAGAAGACGCGGCCCGCATCCTCGGAGAGGACGAGACGACACGTCGCTTCGCGCTGGACAGGCTCGGGGTCGGGCTGGTGGAAGTGGCTCTTGACCCTGTCAGAGGAGACCCGGAATTCGTGGCCCGCGTCGCGCTCCACCTCGGCAGGGTGCTCCGATCCACAGGGAGGGTGGCCCGCGGCCTGGGGACCATAAGGCAGGACCTCAACGTGTCTCTGGACGGTGGAATGGTGGTCGAGGTGAAGGGGGTCCAGAAGCTCAACCTGCTGCCGAAGGTCGTCGACTATGAGCGGAGACGCCAGACGATGCTGGCGCAGGTCTCGAGGAAGCTGAAGGAAAAGGGGATCAGGAGAGTGAAGTGCACCTTCAAAGACGCCACGACGATACTGTCGCACACAGGTTCCGGGGCGCTCAAGAGGCTCCTCTCGGGGGACGCAGATGTCGTTTGCATATGCGCGGAAGGACTCGGGGGCCTTTTCGGGTGGGAGCCGGAACCCGGTGTGAGGCTGGGGAAGGAACTCGCGGAAGTGGCGAGGGCGAACTCCCTCGGCGGTGTGATCCATTCTGACGAGTTCGAAAGTCAGGGGGTCGGTGCCTCCGAAGAGGAGGCCCTCCGGCGGACGATGGGGTGCTCCGAAGATGACGGCCTCGTGCTCGTCGCGGGCAGGAAGGAAGTGGTCGATCGGGTAGTCCCTCTGCTTGTGTCCAGGCTCGAGCAGACGGTGAAGGGAGTCCCCGCTGAGACGAGGGCGGCCACTGACGCCGGTGAGACCAGGTACATGCGCCCTCGGCCCGGGTCGCAGCGGATGTACCCGGAAACAGACATCCCTGTCATCCAGTTGACGCGGGCACTGCGTGCGAAGATATCGAAGGAAGTCCCCGAGGACTGGTCCGCCAGGGTAGAGAGGCTCCAGCGGTCCTACTCTCTCAGCAGAGACCTGGCCCTGAAGGTGTACGACTCTGAAGTCACCGAAGACTTCGAGGAGCTTAGCAAGAGGCTCAGGTTGGAGCCGTCGTTCATTGCTTCGGTCCTGGTTGACATCCCGGCCAGGATGGGGCGTGAGGGGGTCCCTGAGGCAGGGTACGCCCCAGACGTCCTGACGAGGGTGCTGGACGCCGTGTCATCGGGGCGGGCCGCCAAGGAAGCGATACCGGACATACTGAAGCTGGTGGGGGAGAAGGGCGTGACAGTGGCTGAGGCCATCGACATGTTGGGCCTGGTGACCATGAGCGAAGCTCAGGTGGCCCTGGTGATCAGGGCCCTGGTGGCGAGGGAGTCGCAACAGGTCTCAGAGAAAGGCGAATCAGCCTTTTCTCCGCTCATGGGGGAGGCCATGAAGGAGCTCCGCGGGAAGGCCGACGGCGCCACGGTCGCACGGCTGCTTCGGCAGAAAATCAACGAGACCCTCCGCAAGTAGAGACCGCCGATCCCGGAAATGGGAAGCCGGTGGATTCTACCCTAACATTGACCCCGCTCCCCTAAATCACGTACAGAACTCTTAGACGCATGAAGACATGAAAAGGAATCCAGACAAGGTCCTGCCTTTCGCCCTGGGGGCCGTACCCGTGGCCATAGTCCTGGGCTTGGCCGGGCTGATCATGTTCCATGCGGGTGCGCCGATTCTATCTTCGACTACACAGGCGGCATTTTCCGGCACGTCGACCCCGACGTACCATTTCACGTCGGGCACATCGGTTTCGTCCGACGGCACGTCTGGAGCTACATCCACGGGCGGTCTCTCATCCACCACGACCAGCACCACACAGACCTATTCCTCGGCAAGTACGACCACCTCTGGCCACCTGTCGACATCGACAACCTCGTCAACGACTTCCGTCACAACATCGACAAGCACCTTCACGACCACCACCACCACCACGGCAGCGTCTACGACGACCACTCAGACGACCGTGACCTCTTCGACCACCACGACAACGACTACGGGCTTCTGCGTCCCTTACCTCGGCTGTCTATAGGGGAGGAATGTCGAAGTCTTCGGGGTAGTCAGCCTATCTAAGATTTGTCTCGATTAATGTTGGCCGAGCCCTAAAAGCCGCCGGGTGTTCATTTTCAACAGGTGAACGGACCATGAAGATGACCAAAGAGGTCGCGATACCGGTTGTGCTCGGAGCAGTGCCTGTTCTGATTGTGATAGCCTTGGCAGGATTCA
Organism: Nitrososphaerota archaeon; assembly: GCA_028867035.1. Taxonomy (GTDB): domain Archaea; phylum Thermoproteota; class Nitrososphaeria; order Nitrososphaerales; family Gagatemarchaeaceae; genus UBA183. The sequence continues at coordinate 77,806 of JAGWHB010000004.1, read as the reverse complement.
TGGCAATGTCAGCGCCCAGGCATCTGACAACCCCATCAAACCAACCCTCCTCTCCCATCTTGATAATCCCCTCATCGGGGAGTACGCCGACGTCGAGCCAGCCCAGTTCCTCTACCAGCGGCTCAGGTACGAGTTCGAGCGGCGGTTCTTCCCCCTTCTGCCTCCCCCTGCTTGGCTGCTCCTAAGTGAAGAAGAAATCGCCAGCCGAAGCCCTCAGATCAATGAAAGTAGAACCGGGCGGGTATAGGAGTCACTGAAAATTGTACGGCCGCTACTTAGACTGGGACTTCGTCTGGGCCTTCTCTTCCAGCGACTTGATCCTCGACTCCACGAAGTCGACCTGGCCCCCCAGGAACTTCCTGTAGGCCTTGAACAGTTTGACCTGGTCCCCTGCGGTCGCCCCTTCAAAGGACCTCATGGTCTTCTCGAATGCCTTGGAGGCCGTCTCCATGGACGCGTCGAAGGACTTTTGGACCGTGGGGGCTGCTTTGTCGAGGGCCTTGCGGGTGGAATCTTCTGCTTTCTCTAGCATCTGTTTCACGGACTTCAGAGTCTGCTTGGCCTTGTCTTTGACCGGCTCGGAGCTCATTCGTTCTGACCTCCGTCCAGGCTGAGTCGCGATGTCATGCCTTTGATTTCGCCCCTCGCGGTTATGAACCTATGCATTGAAACACCGGGATCCGGAGAGGCAGAGGTCTGGCCCCCTTCACGAAGAGAAGCGGACCAATAATGTTCGCTTCTGTTTTTATACAACTGGGAGTCAGGAGGACAGGTCGCAGGGGTAGTGTGATGAGTCTAGGCCCTCTCCCGCTGAACATGTATTTTGGAATTGTCGTGGGGTTCTTCGCCACCGTTGTCGTAGCGTCGGCCCTCAACCGCTTCGGGGACGAGATGTTCAGGCGAGGGGTCGCAAGGCCCTTCTTCCTGGGGAGACGCAGGCTCCACCACAGGCAATTCCTGTTCGTTGTCCTCCCTGCTGCCTATGCGGTCCTGTCCGCGCTGATTCTTGCAGGTTACGTGACCGTTGTCTGGAGCTTGCTCTGGCAGGGACTTGCAGGCACAGTCGCCGTTGGTGCGAGCTGTCTGCTGCTGGATTTGTTCGTCGACCACGCAAGGAAAGGCGGCGGGTGGGGTTACATCCATCACGAGCTGATTTACTTCGCCGTGCCTGCATTCGCTTTCTCGAACTTCCTGAGACTGGCACTCTAGGCACTCCCCTGGCGCCACGTATCATCCTACTCGCAGGGACAACCTCGACTCACGAACTCCCGTCATGCCTCTGCTCACGAAGGAAGCCAGGGGAGGCGGATTCCATCTATCTCGAAGGTCGAAGTCTCTATGGCAGTTCTGTTGCTACATGTGAAGTGGAGGAGCTGGCTCGCTTCCTCTGCCCTTCCCCAATTAGTGGGCCGTTCTGGTAGCTAGCCTTATTGCCCTCATCTGCGTTCTAAGAGACGACCTCTATGAAGAGAACGGCGTTAACAGGGTTGCTAGTAGTCGCGATTCTGGTGGGAGCCGGAGTAGGGTATCTCATCGGTAACGCCAACGAGCGCAACGTAACCTCTACTTTGATTATCGTATCGACTGACACTGTAACCACTGCATTGCCCCCGTCTCCGTCCTTCGTAAACGGACTCCAACTTGTCGTCTCGGTAGAACCTTCCACTTTCACCGTGGGACAGAACGTGACTATTCTCGCTTGGGTCTACAATCCTACGCCTACGACTTTGACGGTTGCATCGCCAGGGCTTGAGAATCCGTATCAGTGGTCGTGCCAAAGGTATTCGCCCACGGCAGTCAACGTTTATTCAGGATACTGGGGCTTTAACAATTCTGACACTGGGGCGCCGCCTTCCTCTGCAACACCCCTCTTACAATGGCAACCTATACCACAGTCCTGCCATCCAACCCCATCGATAGCCTATACCTTCTTGCCCTACGGCGCGAATTCGACAGAGGAGAGGGTTATGCTCGGCGGTTACTACGTCCCTCCTACCGGGGGCCCGGGTAACCACTTCCAGCAGTTTCCGACAGGTCAATACACCGTCGTAGTATGGGATGCTTGGGGTCAGCAGGTAGTGGAATACTTCGAAGCCACCTGACTCTCGAACACCATCAGAACCGCTAGGTCAGGTCCGGCCAGCCGAAATCAGAGGTCGAAGTACATGTAGAACTCGTAGGGGTGGGGCCTCGCGGCCACGCTCCGGTACGCCTCCATCTCCAGTTCCATCATCACTTCGACCAGGTCCCTGGGGAATATACCTTCCAAGAACCCGGAGTCGCTCTCCAGGCTCTCGACCGCCTCCTTGAGGCTCCCGGGCAGCTCCCCGACCTTGAGGTCCCGCCTCTTCTCAGGGGTGAGCTTGTAGATGTCCTCGTCCACGGGGCTCCCCGGGTCCATCTTCTTCCTGATCCCGTCCAAACCAGCGGCAGTGATCGCGGCGAAGGCCAGGTACGGGTTGCAGGACGGGTCGGGGGTCCTGAATTCGACCCGCTTCGCGCCCTCCGAACCCTTCTCGTAGGCTGGGATCCGTACGTTGGCTGACCTGTTCATCTTGCTCCAGGCTATGTAGACCGGGGCCTCGTAGCCAGGCACGAGCCTGTGATAGGAATTGGTGGTCGGATCGACGACGGCGCACAGGGCCCTGCTATGGCCCATGATCCCCCCGATGTAGTACCGCGCCGTCTGGCTGAGCTCAGCGTAGGCGTCGCTGGGGTCGTAGAACGCGTTCTTACCACTCTTCCACAGGCTGGAGTGGACGTGCATCCCTACGGCGTTGTCCCCGAAGATTGGTTTCGGCATCGTCGAGGCGATCAGGCCCATCTTACTGGCGACGTTCTTTGTCACGAACTTGTACGTCATGGTGCTATCGGCCATGGTCACCAGCTCGTCCCTGTAGACGTCTATCTCGCACTGGCCCGCCGTGGCCACCTCGTGGTGGTGGGCGTTACTGAGGACACCGAACCCGTCCCTGAGATAGTTCACGCACACCCCCCTGAAGTCGCTGAGCGAGTCCACCGGCTGTGCCGGGTAGTAGCCGTCCTTGAAGCGGATGGGGAAGTTGGTCCCCCTGGCCTCGTTCGCGGACTCCCTGGAGGAGATCTTGAACCCCGAAGCGAACGGGTCGTTGGCCTGCCAAGTTGCGCTGTCGAACACGAAGAACTCCACTTCCGGCCCCCAGAGCGAGTCGGTGAAACCAGCCTCGCGGATCTTCGCCTCCGCGGTCTGCGCCACGTACCTCGGGTCTCTGCTGAACCTGCCCCTCCCGTACCCCGCCCTCACGTCGCAGATGAGCCTCGCTGTCTTGACGCTGTCCTCGATCCACGGGACGACCCCGTAGGTGGAAGCGTCAGGCACAAGGAGCATGTCTGATTCGTGGATGTCCACGAACCCTCTCACCGATGAACCGTCAAGTTTCGCGACCCCCTCGGAGAACATTCCCTCCTCCATCATCTCCGTCGGGACGCTCACGTGCCTCAGCCTCCCTGGGACGTCGGTGAACTGGAGGTCCACGAACTTGACCCTGTCCTTCTCGACATGCTCAAGGACTTCCCCCGGTGTGAACGTCCTTCTGACAAATCTGCCCTCATCGGTGATTTTGAATGTCAACTCTTTCGGCATCGTTCGCAACATATATAAGACAACTTAGCATTTGTCTGGACGTCCTACCAGTTGTCAGACGTCAAATCAGGAATTCGTCCTGCAAGGCGGGGGTCGGCCGGGCTTCCCACTGGACATTCTGTCGACGAGCTGGACGTGAAGATCCTGAAGACTCTGCTCTTCGACGCGAGGGCTTCTGCCAGAGAGATAGGCATGAAGCTGGGTGTGTCCCCAACAACGGTGACATCGCACATGGACAGGTTACTTCAGAGCGGGATACTGCAGGGTTTCAGGGCAGTGGTGGACTTCCAGAAGCTGGGGTACGAGCTGACGGTCGTGACCGAGATCCTAGTTTCCAAGGGGAAGCTCCTCGAGATGGAGAAGGAGATAGCGAGGCTTCCGGGCGTGTGCGCCGTATACGACGTCACCGGGGAGATAGACGCGATGGTGATATCCAAGTGCAGGGACAGGGAGGAGCTGTCAAGGTTCACGAAGGGCCTGCTCGCGATGCATTTCGTCGAACGGACGAACTCCCACGTGGTGCTGACGACAGTGAAGGAAGATTTCCGACTTCCGCTCTAGACTTAAATGGCCTGCGCGCCCCTTGTGGTGAGGACTTTCCATTGACAAAGATCAGGGTAAAGCTGGGCCAGGCGGAGGCGGAGGTCGAGGCTGAACCGGAGCATCTGAGGGAGGCCATAGACCTAATCCCGGAGCTTGCGTCCAAGCTCCCTGTCCGCGGGCGCGACAGCAGCGGGGACCCCAAGGAGTCGGCCCAGGAAGCGCCAGGCGAGGGTCCCGAGCATTCTCTTTCCTCCCAGTTTCCTGTCGTCGCGCTAGAGAAGGGGGACTCCCTGGCTGACGTGATTGGAAAGTTCTTCGCGGGGCCCTGGGGCAGGGAGAGGAGGAAACTATCGGACGTGAGAGAGGCCCTTTCATCCTACGGGTTGAACTATCCCAAGCAGTCGGTTGCGGTGGCCCTCCTCAGGCTCGCGAAGACGACGAAGCTCAGGAGGTTCAAGGCCGAGGACGGAGAATACGTCTACACCTCGGCGACTACTTTTTCGACCTCGCCCCCGCCCGCCGGCGAGCAGGTCATGGACGAATTGGCCCCGACCCAACCAAACTAATTTAACACGTCCCAGAACCGGTTCTGGGCGGAGTCGGACTGGGCACGTCAAGCGAAAGGGAACTCTCGGTGTCGGTGAGCTACGGAGGCACGAGCGTTAACTTCTCTGGTCCCCCGGACGTCGTAATGCGCTCCCTCCATGAATGGGTCTCGAAGGAGATACCGAACATGGACATCGCGCGCATAATCAGCGTGAACTACTCGCTGAACGACCTCATCCAGATGTTCAAGGACTACGTCAAGGTCACGCCCGAAGGGCCCAGGGTGTGGACACAGGACAAGAAGCTCAGCGACAGAGATGTGATAATGCTCCAGCTTGTCGCGGCGAGGATCGCGAGTCTTAGCGGCAAGTCCCCTTCAGAAGCCATGGGGGTCGGGGACATCGAGATGGCCACCGGGCTCTACCCGAAGACGATCAGCTCCCGGCTCAGCGAGCTCACGAAATCAGCCCTGGTGGAGCGCGTCGAATCCGACCAGGGGGGCAAATACAGGATCACGACGGTCGGGACGAACAGGCTGGGTGAGCAGCTGTCTAAGAAGCTCCGGTCTGGCCCTTGAAAGGGTACTTCTGCACGTACCTGTAGTTCCTCATGCTCCCATCCCTGAACAGGGACCCCTCCCGCACTAGGTCCACCAGCGTGTGCGACACCGCCGTCCTGTCATAGTGGTAGCCCCGCCTGCTCATCTCCTCGTGGACTTCTGACAGGGCCCTGGGGTTCGAGAACCACCCCTCTTTCCACATCGCGGTGATCACGCTGCGGGATGTCTCACCCCCTCGCTCGTTCGGATTTGCCTCCTGCGACTCCACGAACACAGGCTCTTTGGAGGCCATGCCCGCCAGCACGCTCTCCACCGCCTGCTGGACGCGGTCTTCCTGCGTGGTTATCTCCACCTCCCAGGCTCCGCGCTTGAGCCTGATCGTCACCTTGGGCTTCTCGTTCTCTGACAACTGGATCTTGTTGCGCCTGTTGTCCAAGTTGCCGTTATTTGAATTGATTACAGGCCGCGAAGCTTCCTGCTGGGCCAGCAGCGTCTCTGTCATCTAGAACGGGGACTCCTCCCGTGCTTTGCCTTATAAACTATTGCGCATGATGCTCCTGCGCAACAGATATATAGCTCGGGTTAATAGCCCATGTTGCGCAAGATGGCCATAGCAACCCTTCCCATGTACGAAGAAGAACAGCTCTCTCTCCTCGATTCGCTCGCAAGAGAGTTCGAGGAGGCGTTCGCCGAGCTCTCGGAGAGCGCGGAGCGCGAACTGGCAGGCAGGGCCTTCATCTTCAGCAGGTACGGGAAGGAGCAGTACCCGTACTTCGAGCCGACGGACGCCCAATTGGTCCCTGGGTGCATAATTCCTATCAAAGAAGGGCGACCAATCGCTTCCGTCGACTCGACGTGCGTGCTCGTGGGCGAAACAGCCCAGGGGGCCCTGTACGCCGCAAGGACGGCCGTGGGCATCTCCTTCGGAGGTTCGCTACGGCGCTTCTTCAGGCTGGGACCCATCCTCGTCTACGCCACTTCATCGGGGCTGAGCGGCCTCCTCCCGCGCCTCCCGTCGTCGGAGCTGGACCTTCTCCTCTCTGATCACGCCGTGGCCGAGAGGTTCATTCGGAACACGGTTGAGAGGAGGGTGATAGAAACAATGTCGGGCGGAGACGGGGACACGATAGTAATGGCGGACGGCTCCCTCAAACACCCGATGAGCCAATTGTCAAGTTCGTATCTGAGGAGGAACGGCAGGTCAATGGTGGGGTTCTCAAAGTCCAGCAACCTCATACTCTCGGAGGAGGCGGTGGGGGTCCTGTCCAACGCCAAGATGCCGTCGTTCCACACCCTGGACCACGGCTCTGTCAGCACGGTGCTGGCGAAGTTCTCTCCGGACGGGCTCGTGTTCAGGCTTGACATCGCCGGGCCGGAGCCCGCCGAGACTACCCTCGGGAGGATAATATGGAACGACGCCTTCGCGTCGGGATATCCCGACTCATTGAAGGTCGCCCATCACCTTTCGGTCTTTTCGAAGGCCGACGATCAGGCCCTGAAGACTTTCGTCGCCAAGCGCTTCCGCGTGCGCCAGCTCCACACCTTCCCTCTGAGGAAGATCGCGCTCGGGAGCTTCAAAGGGGGAGCTTAGGGTGAAGATACTCAAGAAAGAGTCGGACGACATACTGGTGATCGCCTCTCCCCGCGAGCGCGTCCACATCGGCGATTACCTAGTAGCATCCGAGTCGCAGAGGAGCCTGGTACTGCAGGTGTACGACGAAAGATACCTCGATGTCGAGGGGATAGAGGAAGAGATCGCAAGGGAGGAAGTCCTGTCCGCGTCCGCGCCGGGGTTCACATCGGACCCTACGGAGCTCGCGACCATCTCGACCCTCATCCGGGACACCCGGATACTCCTTTGCAAGGCCCGTGGGACGATATCAGGGGGGAGGCTCACCCCCAGGGCCAACTGGATGCCTTCGAGGACGAATTCCACCGTCACTCGGCTCCTGGTGGAGGACCTCGCCGTGTCGGTGGCCCCCCTCGGGGTGAGGAATATCAGGGTGGGAACGGTGGACAACGAGTCCTCCTTCGGCATTCCGGCCGAGGCCCTTGACGGGAGGATAACCGTGATCACTGGAAGGAAGGAGTCGGGCAAGTCCCACCTCGCCAAAATACTCCTCAGGGGGCTCCTGGAGAACGACGCCTATTCTGTCATCTTCGACCTGAACGACGAGTACGGCACCATCGGCCGCCGCGTCGACGGTACAGAGACAGGGGAAGCAAAGAAGGTGAAGGTCCTGCGCCCTGGACGCGACATGAAGTTCTCACTCGCCGCCGTCGGACTGCGCCCCATCACCAACCTGCTCTCCCATTCCCTGGAGATGCCGGGCACCTCCCTCAGGGAGTTTGTGAAAATATGGGAGCAGCTGGACAACAGGGACGAGCTCACCCTCGCGACCCTCGAGTCAGGGATCCAGCAGTGGAGGTGCAACGAGTTCGTAAGGGACGCGCTCTTCGCAAGGTACCATACCCTGGCCTCCTGCGGCCTCTTTACCGACTCCACCCACCAGCAGTTCGACCTCCAGGACTTCTTCACCCTGAACAGGTCAGGGGGGGCCCTCGTCGTCTCGTTGAGCGGCGTCTCCCCTCTGAACAGGAGGATGGTCGTCGAGCTGATACTCTCCAAGCTGGTCGAGCTCCTCGAGCGGCGGAAGATACCCCCCGTGTTTCTGTTCGCCGAGGAGGCCCACCTCTACTTGAGGGACACCTACTGGGAGGACCTGATCACAAGGATGCGGCACTTCGGCGTCTTCACAGTCTTCGTGACGAACCAGCCGGACGCCATCGACCAGAAGATATACCGCCAGGTGGACAACATATTCCTGTACAACTTCAGCAACGACTCTGACCTCGCCCTCATCTCCCAGGCGTCCATGGCCGACTCTGATACCGTAAAGGCGATCGTGCGTACCCTCCCCCCGCGCATGTGCCTGCTCCTCGGCTATGCCGTGAGGAACCTTCCCGTAGTGGTAAACGTCGACCCCTTCGACTCCCCTGCCACGGGGCTCACCAGGCGTTTCTTCGAGGATTCCATCGAGCTGAGCGCGTCCGCCGGCCGGCCGGCTCACCCCTCGTAGTAGACAATCACAGCCCCCGATCCCCCGCTTCCGCCGGCTGAGCCGGCCCGCGTGCCACAGGAGGACGATGGGGAATAGGCGCCTCCTGCTCCACCTCCCCCTGCCCCCGTGCTGGGCCCCGGGTATCCGCCGCTCTGTCCCGACCCACAAGTCGTCGCGGCGTTTCCTCCGGAGCCACCGTTGCCGAAGGGGGAAGCTGACCCTCCACCTCCTCCGAGTGCGCAGAATCCCGAACTGCCGGGGGTGCTGGTGAACTCAGCCCCGGACACCATGGAGTCGCTGTAGCTCCCAGCACCCGGGGGCGTGTAGATGCTGCTCCCCCCGCCACCACCACCTCCATACATCGTCTGCTGCAGGGCGTTGGCCGCGACCCCGGAAAGGCTACCAACGCCGCCGGGGACTCCGTCTCCTGCCCCCCCGTCCGCTGGGCTGCTCGGAGCGCAGGAGCTCCCTGACCCGCCGTTGACGTTGTAGTAGCTGCCGCCCCCGCCCCCTCCTCCGCCGCAGGCCACGTAGTTACCGAAGGAACTGGGGCCGCCGTCTCCGCCTTTCCCGCCCGTTGCAGTGTAGCCACCGGCCGTCCCCCCTGCGCCCCCCAGGCCAACGGCGACAGGCACAGAACTCACCCCGCTCAGGATCACGAACCCTTCGGCAAGGCTCCCAACCCCGCCCCCGCCTCCGCCTCCACTGCCAGAGGCCCCGCTCAGGTAGGTCGCGCCCCCGCTCCCCCCTCCGCCCCCGCCTCCGCCGATACAGACGACGTAGGCCTCGGTGACCCCGCCGGGGACGGTCCAGGTGCCCGGTGTCGAAAAGCTGACACTGGCCCAACCCGACTGGCTACCGGAATAGGTGTACCAGAACACGTTGCCCATCGACGACACGAGCCCCACGGACGAGCCGGACGGGTTCCCGGAGATGATATGGCCGTACTTCGATTGGCAGGTGGCCGTTCCGGGGTAGCAGGTCCCCGGCGGTATCAGGGGGGCCACGGGGCTCTCCATCCCGGGGGCTATCGAAGCGGAAGCGGGTATGGCATAGACGGTCCCGTTGGGATACCTCAGCACGACATGGTTCACCTCCACCGAAGCCGTCCCCTCGTTCATGGCCGAGAGCCCCTGCAGGTTGACAAAGGCGAGCGATTCCCCTCCTCTCCTTGAAGCCGCGCCCTGTGCCTGGAGTTCTGCCTGAGAGGCCTGCGCCTGGAGCCCCGACGCATAGGCAAGGGACCCCAGCGCGAGCATGAAGACAAGGATGAACACAACGGTGCCGACTATGGAGGCGACACCCCTGCGCCTGGAACTCAATCGCAACCCGGACCCCTCCTCATGCTGGCACCGCCTGCACGGACACGACCTCCTGGGACCCGGTCGAGGCAGTGACCGTTATCGCATAGCTTGAGCCGACGGTGAAACCTCCCCCCATTACTATGAGCTCGACGACGATTCCCTTTCCGGGAGCGAGGGGAGAGGAAACGCTTACCGAGCCCGGGCCGGCCCGCATCGTCGGGCAAGTGGAAGCAACCAAGCCCCGGGTTGCCGGGTCGAGCAGGGAATAGCAGTATGAGCCCGAGCTCGGAGCTGGTTCGGTCGAGACGACGAAGGACTGCATGGGGACCTGCCCGCTGTCAAACACAGTGATGCTCTCGACCGCCGTGAAGGAACCCTGGCGAATGGTAGCCCCGGTCAGCGAAAGCGACGTGCCATAGAAAGAGCCGAAGTAACCCGACACGGCCCCCAAGACCAGCCCTGAGCCGCCGACTGCCACGCCGATCAGGATGAAGACCTCGAGGAAGTTCGAGACCCCCATCCGCCTATGTGCCAAACTGCACCTCATCTCCGGCCGAATCGTAGGCAAGAATCACCAAGCCCGAATGGTGGGCGCAGGAGCCAAGTGCGACGACGAACTGTCCAAGGGCCCCGGGACCCACAGTGCCATAGCTCCCCAAAACAACCGTCGAATTCACGACGAAACCCGCGGGCGAGAATCCGGCGCTCCCGAAGTCGAACAGGGCGACCGTGAGCGTCGTCCCTTCCTGGAACCCCTGATATGACGGGCAGGACCCGGACGGTGGCACGGCCACGTAGACGAGGCCAAGCTGAACCTCCGCCGATGTCTGCTGGATGGAGGACCCCAGGGAAGCGGAATCCGCCGCGAGCCCGAACTGGCTGCTTGCGGCCGCCACCACCAGGCTCCCCACGGATATTGTGACGCCTATCATGAGCACCGCCGCGTAGAGCTCGCTGACCCCGCTGCGTGTCCGCCGGGTCCGGAAAATGGGGGGGAGGGCCATGTCGCTGGCCCACCTACTGCGAGACCACTGTGACCTGTGCGGTCGCCGAGCCGAAGAGGACGTTGATGGTAACCGGGGACCCGGACTCCCAGAAAGTTGCGGTGCCGGTCGTCGAAAGGGCTCCGTTGAGGACGAATGAGGTCTGGGCACCAGGTGCAAGTTCTGAGGTGGCTGAGATTGCACTGAAGGTTAGCGGACCCGGTGATGCCCCTACGTTCCAGCCCAAGGCCCCGCCGGGAGAGATTGTACAGGGGGACGAACAAGTAGCTGCGGCCGTCCCCGTGCTTGTCCCTGCGAACACCACCTGACAAGACGTCGCGGCTGTACACGAAATGGGATCCCCCCCGTTGTTCTTGATTGAAAGAGAGATTGCGATAGGAGAACTCGACGGCGTAGCTCCCGCCTTCAATGACGCGCCGACTATCGTTATGCTCGAATTTGTGGTTGCGCTGCTGACGAGGTTGTAGACCGAGGCGCTCACCACCCCGCCGACCCCTAGGACCGCGGCGATGATGATGAAAAGGTCCATGCTCTGCGAAATTGCTTTGCGTCTGTTGCTGATTTTCATCGCCCTTTAGGTTGCCGGCCGCTTTTAACCCCCAACCTCGGAAGTTACTTCGGGAACAGGGTCGGGAGTGAATGTGAGTTCAGGGCGACCATGAGCGACACGGCGGCGACCGCCAGGCCGACGTTCACTGATGCACGGATTGTGTTCCTGACTGTGAGGTCGGTTATCTTCGCGCCTATGAGCCCGAGGGAAGCCGCAGAGACTACGATTAGAAGGTCGGAGACCTGCGTGAGCCCAGGGGGGACGCTGCCCACCTGGAAGCCGCTCAGGTGGAGGCCTGACAGTCCGGGTCTGACGGTGCTGCTGAACGAGGACAGGACCCCTCCGACGAAGGTGACCCCGAAGGCGAGCAGCAGGGGGGACACATAGGAGAGGATCAGGTACGGCTTCATCTCAGCGGTCGCATTCCTCCTCATCTCTATCATCCTGTCGGCGAAGTTGGAGACCTGATACACGGTGTCGACGCTGCCGCCCCCTGAGCGGCTCATCTGTCCGAGGAGGAGGAACGACATCCTGCCCAGCTTGCTCCTGCAGTCGACCTTGACCTCGTCAAGGGGGACCCCTGCCTTCAGCCTGGAAGCTACCTTCGACAGCACCCCGCTGAAGCCGCTGTTATAGCCGCCGTGGGCCTCGATGGCCACAATAGCCCTCGTCAGGTCGTAATCCTGCCTCTTGTACTCGAGCAAGTCTTTCAGGAAGCGAGATAGTCCCTCGTCCACCGCCCTGGTTTCTGCAAGCTGTTTCCTGACGGAGAACCCATAGGCCACGAAGAAGACGAAGAGCGCCGAAGCCACCGCGACCCAGGCCTCCCCGGACAGGACCCCCAGGACCGCGACGGGGAGTGCGACGAGGATGCTCTTGGCTGCCTTCCCCTGGATGGGCTCTGCTTTCGCCGGTTGCATCCTTCCCGCCATGTAGATGAGCGCCATGGTGAACATCGGGACCCCCACGCCTGTGTAGAAGACCAGGCCGACGATTGAGAACCCCGGAGAGAACACGCCCACCACCATGAGGAGTAGGGGGACGACGCCGAACACTGTGATCATCATGCTCCCGATTATCCCCACCCTGGCGACATACCGCAACCACCCGCCCTCCAGCTCCCTGAGCAGCGAGCCGCTCTCGCCCATCAAGTATCCTGGGACATCCCCCCCGCTGCGTGCCTTGCTGGTGTACCCCAGGAGGAATTCGCCGAACCTCTTCGACGGGTGGTTGGAGGCGAGCCTCTCGAAGGAGTCGTTGGGGTTCATCCCGAATATCCCGACATCTCTTTTGACCAATAGCGCTTCCTTCCGCATCGAAGGAAATACGTCGTTGTCCGACAGGTCTCCGAGGATCGAGTAGAGAGGGACTCCGGCGCCCCCGAGGACTCCGACAAGGACGGAGAAGAAAGGCAGCTCCCCTTCGACCCCTTCCTTCCTCTGCGCTATCGCATCTCTCAGCCTGAGCTCCGGTGCCGCGAGGAGCAGCAGCGGCACTGCGCACCCGCAGAAGAACCACGGGGAGAATAGGAAGCCCCCCAGCACAGAGACGGGGACAGCGACCAACGCTCCTTTGATGGCGCCCGCCACCGAAGCCCCGGCCATGAGGACCGGGTTCCCGATTCGACCCGATTTCTTCAGCAGTCCCGCGAAGCTGCGGGACCTCCAAAGGATCAGCCTTCCAGCGGCACGTCTGGAAAGAAGGTATCCGAGAGTGCCGCCGGCTACTCTCGACCCCACCCTCTTCCCGCCCCGTGCTTCGATTCGTCTATGGAGAACTCCTTGACCATCTTCGAGAGGGCCCGTGGGCTGAGCTCCCCGCCCGCTATCTGGCCGGTGATCCGGGCGGCCCTGACCGCCAGGCTCGTCTGCACAGCCGCAGAGGACCACCCGAAGCTGTCGGCTATCTCGTTCAGACGGTAGGACCTGTCGAGGACCTCCGCGGGCGTCGTGGGGGAGAAGGAGTCAGAGGCCGGGTCGTAGTGGAACACGTTCGCTATCTCGTGCTCGTAGGCGCCCGATGGCTTGAGCTCGTCCACGCTAACCACCCTTCGGACCACCCTCCCGTCCTGGAGTACGACCTTCCTCATCGTCGCGATGGCTGTGATGTCCCGCACGTGCCCTTCGGAGAACCTCATGGGCGGGGTTGTGAGCCGTTGGACGCACCGCTCAGCGTTCTCCGCGTGGATGGTGGTCATGGTCGAGAAGCCGAGCGTGATTGCCGCCGCCACGGTCTCGGACTCCTCCCCGCGCATCTCCCCCAGGCTGAGGATTGTGGGGGAGAACCTGAGCGCCAGCTTCAGCAGCTCAGACAGGCCGTATTCGTATCTCCCGGAGATCGGAGACAGCCCTGCCCTGTAGGACCTGGTCTTGAGCCTCTGCCAATGGAGGTGGTCGGGGAGGCTGATTTCGAGGACGTCCTCGGCGGTCACTATCTTGTACTTCGGGTTGGCGAGGGCGAGTATGGCGTTCATCAGGGTGGTCTTCCCTGAGTTCGTCTCCCCCGCAACCAGGACGTTGGTCGTCCTCTCCAGCAGGAGCCAGAAGTAGGCGGCCATCAGGACCGACAGTGTCTTGTGCGAGTGCACCTCTTCGTAGGGCGCCGCGGGCTCGGCCGCCTCGCGGGTACCGAGGGCCGGCCAGCGGGCATGCTCCGGGACGGCGAGCTGTGCAAGAGTGATGGGGTTCTCGCGCTGCTTCCTTATGGCGAATGTGGAGCCCGGCCTCGAAATCTCGTCCCCGAGGGTCGCCGTGATCCTCCTGTCAGACGAGCCGTGAAGGGTCACTTCGAGGGAAGGCTGGGCGAGGGAGATCGTCGTCCCTCCGAGCTGGGCGAGCCGCCTGACGAAAGCCTGGAGCCTCTCCTCGGACGGGTAGACTATGTCCGTCTCCATGAACATGTATTCGGAAAAGTTGCGGTGGAGCACCCGCACGGGTCTGTCGTGCCTGCTGAGCGAGATCTCCTCCAGAAAATCGTCGTTCATCAGAGGGTCGACCTCCCAGAACCCCGTGAAGTCGCGCATCAGGAAGTAGAGGAGCTTTTCGTGCGATTCATGGGCGACGTCGGCCAAGCCTGCCACTTCGGCCGTCCTCCAGATGTAGTCAGCCACGACCTCGCGAGGATCCCCGGAGGCCTCGACGGGTATCGAGTCGAGCAGGTTGATGTGCAGGATCTCCAGCGCCCGCTGCTCCTGGGCGCTGAGCTTAGGCAGCCGCACCAGATACTTTCCAAGCCCGTCTTCCTCCACCACGAACACTTCGGCGGAGGCGTCCGGCTTTCCCCCCGCCGGGACACGATAGGTGTCGATGACCCCCCTGATTTCCTCCGGCGCCTCCACCGGCCCGGATTCTTTCCCACCCTCTTCGCTCCGGTCCCCATCGTCCCTTTTCCCAAAGAGCTGCCTTACCTTCGACATCTCCTGCCTAGTTGGGATACCGCTTATAACGCGCCATGAATTCGTCCGCGTGGTCGACAGGGACTCCCGCGGGCAAAAGGATTTGAAATGCGGGAGGCGGCCAGGGCGACGTGAAAATAGAAGAGGTCGAAATCGCTGTGCCGGACGGGCGCCAGCTAATCCTCGGCCAGGCGCACTTCATCAAGACTGTCGAAGACCTCTATGAATCCCTTTCAACCTCTATGCCTGGAATCAAGTTCGGGGTCGCTTTCTGCGAGGCGTCGGGGAAGTCGTTGATCAGGTCCGAAGGGTCAGACAAGGACTGCACGGAGCTTTCGCTGTCCTATGCGTCGCGGATATCCGCCGGCCATGCCTTTGTCATCGTGCTCTCGGGTGCGTTTCCCATCAACGTCCTCAACCGCGTCAAGCAGGTGGAAGAAGTGGCCCAGGTCTTCTGCGCGACGGCCAACGCCGTCACGGTCGTCGTCGCCGATTCTGGGAAGGGCCGGGGGGTCCTGGGGGTCATAGACGGAGAATCTCCGAAAGGGGTGGAGGGGGACCAGGACAGAAAAGAGAGGCGCGAGTTCCTCAGGAAGATAGGCTACAAGCGGTAAGCCGTTTCCATTCCTGAGCGGTCAGGCAAAATGACGACCGAGCGGTTGCCCTGGCGATCATAATCCTAATAGTCCTAGATTCGTGCATGTTATCCGCAGCCAGGTCGCGCCTATTGCCGCGATGGCAAATCCCCGGCTTCTGGGATTCGCGATGATGATTACGAGCTCCGAAACGCAATCGCGAGGCTCGACAGCGACTCGAGGCTGAGAACCCTTGATAGGAAGCTTGTTCTGCCGTTCCTGGATCACATCAGGGCCCATAGCATCTCCACGGGGAGGCTGGCAAAGTACGTTAACGTGCTCCACACGGCCTCGGTGACGGTCCGCATCCCCTGGCGGCGAGCGAAGAGAAATGACACCGGGGATCGGATGGTGAAATTGGAGGATCATGGTATTGTGTGCGTGAAGACGAACGAGGTGAGGCACTACTCTGACGAGACCACGACTTCCTTTGGATTTTGCATGGGTCTTGCGTCGTATTACTATGTAAACATCGGGTTTATATCTTTCTCCGGCGTATCTGAAGAGGCCTATGAATAAGCGAGTCTTTCCGAGGTCAATTTACATTGTAATGGCGTGCCTCCTACTTTTGTTTGCGACGTATTCAGCAGTCCATGCCAGTAACACCACTTCGTGCTCCGCAAGTTCCAACCCCGGTTGGGATCCTCGTCAGTGGAACTGATGTGTGGGTTGCCCTAAGTGGTACGACCGAAATCGGAGAATCTGGGACTTCCTCCTGTTCGGTCATTACCGTTTCAGTGTCTGGGACACCCCACCTTCTTGCAATGGCTGGAAGCAATCAACTTGCCTACACTGATCACAGTTCCACGGGCTGCGTCTACACCTACAACACCGTGACTGCAAACTTGGCGAAACAGTGGTGCCAAACCGGTTCGGATCCCGATGACATTGCAGTTGACCCCACCAACACGAACGTAGTCTGGGTCGGTTTATACGGCGCCAACTCAATTCTAAAAGTGAACTTGGGTACAAGTACCTCGTCCTATTCTTTACCTAACAGTTGTACGGAACCCGAGGGTCTCCGCGTCGATAGCAACGGAAACGTTTGGGTTGCGAGTCAAGGCTGTGACAAGATATTCAAGTACGTGCCGTCCACAAGTACTTGGTCTTCTTGCTCCATAAGTACGATGCCTTGGTATATAGCCCTCGATAATTCCAACAGCCAAGTGTGGGTCGCGGCTCACAATACCGGTAGCTCCGGAAATGTTTTCGATATTGCTATGAGCAGTTGCAATTCATCAACTACCGGCCTTCCATCAGGTGATAGCAGTCCGGTTGGAATCGATCTGTATGGACACAAGATTTATGTGACATTTCAGGGTACTAATACTGTAGATGTATACAGTTGGGCTACTTTCGGTTGGCTATGCGGTCCGGACTCGTATACCAGTGGCGTACCTTTCGGAATCAGCCATGATTCGTCGGGTAACTATTGGACCGCGCTGAACGGACTGAGTGAGATTGCGGAGGGTTTCTGTTAGAATATGAACACGAAATCCAGAGGCGGTAAGATTGCAAAGCGAGGATATCTTGTGGTCGCACTCGCCTCGCTTGTAGTTGTGGGTTCATTCGCGCTAATTCATTCGGCAATCGGCTCTCCATCGGTCCCTCAACAGATCGCTAACCTGAGTTCCTGCGGGATTTATCCAAAGGTGAGTCTTTCCAACGGAACAGCAAGCGAGGCGGTTAAAACTCCACTTTCCTTGTTGGCTGAGAGCAGCCTTGGGACCGCGGCTGGACCACCGTTCCAATCTGACGGTCTACCAACACTTCATTCTGATAACAATTCAGCGAAACTGTCCATATATCAGACAGCCGTTTCAGGGGTGAGGACCGTCGTGGTTACGGCGACTAATGTGGGGACGCGACCTTTGAATGTGACAAGCCTGATAGTTTTCGGCATGACGAAGACCACAGGTTTTGAATATTCGACGGTATTCTTTGGTCGCGTGATTGACCCCGTGGCGAACGACATTGGTGCTAGTAACTGTCATGGTCTACCGCCGGCAACCTCGTTAACAGTCATCCTCTTTCCTGGCCAATCAATCACAGGCATCATGGCCGGTTCGGGGACTGTAAACGGCGCCCAAGTCGACGGATTCCAACCAGTCTTGATTTACTATCCTGTTGGCAACTCTACTCTCCGGTACATTGACAGCCCGGACGTAACATGGATTACGTAGCCGGAGACACTCGTCTTAGGAATCAACGAGAAAACCTGCAAATTCTTGGGGTGGAACCCGGCGGTTGGACCGCCTACTCGGAAAACGACCTTTGGGGGTATGCCAAGTTACTTTCACCATGATATACATGTGGAACACCTTGCCACGAAGCTATCGAAGTCCCTGAACCAGGGATTCGCGCCTGCGTTCCGTTATGGCATTGGTACCGTCGGGGATTCGACACCGATGACATACATTGCCGGCATCACATTGCTCGAAGGCCCAAACTCATCAATCTTCTCCGGCCACGGGGGTGTACTCCTCCTTCAATTGGATTGGCGTTGGTTCTGTTTGCGATTTTTGCGATCTCTTGGACAAATCGCCTCGCCACGTCGTACACGACCAAATTAGCCCAAAAAGTGGCATTTTACCCTATTTCACCAGACCGATGGTGAGAAGTGAAGAACACTTTCACATATCCCCCACAATATTAACTGAGATTATGATACATTCACTTAAAAGTGAGGGCGCTATCGTTGTTCTTGGTGGCAGCGAGCATGTACACCAGCACGGAGCAGGCGACGGCACCAAGTTGCGGGGTATGCGGGCGCAAACTGGGGGTCGGCTTCTACTTCCGATGCCACATCTGTTCCAACACCTTTTGCTATGCCCACGCCCCGGCGAAATGCAGCCACGCAAGGGCAAAACAGCCGACGGCGAAGGCACCCCTCGTGAGATAGGAATAAACCAACGATTCTGACACCCTGGACGCTTGAAGGTCTATCTTTCCGTCCCAATGATCGCCAACCGCGCGTTGCCCCGGGCCCGGCTTATGGAGAAGGCCATCAAAGACGCGGGGCATGAAATAATTTCGCCCTGGGTGCTCGGTCCCATCGAGAACGCGGACCCGTCGATCGCAAACGTGTTCCAGCGAGACAAGAGGGCGTCCGAGGAGTGCGATATCATCATCGCGGACATCACCGAGCCGAGCATCGGGGTCGGGATGGAGCTGATGGCCGCCTACATAGCGGGCCGGAGGATAATACTCGTGGCCAAGAAGGGCAAGGTAGCCTCCAGGATGCTCCTGCACATGGACCGCAAGGAAACGGTCGAATACGAGGTCGAAGACGAGATCTATCCGGGCCTCCGGAGCATACTCTAGCCCGATTCCGGCAAAACCGATTTAACACCCCCGGCGGCGCTGCACCCGACATGAAAGAAGCGGTCAGCTCAAAGTCAGCTCCGGCCCCCATCGGCCCGTACTCGCAGGCCGTGGACGCGGGCGCCGTCTACTGCTCGGGCCAGGTCGGCGTGAACCCAGAAACAGGCGACCTCGAAGAAGGGATAGTCGCCCAGACGAGGCGTGCTGTCTCGAACCTCGAGGGTGTACTGGCAGCGGCAGGGCTCGGACTCGATAACGTCGTGAAGACGACTGTTTTCATGGCCGACCTCAAGGAGTATGCTCAGATGAACGAAGAATACTCCAAGCACTTCTCGGCCCCATACCCGGCCAGGTCGACTGTGCAGGTGTCGGCCCTCCCCAAGGGGGCACGGGTCGAAATAGACGCCGTAGCTACCCGCTAAGTCCCCTTGGGGGACCAGGACTTGCGGTAGGGCCCGCGGCTCCGCTTCCGGGCCTTCTTCTTGCGGGCAGACTTCTCCAGGAGCTCGTCCTGTCCGGGGCTCATTTTTTCATCTTGGCGAAGGCGACGATGCTCACCATCCCCGCCACCTTGAACGCCAGCTCCTTGTACGCCAGCGCCTCCGGAGAATCGGGCATTGCCGCTACTATCGGGTCCCCCTTGTCTGACTGCTCTCTTATCGCTACGCCAAGCGGGATCTCACCAAGGAAATCCACCTCTCGTTCTGTCGCTATCTTCCTCCCGCCCCCGCTGGAGAATATTGCCGTCCTCTCCCCGCAGTGTGGGCAGACGAAGTAGCTCATGTTCTCCACGACCCCCAATATCGGCACGTTGAGCCTCTTGAACATCGCCAAGGCCTTGGCCGCTATGGCGAGCGCCGCCTCCTGCGGGGTCGTGACGATGAGGACTCCTCCGAGCGGCACCGTCTGAGCCAAGGTCAGGCTGCTGTCGCCGGTACCAGGAGGAAGGTCACACACCAAGTAGTCGAGATCCCCCCACTCTACCTGGGTGAGGAGCTGTCGCACCGCCCCGGCGACCAGCGGGCCCCTCCATATGACGGGGGTCTCCTCGTTGTAGAAAAAACCCAGCGAAGCTACCTTGATCCCGTGGGCCACGGGCGGGATTATCTTCTCGTCCCTCACCTCCGGTCCCTTCTCCACCCCCATCATCAGCGGGATGTTGGGCCCGTACACGTCGGCGTCGAGTATCCCAACCTTCGCCCCCGACTCGGCGAGAGCCACTGCAAGGTTCACAGCGACCGTCGACTTCCCCACCCCTCCCTTGCCGCTTGCCACGGCTATGATGTTCTTCACCCCCTTCAGCACGTCGGCGCCGGCATAGTCCCTTGTGGCGAAGACGTTGGACGACGTCTTCATCACCACGCTCTTTATTCCGGGGAGGCCGGCCACCGCGCCCTTCGCCGCCTCCTCGAGCCTTGTCCTGAGCGGACAGGCGGGTGTCGTCAGGTTGAGGGTGAATGTGACACTGTCCCCTTCCACCTTCACGCCTTCTATCATGTGAAGCGAAACGACGTCCTTTCCAAGCTCCGGGTCTTTCACCCCTGCAAGTACCCTGAGCACGTCTTCTTCGGTCGTCAATTCGGACAGAGCCCCTTTCACGCCCTTAAAATTCTACCTCCATGGGCAGAGTCTTTATCGCACCAGTTAGGCGCGCTGCGCCGAGAAAGTTGAGCAGGATAGAAGTGATCCCAGTCCCGGGCATCCCCGAGGTCAAACAGGGTGCTGACCTTGGAGTCCTCATCCTCGAAGCCCTGCGCGAGAATTCCCTCTCGCTGGAGGAGGGCGACGTGGTCGTCGTCAAACAGAAGGTGGTCTCAAAATCGGAGGGTCAGCTCGTCAGGCTCTCCGAGGTGGTCCCCACCCCAGCGGCAAAAAAGCTCGCGAAGCGCGAGGGGAAGGACGCAAAATTGGTCGAGGTCATATTGAGGGAGGCCGTCCGGGTCGTCAGGGCGGGACATGGGGTGATAATCACCGAGACGAGGCACGGGTTCGTGTGCGCTAACTCGGGCGTGGACCAGTCCAACGTCGGCAAGGGGCTGGTCGCCCTTCTCCCCAAGGACCCTGATGCGAGCGCGAGGCGTATCAGGGGAGAACTGGAGGCCGCGTCGGGGAAGCGGGTAGCAGTCATAGTGACCGACACGTTCGGTCGCCCCTGGAGGATCGGCCAGACCGACGTGGCCATCGGCTGTTCTGGCATAGCCCCGCTGGTCCCCTACGCCGGGAAGAAGGACAAGTTCGGATACCATTTGCGGGTCACAGAGCCAGCCGTGGTGGATGAAATCGCAGGCGCGGCAGAACTGGCGATTGGCAAACTCAATGGGATCCCCGCCGCGCTAATCAGGGGCGTCTCGTACACAAGGGGAGAGAAGAAGCTGAAGTCGATCATAATGCCCCCGAGCCGGGACCTTTTCCGGTGATCCGATGAAGGTAGTCGCACTGGCGGGTGGGACGGGCTCGGCCAAGCTCCTCCGGGGGCTGTCCAGGCTGGACGTCGACCTGACGGTGGTAGCGAACGTCGGGGACAACGTCTGGATGTACGGGCTCTACATCTGCCCCGACATCGATATAGCGTGCTACACACTGGCGGGGATCGCTGACAGGACAAAAGGGTGGGGCATCGCAGGGGACACCTTCGAGGCGCTCTCACAGCTCTCCCTCCTCGGGACCGAAACCTGGTTCAGGGTCGGGGACCGGGACCTCGCGACAAGCGTTCTTCGGACCCAGCTACTGAGAGCCGGCTCCACCCTCACAGAAGTGACCTCGCGCATCAGGGACTCCTTCGGTGTGGGGACAGAGCTGCTCCCTGTGACCGACGACCCCGTCGAGACACGGGTCATCACAGCGAAGGGGGACCTTCACCTGCAGGAGTTCTGGGTCAGAGAGAAGGGGAGGCCGAGGGTCTCCGAGGTGAAGTACAGGGGCGCGTCCCGGGCAACAATCACCGGAGCGACCAAGGCGGCCCTCAAGGCCGCCGACAGAATCGTCCTATGCCCCGCCAACCCTGTGACAAGCATCGGCCCGATGCTGGCCATCAGGGGGTTCGCCCGCTCCCTCGAGGAATCAGGCGCGAGGGTGGTGGCCCTTTCGCCGATGGTCGGCCGCTCTCCCTACAGCGGGCCCGCCGGGAAGATGATGAAAGCGGGCGGGATCAGAGGGGATTCTGTGGGAGTGGCGGGGCTCTACTCGAGGTTCCTGGACTCCATCGTGATATCAGAGGAAGACGCGGATATGCGAAGGGAAATTGCAGGTCTAGGAATCCGATGCACAGCCTCGGACACCCTGATGCGGGACGGCACTGCCGAAGTCAGACTTGCGAGGGAGCTCCTCAAGGCTTGACATCACTGGCAGTCATCATACCGGCCAAGTCGACGGGCGCGAAGTCGAGGCTGTCCGCCGTGCTCACCCCCCAGCAGCGTGTGGAGTTCGCCTTATTCCTGCTCAGGGATGTCATCGGGGTCCTGAATCAAGCCGGCTTGGGTCGGTCCGGCCTCGTCGTCTCCCCGGACCAGAACGTCCTCGACGCCGCGTCGAGCTTGGGGGTGCGCTCGGTCAGGGAGCCAGGGGGTAAGGGCGTGAATTCGGCGGTCGCCCGAGGGATCCAGGAGGCAGGAGACGCGGATGCCGTTCTCGTCATCCCGTCTGACCTTCCCACTCTCAGGGCGTCCGACCTCAAGCACCTCTCGTCCTTGAGGGCCCGCGGCATCGAAATCGCCATCGCTCCCTCGATGAGCTTCGACGGCACCAACGCCCTGCTCTTCCCGACAGCTTCCCCCCTTCCGCTGAGCTACGATGACGACAGCTTCTGGAACCATCTGGCCGCCGCTGCGCGGAGTGGTCTCACCACCGCCGTATGCTCGGCGCCGGGGCTCATGTTCGACGTCGACACCGTCGACGACCTTCGCACCCTGGCCGGTTCGCGGGTCGAAAGGCCCTCGGCAAGATTCGCGAGGTCTGTGATCGGATGAAGAGGGTCCTGATCAAAGACTGCAGACTGGAAGGGGTCAGCGAATGCTCCGTCTTCTGCGAAGACGGCAAGGTGACGGAGATCTCGGAAGGCTCCCTCACTGTCCCCGACGGAACCGAAGTCGTTGAAGCCAACGGGGGCGCCCTGTTCCCCGGGTTCACCGACTCCCACTGCCACCCCTTCGAATACGGGTGGCTCAAGCGGAGCATCGACCTCCGCGGGACGACCAACATCACGGGGATCCGCCTGAGGCTGCAGGCCGGGATCCAGCGGGCGAAGCGAGGGGAGTGGGTGACTGGCATGGGGTGGGACCAGGAGGCCTTTGCGGGGGGAAGCATGCCCACCCGGGCCGAGATCGACGACATCAGCCCGGCCAACCCGGTCGCTCTTTCGAGGATTGACGGGCACATCGCGCTCCTGAACAGCAGGGCGATAGAAGCTCTGGGCTTCGCCGGCCGGGTGGGGGACGAGTACGACCGGGACGGGGCCGGGGAGCTTACGGGGATAGTGAAGGAGAGAGTGCTGACGGAGGTGTTCGCCAGGGTCCCCCGAAGCGCGGAAAGGGCCGCTGCGGACCTCCAGTCGGTGGAGGCCGAGGCCGCGCGACTTGGTCTGACGACCCTCCACTGCATAGTGTCCCCCGAGGGCTTTCGAGAGGAACTGGAGGCGCTCGCCGCACTCCAGGAGTCAGGCTCCCTCTCCCTCCGCTACAGGGTCTACATCCCCCCCGAGTCCCTCGACTTCGTCGACGAGAAGGGTCTCCGCGAGAGGTTCCAAGGAGAGGGGGTCAGGATCAACGGCGTCAAGATATACGCCGACGGGTCCCTCGGATCGAGGACGGCGGCCCTGCGCGAGCCCTACTCAGACGACCCCGGAAACATCGGGCTTCTCCGGCACACCGACGAAGAACTCGCAGCCCTCGTCGAGCGGGTGGACTCGAAGGGATACCAGGCGATCGTGCACGCAATCGGGGACAGGGCCGTCGAGCAGGCGGTGGACGCCCTCGTCCGTGTGACAGGTCCAGGCAACCCCAGGCGCCACAGGATAGAGCACGCGAGCCTGCTCCCCCGGGACCTGCGGAGCCGGATGGGAAAGCAGGGCATACGGGCGGCTGTCCAGCCCCTCTTCATCACATCAGACACCTGGGCGCTCGACAGGCTCGGCGAGGAGAGGGTCCGCGACCTCTATCCCATCCGTTCCATGATAGAGGAAGGCATCGTCGCTTCGGGAAGCTCCGACTGCCCCGTGGAGTCTCTGAGCCCGATCCTCGGCGTCTGGGCTTCGATGACCAGAGGCGGCTCGGTCCCCGAAGAGTCCCTGGCCCTCGAACAGGCGCTTTCCCTGTACACTTCAAACGCCGCTTCCAACGGCCTCGACGAGTCCGACCCGCACCTGAAGGAGGGGTCCCCAGCTAACATGACCCTGCTGGATTCAAGCACCTCAGGCATGCACCCGGCGCTTCTCAGGAAGGTGGGGGTGCTGGCTACCGTCGTGAACGGCTCGGTGGTCCACTCCTACGGGGCGCCCTAGGGTTTGCGGAACTTGCCCGACTTCCCGTCATAGTTGAGCAGTCCAGCATAGATGGCCCAGTGGATCAGGAGGGTCCTGATCAGCGCTTCATTCAGCTCAGGCTTGTAGTGCCACCTGAGCCCCATCTCAGCGAGTGCGTCGGCCACATTCTGCGCGGTGATCGGCTTCCCCCTCGAAGCCAGCTCGATGGCGGTCCTGAACGGCTCGATGGTAGCAATCCTGTCCTTCAGGACCTTCAGCTTGTTCTTGGTGGTCTTCTGAAACTTCAGTCCAAGCTCCGTGAGATGGACGTCCCCCTTCTCGCTCCTGACCAGACCCAGCATCTCGGCCGCGTCAAGTATCGGCAGCAGCACGGCGATGTCAGCTCCGAGCTCGTCCGCCAGCTTGGAAGCGTCCACCTTCCCTCCGATGCTCCCGGTTATCTCCACGAGGCTTATCACCTGGCCCCCCCTTACGTTGCCCGGCATCATCAGGGCGGTGGGGAGGGGTCTGTTTGGCTCGGCCAACTATTCCGTCTCCGTCGCGCCTTGGCTCCTCGATTTAAGCAGGCCTGAGGGCTTCATGATAGGAGAGTGTACACCTTGTCCACCCACTCGAAGAACTGGTCTGACTTCTTGTTCCTCGGACGCGGAAGGTCGATCTCCAGCTCTCCCACGACGTGCGCCGGCCTCCCGGAGAGCACCACGACCTTGTCGGCCAGCTCGATTATCTCTTCCACGTTATGGCTGACGAGTATCACCGTCTGTATGGAGGTCTGCGGATTGATCAGCAGGGTGTACGTCTCCCTCCGCAGCCTTTCGGCCGTCAGGTCGTCGAGGGAGCTGAACGGCTCGTCCATGAGCATCACCTTGGGCTCGGTCGCCAGGGCGCGGGCGACCCCCACCCTCTGTTTCATCCCCCCCGAGAGCTCCCCGGGGTAGACGCTTTCGAACCCGGTCAGGCCCGCGATTTCAAGGGCCGACTTCGCTTTTTCTTCCTTCTGAACGTCGGTAAGGTCTTTCCTCGAGCTGAGCCCGAAGATGACGTTCTCGAGGGCAGTCCTCCAAGGGAGCAGCACGAAGTTCTGGAACACCATGGAGACGTCCTCCCTGGGGCCCTTCACCTCGGAGTCGAGCACCCTGACCGAGCCTGACGTCGGCCTGACCAGCCCCGATATGATCCTGAGGAGCGTCGACTTGCCGCACCCCGAAGGTCCGGTGATGCCGACCAGCTCGTCCTTCCCCGATTTCATCGAAATGTCGACGAGCACAGGCAGGGGCTCTTTCTCCTTGTGGTAGTCCAGGCTCACATGGTCCACGGTGACTATCGGCGTGCCGGGGGCGAGCTGAACTTGGCTCTCTGACAACAATTTTGCCCACTTCACCTATCTGTTATACGTATACCGTCTGGTGACGCGATGGTAAAGCCTCCTCCAGACCGTGAGGTTGAACGCGACGATCAGGATGGTCATGGACGTAACCGCCAGGAACAGCGTCTGATAGTCCTGGGCGTTCGTCGCGATGGTGATGACCTTTCCGATCCCGGCGGGCACCTGCGAAAGGGCGGGCCTGGTCGGGTCGAGCTGGAAGTATTCGGCGATGATGAGCGCGTTCCATGCTCCTCCGACCGCTGTGATGGCCCCGGTGACGAGAGCCGTCAAGGCGCTCGGGATGTACACGTTCCTCCAGGCCGCCATCCTGCTCGCCTTGTACACGTGGGGGAGGTCCTTCAGGTCGGCGGGGAGTGTCCTCACTCCAGCCATGACGTTGAAGACGATATACCAGAAGATTGAGAGTATGATGACTAGGTCGGCCACAGCCTCGGGGGATTTCCCGAGCACCGGGACCAATAGGATCGCGGGGAGCAGGATGGGGGCGGGGATGGATGAGACCACCTCGAGGATCGGGGACACCAAATCGTATAGTCTGAAGTTTAGAGATATCACGATCCCCAATGGGAGCCCGATGGCGATGCATATCGCCGCCACAAACCAGACTCTGACGAAAGAGACGGCCAGATTGTAGAGGACGAACCATTCACGCGAGGCGAGGTCGGAGATGGAGGGGAGTCCCGTGGAGAATCCCCCGGACGCGGCGACGGACCCGACCACCAGGAGCAGGAAGGCGCCCACGAAGATGAGGACGGCGTACTTCAGCCCCTTTCTGAACTTCGAGATGGACGAAGTGAACCTGGTCACGCCTCTGCCCTGGGTCAGCAGGAACAGTTTCGATACGCTCCGTTGGCTGACCCATGAGTAGATTCTCATGATCGGGTCTTTGTGCACCTCCCTGGGCTCTTCCATCATCTTGTACTTCTCCGACCATAACGCGAACTCCCTGAGGAACAGGAATCTCCAGACCACCACCGCCGCTATCAATGAAACTATGAGGAGGGCGTAGTTGGCCGAGTCGAATCCTGACGACGCGTACTGGGAAACTGCTATGCCAATGCCGTATTGGATCGGGACATTGGTGGAGCCTGAGCTTATGATCTCGCTCGCCACGAGGAAGAAGAGCCCCACCGCCCACGAGATCTGGGTGTTGTAGGCGATCCTGCTCATGGAGGCAGGTATGTACAGAGTCTTGACCCTCTGCCACGTGCTGGCCTGGGTCACGTTGAGGAGGTCGGCGTAGTCCTGGGGGATCGCCTTCACCGACTCGTACACCCCGAAGGCTATGTTCCACGACATGCTGGTGAAGATGAGTATGATGACCGCGAGGTTCGCACCGACGGAGTTGTGGAGGAGCGGCGTCCCGTATATCGCGTAGATCACGAAAGGGAAGAATCCCAGGATAGGTATGGACTGGAATATGTCGAGAAGCGGCAGTATGATGCTCTCGGCTCTCTTGCTTCGTGCCGCCCAGATCCCAACGGCGAGGGCGAAAAGGATGCTTAGCCCGAGGGCAAGGAACATCCTCACCCAGGAGGATACTATGTCTAGGGCGATCAGGCCAAACTGAAGAGTCACGCCAGGACTTCGAAGGGCGCCGCGACTGTGCGGCGTATTTACAGGTTCTCAGTTCAGCCGATGTAGGGAGTGCTCGACGAGTCGAACCTGCGTATCATCTGGTACTCCCCCCTGTCTCTGAAGCTCGAGAGCTTCGCAAGGTCGGGGAAGAACTGGTCGAGGGGGCGGACGGCCATCTCTCCGGCCATGTGCCTTCTTCCCAGATACTCGTCGGTGATCTGCTTGCCGAGCTCCCTCACCTTCCTGTCGCTTGTGTAACCGAGGCTGTGGAGATATTCATGCAGCAGTATCATGAACACGTATGAGTTCCGCTTCGCCTTCGACCTGGAGAGCTTCTCCACGATCCTGAGCAGGTTCCTGTTCATCACTATGGCGTTGGACCCCATCTCATGGTAGGCCCCCACTGAGTTGGGTATGTCTCCAAGGACAAGGGTCAGCCCGGCCCTGTGCATCCCGAGCGTCTTCTCGGTGGCCACCTTCACCATCTCGAAAATCATGTCGAACCCCTCGGCGGACGTGAGGTCCCTCCTGTTGCTGATGGCTGTCACGTTTCCATGGCAGTCATGGAGGTAATTAAATCGAGCCCCCGCACTCAGCTTTTCTTTGACATCCGCACGCTCAGGACCCCGTTGACGTAGCTCGTCCGGAGCGTCGAAGGGTCCACGGTGCATGCGAGCTGTCTCACCATCTCGTCCCCCGGCATCGCTACCCTGAGGTGTGTCTCGTCCGCCCTTGCGAGGAAGTCTCTGGCGCTGTATCCAGGGGTGATGAGTATGAACGTCACTTCGGTCGCGCTCTGGATTACCTCCCCGCCGTCTCTTTCTCCCCCGCGGCCGTCACCGGTCCATCCGCCCTCGAGGTCCTGCTGCGCAGCCCTCACAAGCTCCGCGAGCGCGTCTTCGAGCGGGTCGGGTCCGCTACCTGTCGTCGGGACTCCCTTCTAGGTCGAAAAGTTCGATGCCGACGTCTTCCCAGCGGAATGGCCGGCTCAGAATCCGCTCCGTCTGTGCCTGAGAAGCCACGTTAACACCTGTGTAATAACTGAGAAGATATATCAACGACGAGCGAACCATGTTGACTTGCGCTGTCTCGGAAGTTGACTAACTTACGTTTTTATTTGCGTAATTACGGGCCGAACCAGTGCCGCTAATCTTCCGGGTCGTACTCGGGAAGACTGGCAACAGTCTACGGGTCACACTTCCTCGCCCCATTGTCGAGGGCTTCCACTGGAAGGAAGGGGACGAGATAATCCTCTCAGTGACCGAGGGGGAGATAGTCCTGAGGAAGGGGAAGGACGCCAAGCAGCTCGAAAAGGAGAAGTCGGGCCAGAAGCAGAAGAGATAGCCCGAGGACCGCTAAGCTATCGACTTTCCGCAATACTCGCAGAAGAGCATGGGCCTGGACAGCGTCTTTCCGCAGGACGGGCAGGCTATCTTTCCCTTTCCGGGCTTCGGAGGGAAGTTGCGCACGCTCCGCCTGCCGAGGGCCACGGCTATCTCCACCATGGCCACTATGGGGACGAAAATCACCACGTCGAGCAGCGGCCCGCCGTCCGGGGTGAGGAAGAGTCCCGTAACCACCCAGATGACGAACCAGATTATCACCCTGTTCTTTGAGAAGAAATCTGCTTCGATGACCCGGAGCCTTATGAGGGTGTAGACGAACACAGGGCTCGTAAAAGACACCCCGGTCGCTCCTATGATCAGGAATATCACGTAGTAGAAAGCCGCAGCGTCAACCAGAAAGGAGATCCCGGTGGCGAGGAAGAAAGGGCCGAGGGCGATTATCAGGAACTTGGCCAGGACGTAGTACCCGAACAGGAGCCCGACGAAAAAGAGGACGCTGGTGGATATCACGAAGGGGTAGATGAGCCCTCTCTCCTTCTCGGACAGGGCGGGGTCGATGAACCTGTAGGTCTCAAAGGCGATGACTGGCATGTCGAGGGCGGCCGTCAGGATCAGCGCCGCCACGAAGTAGATCTCCATGCCTTCGCCTATGCCGTTGGCCGCCAGCAGCGTCCAACCTGCCGGGAGCAGGTCGTGGACCACCCTCTGGAGGAAAGCAGCGATCACCGTGTACTGTATGAAGCCAAGGTTGAGGTACTGGCCGGGGTTCTGTAAGGAGTAGAGCGGGTTCACTGGAAATATGATGAGCACGAGGAATATGACAAGGAAACTGATGGCGACTACCTTGAGCCTCCGTCTTAGCTCGTCGATGTGCTCCGAGAAAGGGAGGCGCCCTGAAAACAACCCAGCCGAGAACCGTCAGGAGACCCTATTTGATTATTGAGGCTTTGCCTTCGACACTATCTCTTGCGAGATCTGCTCCCTCGTCTTCCCCTCGGTCGAGATCCCCAGCTGCCTGGCGGTCTCAAGGAGCACCTGGTCCGCTGACTTTGGCACGGGGGGTGAACTCGACGTCACATTCATCGACCCTTCAACTTCCTTGGAGGCCTGCTCGAACTCCCTCTTCGCCCTTCCAAGACCTCTCGCCAGCTCAGGGATCTTCTGCGGACCCCACAAGAATATCACGACCACTATGATCCCGATCACTATCCACTGCAGCGGATCTCCGAGCGCCATATGATTTTCAGCCAGCCCTTACATCCTTTATACGCGTTGCGACAGGTGTAACGGGCAGTTTACCCGTCCCCCCGACGGCGCGCTAGAGTTTTTATCCTTGCTGAGAGCAGCGTTCCTCTCATGTCCCTGAAGGCCAGGTTCGAAGATTACTGGAGGCTCACGAAGCCCCGCATCTGGGGCCTCCTCGTCTTCACGGGGGCAATCGCCATGATCGTGGCTTTCAAAGACACCCCGGGAGTGAGCCTTTCGCCGGGACTCTTCGCGACGGGTGTCCTCTCCCTGGTTCTCGGGAGCGCCTCCGCGGAGGTCCTGACCAACTACCACGACAGGGACATCGACGGCATGATGAAGCGCACCATGAAGCGCGCGATCCCGTCGGGGAGGATCAAGCCGCGCAGCGCGCTTGTGTTCGGGCTTGTGATGGCGGTGGCCTCGGTGCTCATACCCCTCCTCCTGATAAACGCAATATCGGCGGGTTTCATGCTCGTGGGCCTCGTGGACAACATAGTGGTCTACTCTCTACTCCTCAAGCGGAAGAGCTGGCTGAACATCATACTCGGGGGCGTCTCCGGCGGCATGCCGGTGCTTGTCGGGTACACCGCCGTCGCTGGGACCGTGACTCCCATAGCACTCTACATGTCCGCCCTTGTGATCGTCTGGATACCCACGCACATCTGGAGCCTCGCCATATTCAACAGAAAAGACTACGAAGCTGCCAAGGTGCCAATGCTCCCCATAGTTTTCGGGGACAGGGTGGCCTCCATATGCGTGGCCGGGACAAGCGCACTCCTGACAGTCTTCTCCGTGGCGATATTCCTCTTCACCCCCGCGGTGAGCATATTCTACACCCTGACCGCCCTCGTCCTCGGCGGGGTGGTCCTGCTTTACAGCGCCAAGCTCGCCCTTACCCAGAGCGACAAGACCGCCTGGACCCTGTTCAAGCTGACCAGCCCATATCTTACGATCATATTCCTGGTGCTTGGGCTCACGGTCTGGGCCGGCTGAGGCCGATTCAATGATGTAATCGATTTCATCACACCATTAATCACATTTGAGCAGTTCTCTTCTAAGGGGCCCCGGCCGTTTCACGCCAGTTAGGATGGAATCAGTAGGCCAGATGCGCAGGCCACTCGAGGTAGTGTCTCAGAGCAGAGAATATTCCGTCATCGCCAGCCTCCCTGAGAACAGCACCTCCTTCGCGGCCCAGGCCGTCGAGGGCGGGGCTGACGCAATCATGCTCAACATCGAAGGGGACGAAAGCTCCTCCCCCAACCATTTCGGGGGGTACGACCTCCACGACGCCTACATCAACGACGTCATATCCACCGTCTCTGTCCCCTGCGGGCTCTTCATAGGAGGCGCCCGCCTCCTCACGGAGGAGTACTGGGAGAGGATAATGTCCAGCGCGTTCAGCTTCTTGGAAATGTATGCCCACCAGATGCCCACCTTCGTCCTCTCCGACCCCCGGGTCAAGAAGATCGGTGCCATCTCCAACGGGTACATCCTGGAGCAGGTCAAGCAGCTATCCGAGATGGAAGGCATCTGGGCCATAGACGTGGCCACAGTCCCCCATCAGTCAAGGGGCGCACCCTTCAGCGTCCTCGACTACGCCACCCTCGGAGTGATAGCCAACCTGTCCGTGAAGCCCGTCCTGCTCAGGACCCAGAAGAAGCTCACCCGCTCGGACATCGACAGGGCGGTGGCCATCGGCGTCAAGGGGCTGGTGGTGGACTCGTGCATCCTTTCGGGGACCGATGAAGCGTATAAAGACGAGATAGCCAGCCTCGGCCCAAGGCGAATGCTGACTGAAGGCCAATAGGACTCAGGCTGTAATTCTCGCGGGGGGCCTCGGCACGAGGCTCAGGCCCTACACCTTCCTCCTCCCAAAGCCCATGCTCCCGGTCGGGCCCAAGCCCATAATGGAGCACCTCCTGGACTGGCTCAAAGGGTGGGGCATCACCGACGTCGTCGTCTCGACGGGCTACCTCGGGAAGATGCTCCAGGAATATTTCGGGACGGGGAGCGAGTGGGGGACGAAGATCACCTACGCGACGTCGCCGCACCCGCTTGGGACGGCGGGCCAGCTCAAGGCAGCGGAGTCCAAGATCAGGGGGAGGTTCGTCTGCCTGTACGGGGACCAGCTCCTCGACTTCGACCTGGCCAAGGCGATTGACTTCCACGCCGCCAAGAAGGCGACGGCGACCATGGTGCTGATGAAATACAGCACGGAACTGAAGTACGGGTTCATGGACACAGACAGGGAAGGGAGGCTCCTCAAATGGAGGGAGAAGCCGACCATCTCTGGATTCATCAACGTCGGGTGCTACGTGATGGAGAAGAGTTTCCTGAAGCACATCAGCCCGGGCCGGGTCTACGAGATGAACGACGCCTTCAAGGAGGCAAAGGCCGGCGGCGCAAGGATCTACGCCGTGAAGGTGAAGGGGACGTTCCTTGACATCGGCGACAGGAAATCTTTCAAGGACGCCAACGAGCTGTACACCAGAAACCTCTCCCAGGGTGGCGCCCGACGAAAGTAGTTGTCTTCGAGGACGACGGCATAGCGGGCTTCGGCCCGCTCACACGTCTGAGGCATACGGGCCTCCTACGCCGCGGGACGAAGACTCTCATCGACGCCCTCGTCGAGCAGATACCTGACGCCCGCGAAGTCGGAATCTGGGGGAGGCCGGAGCTCGCAGCTCTGACCAAGGAGTCCACGGACGCCGGGTACAACGAGAGGGTGTACGGGCCGACCTTCTTCATCAACGCCAGGGCCCGCCCGGCCCAGGGCCTCCTTATCCCCGCGTCCTTCTCCGAGCAGTTCGCCGTGGTCTCGAAGGGCGAGCTCGTGGCGGCGAGGCTCGACACGGCCCCCGTAAAGCCTGGAGTGATAACAAGGAAGGACGCCGCCAAGCTGGTGAAGCGGGTCAAGAGGGCCGACCCTCCGTCGGGAGAGCCCCTCTTCAGGGGATACTGGGACCTGGTGGAAAGCAACGGGCTCGCGATCGCCGAGCAGGCCAGGTACTTCGAGGAGTCCCTCCAGCTTCCGCGGTCCGCAGAAGTCAGAGGGCCCGCATCGAATATCATGGTCGAAGGCAGCGCCGACGTCGAAGGCCACGTCACCCTCGATGCCCGCCTGGGCCCGGTGATAATCGACCGTGGCGCATCTGTGGAGAGCTTCAGCAGGATCATGGGGCCGTGCTACATCGGCCCAAGGACCAAGGTCTCCTCGGCCCTCATCGGGGGAGGCACGTCCGTCTTCGAGTCCTGCAAGGTCGGTGGGCAGGTCGAGAACTCGATAATCCTTCCCTTTACCAACAAGGCGCACCACGGATACTTGGGGGACTCCTACGTGGGCTCCTGGGTCAACCTCGGGGCAGGGTGCACCTTCAGCAACCTCAAGAACACCTACGGTTACGTCAGGTTGAACGTGGACGGGGAGAAGGTCGACTCGGGCATGCTCAAGCTGGGGCCCGTGATCGGGGACATGGCCAAGCTCTCCATCGGGTCACTCGTCTACGCCGGCAGGTCGGTCGGTACGGGAGCCCACGTGTCGGGCCTCGCAGGGGAGGACGTCCCCAGCTTCGCCTACTTCGACGGCGGCTCCGGGAGGAAGGTCGAGCTCCTGCTTGAATCGGTCCTCGAGACCCAGCGCCGGATGATGGAGAGGCGGGGCCTCAGCATGACGCGCGCCGAAGAGGGCCTGATAAGGAAGGTTTTCCAGATCACCGCCGGCGAGCGCAGGAAGGGCGGCGTCAAGAAGGGCAGGCTGAGGTGATCCATCCGCCCGTGCCGGTGGGGTGCGGGCCTGCCTCCCGGCGGCGAACTTAAAGGAGAAACCCCCCGGGGCTGCCGTGCGTTCACGCTCGGTGTATTGATTGTCCGATCCCTTCTCGGCCGAAGCATCAAACAAGGTTGACACCAGGGGCGTCAGGGCCACCTACGAGAGGTGGCCGTCCCTCGCCAGGGAGGGCTTCAAGGTCAAGGTGGAGCTCCCGGGAAGGGTGCGCAGCAAGGCCTACGTCCTCGGCATGGGGGGCTCAGCCTCGGGCGGGGACATCCTGGCCGGTTGGCTGTCGGGGCGGGAGGGGATCGAGATGGAAGTCTTCAAGGGGCACCTCCCCATCGGAGACATGAGCGACGCCATAGCCATCGCGTCAAGCGCCTCCGGTCAGACGGAGGAGACAATCCTGATGATGAAGACGGCCCTGGAGAAGGGAGCGACAGTCGTCTCCATATCAGGAGGGGGGAAACTGAAGGAAGTCTCGGCGAACCTTGGGGTCCCGCACATCGACATGCCCGAGGTCGTGGCTCCGAGGTACATGCTCCCGTTCATCATATTCTCGACCCTCGCAGTCGTCAACAGGGGGCTCGACCTCGGGGCCGAGGAAGAGGCGGTTCAGGCCTTCACCGCCATGGATGAAGAAGCGAAAGAGGTCAACATATCGGTCGACCCGTCGAAGAACGGTGCGAAGTCGCTCGCCCTTAAGATACTCGACAAGACACCCGCCATCTTCGGTGCAAGGGTGACCCACGGGGTCGGGATCAGGTTCAAGAACGTCCTCAACGAGAACTGCAAGAAGCACGCCTACTTCGACGGGGTCCCCGACGCCTTCCACAATGAGATCGAAGCATGGGAGGACCCCCGCACCGACTTCGTCCCGATATTCCTGAGGCACTCGCTGGAGAGCGAAAGGGACCGGGAAAGGACAGACGTCATGTTCGACATTCTCACGAAGTCAGGGAAGTCCCCTGTCCAGCTGCGAGGGAGGGGGAAGCCCAGCCTCGGCCAGCTGGTGTCCCTCGTCTACAGGCTCGACATGACGTCCTACTATCTCGCTGTCGCCCTGGGCAGGGACCCGTTCCCGACCCGCCATATCGACGCCCTGAAGAAGAGCACCTGACTACTTTATCCCGACGAGCTGAGCCAGCTCCTTCCTCGCGCTTGCGCCAAGGACCTGGGCGGCGCCTTCGGGGGACGCGTCGCTGACGAATATCCCCCCGCCCAGCTCCAGCCCCGTCCAGTGGCTCCTCTTCGGATATATCTCGATGTGCCAGTGGATCTGCTTGGTGGTCTTCTTCTCGGATGAGCTGTGGAAGACCATGGTGAAGCTCGGGGAGTCGAGGGCCTTGGCCATCCCTCCCAGAGTAGACCTCAGCATCAGGGCGAGGTCCATCATCTCCTTCTGGGAGAGCTTGAGCACGCTCGTCATGTGCCGCTTGGGGTACACCCAGAACTCGAAGGGGTGGGTCGACACCCAGGGCGCGAACGCAAGGAAGAAGTCGGTGGCGAGTATCTGCCGGGGCCCGCCTGTCTCCGTCCCCACCACCTGGCACATGGGGCACACCCCAAGGTCGTTGAGCGATGTCTGCACCGTCTCGGCCTCCACCTCCACCGCCGGAGGTACGCGAGGGGTCGTGACCAGCTGGATGTTCGGATGGAGCGCCGTCGGGGGCCCCTCCTTCTCGCTGTTCACGTAGACGAGGACGTAGCTTACCCCCTTCTGAGAGTAGAGCCAGCGGACCTTGTCCTGGAGGGACGCGAGTATGTTGGTCCACTGTTCGATGTCTATCTTGGCGAACGTCTGGTCGTGCTTCGGGGTCGCCACGAGCACGTAGTGATAACCCACCGCAGGCTCGCTGTAGTGGGGCGAGTCCCCATAGGAAGGCGGGGCGTTCGGGGTAACCACCGGGTTCTTCGCAGGGAATATCCTCACCGACCAGTTCTTCACCACGTCCCCTTCGGAGTCGGTCTGTTTGAGGAGCGTGTCTCCTCTCTTGACAAGCACGAGGTCCGCGGGCGGAGTCATCTCCTCGTTCCCGGCGCAGTAGTTGCACTTCTCAGCTTTCTGGGGTATCACCTGGCCGGGCTTCAGCCCCCTGTCCGGGAGTATGATGGAGAGCTTTTCCGTGAAGTAGTCCTTTCGTATCTCGACCATCGGCGCGCCATCGCGACGGGGTCGGGGTAATAGAGTTTCCAGCCGGGGCGGGCCCCGCGAAAGGAAGAAATGCTGTCTCCCAGCCAAGGGCGCGCGAGTTTGAAGTTCGGGTACGTCCTCCTCGACGGCTGCGGAGACAGGCCGGTCCCGAGCCTTAACTACACCACCCCCCTCGAATCCGCCTACACTCCCAACCTGGACAGGATCGCGAGCAGGTCGAAGCTCGGGAGGGTGACCACCGTGGGGAGGGGGATAGCGCCAGAGTCTGACATAGCGGTCTTCAACATGCTTGGTTACTCCTTCGACAAAGGATACCCGGGGAGAGGGGTTGTGGAGGCGGTGGGCTCGGGACTGGAGATGTGCGACGGGTACCTCGCCCTGAGGGCGAACCTCGCTTCAGCGAGGGGGAACAGGATAGTCGACCGGAGGGCCGGGAGGGACCTCACCCAGGAGGAAGCGGAGAGGCTCGCCGAGGACCTGAAGGGGGTCGAGCTGGAGGGGGCCGACTTTGATTTCCGGGCTACGGTATCGTACAGGGGGGTCCTCGTCATCAGGGCCGACAAGGCTCTCGTGGCTGCCATCTCCAACACCGACCCCGCGTATGCGCGCGTGGGGGGTTTCGGCGCTGCCAAGGCGACAACGGGCTCCGACTACGTCCTACGGTGCGTCCCGGAATCGAAGGATGAGGGGGCGGTCAGGGCCGCCCGCCTTGTCAACGAATTCACCTCCCAGGCGCAGAAGGCCCTCGACCGGAGCGAGGTGAACAGGGAGAGGGTACGGTCGGGGAAGCTCGCGGCTAACTGCGTGCTACTGCGAGACGCGGGGGACCACCTCCCGCGGCTGCCTTCGTTCGAGGAGAAATATGGGATGAAGGGGACGGCGCTCGTCGAGATGCCCGCCGAGGTAGGCATCGCCAAGATGCTCGGAATGAAGATGGTCGCCATAAAGGACAGGAAGGACATGAGGGAGAAGGCGTCGCTCTTCTCCGGGGAGCTGAGGGAAAACACTCTGGTCTACGTGCACATCAAAGGGCCCGACGAATTCGGGCACGACGGGGACGCCAAGGGAAAGAAGGAGAGCGTGGAGTCCATCGACAGAGACTTCTTCTCGGCCGCCCTAGAGAACCTGGAAGGGGTGCGCCTGGGGGTGTCCTGCGACCACGCCACGCCCTGCACCATCAAGATGCACTCCGCCGACCCCGTCCCCCTCCTCGTCACATCCGCCAAGGGAGACGGCATGCGCTTCACCGAGGCGAATTCGGAACGCGGGTCACTCGGGCACCTCAGGGGGAGGGACGTCCTCGGCCTGGTCGTGGGCGGGGCCCCTACAACGAGCTAGCTTTCAGCTTCTTGACCGCGGCCACGGCGACGTCGATCGCGTCTTCGACCCCCGCCTCCGACTTGAACTCGTCGGTGGCCCTGTTGGCGACGGCCGCGAAGATGGCGCCCGTCTTTATCCCGAATAACCTCCCGAGCGTGAACAGGGTGGCGGCCTCCATCTCAAAGCAGAGCACCTTGGCCGCACGCATGTCGTCAACGACGTGCGCTTTGTCCGAGGGCAGGAACCCTCCGAATGATCTCCTCCCCTGGCCGGCATAGAAAGAGTCGGTGGAAGCTGCAATCCCTACGGTCGCCCTCTTCCTCAGCGACTCTGCCGCCCCGCTGAGTGCCATGACCACCCCCGGCGTCGCGGCCGCTGGGTATCCGAGCTGGACATACTGGGAGCTCGCGCCGTCCATCCTGACAGCCGCGTCGGCTATG
This sequence comes from Nitrososphaerota archaeon, assembly GCA_028867035.1. Taxonomy (GTDB): domain Archaea; phylum Thermoproteota; class Nitrososphaeria; order Nitrososphaerales; family Gagatemarchaeaceae; genus UBA183. Next base: position 40,544 of record JAGWHB010000004.1, on the reverse strand, counting down.
ATGAGGGAGCCGACTTTGATCGACGGCTGGATGGCCCCGCACGTCCCGATCCGTATCATCACCTCGACCCCCAGCCGCGCCAACTCCTCCACCGCGATGGCGGTCGACGGTCCGCCGATGCCCGTGCTGACGACAGTCACCCTCTCCCTCCCCGCGTAGCCCCCGTAGGCCGTGTACTCCCTGTTCGAATTCAGCTGCTTGGGCCTCTCGAGCCTCTCCGCTATCTTGGGGACCCTCCCGGGGTCTCCCGGGAGCAGCGCCACCCTCCCAACTTCGCCCTTGGAAAGCCGCACATGGTACGGCCTCCCCTCCCTGTCGGTGGGTTCCTGGGCCAACTACGACATTCCCTCGCCCCCGACCGAACTCGGGAAGTTATCAATAGTTCGAAGGGCGGGGGTCATTTCGGGGCGACGAAACAGTCCCTGCACCTTGGCTCGTACATCTCCTTCCCCCCTACGACGATGACGGGGGAGTCCTTCGGGGCCGGCTTCCCTGCGATGAGCCTCTGGGTCCTCGTCGCCTCCTGGCCGCACACGACGCAGACGGCGCTGAGGTACCTCACCCTGTCGGCCCTCGCGGCGAGCTCCATGGTCGTGGCGAATGGTTCCGCCTTGAAATTGAGGTTCAGCCCGCATGCGATGACCTTCTTCTCGTCGGCGAGCCTGTCCAACAGTCCTACCACCTGTTCCGGGAAAAAGTTCACCTCGTCGACCCCGATGGCGTCGAGTCCGTCGGACTCCGCGAGTGCCTCTATCTTCCTGACGCCGTCGTTGGACGACGCGATGGAATAGGCGTCGTATCTCAGGCCGTTGTGGGTGACGACCTGCCTCGCGCTGTACCTCTTGTCGAAGGCGATCTTGAATATCGCCCCCCTCCTCTTCGCGTAGACTTCGCGCTCGACGAGCCTGATCAGCTCCGAGGTCTTCCCCGAGAACATGGGGCCTATGATTACTTCGAGTGTCAACCTCGGGCGCGCGCTCTCAAGGGGGATTTATCGCTTTGGCCTAGCGGACAAGAACGCCTTCACTGCGCGGCCAGGCAGTCCCCGCCCTCGTCTGCGAAAAGGCTGTCTATGTCCTGGGCCTTCCTTGCCACGGTGAAAGCTCCCTGGCCGCTGCGCATGAGTACGGGCGGCCTCGGCTGGCTGTGGAATGGCATGTTCATGACTATGGTGTAGGCCCCGACGTCGCGGAACATCACAAGCTTTCCTGTTTCCGCGCCCCCGAGTTTGGACCTGCTCGAAGTGGGAAAGACGTCCAACGGGTCGCAGAGGCGCCCTACGAGCACCACTTTCTGCGGCGAGGGCTTTCCGCCGGGGACCACTTCGACGGGGTACTCGTGGCGGAGGAGGGCGGAGTCCAGGAGCACGTTGTAGCCAGCGTCCACGTAGATGTACCTGCTCTCCCCGAAGTTCTTGATGTTGACCACCCTCGACACCAGGACCGTGGACTCAGCTGTGAGGAACCTCCCGCTCTCCGCGACAAGTGTGAACTTCTCTCCGAGGCTCTCGACGAGGCTGTTGAGCTGCTCGGTGACCTTTGCGCCCAGGTCCTTCGGGCTCGGAACCTTCTTGCCGTAGGAAACAGGGAGCCCTCCGCCTATGTCAAGCACCTTCAGCGGGAAGTCGCCGAGCTGCCTCCTGGCTCCGAGTATGAATGCCTCGAGCTTCTCTATCGCCTCCGCATAGCACGATGGGTCTTCGATCTGGCTCCCAAGGTGGAAGTGGAACCCTTCGAACTCGAGCCCGGGGGTCGACAGTATCTTCTTGAGCACGTAGAACGCGCTGTCCTGGCTGCCGCCGTTGAACTGGAGCCCGAACTTCCCGTGCCCCATGGACCCGCGGAGCTCGGCGTGCACGTGGACTTCGGGGTTGACCCTTACCATGGTCTTCACGGAGACGTTCGTCTTCATGGCCGCCTCGGTCAGGTTGACCAGCCCGTTGTAGCTCGCCACCACTATCCTTCTCACGCCCATCTTCAGCACCTGTTCGTACTCTGCCTCGGTCTCGGTGATGCTGGTGTACATCACGTTCTCAGGAGAGCCACCGGACTTCACCACGAAAGCCAGCTCGCTCGGCGCCGTGAGGTCGAAGAGGATCCCTTCGCTCACGAACGTCTTGATCACCGAGGGGTTGAAGTTCGCCTTGACCGAGTACGCCACCCTGAACGCACCTTTGAAGTGGGAGAAGCCCTGCTCTATCTCTGACACCTTTCTCCTCAGGGTCGCCTCGTCCACCAGGAAATACGGGGTGCCGTACTTCTCCGCTAGACTGAATAGTTCCCTGTCTGAAAACCTCGGCGCCGCAACGCCCGTCCGTGAAACGGGCTGCGTGCGAGTGTCGACCAACTTTTTGTTGAGCCACGGCCAAGAATTTTATCTTATAACTCTATCCCCGGTTGCGGATATTTCTTGCGTGCAATGTGTCAAAGTGTCCGGGCACGGTGCTACCATAGTTTCTGGAAACCCGGCGTGGGGGCCGCGGCCGAATATTCGAACACCGCGCCCTGAGAGCCGACGGGGCTCACGGAGACGTTCGGGTAGTCTTCGCCCCACCGCCAGATGACCTTCCAATACGAGTCTTCCCCGCGCAATGTCGCCGCATGACCAGCGCAGGCCTGGATCCCGTTGAATATCAGATATGGACAGACAAATTCGACCTTCCACCCCGCGTGCCCGACAGGATATCGGCTCATCACACCGAACTGGTAGAAGTAAGCCGCCTTCTGGGAGCTTTGGGACACTCCGCTTGAGACGCCCGTGTTGAAGTCATGATTCTCTGGCTGAGGGACCTGGTAGATGGTCATTGTCCTGTACAGGGTGCCATCCTGAGAGTAGACCCAGAGTATCCGCCCTGCCGACCACTTCATCTCCAGCGTGATGTTCCGATTGATGTCGATTGCACCTAGAGATATTGACCTGGACACCAGCAGTATCTTCCACGAATGTCCCCCGCAAGCTGCGTTGTCGTCGCACGCTTCCCACCCTGTCGCTGCGAGAGAAACGTTCCCACTATGGAACAGGTACTCGTCGAACCTGTAGGCATAGTCGATGCCGTCGACGCAGCACCCCGCCGAGTGAATCCCTATCCCCGCGGATACGAAGTTGTCGGCCTGGATACTTGCAGGATCAGTCCCCCTGAAGCTTATGGTCACTCCCGCGGCATATGCGTGCCCCTGGGAGGAATTCTCGTAGGCACCCGCGTACACGGGCGTCACCATGGAAAAAGTCCCTGCAGACTGGCCCGAATCTCCGGGCACAACGCCGCTGACTGCGTCGGGGATGACCACGAGCGTCATCACCAGCACAAGGATGATGGCGGTCGCGGATAGTGCCGTAGTCAGGGACCTTCCAGTACTTGCGAGCCGACTCCTCGCGGCTACGAGTCCAACCCCCACCCCCGCGCCAGCCAGCGTAGCAGCGACAGTCAGTGATACGGTGCCCGTCAGGCTGCCCAGATATCCCAGGGCAATGCCAGACGACAGTGCAAGCAAAAGAAGATAGGAAGCCACGGGGATCGCGAAAGACGCTGCCCTCCCGAACTTTGACCTCGCGCCCATGGACGTAGCCAGCGACGCAAGCAAAAGCACCGCCGCGGTCGCCCACGGGTCGAAGGGAGGCAACAGCCTCGCACCTGCGAAGGTGAACACTGTCGGGTAGTAGGCGACGGCGTAGAAACCAGCGCAGGCTCCCAAAGCGGCCTGCAACCTCCCGACGGCGACTCCCCTCGAACCGACGCCCATGACGCCCCCCGACACAACCACCGAGGCCAGGAACAGCCCGAACCTCAAGGCCTCAAGGCCGTCGGGAGCCGTCGAATAGCAGACGCGTGGGTCGCACAGAACGTAGGCTGCCGAGAGGAATGTGACCAGGGCAGCGACCTGCGTGACGATGACTTGGCGGACGTCCTTCAGGAAAGCTCCCGCGGCGGCGGATCCCAGGAGGGCTGTCAAGATGAACACCTCGAGCCTCCAGCCGGAAATGAGGTAGAACATCGGGTCCCTGTTCAGGAAGTAGTAGTTGGCGAGGCGTTCTATGCCGTACATTGGGATCAGAGTCCAGGAATATGCCAGGAAGGGCTTCGCCCTGTCCCAGAGCATGCGGAGCGGCATTCAGTCCGCGGATTAATCGATTGCTACCGTCCGCAATGATTCTAACAGGGGGGCGGACGCCTGCCCCCGTGCGCAGCCACTGGGTCTATATCCTGAAGTGCGCCGATGGTACGCTCTACACGGGGAGCACGGTCGACGTGCAAAGGCGGCTGCGGCAGCATAACTCGGGCCGGGGCTCGAAGTACACCAGGTCGAGGCTCCCAGTCCTGGTGGCGTATGAGGAACAGGTGGGGACGCTAAGGGAGGCACTGAGGCGTGAAAACGAAATAAAAAGGCTGAGCAGGAGCGCGAAGCTCCTGATCTGTGCCGCGTATTCAAAAGGACGGGGCACAGCTTCCGCTAGCCTTGCGTAACCAACGGATTTTGTTTTTGGTTTTCTGTTCTTATTTCCCGACGACTATTTCGATCGAGGAGATGTTTCTCTGCTCTGGGCCCTCGCCAACGACCTCGGTGCTTATGCCGATGTCCTTGACCTTGAACTGACCGTTGCCCAGCCTTTTTGTGACGATTTCAGCTACGTCCACGGCTCTGCTGATTGCCATCCCCCTCGCCTTCACGACCACTTCTCCTGCCTGGGCAAGCTGGATGAGTGCGCTCATGGCGTAGTTCATCACTGGCTTCTGGCCCACGAAGATGTGGTTGTAGGGCGCGGTCCTCTGTTGGGGTGCGCTCTGTTGTGCTGGTGCTGCGGCCGGTTCTGCGGCCTTTTGTTCCTCTGATGCTTCTGTGTCGGATTTCTTTGTTCTTGGCATTTGACTGACCTTGCTCGACACGGCCGCCTTACCGCGTATTTAACCGCATTGGGGAGACTCGCCGGTTTTTCAGACATATTCGCCTATTTCTATGTGGTTCAGGGCGCTCCCGCTTTCGAAATATCGCTTCACGTTCCAGGCAGCGGCCACCTTGGGCCCCGACAGGTCGTCCCCCGACGGCACGCCGGAGACGTGGAGCGTGCCTGCGAAGTTGGGGAGGTCCCATGCCTGGGTGTCGAAGGACTCCCTGCCCCCCTTCCTCCAGAAAACGTCCGTCGCGAACCTGCTTTCAGGGCGCTCCTTCAGCCACCTGATGAGCCCCTCCTCCGTCACGCTTTCGCCCCTCCCCAAGTTCACTATCACAACGTCCTCCTTTGACCTGGACAGGACCTCGTAGTTCATCAGCCCCATGGTGCCTTTGGTGAGTGGCAGAGCCATCACAACGGCGTCGGCTTCCGGGATCTTTTCCGCCAGGGCGGAGACGGGGTATCTTTCGTCGAAGAGTTCGGGGGACCTGAAGGACCTCGATATGCCGATGGTCTTCATTCCGATCGACTTCGCAAGCCTGGCGACCTCAGACCCGATGGAACCGGCCCCCAGGACCATCAGTGTCTTCGCCCTCAGCCTGCGGGGGGTCGCCTTTTGGTTTCTCAGATGGACGCCCTTGGCCGCTCCCAACAGCAGCCCCCAGGCGTGCTCAGCCACCGACTCGGTGAAGGCCCCCGCGTTGGAGAAGACCTGCACGTCCGGCGGGAGTGACGCGAAGTCCAGCCCGTCGACCCCCGCGGACATGGTCTGCACAATCCTGAGGCTCTTCATCTTGCCTAGGAGGTCTGCTTTGACTCGGCTCGGCCAGCAGATGAGCGCCTGGCATCGGGCAAGGGTCTGGTCGTCCGCCTGGGACTCGAAAACCTCGTAACCGGTCAGTATCTCCTTTGCCCTCGGAGGAAGTGTGTCCGTGACGAAGACAGCTATGCGCGGAGCCAAGCCGCTCCCCCGCTAGTTTGCCAGCGCCTTGATCGGGATGTCCTGGGTCGTCCCGTTGGGGAGGGACCTTCTGATGGAGATTGGCAGCGCGTCTGCTTCGAGCTCTAGCATCGCCGTCTGGATCGGTCCGCGGTATGACCCCTCGATTGGTATGAAAGCCGGCGCCCCCATGGCAAGCTGGAGGGACCTCGCGCCGACGATGCGCGCTCTCTCGAACCTGGTGAGCTTCGGCGGTCCTATCTTAATCGCAAAGCCGGCAATCGAAGGCGATTTCGACTTTTTTACTGTCTTTGCAGGTGACATCAAGGGCTCCGGAGTAAGGTTCGCCCGATTCGGTCTAGAATTAAGTCTTTTTGCCGCGTCGCCTCCAAAAACAGATTTAGCCTTGCTAATTACGGGTCGGTCTGAATGGCTACCGAAGCCACCCCGGCGGCAGGTTCAGTGTCGAAGGTCGAGTGCGTGGCCTCCATCGGAGGAAGGGGCGAAGGCAGGTTCTCCCTGTTCCGGCACCTCGCTCCCTTGACTGTCAGCGCCGTGCTTCACAGCCTCCCCTTCGACAGCAGGGTTTCGCTCCAGCCCGCCATGGTCTGCCTGTTCACCCAGCTCCGGGTCGGGGTGGAGAAGCCGAGGACTCAGTTCGCGAGGGGGGATGTCGCATTTCTGCCGTCCGCCGGGCTCGTATGCGTCTTTCTGGGCGACGCAAGGAGCGACCGCCCGCTGAACCCGCTTGGAAAGGTGGAGTCTGGCCTGGAAGCATTCGATGCGGTCAGGCGCGGCGACGTGATCCGGGTGTCCCTGGCTGACCCTGAGCTTGTAAATAGCGTCTAGGACTTCGCCCAGACGCCGTGTCCGCTGAAGCCGCCAACCCTCTTGAGCATGCTCTTCGATTCCAGGTCCCGTATGACTCCGGTCGCCACCGAAGCGTTCACTCCGAGAGCCCTCGAGGCAGTGAATACAGTGATGGCCTTCAGCGGGGTGAGGGCCTTGATCATCTCCGCGTCGTTCATCTTCGGCGGGAGGAAGGAAAGCTGTCTCTTCTGCTGAGGTCCCGACTTCGCCTCCTTCGCCTTCTTTCCCTTGGATGGGGCAGCCTGGTCCTGAGCAGTCTCCGTGGAGTCCTGCGACTTCTCCATGGCGGCCATCGACTTCTTCTTGACTCCACCCATCTGAATTCGGACGAGACCGCTCCGAACGGCAATTAAGGTTTTCCCGGAAAGGATGGAGTTTGAGAAAAGGAGATTAAACCGCACCTTCGCAAGAAGCCGTTGAACTACTCGGAGGTCGCGGCGAAGTACGCGGAGCTCGAGCGGATCTCCGGGAGGAACGAGATGACCCTGGTCCTCGCAGAGCTCCTCAAAGAAACGCCGAAGGCCGAGCTCCCTCCGCTGGTCTACATGACCCAGGGGAAGCTGCGGCCCGACTACGAAGGGGTGGAGCTGGGCCTCGCCGAGAAGCTGGCACTGAGGGCGATCTCGACCGCGTCGGGTATCTCGGCCGACAAGGTCTACGCGGCCTATGTCAAGCACGGCGACATAGGGACGACGGCGGAGGACCTCCTCAAGACCAAGAACCAGGGGACCCTCTACAGCGAAGGCCTCACCCTCAAGCGGGTCTACGACACGCTCATGAAGATAGCAGGGCAGATCGGGTCGGGCTCGGTCGACGCCAAGCTCAGGGAACTCGCCTCCCTCCTCAACGACGCGTCCCCGCTGGAGGCGAAGTTCATCATGAGGACTGTCACCGGAGAGCTGCGGCTCGGGGTCGCCGACTACACAGTACTCGACGCGGCTGCTACCGCCTTCCTCGGGGGTAAGCAGGCGAGGCCCAGCGTAGAGAGGGCCTACAACGTGCACCCCGACCTGGGCTTCGTAGTCCAGGCCGTGGCGTCGAAGGGGTCGAAGGGGATCCAAGAGGTCACCGTAGAGGTAGGCGTGCCCATCAGGCCGATGCTCGCCGAGAGGCTCAGCTCGGCACAGGCCATAGTGAAGAAGATGGGGGACAAGACGGTGGTCGCCGAGTACAAGCTGGACGGGGAGAGGCTCCAGATCCACAAGGACGGCGGAAAGGTGAAGCTGTTTTCGAGGCGCCTGGAGGTGATAACCGGCCACTACCCAGACGCGGGGGAGCTGGTCACGAAGAACGTCGCCGCGAAGAAGGCGATCCTCGAGGCGGAGGTGGTCGCCATCAACGAGGACACTGGCGAATACCTCCCCTTCCAGGAGCTGATGCACCGGCGGCGCAAGCACGGCGTGGACCGGGCCATGGCAGATTACCCCGTGGCTCTGAACTTCTTTGACATCCTCTTCGCGGGGACCGCCGACCTGACGGGGAAGCCTTACACCTTCAGGAGAAAGAAGCTCGAGGCACTCGTAAAGGTCACCGAAAGGACGAGGCCGGTACCGGCCCTCTCGACCTCGGACCCGGCCAAGATGGAGGTCTTCATGGAAGAAGCGATAGCGAACGGCTGCGAAGGGCTCGTGGTCAAGGACCCCGACTCACCCTATCGGGCCGGGGCGAGGGAGTTCGCCTGGATCAAGCTCAAGCGCGAGTACCGCAGCGAGCTGACAGACACCATAGACCTTGTCATAATAGGGGCGTTCCACGGCAAGGGGAGGAGGGCTGGGGCCTACGGCACCTACCTCCTCGCCACCTACGACGAAAAGCGTGCTATCTTTACCAGCATCGCCAAGGTGGGGACCGGGTTCTCCGACCAGGACCTGGAGAAGATACCGAAGCTCCTGAAGCCCTACGAGAGCCATGTCAAACCACCCGGGGTAGAGTCGAACATGGTCCCAGACGTCTGGTTCAGGCCTCACCTGGTGATCGAGATAATCGCCGCCGAGCTCACCCTTTCCCCGATCCATACGGCTGCCATCGGGCGCATCCGACCGGGTGCCGGCATATCGTTGAGGTTCCCGAAGTTCACGGGGAAGGTCCGCGACGACAAGAGCCCCGAGGATGCCACCAACGTCGAAGAGGTGATCTCCATGTACAACAGGCAGCTGAAGAAGGTAGGTCCCGCTCAGTGAGGCGCGCCGAAGGCCCTGTCCCCGGCGTCCCCTAGCCCCGGTACGATGTATCCGTGCTCGTCCAGGCCGGGGTCGACGGCGCAGGTGTAGAACTCGGCCCTCGGGAAAACCTTGGCCACGTAGTTGATCCCCTGCATTGTGGCTATCACCGAGAGGAAAGCGAGCCTCTTCGGCTTCCCCTGCTTCGCCACCCTCTTGGCTACCTCCAGCAGGGTGTGCCCGGTCGCGAGCATCGGATCGGCTATCACCACAACGTCGTCCTTCCTAATGACTGGTATCTTCGCGTAGTTCACTTCGATGGGGAACCTCGGGGGTTCACCCCTCCAGGCGCTGATTACCCCCGTCCTGGCCATCGGGAAATTCTTGTACATCCCCTCGACGAAAGGTATCGCGGCGCGTAGCACGAGGATGATGACAATCTTGTCGTTCCCTTTGATCTTGCGCCCGGTGACCTCTCCTAGGGGGCTCTCCACCGGGGTCTCCTGGGTCTCCATTGTCCTGAGGAACTCGTAGGCCATGAACCTCCCCAGCCTGTAGATCGCCTTCCTGAAGGCTACTTGGTTGGTCCGCTTGTCGCGGGCGAGGGTCAGCTGTTCCATTACCATCGGGTGATCCACGACTGTGACCCGGGGCTTCACTGCGAGACGACGGCCTGCTACTCTGAAATAGTATGTAAGCGTATTATTCTAGAACGAGGAGAAGAGTGCTTGACATCAGGGGCCAGCATCGATAAAAGTGAGCAGGCCTTTGCAGGATTGATTGTTCTCCAAGAAGATAAAGGCCGTCGCCGTAGGGTTGGTCGCCCTCTCAATCGTCGGGCTCTTTCTTGTGCCTGTCGTCACGTACTCCCAATCTGTTAACATCTGGTACGCATACAAGAACGGGGTCAGGACATGCAGCCTGTCGGGCGGCATTATCAATGCCACTAACGAAGCCGCATACGCACGCTGCCTCGCCAGTTACAAGTATCCGCCAGCAAACATAACGGGTTACTCATCGATTTCGTACAGATTGATGGGAATCGGCTTCCCTCCCTACCCTGCATATGTCCTTGTGACTCAAGGCAACTTCAGTGCGTTGGCCTATTTCAGCGGGACTAAATTGATTGCAGCGGAGGGAATATGCTGCTACGCCAACACTACGGTCGATCCTCCGAACGTGATCGCGATTCAGAACGTTACATTCGGCCTCACGAACTTCGGACTGCTGAATGTCACGGTCTCCTTGAAGAACATTGGACAGGCCCAAGTCACGAGGGGACCCATCGGGAGTCTCGATCCTGAGGGCAGGTCCGCCCTAGTCAGCATAGAGGTGCCCGGTTACGGAACAAATTCTAGCCAGGGGGGCCTGACCTGGATAGGCGCGAACTTCCTGGGTGCATGTAGCGGCGGTCCCCTGTCGCCAGGATCGACCTGCGCCGCATCCGGGACGGTACCCGACACCCTCCCCTACAATCGTACCTTCACGTATTACATCGAAGTCCAGGGTTTTGCTGGAGGAAATCCGTTCATCTACAGGGAGGGTTTCCAGGGCCACCGCCCCTCCAGCGGGGTCGATTCGGCTTGGGTCGGACAGTTCATCGGGGCGGTAGACAAGGCAAGAGGAGGTGTCACCCTCTCCGAGAACAGCACCCTTGACAGGTTCGCGTCGCTCCGGTTCAGCACCGCTGTCTCACAGCCAGACATTTCTGACTACGGGCTGAGCGCCGACACAGCTTCTTTCCTCCCGGGCTCCGGCGCCTCCCCCATGATTCTGGAGCTCCTCTTCTTCCCCGGTTCATCGGGGCCCCTGACCTACGCCACCGAACTTCAGCAAATTGCCCCCGGCCACTGGTCCGCATTGACCAATACCGCCTACTCACAGTTCGGCTACTTCATCGGGAGCGGCCCTTACGAGTTCGTGAACCTGCCCTGCCCCGTCTTGGAAGTGCCCTCGGCCGGCATCAACATCACGCAGTACTTCGAGCAGGCAGGATGCACCGTAGGCCTGCAGCAGACCACCTGGCTTGTCATCATCCTCGGGAAGTGAATTGCGCGAGCACCCAGCCGGTCGACATCGAAGAGACAGCTAAAGGCCCCCCACCACACTGTTTATGTCAGAGGGGTAACTGGTTCCAAGTGTTTGAGGTATCTCAGGCTCCTCCTCGCGGCCGCTCTGCTCCTCGCTTTCGCCGCCCAGCTGGCGCCCGTGCACGCGCAGTCGTGCGGGCCCAAACAGGGGACATACTACGTCGCGTCCCTCAACGCGAACATAGACCCGGGCGCAGCAGATTTCATGTCGTCTACCGTCAGCAACGCCGAATCCCTCTGCGCGGCGAACATTGTCTTCGTTCTCACCACCAACGGCGGCGACGGCGCCAGCATGGAGTCTATGATAGGCTCCATCCAGAGCTATCAGCAGTGGGGAGGCAACTTCACGACCCTGGTGGCTCCCGAGGGGGCGTTCGCATTCTCTGCGGGCTCCTACATCGCCGAATCGTCCGACAAGATAGTCATGGAGCCCGGGACCACCATAGGCTCCGCCACCCCCATCGTCTCGGGGATCCCCACCGGCGAGGAGAACTCTACCCTCACCAAGGACACCAACGCCTTCGCCTCCTACATGCAGACGCTCACTCATGCCCACGGGAGGAACGCCACGGCCACCGCTCTGATGGTGACAAAGGGCGTATCCTACTGCAGCACCCCCGCTTCGGCGACGATACCTTGCCCGTCGGCGTCGAAGGAGCATGTCGTTGACGTAGTGATCAGCTCGACCACCCTGCAGGGGGCGCTCACCTACCTCGGCGTCCCGGCGGACACCCCAGTCAACACCCCCGGGGTCAGGTCCGAGCTCATCTCCGTGCTGAGCGACCCCAACGTGTCCAGCCTCATGTTCCTGCTGGGGGTCTTCGCCGTCCTGGCCGACATCTACCATCCCACCATAATCCTGTCGGTGGTCGGCGTGGTGGTGATCGCAGCCGCCCTCTTCGGCCTGGGGGTATTCGGCGCCTCCCCCCTCGCCATAATCCTAATGATAGTGGGCTCCGCCTTCATCTTCCTCGAAGTGAAGACCCAGCACGGCATCAGCGCCCTGCTCGGCGTCGTCGTATTCATCTTCGGCTTCCTCCTGATCTACCAGTTCCCGCCGGCTTCCGGGGCAAGCCCTACCCCTTCAAACCCAATCCCGCCCCAGGCGGCCACATTCTCCGGGATACCCGACATCACCTACGGACTCATCGTCGCCCTGGGGGCAGCCATCGTGATAGGGAGCCTCTACCTCAGGTCGATACGCGAGGCGCTGAAGAAGAGGCCCAGGGTGAACGAGCCTTCCGCGCTCATAGGCAGGGAGGGGACCATGGAGTCTGACGCGATGCCAGGGGGCAAGGGCGTCGCTGAGGTCGCGTCCGAGGAGTGGAGCGTGACTTCGACCCAGGCGCTCAAACGAGGGGACGCGGTAAGAGTTAAAGGCGTAAGCGGGAACACGCTGACAGTAGAGAAGGTGGAAAGATGAGTCTCCTTGGTCCGGTGCAGCTTCAGGCGGTAGGGGACATCATCAACTACGTGATCTATGCGATAGTCGTGATCGTAGTAATAGCCCTCATAGCAGCCACGGTCAAAATAGTCAGGGAGTACGAAAGGCTCGTCGTGTTCAGGCTGGGCAGGCTCATCGGCGCCAAGGGGCCCGGCGTGATGTTCATCTTCCCCATAATCAACCGCTTGAACAAGGTCGACCTGAGAGAGAGGTTCCTCGAGGTCCCCCACCAGACCTGCATCACGAAGGACAACGCGCCCACTGACATCGACTTCCTGATCTATTACAAGGTCATCGAGGCGACCCAGAGCATAGTGCAGGTGCAGAACTTCGAGGGAGCATCCATAGGCATAGCCACCACCACCCTCAGGGCAGTGGTAGGCGACATACCACTCGACGAGCTCCTCGCGAAGAGGGAGCAGATCAACCAGGTGCTGAGGACCAAGCTGGACGAGGTCACCGAGCGCTGGGGCATCAAAGTCACCAACGTGGAGATACGCGAGATACGGCCTCCGCAGGACGTCCAGGAGGCGATGGTCCGCCAGATGTCGGCGGAGAGGACAAGACGCGCGACTGTCACCGAGGCAGACGGAAAGCGCGAAGCCTCCATCCTAGTCGCGGAAGGCGAGAAGAAGTCCAACATCCTGAGGGCGGAGGGGGACAAGCAGGCCCAGATACTACGGGCCGAGGGATATGCGGGTGCGCTGAGCCAGATCTTCGGGGCTGCGAAGGGGATAGATGCCAAGACCATGGTCTTGCAGTACCTCGACACCTTGAAGGCGCTGGGCGCCTCGCCGTCGACAAAGTACATTTTCCCCATGGAGTTCACCGGGCTTCTGACGAACCTCAGGGACCAGGTCAAGGAATCTCAGAAGGAGAAGTAGAGCGGCAGGCCCAAAACGAGGTCAAGAGTCCCCCGAAGACCGTCCTAGCACGTCGGGGTGAGATCTTCGACAGCGCTGATAGTCCTCTAGCATTGTCCTCGATATAACTGCCAGAAACTCGTATATGCCGACTTGGCAATTTTCTCCTTCCTCTTGCTTTCCATACGGAAGGCCGGCGCCCTTGCGATGGCGGTTGGTTTGATAGTGATCACGGTTCCCCTGGGGTTGGCCGCGTCGAGCGGTCCCTCCCAGGTCATGCAGGCGTGCTCACCGAGCCTCCAGAACCCTGTCATCAACAACTCGATGCCTTTCTTCATCAACTCCTCGACCGGGCGGTTTTTCGCGTACGGCTATTCCTATTACCAACCCTTCGTCATGAGGAACCGCACCGGCTACACGATGTGGCTGACCGTCGAACATCAGAACTCCTCGCTAGTGACCCAAGGCATCTACACCGCGAACTCGGCCGACGGGGTCCATTGGGCGATCAATCCTTCTCCCCTCCTTACCAACGGGGCCAAGGGGAGCTGGGACTCGGGGACAGTGTACAGCCCCTGGGTGGTCTGGAACGGGACCATGTATCTGATGTACTTCACGGGGGTGAACAGCACTGTGACATCCAGGTCGATAGGTGTCGCATTCTCAAGGGACAACGTCCACTGGACGGAATACCCTGGCAACCCCATCGTCAAGGGCGGACCCGGCGCCTATGACGCGTACTGGGCAAGGTTCCCGAGCGTCATCTACGAGAACGGCACATACAAGATGTGGTACACGGGCCACACCCTCATCACGTCGAAGGGACTGAACGTCACCATAGACTACGCGACCTCGGCGGATGGGATCCACTGGGCCAAGTACGCTTCCAACCCTGTCTTGAAGGTCTATTATTCCTCGGGGTTCTATTTTTCTGAACGAGGGTCTGTCATCCGGGTCGGGGGCGGATACGTGATGACATGGGACGACGAGCAGAACATCTCCTACGCATACTCATCAGACGGCATCACCTGGACCGGCGGGCCCTACCCGCTGCTCAGGAGCCCCGCCTCCGGGGCATGGAGCAACAATTCCGTCATCTTCTCTGACCCACTTCTGAATGGCTCGGAGCTACTGCTATTGTACTCGGGAGAGGGCGCTCCCAAACAGCAGTACTCCTACACCCCATATACGGGAGGCATTGGACTCGCCTACTGTCCAATGGTGATCGTCCAGACCGTGGACTCGACGACAATCCTCAGGACCACCACTTTCGTGAGTACGGCGACGGTGGTCAGCGTCTCTGCCACGACGTTCCAGACGACCGCGCAGGAGGTGGTCGGTTCCTCTGACCTGCCATACTACCAGGCAAGCCTAGTCGGCCTGGGGGCTGTCGCTGTCGTCCTCGCTGTCCTCGCCATGCGCGGCCGTAGACCTGGGCCCTAACCTCGTGGTCGAGGATCGACGCGACTCTACTGAAAGCCAGAAGAAAGGGATAATGTTCCGTGTAAACCACAAATATTTCTAAACTCCGTTACGATTATTGCCTCAGTTTTAAATCCAAACCATCCAGAGGGTTGGAGCGAGCGGTCAGATTGTCAGGTCAAGAGGGCGAAATACAGGCAAGACGGCGGACTATAGTGGTGCTCCAGGACGAAATGCGCCGCGTCCTTGACGCAGCCAGGGTGCTCCTCGAAGAGTTCAACGCCATATCCAAGGGGGAGAAGAACCAGATATCTTCCTCCGTAGAACGGGTCCAGCAGGCGGAGGTCGACGTCATGACGCTCCGGGCCGCGCTCATCCGCGAGCTCTCTCAGGTGGGGACGCTCCTCGTCAACAGGGAAGACATACTCCGCGGTGCCTTCGCCGTCGAAAGCATATTCGGACACATCAACGGCATAGCGTTCAAGATGTCGCAGCTGCAGAGGGCCTCGGCCAAGAACAAGAAGTACCACGACGCCATAGTCGAGCTCCTCGGGAGCCTGATAGACGGGATCTCAAAGCTCAACGAAAGCATACGCGCCCTGTCCATAAACCCGGACCAGGCGATCCAGATGGCCGCCCAGGTCCAGCAGATCGAGAGCAAGATGGACGGCACCTACAGAGAGGCCGTGGCCATGGTGATGAAGACGGCGACGAACGTGAAGGAGCTGATAACTGTGAAAGAAGTGGTCGAATCGATAGAGAACTGCGCCGACGCGATGCTCGACGCCGCCGACGCCAGCACCATCCTGGCGCTGGGCATGTAACGATGCCAAAGCAGCGGGCCAAAGGCAGGCTCTTCGAAAACAGGATCGTCGTCTGGGACATCGAAGACTCCAGGCGGCTCTTCAAGGACGGGTACTATGGGAAGCCTCTCGGCATCCCGAAGCCCAAGGACTTCGAGTTTGAGGCCCCGTTGATCCTCGACCTGATGGAGGGGTATTACCTCGCGACGAAGAAGGTGATAGACGTCGAGGACCAATCGGGGAAGGAGCTCGCCCCGAAGCAGCTGCAGGCCATCTGCGAGGCGTCCTACTCCGACTTCTGGGAGAAGTTCCTGGTGTACAAGAAGCTGAGAGAGGACGGCTACGTCGTCACCCCCGGGATAAAGTTCGGGTCTGACTTCGCCGTCTACGAGCACGGGCCGGGGATAGACCACGCACCCTACATCGTCCAGGTCGTATCCCCCGACTCCAAGATGACAGCGACTTCGATGGTCCGGTCCGGGCGGCTGGCCACCACTGTCCGGAAGCAGTTCATAATCGCAATCTCCGACAGGGAGAAGAAGTCCATCGACTTCCTGAGATACGACTGGTGGCGGGCCTAGACACCACCGGGCCCACAAGCATTTAGACCTCCTCGCGGGGGCGCGCCCACGTGGACAGGATAGCAGCCGACTCCTACGTGCTGGTCTACAGGGACAGGAGGCGCCGCTGGCTCGTGAGGCCCAAGGACACACCCAAGCTCCACACCCACCTCGGGATACTCGACGTGTCCGCACTCGTCGGGCAGGAGTTCGGAGCGACGGTGACCACCACCCTGGGGGACGAGCTCATCATCCTGGAGCCCACCATCGAAGACCTCGTGATGAAGCTGGCAAGGAGCACCCAGGTGATCTACCCGAAGGACCTCGGGCTCATCATGGTGAAGCTGGGAGTCCACGCGGGGTCCCGCGTCATCGAGACCGGGACCGGGAGCGGTGCCACCACCGCGCTGATGGCATATCTCGTCCAGCCCACGGGGATGGTCTATACCTACGACTTCAACCCTGAGTTCCAGGACGTCGCGAGGAAGAACATCGAAAGGCTGGGACTCTCGAAGTTCGTGACCTTCAAGGTGGGGGACTCCCGCCTCGGCTTCGACGAAGGGGGCTTCGACGCCGGCGTCCTCGACGTGGGGGACCCCTGGGAGGTGGTCCAGAGCATGAAGAAGGCCCTCAGGCCGTCGGCTCCGATGGCCGCCATCACCCCGACAACCAACCAGGCAGAGAAGCTGGTGGCAAAGCTGAAGGAAGAAGGTTTCGTCGCAGTCGAGACTCTCGAGATATTGCTCCGACACCTCGAGGCCAGGGTGGGCATGACCAGGCCGTCCAACATCATGGTTGGACACACCGCATACCTCACGTTCGGCCGCACGACGCGCAGCCCGCCTGCGCCATCGTAACTGTTTTAAGCCCAATCCGGTCGCGCAGGCAAATACAATGAGCAGCAGGGGACGTTACGAAGATTTCACCACCCTGCTGTACATGGTCCCATTCATCCTCAGCGGTGTCTACGGCATCTACCTCTGGGCCCAGAGCGGGATATCCGCATGGCTCCCGGCCTCGGCATACCTGGCGGTCACCAGGGACCCGACTATATTCATCCTTGGGTCGCTCTCCGTCATGCTCGGCCTTATGATAGAGGTCAGCAGCGCGCGCCCCGCGGAGCGGCCCGCCAAGCTCATATCCCTCGGGAGCACCCTCCAATACATAGCGGCGGCGAGCCTTATCCTCGTCCTGGTCGCAGCCCTGTACGCCAACGGCTTCACTGGCCTTTCAGGAGCCGCCAACGATTTCATCATAGGCCGATACGGGCTCGTATTTCCAACCATGATGGTCCTGCTCAGCTATCTGGTCACGGCCCAGGTCAAGCTCTCGGCCCTGACGAACACGAAGGTCTTGGCCATCATAGCCCTCCTCCTCGTCCCTGCTTCGATCTACGAGATCGGAAAGAGGGATGTAACCCTCGGGCTGGGGATCGCGCTCGCCCTCCTCGTGGTCGGCCTCGTGATGTACCTCTACCCGGAGAGGAAGGCCGCTCCTACCAAGAAGGAGTAGCGTCCTCCAGGGATCACATCAGGGCGGCCCATTGGCTGACTTCACCCTCGCTGCTTTTGGCGCGATAGCCGCCGCCCTGTTCGTCACCGAGCTGACGGACAAGGACGCCTTCCTTCTCATCACAGTCTCCACCAGGGTCAGGGCCATGGTCGCATTCCTGGCGGGGGTCACAGCCTTCGTCCTGACCACAGCCCTCTTCGTGAGCGTCGGGTCCCTGCTCCTGGTAATCGTCCCCGTCCTCTGGGTCCGATTGGTCGGAGGCGCCATCATGGTGGGCTACGGCCTCTGGCAGGTGAAGGGTATCATTGGACTGGGCTCGGTAGAGCGGGAGGAGTCGAAGATAGAGAAGATAAGGAGCCCCTGGAGGACGTTCCTAGCGCTCGTCGCATCGCTCGCGGTCCTGGACATAGCGGGGGACGCCACGGAGGTGCTCACCATCGTCTTCGTCGCTCGCTACTCCAACCCGCTCCTCGTCTTCACAGGCACCATCACCGGGCTGATCGCCGCCACCGGGCTCGAGACAGCCCTGGGCAGCAGGCTGGGGCGTGTCCTCACCCCTGGAAGGCTCCGCATAGTCTCGGCGGCGGTCTTCCTCATCCTCGGGGGATACATCCTGCTGTCGAGCTCCGGCTGAGCCCGCGCGTTCAGGGGCACGTTCATTAAGCGCACTTCAAGGTGGCGAAACGTCCATGTCAAGTGCGAGCCAGGAGGGCCTGACGGCCAAGAAGGGCGAGAACTTCGACGAGTGGTACACCCAGGTCGTCCTGAAGTCCGAGATAGCCGACTACAGCCCCGTCTCAGGGTGCGTCGTCTTCCGCCCGTCCGGGTACGCCATCTGGGAGAACATCCAGAAAGAGACTGACGCACAGCTCAAGAAATCCGGGGTCAGCAACACCTACTTCCCGCTGCTCATCCCCGAGCGCCTCCTGAAGAAGGAGGCCGAACACGTCGAAGGTTTCGCCCCCGAGGTGGCCTGGGTCACGCAGACGGGGGACTCGAAGCTCGACGAAAGGCTCGCAATCAGACCCACCTCCGAGACGCTGATGTACGAGGTGGTCTCCCGATGGATCAGGTCCTGGCGCGACCTCCCTCTGAGGCTCAACCAGTGGAACAACGTGATACGCTGGGAGTTCAAGCACCCCACCATGCTCCTAAGGTCGAGAGAGTTCCTTTGGAACGAGGGGCACTCGCTCTTCGCCACCAGAGAAGAGGCGGACGCGGAGAGGGATGTCGTCATGGGGATATACCGCAGGATGACTGAGGAGTGGATGGCTCTGCCGGGTTACTTCGGACGGAAGTCGAGGTCCGAGACTTTCGCGGGGGCCGAAGCCACCTACTGCATAGAGCACCTGCTCCCTGACGGGAAAGCGATCCAGGGCCCCGACTGGCACGCTGACGGCCAGAACTTCTCGAAGGCCTTCGAGATAACTTTCGTCGACAAAGACGGCAACAAGCAGTTCGCCTATCAGAACACCTGGGCCATCTCGACCAGGGAACTGGGGGTGATGCTGGCCGTGCACAGCGACGACAGGGGGGCGGTTGTACCACCGAGGCTGGCGGCGGTCCAGGTGGTCCTCGTGCCCATCATGAACGACGAAAGCAAGCAGGCTGTCCTCGCCGAGGCCGCGAAGCTGCTGGGGGCACTGTCAAGGTTCAGGACAATCCTTGACGACAGGGACCACCTCACCCCGGGCCGCAAGTTCAACCAGTGGGAGCTGAAGGGGGTGCCCCTGAGGGTCGAGTTCGGCCCCCGGGACATGAAGGAGAGGCAGGCGGTACTCGTCAGGAGGGACACGGGCGCGAAGAGGGTCGTCAAGGCGGCAGCGATCGAGGACGAGGTCGAGAAGGAACTAGAGGAGATACAGGCCAGCCTCTACCGAAAAGCCTCGGACGCGCTCTCCAAGAACACGCACCAGGCTGACACCATGGGCGAGCTGAAGAAGACCCTGGGCCAGAAGGGGGGGATAGTGCAGATACCCTGGTGCGAGGACGCGGAGTGCGAGGCCAAGCTGAAGCAGGAGACGGGGGGCGTAGTCCTCAACGTCCTCCTCGACACAGAGAAGGGGAAATGCATAGTCTGCGGCAAGGGCTCGTCACACAGGGCCAACTTCGGCAAGTCCTACTAGCGGGCCTGGCTCCGCCATGACCAATCCCAGCGGCCGGCCCCGCCTCGAGGTCGTCGTCCTCGGCGCAGTCAACTGGGACACCACGATCTTCCTGCGGAATTTCGCCGAGCCGGGGGCGGAGGTCGTGGTCGAGAAGGTCGAGTCGTCCCCCGGAGGGAAGGGCGCCAACGTCGCCGTGGCAGCTTCGAGGATCCTCGGCAAGGGGCGCGTGGCGTTCGTAGGGGCGCTGGGAACAGACGATCTGAGGGGGCCGCTGCTTGAAAGCCTCAGGGACGATGGGGTCCGCACCGACGGGGTCGCCACGATCAAGGGATGTTCTTCAGGCCGGGCCTTCGTCCTTGTCGACGGGTCCGGTCGCAAGTCCATCTACACGCTCCTGGGCGCCAACGACGCGCTCGAACCCCGGCACCTGACTTCTCCGGGATCAGCTGCCGCCCTCGCCGCCGCGTCGACTGTCGTGATAATGGACGTCCCCCTCAATGTCGCCCTCGCCGCTGCGAGGTCCGCTCGCCGGGAGGGCCGGCGGGCCGTCTACAGCTCCGGAGTGAGGAGCGCAGAGTCCCATGGAAAGCTGGCCGAAGTCCTCCGACAGGTCCACGAGCTTGTCGTAGACAGGAGCGAGCTTGCCAGACTCACCGGGCTCGCCACCCCCGCAGCGGGCGTGGAGGCCATTCGAAGGGAGTTCCCCCGCCTCATAGTGGTGGCCACCCTCGGCCCGGCGGGGTGCCTGGCGTCGGAGGGGCGCACGACACGACTCGTCCGACCGGCCGACCTCGGCCGCCTGGGGCTGAAGGCTGTGAACAGCACGGGCTCGGGGGACGCGTTCCTAGCGGCCCATGTCTCGTACTCCATGATGGGACTGAGCCCGGCAAAAGCGGCCGCTTGGGGGAACCTGGCGGGTGCTCTGAAGGCGACCAGCCCGCTCACCAGGGGGAGCCCTACCAGAAACGAGCTCGAATCGAAAATGCTGGCGCTCGGAGGCCTCAGACGGCGGCGACCGGGCTCGCCATAGAATACAGCCGCATCGCGCTGTCGTCGACGCTCATCGGCAGGTCGATCTTGGCCAGGGCTATCATGTGCAGCGACAGGGAGGACGCGGCTATCCCGAAACATGCGCTCCGGAGGAAGTCCCTCGTCTTCAGGTACCAGCTGATGGTCGCACCGCTCAATATGTCTCCGGCACCGGTGCTGTCGATGACAGGGACCTTCGGGACGCCCACCTCGTAGATCCTCGCGCCGTCGAGGACAAAGCAATCTCCCGCCCCCTGGGTCACCATCCCCTTTCGGACGCCTATCGAAGAAAGCTTCTCCAGCGCTTCCCTCGGGCTGCTCTTCCCCGTGAGCATCTCCGCCTCCGTCCTGTCCATCTTCACCGCGTCGACCTTCGTCAGGATGTCTCTGTCTTGGAGGGAGGACGCCGAGACTTTGCCGTCCTTGTCGAAGGAGCGGACGAAGCCCTGGGGGTCCAGGAATGTAAAGTCAGAGCGCGACGACAGCTCGGTGAACAGCGAAGAGGAGACCTCCCCCGCGAGGGGGCTCACGAGCACCGCGCTGAACCGGGTGTCCGGAGGTATCTGGGAAGCTGAGAGGTCCTCGCACCTGGCTGCGAGATAGAGCGTCCTCTTCCCCGCCGTGTCGGAGATCCGGAACCTTGTGGTGGGTCTGGTGGCGCTCCTGTCAGAGGCCCTTAGCGTGACCCCGTTCCGCGCTAGCCAGACCGCCTGCTCGTCCGGGAAGTCGGCCCCCACCTTGGTCAGCGGGACGACGCTGTGCCCGAACCTCGAGCAGACGAGGCCGGCGTATGACGGCGGCCCTCCCACTGAGGTGATCTGGCGGACCGGGAGCTGTATCGAGTCGATGGTGATGAACCCGGCGACAAGAATTCTCAAGCAGGCTCGCGCCGGCCCGGTGGTCTTATGAACGCTTTGCCCCTTTTTCGACCGAGATGGAAAACTATCTGCTTTCCGTTTAAATAACCAAACCTCAGAGCCGGCGGACGAGAAAGCATTTTGAACGTTCAAACTAGAAAAGCAATTAGCACAGGTGCAGGCGTAGCAATCGTAGTCGTCCTCCTCGTGATAGCGGCGGGGGCATACTACTACATCGCATATTACTCGCCGGGTCCAAACACAACCACTACGACCACCACCACCTCCGCGGTCCTTCCAGGCAAGGGCATGTCCATCGGCGTCGTCTTCGACGTCGGGGGCCTAGGGGACAGAGGTTTCAACGACCTGGCCTATCAGGGCATGATACAGGCCAATACGATACTAGGCGTTGACTACAAGTACGAAGTAGCGACGTCGACGACAGGGATTCCACAGCTCTTCGCGACACTGATCAACGACCATCTGAACCTCATCGTGGGGGTCGGCTTCGACGACGACGGAGCCATCTACAACTTCTCCCAGAAGTATCCCAACCAATTGTTCGCCCAGGTCGACGGGGACATCTACAACGTCACCAATCTGATCGCAATCAAGTACCAGGAACACGTCGGGAGCGCCATAGTGGGCGCGCTCTCTGCCGCCATGGCAGGGAACGGCGGAAAGATCGGCTTCCTGGGAGGGGTGACGACCGGCATCATCTTCAAGTTCTGGAACGGCTGGAAGTTCGGAGCCACATGGGCTGACCAGTACCTGACGAGGGTGACCGGAAGCGCATACAACAACACGCTCACGGAGAAGTATGACTCCACGGGCTTCAACGGTTTCGCAGACCAGACTGGGGGCTACAAGAACGGCCAGAGCATGATAGCCGCGGGTGACAAGATCATCTTCACCGCAGCGGGCGGCACGGGGATCGGCACCTTCAACGCCATCGGCCAGTACGACCAGCAGCAGGGCTGGAACTGGTCCAACTCCACCGCTCCACCGGTGTGGGCGATAGGAGTCGATGCTAACCAGGACTACTACGGAACCAAGCAGTTCTACACCACGACCAACTCATCGACGGCGGCCACGAGCCTCAAGGCGCCATCGTTCGTCCTGACATCTGAGATAAAGAAGGTAGATCTCGGAGTCTTCGACGTGGCGAACTGGGTCGTGCACGGCAACTTCAGCGCCCTCTGGAACAACCCGACCAAATTCGCGCCCTCCTTCTACAACGGGCAGACCGCACTCTGCGGCGCCAACGGCGACGCAGCCTGCCACGTGAGGGGAGTGTTCCTCCTGGGACTCGCTCAGGGGGCAGTGGGCCCGACCAACTTCCAGTACACCAGCCAGTTCCTCACGCCCATCGCCAAGCAGGTGATGGCGCAGATCACGAAGGGCATCATCAACGGCTCCATTACCGTACCCGAAGTCTACACCGACACAGGCGTCTAGCGATAGGTGAGAGGTCCTCACCTACCCTTTCCTTTTTGTGATTCTAATGACAGAACCGATGCTCAGGATGACAGGAATAAGGAAGACTTTCCCCGGCGTCGTGGCCGTCGACGGCGTCGACCTCACCGTGGGCCCGGGGGAGGTGATGGGCATCCTCGGGGAGAACGGCGCAGGCAAGAGCACCCTGATGAACGTCCTCTACGGCCTCTACGTGATGGACGAGGGCTCCATAGAAGTGCAGGGGAAGAAGGTCCACATACGAAACTCGGCCGACGCGATCGCCCTCGGCCTCGGCATGGTCCACCAGGCGTTCACTCTCGTCCCCAACCTCACCGTAATGGAGAACATAATCCTCGGCTCAGAGCCTTCCCATGTGGGCTTCGTCGACAGGGCCGAGTCGAGGAGGCAGGTCCAGGAGCTCATAGGACAGGTCGGCCTTGAAATGGACCTCGACACCCTGGCCGAGGACCTCCCCACGGGGTTCAAGCAGAGGGTGGAGATCCTGAAGGCCCTGCACAGGGGGGCGAAGGTCCTCATCCTGGACGAACCCACCGCCGTGCTGACCCCCCTTGAAGCCGAGGACCTGTTCAGGTCTATGAAGCGTCTGACCGAGGGGGGTTCGACTGTGATATTCATCACCCACAAGCTGAAGGAAGTGATGGCAGTCACGAACAGGATCACCATAATGCGGAGGGGGAAGGTGGTCACGACCGTAGAAACGAAGGAAGCGACGTTCGATATCCTCGCCAACGCAATGGTAGGGAGGCAGGTCGAGAGGAAGTTCATATTCGCCCCCTATCAGCCCGGCGAAACTCTCCTGCAGATAGAGAACCTGTCGGCCTCGACGAAGCACAAGACCAGGGGCCTCAACGGCTGTTCCCTGACGGTCAGGGCAGGAGAGATAGTCGGGGTGGCGGGGGTCGAAGGGAACGGCCAGACCGAGCTGGTGGAGTGCATCATGGGCCTCATGCGGCCCACATCGGGGTCGATCCGCCTGAGCGGCAAGCTCACCAACGAGCTCTCGACCTCTGAGATCCTGAAGCTTTCTGTGGCCCACGTCCCCGAAGACAGGGCCCTCAGCGGCCTAATCCTCGACTTCTCTATTGCGGAGAACGTCGTCCTTGGGGTCACCAACAGCTCGGAGTTCTCAAGACGCGGATTCATGGTACCGAAGAGGGTCAGAGACTTCGCGCGAAGGATAGTCAAGGCATTCAACGTCTCCACTTCCGGGATCGATGTCAAGGCGAGGAACCTTTCGGGAGGGAACCAGCAGAAGGTAATCGTCGGCCGCGAGCTGGCTGGGCAGCCGCACCTCCTGATCGCCCACCAGCCTACCAGGGGCCTGGACGTGGCCAGCACCGAGTACATCCAGTCCCTGCTGGTCGAAGCAAGGAACTCGGGGAGGGGTGTCCTTCTTGTGAGCGCCGACTTCGACGAAATACTCGACCTCAGCGACAGGATAATGGTCCTCTACGAAGGCAAGATCATAGGCGAGCTGAAGAGGGGGGCCGGCATCGGGGAGCTCGGCAAGCTGCTGGGGGGCATAGCCGCGTCGTGAGCAGAGCAGGGAGCGCCGCCGTCGCCGGTTCGCTGAAGTCCGCTGTCCCGTCTCTGATCGCCCTGCTCCTCGGCCTGGTCGCCGCTTCTGTCCTCATGCTCGTGTTCGGCCTCAACCCCGTCGACGTATTCACCGAGCTCTTCGACGGAGCCCTGGGGACTCAGTTCGGCCAGTCGTCGGTCCTGACCTACATGGGCTCCTACATCCTGCTGGCCCTAGCTTTCCTGGTCCCAGGAAAGGCAGGCATCTGGAACGTGGGGGGGCAGGGGCAGGCGATCCTCGGAGGCATAACGGCGGCCTTGGTCATCGAGTTCGTCCCCCTCCCCGTGGGCCTCTGGCCGCTGGCAGCGGTGCTTGCCGCGTGCGCCGTCGGCGCTCTGTGGGCTTCGATATCGGGCCTCCTGGAGGCTTACAGGAACGCATCGGCCATAGTGACGACAATAATGCTGAACTTCGTGGCCGCGGGCCTCGCTTCGTTCCTCCTCCTCTATGTGATCGCGATCAAATCGAAGACAGTGGCCGTGTACAACTACATAGTGTTCCCCCACGCGGCCACACTCCCCACTTTTCCCTTCTACAACACGTCCATCATGTTCGTGGTGGCCATATTGATCGCCGTGGGGACGGCTTTCTTCCTGAGCAGGACGACCCTGGGGTATAGCATGAGGGCCACCGGACTTGGGTCCAGGCCAGCGGAATCGAAGGGCATCAACCCGAGGAAGACGAAGGTCATCGCGATGATGATAGGGGGGACCCTCGCCGGCCTCGCTGGCGCGGGGGACGTGCTCAGCATCGGGCACGGCTGCCTCTTCGTCGCCTGTTACCAGGAGGGATTCGCCGGAGGCTGGTTCGGGGGGGAGGGATTCGCCGGCATCGCAGTGGCCCTGGTGGCCGCGAACAACCCGCTCGCTTCGGTGTTCTCTGCGATATTCTTCGCCATCCTCGCTTCGGGGACGGCGGCCGTCTACCAGAATGTGTACGTGGTCTGGGCCATGCAGGGGATAATCATCCTCTTCATGGCTGCGCCATATCTGAGCCGCAAGCTACTGAACCTGAGAGGTAAGAAAAAGTGGATCTGACCCCCGTCATCCTGCTGGTCGTCTTCGGCCTGCAGACGGCGATCCCCATAGCAATAGCTGCGGACGGGGAGCTCGTCACAGAGAAGTCAGGCATCCTCAACATAGGGATCTACGGGGTGATGGTCATAGGCGCCTTCGTGGCGGCGACGGCGGACTACGGCACGGGGCTGTCCCTGGGGAAGGGGTCGGCCTACTTCGGGCTCCTTGCGGGGATGGCGGCCGGGGTCGCCGTGAACTTCGTGTTCGCATACCTCTCGACAAAGATCCATGTCGACCAGGTGATAGCCGGCATAGGGATCAACATATTCGCCGTGGGGATAACATACGTGCTGCTCCAGCGCTACTACCTGATCGACGGGACCCCGCTGGCGAACACCATCCCGTCCCTGTTCACGATCGGCGGGCTCTCTCAGGGGGTCGCCCTGAAAATCAGCCCGCTGATGGCAGCCATGTTCATCCTCCCCGTCCTTGTCTACTTTTTCCTCGGGCGGACCAGGCTGGGGCTCCACATCCGCGCGGTCGGCGAGAGTCCGAAAGCTGCCGAAGCGGCAGGCATAGACGTGGTGAAGACCAGGATCGTCGCCACTGCCCTCGGGGGGGCGCTCCTGGGGATGGCCGGCGCCTACTTCACCGTCGACTTCAACCCCAACTTCACCCCCGACCCGACGGGCTCCATAATCCCGGGTTTCATCGCGCTGGCGGCCGTGATAGCCGGTGGGTGGAAGCCCACCTACGTACTGGGGATGAGCGTCCTGTTCGGCGCCACAGTGGGCCTCCAGTACGTCCTCTCCCTCCCCGGGGCGCTCATCTACCTAGTCACCATGCTCCCGTACATTGTAACGGTGGTCGTCCTCGGGATAGCCTCCAAGCGCCTCAGGCCTCCGGCCGCCCTCGCCGTCCCTTACAAGAAGGAATAGCCGGGCTGAAAGCGGTATATGTTTAAGAGGAGAGCGAATTCGAGGCCCAAAGTCTACTTTGTCTAAGAAAAGGAAGAGCCGTGGACGGTCGAAGGGAGGGAAGGGGTCCAGCACGATCATCTACTGCAGCAACTGCGGCGCCAGCGTCCCCAGGGACAAGGCGAAGAAGGTAACCACGAGGATGAGCCTCGTCGAGCCGACTTTGGCGAGGGAGCTGAGGGCCCAGGGCGCCTACATAGCGGCTCCCACTCAAATAAGGTATTATTGCGTGTCATGTGCGGTTCACTACGGAATCGTTAAGGTCAGAGCCAAGAACGAAAGACGCAGCTGGTAACCACAGCTAGGGCAACGAACGAGCCACTGCGATCAGTTTCGCAGAAGTGTAACTAAGAACTGCTCAGCGTCCCGTTTTGTTTATCAGTTTCGACTTTCGCAAGCCTCCGATTCGAACTGAAACACCCTCCGCTTGAGGCCCTTGCGAGTACGATCAAGGTCAGAACATTTCCGAGCGGACAGAGGAGGACAATCCTGGACCCTCCCCTCTCCGTCCTGACAACGGCACTCAATGAGCTAGGCACTTACTCCGCAGTGGCCGATGCCTTCGGAGTAACTCGCGGCGTCGTCCATCGCTGGATGGAAGAATATGGCCTGAATATCGCTTCAAGGCCTGAGATCGACCTCGCGAACCAAATGCGTTCATTGGTCTCAAAAAGCGAAGACCAAGACAGAGTTGCGCAATGGTTGATGGACGAAGGTTCGGTAACTGTAAGTTACTTCGTTCGCCCTGACTACACTATTCTCATAGTGTGTGGGAGCATGAATGATTACGCTGTACTGTCCAAAATATCTTCGATTCTCGGTGTTCCCATTACTTCCTCAAAGCTTCCTTCGGCTGCTACGCTTCCGATGGGCTCGGTCAGGGTGCAAGGAGCCAGGGCCTACGCACTACTTCAGACGATCTTGCCGCGTCTTGTCGGGCTCAAGGCTTCCGAGGCCAAAGCAGCGCTTCGTTTCTTCCCCCCTGTTGGCAGGGTCCATGGGAGGCACACAACAGACGAATTTCTCTTGGAGGTTTGGGATGAATTTGCGAGGTCGACTCTCAGCGAGTGGAATCTCAGACGACGTTCCCCGGAAGAGTCTGAAGATCTGGAGAAATGGGCCAGAACTTGGGTGGAGGGTCGAATTCGGCGGTCACGCAGGTTCCTGGATGCCCCAAAGAGCAGTCAAAGTCAGGGCAAAATCTGAGAGACGTAGCTGGTTAGAAACTAGCCCGTCGTCGTGGAATTTGTCACAGCCGAAGCCTGCTGGCTCGTCAACATCACGACGTCATTCATGAACACCGGCGGAAGGGGCTCGTCCGGCTGCCAAGTGGACGGACAGGTCGGCGGCTGACATATGGGGGAGCTTGCTATCTTCTGCACCACTCCCATCCCAGATATCACCTTGCCGAAGACTGTGAAGTTCCCATCTAGGCTCAGGTTGGATGTGCTGTTCGAAAGGTTGATGAAAAACTGGGACCCGCTGTTGGTAGTGCCAGTGGTGTGTGCCATGGCGAGCGTGCCCGCGAAGTTGTGGAGCCATCCGCACCATTCGAGGGGGACTGTCGCCTTCGTCCCGCCGAAGCCCCACTTGTCCCTCGTGGAGTTCAGGCCTCCCCGCGAATAGTTGTCCCCGGTCTGTATCACGAAGGGGGAAGGCTTGTCGACTATCCTGTGCCATACCAGGTCGTTGTAGAACCCAGAGTTCGCCAGGCTGACGAAGTTGGCAACTGTCTGCGGGGCGCACGCCGGGAACAGCTCCACATAGATAGCCCCATAGGTTGTGTCAATCCTGGCGTATTCAGGGGGAGCCTTGTACACGTAATTCCAGTAGGCGTACCACCCCCCCGCGACGGCGATCAGGCCGACCACGGCCGCGGCGGCGATCTTGTTCCAAGGTATGTTCTTCTGCTTTCTTCGTCCCGGCTTGTCGACCAAACCTAGGGTGTGGGCGCCTCGTTTTCCGTAGAAATAGGCTTCGGTTCCTGCGGCCGGCCAAGTGCTTTCATAGCCGTGTAGGTCCTTTCGATGAATGTGAAGCCCGCAACCGCCACCACGAGGACCACCCCCCAGCCCAGGAGCCCCACCAGCGAAGACACCGCGACGATGATGAGCCTCTCGCTCCTCTCCCCTATCCCAACCCCCGCCAGCTTCACCCCGAGGGCGTCCCCCTTCGCGCGGGCATAGCTGACGAGCAGGCTGAGGGACAGCGCGAGCAGCACGGCCAGCGGGCTCCCATAGCCCCCCACCAATATCCCAGTGAACAGAGCCACCTCTGCGACCCTGTCGAGGTTCGAATCTAGGAAGGCCCCCCGCACGCTCGTCCTCCCCGTCGCCCTCGCAACGGCGCCATCCACTATGTCGAACCAGCCGGACGCGAGCACAAGCACTCCGCCGAGGAGCTCCCCGGTGTACCTCCCGGTGGAGTACGAGAAAGCGGCCAGGAGGGATATGACGAGCCCCACGCCAGTCCAGGCGGTCGGGGACGTCTCCAGCTTCGCGAAACGGACCCCCAGCGACTTCAGGGCCGGTTCCAGCCTCCCCCTCAGCCTGTCGAGCACGAGGGCCCCAGGCCGGCCGTTTTTATAACCTATGAGAGCAGGCTGAAGGGGTAATCTTGGGCAGGGTCGACAAAGGGGTCGGGTGCGGCGTGGTCGGGTGCAAGAACCCGGCCGAGCGCTCTTTGAGCAGGGAAGAGATTGGGGGGAGCGGGCTGAGCGTGGGAGGGGAGGGCAGACGCGTGTACCTTTGCCGCGACCACTACAAGACATGGAAGAAGGCAACCAAGAAGTCGAGGACGCTCGAAAGGTCGAGGTGGTAGCCTAGGTTGAAGATCCTTCAGATGCACGCCGATTTCATAGAGTATACCCCCGTCAAGAAGGAGATTAGGGCCGCAGAAGAGGCCGAAGCAAAGACCGTCAGGGAGGACGACGTCGTGGTGCTCTTCACCGCCTTCGAGGAGGGGGACGACGTCGAGCTCGTCAGGCAGGCCGTGCGGGAGGCAACCGAGTTCCTTTCGAAGCTAGGGACGACGCGCGTGATGATCTATCCTTTCGCCCACCTCAGCCAGAACCTCGCCTCCCCTTCGGAGGCCCTGAGCCTACTGCTCGAGATGGAGAAGGAAGCGAAGGCCGCCGGCCTCGAGGTGCGCCGCGCCCCCTTCGGGTGGACCAAGGCCCTGCAGGTCAAGGTCAAGGGGCACCCACTCGCCGAGATGTCGAGGAGCTATTCTCATGCGGCGGCGCATGTCCAGGCCAAGGCCAAGCCGAAACACGAGCTCACCGAAACCGAGCTGCTTTCGAGGATTAAGAAGAGCGACTTTGGAAAGCTCCCCGAGTCAGACCATAGAGTGATAGGGGAGAAGCTCGACTTGTTCAGCTTCCAGGAGCCCTCGCCTGGAATGCCATACTGGCACGACAAAGGAATGGTGCTCAAGGACCTCCTGATGGACTTCGTGAAGAGAGAGCAAAGGAAGCAGAACTATCTCATGATCGGCACGCCCGCGTTGGCGAACACCAACCTCTGGCGAGTGAGCGGACACTGGGACCACTACAAGGACGGGATGTTCTTGACTTCGCACGGAGACGAGGAATTCGGCCTGAAGCCGATGAACTGTCCCTCCACATTCCTCTTCTACAAGACCAGGAAGTGGAGCTACCGGGACCTCCCACTGAGGGTGGCCGACTTCGACCCTCTCTTCCGAAACGAGCTGAGCGGGGTGGCCAGCGGACTCTTCAGAGTAAAGACATTCGTCCAGGACGACGCGCACATCTTTGTCACAGAGGAGCAGATCGTCGACGAGTTGAAGAACGTGATCGACCTGATGGCCCGATTCTATGGCGTCTTCAATCTGAAATACACGCCGAAGGTCTCGACCATGCCCGACGACCATCTGGGGACCAAGGAGCAATGGGACAGGGCGGTCGCCGCCCTGGTCGAGGCGGTCGAAGAGAAGGGGATCAAGCCGGTGATCAAAGAGAAGGAGGGAGCTTTCTACGGTCCCAAGATCGACGTGGACGTGAAGGACTCCGAAGGACGGGAATGGCAGTGCGCTACCATCCAGCTGGACTTCCAGATGCCGCAGAGATTCAAGCTCACCTACACCGGGGCGGACGGGAAGGAGCACACCCCAGCTGTGATCCACAGGGTCATCTACGGGTCCCTAGAGCGTTTCATAGGAGTGATCCTCGAGCACTTCAAGGGAGCTCTCCCAATCTGGATCTCGCCCGTTCAGGTGCGTGTAATCCCACTTTCGGATGAGAATCAGGAATACTCGAAGAAGATTCTCTCGACCCTGCTGGACGCGGGGGTCAGAGCGGAGGGGAGCTTCGAAGGAGGGACCATGGGCGCGAAGATAAGGGACGCCCAGCTCCAGAAGATCCCTTACATGCTCGTGGTCGGCAAGAAAGAAGAGGATTCCAAGACAGTCGCCGTGCGGACCCGGAGCGGGGAGCGGACGTTCGGTGTGAAGGTGGAAGACTTCGTCTCCAGGATAAAGGCAGACGTAGCCGCGTTCAAGTGACGGGGGCCCCTACCCCTGCGAAGGGGCCTGCTGCGTGACGCAGTGGAGGGTCCCAAGCCCGTAGACCAGGGCTCTGCAGTCGATGCCCACTACCTCCCTCCTGGGGAAGACATACTCGAGCGCCTTCAGCGCCTCCCTGTCGCTACGGCCCCCGAAGGTCGGGACTAGTACTGCCCCGTTCCCGATGTAGAAGTTGAGGTGGCTCGCGGGGAGCCTGCCGTCGGAGCTCGCCAGAGCGTCGGGCATCGGCAGCTCTACCACCCGCAGAGGGCGCCCTCTCTCGTCCGTCGACCCCTCGAGCACCATCCTGTCCGCGTCAAGGGCTGCGTGGTTGGGGTCGGAAGGGTCGTGCTCGACAGCCAAAGCCACAGTCCTCGGACCCACGAACCTGGCTATGTCGTCGACGTGCCCGTCGGTGTCGTCCCCGTCAATGCCCGATTTCAGCCAGATTACGTTCTTCGCGCCGAGGTACTCCTTCAGGACCCCAGCCAGGTCCTCCCTTCCCAGCCCAGGGTTCCTGTTGGGATTGAGGAGGCACTGCTCGGTCGTGAGCACCGTCCCGCTTCCATTGACATCGATGGACCCCCCCTCGAGTACCACCCCCGGCTCGAACATCCTCAGGCCGGTGGACTCGGCTAGCCTCCTCCCCGCCCCTTCGTCCGGCAGGAGGTCGTCGTACTTTCCTCCCCACGCGTTGAACTTCCACTTGACGAGGGCGACATCCCTCCCCCTGACGTAGGTCGGGCCGTAATCCCTCACCCACACGTCCACAGTCCTGATCCTATGGAACGCCACCCGACCCCTCTTCCTGACCTTCGACTCGACCCTCGACTGCATCTTCGAGTCGTCGACAAGTATCCTCACTTCTTCTTCGTCGCTGAGCGCGTCGACCATCCTGACATAGGCGTCCTCCACCTTGGGGAGCACCTCGGATGGGAAAGTGTTGGGGTCTTTGGGCCAGGAGACCCAGGTGGCTTCGTGCTTCTCCCACTCGGCGGGCATGCCGTAGCCGAGGGAGGCGGGTGTGTCGCCCATGGGGGCTATTTCGCCAGCGCCCCGTACGTCTTGCCCTTTCTGTTCCGCATGAAACCCCAGCCGTCTTCCACCGTCTTTGCGAGCCCGAGGTCGCATTCGACGACTGACGCGCCTTCCTCCTCCCCCGCCCTGAAGAGCACTTTCCCGAACTGGTCGCACACGAAAGAGCCCCCCCAGAAGTTGGTGTCCCCCTCCCTGCCGACCCTGTTTACGGCGCACACCACCACGCTGTTCGCTATGGCGTGCCCCACCTGGACGGCCTCCCAGGCCTGCTTCCAGTCCCCCTCCACAGGCTCTATCCCCCTCACCCAACCGATGGCCGTGGGGTAGAACAGGATATCCGCCCCCATCAGCCTGTTGACCCTCGCGGCTTCAGGGTACCACTGGTCGAAGCATATCAGCGTCCCGAGGGTGCCCTTGCCCGTCTCCGCCACCGAATATTTCGTCCCCGGTTCGAAGTAGTCCTGCTCGTAGTAGTGCTCGTCCTGTGGGATGTGGACCTTCCTGTACTTCGACACAGTCCTCCCCTTCCCGTCGAACACGAGGCACGTGTTGTATCTCGAACGGCCCGCCCTTTCGTAGATCGTCCCGCCGACTAGGGCCACCCCGTTCTTCTTGGCCGACTCCGAAAGCGCCCTGCTCGTTGGCCCGGGGATAGTCTCAGGAGCCGCCCGCGAGCGCCTTGTGCTCGGGAAATAGGTGGAGGTGAATAGCTCGGGGAGGCAGACCACGTCCGCTCCACCCGCGGCCGCCTGTTCCACGAACCCGAGCGCCTTCCTGAGGTTCGACTTCGGGTCGCCCGACATCGACATCTGGACGAGGCCGATCTTGACCTTTGACACCAACCGTCCGCCCCATCCACCGGGGTTATTCAAACCAAGCGCGCTACTTCTTCGCGACAGGCTGTTGGATCATGAACCCGGACCCGGGGCCCGCCACGTCCGTGGCGCTCATGTAATACTCCCTGGCGGGGCCGTTGAGATTGTACCCCTGGTTCAGCAGCCCTTCCAAGAAAGGCCCGTATGTCTTCCCGAATTCCCCCGGAGGGCCGTCGTGCCTCGTCTCGGCCACGTCCGTCTCCTCGAGCACCTTCATCATGAACTTGCCCTGGGGGGTGAACTCCTTGGTGACCGGGATGCACGCCTCGCTCCGGAGCTCCGCCGGCGGCGTCTCGCCAGGGTTGTCGTAGAAGAGGCACAGGGGGTATCCTGCCTGCTCGATCCCCTTCGAGTCTATCCACTGCTTCAGCTCCTGCATCGCCTCCCCGATGCCGCCGTAGGGCCCCTTCCTCTCCACATAGGCGACAGTCATCTTCGCAGACCTTGTGAACTTGATGTCGGGGGTTGACATCGTGGCGGGACCCATGTGCTCCCGACCAGTAATAAAGACGATGCGATACGGCAAACATTTTTCCCGCCCCGTCGCCGGCCTTTCTTCGTGCCCCTCTCAGTGTTCGCTGGGTCCCTCCAGGTCAACTCGACCACCACGACTGCTGTGGTCGGCCTCTCGGTGACCCCACTCTGGCTCACGATAGCCGAAGTGCTGCTGACCATAGGCGCCATCGGTGTCCTTGGGACTCTGCTGACCAGGATTGTCAGGGAGGTCGTCCGGCGGGCAGGAGCCCCGAAGTCAATGGTCACTTCGATAACACAGTGGCTGGGGGTCCTGACCCTGCTTGCGGCGGCAGGCGCGGTGACCACGGTGGCGGGACTTTCTTCGTACCTGACGGCTCTCACCGTCTCCGGGATCGCGGGTCTGGCGATCTCGCTGGCTCTTCAGAACACAATAACCAACGTGATTTCGGGCGTGCTGATGCAGCACGACGGCATCATAAGGCTGGGGGACGACATCCAGTTCGGCCAGGGCGGGGTGAGGGGAGAGGTGGTCAAGCTCTCGCTGAGGTCGACCTGGCTGAAGACCTCTGACGGGGTCATCATAGTGATAGGTAACAGCAACCTCGGCTCGGGACCGATCCTGAACTACACTTCGCTCGTCAGGCTCAAGAAGAAGCTGCTGACCTAGGCAGACCAGAAGAGGTCCAGGGTCGTGGCGCCCATTATCTCGTCGAAGGAGAAGTCGAGGGCGTCCAGCAGCTGGTCGAACATCGAGTGGGCGTACTCGATGTACTTGTCGGCGTCCACCTCGTCGGCCCTCGCAAGCTCGGCCGGCTTCACGTAGGGAGGGTTCTTCGTCTTCACGTAGGCGATTATCTCCCCCGCCTTGATCTCCTTCCCCCTCTCTTCGAGCTGCTTTGCGGCCCTGACGTGCTGGGGGGTGGTGCCGTTGTACTTGTCGGTCGGCTTCCCCATCAGCACAGTGAAGGCGAGGTCCTGGACGGGGACCTTCTTCCCCTTGAGGTCGGATATCATCCTGGTGAGGAGCTCCCTGGTGCTCGCCCGGGCACGCTCGAAGTCCTCGGCGCTCTTGACTGAGCTCAGTATGTCCAGGGTCTCGTAGAAGATCTTCTTCAGGTAATCCGGCGTTTGGGATTTCTTACCTGTCATTCCTTTTATGTCAACTGTCCCGTCGGGAAGGACTCCGAAGTAGTTCTTCTTCCTGCTGCTGAACGCGACGTAACGGTATACCTTGTCCAGGTCGAGTTCCACTCCCAGGTCTTTGTCTGCCCATCTGGTGACGGTCGATATCTGGTCCCGTGACGGGCTCCGGAGGAAAAGGCTGTCCGTGTCTCCATAGAGGACTTCTATCCCTAGCTCCTCGCACTTCGCGATTGTCCGGGTGATCGCGTCTCTACCAAGTGCCGCCGTTGCCTCAGCAACTGGGAGGCAATAGAATGCGAAGGTCTCGAAGCCTAGCACCCCATAGGACTGGCCGACATGCACGAACCTACCGTTCCTGCCCGCGATGACCGTGTGATTCTTTTCAGTTGTTACACAATATACCATTCCATTGTAAGGAACCCTGTCAACATGCTTGGTTCTCTGGCTGCCTGCTGAGGTGAGTTTGGAACTGACATTCTTGTAGACAACCCGGTAGATTTCGCCATCAAAGTACATCTTGGCCTTCGAGCCAAGCATTGTTGTAAGGACCACGAGGTCCTCCGCAAGATGAACGCTCTGGGTAGAGTATCTTATCCCTCTCTTGGAACCATCTCCTTTGTAGACGGCGTCCAGAAACGCTTTCATGGTCGCCCGCGATTCGAACACGTATCTGGGGATCCTCTTCGTGAAGGCGTCATGGCGGTTCTGATTCTGGTCGTAACAATGCGACAGGAACCATTCGTAGATTGTTGAATTAGAAACCTGGAAATATTTGTTGTCAGCTCCGTCACTCACATGAGGGAGCCCGAGATCTTTCAACAGTTGTCTTATCTCCCCTCTGAAGGCGACTCCCCTTTGGTTCCCTCTCCCGAAACCCTGTGAAATGACGAGGCCGACTGACCTGCCGCGGAAATTCCCGTTTTCGTAGTGTTTCTCTTCCGTCAACTTAGGGGACCCTTCTGAAACGTACCATCCGCACAGAGACGCGAACTTGACCGCGTCAAATCTCGCTGGGATTTTCGAGGACCTGAATGCGCCAACCAGCACCTTCCCGTTCGCTTTTTCAACTGCGTCAATATCGTCTTCGGAAATGTCCCTGGCCGGCAGGCTGTAGTGCGATTCGAGCCGTTGCCTCTTCTTGCTCCAATACTTGCAGACCTTTCCGGATTCGCGGATTTTCAATCTCAACTCTGGAGGTAATGTTCTGAACCAGTTGATTAGTCGTGCGCCGTCGTCGGGGTAGAAGTTGGCTCGGGCGCCTATCATCTGTGCCGTTTCCAACAGAGAAATTCGTGATTGCGGTTCACTGTCTTCCAAACCGCCCTTCAGCTTCGGAATGGCCATGTTTGTGAGGTTGTACACCTCTTCTGCGGTCCTGAACAAGGTGTGCGAATTTGACGACTTGCGGTGGTCTAACGTCAGCATCCTGTGATTGGGGGTCACCATCAGGTCAACGAACCTCTTGTCCTTGAAGTGGTAGAGGTCTCCCACGTAGGGGAAGGCCTGGACCTCGACGACCTTGTCTATCTCGACCCTGAGAGTCTCAGGGTTTACGTTTACTACTTCGTCCCCTACGCCAATCTCCTTGACGTTTTTGATGCCCCGGGGAGTGACAATGAATGTGTCTCCCGTAAAACATGCGTTGAGAAAGACCTTGAGACCCTGGGTGACCACATTGTAGAGTTCGCGGTCCTCAGTTGGAAGACTCCCGTCTTTCGTGAGCGGCTTGTAGTGTGCTACGCGCAAGTCTCTGAGCGAACCAGTAACAAGGCTCACGACCCCTTTCCGCTTAGTGCAGACCCAAGACGAAGTGTCTGGGACCTTGTTCACCTTGCATTCAGGATGCGTGCAGTTTACCGTTTCATAGGAAAGGTTATGGACTTTGATCAGGCTCGGATACAGGCTGGCGAAGTCCAAGACAGACACGTCGAAGTAGGCGCCTGGCTTCGGCTCGATGACGAAACCCCCCTTGTACTTCTTCCCCTTGATTATTGCGGTGGTGGACCCTCCCCCCTTCTCCGTGAGCTCGTCCTGGCGGGGGATGAGGGCCCCAAGCCGCCTGTGCTCGAAGAAGAGCATGCTGCGGATCCAGTTTGACACCCCGAGCCTCGACACGTCGTTCATTGGCATCTTTCCTATCCTCGAGATGACGAGGAGGAGCTTCATCACCACGGACCCGCTGAGGGAGGTGAGCTCGTAGGTGAGCTTCGAGTCGTTGAGGCAGTACTTTGCAAGTTCGGCCAGAGGTAGGTCCCCGACCTCCCCCTCGAACTCGATCTTGGACTGGCCAAGCAGCGCCTCCGATATCCCATTGAGGGTGTGTTCGGTGTACTTGTTGCTGAATGCGTAGACCTGAATCGATCGGTTCCTGAAGAACTGGTAGAGGTCTATATGTATGCCGTGCTTCAGAGTCGCGGCGACCCTCTCGAGCTGGATGGGATTCTCTTCTTCGATTATGCCGAGCCGCTCCCCCCTGTGCTGGAGGTACCGCAGGTCGAAGTCGTCCCCGTTGAATGTGACCACGACGGGATAGTCCATAATCTTTGAAAGGACGGCCCGAAGGAGGTCCGCTTCTTTTTCGAACAGCTCGTAGTGATAATCCGCTTCTTCGAGCGTCGACGAGTCCCTGTCGCCCTTCAGGAGGTAGACCGACTTCTCCACGTCGTTATAGAAGGAGACCGCTATCACGGGCTGCTTCGGGTCGTCCGTGTCCGGGAGCCTACCTTCCTCGTTGTCGACTTCGATGTCCAGGGCCACCCTGCGGAACTCGCTCAGCGGTTCGCTCAGCAGTTCAGCCCATTCTTTGAGATACGGCTGGAACTCTGGGGGGTTCCTCTTGGTGACCTCCTCGAGAGAGCGGTTGACCCTCTCAGGTACCTCGTGCTTGACAGGGATCACCTTCCCGCCGGAGACCTTGTAGTAGGTCCCCATCCGGAGCCCGAGGTCGTAGGCGTAGTTCTCGTAATACTTGATGTCTGCCTCCCAGGCCTTGATTATGTCCCGGATACTGTCGTTCCCGCCGCCTATGGCAAGTGGGTCCGTGGTGACTATCTTCCTTACCTTCGCCTTCGTATCGTTGAGCAGGTCAGCCCGTTCCTCCTCCGTGATCTCGATGACATCCTTCCTCCCCCTTATGGCGCCAAGCTCCTCCATCGGCAGCCGGGTGAAACAGTTGTGAACTACTACGTTGTTCACCAAGTAGGTGTTATCTGACGTCTGGATATTGTACACCATGCCTTCATGTGCAATTGTGTTGATTCGTCTAATGGGAAGGTAGAAGAAGTTGCCTACCCGTCGGGAGCGTGTAAATCTCGGTCGTGTGACGAACGAAAGTGTGTAAGCTTCCCTCTGACGGACCTTCCTGCCTTCGATTGCGTATTCTCCCTCTTTGTGTTGCACCTTAACACCCGCAAAGATGCCAATTCGTGCAAACGCTTGCTGAAGCTGTAGAACCAGGAGCTTGGATGTGGAAGACGCAGCGTGGTACGTTGTTACCGAACCCTCTCGGGAACTTGTCCCCTTTGACCCGTCACCACGCAAATAGCCCTCTAAGAAGCATCGAAGGATTCGGGTGTCCCTGTGGAAGAGTATGAAATCCGGAATCTTCTTGTTTTGCGCTCCTCGGCCGCACCAATCTTCCAGCGCTCTGGATAAGACGTGGCCTCCGATGCAAAGGTTGATTGCGTGGGGCCCGTTCTCGCTGAGGTAACCGCCGTATCCCATTCGTCTCGCGACCTGACGCAACCTGTTCTGCAGTTCCTTCTCGCTCTTGTTTAGAGAGAAGACAGCGCCCCTTCGCCCGCCTGGAGATCCTTCAGCGACGTAGACCCCCAACAGCCAAGCTGTATCTTCGCGCAGGGGAAGAACTGGGACCTTGAGCCACCCACTCCGCATTTTGCTATACGGCGAAAGTGGAAGGGTCTTCATATCGTACCGACCAGTCGCGATTGGCATCATCAAGTAGTCTCCTTGCGTATTCGAAAGCTTCGGCTGAAGATTCGAAGGAAGCTCCCACCTTGGTGCATCGAAGCCTTCGATTTTCCCATGCGTGGGTCCTCTGGACCGAGCGACCAGCACGGGGTGTTCCGGGGTGATTCTAATCCGCAGAATACCACTGGCGCCGATTTCAATCATGTCTCCGTGGTAGCTCCTAATCGACTTGTCTTCGACTTCTACTTCGCCGCTCATTCCAAGCACGTGGCTTCCCGTTGCGATTTCACGGATTGGAGCATTGTCCCCTAGCAGTAACGTGTCACCAGTGACGCAGTAGGGGCGATGCCCGGTGTTGTCCTGCCAGAGCCAGAACCTCCCCGCCTTGTGGTCGTAGAACTTGAGTATGGCCTTCCTCTTGTCCCCGTCGTAGGTGGCAGAGGCGAGAAGAGACTCCTCTATGTCGTTTGCGGGCTTTGTCAGGGCCGCCAGCTTAGCCGCCAGATTCTCTGCCTGGGTTGTTGATTGAGCCGACAAGGGGTCGGGCAACGGCTGGCCTTTCGGCAAATAAGTGTACCGAGGAGACGACGAGCCGCGGCGGACGATTTATAACGAGAGTTTGGGCCGCCTGCGCAGATGCCCGAGATACTTGGCGCCCTCAAGACGAACGCAGCCTATTTCTTCCTGGCCGTGGGCGTCGTCTGGATCGGGGTAGCGTTCGTCGCCGGCTCACTGCTGATACTCTGGCCCGTCGCAGCCTGCCT
The DNA here is from genome assembly GCA_028867035.1 of Nitrososphaerota archaeon. GTDB lineage: Archaea > Thermoproteota > Nitrososphaeria > Nitrososphaerales > Gagatemarchaeaceae > UBA183. The sequence goes on along the minus strand of JAGWHB010000004.1, from coordinate 1,201 downwards.
GGCGAGCGGCGTCCTTCTCAAGATCAGGCCGGGGAGGCGACTCACCTGGGCCTGGGTCTCATCTTCCGCCACCCTGGGCCTGCTCATCTCCGCCTACCAGGTCTACGCCTGGGCTCCTTTCCTCGGGGGAGCTTTCTCGACAATCGCAGGCACGACCCTCGGTGTTTTCGCGGTGCTAACTGTGCTTCACGTTCTGCTGCTCTACGCAGGGGCCACCAGGCCTAGGCCGGCTAAATCGACGCTGAGCTAGAGAACTTCCGCAGATAGTACACCGAATATCCGCTTATCACGAACAGGGCGCTGAAAGCCCTCGTCGCGAACACCAGGCTCCACTGCGACGGGTACACGCTGGTAAGAAGGTCGGGGTTGCAGGTCCCCTTCGCGCACGCGAGGGAAAAGAGCGCCCCCCAGACCATGAAGTTGTACATGACCTCGTAGGCCGCCGAGAAAGCGACGACGAACCCGAAGAGCTGGAGGAACATGAGCAGCCAGTTGGGCCATTTGGTTATCCTGTCCTCCCAGAGCCTGAGCCCCGAGTAGAAGAGGGCGACGCTGGCGACGCTGAAGTATGTCACCGGCTGCGCGAAATAGGGGGGGAACGGAAAGTAGACGTTGACCCAGACCTCCCCGACCGGCTGTCCGCTTAGGAAGAGGGACTCGACCAGCCCGTAGATGGTCACTACGACGATTATGATGAAGGAAATCCAGGCGACAATCTTGTACATCCTGCTTGTGCCGTCGTTCATCCGGAATGGGCAGACCCCCCAATCTTCTCTTTAAGCGTTGAAGGCGCCCGCTCCTGACTCTTGAAAGCCAGCCAGACCAGGAGCATCATGAACGGGAGCTCGAAGTAGCTCCAGAAGATGTCCCCGCTGAGGAAAAAGAGAAGGACGGAGCTCGAGGCCGCGGACGCCAGCGCGAGGCCGGGGAGGTCCCTCCCCGACTTCCAGAGTATCAGGACCAATGCCAGGGCAGCGAGCGACCCCCTGGCCCAGAGGGGGACCGACGCTCCGAACGCGAGGAGTATGCCCTCCAGGCTGGGGTTGACGTTGAGTCCGAAGGGCCCGGCGGAAAAGAAGCTGACCGCCTGCCTCTGGAACTGGAACAGCACGGTGTCTTGGAAGAAGGCCGAGAAGTTCCAAGCCAGGAATGGCGCGACCACTGCCGCCGCCGTCACAACCGAGACGCCTAGCTCCCTGTA
>JAGWHB010000049.1 GCA_028867035.1 Nitrososphaerota archaeon | reverse complement strand
AGGGACTTGTGGCCGCCCAAGGGGAGGCACTGGCGGTATCCACCTGAGCGGCTGACCGTCCTCGACAATCAGGGCCTCATCGAATGGTCAAGCACGGGGAACCCCCGCAAGAAGATTTACGCGGACGACGCCCAGAAGAGGGGCAAGAAGAGACAGGACATCTGGAAGGACTTCCTCGACCCCGCATATCCGAGATACCCGACTGAGAAGAACCTCGACATGCTCAGGAACATCATCGAGGCGTCGTCAGGGCCTGACGACATCGTGCTCGACGCCTATTGCGGGTCGGGGACTACGCTCGTGGCCGCGTCTCTGTCAGGGAGACGCTGGATAGGCATCGACAACTCGAAGGTTGCCCTCAGGGTCGCACAGGAGCGGCTCCACGAGGACGTGAAGAAACCCGCTTATCCGATAGCGGTCTACGACGCTTCCTGAATCTCCCTGAGGTATCTGGGGAGCAGAAGGGCGCTCATCATGTCAGCGTTGACCGTTCTGACCTTCTTGCACTCCTTAGTCTGACGGTCAAGCCACATCACGCCGTCGAGGATTGCCACCCTCGACACGTCCCCCTTCGCGCTCAGGAGGAAGGTGTCGATGGCGTCGTCGAGAGACCTCGCCTGATGGCCCCCGAAGGCGCTGATGAATTTCGCTTCCCCTATGAGGTATTGCCCGTTGACCTTCATCAGCAGGTCTGGCTCCTTCGCTATGGCCGCGTCGAGTTCCGTGTTTGCGAAAGCCTTCATCTCCTTCCTCGACCCTTTGTAGACGAGGATTGTGCGTTTCTTGCCGTTGATGTCTCTGACGAAATCTGACTCTTTGAACTCGTCCTCCTCGACCTTTGGATAGGGGAGACGCACGAGCCAGTTCTGGAAGAGTTCTCCCATCTGCCTGTTTGCCACCTTAGGCTGTTTGGCGAGTTCGATGATGCCATCGGCGTCCATGCTCAGAAGCCTCGAAGCGATGCGTTTGACAGTCTGGGGGTTAGAGTAGGCGGCTGTGTCATCCAGTTTGAGGAACCCGACGTAAAAGTCATCGAAGGGGAACTTTTTCAGGCTCAGGAGACTCTCGACCAGCCTCACTGAATCCCCCTTCCTGTGCCACTTCCTGATGTCCTCCACCACTTTCACCGAAATCTTCCTCGGTGTGGGTTCAGGGA
>JAGWHB010000048.1 GCA_028867035.1 Nitrososphaerota archaeon | reverse complement strand
ATATACTGGCTTCATACTCACTGCTTCGTAATGTCGCCATCTCATGTGTTATGTGTCTAAACTTAAGGTTTTGACACTTTGGCATTGGTAAGATTGGCATGCTTGACATGACAAGCATTCAGAGATTAATACCGCATCATAGAGATAGACTGACGTCTAAAAACATGAAAAAACGTCATTTTGGCGGTTTACGAACTGGTACAAAAGGGGGGGGTAATTTTGGTGCATAAATGCCCGGTCGAATGGCTGATTATTGCACACTAGCCCCCCCGTTTCACATCAAATATAGCGTACTTTTTTAATGAAATTTCCTTGTTTTTCACTCAAAGGCTATTAATATATTGTTTAGTATACGCCCTCAAAAAGGGGTCTTAAACCTCTAAAAAGGGCACTTTTTGGTACTTTTGGGGTCCTAAAAACCTGTAAAAACGTCACTTTTTGACACTTTTTGGCACTTTTTATAGGGGGACCTCCTATGAACAAACTGCCATTTTGACACTTTTTGGTACCTTTTTGGGTGTCAACCCTCATTATGTAGGATACGTCAGTATACAGAACTATAGGCCTTCCTTTCTAGACATCGCAGATTATTGAGTCACTCTATGTATATATGAGGGTGAGTTGTTAGCGAACCGTCATATAGACATTAGGGATCTGAGGGCATTAGCGTCAGCAATGTTCGATGGGATACGAAATAATCGAGTACAGCGGTGGGTAACAAAGACGACACTTATCAAAAGGGTCGTTGCTCTAGAAATAGGAGACATACCTGTCGACTCGAAACAATCGATCAGATTGATCAAAACCCCAAATCGTCAGATTACGGGATTCTTTATGTAGCGCACTAAAAGTGCTCAGTTATTGCGTATTTTCGCAATAACAAATACCAATGCCATCATGTTTGTTCACTAACGGCTAAATAGACGTTTAGACGTCTATTTACGTTAGAGAACTAACATATATCAATGAATGGCGACATCAAGAGGAAGCGATTGTGAAGCCAGTGTGTCAACAGTTCTTTCGAGATGTGGAAGAAACGGAAATGAATTCCCGCGTTTCAAGCGATGCTGACGAACGAACGTCGTCCGTTGTAGGGAACAGAAAAAACAGAAAAGTATGTAAAGAAAAGAAAGAAGAGAATAGTTAGTGAATTTGTGCTTCTGTTCTGATTTGGGGTTT
>JAGWHB010000047.1 GCA_028867035.1 Nitrososphaerota archaeon | reverse complement strand
ATAGAGGCGACCCAGTAATCATTCCAAAGACGGTCAGCGTTACAGGCAAGTCAATCAGGCTATACGACATTCTCAAGATTCTCGAAGCCTCTCCCTCAACCCTCGAATCCAGCTCTCCCCCTGAGGCCCTGCGGAGGCTGGCGGCAAAAGTCGAGAAGGAGATTGCCTACTATGAGGCGCTGCGTGACAAGCAAGGACAGGATGACGAAGGAAACCTGATTGACCTCGACAGGGAGCAGCCGAAGCTTTACTCTTACAACGAGCTAATCGTTCACACCATCGAGGCCCAAACCAACAAACTCAGAATGGTGAAAGCGGAAATCGACGCTGAACTCGGAAAGGCCACAGAGGAGGCGGGACGATGAGCAAGCAAGGCTGGGATATCGTCGCCTTCAAGGTTCCTGACCACCACAGCATCCTCTATCGGACATTCCTAACCGGCGATGGACTTCACAAGGCAATCGACGACGCCATCCAAGGTGGAGCGAATGTCTGTTCAATCAGGTGGTCGGTTCAATCGGTCGAGCCCGCATCACAGAGCAAGGAAGCATCGGAGCGCGGCGCGGTGAGGGGAGACTGAGATGAAATTCAAGCCTTTCGCTCTAAGGAACGGAAACAAGGGGGGGCGACATGGACAACATGACAATACTCCCACGCCCAAAAAGATGTTTGATGCATTGAACGCGGAGTTTCACTTCGACCATGATCCATGCTTTCTCAATCCTCAAGGCTTGAGAGAATACGATGGGATGGGAGATTGGGGAACATCTAATTTCGTGAACCCGCCCTATTCAAAAAAGACCCCTTGGATTCTCCACGCAATCAAAGAACAGGCCAAAGGCCATCGAACCGTGATGCTGCTACCCGCAGACACTTCGACGAACTGGTTCCACGATCTAATCATGCCAAATGCTGAAATCCGATTTATCAGGGGACGAGTCAGTTTCAGGGAAGGAACTCACGCCTCTTACCCTTCAATGTTAGCAATCTTCGAGTCCAAACCCGCCAGCCCCGAGCCGAGGTCGCAACCAGAATGAAGGAGAAGATGGTGGTCGCTCACATTGACCCATTCGACAAAAGGCTCTACCAGTGCGTAGGGCTAATCAAGAAGAATCATGCGGATAATTGGTATCACGGCCTCGTCAAGGAGAGCGACCTCGATTGACAGCCGAGCCGAAGGCGAAGCCGGAGAGGATGACAGGATGAGCGACAAGCTCTGCATCGACAAAGTTGAACGAAAAAAGGTTCCCATCGAGGAACGTTTCTGG
>JAGWHB010000046.1 GCA_028867035.1 Nitrososphaerota archaeon | reverse complement strand
GTCCTGTCGGCGTCGTATTTCGATTCCCATGTCCCGAACTTCCGGTTGAAGTATGAGAAGTCTACGCAGGGCGGAGTCGCGACCACCACATCAGCCTTCGGTGGATGATAATCGCGCACGTCCCTTCCTTCCTTAATCTCTACGTAGTCCATCTCATAGCCAGCCCTTGCGAAGTATTTGGTGTCCGAGCGAGTCCCAGAGAACACGCTAACGCATTTCATCTCAGTCTCCCCTCACCGCGCCGCGCTCCGATGCTTCCTTGCTCTGCCGTTCTGCTTGGGCGGCATCAAACTGCTTGGCTCCGTATCTGAAGTAGGTGAAAAGAAGCACAATGGCCCAGAACTCTGCCCTTAGGACGGCGGGGATTTTCATCGTTCTCGTGCTTCCTTGCTCTGTGATGCGGGCCGAATGTGATAGTTTAACCAGAGTGCCACGAATACGAACTGTAGTCCAAACAGTGTCCCTATGGAATAAATACTGTAATTGAAAGCTGATACGACCGACGCGATGATGATGTAGACGCCAATCAGAAGGAAGGCGTCAACCGTAGCAGTTTCGCCGCTCATCGTCCCGCCTCCTCTGTGGCCTTTCCGAGTTCAGCGTCGATGAGAGCGATGACATCCTTGAGCGCGAAGTTATAGAACATATCGGGCAATCTCATTCCCCCACGAGGCCCATATGGTTTCTTCATCGCTTCGACCTTCTCTCTCAGCCTCCGCAGGGCCTCAGGGGGAGAGCTGGATTCGAGAACCTTGATAGCTTCCATTATCCAATAGGTTGTCTCTGCCCGTCGGGCGTATAGTCCACCTTCGAGGGGGGCATTCTCAAGAGCCTTTGCAATTTCTTTCGCATCCTTGACCTTCGCGGTGGCTGGGTCAGTAGGCAGGGTCTATCCCCCTTGAAATGGCGGCTCCCAATGCTCTTGCCGTGATACATTCCTTTTCATCGTGAAGTTTCCCGCAGGTGGGACACCCCTTCGCGCCCTCACTCTCAGCCTTGCCTTTCGCGCTCATGGCATACACCAAGGGAAGTTCTTGATTCGGTGAACCTTGCCGAAGATGATGACGTCAAAGTCTAAGAGGAATCCTCCATGATGGAGTTTCATCGGGAGTTGAACCCGCTTCGTCGTCGGAAGTGGATTGGTCAAGCCGGTATCTCCTTGAGCTTCCCCTGCCACATGACCTCTCCGGGCTTGCCTTCGAGCGGATGGATGAGCCACCACTTGCCCTTGCCGTCTGTCGCCGGGACGAGCCCCCTTTCGTTGAGGCTGATGCTCGACTGGAAGGGATAGGAGTCCCCTTTCTGTTCGACATATTTCCACTTTTTGACCGAGGGGAAGAGGGAACCGAAGTAGGCATATTCGGAGTCCCGCACGGAGTCCCGCACGGAGTCCCGCAC
>JAGWHB010000045.1 GCA_028867035.1 Nitrososphaerota archaeon | reverse complement strand
CGCCACCACCAGCATAATCAGTATGGTCCAGGGAAAGCTGCCCTCCATATTTTCTTGGAGCTCTACTTGAAGCGCTGTCTGAACTGCTGGCTGAGGGCCGACGAGGCGGAGATCACCCTCAGGGACATGGTGGACGACGATGAGTGCGGGGACCCGGAGCATCAGAAGCCGGAGCTAGTGGCTTGAAGGTTCTCCTCACAGGCTCGAACGGGTTCGTGGGACGTTTCGTGGCCGAAAGGCTTGGCCGAGGGCTGGAGGTAAGAGGAGTGGATCTCCCCACCGACCTGACCGTCAAGGAGAACGCCCTGAAGGCCGTGGAGGACATGGACGCCGTTGTTCATCTCGCCGCCCTGGCCGGTGCCTCGGGGAAGGGAGGGGCCGCCGAGTCCAGGGACAATCCATATCCGTTCCTCCACAACAACATCAACGCCACCCTCAACGTCCTGGAGGCCATGAAAGTCCACAGAGTGGACAAGCTGGTCTTCATGTCCAGCTTCAGCGTCTACCCGAGATCTCCAAAGTGCCCCATCGACGAGGACACCCCCGTGGGGCCCTACAACGCCTACGGCAAGAGCAAGCAGGTCGGGGAGGAGCTGGTCAGGTTCTACTCGCAGTTCGGGATAAGGAGCGCCATCCTCAGGCCGACGCTGATCTGCGGCGAGCATCAAAGGGAGAAGAACGCCGTCAGGGAGTTCGTCATATCGGCCATCGAAGGGCAGCCCATCGAGATATGGGGCGAGGGCCTCCACAGGCGGGAGTTCATCCACCCGGTGGACATCGCCGAAGCCATCTGGAAGTCCCTGAAATTCGTCTCGGGGAAGATGCAGGGGGAGTATGAGACCTTCGTGCTGGGCAATCAACCCGTGTCGATGCTGGAGCTGGCGAAGCTCGTCAAGGCGAGGATTCCCGAGACCAGGATAGAGTTCAGGCCACCGGGACCTCAGGCTTTCGACCAGACAACAGACCATAGCAAAGCTATCCGGATTCTGGGCTGGGAGCCCTCGATGGGGATTGACGAGATTCTCTCCAAGGTGATTCTGGATGTGAGGATGGGGATGAAGCCATGACGCACATATCCCTAGTCGTCCACGCCGAAGGGCTCATCAACCCCAAGACAGTGGATGCACTGGAAACTCTGGGGCGGAGCCTTGGAGGGAAATATAAGCCCGTTCTGGCGACCATCACGCCCCTCAACGCGATGTACCACACCGACCCCTTGGTGGACCCCCTCAGGCTGAAGGTGAAGGGACAGACCGAACTCGACGGCCATCTGAAGAGGTTCGAGGAGACCCTGGCGAAGCTGTCGCGATGGTTCGACATAGCCTATCACGGGCACTTCTTCCTTCCGACCTTTGAGGGCTTTGTCCCATGCGTAGATTCCCTCGGGGCCACGCCTCAGTTCTTGGCTGAG
>JAGWHB010000044.1 GCA_028867035.1 Nitrososphaerota archaeon | reverse complement strand
GGGTTTTTTGACGTTTTTGGCCATTTTAGGGGTCTGACAATAGGGGTAGGTACCTATGCCCAAAACCTCAAAAAGTCGACTTTTTGGACTTTTGGACAGGTCCAACCCCAACTGACAAGTCTTTAGGAAGCTGAGACATCATGTCGAAACCTGACTTTCTGATAGGGGCCTGTCTTAATTACGATCGAATACTTTCGAAGAGAGACGGCAAGTCAGGCGGCTACTTTTGGAGTCGAGCGAGCGAAGAGTTCAAAAGTTACAAGCCGTTGACGACTATTGACGAGAGCTCGCAGTCTAGTCGGCAGACGAGTAATCGATGTAGAAACAATCGTCACAATGTCGAGTTAGGCGAGACGATAGCTAATCAATCATAGACCTATGATTGCAGCATCCCAATGCTGATCAAAACTAAGCCAGACATCTCAATGGCTGCGCGTATTCTTTTATCATGATGCTTCGACAATGTCTCAGGATAATTGGCTTTTGTGCCATTATCCCCGAACCAATCAGAGAGTCAAGTCTAGTGACCACTGTAACCTCAGTTACAGTTGTCAATAGACGTAGACTCATAGACCAATGAATGACGACATCACGAGGTAGCGAGTGTGAAGTCAGTGCGACAGCTGTTCTTTCGAGATGTGGAAGAAACGGAAATGAATTCCCGCGTTTCAAGAAATGCTGAACAGATTGTTCCGTGAGAGGGAAAAGAATTGGAACTTAAGTGACGAGAGAAAAAGAATCGAAAAGTCTGCTCATGGGATTTTATCATTGGTGGTGTCTATGGCGTCTGAGTACATCTTGTTGAGGGCTTTACTTATTCTCTACTGAGTAGAACAGGTTCAATGGTCTCAACAAAGTATTCTTCAAGAACAGCTGTCGCACTGACTTCACACTCGCTACCTCGTGATGTCGTCATTCAATGGTCTATGAGTCAAGTCAGGACTAGACACTGAGGTGTCGAGTCATGACAGACTCTGAGGAATGGGTTGGAAGGTTCGACAGAACGAACACTTCTGAGGTCATACCGTCACATCATGAAAACTGACGTTTTGAGAGTTTGAGGGACTCGAAAACTGTCAAAAAGTCGAGTCGTACCCTATACGAAAAATCACGAAAATCGTCAAAAACACGTGGTTCAGTTTGCGGCAAAAGGCCCGGTTGTCTTTCCCGCACTATCAGGGTCGCTACCCCGTTTCAAGTCAAGCGAGACCCGTTTTTGACATGATTTTTCCTTATTTTTCACTAATTAGCTATTAATATATTGTTTAGTATACGCCCTTAAAAAGGGGGTCTAAAACCTCGATTTTTGACGTTTTTTGGCACTTTTAGGGGTCTCAAAACAGGGTTTTTTGACGTTTTTGGCCATTTTAGGGGTCTGACAATAGGGGTAGGTACCTATGCCCAAAACCTCAAAAAGTC
>JAGWHB010000043.1 GCA_028867035.1 Nitrososphaerota archaeon | reverse complement strand
TTGCCGTTTGGTCATGCCTTTCTCATTTCATCCCTGACGATTCTGCGGGTTCTTTCTTCGGCGTAATCAAAGTAGATGTCGGACATTATCAGAGTTATCCCGATTGCGAGCGAAGCGAAGACCATTATGTAGACCGCCAAGGTGGGAGGGACAGACTTTGCGAAACCCACTTGCAGTCCTGCCCCAGTTGTCAACGAGATTGCAACGGTTAGAAACAGAACGCCGAGAGTGTTCCTTCTATTCATTACGCCTTGACCACGACCCATTTTCTTCCAGCCCTTTCATAGTAGTCGATGTTGGCGAGCAACTGCTCCCTCGGCACCGTGACCGTGACCTCTTCGATGGGGCCTGGGCCTCCGAGGACGATTCGGAAGGTCTGGACGGGCGCACCCTTGTCGCTGGGCCTGGGCCTGCCTTCCCTGTCGAGCCTGTCGGGCCTCATTGGTTCGCCAACTCCAACAGGATGTCCGCATGACAGGGCTGGTCGAGGGGGCACCAGCAGGCGAGGTTCTTGCCTCTGAGTTCGGAGATGGAGTGGCTTCGATGCCAGAAGGAAATGCCCCCCTCCGAGAGTAGCCACCGTCGATATTCCTTCAGGATTGTATCTCTGTTCTCGTTGAACTTCCAAGGATTTCCCCAGATAGTCGGCCTTCCGACATAGACCGTGTTCGGGGGCATCTTCCAGCCCTTCGTTCTTCGACGCTGAACCCGCACGGGGTTAGTCATGCACCGTTCACCCCGCACACATGGATTCCCACGAAGTCGGCCCCGCACCGCCCGCAGTGGATGCCGTCCTTCCCCTCGGAGTAGTAGGGGACGGGGTCGATCCCTGGCTTGTGGCGCTTGCTGATGTCCTCCTTGCGGTAGTAGAGGGTCATTCTTCGGCCTCGTGGTATTTCTTCTCGCGCTCGACGAGCCCCACGGCCAGCACATAGCCCTGGTGACACTTCGGACATTCCCATTCGACTTGTTCCATGTCCATCGGTAGGGAAGCGGGCGTTTGTAAATCAGGCGAGTCAACAATCCTTTGCTTCTGGGTCAACTCTTCTTCATTTCCTTGAGTATATCCTCGATGAGTTCCTTTCTTTCTTCTTTGCGCTCCTCTTCTTCATAGTCATACTCGATGTCAAGCAACAGTGAAGAGATTCCTACAATCGACAGGAATATCGCGGTGAGAATGACACCTTGTAGTTCCCCAATCTCATAAAGCGTCATGCCAAGAATGGGAGAGTCAGGAGTATGATTGAGAACAGCAAGCACTACGACCGCAACGAGTCCGATGACAATTCCGAGAGCGATAGATTTAGTCCTCATAGCCAGCCTAGCCCCGTCAGAAGGCCGAGGACGAACCCGACCACGAACAAGAAGAAGCCGACTTTGATGCTCATGCTTGCTTGACCTCAACGACTTGCTGTGCTTTCCATTTGAGCCTTCTGGCAGTTCTCGGTGTTATGACGATGGTTTCGATATCCCACTTAGAAATTAGGACCCTCACTTTGATGCTCATTTCCCAATCGGCTCCACGAAGATTGTCTTA
>JAGWHB010000042.1 GCA_028867035.1 Nitrososphaerota archaeon | reverse complement strand
TCAATGCGATAATAGAGGAGGAGAAGACGCATGAGAGAAGCCTGCTGCGCGAGGTCGAGTCGAACAAGGGGAGCCTTGCGTACATAAATTCGATCGTGCTTGGGCTCAGCGACAGCCTCGTCGAGGTGCTCGCCGCCGTCACGGGAATTGCGGCGTTTGCGACCTCGCCGGCGATAGTCATAGTCGGCGGGATAATAGTGGGAGTGGCAGGGACCTTCTCCATGGCCGGCGGGGTTTACCTCGCGTCCAAGTCCCAGAACATCGTCACAAAGGCAATCGAGGAGGGCTCCCAGCAGAAATCCGCGATGACCGAGCCGTCAAAGGACGCCTACTACACTGGGGTGTTCTACTTCATGGGAGCGCTCATACCGATCATCCCCTTCCTGCTGGGCTTCAGCGGATACATAGGCATACTGCTCGCGGTCCTGCTCGACGTCATAACATTGGTCCTCGCCTCTACCGTGATCGCGATCGTGAGCGACACGAGCATCAGGCACAGGACACAGGAGATGGTGGCGGTCACGCTCGGCACCGCCCTGATAACCATAGTCATCGGGACCATCGCAAGGGTCTACTTCGGGGTCACGATCTGATCACTTTGGCCCCTTCTCCTTCTTGCCTCCCAGCCTTATGCCCCTTAGCGTCGGGTGCCTCTTCCAGAGGACGTAGCCCGCCACCGCGATTATCACGGCGCCTATGACAAGGTAAGCGGTTATGCCGCTGCCTCCGCCCGATGGCGATGTGAGCCCGACCACTGCGTAGTAATTCTGCGAGCTGCTGTACTGCTGGCTCGTTGCGCCGTTGGGCTGGGACCACTGCTCGTATACAGTCACGGGATAGCTTCCGCCGTTGCCCTGGGCGTCAACGTTCACGTAGAATGTGACGTTCGCGCTCTGGCTAGGCGCAAGCTGCGCGAGGTACTGGTTGGGCGAGGCCGGGACTATCGGGTAGATGCTCTGCAGGCTGAATGTGACCTGCTGCGCAGTCTGCCCCCCGATGTTCCTTATCCTGAATGTGAGGGGGACGTATGTAGCCCCAGGAAGGAGCGTTCCGCTGACGCCAGTCACGTTGTATATTGCGGAGTTCTGGAGGGTCACGTTCAGGTAGAAGGTCTTTTGCACCCTGATCTGGTAGTTCGCGTTAGAGTAGCCCAGCTCCACAGGCACCCTGTAGCGGGTCTGGTTGTCGTACTTGCTCGCGGAGATGAACACCGACTGCGTCTGGGAGGCGCCGGGCTGCATCGTCCCTATGAAGATGCTTGAGGCGGAGCTGCCCACTGTTATGTTCTGCGTTCCCACAAAGCTGACCGTCACGTTCTTTGCGACCCCGAGACCGATGTTTTGGATCGAGACGCTAAGGGTCTGGTTGGATCCAGCATACAGCGTCTGCGGCTGTGATGCGATTATGCTCGGTATCAGGTTCGGGGCGTTGACGATCACGCTGATGGGAACGTTGATGATCTTGGTGACGTTCGCGCCATACTGGGTGGTGTATCTGAGCCTAACAGGTATGTAGTTCTGCCCGTCCATCATCGTGCTGTTTGCCTGGAGCGTCGCA
>JAGWHB010000041.1 GCA_028867035.1 Nitrososphaerota archaeon | reverse complement strand
ACGCCCGCGGCATTGCTATGGTGATGACCCACACCCGCGCGTTCAAGCACTAACCGACCTCCAGTCGAAGCGAATTCAGGTGGGTGGCTCTTTTGTCCAGGTCTTTTCTGCTCGCAATGTCCTCCCGCCACCTGACGGGCCCTACGATCGACTTGACAACCTCAAGAGAGCGTTCCCTGGCTTGTCCGACCGCCTCTCCCAGTCCCACGGCAGCCACTGAACGCGAAGTCCCGGACATCGTCCGGCCGCCATCGAGACGAAGGTCCATCGGATAGACCCGATATTCATCTGGATGCTCCTTTACGAGCCTGTTCGCCTTGGCGATGTCTATCTCTTGCCCGCCCGGGTTCTTGTCTCCCGTCCCATAGGCCAGAGGAACAGCGCAGGTGACAACCGACGCCTCCCTTCTGAACCGCATTCCCTTCAGCGAGCCGTCCAAAATCCGAAAACACACGTCGACGAAGTCGTCCTCGAGCGTGGTCAACAGGTTGACGAACTCCGTGTTTCCTCCCCGGCTGTTCCTTTCAAGCACCTTGAACCCCTTGCCGGTGTGCATCAGAGCATCGTAGAGCACGATCCCCCGCAGTCCGGGCTTGGACCCCTTCCCCTTCCATTTCCTGAACGCCGAGTCCTCGGCCCTCACGACCGCCTCCCACTCAGAACTCCCGACGAAGGGGAGATACGACCGGTCGTCACGGAAGCTGCCCATCCCGCCGGTCAGCCTTCCCTTGTCCTCGTCGAAGGCCCGCTTGTAGTCCCTCGTCATTGGAGCGGGGACGAAATGCTTCCCATCGCTGAACGCCTGGAAACTCGACTCCTCCCCCTCGACCTTCTCCTCCACAAGCACCTTTCCCTTGGAGTAGACGCCACGGAAGAACGAAGTCATTTCATCTTCTGTCCTGAAATCATTCCCTCCCACCCCCACACCCGCTCCTCTGGCTGGGGCGTCGGGTTTGATGACCACAGACCGGACCTCCCCCGCCCATCTCCTGAAGTCTGAGACGGCTCTCTCCACGTCGCCGTACTCCGCAGGATCGAAGACCTTGAAACGGGGGTTGAAGGCGGGGCATATCCTTTCGAAGAGCAACCGCTGGCCTGCCTTGCTCCCCTCGAGGGCATACTCCTTGGTCACGGATACCACCTTCACTCCGGCCTCCTCCTCCAAAACATCTCTGCCCCCCTGAACCACGAAGTCCTCCGTGTCCGCGAAGCCGAAATCGATGGAAGTGCTGTGCCTCTTCGCGAACCTCGCGATGTCTCTCAGGTTCAGGTCGGGTACGATGGCGTGCACCTTCGCCCTCGCGAGGTTGAAAGGATTGGCTTGCTTTTCGACGACATAGAAATCACAGCGGTGTTTCTGGCTACGTGAGAATGCGTCGACTATCGGGGGGGAGCTGAGACACTTGGAGACGACGAGGATTCCCACTCTGTCCAAACGGCTCGACCTCTACGTACCTGCGCTCATTGCTGGTCCCAATCCGGGGTGACATCAGCAGGCCTTTGTCTGATTTCGCGCCACCCGAACGTACCATTGAGGAGGCGGAGCTTCGCGTCCCTGTTGAGCGTCTGGTCTATCATATAGGTCGAACCCGTGAAGATTATCGTCTCGCCTGGGTTTCTCAGACGTTTTGCGACAGAAAGGCTCGTCTGCGGGTCCAGCGCCAAATGTATGGGGACGTCTGGATACGCATCTCGCAAGCGGGAGTGAACGGACTCCGGGTCCTGCCCCTTGAAGCCGGCCGTCGTGACG
>JAGWHB010000040.1 GCA_028867035.1 Nitrososphaerota archaeon | reverse complement strand
CTTGCTTACGTGCTTGCTTGCGCGTGTAGGGGGATAGAGGGCCGGCAATGGAGGAGGAGGAGGGGGATATGTATATTAACGAGGAGGAGGAGGGGTATGCCGATGATACTGACCGAAACGGTCTACCGCTTCGAGTGCGCGACTTGCGGGAAGTCATTTTCTTCGACCTTCAAGAAGCAGTTTGAGTGGAACGTATCTCAGCACTTGGAGACGCACCAGAGAAGCGACCTGAAGAAAACCGAAGTCTCAATGGAACAGCGACCTAGACGCAGGCTCGCACTAGGGACAAATTGAGCCATGTCTCTCCACGGGAGGGAAGAGGAACCAAGTTCACGCGCGACCTAAGACGAGACATCCTAGAGACCATCCAAGACGGAAAGAAAACTAAGCAGACACTCTACCGGCACATCTGCCTCAAGTGGAACATAATGGGCCGGTCGTTCAATGAACATTTTTCCGACGTTGTAGAGCTGGGCCTGATAGAAGAGAAGGGGCCGAAGCTAGTCCTGACCGAAGAGGGAAAGGCTTGGCTCTACACGATGAACGAAGAGGCTACGAAGGACTCTGACGACACGCCCGATTTCCAAGCGTTGAAGGACGCGCGGAAGGGAGGTGAATCGTAGATTTGGTAAACTGTCTAGAGTGCGGGGCCGTATATGAATTCCCAAGACTCAGGTATCTCAAGACGAAGGAGGGCGCAGTATTCGGGCTTCAGCCAGCCTGTCCAGCGTGCGGCAAGGACATCGTTCGGTATACAGCACAACACCCACGGGAGAGGAAGTTCAACGAGTAGAGCTGAAAGCGGCGATGAGCAACGTGCGTCTACACCGGCGCTGACGGTCGCAAGACCTGAGTGTGTCGTGGCCGCGAGCCGCCCCCAGTTTATTTTAGCTAGAGGCCGGAGGTTCTGTGCAACCTGTCAAATCAGAAAGACGCGCTGGGTTGTCGAATACGGGACGGTCTCCTACTACCCGAACATCAGGAAGGGGGCGACGATCAAAGACCACGGCTACCGGAATCGGAGGTGCTGGAAGTGTATGACCGACGAAGAACGCGCCGCGCTGATGGAGGGATACTGACTTGCCCCACCGACCAGCTCCCAGCCATTACGACGACTTCGACCGATTCCTAGAAAGCGAACACGACCCAGACATAGCGGCGGCTGAGATGGAACAATATAACGGGTTCATTTCGGACGCACAAGAAACTTACATTGACCATTTCTTTGAAGCAATCGGATATGATGAGGAGGAAGAGGGTTGAACCTGAAGTGTGAAGAGTGCGGCAAGGAATTCAGGGCGCACCACTGGCATCGTTTCTGCGGGAGAGCCTGCGCGTATCTCAATGGCGTAAAGGAATTGAACACGCCGGAGATGAACAAGGTTCTCTTCGAGCTGGCGAAACAGAGGGAGGCACAACGGATGAAAGCTCAGAGCTGGAGAACCCAAGCGGGGGTGAGTTAGATGGACAAATATTTCGACTACGACCCGAAGCTGAAGCGGCTCGCCGTGAAGAGGGACAAGGCCCGCGCCGAGGGGAACGCTAAGGAGGTGGAGAAGCTGAACAAGAAGATAGACAAGCGAATCACGAAGGCACAGAACAGCTTCAAGAGGAGCAGGGCTTCAGCGTGAGCAGAGGACGCGCGCCCGACCCCGCAAAAGCCGTCCGCTTAGCGGAAGCTGAGAAGTGGAAGGCCGACGTTCAAAAGCTCACATGGCTCGACTTCGAGGCCCTGATTCCCCGCTTCAACGATATGCAGGTCAAGGAGCTTCGGCGCGTGGTGTATAGGATAAGCGTCGAGAGAGGATTAGGAAAG
>JAGWHB010000003.1:118959-417004 GCA_028867035.1 Nitrososphaerota archaeon | reverse complement strand
TTGCCGATGGAGGCGACCCTGGTTTTGACCAGGACTTCGTCGTCGAAGCGGACTGAAGACCTGTAGTCGGCGTGGGCCTGAACGACGGGTATCTCCACATCTTGTCTCACCCACTCTTTGTATCCGAATCCGACGTCCCGAAGTAGTGCAACTCTTCCTACCTCCATCCAAACGAAAAACTTCGCGTAGTAGACGACCCCCATGGTGTCGGTCTCCTCGTAGCGGACCCGCAGGTTCTGCTCGTGCCAGCCCCCCATGGACGACGTGGGGTTTCGACGGTTCTTTAACGTGACGAGGTCGCTAGGGTTATTACAATCACCTCTCGGCCTCCGGCACATGGACTACGAGACGATCGCGGTATCGAAGGAAGGCATGGTTGGGATCATCACCATCAACCGCCCGCAGGCGATGAACGCGCTGAGCACGAAGCTGGTCACCGAGCTCATTTCTGCTCTGACCGAGTTCGAGAAGGACGACGGCGTCAGGTGCCTGGTGATAGCGGGGAGCGAGAGGGCGTTCTCGGCCGGGGCAGACATCGGGGAGATGGCCGATATGACTGCCGTGGAGATGACCATGTCGGGACACTTCTTCCCGCTCTGGGACAAGGTAGGGAAGTACCCTAAACCCATTGTTGGAGCGCTGAGCGGCTTCGTCCTAGGGGGAGGGCTCGAGCTTGCGATGAGCCTTGACGTGCTGGTGGCGTCGGAGACAACCCAGCTGGGCCAGCCCGAGATTGACATCGGCGTGATGCCGGGCGGAGGTGGGACCCAGAGGCTCACGAGGGCCGTAGGGAAGTACAAGGCGATGGAGATGATACTCACAGGGAAGAGGATAGGAGCCGAAGAAGCAAAGACGCTGGGGCTGGTGAGCAGGGTAGTCCCCAAGGAGGCCTACCTCGAAGAGGCGAAGAAGGTGGCCATTGAGATCGCTTCGAAATCCCCGGTGGCCCTGAGGCTGGCGAAGATGTCAGTGAACAAGGCCTTCGAGATGGGCCTGAGCGACGGCATAGACTTCGAGCGTGAGCTCTTCTACCTGCTGTTCGCTTCCGAGGACGCGAAGGAAGGGATGAAGGCGTTCATGGAGAAAAGAAAGCCCGTGTTCAAGGGGAAATAGTTGCAGTACGCGACGGTCAAGACAGAGTCGGGGAACGGCGTCTTCTGGGTCACGCTGAACAGGCCCGACAAGCTGAACGCCTTCAACGAGCAGATGGGGAACGACCTGATGGAGGCCCTGAAGGAAGGCGAGAAGTCCTCCGAGGTGCGCTGTATCGTGCTCACAGGCGAAGGCAGAGCCTTCTCCGTCGGCGAGGACCTGAGCGCGAACAGGGCCACCTACGACAGCGGGAAGCCTATGCTCCTAGGAGAGGTAATCAAGAGAAAATACAATCCGATAGTCGGGAAGATCAGGAGGATGGAGAAGCCGGTCCTCGCGGCCGTCAATGGAGTGACTGCGGGTGCGGGCCTGGGGTTGGCGCTTGCCTGCGACCTGAGGGCTGCTTCCGACAAGGCGACGTTCCATGAAGCGTTCATCAAGGTCGGGCTCGCGCCCGACTCCGGGACGAGCTTTTGGCTGACGCGGATCCTGGGGCTGGGCAAGGCGATGGAGGTCGGGCTGCTCGGTGAGCCCATAGATGCTCCCAGGGCGATGAACCTGGGGCTGGTCAACTGGGTCTTCCCGGAGAACGAGTTCAGGATGCAGGTGACGAAGCTGGCCGAGCGGCTCGCAAAGGGTCCCACGAAGGCCATGGGCCTGACAAAGCGTGCCATGAACAGGGCAGTCGTCGTGGACATGGATTCGGCGCTGGAATACGAGATGTATCTACAGGATATCGCCGGAAGGACGCGGGACCACGTCGAAGGCGTCAGGGCCTTCTTCGACAAGCGAGAACCAGAGTTCACGGGGCAATAGACGGTTCAGCCATAGGGAGGATGGGCCCATGGAAGCAGCCCAGACTCCAGCAAAGAAGATAAGCGGCCGACGATTCGTAGGCCCCGTGAAAGGCCAGGCCGTTATCATAGATGCGGTCAGAACGCCGATCGGGAAACGCGGGGGCATCCTGAAGTCAGTGCGTCCGGACGACCTGGGGGCGCTGGTCATCAGTAACGTAATTGGTAGGTCTGGGGTCGATGCGAAAGCAATCGACGACGTCTATTTCGGTTGCTCCAACCAGGGGGGCGAGGACAACAGGAACGTCGCACGGATGGCGATCCTTCTTGCTGGGCTGCCCTACACTGTCCCGGGGGCAACAGTCAACAGACTCTGCGGTTCCGGACTGGAGGCCGTGAACTCCGCCGCCAGGGTCATAGCTGCCGGGGAGGGAGACATCCTGCTGGCTGGTGGGGTGGAGAGCATGACCCGGGCGCCACTTGTCGCACTGAAGCCGGGGTTTGGGCAAGAACAAGACGGTGTTTCGCTTGTGGATTCGACCATCGGTTGGCGATTCGTGAACCCCGCATTCCCTCCCGAGTACCCGCCAATCTCCATGGGGGAGACCGCCGAGAACTTGGCGGAGAAGTACAAGATCAGCCGAGAATCGCAGGACGAGTTCGCCCTTGCGAGCCATAGGAAGGCCGTCGATGCGAGGGGGAGTGGCAGGTTCACTGACGAGGTTATCTCGATAAAGACTCCGGAGAAGCCGGAGGGGACAATGGAGGACGAAGGCCCGAGGACTGACACCTCCTTGGAGAAGCTCGCGACGCTCAAGCCCGCCTTCCGGAAGAACGGCACGGTGACCGCTGGGAACTCGTCAGGGATAAACGACGGCGCTGCGGCGCTGGTCTTGATGAGCGAGGAGAAAGCGGAGAGCCTCGGTCTCAGGCCAATCGCGAGGATACTCGGGTCTGCAACCGCAGGCGTCCACCCAAGCTACATGGGGATGGGACCGGTCTACTCGACCAAGAAGCTGCTCTCGCGGCTCGGCATGAGCCTTGATGAGTTCGGAATAATCGAGCTCAATGAGGCCTTCGCAGCACAGGTGCTGGCTTGCGTGGAGGAGATGGCGGGATTTGACCTGAAGAAGATGAACCCCAACGGCGGCGCTATCGCGATAGGCCACCCTCTTGGTTGCAGCGGCGCCCGACTCGCCACTACACTGGTCCATCAGATGAAGCGGACGGGGACGAGGTTCGGGCTGGCCACCATGTGCATCGGGGTGGGCCAGGGGATATCGACAGCCTTCGAGCTCGTGAAGTAACAGTTATGACCCACTGAAGGAGTCGTAGCGAGCCATGCAGGCGGAGACCGTCCCCAACTATGAGATGTTCATCGGAGGCGCATGGGTCGCCTCCCACTCCGGCAGGCACTACCCTGTGTTCAACCCTGCTACGGGCAGGGTGCTTGCCCACGTCCCCAAGGGGGACACCGAAGACGTCAAAGCGGCTGTCGACGCGGCGAAGAGGGCGTTCGAGGACCCTGGCTGGCGGTCCATGGACCCGAGCAAGCGGGGGAGGCTCCTTGCGAAGGTCTCGCAGACCCTGAGGGAGAGGCTCGCGGATTTCGCAAGGCTGGAGACGTTGAACAACGGCAAGCCCCTCGGGCAGGCGAAGGGGGACATAGCAATGGCCGCGAGGCACTTCGAGTATTTTGCCGGCCTGGCCGACAAGATCCAGGGTAGCACAATCCCGGTGCCGGGCAACAGGCTCGACTACACGGTCAAGGAGCCGCTCGGGGTGACGGCACACGTCGTGCCATGGAATTACCCGCTCGTAATGGCAGCCAGGAGCATGGCGCCGGCGCTGGCTGCAGGGAACACCATTGTGGCGAAGCCCGCGTCTTTCACCCCACTGACACTCCTGAAATTCGCCGAGCTCTGCAAGGAGGCTGGAATGCCGGACGGCGTGGTGAACGTGATAACAGGGGGAGGGGACGAAGTCGGAGGCTCTCTCATCAAGCATCCGGACGTCAAGCTGACAGCCCTGACAGGGTCCGTCGAGACCGGGATGAGGGTCATGGAACTGGCATCAGAAAACCTTTCGAGGGTGATACTCGAGCTGGGAGGCAAGAACCCCAATATCGTCTTCGATGATGCTGACGTAGAAAGGGCCGCTGGTGCCGTCCTGAACGGCATATTCACAAACGCGGGGCAGATGTGCTGGGCAGGCTCCAGGCTACTTGTCGAAGAGGGGATCAAAGAAGCACTCCTCCAGAGGCTGGTAGATGGTGCCAAAGGGATGAAATTGGGCGACGGCCTGAAGCCGGAGACGGCCATGGGCCCCCTGGTGGCGGCGTCACAGAAGGAGAGGGTGGCGGGTTATGTCGACATCGGGACGAGCGAGGGGGCGACCATCGCAGCCGGGGGCGCGCCTCCGGAGGAAGAGGAGCTCAAGTCAGGCTTCTTCTATCGGCCGACGATACTTGACGGGGTCACCCAAGAAATGAAGGTGGCGCGTGAGGAGATATTCGGACCCGTGCTGACAGTAACTACCTTCGAAGGCCAGGGGGACGCGGTCCAGAAGGCGAACGATTCTGAGTACGGTCTCTGGGCTGGCGTTTGGACCAGGGACCTGAGGAGGGCTCACGTCGTCGCAAAGCAGCTGGAGTCGGGCATCGTGACTATCAACGAGGAACCGATCACGTTCCCTCAGACGCCCTTTGGCGGTTTCAAGAACAGCGGCAACTCTTCCGAGCAAGGGATGGAGGCGGTGCAGGCCTACGTGCGGACCAAGAACGTGTCCGTGAACCTAGACTAAGCCTTCCAGACGTCTTCCTTCTTACCCGCTCTCTCGTTCGCCCGCCGCGAAAGGTTGAACAGATATGATGAGAGCCTGTTGAAGAAAGGGACCAGCTCAGGGTTCATCTCATGCGACTTCGACGCTGTAAGGATCCTCCGTTCGGCCCTCCTGCAGACAGATCTGGCCACCTGGAGCATGGCCGCGGTCTGAGTACCGCCTGGGAGTATGAAGTTCTTCAATGTAGGCAGTTTCGCCAGGAGTTCGTCTGTCATCTCTTCGATCCTCGCAGTATCTGAGGCTGAAATCCTTGGGACGCTCTGAGATAGGTCGAGCTCGCATGCGGCGTCCCCGCCGGCCACGAAAAGCAACCTCTGGACCTCCTTCAGAGATGAAGCAAGCGCCCTGTCCTTCGAGCCCGAGACCACCACCCCCAGTACGCTGTTGAGTTCGTCTATGGTCCCGTAGGCTTCGACCCTCGGGTCGTCCTTCTGCACGCGCTTTGACCCATAGAGAGAGGTATCGCCCTTGTCCCCCCTGCGTGTGTACAACACACGCCCGCCTCGGGCACGAACTATTAACGATGACAGCGCTTCCGAGGGTAGCAGCCCGTCAAGAATTCAATGGGGATTCTTTGGGTCAACCAATTTGGTATGGTTGGTCAAGTCTCGTTATGACTCGTAACTTTCTTATGTTGATTATCTAGCGGTAGAGGCGAGCCAGACAACGACGTTCGAAAATACGGAGCTGCATTTGTTCACACCGCAGGAAGCCTCGAAGCTCATCCCCGACATAAGGCCCAAGGTCAAGGAGCTGCTGGAGCAGAAGAAAGTCATCGCCAAGCTCCACGGCGAGATAGAGAAGTACAACCTCCTGGGGTTCAAGACCGCCGAAGTAGCCGAGAGGGCGGCGCAGTTGGATGCGCTCGTCGATCACATGACCAGGCAGATTGCAGAGCTTGAGGACCTGGGTGTTGAAGTGAAGGACCTGGATTACGGCCTGGTGGACTTTCCGGCGGAGAAGTACGGTGAAAGCGTGATGCTCTGCTGGCGGTACGGCGAGCCCGACGTCTCATTCTGGCACAAGCCCAATGAGGGTTATAACGGACGGAAGTCGCTGAAGATTCAGCTTATCCAGCCCTAAGCGGACAGAAGCCTCTTCGCGTTGCCTGACAGCAGCTTTTCTGCCACCCCCTGCTTCAGTTTAGGGGCGAGGTTAGCCCGAAAGTCGTCAAGCCACTCCTTCTGCCTGAGCATCGGGTAGTCGGTCCCGAACAGGAACCTGTCCTGTAGGATTCCGTTGAGGTAGGGGTAGATGCTCTGGGGTATGTACTTTGGTTTCCATCCGGAAACGTCGATGAAAACATTGGGGTTCCTCAGGGCGATCGCAATGGTCACTTCCGGCCACGGCCAGCCGAAGTGGGCCATCACCACTTTGAGGTCCGGGAAGTCCTGGCATACCTCGTCGAGCAGCTCCGGCTTGCTGTACCTGATCTCTGTGTCTCCCAACCCCGTCGTACCTGTGTGGAAGAGTATCGGGATGCTGGAGTCCTGGCACAGTTCATAGATCGGGTACATCAGTTTCCTGTCGTTGATGTAAACCGAGTTGGCGCTGCTGTGGACCTTTAGCCCGCGCATGCCTAGGCTTCTGATCGCCCGTTTCAGCTCCCTCATGGCGTCTTTCCCTGCGTTGGGGTCGACCCCTGCAAACGGGACGAGCCTGTCCTTGGACTTCGCTGCGAGCTTCGCGATTTCGTCGTTCCTGAGCGTGTAGTTCTTGAACGCGGGGTTCTTTGTGGCGTGGGTGTCCTGCCCGAGGATGACTGCCTTCGAGACCCCGGCTTCGTCCATCTCATCGATGAGCTGGTCGGTCGTCCGAGGGAGCTTTTCGACGTCGAGCTTGAAGAAGTCGCATGCTTTCATGATGGGCCCGTTCTTCTTCATGAGGGCCTTCGTCCAGGGGTGGACGTGGACGTCTATACTCAAGTATGAAGTCGCGCCTGGCGGGCAATCATTAACTTTTTTGGGGACCGTTTTTCGGATGGGCCAATGAAATCGGCCCCGAAGGAACTCGCAGTGGGGGACAGGGCCCCCGACTTTGAGCTGCCGTCGTCCGAAGGCAAGCCCGTCAGGCTCAGCTCGCTCAAGGGCAAGCAGGTGGTGCTATACTTCTATCCGAAGGACGACACCCCTGGATGCACCATCGAAGCTTGCGCTTTCAGGGACAATCTTCCAAAGTTCGGCAAGATGGACGCGGTAGTCCTTGGCGTCAGCAAGGATTCCCTTGACTCCCATGCCAAGTTCATAGACAAATACTCTCTGAACTTCACGCTCCTCAGCGACGAGGGCCTAGTCGCTCACCACCTCTACGACACCTGGAGGGAGAAGGTGAACTACGGCAAGAAGTACATGGGAACCGAACGGTCGACTTTCGTGATAGGGTCCGACGGCAGGATCAAAAAGATATTCAGGAAAGTCACGGCCCAGGGGCACGAGGTCGAGGTCATGGCCGCTCTGAAAGCCTAGGAAATCTGGGCTTGGGCTCGTTCTTCGCAGGCATAAAGGCAGGCACGCTCAGCGGAGTCCTCTACGTAGGGGGGACGGCGATATTCAACGTGACACTGCTTTACGCGATGAAGCCCTCGGTGCTCAGCTACATTCAGACGTCGTACTCGACCGTCTGCCCGCCCGTCGCGGCGACCAACATGACAGGCAGCGTGGAGGACTGCTTCGCCTCTGTCGTCGCCGTGGATGTCCCCTACATCGCCTTCGTCGCTTTCTTCGTCGTGCTGACATATGCGGGCGTCTTCGGGATGTTCTACGACTCTCTGCCAAGCCGCAGCCACATTTGGAAGGGCGAGACGATGGGGGCGGTGATTGCGGCAAACCTTCTGTTCTTCGGGCTCTCCGGTTTCTACTTCGACAGCGAGTCGGCGGCAGCCAGCGGGCTGTTCCTGGCTGGTTGGACCGCTGTCTTCGGGTACGTCCTAGGAAGGCTGTACAGGAAGTACACCCGGATGGTGAGTTTCGAGTCTGGGGACCCGACCCTGCTGAAGATCCTGGTCGACGGCAGGGACTTTACTGGCAAGGCGAGGACGTTCGCTCTCACCTCCAACCACAAGATCAGGGCCGAGGTGGCGGACGATGCCTCCTTCAGAGAATGGGAGCCAAGCGGAGGGGTTACGATGGAGGACGCGAGGTCCTTCGACACCGTAATGGAAGTAAACGGCGAAGGGGCACTGAAAGGCGTAGTCGGCAAGAAATACTAAGGCAACGGCAAACGACGAACTAGGCTGTTGCGACCGCCGAGGGTTATATACCGAGACGCGTGGATCTGGACGATGCTTCTGACGGCAGTTCCAGAGGAGACGTACTGTCTCAAGACGCAAGTGCACGTGCCAACGAGGTCAGGCTCTAACGTCGTCTGCTATCGCTGTGGTATGTGGCTGGGCAACGCAGTAGAGCCAAAGCTGGGCACCCTTCTTGATTACTAGGGGCTCTTTCCGAAGAGGTTGGTTAATGCCCTGAATCCGCGCTTGGCATAGAACCTGTTGGCGATTTCGTTCTGCGCGGGCACGTCGGCCACAATGATTTGGGCTCCCATCTTCTTGAGTTCGGCGGAAGCCTGCTGCAGCATTTCGTTGCCGAGTGCTTTCCTCCTGTGTTCCGGGAGGATGTAGAAGTCGGTGATTAATCCTTCCGTGTGCGGCTCGTAGAACATCCGTTCGCGGATCTCCGCCCTGAGCACGCCGACCACCTTGGGTCCCTCGGCGGCGATTAGGAGGAGCTTTTCCTGTGGGCCTATTGTCGATTGGATGTATTTCTCTGCCCTGGCCTTCGCGTCCGAGACCACGGCGAAGAGCGGGTCGAATTCGTTGTTGAGGCGTTTGGTTCGCACGATGAGGTCCGCGACTGAAGCGAGGTCTTCCTTTTTCGCACGTCTGATCTGCAACGTCAACGCCTCCTGGGGTCCAGGGGTACTCGATTTACGCTTATTCTGGCGGGTCAAGTATGATTCCATTCCTTCGGAGTATGTTCATCGTCTTCCTCGAATTCTCGATGGCCTCAGTGGCGGCCTTCAGTGACCCTCTCGCAGACAGCTTCTTCCTGGCAACACCTTCCCTGATGGCGGCCTGGCCGACCTTCGCCGCAACGCGGGGATAGACCTCCCACTGCACCATGGTCGGGATGATGTAGTCCTTGCTTATCCCCTTCTCTCTGGCGAAGGCGGCGAGCTCGGTAGCTGCGTCGATGACCATGGGGTCAGTGATCGTCTTCGCCCTCACGTCCAGGGCTCCTCGGAAGATGGCTGGAAAGAGGAGGCTGTTGTTGACCTGGTTCGGGTAGTCCGACCTCCCCGTCGCGACCACTTCCGCGCCGGCGGCGTGGGCGGCCGCGGGGAGCATCTCGGGGACGGGGTTCGCGAGGAAGAAGGTGACGGCCCTCTTGTTCATGACAGAGATTTCATCGGGTTTGATCATCTCAGGGCCCTGACCTGCTGCAGCGACGAGCGCGTCTGCGCCTTTGAGGGCGTCCTTCAGCCCTCCCGTGATCCTGTCCCCGTTGGTGCGGATCGCGATTTCGTACTTCCATTTGTTTTTGAGCATGAGCTGGTCGATGTCCTCCCTCTCGGGATACAGGATCCCCTTCGAGTCAAGGACGACGATGTCCTTGGGGTTCGCCCCCGCCTCCACCAGCAGCCTTTCTGCCGCGACGTTGGCCGCTCCTGCGCCGAAGAGGACCAGCCTCGACCCCCGGAGCTTGCGGTCCGTGACCTCGAGGGCGTTGAAGAGCGCGGCCAGGGTGACTCCGGCGGTCCCCTGCTGGTCGTCGTGCCACACCGGAATCTCCATCTCTGAACGCAGGCGGTCGAGGACTTCGAAGCACTTCGGGGACTCTATGTCTTCCAGGTTGACGCCGCCTATGGATGGCTCCAGCGCCTTTACGAAGGAGATGAGCCCTTCTTCGTCATTCACCCTCACCGGGAGCGGGACAGCGTTGACGCCACCGAGATAGTTGTAGATCAGTGCCTTTCCTTCCATCACCGGGAGGGCGCCCTCTGGACCTATGTTCCCAAGCCCCAGCACCCTCGTTCCGTCGGTGACGACGGCGACGGTGTTCCACCTGCCGGTGTACTCGAACGACAGGTCGCGGTCGGCTTCGATGGCCCTGGAGACGGCGGCGACACCGGGAGTGTACCATATCGAGAAGTCGTCCAAGGACCTGACGGGAACCTTGGGGGCGACACCGACCTTCCCGCCGTAGAACTTCGAGTAGGCGAGAGCCTTCCTTGAGGGGTCATCCGTCGGCTGCTTTTTCGGCACGCTGGTCGCGTGCTCAGCGTCTGCTATTTGTGCTCTTTCGACGTGGGGTCGGACAAGGTGCTGCTGCCTGCCCTCACGCCTGTAGGGACCACTCACGATAACCACCGAAGGCGGCTCGGAAACCAATCGAACCTGCCTCGCGCCGCCCTTTAGAAGATTAAAGGGTTGAAGGCGATTCTCAGAACTGGAAACGGATTCCCGACCCTGAGCCGTTAGGTACGGCTTTCGGGCCTAGTGCTGGTGCCCGTACTTATGGGGGTCCTTGTCGAATGTGCTCTTGCAGTTCGCAGAACAGAAGTAGTACGTTTGACCGTCATGTGCTGACTTCATCTGCGACTTCTTCTCATCGACCATCATGCCGCATATGGGGTCTTTTTGCATGCGAGTTTCTGACCCCGGGCCAATATAGACCTTCTTGCTAATGGGTGCCTGCCGAAGGCAACCCATGGGATAAGGTAAGACGAAAGGACGGTCTCGATTAGGGAATGATTTAACATCGGGGAATGGCCGAGTCCAACATGAAAAGATTGGCCAAAGATCCCGTTTGCGGCATGAGCGTCGTCGAAAGCCCGGACGCCCTGAAGGCCTCAGTGCGGGGGACCACCTTCTACTTCTGCAGCGATGCCTGCAAGCTCGAATACACGATGCCCAGTCAGGAACTGTCAAAGCTGAAGACGATGGTAGGCTTGGGCACCGTCCTGACCATCTCGATACTCATCCTGACCTACGTCCCGATCCTGGCGACTCAAGCCAACGCCTACGTGCTGCTACTACTCGCCATCCCAGTCCAGTTCTACGTGGGGTCGAGGTTCTATCGCGGTGCATATCACGCTCTGCGAGCAAAGACAAGCAACATGGATGTCCTGGTCGCAGTGGGCACTTCGGCGGCCTTCGGCTACAGCGCCCTGGCGACCGTCGCGCCTTCGCTGTTCGGGGTCCAGGGGCTCTACTTCGACGCCGCCGCTGTGATCATCACGCTCATCCTTGCGGGCAGGCTGCTTGAGCACCTTACGAAGGAGCGAGCTTCGGACTCGGTCAGGAAGCTCCTGGAGCTGAGGCCTACGGTGGCGCACGTTCTGAAGGACGGAGTTGGGGTCGAGGTGCCTGTGGAAGACCTAGTCGAAGGGGACGTCGTCGAGGTCAGGCCGGGCGAAAGGGTACCTACGGACGGCGTAGTGACCGGTGGCTCATCCTATGCCGATGAATCTCTGCTGACGGGGGAGAGTTCGCCAGTCAGGAAGGAACCCGGAAGCCAGGTGATAGGGGGGTCGATCAATTCGGGCGGGAGGATTGTCGTAAAGTGCACTGCGGTCGGGCAGGAGACGGTGTTGGGGCAAATCACCAAGCTCGTGGAGGAAGCGAGAGCTGGTCGGGCGCCGATTCAGAGGCTGGCCGACAGGGTCGCCGAGTACTTCGTCCCATTGATACTCTTGGTGGCGCTCTTCGCCGCCGTCGGCTGGGGGCTGGCAGGGGGCGTACCGCTGGCGACCTCGATCCTGGTGTTCGTGTCCGTGGTAGTGATTGCATGCCCGTGCGCTCTAGGAATAGCGACCCCCGCCGCGCTTCTGGTCGGAACCGGTAACGCCGCAAAGCGCGGCATCCTCGTCAAGGGAGGAGAAGCCGTGGAGGCTGCGGCGCACGTCGACACGGTCCTGCTTGACAAGACTGGGACGATAACAGAAGGGAAGCAGACGGTTGTGGCCATCCTCGGAGGGGACCAGGATAGGATCCTTCAATTGGCTGGCTCGGTTGAGAGCGCCTCCGAGCACGGCATAGGCCGAGCCATTGTGAACAGGGCGGTCTCGAAGGGACTGAAGCTTGCGGAAGTGAGCAACTTCGTCTCGAGCCCAGGGCTGGGCGTGAGTGGTGCGGTGAACGGGCAGGTGGTGAAGGTCGGGAGGAGGGAGTTCGTCGGCAGGAATGGAAAGTGGGGAGGGGAAGAGCAGGCAACGAAGCTGATGTCCGAGGGGAATACCGTCGTGTTCGTTTCTGCCGGTCGCGAGCTTGGTGCAATCGCGGTGGGGGACGCGGTCAAGGAGGACGCAGTGGAAGCCATCAGGGAGATGGGGGAGATGGGGCTCTCCGTGGTCATGCTTACGGGAGACGATGAAGCCACCGCCAAGTCCGTCGCCGACAAGGTAGGCGTGCAGAACTTCAGAGCGGGACTGCTCCCGGCCGACAAGGAGAAGGAAGTCGCGAGGTTGCAGGCCCAGGGGAAGGTCGTGGCGATGATAGGGGACGGGGTTAATGACGCCCCGGCGTTGGCCAAAGCAGACCTCGGGCTCGCCATAGGGAGCGGGACAGACGTGGCAAAGGAGACGGGGGGGATTGTGCTGATCAAGGACAGGCTTACCGACGCGGTGGACGCCCTCAGGATAGGCAGGGCCACCATGAGGAAGATCAAACAGAATCTCGCCTGGGCCTTCGGGTACAACATCATCCTCGTCCCCGTGGCTGCAGGGCTGCTGATTCCACTTTATGGCATCGGGGTTTACTCGTTCCTTCCTTTCTTCTCGGGAGCCGCCATGGCCCTGAGTTCTGCCTCTGTCGTCGGCAACTCGCTCCTGCTGATGAGATACAAGCCGAGATGAGCCAGAGAGCTCGCCTACATCAGGGAAGAGCCTGCCGCCCTAGGCCTTCGGGGGCCCAAGAAAATGCAAAGGTTCCTTGGCCTCGAGGCCTACTGAACCTATTTCCTGAAAAGAGGGCCTCGTTCTCACGGTTGATAATCGTCTCGGGGGCTTAAATGAGAAACCTAAGGCGTTAGGGCGTCAAGATGCACACCCAAGCAGACACGGAAAGGAGTAGGGGCACCAGCAGATGATTCTATCTTCAGGTGCAGGTGGCTTGACGAGGCAAGGACTCCCGAGCCTGAAGGGCTTGGCAGTGCTGTTCGTCGCCATTGCTATCTTTTGGGTCCCGTTCGCATACTATTACGTGATACCGAGCACCGCAGCGAACCCAGCCTCAACCACCGGGTCGGGACAGTCAAGCTCTACCTTTCAGTTGACCCTTGCCGAGATAATGAACGAGCCCTGGGGTTCGAACATGGTGCAACCCCGATTCTTCGTGATGGGACCGAACGGGATGACCCCAGCTGACAACATAATACTTCCAGTGAACACGCGCATCCAACTCACGATAATCTCCTATGACACCCCCACAACAGGCAGCACCGACCAGATGGGGAAGGTTAGCGGTACTGTGGGTGGGAACGTGTACATGATCAACGGGACTTCGGCTTCAGGTACCGATATGATGGCCAAGTGGGGCCAGAACGTCACCGCAGTGCCCGGGGCCATGCTAGCCCACACTTTCACGATGCCTCAGCTTGGAATAAGCATCCCAGTCGTCGGTGGGGACACCGAGGTCGCCTATCTCTATCTGACACAGACTGGGACCTACAGCTGGTTCTGCCAGACTCCCTGCGGGTCGGGACCGATGGGGATGATGGGGGCTATGTCAACGTCAGGATGGATGACCGGCCAGGTCACAGTCCGTTAGCACCGAGCGCTCTCCTCAGCCTCTCGAACCTTTAATTCCCGTGGAGCCGGGGCTCCCAATGAGACGAAGGGAGAATGGTCAGCCCAAAGTTCGAGAAATATGTGAATGACAACCTGAACAGCTTCGCGAAGGAGGTGATGAAGCTGTCTGCCCAGCCGAGCGTCTCCGCCAGGAAGGAGGGGATCGAGGAGTGCGCCGCCATGGTCGAGAAGATGGTCAGAGACACGGGAGCCGAGACCAAGGTCCTCAGGATAGATGCGGCTGCACCGCTCGTGTACGGGGAGATCAAGTCGACCAGGTCCAAGAAGACAATCATGTTCTACAACCACTACGACGTCCAGCCGGAAGAGCCCCTCGAACTCTGGAAGTCTCCTCCGTTCAAGCCTGAGATACGCGACGGCGTAATCTACGGGAGGGGGGTCTCCGATGACAAGGGGGAGCTGGTCTCGAGGCTGAAGATAGTGGAGTCCTATCTCAAGACCGAGGGGGAACTGCCGTGCAGTGTGAAGTTCTGCTTTGAGGGGGAAGAAGAGTCGGGGAGCGTGCACCTGGGGGACTACGTCTCGAAGTACAGCGACCTGTTCAAGGCCGACGCGGTGGTGTGGGAATACGGGACAGTCGACACCAAAGGCACGCCGAAGGTGACCCTAGGGGTGAAGGGAATGATCTATGTTGAGTTCGTGCTGAAATCACTTTCCCAGGATGCCCACAGCAGTTACGCGGCGGTCCTCCCGAGCGCGCCCTGGAGGATGGTGAGGCTGCTCAACCTACTGAAGGACGAGAACGAGAGAGTCCTGGTACCGGGGTGGTATGATGGAGTGATGACCCTGGCGGAGGATGAGCTGGGCGTGCTCCAAGAGATGCCTTTCGACGGCGCGGGGTTCAAGAAGACTTTCGGCGCGGGCAATTTCCTCGGCGGGATTGGGGACGACCAGGCGAAGAAGGCGCTGGTCCAGAGGCCGACCGGGAACATAGCTGGGATTTGGGCTGGGTACCAGGGCCCCGGCGGGAAGACCGTCCTCCCGAAGGAGATTCACGTGAAGATGGATTTCAGGCTTGTCCCCGACCAGGACCCCGACGACCTGTGGAAGAGGATGAGGAAGTACCTCGACGACAACGGTTTCGCCGATGTGGAGATGCAGCTGGAGAGCATGGAGCCCGCAGCCAGGACCTCCTACAAGGACCCGTTCGCGCAGGCGGCCATTCAAGCCGCCGAGAAGGTCTACGGGAAGAAGCCGGTGGTCGAGCTGAGTTCGCCGGGGACGGGCCCCCTCTACCTCTTCACGAGGAGGTACAGCATGCCGTCGGCGGACATCGGAGTGTCCGCGGAGGATGGAGGTATACACGCGCCAAACGAGAACCTGAAGCTCGAAGACCTGCGGAAGGGGATGATCTGGATCGCCGAAACGATGGAACTCTTCTCTGCGGCCTAGACTACCACTTGCTGGCGTCCCCCTCTAGCAGCCCAAGCCCGAGGTGGACCTGGTCAATGTGCTTAGAGAGCTCCTCTTTCGTCTTCATGGCGGCGCCGCAATAGGGGCACGCGAACTGGTGGGGAGAGGCGAGTTCTGGGAGGGGTACGCTCTTCTTGAGGTCGCTGGTGACGACTGCCTTCTGCGTTATCATCCCGACCAGCTTCCCGCCCTTGGTCACTCCCAGTCTCCTTACTCCGAGCCGCGACATCTTGGCGATGGCTTCTCCGACCTTGGACCCCTCGTCCACCGTCTCCACGGGGGAGGTCATCACGTCCCTGACCGTCACCGAAGACGGGTCTGACCCTTCGGCCACGACCTTGTATAGGATGTCCCGTTCCGTCACTATGCCGATGGGCTTCCCTTCTCCCACGACGATCGCCTCGGTTGCGCCCGCCTTTTTCATCGCCTTCGCGGCTTCGGCGACAGAATCGGAAGCGGTCACCTGGGAATATGACTGCGAGGCGTAGGCGGAGACAGGCCCGTTCAGAGAATCCTTCAGGTCCATGTGAGGCCCGAAACGAGTCCTCTACTTAAGATGTGTCGGCGCTCAACTCTTTAACGGCAGCGTCGGGGGCCAGGCCATGAAGACTGCGGTTCTGGGTTCTGGGCTGATGGGCTCTGTCATCGGCTGGGACCTGGCCCGCTCGGAGGATGTCGACGAAGTGGTCGTGGCAGACGTCGATGAAAGGAGGCTGGAAGCGGTCAAGAGGAGGACCCCGGGGAAGAAACTGTCGGTCGAAGTCATCGACATCAAGGAGAGGAACAAGGTCGTGAAGTTCCTGAAGAGGTTCGACGTCGCCGCGTCGGCCCTCCCCCATGGGATCGTGCACCACTCGGACCTGGCGGCCGTGGAAGCAGGGGCGAAGATGGTGAACATAGCCTTCGAGGACGAGCAGATGGACCTCGACGCTCCCGCCAAGAAGTCCGGTGCGATTCTGATCCCGGGCTGTGGAGTGGCCCCAGGGTTGGGCGGGATACTCCTTGCCCATGCGCTCAGAGAGCTCGGCGGCGGGGATGAAGGGCACATCCTCGTCGGGGGCCTCCCCCAGAAGCCTCAGAGGCCATTCGGCTACAGGCTTGTGTTCTCGGTTGTCGGGCTGCTCAGAGAGTACATAGAGGACGCCCGGGTCGTGAGGGACGGTAAGCTCGTCAAGGTCCGGCCGTTCTCGACTGTCGAGGAAGTGGAGTTCCCCTCACCGGTCGGGCGCCTTGAGGCTTTCTGCACGGACGGGCTGGCTAGCCTCGTATATACAATGAAGGGGATGAAGGTGCTGGACGAGAAGACACTCAGGTGGCCGGGACATGCTGAAAAGATGAATCTGCTGATGGAGTCTGGCTATTTCTCGAGGGAGAAGCTGAAAGTTGGCGGGACGGAGATGGCCCCACTAGAAGTGTCCTGGGCAGTCCTAGGCAAGAAGCTCGCCGAAGGGGATCCGGAGGACATGACAGTCATGAGGGTCATCGCGAAGGGAAGGAAGGGAGAGGTAGTCTACGACATGGTGGACAGGTACGACGAAAAGACAGGGGTCACTTCCATGGGCAAGACCACGGCCTTCACTGCCTCGATCGTCACCCAGATGCTCGGCTCAGGGGAGATAGGCGGCAAGGGGGTCGTGCCCCCCGAGAGCGCTCTGGTCGGGAGGAAGGTGGACAAGCTTGTGGCAGAGCTAGGACGACGAGGGGTCCAGATAATCCGAAACAGCTGAACTTGGTTTGCGGGAACCAGAACGCTGTAAGGCTACCTTCGGACGCGTTCTGACGGCTCGTTGAGCTGGAGCGAGATGTGCTTTGTCTGGAGGAACTCCATCAGCCCCTCCATGCCCGTCTCGCGGCCGAGGCCGCTCTGTTTGTAGCCTCCGAAGGGCACTTCTGGACCGGGGTTAAGGTGCCTGTTGACCCAGAGGGTCCCGGTCCTCGTCCCCTGGGCGACTTTCATGATCCTGGTCAGGCTTTTCGACCAGATGTCCCCCGCCAGCCCGAAGTTAGTGTCGTTGGCTATCGATATGGCGTCCTCCTCGTCGCGGAAGGGAAGGACGCAGAGCACTGGCCCGAATATTTCCTCGCGGAATATCTTCATGCTCCTTTCGACCTCTTCGAACACCGTGGGCTGGACGAAGAAGCCCTTGGCGTAGTCCCCGTCGATCAACCTGCGGCCGCCCAGGGAGAGTCGGGCCCCTTCCTCGACCCCCGACTGGATATAGCCGAGCACCCGTTTGAGCTGTCCCTCCGAGATTATTGGTCCCATTTCTGTGGCCGGGTCGGCACCGTTGCCTACCTTGATGGCTGACGCTGCCTGCAGGTAGCGCCTCATGAAGGGCCCGTAAATGGTCTCCTGGACAAGGAGTCGGGAGCCTGCGTTGCAGGACTGCCCGGCGCTCCGGAATATGGACCAGATCGCCCCACGGAGCGCGGCCTCAGTGTTCGCGTCGTCGAATATGATGTTAGCCGACTTGCCGCCGCACTCGAGGTTGATTTTCTTCAGGTTCACAGAGGCCATCTCCATTACCCTCTTTCCGGTCTCCGTCGACCCTGTGAAGGAGACCTTGTCCACCTTGGCGCTCTTCACGAGCTCGGCTCCCGCGGAGTCTCCGGGGCCTGTCACAGCGTTGACCACCCCCGCCGGCAGGCCCTCTATCGTGCTGATGAGTTTCACAAGCTCCATTGTGATGCCGGAGGTGTGGCTCGAAGGCTTGATGACGACCGTGCATCCCGCCGCGAGTGCAGGACCCAGCTTCCATGAGAGCAGCGAGATTGGGGAATTCCATGGGACGATGAGGCCGCAGACGCCCACGGGCTCGTGGACGACCAGGCTGATGTCTGTGCCGCTGTACCGTGGGACCCTGCCCACAATGTGCCTGGCGGCGGAAGCGTAATACTCGAGGACGTTGGCTGCGTTGAGCAGCTCCCCCTTGGCGTCAGCGAGGGGCTTGCCGTTTTCCAGCGTGAGGAGCAGGGTAAGGCCGTCGATGTCTCTACGGATGAGCTCGGAGATGTCGCGCAGGAACTTCGCGCGTTCTGAGGGTCGCTTGGAACTCCACGCTCCTGAATCGAAGGCTTTCCTCGCTTCCTCCACCGCGAACGCTACGTCGTCGGCGGTCGACTTCGCCGCCTTGGTGACAAGCTCTCCCGAAGCAGGGTTCTTGCCTTCGATGGTCCCCCCCTTGGTGTCGACCCATTTGCCGCCTATGTAGTTAGAATAGGTCCGTACTTCGTAGCTCGTCTGCAACCGAATCCGTTGCGTCTGGTTGTTGATATAAAGTTGATACCCCGAGGGGAAAACGGCATCGGTCAGCGGATGGTCTTCGAGCCCGAAATAGTGAATCCGCTCCGGTATACCGCGCCCGAGACTTGTTCCACCCTTCCGACTTCCAGTGTGGTCTGGATCGAGCCCGTGCCAGTCCAGACGTCGGAGACTCGGGAGTTCGATTTCAGGATCTCCACCGGCTCGTCGACTGCCCCTTGGGAGTCGTCCGTCCTCGGGAATCGTCTCATTCCAAAGGTGGCCCCGAAGGCCGGCAGGTGGCCGGGAGTCCCTTGCTTCAGGACCTTGACCCCGACAGAAAGGGTGGTCTCGTTCCCCTTGACGCAGAATCCGCCGAATCTCATCCCCGGAGAGAGGGGCCCGAGTCCGGGGTTCAGGGGATGGAGTTTCGTCATGGAGATCCTGTCAGCCAGGCGTTTCTGGTAGCCGTTGAGCAGCCCTCTTAGAAGAGACCACTCGGTCGTGACCCACATGACAGGGTAGAAGACTCCCTTCTTCTCACCGACGCTGCACCCCACTCCCACCGCCGCTTCCTGGTACAACGTCCTGTCGGGCCGCGTTGCCACCATGTCCGCCCCGCCATCGCCGACGGAGATGATCTCGCAGACGTAGGCGACACAGCTCCCGTCGTCCACAACGAACGGGCGTGGGATCAACTCCTTCAGAGAGGAAGGGTCCCCGCGGAAGTAGACTGTGACATAGTCGGCCCCGTAGTGCCAGGGTCCCTTCTCTACGGCCG
The DNA here is from genome assembly GCA_028867035.1 of Nitrososphaerota archaeon. Classification (GTDB taxonomy): domain Archaea; phylum Thermoproteota; class Nitrososphaeria; order Nitrososphaerales; family Gagatemarchaeaceae; genus UBA183. The sequence goes on along the minus strand of JAGWHB010000003.1, from coordinate 398,034 downwards.
AGGTGGGTCCCGGGACCAACGGGTGGTCGAGCATCACGGGGACGACTCCGCCAAAGGTAAAAAAGGGTTGGGCGGGTCCGAGTGTCTGATGCGTTTCTGCACCTTCAAGACGCCAAGGGATGGAAGGCAGAGAACTGGCGTGGTCGAAGGGTCCAAGGTATATGGAGTGAAGGGTCAGGCCGCCCTGCTCGAAATGATCGAGTCGGGCAGGACGAAGGCGGAAGTTGAGATCGAGGGGGACGGAATCGACCTGGGCAAGTCTGAGCTGCTGGCTCCCATCAGGAGGCCCGGGAAGATAATCGCGACCATTGTCAACACCCAAGCCATGCTCGGGGGGAAAGACATCCACCTTGATAGGCCAAGGCTGGACATGAAGGCGCCCAGCACCGTCGTCGGTCCCCGGGAGAAGATTCTCGCTCCTATCGGAGGCTTGAGGCCGGAAGTGGAGCTGGCTGCCGTAGTAGGTAGGAAGATTTCGAGGGCCACCGAAGAGGAGGCTCAATCGTCTATCTTCGGCTACACGGTCCTCAACGACTTGACCGCTCCACAGGATTCGCGGGAGGACGCCTACGAAGCTTACAGGAGGGACAGGACGACCGGCGAGATTAGGAGGTCGACGATGAGGGGCCCGCTCTTCCGTTCCAAGAACCATGACGCTTTCTGCCCCATGGGTCCCTGGATAGTCACGCCAGACGAGAGTGACCGTTGGTCCGACCTCCGGATGACGACGGAGTTCGATGGCAGACTGGTGCAGGAGGGGTCGACGTCTGAGTACCTGTTCAGCCCGGCGAAGATCGCTTCGTACGTCTCAGGATTCCTCTCCCTGGAGCCAGGGGACATCGTGTCGTGTGGGAGCGTCGGGTGGACGAGGGAGGCACTCGGAAGCCTGGACCCGACCGAGTACGTACTGCCGCGTATGGACGGGACGCTCGAGCTGGAGATCGAGGGAATAGGGAGACTCGTCAACCCGGTATTGAAGGACATGCCGTTGGGACGAGGGGCCCGATAACCCCCGAGGGCTCGCTATCCGAAAATCAGGACGTAGAAACCGACTGCCGCTATCACGAAACCCACAAGGGAGTCGTTGTATTTCGCAGGGGCGCGGGACAGAGCCTTGGCGACACCCTTGGAGCCCGCCAGAACGAGCACAAGCAGGGAAAGGATGGAAGCAGACGCGAAGACGATGGCGGTGTCGTAGACGAGTGAAATGGCCGCCTGCGAAGCGAGCAGGAACACAGGGAGTATGCTGAGGTCAGGAGACAGGGCTCCTCCGAGGACTACGAAGTAGGCCACCCCCCTGCCTGAAGTCTTGGCCTTCCCAATCTCCTGTTGGGCCTCATTGTCGTAGTCTTCGGCCCCCTTTGCAAGCAGAGTCTTCACGCCGTAGCCCAGGCCTACGACGACCATGACTGCCCCGGTCAGGGCGGTGATGTAATAGGCAAATCCCGCGGAGAAGATCAACCCGAGGAAGACGATGCCGAAGCCGAGCAGGATCGAGAGCAGGACATGGCCCCCCGCAGTCACTACACCGAGCCACGCAAGGCGAGACCTGGACCAGGCCGACCTCTGTGCAAGTATGCAGAGCGTCACCCAGTGGTCCGGAGCAGACATGTGCAGGATGCCCACAACGGCTGCGGCCGCCAGGAGCGGGAGGACCTGGACCATCGGGCGGAGCCAAACCTAGACTTGGTTTAAGCGTGCGTCCCAGGCCAAAGCCTCAATCGGCATCGAGGACGATGGAGTACCGTAAAGATTCAATTAGAGAACATCCCGGACGAAGCTGGTAGGCAGATGGGGGCCAGAAACGGGAAGCAGTTCCTCCAAAGGCTCGATTCGACCCCCCGCGAGATATGGTACGGCGACAAGAAGGTCACCGGGTCCGTGTCAGAGCACCCAGCGTTCAGGGGCGTGGCGAGGTCCATCGCGGCCCTCTACGACCTTCAGATGAAGCCCGAGCTCCGCGAAGCCATGACGTACAAGTCGCCGACAACAGGCGACCCCGTCGGCCTAAGCTTCCTCCAGCCGCGCACCAGGGAAGACCTGGCAAAGAGGACCTGGATGATGAAGACATGGGCGGACTACTCGGGTGGGATAATGGGGAGGACAGCCGACTACCTGAACAGTTCCATCATGGCGATGGCTGCGGCCAAGGATTTCTTCGGGAACGAAGGGCGGGACTACTCCTCGAGCATCGTGCGCTACTATGAGTATGTGAGAGAGAACGACCTGCTGCTGACGCACACCCTCATCAATCCGCAGACCAACAGGGGGGTGGGGCCGTCTAAGCAGGCGGACCCGTTCATAGCGGCGAGGGTGGTCGAAAAGAAGTCGGACGGCGTGGTCATCCGCGGTGCGAGGATGCTCGCGACCCTGCCCATGGCCGACGAGATAATGGTATTCCCTTCCACGGTGATCAGGTCGGGCCAGGATGACGTCCCGTATTCCATCGCCTTCGCACTGCCGGTGAGTGCGAAGGGGCTCAAGTTCATCTGCAGGGAGTCGTTCGCTTCCGACTCCGCCTATGACCACCCGCTGGCGTCGAGGTTCGACGAGCAGGATGCGGTGGTGGTCTTCGATGACGTCCTAGTCCCATGGGATCGTGTGTTCATACTTGAGGACCCGGAGAAGGCGAACCGCGTCAGCGAAGCGACCGGGGCAGTTGTATTCATGGCCCACCAGGCGACGGTGAGAGAGGCGGCAAAGGCGGAGTTCGTGGCAGGCCTGGCGACGCTGGTGGCCGAGACCATAGGAGCAGACCAGTTTCCTCAGGTGCAGGAGAAGATCTCGGACCTCCTTCTCACTGCGGAGACCATGAAGGCCTTCCTCAGCGCGAGCGAAGCCAACGCCGCGGTCAACGGGTGGGGGCTCATGACCCCCGACTATATCCCCATCAACTCGGCCAGGAATCTGTGGCCAAAGGTGGCGCCGACCCTGGCGATAGTCCTCAAGCAGATAGGGGCGAGCGGCCTGATGGCCATCCCCCCTGAGGAGATACTAGGATCGCCGGCCAGACCGGAGGTCGACAAGTACTACCAGGCGAAGCTCGCCGACGCCGAGGAGAGGATCAGGCTGTTCAAGCTGGCATGGGACGTCGCGGGGAGCTCCTTCGGCGGGAGGCAGGACCTTTACGAGAGGTTCTTCTTTGGGGACCCCGTCAGGATGGCCAGCGCCTACTATGCGTGGTACAACAAGGAGCCCTTCAAAGAGAGGGTGAAGGAGCTGCTCCACAGGAAGGACTGAGAGAAGTTGGCCCTCGGATTCAACATCGTGAAGGCCGGGCACATCGAGTTCCTGGTGACGGACCTCGACAGGGCCAGGCAATTCTACGTCGACACGCTCGGCTTCGTCGTCACCGAATCAGACAAGTCTCACATATACCTCCGCGGGCTCGAGGACAGACAGCACCACTGCCTTACCCTGACCAGGTCGGACTCACCCGGCGTAGGCCATTTCGCATTCAAAGTGGCGGACGAGGGGGGGTTGAAGGCGTTGGAGAAGCTGGTGAAGGGAATGGAGGGCCGGACGAAGTGGCGGGAACCAGGGGAGGAGAAAGGACAGGGGAGGGCGCTGCTGGTCGAGGACAAGTTCGGCTTCCCCGTCGAGTTCTATTCGAAGATGGCGGGGGAAGATTGGATGCTGCAGAAGTTCCAGAGCTACAGGGGTGCGAAGGTGATGCGGCTCGACCACTTCAACATAATGCTGCCGGACGCGCAATCGGCTTATGACTGGTACGTCAACGACCTTGGATTCGGATGCACCGAAATAACCGAGACGGAGGGGGCCAAGCCGGCCCTCTGGGCGGCGTGGCTCAGGAGGAAGCACACGTGCCATGACATAGCCCTCACGACGGGGAAGGGGCCGCGGGTCCACCACGCCGGGTTCACCGTCTCGGATCGGAGCTCAATCATGGACGCGGCAGATCTTCTTGCCTCCAGCGGGTACCTGAAGAGCATGGAAAGAGGCCCGGGGCGGCACGGCGTCTCCAACGCCTTCTTCCTCTACCTGAGAGACCCGGACGGAAACAGGATAGAACTCTACACTGGAGATTACATCAGCGCAGACCCGGACTGGGTCCCCATCAGGTGGAAGCTCAACGACCCGCAGAGGCAGACGTTCTGGGGGGCACCCACACCGGAGAGCTGGTTCAACGAGGCGATGAAGGTCAGGTCGCCGACGACGGGCCAGTTCGCAGGTATCACGGCGCCGAAGATCAAAGACCGCCCGGACTATTTGCTCTCTGCCCGCTGAGCACTACCAGACTATGTCAGAGGGGGGCGCGGGGTACTCCATCAGCTCTGTAGTCGTGTACTGCTGCGAGTAGTAGACAAGAGGGCGCTTCGAGTTCAGGGCTCTCGCGGATATGACCTCCCCCACGAGGATCGAATGGTCGCCGCCGTCATAGACCTTCCAGGCCCTGCACTCGACGACGGCCCGTACTCCAGATATCAAGGGGGACCCTGAGAGTCCCTTGGCGTACTTTACACCCTCGAACCTGTCCTTCGCCTCGGTCCTGCCGGCGAACCTGTCGGAGACAGACTTCTGGTCGTCTGCCAGAAAATTCACGGCGTATGCCTTGGCGTCCCTGAACAGGTTGTGCATGGCCGACCCTTTCGCTATCGACAGCAGGACCAGCGGGGGGTCGAGAGAAACGCTCGTGAAAGAGCTGACAGTCAGGCCCTTGGGCCCATCGGCCGAGTCCGTGGTGACCACGGTGACCCCCTGTGGGTATGCGCGCATCGCGCTCTTCAGCCCCGTCTGGATATCTTCTCCCAAGTCGAAACTCCACCTCTGGAACAGAACGCGCCCATGAGTCGTTTAAAACGTTCCCCGGAAGAGACCTGTGGGACAGCCTGATGGGCGACGGTGAGTATCAGCAAAAGAGAGGGGGAAGGAGGATACCAAGGTCATTCTGGGTCAGGGCCGTCTACTCCTTCGGACTGATCGCCGCGGTCGTTCTGGCGGGCACTCTGGCTATGCACGCCATCGAGGGATGGAGCTACCTGGACTCCTTCTACTTTACGAGCTTCATAGCCACGGGACAGGGGCCCCCTGGGAACCTGCAGCCCGACAGCCCACCGGGCAAAGTAGTCTCGTCTCTTTTGGCGTTCATATCAGTGGGGACTGTGATCACCGCCCTGCTCTTCCTGTTCGGCCCCTTCCTCGGGAGGGTGCTGCGGGCGGGGGAAGAGAAGGTCGAGAAGATAGAGAAGGAGGTCGAAGAGCGGGAGGAAGGGGGGCGGAGGCTTTGAACCGGCCGGCTACCTGTCGATGATCTCGCGCATGCGTGCGGCTACTTCTGCCCTGTCCCAATATTTCGTCTCATGCCCGTAGGCTGGCTTCTTACCCGAATAGTAACCGGTCGGTTCGTCGACATCGATCAAGTCGTACGCTTCGTCGTAGGTGGCGAGGTAGGCGAGGCCCTTTTCGCTCGGGAAGTAGTCGCCGTCGTCGACGGCTACCAGGAAACGCTTGGATTTGAGGAAGCGGAGGTAGATTCCAGTCTGCTGTGGGGAGAGGGATAGCTCGTTGGTGATTTCGGCGGCGGTGGCGCCTTTCGCAGAGACCCTGATTATCTCGGCCAGAAGGGTGACCTTTTCCCCCGCGGTCGTCAAGCACGGGTGGCGCGGAGAATTTTATTTATGAATTTGACGAAGGGAGCCTACGTAGGCAGGTTCCAGGACGAGGACGGAATGCTACCTTTCGTCAGTCGTCCCTTCATCCTCACCGGCCAGCCCGGAGAGCCTTTTGGCAAGGCTCTTCAGTTTGCCCATGTGAGGCTCGAGGTCCTCCCTGCCGGAGCTCTTGGCGTCTTCCATGTATGAGACGAAGCTCTGTATCTGGCCTACCATGTCGTCCAAGGTCTGCGCTCGGTGCGTCCGAGGAGCGAACGGGTGCTCAGCATGCGTCCTCCCCTTCGGAGTAAGCTCGTACCTGCCGTCGTCCAGTTTCTTCACGATGCCCTGGTCGGACATCTCCTTCAACAGAGGATAGATCGAACCCGGCGTCGGGCGCCACCAACCGCGGGTGATTGATTCCACGCCATCCATGAGTTCCGTCCCGTTCTTGGGGGAAGATGACAGCAGAAAGACGATCATATACGGAAGGCCCCGCTTCCTGCGCATGGCGAATTTGAACGGCCACATCGGGCGGAAGATGGAGAAACGGGCCTTATAGGGGTTATTGGTTTTCCATATTGTTTTTCCAATACGCTTAAGAATGGCCGCCTTGCACCCTTCGATGGAGGCGAAAAACAAATTGCAAACAACATATGAGGACAGGCACCTTCATTCGCGGAGCGCTTTCGCTTGGGTAGTAGTGGCGCTGGTGGCGGTCGCCGTCATCGCACTGATCGCAGCCATCGCAATGAGAGCATACCCAGTATCAGGGACAATGATGGGATACTATGGTTATCCGTTCTATGGCTTCTGGTTCTTCCCATTCGGGTTCGTCTTCTTCTTCATTTTCATCTTCTTCATCGCCCGGGTCATGTTCTGGGGCGGTGGGTGGGGATGGAGACGCGGCTACTACCATTACGGCGACTCCCGCGAGATCCTCCGCCAGCGCTATGCTAGAGGAGAGATCACGAAGGACCAGTTCGACCAGATGATGAGAGACCTGGAGCAGCATTAGCTCCAAGGCCTCTTTCCTTTATTATTCGCTGACATAATCGATTTTTAACGTGCCGGGGCCAGGGCAGTCCCCGTCCGACATGCGGGGCTTCGTCGTTCGACGGGGAAGGAGGGCTGACTCGAAACAGTTCGTCGGGCTCCTCCTCGCCCTCGCAGATTTCGAGCACCTGGAGCCACCCACCGAGGCCGGGAGGAGGCGGATCGTACGCGATGTCTTCGAAAAGAGACGGATCAGGCTCTTCGTCGCTGCCCGGGGGGACAAGTTGTTAGGCTATGCCCTCTACTTCTACACCTACTCCTCGTTCCTGGCCAAGCCTACCCTGTACCTGGAGGACCTGTTCGTCCTTGAGGAGCACAGAAAGGAGGGGGTCGGGTTCGCGCTCTTCAGGAAGTGTGTGGACGAGGCGGTCGCCCGAGGTTGCGGCAGGATGGAGTGGTCGGTCCTTACTTGGAACGAGAAGGCACTCCGGTTCTATGAGAAGCTTGGGGCAAGGAGGCTGAGCGACTGGTACGTGTACAGGCTGGACGAGAAGGGGCTCGGCGGGGTGCCAAAAGGAAGGTCACTCGCGGCACCAAGACGCTAAATGGAAGAGTCCTCCAGCCTTCACAAATATATTCGTGTCAAACCTGGCCTAGATTGAGGTCTTCTTTAATGGAAAGGGTGATGCTCTTCCAGGAGGCGACGGGCGGGGACAAGTTCCTGCTCGGCGGCAAGGGATATGGTCTGGTGGAGATGACATCTCTCGGACTTCCGGTCCCGCCCGGATTCGTGGTCACCACCGAGGTCTGCAAGCAGTACTATGGGGACGGGGGCAGAATCCCCCAGGGGTTGTTCGACCAGATACGCTCGAAGATATCAGATGTCGAGAACAAGACAGGGAAGCGGTTCGGAGGCGAGGAGAAACCCCTGCTCTTCTCCGTCAGGTCAGGCGCCCCGTTCTCGATGCCCGGGATGATGGACACGATCCTCAACCTCGGGCTGAACGACAGTACCACCGAAAGGCTGGCGGCGATCACGAAGAACGAGAGGTTCGCCTATGATTCCTACCGGAGACTCATCCAGATGTTCGGGAAGGTCGCGATGGGCGCAGACCCCAGGCGGTTCGAGGTGGTGCTCGAAGAGCGGAGGAACGCTACCGGTGCGGAGATGGACATCGACCTTTCTCCCGAGGACCTGAAAGGCGTGGTACGTGAGTTCAAGGAAATTGTGAGAGATCAGACAGGGCGAGAGTTCCCCCAGGACCCATACGTGCAGCTGGAGATGGCTGTCGAAGCTGTATTGAAGTCGTGGAACAACGAGAGGGCGAAGGAATACCGCAGGTACTACAAGATCAGCGAGGGGCTGGGCACGGCGGTCAACATACAGACCATGGTCTTTGGGAATTTCGGAGAGACGTCGGGGTCCGGGGTGGGGTTCACGAGGAACCCATCTACGGGTGATAACAGGCTGTTCGGGGAGTATCTACCCAACTCACAGGGAGAAGACGTCGTGGCGGGAGTTCGCACCCCTGTCAGCATTGACAGAATGGAGCATCATGTGAGAGCCCAGTTGGAGGATGTCGCGAGGAAGCTGGAAGCGCACTTCAAGGACATGCAGGATTTCGAGTTCACTGTGGAGGACGGGAAGCTGTACACCCTCCAGACGAGGAACGGCAAGAGGACCGCCCAGGCGGCGGTCAAGATAGCGGTCGACATGACCAGGGAGGGGCTCATCGCACCCGGGGAGGGGGTCGCCAGGGTGGAGCCAGAGGCCTTGGAGTCTCTCCTGCACAGGAGGCTGGACCCGAGCGCGGGGGACAAACCATTGGCGAAGGGGCTCGACGCGTCGCCGGGGGCGGCCTCAGGCGAGGTGGTGTTCGACACTGACGAGGCGGCGGGGATCGGGTCGAGTAGGAAAATCATTCTGGTAAGGCCTGAAACGACTCCGGAGGACATCAAGGGCCTGATAGCAGCCCAGGGTGTGCTCACAAGCAGAGGGGGGATGACGTCCCACGCGGCAGTGGTGGCGAGAGGGATGGGCAAGCCCGCGGTGGTGGGATGCAGCGAAATCGAGGTCGACATGGACGGCGGGTCATTTACGACGAAGTCGGGGGAGAGGGTTGTGAAAGGAGAGACGATAACCATCGACGGGACGACGGGGAAAGTGTACAGGGGCGAGGTGAGGATGGTGGAACCTGAGCCATCGCCGGAGCTGACGACATTGCTGAAGAACGCGGACGCGGTCAGGAAGCTCGGCGTGTGGGCCAATGCCGACACCCCCGAAGCGGCATCGAAGGCCAGGGAGTTCGGAGCCGAAGGCATCGGCCTGTGCAGGACGGAGAGGATGTTCAACGCCCCCAACAGGCTGCCGATCGTCAGGGAGATGATAATGAGCAAGGACGTGGAAGCACGGAAGAAGAACCTCTACAGGCTCTTCCCGTTCCAGCTCTCGGACTTCAGGGGCATTTTCGCCGCCATGGGGGGGAAGCCCGTGGTCGTCAGGCTCCTCGACCTCCCTCTCCACGAGTTCCTTCCTCCGCTTGAGGAACTGATAATCGACATACAGACCATGAACGAAAAGGGGGCGCCCCCCGAGGACATCGACAGGGCCGAGGCTCTTCTTTACAGGGTGAGGCAGCTTGCGGAGCACAATCCCATGCTGGGGCACAGAGGGTGCAGGCTCGCCGTGACCTACCCGGAGATATACGAGATGCAGACGAAGGCGATTCTGCAGGCGGCGATCGAGCTGCGGAGAGAGGGGAAGGAAGGAGCGAAGGTCAAGATAATGATCCCGCTGGTCGCGCACGTCGGGGAGTTCAAATTCCTGAGGGGTGTGGTCGAGTCATCTGCCGAGGCTCTCTTCAAAGACCTCGGCGAAAAGGTCGGGTTCCAAATCGGGACCATGATCGAGACACCCAGGGCGGCACTAACGGCGGGGGAGATAGCCAAGGACTCCGACTTCTTCTCCTTCGGGACCAACGACCTTACCCAGACAACCTTCGGCTTCAGCAGAGACGACGTCGAAGCGAAGTTCATACCCAAGTACATCGAGATGGGGATCCTCGCTGAGAGTCCGTTCGATTCGGTGGACGTCGTCGGTGTGGGGAGGCTCGTCAGGATGGCCGTGGAGGAGGGGCGGAGGGTCAAGCCAGAGCTGGAGGTCGGGATTTGCGGGGAGCACGGCGGAGACCCCGGGAGCATCGCCTTCTTCGCGGAGGCCGGGTTGAACTACGTCAGCTGCTCGGCCTTCAGGGTACCGGTCGCTAGGCTCGCAGCGGCGCACTCGGCGCTTGCAGCGAAGACGTCTGCGGTCACAGCCTAAAGCGCTGCGTCCGCTTCGGCCAAGTGGCATTCCGGCAGCCGTTTTCATCCTTGAGAATCGTCGCCCCCCTTTAATTGGCGATTGAGGCGCTCCCTAAGTCGTTAGGGCATGCTTCTGAGGGTCCGGTTCCACGGTCGGGGAGGCCAAGGTGCCAAGACAGCCAGCAGGATACTGGGGGACGCGGCATTCAACGACGGCTACTTCATCCAAGACTTCCCGGTCTACGGGGCCGAGAGGAGGGGGGCACCGGTGACCGCCTTCACCAGATATTCCGACGGCGAAATCCCTGAGAGGGGTTTCATCTTTTCCCCCGACATAGTCGCCGTCATGGATGATTCCCTGATCAACGACCCGCTTGCGAACCCATTCGCGGGCCTGCGCAGGGGAGGATGCGCTGTGGTGAACACCACCAAGGCGCCCGGGTCGGTGCTCCAATCGCGGGATGACGTCACCGTACTGAACGTCGACCTCACAGGCCAGGCGCTGAGGGCCTTCGGGAAGCCGATTCTCAGCTCGGGCATAGCCGCCGCGGTGGCCAGGGTCGCCGGCATCAAGGAGGCATCCTTCCTGGCGGCGGTGGCTGAGGAGCTTCGCGAGGTCGGGCTGTCTCAGGAACTGGTCAAGAAGAACGTAGAGTTTGCGAAGAGCGTCTACGGGGAACTTGCCCCATTGAAGCTTTCGACGACCGAGCTTGAAGCGAAAGAGGAGCTGGTCCCCCTCGCGCTAGTGGTATCGGTGGAAGGCACCGAGGACGTCACCAGGACGGGGAACTCTGCAATCAGGCACACAGGAAACTGGAGGACCTACCGGCCCGTCATAGACTATGGCAAGTGCACCGACTGCATGATTTGCTACGGCCACTGTCCGGAGTCGGCCATGTCGGTGGGCGGTGACGGGAAGGTGAAGATCGACTACGACAACTGCAAGGGATGCATGATATGCCTGACGGAGTGCCCACTGAGCGCCATCACGCAGACTAGGGAGGGAGGGCTGGAATGAAGGAGCAGCTCCTCACCGGGAACGCCGCAGCGGCGTCCGCGGCGAGACTGGCGAGGGTCGACTATGTCCCCGCCTACCCCATAACACCCCAGACTGAGATTATCGAGACAATCGCCGATTGGGTCAGCAAGGAAAAGATGAATGCGAAGTTCGTCCAACTAGAGTCCGAGCATTCCATGATGACAGCCGCCGGCGCTGCTTCCTTGGCGGGGGCGAGGGTGTTCACCGCGACGTCTAGTCAGGGGCTGCTGTATGCCATGGAGATGCTGTACAACATCTCTGGCTGGCGCGCTCCGCTGGTGCTGGTGAACGTGTCTAGGGCGCTCGCGGCCCCAATAGTCCTCGAGCCGGACCACAACGACGTCCTGGCCGCCAGGGACAGCGGCTTCCTTCAGCTCCACGCGGAGACCTGCCAAGAGGTAGCCGATCTGGTGCTGATGGCCTACAGGATAGCGGAAGACAGGCGCGTCATGCTTCCGGCCATCGTGAACCTCGACGGGTTCTACCTGTCGTTCACCCGGGAAAGGGTGAACCTTCCCGACCAGGAATCGGTTGACCGGTTCCTGCCGCCCTACGAGGCCGTACACCCATTCAGGGCCAACGAGCCTGTGGCCAAGGGCTCGGCTGTAATGGAGGGGTACGTCTACAGCTACTTCAGGTATAACATGCACGCGGCGGCCCTCAGGGCGAGGAAGGTGTTCAGCGAGGCGTCGAGGGACTACCAGCGACTGTTCAGCCGTGCCTACGGCCCGGTGGAAGGGTACATGCTCGAGGACGCCGAGTACGTCCTTGTGATGTCGAACTCGTTCACCACCCTCGGGAGGCAGGCGGTGAAGCGGATGAGGGACAGGGGGGTCCGCGCGGGGCTGCTTAAGCTCCGGATGGTCAGGCCCTTCCCTTCGGAAGAGATCGCAGCGCTTCTCAGAGGCAGGAAGGTCGCGGCCGTGTTCGACCAGAACCTGGCTCCGGGGTCGGGAGGCATCTTCTACCCCGAAGTGGCTGCTTCTCTCTATCACGTCAAGGGGAGGCCAAACGCCATCCTGCCAGTGGTGGGAGGCCTCGGCGGCAAGCAGATGACCGCCAAGGAGATGACTTCGATATTCGAAGAGATGGTGGCCATTGACAAGGGGGGGAAGACCCCGAGTCCGATGTTTCTGATGAGGGACGACGAGCTGGCACGGGTCAAGAAGGCTGTTGCGGTCGCGGAGGGGGAGAGCTGATGGCAACGGCATCCCGCTTCAGGACTCTCAAAGACATGCCGAAGGAAGACTATCTTACGCCGGGGAACACCATGTGCGCGGGGTGCGGCGGCATACTGGCGTTCCGCATCTTTCACAAGGTCTTAGGCCCCAACGTCGCCTGGGTCAATGCGGCCGGGTGCATGACGATAACGATGTCGTATCCCCTCAGCCCCCTGAAGTCCAACTGGCTCTACACAGCGTTCGCAAGCGCGCCTGCCGGGGCACAGGGGCTCAGGGACGCGCTCGATGTCCTCATCGCCAAGGGGAAGCTGCCCGCTTCGGAAGACATGAAAGTTGTCGTGGTCACTGGGGATGGCGCGGCCTACGACATCGGCTTCCAGTCGACCGCGGGAGCCATAGACCGGCGCCTCGACTTCTACTACCTGTGCTACGACAACGAGGCGTACGGCAATACAGGATTCCAGATGTCGTCTTCCACTCCGTACGGATCGGCCTCAAAGACGACGCCTCCGACCGCGGCCTTCCCGCTTGGAAACACCCACAGGAAGAAAGACCTGTTTGACAACTGGAGGTCCCAGGGAGCGGCCTATGTCGCGACGCTGTCGAACTCGCATGGAGTGGACTTCATGAAGAAGGTCGAGAAAGGGGAGAGCGTCGGGGGGCCCAAGCTCTACATCGCTTTCGCCGCCTGCCCGACGGGGTGGGGGTACGATCCGAAGGACTCCGTGGAGCTCGAGAAGCTGGCCGTGCAGACCGGGGTCTGGCCGCTCAAGGAGGCAGTCGACGGAGTTGTGAGGCACACCCTCGTCCCACGGTCGCTAGCGCCCGTGAGCCAATACCTCAGGGCCCAGGAACGATTTGAACATCTCTTCGAACCCATCGAGAGGAAGGAGGCGATTGCGGCGATTCAGGGGTCGGTGAACGCATACTGGAAACAGGCTGAGGCGCAGGAAGGCTTCGAGGTCAAGGTGCCTGAGGAGACCTCTAGCTAGGCCCCCATGCCGAGATCGACCGCCTGCCGTGCTGAAGCTGTCTGAGGAGCTCCTCGGCGGTGAAAGTGCATTCTATGCCAGGCGGGTAAGGAAGTTCTTGTTGGCCTCGACCACTCTCTTTGTCAGACCGTCCCACCCCTTCCGGTCGGTCTTCGACTTCGACTTCAGTTCCCCCATGACGGCATAGAGGTCGTCGAGGCTGGCCGCGGCTATGCCCACGCGGTCGACCGTCGAGACAAGCTCGGAGTTGGTGATGTCGATTGCGTAGCCGTTCTTGAGAAGAAAAGCCAATCCGGCAACCAGGGCCGTCCTCTTGTTGCCCGCCCGGAAGTACTGGCCACTGGCCACTTTGAATATCAGGAGCGAGGCCTTTTCGGGGACGGCTTCCTCGAAGTCCTGGTTGTCAGCCCGGTGCTCCACCTCCTCGATCAGACTGGCGAGTTTCCTCTTGTCAGCTTCCGCGTACCCATGCGGCTCGCCAGTCAGACCGACTACTGCCTTGTTGACGTTCGCGAGCGCGTCGAAGTCCATGTGGTGGACGATCTTCTTTCCCACGGGCATTCGCGCCAAGGACTGAGATATAACCGAGAGGCCAACGCACCCGCAAAGCCCTCGGAGTTGGGGCATGAGGTTTCGGAGATTGGGCGTTGCCCTCTTCTACCACATCGATGGGGCGCAATGGATAGGGTCGACCACTAGCGAGGAAGTCATGGCAACACGCTGTCTTCGGCGACAAGGACAAAGCTCCGCTGCGGGCCGCTCGCGTTAGTGGTTAACTTGCATAGTAAAGGAGTAAGTAATGGCCGGAAGCCCGACTGCAGACAGACCTAGACCACAATTCTTCTGTCCTGCCGTGGAAGGCGGTGTGGCCGAAAGGGTCAGGTAGGTGAGACCCGGGCCCAGGTTGCCGGCCGAAACTTGGGTGGCCGAAACCACTGTACACGTCGATGGGTAGCCGTTGACTGTCTCCGTACAACCTGTGACGGTGAATTGAGAAAAGTCACCCTCAGACGTGAGGGTGGCACTCTGGAATGTCGAGCTCCCCGTGTTGTCGATGGTCACTGTGCAGCTGAAGCTGGAACCTATGGACGCCGACGAGGGGCAGTTTACCGACATGCTCACGTCCGCAGCAGATGTGGCGGACATGGTAGACGAAGTGGATGTTATCGATGTCGAGGATGCCGTAGTGGACGGTGAAGAAGTAGACGAAGTTGAGCTAGTGGCGGCGCCTGAATTGGAGGTAGTGGTTGTACTAGTAGTCAAGATTGATGAGGTCGTCCCACCGGCGTTGAACCCAGAAGCGAAGAAGTAGAACACCCCACCGGAGAGGAAGAGCAGGCCGATCAGGAAGGCCACCTTCGCAGCCCTGGCGCCCCCTCCTCTTTCGTCTCGGAGTGTTTCTCTCACTCTGAAGGCTACGTACAGGGCGAGCCCTGACAGCAGGAGTATCGCGACCGCCAGGGCCAGGACAGTTCCAACTATCGTGTAATCGGAGGGGAGGGCCACCATGCAATCACCTTGCCGGCTGCTCCCACTTCATCCTCAGGCTCAGGACCTCTTCGACGAAGGCGGCCGCCCTGATCCCGTCGAGAAAAGTGCTGTAGAAGATCAGGAGCGGGCTCGCAAGGACCTGCCAGAGCTTCCTCTCCCTGTCCAGGACTATCGCCGACACTGCCACGGCAGTCTGGAGTATCCAGTAAGCGGATAAACCATACAGGATCGGTGCCCAGCTCCCTGTCACGAACCCGGCGAGCACGGCGAAGAGCGCCAGGAACAGGTTCACTATCGGGGAGACGGTGTCATACCACATATAGGGGATCCCGTAGAGCCCGGCGACCCCATATCTCTTCCTGAGGAACATGCCCTCGTACTTCGCGAGCACCTGCATCATCCCCCTGTACCAGCGCCGCCTCTGTTTGAGGAGGTCTTCCACCCCCCGCGGCGCGATAGTGTAGGCGATCGCCCGGTCCTCGTACTCGACCTTGTATCGCTCTTTGAGGATAGCTAGGGTGATGTCGAAGTCTTCGGCGAACGTGTTGGGCGAGAAATAACCTACCTTTTCCACGGCTTCTTTCCTGAAGGCGGCTATCGGACCGGGGACGATCATTACCGTGGCCAGCATCGACTGCCCCTTCCTCGTAAGGCCGATGCCCGTCGTGTACTCCACTTCCTGGAGCCTCTGGAGCAGGCCGTGAGGCCTATCCACCTTCACATTGCCCGAGAGGGCGCCGAGGCGAGGGTCTGACGAGAACCTCCTCGCCAGCGCCGTGAGCGCCCCTGGGTTCAGCCGGGTATCCGCGTCCACGGTCAGTATGATGGCCCCTGTCGCCGACCGTATGCCTGTGTTGAGGGCCTCTGCTTTTCCCCTGTTCTCCTGATGTATGACCTTGACCCTGGGGCCCTCGAAGGGCCTCGATATCTCCAACGTCTTGTCGCTCGAGCCGTCGTCGACGACGACCACCTCGTAATCTGCATAGTCCTGGGCGAGGAGGGACTCGACGGTTGAAGCTATGCTCTTCTCCTCGTTATATGCGGGCACAATGACCGAGACCCTGTCTGCCGCCGGAGTGACCGGTGTCCTCCTGTGGCCATAGGCGATTGAAAGCAGCCAGAGGCTGAAGACCCTGACCAGGGCGACGACGAGCAGGGCAAGGAAGGCGAGAAATATGATTTCCAATACAATTTCCTCTAGTTTTCTCTCCTAAAGCGTCAGTATCCGCTAATTTAACCAGCCAATTTGGACGGTGGGAGAGGCTTCGTTCACACAGCTTGAACGTTCCCATGGCGGGTCCGTTCTCAGGCCCTGGGGAGCAATATTACCACTGTCGTCCCTTTGGTGAAGTCGTCGTCGACCCTGTTACGCACCCCCACGGCCCCCCCATACCTCTCGGTCACCAGGGCGTGCACTATCGATAGGCCGAGTCCGCTCCCCTTGGCGGTAGCCATGTAGCGCGTGAACAGGCCGTCCTTCATGTCCTCCGGGATTCCTCTCCCCCAGTCGGAGATGGATATCCTCCAGCCTGGCCTGGACTCCGCGAGCGCGTCGAACCGGAGCTCCTCGGACTTCTGGTCCGCTGCGATGTGAATCGCGTTACCATCTGAGTACTTCACGGCGTTCGAAAGTATGTTGACGAAGACCTCGTCAAGGAGTTCGTCCGCAAGGACCTGCCCCGCTAGACGGGACTCTGCCTTTATCTTCGTCGTGGCGTTCACCTTACGGACCAGTGAAAGCGACCGCTCGAAGGATGCTTTCAGGCTGACCGGCTGGAGATCGACCCCCCGCGCTGAAAGAATGTTGCCGAGCTTCTTCGCCCTCTCTATCAGCCTGGACGACCCGTCCACCGCTCTAATGATTGCGGCGAGACGCCTGGTCGACTCGTGGTCCCTGACCTGTTCGCCAAGGAGCTCTGCGTTCAGCATGGCGACCTGGTTGAAATTTCGGATGTCGTGGGTGAGAATGTCCTGCATGAGCTCCGCCCGCTTTCGGCTGGCCTCTTCCCGCTCTCTCGCCGAGTCAGCCGCCTGCCTGAGTTCACTGTCGGCCCAGACCCGTTCGAAGAATCTGATGCTCTGCCTCACCCTCGGTTCCCTGGTGACCAGCACGGCCGACGTCACTGCTTTGGCAAATTCGGGGCCGGCGGAATGGGACTCTTCCAGGGTCAGCGAGATGGAACGGTCGACGACGAGGATCGTCACTGTGTCCCTCGCATCGGCGGCAGGGATTGCCCTGTAAGCGAGAGATTGCGCGATATGTGAGTAGGGCTGCGTCGGCAGCCTGGCTAGGACCCAGTTGTCCACCGGCGTCAGGACCCTGACCTGCACTCCCTTTGAGGCGCGCTCTTCCAGTATCTCCATTATTCCTAGCTCGTCGTCACGCCGGAAGGCTGTCGCCGATGGGAGGAGCAGGAGGAGTTCCTTCGTCGCTTGCCTCGCCAGCGAGAGATACAGCTCCTTGATGCGGCGCCTGTCGCGGACAATCTCGAGCTCGGGGAAGTCGGTCCCCCCCTCCAGCGCTCCGATGCGCTCCTCCAGGAGCTCCCCTCGCGTCCAGAGCGCGTCGAAGATCGACAGGTGCTCGGCCACGAGGTTCTGGTCGTTGCTGTAAATGACCGGCAGAGTTGGCCTAAATTCCTCCGTTGAGAGGGATGAGATGTACTCATTGTCGGTAACCGCCCAGGAGTTTCCCGTCAGACCGGAGACGTGGCGGATCTCGAGAAACTTGGAGGCGGCGCGGGTGGCCTTGATGTTCTCCTCTGTCACGAGGGTTACCATCCTTGCCTTCACACCACGCTTCCTCGCAGATTTCAGGACGTCGATGAACTCGACCCCCGTTCTCGGGCCGATGTATGAAACGCTCATGTCGAGCCTGGTGCCCGCCCTGGAGAAGAATCCCGTCACCCGCCGGACAACCCTGCCCTTCCCCCGTATGACTTCTGTCTTCTTCGCCTGAACCTTCAAGTCAGCGTCTCTACCGTCATTGTAGCCATTATATTTCAGCCTATGCGGCTTTCAAAGTCGCTTCACGCTCAATCTGGATTCGGCAGCCCTCGGGGCTTTGGTTTTCATTGGTCAGAGCCCAGATACCTAGGTCTTTTTCAGGGCCCCCTCAGCCCCTCGATGGGCGTAAATGGCAATTTCGACAGAGGCATTTCTCCTTGTCTTCTCGGTCATTATCTTCATAGGCTTCGCCGGGAACTGGCTCCTGAGCAAGAAGGGAATCCCCCAGACCCTGTTCCTCATCGCCGCGGGTATCGCCACCAGGTGGCTCGGAGTCCTTCCCGCTTCTAGCATCAACGCCCTGCTTCCCCTCCTGTCCGAGGTGACCCTAGTGATGGTTGTCCTGGACATCGGGATGGCCATGAAGATCAGGGAGGTGATGACGGAAGGGAGGTCTGCAGTGATAAGGTCGTCCCTCTACATGCTCCTTTCGATAGTACTCGTCACGTACGTGTTTACCGCGCTCTTCCAATGGTCGCTCTATCAGGCCCTCTTTCTGGGCTCAATAGTGGGGGGCGACGTGACAATGGTCGTTGTCCCGTACCTGGCCAAGCGCACCTCGAGGACGTACTTGATTTCGAACCTTGCCATTGAATCGGTCTACGATTCCCTCATCCTCATCATCTTCTTCTTCGTGCTGCTCAACGGGTACACGCAGCAGACTCCGCTCAATCTCCAGGGCGTTTCTTACATCACGTCACAGTTCTTCATCCAGCTCTCCGTGGGCTTGGTGGGAGGTGTTTTCTTTGGGGTGGTATGGCTCAGAGTGTCGGAGTACCTGGGCCGCTCCGAGTACTTCTATCTGGCGACGATCGGTTTCATACTCCTCGTGTACGTCGCCATAAACAGCCTCGGAGGTAGCGGGGTCATCACGGTCCTGACGGTCGGTCTGATGATGACGAACGTCCTGAACTTCCCCTCCTGGACGGGGAGCTCAAAACCGTTGCCCATGGTATCCAGGAACTACCTTTCGGCCTTTCAGGGGGAGGTCTCGTTCTTCCTGAGTTCCTTCTTTCTTTTCTTCCTCGGCTTCTCGGTCCCTGCGAGTACCCTCGTAGAACCGCAGACCTACCTCCCTGCGGGGCTGGTCGTGGCGGTGCTCCTCGCGACCAGATTTGTGAGCACCGAGGCGGTGGACAGGGGGAAGCCCGTAAGGGACAGGAGGTTCATCGAATCGATGCTTGCAGAGGGTCTGACCCCAGCCCTGCTTGCGACCACCCTCGTGGCAGATTCTGTGCTGGGGGCGTCTCAGATCTTCACAATCACGACCCTGGTCATTGTGGCTACCAACATCATTTCGGCGGGTGGAATCTATTTCGCCGTGAGGAAAGAACATAGCCTTGGATTGGAATCTCTGCGTTCGGCGGCCCCACTTGTCAAAGAACTCGGCGTCATGGCTGCGGGGCTGGCCCCTGACACCATTGAAGAATGGACCAGGACAGTCGAAGAGGATGCGAAGAAGGAAGCGCCAGAGGAGGTGAAGGCGAGGGTCAGGATCCCGTCGATTCCTTCTGGGGACGTATCAAAGGCGACGAAGGAGATGAGGATTTCGAAGTCGGCCCTCCCGTATATATTGAAGGCGATCGAGAAGGACAAGGCAGCAATGCCGGAAGGGACCAGGGCATATTTCGAGTCGCTGGAAGTCGTCCTCCTAAGGCAGCTGCGTGCCAGCGAGCCGGAGAAGTAGGATCAGGGAACCGCTGAAGGCGCCTCGCCAGGCTTCGACCCTGGAGGCGCGGGAATTCAGAGCCGCGTCGTCGTCGCTTAAATCCACGCGAGTCCGGGCCCCGACTGGCGGGGTCGTCGTCTAGCTTGGCAGGATACTTGCTTGGGGTGCAAGTGGTCGTGGGTTCGAATCCCACCGACCCCATTTTCGTTGGTCGGGTATCTCCGTTCTGAAGGAGCGCGGAGGGGCCGCCGAGGGCGTTCAGTCTCCTGCCAGCTTCAGGAGCTTGAGGATCTTCGAGTATGAGTAGTCCGAGAGGTCTCGCTTGTAGTCGGCGAGGAGCTCCCTCAGCTTGACGGTCTCCCGCATCCCCAGTGTCCTTCTCATGGCCGGGGAGAGAGCACCGCCGACGAAGAGATACTGCGCCGCCGTCGTCACGTTCCTCGGTTTGCGTCCGGTCCCGGCCGATTCGAAGTCGATTATCCAGGGTTTGCCCTCGGCGACCACGGCGTGTTTCCTCAGGTTGCTCAGCTGCCCGTGGTCTATGCCCATGATGTCGAGTTTCCTGCATTGGTTCAGGAGCGAGTGCACCAGGTTCCTCACAACCATGCGCTTCCCTTCGCCGGGGAGAGCCTTCAGCCAGTCGCCCAGTTCCTTTGATTCGAGGAGCTTCATGAGCATCATGTCGCTCGAGTGGGAGTAGACATCCGGCCCGACACCCGCTCGATTTGCCAGGGCTGTGATTTTCGCTTCTGTTTCCATGTCGGGCCGGTTGGCGTCCGTCCTCCTTATCTTGAGAGCGCAGAGCTTCCCGCCGGCGCTCGCTTTCACCACTATGCCAACCGTGCCGAGGCCGAGGATCCCCAGCCGCCCGACTTTGGAGTGCCCTTCGAACACGAGCTCCTCCACCCCGAGCTTCCTGAGCTGCTCGATTCTCGACTTCGCCTGATCCAGGGAGATGCGGGGGTAGGTCAGCACCTGGATGTAAGGGGTCTTCGTCAGGAGCCCGAGGTCAGCGCGTTCCGATGACATCTGAGGTGATTTCTCTGATTCCATCTTGCAACCACCTCTTGGACGAGGCGGCGCGGAGCAATGACTTGCCCGTCAGGACTGATGCGCTCTTCTTCATGCCTGCCTCCAGTTCCTTGGAGGCGCCGATGTGACCTTCCCTGCCTCTGGCGACGTCTGTCAAGAGCTCGGCCAGCTTGATGCACCTCCTCGGAACCAGCAGCCTGACCCTGGCGTCGTCGTCCACCCAGACGAGGCGGGAGTTCCTGGCATTGGATTCGAGGAAAGCCTCGACGTCCTTCCTCCTGTCCACGGTCGGCCCCGCCCTCTGCTCGGTTGGTGGCATCTCGGTGAACTCGGGAATGAGCAGGATAGCGCTTCTGGTTTGATTGTCCGAGGCCGCCATCGACCTGGCGACCCTGAATCCCTGGACCTCCAGGTGCCTCACGACGTGCTTGGAAGTCTTCCTCAGTTCGCCCCAGAGGGTGTCCTCGCTGAGGCGCTTGTGCGTGAACAGGACCGCGTAGACGTCTTCCCCGAGCGACGGATGTGCCTTGCCCGACATCCTGTGGAAGAAGGCCAGGCCAGGGCGCCTTAGAAACTCTCTGGAAGCCAGCACCATCTTCCCGAGGCTCTCGCCCGAGACTGCTATCCCAAGATCCCTTCCTTCATCGACCGGGTCAGGGAGGCTGAAGGGCCGGCCCTCTTGAGGCGTGTAACCCGAGAACCACTGGAGCACCTGGACCAAGCCGCCGAGCTTCATGACGAGCACCTCGGCCACGTATCCGCTGAACCCCCGCCTCTGGATTTCCGCCCCGTACACCCCGACGGCGTTCATGAACGATTTCAGCAGCCTGACCTGGGTCTTCTGGCTTTCAGGGAGTTTCTCCACTAGCTCCACGTGGAACGGGGACCTGTCGACAGCGCTCTTCCAATCACCCTTCTTCACATCAAAGCACGGGACGATGTTGACCCTGACGCCTTCGATTGAAGCTTCGGTGTAGGGGTGCTGGGCGAACATCTTCCCCATCGGGTATCCTCTGGTGGCGATCTTCCCTATTTCGAGGCCCGCTCTTTCGAACCGCTCCTCTGATGTGCCCGGGTCGAACTTGACGAATATGTCCAGGTCCACATGGCGCGGGAGCCAAGTCCCTTTGGCGAACGACCCTCCAAGCAGGACCCCCCTTGTCTCTGGGAACTTCGCGGCAGCACGCTCCGTCTTTGCGAGGATTGATCTCGAGATGGAGCCGATGGTGGCCATTTCGGTCCGGGAAGGGGTGACGATGTGCTCAGCCTTGGCGGCCACGCTGACCGGACGGGTCAAGTGAGAGGGTACACCCCGATGTCGCTGTAGACTGGGCCCCGGGGGGTGAGCACGCTCGACTTCAGCTTCAATGCCGTAAGCTGTGCTGTCCCGAAGGACCTGTCCGAGTTCTCCCTTAGAAGGGCTTCGAGCTGGTGAGCGTTGAGGTTTGAACGCACCCTCGCAAGGGTGATGTGCGCCTGGAAGGGCCTGTCATCGTGCTCCCCTATCCCTTCGAGGGAATCAATCACGGCTTTGGCCATCGGCGCGATTAGGTGCTGGTGCTCCTTGGAGACACCTGCCCAGACCACCCTTGGCCTGCTAGGACTGGGGAAGGCTCCTGCGCCCCTGACCTCCATCCGGGTCGATTTCAACGAGAGCCTCGACAGCCTCGACACTGCGTCCGCTGCCAGAGCGTCGGTGATCTCGCCCAGGAATCTGACGGTGAAGTGCAGGTTATCTCTTTCGACAAGTTTCAGGTCGGCACCGGTGGCGGTGAGCTCCCGCTGGAACCCAGTAAGCAGGTCGAGCACCTCCCCGGGAGCTTCGAGAGCCACGAATGCGCGCAACGACTTCCGGCTGCGGATGTGCTTCCTTTAAATTCGATATCCCTCTGGCGGGGGTGAAAAGGTTGATACGAATAGTCGCGATAACGGGGATGCCCGGCGCGGGCAAGTCCACGGCGGCTCGGGCGCTGGTGAAGGATGGGTGGGCGCGCGTTGTCATGGGGGATGTCATAAGGGCTGAGACCAAGAAGCGGGGGCTTGAGCCCAACGCGAAGAACACAGGGGAGGTGATGAAGCACCTGCGCAAGGAGGGCGGAGACTCCGCCGTCGCCGACCTGTGTCTTGAGATGATAGAGGAGTTGGGGACCTCCAGGGCGGTTATCGACGGGATCAGGTCCATGGCTGAAGTGGAGGCGTTCAGGAAGAAGGCTGCAGTTCTCCTGGTCGCGATACTCGCTTCCCCGGCCCGGAGATACGAGCTGCTGAAGGAAAGGGGCAGGAGCGACGACCCGTTGACCTACGACATGTTCGCCGCCAGGGACAGGAGAGAGCTGGACGTGGGAATAGGGGAACCAATCGCACTCGCTGACGCGACTGTTTCGAATCAGAGCAATACACCTGACAAATTGGCTGAGGAGACGGCCAGGATAGTCAGTCGCTGGGAAACAGATGTCACAGCCTGATTTCAAGGCACGAGTGATACTCGAGGCCACAGTCTCGCCCTCCGAAGACTCTGCCAAGGTAGTGAAGGCGATTCAGAACATCATCGGCGAGACCTCTGGCTCCGTTTCGGTGGGCCCGCTTTCCGCGAGGCTCGTGAGCGAGGACCCCAGAGCCCTTGTCCGGGTCAGGGACCAACTGAGGGACAGGCACGTCCGTGCCGTGGCCAGGAAACAGCTTCTGTTCAAGAAGGTAGGGCACGCGACCTCGATGATGCTCAACAGGCAGGCGGCTGCCGCCGGCGTGGTCGCCATTTGCGGGAGTCCAGAAGAGTCGCCGCTGGGCCCGATCTACATTACGATCGCATCTGATCGGATAGACGCTGTCATCGACTGGCTGACAGCTCATCCGGAAGGGTAGTCCACGTCGACGGTCAGGCCGTCGTGGGCGGCAAGGGTATTCGGAAATATCCTTCGGGCCTCCCTCAGGAGGGTCGAGGTGTTGGTGTAACGCGCGCTGAAATGGGTGAGAGCGAGCCTTCTGGCGCCGGCGCTCTTTGCCAGGGTCGCGGCTTCAACGCTCGTGCTGTGCTTCCTGTCCACGGCCTTGTCCCTGTCGCTCCCCCTGAAGGTGGAGTCGAATATGAGCAGGTCGCACCCGGAGAAGAATCGCGCGAGTTTGGATGACGGCCGTGTGTCGCCGGAGTAGCCTATCTTCCTACCGGGCCTGGGTGGCCCCGTGACCTCCGACGGGTTCACTTTCCTTCCGCCCTCGGTGACGAAGCGGCCTCTCTGAAGTGCCGACCACTTCTTCCCTTCGGGGATGTTGAGCGCCTTCGCCTTCTCCGGGTGGAATATACCAGGCCGGCTGTGCTCCTCCAAGAGGTAAGAGAACGCCTCGACCGAGTGTATCGCCTTGGTCGCCCTTACCCTGAAACCGGGAGTGCGAAGGACGAGACCGGGCTTGGCCGTAGTGAACTTGATCGGGAAGGTGAGCCCTATGTTGAGCAACTCCGATGTCACCCTGAGCCAGCGGAGGAGCTTGGCAGGGCCGACTATGCTCAGCGGTTTTCGCCTTTGGGCGAGGCTCATGGTCTGGAGCAGGCCGAGGAGCCCGGTGACGTGGTCTCCGTGGAGGTGCGTGACAAGGATCGTCATGTCCTTCCCCAGACCTATCGACTGGGCGATGACCTGGCGTTGGACCCCTTCGCCGCAGTCCATCAGGATCACTTCCCCCTCGCGTCTCAGGGCTATGGCCGGAAGGCCACGGTCCTTCGTCGGAGCTGCAGAGCTCGTCCCCAGGAAAGTGACAGAAAGCTTGGCCAGACCTATCTCCTCCTCAGGATGGAGATTGTCCTGGTCATGAGCTTATGAACGTAAAGGTCGTGTTCCTCCGCCAGCAGGAACCGTGGCTCGCCGTCGACACGCACCTCCTTTTGGTGCATGAGGACCAGGGTCGATCCCTGTTTCATGGCGTCAGACAGCACAGGGAGGGTCAAGTTCACAATCTCGCCGGATATTCTCCCCCTCGTGCTGGAGAGCCTGCCGTATGGCACGTCTGTGGCGATGGAGTCGACTTTTACGAGAGGAAGCTTTGTTGAATCCGCGCGGACAGAGCCGAGCCATTCTTGATGTAAGTGCTTCATGTTTGCGAGGGCCCCCCGCGCCATCTTCTCCATCTGGTCCACGGCGACGACCCTGGCGCCGACGAGGGAGGCCTCGATCGGCAGGCTGCCCGTGCCTGCGAATGGGTCGAGGAATACGTCCCCGGCCATGCACCGGCTGAGGTTCACCAGGGCCCTGGAAAGCTTCGGAAAGATGACCGAGGGGTGGAAGAAAGGCCTGCTTCGGGGGCGGCGCCTGGACCATCCCTGTACCATGGAACCGGGGGAGGTGATCGCAAGATAGTCTTGATCCGCGCGGACGAGGGTGAGTTCATACTCGGGGGAGCGGAGGTCAACCGTCCCTTCGACTCCGCTAAGATATTCCCCCGGCTCGGGGGAAGGGCGCCGGGACCCGAGGGCGAACGACCTGAACCTGAATCGGCGTCCCTTCAGGAACCTGCGGGCGGCCGCGAGGTCGTCGACAAGAACGCCGACCCTCCTGGCGAAGGCGATGCGGGAGCCGATTAGGAAGGGGTCGGAATCGGAATCAGCGATAAGGACCTGAGGGGAGGGCGATTCGAACCTCGAATCAGGGTCGTAGGTCAGAAAGAGTGACTTCGCCTCCGCCCTCGGGAGCGTCGTCCCCTCGCCTGACAGGATCACCAGGGACCTATTCGTCAAGTGTTCTGAGGTGCGACGCGAGGGCGTCGGACACGTCGACCACGCTGAACCTGCTTGGGACGGTGTTGGTGCATATGATAGATTTCACTGAGGCTTTCTCCAATGACTGGAACGCGGGCCCCACGAACAGGCCGTGGACACAGAAGGCTATGGCCCTGCGCGCTCCCTGCTTCAGGACAGCTTCTGCCGCCGCTCTCACCGTACCGCCGGTGCTGATTATGTCGTCCACTATGACGACGTCCTTCCCCACGACGTCCAGCTTGGACTCTCTCACGGTGACTTCGCCGCTCGTCCTGTCTCGGGTCTTCGCGAGTTGGAGGAACGGCGCCCGGTAGAGCTGGGCGAAGGCCTCGGTCCGCTTGGAGCTTCCGAAGTCAGGGGAGATCACAACCGGGTCCTTGAGGTCGATTTCTGCCCTGGCGTATTCGACGAGGCTGGGGATCGCCGAGACGCTATATGTCGGGAAGGAGAAAAGAGCCAGCCCTTCTGCCGAGTGGATGTCGACGGTCACAAGCCTCCTGACCCCCGCGGAGCGCATCAGGTGGGCGATGATGCCGAGGGTGACCCCTTCGCCGGGGAGGAACTCCTTGTCCTGCCTGGCATAGGCGAGGTAGGGCACCACCGCCGTCACCTTCGCACCTTTCTCGCTCAGCTGGTGAGACGCAAGGAGCAGCTGGAAAAGGTGCTGGTCGACGGGCTGGTGGGTCGACTGGAACAGGTAGACGCTCTTCCCCTCCACCTTCTCACTCAGTGTGAACTTTGACTCCCCGTCCGGGAACACCTTGAACTCCGCCTGGAGCAACGGCATGCCGAGCTTCTCGGCCACGGACCGTCCCAGCTCCTCCGAAGCCGGGCCCGCCAAGACCAGCTTGTCGGCCACCTTTCTCTCGAAGGCCTTCCGCTCTGTTCTCTATATAACAAGTTGCGGAGTAAAAGTCGCATCGACAGAAACCGTTAAGGACACGCGCGTCGGGATGGGCACCAGACCCTTGGATCAAATCTGTCCCGAGTGTCATGTCGGAATAATGCTGTATGACGCCCCGACAAAGCGGTACGGGTGCAAGAAATGTGGTGCATTCCTCACTAGAGACCAGCTATCAGACGCGAGGTTCAAGGCCAAGACGCCTGAGGACGACGAGAGACGGAAGCGTTCGCGGCAGCAGGCGGACTACCTCGAATGGTGGCTGAGCGGGAACAAAGAGAAGTAGCCTAACTAAGGAGACGCACCTGAACGGGCGCCTAGCGTAGGCGATGGTCGAAGAACAATCTGAGCACCGACCTCGTGCCTTCGCTCATGTCGAGGGTCTTGGTCTGGGACTCCGTGAACCAGCCCGAGGCAGATGACTCTGGGTTCAGCTTCAGCTTTCCCTCTACTGGCCTGGCGAGGTAGTCGACGAGGACGTAGTGATACTCCAGCCTCGAACTCCTGTCCAAGTGGATGTCTGTCTGGACATCCAGGAGCATTTCTATTTCCACCCGCAGGCCTGTCTCTTCGAGCACCTCTCTTGCGGCCGCGGCTGATGTGACTTCGCCGAGTTCCACAAGCCCGCCGGGGAGAGCCCACCTATCCTTGTTCGGCGGATTCTTCCTTTTCACGAGCAGGACCCGTGACCCGCGGTGGACCACGGCGCCGGCCCCGACGAGGGGCCTGGTCGGGTACCTTCTGGGCGGTTCCATCTTCTTCGAAGGCCTTCGCACTCGTTTTAAGCCTGAGTTCAGGAGCGAAGGTCCGTGGTCAGGGTCGAAATGCTCGCAGTGGGCAAGGAGCTGCTGATAGGGAGGACGCTGAACTCCAACGCCCTCTGGATAGGGAAGAGGCTTGCCCAGATGGGCTCGATGCTGAAGGAAATCACCACCGTGGACGACGACCTGGGGGAGATCGGCTCGGCGTTCGTGGAAATTGTCAAGAGGTCACCGGAGTTCATGGTGGTTGTCGGGGGGCTTGGTCCGACACCCGACGACATGACCCTGAAAGGGGTCGCAGGGGCAATCGGAGTCGGGCTGAGGCGGAATGAAAGAGCGCTTCAGATGATCAAGGACCATTATGCGATGCGGGGGGTGAGGAAGGTGGAGCTGACCCCGTCCAGGTTGAAGATGGCGAGCTTGCCCGCAGGCGCGGAGCCGTTGGTGAACACGGCGGGGACCGCCCCAGGAGTGAGGCTCGTCGCCGGCGAAACGGTCGTCTTCTGCCTTCCAGGCGTCCCCGCCGAAATGCGGTCGATCTACAGGGGGTCCGTGGAACCCGAGGTCAAGACCAAACTGGGCGTCGTTCACAGGAAGTACGTAACTCTGAAGCTCGAAGGAGTGCTGGAGTCCGAGCTTGCTCCCGTCCTTTCAGAAGAGCTCGGGAAGCACCCGGCGGCGTACATCAAGTCCCATCCCAGGGGGATAAGGGAAGGCGTCTCGAGGATCGAGTTGGACATAGCGACGGCTGGAAAAGACGCGATAAGGACGAATGATGAGGGAGAATCCATAGTCGAGGAGATGGAGGCAGCTGTCAGAAATATGGGAGGGACTGTGAAGAAGATCCGAGACAGGCAGCCCAAGGGGACCGAGTCATGAACGTGACATTCGTGACAGGGACGGCAGGCTCAGGCAAGTCCCTGCTTACCAACGCTTTGAAGACGTGGTACGTCAACAGGGGGGAGGACGCGATCGCCGTCAACCTCGACCCCGGGGTCGTCGATCTCCCGTACGACCCTGACGTGGACGTGCGGGACAGGATCCAGCTGCAGGAGGTCATGCAGGACTACGGCCTGGGGCCGAACGGCGCGCTCATACTTGCGGCTGACCTGACTGCAACCAAGATAGTCGAGATTCAGGATGAAATTGATTCCTACAAATCGGAGAACGTCATAGTCGATACGCCCGGCCAGACGGAGCTCTTCGCCTTTAGGGAGAGCGGGGAGTTCATTGTCAGAGAGATGAAGGCCGACTCCAAGGTACTGCTCTTCCTCCTCGACCCGTTGCTGGCCAGTACCCCGTCCAACTTCCTGTCCCTGGCGCTCCTGTCTGCTTCCGTGGGTCTGAGGCTCAACATACCGAAGATGACGGTGCTGACGAAGAGGGACATAGCAAGGGATGGGGTGAAGAGGATCACGGAGTGGAGCAGGGACACAAAGATATTCGAGGATGCGCTGTCGAGTACAAAGGATGGAGAGCAGTTTTCGCTCTACAACGAACTCTTCAGAAGCATTCGGAGGCTTTCATTCGGGGCTGACCTCTACCCCGTGTCGTCCGTGACTCAGGAGGGGATGATCGCTCTCGTCGGCGAGTTGACGAGGATCGCACGAGGGGGCGAAGAGTTCACCGATTGACGGGTCGGCACCCGAAAGCCAGGGTAACGTCCGTTGAAGCGGGCATGAAGAAATACTCAGCCGGGGGCGGAAAGGGGCAGCATCGATAGTGAACGGAGTGAATCGGCAGAATCCTTTTACCGGCCACGCCGAACAACCGAAAGGGGATGACAAATGAACATGTCGACAAACATCCTCTTAGAACATTGATTCTACTAATCGGGGCCGGTAGCATGATTTTCATGCTCGGACTTTCCATTTTGCTCGCGTTCCTGGGCTACGCGGGAAGGGTATGGTACGACCCCTCGGTTCTCGATTTCTATCCTTTGATGGCGGGGCTGGGAGCATTGTTCGGTTTCGAAAGATGGTGGGGCTACGAATACGGTGAAACTAACCCGTTTCACGACAGGTGACCCGTAGACAGAGGTATGCTACCGCGGGAATTTCGGGACATGCCTTCGGAGATTCATCGAATCTCAACCAACTCGGTCGAGGAAAGACTGGATCGCCAATGCCAGCGCTTCGGGCTTCTCCAGGGGTATCATGTGCCCCGAGTCCTTGATGAAAAGTGATTCCGAGCCAGGAATGTTCGCCTTGAGGTAATGGGACCACTTCGGCGGGGTCATCCTGTCCTTGTCCCCACAGAGCACGAGAGTCCGTGCTGATATTTTCTGAAGCTCGGCCCGGACATCGAATCCTTGGCATGCGAGATAGTCGTTCAGGAAGACGGGCAAGTTTGAGACCGACAGGGCGGACCTCGCTTCTCTTCCCAGGCCCAGATCGATAGAGTTGAAGCTCCAGGGAGTGATAACGCTCTCGATGGCCTTCATGGGCTGGTCGCGGAGGCCCTGCAGTATCCTTTCGTCCACCCCAAGCTTCGCCCCGGTGCTCGCGAGGACAAGCCCGCCTACGTCTTCGGGGTGGTCGAGGGCCAGTGTCAGGACGATGGCTCCGCCCATGGAGTGGCCGCAGACGACGGGAGTCCGAATCTGCGACTCGAGCAGGAACTCGTGGAGGGCCTCGGAATAGTCGCCGATGGTCTTGCAAGTTATCTCCCCGCTCGGGTGTCCCGGGAGGTCGACGGCGACGGCTGTCGAAGGTCCCGAGAGGAATTGTATCGTCCTCTTCCAAAGGAGGCTGTTCCCCCCTGCCCCATGGACGAATACGATGTCACGGGGCGCTCCGTGGGATATGAAGCTCAGCACTTTTCTGACGACCGGTGGAGCTCGATTTAACGATGTGGGGACAAAGATAAAACAAGACCAATGACCGCCGTCCACTGATAAGCTTGGCCAGTCAGGCTGAGGGTCTGAGGAGACTAATAGGCGGCGACAGGATAGTGGTCGCTCCAGGAGTCTTCAGCCCCGCCGTTGCGAAGCTCGCGGAGAAGGCGGGGTTCAAGGCGTTGTACTTCTCCGGCGCAGGTTTCTCCAGCCTGCTGGCGCTCCCTGACCTTGGGATCACGACGCTCGGGGAAGTCTCCCAGGCCGCCCGCCAGATCACTTCGCAGGTGACGCTCCCGTTGATCGTCGATGCGGACACGGGGTTCGGGGAGGCGCTCAATGTCGCCAGGACGGCAAAGGAACTGATCAACGCCGGTGCTGCGGCGGTGCACATCGAGGACCAAGTGCTGCCGAAGAGGTGCGGCCACCTGGAGGGGAAGGAACTCGTAGACCCCGACGAGATGGTCAAGAAACTCGTCTCAGCGAAGCAGGCGGCCGGGAAGGAACTCCTGATAATAGCGAGGACGGACGCGAGGGCCGTAGAGGGAATCGACGGCGCCATAGAGAGGGCCAGGCTGTATTCGAAGGCAGGGGCAGAGATGATTTTCCCCGAGGCCCTGGAGTCGAGGGCGGAGTTCTTGGAGTTCAGGAAGAAGATAGCTCTCCCATTGATGGCTAACATGACCGAGTTCGGGAAGACCCCCTACATGACGGCGAAAGAGTTCGAGGAGATGGGCTACAATGTGGTCATCTTCCCGGTGACTGCATTCAGGGCGATGATGAAGACAGTGAAAGAGACATTGGCGAAGTTGAAGTCGGAAGGCACCCAGAAAGGGTTGCTGGGTTCTCTCATGACCAGAAATGAGTTCTACGACCTCATAGACTATCACAAGTACGAGGAGGCGGACGGAAAGGCGCTCGAGGCGGCGAGGCGACTCAGGGGGAGGGCGAAGTGACCGAGGCTCAATACAAGGTTCCGAAGGGGCTCGCGGGCGTCTCCGTCACCGACACGAGGATCTCGAAGAGCGCCTCCGACGGGTCGCTTGTCTATCGCGGTTACCCGATCTCTGAGATCGCGGCGAACGCTGGCTTCGAGGAGACCGCCTACCTGGTTCTGAACGGGAGGCTGCCGACACGGAGTGAGTTGGGCACGTTCACACGCGGGCTTCTCAGCCGTTCCAAGGTCGACAGGAGGATATTCGACATAATGCGGGGTCTTGGGAAGGGGTCGCACCCCATCGATGTGATCAGGACCGCGGTCTCGGCCCTGGGCAGCGTCGACGACGAAAGGACGGTCCAAGAGAAAGAGATGTCGATCGAATCCAAGATGTCTGTGCTGGCCGCCAACAGCAGGAGGGTACCCAGGGGGGAGGCCCCACGAGGGCCGAAGGAGGGGCTCGGGTTTGCCGCGGACCTTCTGCAGATGCTCACGCCCAAGGAAGCCAGCGACTTCGACCGATGGGTGTTCGAGAGGGTGCTCATCTTTTACATGGAACACGACATGAACGCTTCGTCGTTCACGGTCAGGGTGGTCGCCTCCACGCAGGCCGACCCGTACGCCGCCGCGTCCGCGGGATTGGCTTCGCTGAAGGGGCCGCTGCACGGTGGAGCGAACGAAGCAGCCATGGAGATGCTGCTGGACGTGAAGGACCCCTCGAAGGCAGCCAAGTTTGTTGATTCTGCGATCGAGGACGGAAGGAAGCTGATGGGTTTCGGGCACAGGGTCTACAAGGCCTACGACCCGAGGGCGAGGCTCTGCAAGGGATACCTGAAGGAGATGCTCGAGAAGCGCGGCGAGGACGACACCCTCTACAGGCTCTGCGACGCCATCGAAAGGGAGATGTGGGAGAGGAAGAAGATACCTCCGAACCTGGATTATTACGCCGCGCCCATCTTCTATCTGCTGGGAATCGAAGTCCCCCTTTACACCCCGATCTTCGCGGCGGCAAGGGTCTTCGGCTGGATGGCGCACTACAACGAGCAGGTGGAAGAGAACAAGCTCATACGGCCTGATTCGACCTATGTCGGGCCCTCCGGGCTCAAGTACGCCCCCATCGAAAAGAGATAGCTAGGCCGACAGCTTGGCAGCCGCAGATTCAATGCTCAGCTTACCTTCCATCACCTGACGCGCGAGCCTGTCCGCCCGCGACTCTGAAATGTCCGAGAACCTGGCCATGGCGGCGCCCCTGGCGGTCTCGATGATCATGCCCCTTATGCTCCTCAGCCTCATCTCTCTTTCCCCAGAAATGAATTTCGAGCGTATGGCCTCCATGGCCCCCTGAAGACCCTCAACCCCAGCTCCTGAAACGGCCGAGACCTTGAGTACCGGTGGGGAGCGCGTGCTACCTCTGAAGAGGCTGAGGAGAGTGACCACCATCGCGTCCGCGCCTTCAAGGTCGCTCTTGTTCACGACGTAGACGTCGCCGACCTCCATGAGGCCAGCTTTGGACACCTGGATATCGTCGCCGAGACCGGGCATGAGCACCACAATCACGGCATGGGACACTCCCACGACCTCGATGTCCGACTGGCCGATGCCCACGGTCTCCAACAGGATGAGGTCGAAGCCGGCGGCGTCCATCAGTCTGATAGCCTGAGAAGTGGCCCTGGACAACCCCCCGGTCCACCCCCTGGACGCCATGCTGCGGATGAACACGTTCCTGTCTCCTGTATGGCCGGTCATCCGGATCCTGTCCCCCAGCAGTGCGCCGCCCGTGAGCGGGCTCGTGGGATCGACCGCTATCACCCCGACCTTCAGCCCCCTGCGCCTGTATGATTCAATCAGACGGTCGACGAGGCTGCTCTTCCCCGCCCCCGGGGGACCGGTCACTCCGACGACGAATGCACTACCGGGCCTGCCCAGCAGGCCAAGGAGTTCGGCGGCCCCGGCCGGGTCGTTCTCGGCGATGGAGATCCCTTTCGCCAAGGCAGCCCTTTCTCCCTTTCGTATGTCCGTAGCCAGCCGCTTGAGTTTGGTCTCCGTGATGGCGGCCGTCTGCCGTGCCCCTTTATTGGTTAGGGGGGACACTCTTTATCTCAGGGGACGGCGCGCCATGCTCGCATTGCTTAGGACCGGTCGAGACACCTATTGGCGGAAGAAGGCCAAGACAATGGTGGAGAGGCGCGGTGCTGCAGGGACGCTGTTCGACAAGAAGGCGGCGGACCGCGTGAGGAAGGGCTTGAAGCAGTGGCAGGACACTGTCTACAAGCAATGGACGGACCGGTTCCCAGAGGGACGTCAGGATTTCCAGACCGCTTCGGGAATCCCGCTGAAGCCCCTGTACACGCCTGACGATGTGGCGAACGCTGACTACTCCGATCAGGGGTACCCAGGGGTTTACCCGTATCTCCGCGGGGTATACCCCAGCATGTACAGGGGGAGGCCGTGGACCATGAGGATGTTTTCGGGATTCGGAACTCCAGAGGATACCAACAAGAGGCTCAAGCTTTTGCTGGAGCACGGAGAGACGGGGCTGAGCGTGGCCTTCGACATGCCGACCCTCTACGGTTATGACTGCGACCACAGGCGAGCTCACGGCGAAGTGGGAAGGTGCGGCGTGAACGTTTCTTCTCTCAAAGACATGGAGGTGATATTCGACGGCATACCCCTGGGCAAGGTCAGCACCTCGATGACAATCAACGCGCCCGCCACAGTCCTGACCTGCATGTATGCTGGGGTCGCGAAGAAACAGGGGGTCCCCATCTCCAAACTCAGGGGGACGGTGCAAGCCGACATGCTGAAGGAGTACATCGCACAGAAGGAGTGGGTCTACCCCCCTGAAGCGCATCTGAGGCTTGTCAGGGACCTGATGGTATTCTCGACGAAGGAGATGCCGCTCTGGAATTACATCAGCATCAGCGGATACCACATAAGGGAGGCGGGGTCGAGCGCGGTCCAGGAGCTTGCTTTCACCCTTGCGGACGGGTTCGGGTACGTGGAGCTCGGAATGGAGGCAGGGCTGAAGGTCGAGCAGTTCGCCCCCCGGCTGAGCTTCTTCTTCAACTCGACAATGGATTTCTTCGAGGAGATAGCGAAGTTCAGGGCAGCAAGGAGGATCTGGGCCACGGTGCTCAGGGAGAAGTACGGCGTCAAGGACAAGAGGAGCCTGCTGATGAGATTCCATACGCAGACTTCGGGCGCGTCCTTGACCTGGCAGCAGCCGGTGAACAACGTGGTGAGGACGGCCATTGAGGCGCTGGCGGCCGTCCTGGGAGGAACACAGTCCCTCCACACCAACTCATACGACGAGGCATGGGCGCTCCCGACGGAGCAGGCCGTGGAGGTGGCGCTCAGGACGCAGCAGATAATCGCAGAAGAGACAGGGCTGCCGAGCGTGATGGACCCACTCGGAGGCTCCTACTACGTGGAGTGGCTCACCGAACAGCTTGAAGAGGAGGCGTACAAGTACTTCGACAGGATAGAGGCCGCGGGGGGTCTGCTGAAGGCCGTCAAGTCAGGGTATCTGCAGAGGGAGATCGCGGAGAACTCGTACAGACTTTCGAAACGGGTCGAGTCGGGCCGGGACTCGGTGGTCGGGGTGAACAAATATGCGAAGGAGGAGAAGGAGCCGATAGAGACCCTGAAGATAGACTTCAAGGCGCAGAGGAGCCAACTAAGAAGACTGGCGGCCGTCAAACGAGAGCGGGACGAGGCGAAGGTGGAGGCTGCGCTTGCGAAAATGGAGAGGGCATTTGAAAACGAGGGTGCAAACTCGATCTATCCGATGATGGGAGCGGTGATGCAGTACGCCACACTGGGAGAGATCGTC
Organism: Nitrososphaerota archaeon; assembly: GCA_028867035.1. Taxonomy (GTDB): domain Archaea; phylum Thermoproteota; class Nitrososphaeria; order Nitrososphaerales; family Gagatemarchaeaceae; genus UBA183. The sequence continues at coordinate 363,699 of JAGWHB010000003.1, read as the reverse complement.
TCTGTTGGCAGAAAGATTTTCGGGGCCTACAAGGAACCGATGATACTGTAGGGGGAGCTCACTCCCGGTGGAGCCGAGCGGCGTCACGGAAGAATAGCCAGCAAAGGTTTTGAAGGCGTCGGAGTCGCGTCCGATTTGAAATGGCGAAGAAGTCCGCCGCCATACAACGAAGGATCAGGATCCTCGTGGCGAAGCCCGGGCTCGACGGTCACGACAGGGGGGTGTTGGTTCTCGCAAGGGCGTTCAGGGACGCCGGCATGGAAGTGATCTACAGCGGCCTGCTGCCTTCGCCGGAGCAGGTGGCCCAGATGGCCATTGACGAGGACGTCGACGTCGTGGCCCTTTCCCTGCTCAACGGCGCCCACATGACGGCGTTTCCGAAGGTGAAGAAGCAGCTCGAGAAGATGGGGGGGAAGGACATCGTCGTCGTGGGAGGGGGCATCATCCCCGAGGAGGACAAACCGAAACTCCTGAGGTTAGGGATAACCGGTTTATACGGGCCGGGGAGCTCGTTCGAAGAGATAGTGGAACACGTAAGAGGGCGCGTGCGCAAAGAAAGGTGGAAGGAGTAGGGAAAAGTTGCTGGAACAGGACGAGTTCATGAACCTCTCGAAGATGAACTTCGACATCTCCGAGGAGCAGGCGCTTATCCTCGAACAGGTCGACAGGGCGTGCAAAGAGTTCAGACCGATCGAGGACAGATATTATCTCGAGCGCAAGATAAACGACCAGATCAGGCCGTTCTTCGCGAAGGCCCACCTCCTCGGGCTCCCGGTGTCAAGGAAGTACGGAGACGGACAGGGGGCCGACATGGTGACCTACGCTCTCGCCGTGGAGCGGATAGGAAGGGAAGGGACGGGGGTGAGGACGTTCTTCTCGGTCCATATGGCCCTCGGCCAGATGACGATCCAGCACTGGGGGACGGAGGAGCAGAAGGCGAGGTTCCTCCCTCCTGCGACAAGGGGAGACGCCATACTCGCATTCGGGCTGACAGAGCCCAACGCGGGGAGCGACCCTGCGTCGCTGACCTCCTACTTCGAAGAGAAGGGAGGCAAATACTACGTTTCCGGCCAGAAGATGTGGATCTCCCTGGGCTCTAGCTCGAAGTACGTGCTGCTCTTCGCCTATCCCAAGGGGAAGAGGGAGGGGATGTACGGGTTCATTGTGGACACGGAGAGCCCGGGGTTCAAGGCAGAGCTTATCCCTCACAAACTGGGGCTTCCGACCGCCGATACGTCGACCCTTTACCTCGACAGGGTCGAGGTCTCCAAGGAGGACGTCCTCGGGCCTCCCGGGAAGGGGATGCCAGTAGCTCTCTCCGGGCTGATGAATGGGAGGCTCAGCGTTGCTGCGGGGTGCGTGGGGGTCATACAAGACTGCCTTGACGAGGCTGTCAGATATGCGGGGGTCAGGTTCCAGCACGGCAAGCTGATAGGCAAGCACCAGCTGGTCCAGAGACACATCGGCCTGATGTCTACGAACCTTGAAGCCTCGAAGCTCCTCCTCCTGAAGGCGGCCTTCATCAAGCAGAAGTACGAGGAGAACCCAAAGAGCACGGAACTCAGGGACGCGACGGACCTGGCCTGCACGAGGGCGAAATACTTCGCTGCCAATGCCTCATTCGACGCCGCCAACAGGGCGGTGCAGGTCTTCGGGGCCAACGGCTACTCCCTGGAGAACAGGCCGGCAAGGCACCTGGCGGACACAAGGGTCACCATGATCTACGAAGGGGCCAACGAGATATTGGAACAGAAACTTGCGCTCGGTTCGCTCGGACGAGGGTTCGAGGCGTACTCCTAGCCAGGGCCGGGGATTCCTGTGAAGACCCGCATCGCCGCGGCAGCACTGGTCGTGCTAGCCATCCTAGTGGTAAGCACCTTCGCAGTGTATGAGACGTACTATGCCCAGCAGGGGTCCCAGTGTGCACCCATACAGGGAGGGAAACTAGCCAGGAGTCACGTATCGAGCGTCACGTTCGGCGCAGTCACAGAATATGCGTTGCCGGGGCAGGGGAGGTGGCCCAACGCGGTCGCCACCGCTCTCGACGGTTCGGTCTGGTTCGCCGAGCAGGAGGTCCCAGGGGTCGCGCACCTGTATCCGAACAACGGCACACTTGTAGAGTATGCATGGCCGGGGTACCCGACCCCCCAGCCCCCTGACTGCCTCTACCAGGCCAGCTCCTCCGGGATAGCGCTATGGAATGGCAGGGTGTGGGCCGCCGACGAGTTTGCGAACGCCGTCATGGGCCTCAACCCGGCCGACGGTTCGACTGTGAGGATAAATACGACGCGCAACGCCGCATACCCATATTGGCTTGCGGTAGGGCCGGACGGCAACCTCTGGTTCACATCTGACGACAGCCCCGCAAGGCTGGGCAGGATTTATCCGAACATGACGTTGTCGATAGTCAACCTGTTAGGCCTGGGCGCCGACCAGCCGATTCAGGTCGACTTCGTTAACTCGTCGTTGGCCTTCCTCGCTACCGTCAACGAGGCCGAGAACGCCACGTCGAAGACATGCATCTGCACCGGCCACATCTATTCGTTCGACCCTTCATCCTCGTCCGAGGACATCTCTCCCACCGTGGTGGGGGGCTCGTACAGGTTGGTGCTCCCGACAAGCGTCTCCTATTCTGATGGGAGGATATGGGTGGCCCAGCACGGGGCGTCAAGCATAGCCAGCTATGACTTCGCGACCGGAGCCTGGACGAAGTATCCTACCTCGAGGGTCCCGTGGACATCCACAACCCTGCCGCTTGTCGTCTATGCGAGCGGCACCACGGTCTGGTTCAACGAGCACTACGCCAACAAGTTGGCGATCCTGGACAGGACGGCGGGGACGTTGACTGAGATAAGCGAGTCCAGCCCGCCCGCTTCGAGCGGTGCGGGGATACAGAACGACGAGTCCTTCGCCCTCGCGAGCGGAGGGCTCTGGTTCACCTCCGAGTCAGGGAACTACGTGGGATACCTGGATGGGAACTACAAACCGGAGTTCCAGGTCGTGCTGTCAGGGACCAACGGTACGGTCGCGCTTCCACCCGGAGGGAGCGGGACAGTGTCTCTCATGGTCACAGGGAGCTGGACTTCGCTGAACGTCAACGCCTCCGACTCCGAGAACTTTGCTTCGGCCCCGAACCTCATCCACTTGGCGCCCGGCGTTACGACGATCCCCGCCGGAAGCTCGCCATACAAACTCGATGTGCAAGTTTCTGTCGCTCAGTCCATCGCAAAGGGAATCTACACAGTCGCGGTTACCTTGACAGAGGGGGGCGTGCAGCAGTCCGCATACTTTGTCGTAGACGTGAGCTGAAGCCTGCGACGCCCGCTACCCGTGATGATGCGAGTGTGACGACATGGCGTGGTAGTCATCGACGCTGTACACCGAGTAGAGCGCACGCTGGACGACCTCGTTCAACGCAGGGTGCGTGTACATCGAGCGCCTGAGGTCCCTGGGCCCCTGGTCTCCGGTGTACATCGCGTTCACCAGCTCCTGTATCAGGACCGAAGCGTAGGGCCCGGCTATGTGGGCGCCGACGATCTTCTCGGTTTCTTTCTCCATGATCACCTTGACGAAGTAGTCCTTCGCCGCCATCGCCTCACCCTTCGCCGTGTCCTCGTACTTGTAGAACCCTATCAGGATGCCGTCCTTCCCGAACTTCTCCACTGCCTCTGCCTCCTTCATCCCCACCCCCGCCGCTTCCGGGTAGGTGAAGACAGCGTGAGGGACAGCGTGGTAGTCGGCCTTCACCTTCCTCTTCAGGACCGCGTTGTAGTAGACAATCTCTGATTCATAGTTGGCCACGTGCTTGAACAGGAACCGGCCGTCGGCGTCCCCCATGGCCCAGACCCCGGGCTGGGTGGTCTCCAGGTATTCGTCGACCTTTATCCATCCTTTCTCGCCCGTTGCGACGCCTCCTCTCTCAGGGTGCAGGATGCCTGACGTTGGGCCACGTCCTGCGGCGACCAGGATCTCCTCGGCTGCGATCTCCCTGCCCTTGCCTGTCTTCCTGTCGGTTGCGGTGAGCCGCTTGAGCCCCCCAGACACCTTTACCTCCTTGACTTCGGAATTGGTCAAGATGGTCATGTGCCGCGACAGCTCGTTCTTCAGTACCTCTGACACCTCGGGCTCCTCCTCAGGGATGAATTGGGGGTTACGTCCTACGATTGTCACCTGAGACCCCATCGCGGCGAGGAAGTGGCCCATCTCGGCTGCTATGTATCCGCCTCCTATCACGGCGACGCTCCTGGGAAGGGTCTTGAGCCTGAGTACTTCGTCGCTCGTCATGTACCCCGCGTCGGCAAGGCCTTTCACCGGGGGGATGGTGGTCTGGGAGCCCGTGCACAGGAAGATGAGCTTCGATTTGATCGTCTTCCCGCCGACCTTCAGAGTGTAAGGTTCCACGAACTCGGCCGTGTCTTGGAAGTAGTCGATGTTCTCGGAAGAAGAGAGGCCTCTGCGGATCGAGTCGATGTCCGCGTCGATAAGGGCCCTCATCCTTCCCATGACCTGGGCGAAGTCGATTGATTTGATTTCGGTGGCGATGCCGAATTCTCTTGCCTTCTCGGCAAGGCGCACGAGCTCGGCAGGGTAGAGCAGGATCTTTGAAGGGATGCAACCCCTGGTCAGGCAGATGCCCCCGGGCTCGTCCTTGTCTATGACGGCGATCTTCATTCGAGGATTCTCCCTGATCATGGGGTCGACTATGTTCATCGACGAGCCGGTCCCGATAACGATCAGGTCGTAGTCTTTCGTGATTGGAAGCCGCAACACAGACCGCTATAAACACAGAAGGACTCAGGCGAAGAGCCTGAGCATGAGCAGGGCTGCGGCCGCCGCGAGGACGGTGGCCACGATGCCCTTGAGGATCGACTCCAGCCTGGAAGCGACCTCGGACGACTCGCCATGGGGGTCACGTTTCAGGGCCTTGTAGGGCCTTGACGCGTTTATCTCGACGAAGGCCGTGAAGAATCCGAAGAGGCCCCCGGCCAAGGAGCTGAGGCTGAGGGAATCGGTCTGCACGGCATACCCCGCCAGGACTGGGAGGAAGCCCCAGGAGGCGGCGAACCAGAAGTCGGTGTGGAACTTCCCGCCGAAGAGCTCGAGGTTGTAGGCGAGGAGGAAGAATATTTCTGCGACGCCCAGGGGCAGGAGCAGAGGGGCGTAGGCCAGAGCATAGAAGAGGCCCAACCCGAGGGCAGGGACCAGGGCGGCGATAGCGAGGATGAGCAGCTGCCGGCGAGTCAGGAAGTTCCCCCAGGGCTTGTTGGGAGCGAGGGCGTCGAGGGAGTGGGCGGAGACTCCGACGGCAAGCAGGTAGACCAGGGCCATCCCGGCCATCCTGTCAAAGTGGACCGGAGTGGCGAGCAACGAGCCCAGCAAGACATAGCTGGCGTTCATCAGGGAATACGGATAGAAGCTGAGGCCGACGAGGAGCCTGATCTTTCTGGGACCGTGCTTCGGGACGTACCATTCATTCGCTCGTGTCTCCTCCTTGGTCCCGCTCAAACTCTGCCGCATGGGCGCCATGGCTTTTGACCGTTACTGAGGGCGTCGATGCTCCCCAAGACAGCTCCGGCGCGCCTGCTCGCTTTCTGCCCCCCCTAATTCCAAGAGGATAAGAATGGCCAAGGCTTGGAAGTCTGAACAAGAAATGCGCGCAGATACGGAGGGCTCGATGAAGCAGACCTCCTCGAAGATATTCTCTGGCCTCGCTCAGTCGTACGACGCGGCGCTGGACATAGCCACGCTCTATCAGGACCGCCACTGGAAGAGATGGGCCGTCCAAAGGATGGGCATCCAGGAGGGGGATTTGGTGCTCGACATCGGCTGTGGTACCCTCAGGTTGGAAGAGGGGCTTGCAGGCTGGAAGTGCCGCTTCGTGGGTCTCGACCTTGCCCCAGAGATGGTAAGGAGGGGCATGGGAAAGCGCATTCCTGGCGTCGCGCTGCTTGTGAACTCTGACGCCGAGTCCCTCCCGTTCCCTGACGGTTCCTTCGATTCCGTCGTCAGCTGCTACGTCCCAAAATACGTCGACATCGGTAGATTCACGGACGAGCTGGCCCGCGTGAGTAAACCAGGGGCCATGGTGCTGCTCTACGACTTCGCCAGGCCCCGAGGGCCGGTGTCCCCCCTTCTCGAACTTTACATCCAGGGAGGCCTGCGAGTTGTGGGGCTGGCGCTGAGTCTGGCAAAGAGGGAGGAGGCTTTCACGTTCAGCAACCTTCCGTGGATAATCGAACAGACGACATGGGACAGGGACATAGTCGGCACAATGGAAGAGAAGGGATTCGAGACCATAAGGACGGCCCGGTTCGCCGGAGGGGTCGTGTTCGCTTACAGCGGTCGGAAACGGGGCAGTCCTTAGATATCGGAATCGTTCACCTCCGGGCCGTCATCCTTGAAGTGGGTCACTCGGGAGAAGGCAAAGGTTGACAGGATTGCATGTCCGTGGCTCATCAAGAGGTTCGTTGACCCAGAAGCAGAGTTCCTGTTCGTCCCTGCGGACAAGGTCGTCGAGACCGCCAAGAGGGAGGGCGCTACGCCGTTCGATTCGCCGGGCGTGGAGCTGACGCATTACAAGGAGGGAGACAAGCAGTTCGTGAGCTTCGACGCCCTGATCAGGAAGTATCGCTTGAACGATCCGGGGCTGCTGGAACTGGCGAAGATAGTCAGAGGGGCGGACGCCAAAATCTCTGACGCGCCCGCCGAGTCGGCAGGGCTCGAAGCAGCTGCCGCCGGATTCAGAGTGATTGCAAAGGACGACCACGATAACATGAAGATTCAGTTCCCGTATTATGACGCGCTCTACCAATTTTGCAAGGGGAGGGTAGCCGGAACGGTGGCCCTGGAACACTCCAAGCCATCGAGTTGAGCGGACCGGCTTCTCACCGTCCTGGCCCGATCCCAGTCTACTTTGCGAAAGGGGTCCGGGTCTTTGTTTCAGGCCTACTCAGCATCACGATGCCCTTCTACCTCAAGACGCTCGGGTATGGCCCGCTGTTCCAGGGACTGGTCCTGGTGGCCATCCTCGCAGGGAACGCGTTCTCTAACGTCGTAGTCACTTATCTTGACGCTGCGGTCGGGCGGAAGAGGCTGCTCCAGACTTTCAGCACCCTGATGGTAGCTGCGGGGTCCATCATGGCCGTCAGCACCTCGGCGATCCCCATCATACTCGCGTGCTTCATCGGCAACATCAGCACCACCGGAACCGAGGCAGGGCCCTTCCAATCTATAGAGGCAGGGGTGCTCCCTGAGCTGGCTCCCGCGGAATCGGCCGTGAAGGCATTCGGCCGGTACAACCTGATCGGGTACTCGGCAGCGGCCCTCGGCCAGCTCGCTTCCTCCGGGCCCGGCCTGCTCGGGAACAGCCTCGCCTCGTTCCAGGTGATATTCGTGGGATTCGGACTCGCGGGGGCGGTGCTTTTCGCGGTGTACAGCAGGCTCCAGGGCCTGGAGGTGGGCCGCGCAGTAAAGCCAGGGCTGGCTAACCTGAGCCCGCAAGGAAGGAAAGACGTGGTGCGGCTGGCAGGCCTTTTCTCAGTAGATGCATTCGGAGCGGTGTTCGTGACTACATACCTTCTCACGATCTGGCTCAATTCGACCTATGGCCTGCAACTCGAGGCCCTGGGGCCGATATTCTTCGTAGCCACGGTGCTCTCCGCAGCATCCACCTACGGGTCGGCTTTCATCGCCCTGAGGATAGGGAACCTCCGGACCATGGTGTACACTCACCTCGTTTCAAGCGCTTTCCTGATCATGATGGGCGTGGCGGGCTCCCTTGTCCTCGCGCTCCTGTTCCTCTTCCTCAGGCAGAGCCTGTCTCAGATGGACGTCCCCGCCAGACAGGCCCTGATGACCGAGATGTTCCCCAAGGAGGAGAGGGTGCAGGCCTACGCGGTCACCAACACCCTGAGGAGCGCAGGGTCCTTCGTAGCGGGACCGGTGGCGGCGGAGACCCTGGGCCTTGGGCTCATTTCCGCGGTGCCCTTCGCCGGCGGAGGGGTGAAAATCGTGTACGACCTGATGACGTTCGCGACCTATCGCAGGAGGTATCGCTGACCCGCGTAGAGCCGGGCGGTCACCGATTCGAAGTCCCACCCAGGGATCGGGGCATCTCCTTGCTTTTGTCTGAACGAGTCGAGCATCCCGGCTGACCGGAGTTCGGCAATCACCATCGCGGAGAACGCTGGCGCCCCTGTAGCCCCGGGCGAATTGTAGTTGATGATGTGCGCCGAGGCGGTTCCCTTGAGAACCAGGGCCTCCGGGACGAAGCCCGAGGAGCCGACTACCGAGCTCCTCACACCGAACACGGCGCGCCGCCTGAGCATCCTGGCTTCCAGTCCAGGGACAAATTTCCTGACCCGGTCGCACATGGCACTCTTCGAAAGTGAGCTCTTCCACTCTCTCGACAGGAGCGAGATGAAGTCTCCGCTTGTAAGGAGGCGCGCCTTTGGTCTGATGGGCCCGTCCAGTAAGCCCTTGAGCTTCGTCAGGCCCACGCCTGAATATATGTACGGGCCGGGGACCATCACGGCGTTGGGTCCTATCTGCCTAGAACCGTCTGCGCGCACGACGAAGTGAGGATCGAGGAAGGGATACTGTGGAAATGCGGGGGGTCTGTATATGTTTGAACTCACCCTTGAGGCGAACGGCTCGTCCACGACCCAGTATTCGCCTCTGAAGTTCATGACAGCGTATTCCCTCGCAAGCCCAAGAGCGTGTGCGATCGAGAGCGCGCCTCCACCCGCGGCGTTGATCAGATATCTGCACCGGACGGCGTGTGGCCCCTCGTCAGAGCGGAATTCAGCCTCGGTCACGTCTCGCCGAACACGCGCGGAGAGGAAACGGTGTCCGCCCAAGAATCTCACATGGCGGGAAAGCACGGCCTTCCAGATGTGCCGAGTAAAAGCGCCGAAGTCCACTGACACGTCTGTTCTAGACAGCAGGCCTGAGCTGCACTTTACTTCGGGCTCCATCGAGCTGACCCCCCTCCCGTCGAGGAGGTCTAGCTCCTTTTCATCCATCCCGTTCGAAATGCCCCAGGACCTGTATTTCTCGATCGTCCGCACCTCGGATTCCTCCAGCGCAACGTTGAACGTCCCCACCTGCTTCCACGGCAGCCCTGCGCTTTGGGCCAGACGCTTCCACAGCGGGTGCGAGATAAGCGAAGTGCGCGCGAATACACGCTTCTTGACCGGGTCCAGGTAGAACGGCCTGTGGATTACGCCGGTGTTGCGCGAGGAACCATGCATCGCCGGAGCATTGGAGGAGTCGGCGAGGACGACGTCGCAGTCATAGAGGCTGGAGACCCAGTAAGCGATTGTAACACCGAGGACGCCCGCGCCGGCCACGAGTATGTCTGCTTCGGTGTCAGACGCCATGTCCTTCGTGTCGCGGCTGGGAGGTTAAGGTTCTTGGCTAGATTCCCTTCAGGTAGCCGTTGGCTTCGAGCCATTCGGTGTGGGCCCTGATGTATCTCCACAGGATGTCAGCCTTTCTGTTATCGAAGTCCCATGGTGCGACGAGGACTATATCCTGTTCACGTATCCACATCCTCCGCTTGAGCTTTCCCCTGATCCTGCACTGGCGGGTCACGCCGTCGGCGCACTTCACAATCACCTGGTCTCCGCCGGTCATCTTGATGGCCCTGCCCAGGATCTCGCCCTGCTGGGGCATGACGAGCTCTTTCAGGTTGGCTTCGCTCAGAACCTTTCTCTTACCCATTCAGTCTCACCTACGCCGATGTCTGGTGGATATTAACGATTTATCGCCGCCAGCGGGAGGGTCGGCCCCTGTTCCTCTCCCCCCGGCCGTGCCGCCAGGGCCTCGGGCCGCGTGATGAGAGGGTGGGCTTTGGCTGTCTCGCATCCTCCTCCCTCAGGGGCTTGATCGGCGCCTTCGCGAGTGAGAGTATCCTTGCGAAGTCGGGTGCCTCGTCCCTGCTTACGAAGGTGTACGACTTGCCGATGTCCCCGGCCCTCGCCGTCCTCCCAACCCGGTGGAAGTACACCGTGGGGTCCTCGGGGACGTCGTAGTTGATGACACAGTCGACCTGCCTGACGTCGATGCCTCGGCTGGCCACGTCAGTCGCGACGAGCACGTCCGCCCTCCCGGACCTGAAAAGGCCCATGGAGTGGTCCCTCTGGCTCTGGGAAAGGTCTCCGTGAAGCGCCACGACGCTGAGGAATCGTCTGTCCAGCTCCTTGGCGAGCCGTATCGTGCCGTGCCTGGTCCTGCAGAATATGACGGCGCTCTTCCTGTTCTCCTTGGCGAGTATGTCCAGAAGGAGAGGGAGCTTCTCGTCCCTTTCGACCCTGGCGTAGAACTGCTCGAGCGTCTCCGCAGACGGTTCGTTCTGGTCGACCATGACCCTCACCGGGTCGGCCATGTACCTTTGCGAGAGCTGGACGATGGACCTCGGCATGGTTGCCGAGAAGAGCGCCATCTGCTTGTTCTTCTGGGTCCTGGCGAGGATGTAGTCGACGTCTTCGATGAATCCCATGTCGAGCATGATGTCGGCTTCGTCGACGATCACGAACTTGACCGAGTCGAGCTTCAGGGTCCCACGTTTGATGTGGTCGATGGTTCTCCCAGGTGTCCCCACCACGATGTGGGCGCCTCTCCTGAGCGCATCGAGCTGGACGTTCATCGACTGTCCGCCGTAGATCGTGACGACCCTCACCGCCGTGTAGGATCCTATCTTCTGGAGCTCCAGCGTTATCTGGACAGCAAGCTCCCTCGTGGGGGCGAGGACAAGGGCCTGCACCCAGGGCATCTTCTCGTCCACCGCCTGTACAAGTGGGATGCCGAAGGCCAGGGTCTTTCCCGAGCCCGCCTTTGCCTGGCCGATGAGGCTCTTCCCTTCAAGGAGGGGGCCTATGGCCTGAGCCTGGATGGGAAACGGCCTGAGGTAGCCGGCGGACATCACCCCTTTCTTGATGGCAGGATGAAGCTGGAGTTCGTTGAAGCTGTCCATGGTCGGCCTCTAGGAGGATCCTGTGACACTTCGCCGGGGCAGGACGGGGTGCGGATTCGCCATGAAAGGAAACTCGAAACCAGCCGCCTTGTCCTGTATATAAGACTGGGGAAGATTACAGAAACCGAGGGGGCAAGTTGGTCGACACCAGAAAGCTGGCCACGGCGACCATGTTCGGGGTGCTTATCGCAGCCGTCAAAGCTCCATTTCCGTTCCCGATTTCCGACCTGCTCAACATCGTGGAAGTGCCGATGCTGGGCCTCAGCTTCCTTATCTTGGGAAAAGGCGGTGCGACGTATTCTGGCCTAGTCAACGGCATGATCTCGTCGGTGGCCAAGGTCGGCTTCTTTCCTTTCAACTTGATATTCGGGGTGCTACGGAGTACTCGTCGACGTTTTCGGGACATGGTTCAAAGCGAGAGGGAAGAGGACGAGCTCGAAGAGACTCATGGCCGCTCTCGCAGCGGCCAGCGCTGTCCTGGGGCTGGCCATCACCTACATCACGCTGGCTTTGAACGTGAACCCAAGCGTGACCTTTCCGGGCTATTCGACGGCCGAACTCCTCGAGGTAGTCTACCTCCCGACGCTTGTCTGGGGCGTCTTCAGCGGGCTCGTGGGCGGGTTCGTCTCCGCCAGGGTCTGGGACAGAGGGCTGAGAGCCAAGTTCGGGGAGGCCTCGGGAGACTAAGGCGCCCTGGCCGGGATTTTCGTCTCGGCGATTTCGAACCCGGGTCGCTGCCGCTCTGCCAAACAGAGTCTGTTGACAGGGCAACATACTGACCTCTATACTACCAGGGCGCTTTGGAGACCCCCGCCTCGTCAGTTATTTAATTTGTGAACGGCCCGGAAAACGGGTCTAGGCGTTCATGTAGAAGTTCTCGGGGTGCTGGATCGGCGAAGGGGTGTGCTTGTGGGTCTGGCCGCAGCGTTCCATGTGCCTTCTGTACTTCTTGGCGCTGATCAGCTTCCCGCACTTCGGGCATACCGGCACCCCAAGGATTATCGAAGGCTCGTTCTTACGTTTTGCCCGCGGGTAATGTGATAAGCGCCCTCCATCGAGGGATGGCGCCTTGGATTCTCTGCGGAGGTGCGGGTGGGCTTCGCTGGAAGAACCACTCTATCGCGACTACCATGACAAGGAGTGGGGGGTACCCGTCCATGACGACCGGATGTTGTTCGAGTTTCTGGTGCTGGAAGGAGCCCAGGCCGGTCTGAGCTGGTGGACGATCCTGAGGAAGAGAGAGAATTTCAGGCGCGCCTACGACAACTTTGCCCCCCGGAGGGTCGCTCGCTACGACCAGAGCAAGGTGAAGAGGCTCCTTTCCGACCCTGGGATAATCCGAAATCGACTGAAGGTCAACTCGGCCATTCAGAACGCGAAGGCATTCCTTGCTGTCCAGGAGGAGTTCGGGACCTTCGACTCTTACATCTGGAGGTTCGTCGGCGGCAGGACAAAGATTAACCACCGGCGCTCGCTTAGAGATATTCCGGCGACCACCCCCGAAGCCGAGGCGATGAGCGAAGACCTGCTCGCCCGCGGGTTCAGGTTCGTAGGCCCCACCATATGCTATGCGCACATGCAGGCGACAGGCATGGTCAACGACCACGTCGTGACGTGCTTCCGATACAGCGAGCTGGCCGGCCAACGTTAGAGCAGGCGGAGGCTCTTCAGCTCTTCGACTATCTGGGTCGATTCATTCTTGCCCAGCGGAAGCATGGGCGGCCGGGGCACTCCGCAGTCGAGCCCTCTGGCACGTAGGATCTCATAGTAAGCCGAAATCGGACCCTTGGCGACGAGTCCCTTTACCCGCTGGACCTTTTTCTGTGTGGCGAGGGCCGCTTCATGGTCACCGTTTCTTTGGGCTGTGACCATGGTCTTGAAGAGTTCCGGGAGGGCGCTCGCCCCCCCTGAAACAAGGCCGTCAGCCCCAGACATGAGGGCGAACAGGCCGTATTCTTCGATGCCGTTCATGACGACGAAACCCTGAGGCGCGACGTTCAGCAGGTCGAGCAGCTGGAGGAAGTCCCTGGACGAGTCCTTGATGCCGGCGATGGTCCCATCTCTGGCCATGGATGCGACTGAAGCAGACGAGATGTTGTTGCCGGTGAACTGTGGGATGTTGTAGGCGAAGAGGGGTATCCCTATGGACTTCGCTATCGATTCGAAATGTCTGGCAACTGCCCTTTCTCCCGGCTTGTAGTAGTACGGGGTCAGGCTTGCGACCGCGTCTGCGCCCAGCCTTTCGGCGTGCTTTGCGAGCTGGACCGTCGAGGCGGTATCTGTGCTCCCGACCTGCACGACCACGGGCACTTTCCCGCCGGCGGCCTTGACCACCGTTTCTGCCACCGCCTCCCTTTCTTCGAGCCTGAGCATGGGACCCAGTCCCGTGCTCCCGCATGGGTAGATGCCTTCGGTCCCCTTCGAAATTTGAAATTGTATCAGTTCGGCCAAGCGCGCTTCATCGACGCGCCCATCTTTGTCGAATGGGGTGATGAGCGCCGTGAAAAGCCCCCGCACCTTCCCCTTGGCTCCGCGTAGCAAGGTTCAGAAGCCCAGCCCAGCCCCGACTTATCCTTGATGGCGTCGGCAGCTCCCTCAGTTGCGGCGCGAAACAATTCTGATAGGGGCTAAGCACCGGGTGTTGTGACAAGAATAGGAGAGTGGTTGATTCAAGGAACCAACCAATCTATTTTTCGCGGGCCGCTAGGCCTACGATGTCTGCCTAGGATTCAGGAGCCGCAGGAGCGTCTGAACTCTGTACGACCTGTCCAGATGCGAACCTCTCTGAGACCTGTGTGACCTTTATCCTCACGTTCTGGCCCTGCTTCGTCCCAGGGACAAAGACCACAAATCCTTCGATTCTGGCAATGCCTTCTCCTCGCCTGCTGGTGTCGGAGATACTGACGTTGTACTCCTTGCCGACCTCAACTGGCTTGTGGAAGCCTCCGGAACTTCTTCCGAAACCTCCCCGATTGCCATAACCGCTTCCTCCTCGTTGACCGAAACTCAATTACATTCACACATCCTACCGTTGCTTCTTCCGATAGAACTCAGGCTGGCCGAGGCCTACTTAAAGGGGCGCAATTCCGTTTCGCCACCCGCGACTATTTGGTTTCCGCCGCGTTCATTGCCTTCTTCATGACCTCGACCTGGGATTTCATCAGGGATATGGCCTCCTCGAGGCTTTTGCACCCCTCTTCCGCCTGGGCGAGGGCGGCCTCGAGGTCTCTGATCTTGCTCGGCGCGCTTTCCAGGTCGCGGGTTATCTGACCCAAGGGAGAGTAATCCAGCCTTCGGGGCATGTTCTCGAAGAGCTGACGCTGCACCTGGTTGATTTCGCTCATCTTCCTTTCATCCGAAGCCGCGAGCCAAGAGACCTCCCTCCCTGCCCGCAAGCTCTCGTAGAGCTGGTCCTGGAGCTTGATGTAGGAATCCCAGTACTTCATCCAAGCCTCGTTGAAGGATGCGAATATCTCTCTGAGCTTTGTTTCATGGGCCTTCTCATGCGACTCCAATATGCTGAGAACCCGTCAGAGCCCACTATTAGAGTTTGGACGGCCACTTGGCGCGCCTTTAAAAGGGCCGCAAGAACGAACCCCTCGTGAGTCAAGTAACCCCAGAATTGTGCCAGACTCATCGGATCAGGCTTCAACCGGATGGACCTTCTGACCACCTCGTCTGCCCCGTCTGCGCGCAGATGAACAATCAGGAGTCTCTCCGGAGGCGGGGCCGCAGACGTTGACTTCGGTGAGAGAGACCATCCAGCAATCCCAGAAGCTGCCCAGGGCGTGCCCCACCTGCGGCAAGGTCGAACGCCTCTACAGGACCCCCAGGGGTCTGAGGTGCGAATCCTGCGTCAGGACGATGGATTCTTCAGGCCTTGGGTTCAGATAATAGGCCCGTTTCATGAGACGCAGCATCGTGGTTTATATACCGCGGTTACAGGCTATCTTTCGAAGTTCAAGAAACTTCAAATTTGTGAGATAGAAATGGAAACCAACACTAACTTTTCGCGCCTGCTGAAGATGGAGAGGGCTTCGAACAAATGCCCAAGGTGCGGAAAGAACAGCATGGTCCTTGACGGCAACGGGGCGGAGCTGTACTGCGCCGACTGCGGCCTTGTGGTGAAGGAGAAGATTGTTGACTCCGGTCCGGAGTGGAGGTCTTTCGCGAGCGACGAGAAGGGAGACAGGAGCAGGGCGGGCGTCCCGACGTCCATAGCGATGCACGACATGGGGCTGGCCACCGTTATCGGCTCCCTGAACAAGGACGCTTCAGGAAGGTCGCTGCCTGGTTCCATGAAGTCGACGGTCGAGAGGCTGAGGACGTGGGACAGGAGGAGCCAGGTCCACGAATCGGCGGACAGGAACCTGCGCCAGGCCTTTAGCGAGCTGAGGAGGTTCGCGGACAAGCTGACTGTTTCAGAAGCTGTGACTGAGAAGGCCGCATACTTCTACAGGAAGGCGCTGGAGAGGAACCTGGTCAGAGGGAGGTCGATCACGGCAATGATGGCAGCCTCGCTCTACGCCGCGTGCAGGGACGGGGAGATCCCCAGGACGTTGAAGGACGTGGCGGCTGTCAGCAACGTGAAGAAGAAGGACCTGGCGAGGTCGTACAGGCTCCTTCACAGAGAGATGGACTTCCAGATGCCCGTGGCCGACGCGACGAGGTGCGTTTCAGGCATCGCTTCAAGGGCAAAGATGTCTGAAAGGACCCAGCGGAGGGCCCGGGAGATCCTGTTCAGGGCCAAGCAGACAGGCATTTCCGCCGGAAAGGACCCCATGGGGCTCGCGGCATCGGCTCTCTACGTAGCCTGCACGTTGGAAGGAGAGGAGAAGACCCAGAAGGATGTGGCTGAAGCGGCCCGTGTGACCGAAGTCACCATCAGAAACAGGTACAAGGGCCTCCGGGAAGCTCTCGGGATCTAGGTCTTCAAGAGCAGCTACTCCGTCTGTTTCTGCGAGCCGGATGTGGCTGTGGTCCACCAAACTATGCGGTTCAAGTCAGAGTCGCCTTGAGAGGAGGAAAAGCCCGTTCTCCGCGAATAGGTTCGGGAGTAATCTCACCCTCTTTCCTTTGCCCACAAAGGCGAAGGCCTGGATCCTGATGCCCCTCAGCTTGCAGTAGTCTGCGAAGTCCGAGATGCTCAGGAAGTGGAGGTTCGGCGTATCATACCAATGATAGGGCAGCGAGGGCGTGACCGGGACCTTCCCTCTGAGCAGGATCTGGAACCGGGAGGAGTAATGGCTGAAGTTCGGGAAACCGACGATGAGGCTCTTCCCCACCCGCAGGGCTTCCCTGAAGACAGGGTCCGGCTTCTTCACCTGTTGGAGGCTGCCGTTCATCACCACGTAGTCGAACGAATCGTCGGGATATCCTGAGAGACCCGCCTCAAAGTCCTCGTGGAGCACACTCAGGCCCTTCGCCACGCACTCGTATATCGCCTGCTCGTCGATTTCGATACCCTGCGCGCGGACATTCTTCTCCTGCACGAGGATCGACAACAGTTCCCCGTCGCCGCAGCCGAGGTCGATTACGCTCGCACCTTGCCTGATCCAGTCAGAGATTATCCTGTTGTCTATTTTCATTGGATGACGTTCCTTTCTTGTCCAATACGTCGTGCCCCTTCAGAACCCCGTTGAGGAAGTGCTTGATCAGGTGGGTCTCTTCTTTCATTTCCAAGAGGAACGCGTCGTGTCCATAGGTGGAATGGACCTCGCAGTACGTCGCGTCGACCCCGGCCAGCTGGCATGCCCTCACAATCTCCTGTGATTGATGTGCGGGATACAACCAGTCCGACTTGAATGCGATGACCATTACCTTGGCCCTTCGCCCCCTGAAGACCTCGGAGAGGCCCTTCGAGCCGAGGATGTCAAAGTAATCCATGGCCTTCGTTATGTAGAGGTACGAGTTGGCGTCGAACCTCTTAACGAAGTTGCCCCCCCGATGTTCGAGGTACCCCTCGACCTCGAAGTCAGGACTGAATCTCTCAGGGTCCTTGGACTCCTTGAGACGCCTGCCGAACTTCTCTGCCATTGATTTGTCGCTCATGTACGTTATGTGACCGACCATCCTGGCGACGGCGAGGCCCTTCGCAGGCGGAGAGTGCCCGTAATAGTTCCCTTTCCTCCAGTTCGCGTCCGCCATGATCGCCTGCCTCCCCACCTCGTTGAAAGCGATCTGCTGGGGAGTGTGCTTCAGGGTCGTGGAGATGGGGATGGCCGCGCGTATCCTCTCCGGGTAGGAGACCATCCACTGGAGGACCTGCATCCCACCCATCGATCCCCCGATGACCCCAAGGAGCTTCTCGATTCCAAGATGGTCGATAAGGCTGCGCTGCACGTTCACCATGTCCCTTATCGATATGATGGGGAACTCTGGGCCGTAGGGCTTGCCTGTGCTGGGATTCGTCGAGGAAGGCCCCGTCGAGCCCGTGCATCCCCCGAGCACGTTCGCACAGATTAAGAAATATTTGTCCGTGTCAAGGCCTTTCCCGGGCCCTATCATGGAATCCCACCAGCCGGGATTCTGGTCCCCTTCGTGCAGTCCAGCAGCGTGCGCATCACCCGAGAGCGCGTGAAGAACCAGGATTGCATTGGACCTGTCCCGATTCAACTGACCGTAGGTCTCATATGCGGTCGTTATGGGCCCTAGACGCTCCCCACTCTCGAGGGACATCTCGTCCGGTGGCGCAGCGAAGGTGAAGTACTTCGTTTCCTCGGGTCCTACGTCGCCCTCGTCTGCCATGCATCAACTCCTCCCGTCGGGCAAGCCGATGATAGCCAAATGTGGCACACTATCCGGTCGAGCCTGCACTTCACTTTACCGCAGCTCTTAGGGCCTGGTCGAGGTCTTCCTTGATGTCCTCGAAATCTTCTATCCCGACGGAGAGTCTGACGTAGTCGTCCCTCACCCCGGTCGCGGCCTGCTCGTCTTTCTCAAGTTGCTGATGGGTCGTCGTCGCAGGGTGGATAACGAGGCTCTTGCTGTCCCCGATTTTCGCCAGGTGGGAGAAGAGTTTCACCGAGTTGATGAACTTCCTTCCGGATTCCAGCCCTCCCTTTATCCCGAAGCCGACGAGCCCTCCGTAGTTGCCCTTGAGGTATTTAGTGGCCAGCTTGTGGCTCGGATGTTCTTCCAAGCCAGGATAGTTTACCCACGCGACCGAGGGGTGCGTCTTCAGAAACTTGGCGACCCTCAAGGCGTTCTGAGAGTGCCTCTCCTGCCTCAGGGGGAGGGTCTCCAGACCTTGGAGGAAGAGAAACGCGTTGAACGGGCTCATGCATGCACCGATGTCCCTGAGCAGATTGACCCTGGCCCTTATGATGAAAGCCACGTTGCCCAATCCGGGAAAGTTCCCGAAGACATCCCAGAACTTCAATCCGTGGTAGCTGGGGTCTGGTTCCGTGAACTCAGGGAACTTGCCGTTCCCCCAGTTGAACTTCCCCCCGTCCACGATCACCCCACCTATGGATGTGCCGTGGCCACCGATGTACTTCGTGGCGGATGTGGCGAGTATGTCTACTCCATAGTCTATGGGCCTGACCAGTCCGACACCGACAGTGTTGTCGACAACGAAGGGTACACCTGCCCCGTGCGCTATCGCCGCGATCGCCTCGAAGTCAGGGATATCGAGCTTCGGATTGCCGACGGTCTCTGCGTAGACCGCCCTGGTCTTGCTCGTGATTGCCCTCTTGAAAGCATCTGGTCTGGTGGAGTCGACGAACTTCACTGTCCTCCCCAACTTCGGAAACGTGTGATGGAAGAGCTCATAGGTCCCCCCGTAGAGGTTGTTCGCCGATACTATCTCGTCGCCCATCCGGGTAATGGCCAGGAGTGCCAACGTCTCCGCGGCCTGCCCCGAGGACACCGCAAGCGCACCGCTCCCTCCTTCAATCGCTGCGATCCTTCTCTCAAAGACATCGGTCGTCGGATTCATTATCCGTGTGTAGATGTTGCCAAACTCCTTCAGCGCGAAGAGGTTGGCCGCATGCTCGGTGCTCTTGAAGACGAACGAAGTCGTCTGATAGATTGGAACCGACCTTGCTCCTGTCGCGGGATCCGGAGCTTCCTGGCCAGCGTGCAGTGCTGTTGTGCTAAGTCCCGGTCTTATCATGGACGGCCCTTTTATTCCGAATATATAATAAATACTACCAAAATTATTCCTATGAGAATAGCGCCTATCGGTTGCTCCGGCGAGATTCCAGGGGAAACATCGAACCCTGTTCCTTGGTTAGCAGACGACCTGAGGGCCATGATGGTCACCTTCTTCACCTCGGAACCCTCTGGGTCGTTGCCTCCGTCAATCCCGGCAATACTATCAGATCGTGAACTGCCTTGACGGCTTGATCGGCCGAGTTCCTTTTGACGACAAATGAGATGCTCGACCGCGAGGATCGAGGGAAGGGTTCGGCGAGGATCCCTCTCCCCGCGAGCGCGCCGAAGACGGCAGCCGCCACTTCCTCCCTGGTGCCTATGCCGTCCCCAACAGCCCCGATCAAGACCGCATCTGAATCAGTCTCGACGCCCAAAGTCTCCTTGTAGCCGAGGGAGGACGCCCGAGCAGCCAGCGGCGTCATGTGGCTCTTGGCGGCGACGGCCTTGACCGCCCCGTCTGTATTATTCTCTGCGCTGATCAGTGTGCCTTCGGAATCGGGATGGAATCCGTTCTTGATCCTGATGGGGATGAGACCTGCTTTGGCCGGCTCGATGGTCCGGGGATGCAGTCTCTTGGCGCCGAAAAATGCGAGCTCCGACGCCTCGTTGAAACTCAGGTTCCGGACGGTCTGGGACCCCTCCACAATCCCTGGATCACCGGTCCTGATGCCGTCGCTGTCGGTCCAAAACAGGGCCTCGCGGGCCAGGAGCGAGTTCGCGAGGATCGTCGCAGTGTAATCGGAACCTCCTCTCCCCAGGGTCGTTGTCTCGCCCAGCTTCGAGCGTCCCACGAACCCGGTAACGATTGGGATTTCCCCCCTGTCGAGCCTCGGCGTCAGGGCCTCCCATGCGGCTTTCTTCGTTGCTCTCAGGTCGGGCAAGGCGTTGCCGTAGGCGTCATTCGTGATAATCCCTGCCTCCCCTCCCGTCAGGCATGGAGCTTCGAAACCCCTCGCGTCCATCTCGGCCGCGACGATAAGGGCAGCAATCCTCTCCCCCATCGAGGCCACCAGGTCCAATGTCTTGGGAGAGACAGGGCCCTGGGCTCGTGCGCCCTCCAGTGCCCTCCTAGTCTGTCCGAGAATTCCGTTGATGCCCGTCAGCAGTTTGGAGCGCCCCATCCTGCCCAAACTTGTGCCGTAAACGGCCTCCTCGTGGAGAGAACGAAGCGAGTCGATTATGGAATCGGTCTCTCCCCCGCCCCGGAAGGGCGAAGCCATCGCCAGGTCGAGGATGGAATCCGTGACCCCCCTGAGCGCTGAGACGACCCCTACGACCTGCGAACCCGTGGGCCTGTCCTCCAGCAGATCGGCGACACGACAGACTCCCTCTTCTGATGCAAGCAGGCTACCGCCGAACTTCATTATGATGCGCTTCAGTTCCGTCCCTCCTTGACTAGCGTCCCAAGGTCCCGCATCACGGCCCGCGATGTGGAAAGCGCCCCAGCGGCGTGGCCGGCGTTAATCCCGCTAACCGTTCCAAGCACGGACACAGCGACATCCATCTACTCCAGCAGCCCCCTCTTGTGCATCAGCTCGGCGGTCAGTATCGCCGAACCGGCGGCGCCTCGAATCGAGTTGTGAGCCAAAAGGGTCAGGCGGCCTGAATTGCGCCCTGGACCGGCCCTTACGCGGCCCACGACGACGCTCATGCCTGGGACGGTCCCCACATCCCTGTCGAGCCTCGGCTGAGGCCTGTCCACCTCCGGCGTCACGATGACAGGTTCCCTAGGCGCCGTCGGGAGTCCCAGCTCCTGGGGCTCCCCCCTGAAGCCCCTCAGCTCGTCGACGACCCGATCCGCGTCGAATTCCTCTTCGGTTTCGACATAGACAGATTCCAAGTGGCCTTCGGTGGTGGAGACCCTGTGGACCATGGCGCCGATTTCGAACTTGGCGGGTGAGACTGCCCCCTCCCCGACCTCGCCGAGGATTTTCAGCGGCTCGGACTCGACCTTCTGCTCCTCGTACTCAATGTAGGGGATCACGTTGTCGATCAGGTCCAGGGACGGAACTCCCGGGTAGCCTGCGCCGGAGACAGCCTGCAGGGTGGAGACTACGACCTTCTTCAGACCCAGGGCGTCATGGAGGGGCTTTAGGACAAGTGCCAGACCAGTCACGGTGCAGTTGGGGGTCGAGACGAGCGAGCCCCTCCAATGGTGCCTCTCTTTCTGGGGCCCCAGCAGGACCAAATGGGATGGGTTGACCTCCGGGATGATGAGCGGGACGTCCTCTGCCATCCTGTTGGCGCTCGCGTCAGAGACGACGTTGAATCGTCTGGCGAACTGCGGCTCGAGCTTCTTCGCGGCTTCCGTCGGCAAAGGCGAAAAGACGAGATCTACGTCAGGGACAGCATCAGGGCTGGTCGGCAGGACTTTGAGGTTTCTAGCTTCCTCGCCGATAGGAGGAGCGTTCGCGGTGAGGCTGGCGCCGTACCTCTTCCCTACGCTCGCGTTTCCCGTGAGGGCCGCCAGCTCGAAGAACGGGTGGTCCTGGAGCATGTGGACGTACCTCTGCCCCACTATCCCGGTGGCGGCGAGGACGGCGACCCGGAGCTTCTTCACATGGAAGCAGGCCTGGGTAATATGTTATATACACCGTTGACTCTGATATTCCAAGAGGAATATTGACGAACCTGATAGAGCCGGGCCAGCTGAAGAAGATAAGAGTCCAATCAGGGCTCACCCAGAAGGGGCTGGCCAACCTCGCCGGGGTGAGCCAGTCGATAATCGCAAAGATAGAAGCAGGGAACGTCGACCCGACGTACAGCACCCTCGCCTCCATCTCGCAGGCACTGAACTCGAGGGCGGGCCTGCAGGGGAAGAAGGCGGCGAGCATAATGTCTCACCCCGTGGTCAGAATCCACGACGGCGCCACCCTCAGGGATTGTGTCTCTCTCATGAGGAAGAAGGGGTTCTCCCAGATACCCGTGTTCTCGAAGAGCGGGCTGGTCGGGATCGTAAGCGAGAGCTACATCACGGACCTGCTTTCGTCCGCCCCTGAGCCGAGCAGGGTGCTGGAGACGAAGGTCAGCGAGCATTCAATCCCCATGTTCCCCATCGTGGGGACGGACACGCCGGTCGAGGCCCTCCTCTCCCTCCTCGTCTACTTTCCTGCGGTCCTGGTCTCCAACAGGGACCAGATCGATGGAATAATCACCAAAATAGATCTCCTCACCGCTGAGACCCGGCAGGGGCTCGCCGGGCGACCAGCGGCCAGGTGAGCCGGGCATGATATTGGTCGCCCTGTCTCACCATGACAAAATGGCTAAATCCACACATTCATCCGAGGCATCGTAAAGCGATGGCCAAGCCTGAAACCGTCCGTGTCGCCATTGCGCAAACTGCACCAGCCTACCTGGACAAGAAGCTCAGCCTCGACAGGGCGCATGGGATCCTGCAAGAGGCCGCCGGCCGTGGTGCGAACCTGGTCGCCTTTGGTGAGACATGGCTTCCTGGTTATCCGGCGTGGCTTGACGTGTGCCCGGATGCGGCGTTGTGGAACCATGAGCCGACCAAAAGCGTCTTCGCGCGGTTGCGTCAGAACAGCGTTGCAGTGCCGGGGCCGGAAGTCGACAGCATCTGTCAGGCTGCGAGAGATTTGAAGCTCACCATCGTGATGGGCGTCAACGAGCGCGTTGAATCCGGTCCGGGCAAGGGCACGCTCTATAACTCCCTGCTGACCATCACCGCCGAAGGCAAGCTCGGAAACTGCCATCGCAAGCTGGTGCCTACGTACAGTGAGCGAATGGTCTGGGGCTCGGGCGATGGTGGCGGACTGACAGCTGTTGAGAGCGGAGGGTTGAGGGTCGGCGGTCTAGTCTGTTGGGAGCATTGGATGCCGCTGGCGCGCATGGCCATGCACAATTCTGGCGAGGACCTGCACGTGTCCGTTTGGCCCACGGTCCACGAACTGCATCAACTGGCGAGCAGGCACTATGCGTTTGAAGGAAGGTGCTTTGTGCTGGCGGTTGGCCTTATGATGCCGCGTGCTGACCTTCCGAAGGAGTTTGATGCCAGCAGCGCTGAGGGTTCGTGGCTGGAACGCGGCGGAAGTGCTATCATCGGACCGGACGCCCGTTATGTCGTCGAACCTGTTCTTGACCGAGAGGACCTCATCGTGGCCGACCTCGATCTTACCGCAATCGACAGGGAATCGATGACCCTGGACGTAACCGGCCACTATGCCCGCCCTGACGTGTTCAGATTCGAAGTGAAGACACCGTGATTGATAGTCTACGCTTGAGCCAGCCGCGTCTTCCTTTGATCACACACGTTACCTACTTTGGCTTGTGAAGCTGAACGTCGCGAGTGCATTCTGAACGCAGGTCTGGTGGGATGCCCTTGTGAACCCGTTGGGGAAGCGAGGATAGGGGCTCTAGGTTGCCTTGGGATACGGTTGATTTCGTAATGCGTGACCAATAGGAATCAACGCAAGATTGCAGCCGGAAGCAAGGAAAATAGGGTTCATACGAAGCAGAAGTTCGGCCCTGCGCCTAGGGCTTGACAGCTCGACGCGGAAGTCCGCAGGGCTGAGCCCAGATTATATCTTTCCGATGAGGGGGGTGATCTTGTAAATTTCTGCCAGCTCTCGGCTCTCCCTTTCCAGCTCCCCCTTTATGATGTAACACGCTTCTGCTTCGCCGTCGAACGCGGCCACATACAAAGAGAGGATTTCCCACGCCGACTCTTTTCGGCGGGTCCGCCTTCCGACGACCTTTCTTCCCTGTGGGTTCTCTGCCAGCACGTCCACATGGTGCTTTGTTCCCGACTTGCCTTTGAAGGACCTGTTGAATGTCACAGAATATCCCTGCTTCTTCAGGCCCTCGAAGAATGCATGGGCGGACATCGGGTGAAGCCCCCCACTTCTGCGAACCATCGCGATCGCCGTCTCTCGCACAACCAAACGGCCCATCTTCCACGGCTTCATGACCAGGTCCCAGGGCGTAACCAACCCGTCGTCGCAGACAAGGCACCACGCCCCGCTCTCTGATTTGTAGAGGCGGGACGCCTCTTTGATTGTTGTGCGGCCGTCGACCTCGACGGCCTTGACCGCGCCGACGTCGGCGAGTGTGGCACCGAGCAAAGTGCGGGAATCACCTCTGGTCAGTCTCATCCTCTCAGGACTGAAGATGTAGATGAGGATCTCCCTGTCTGAAACGAATTTGTTCTTGCCTCCTGAAAGGAAGACCCTTCTGATCCTGTGCTTGACCATCTCCCCAAGGGCGTCCTTGAGGCTGGTGCTAGGCGGTAATGCGAAGATCTTTGGGGAGGCTATTTCGCCGACGCTAAGGTCAGTCTCGAGAACACCACTCCGATAAAGTGGGATCAAATCTGATAGTGCCACGACCCCGTACTTTCTTGCCCCCTTCACTACGGCCCATCCAAACTTCGTCTCTGCGAACGTCCTGAGGACCTCGGTAAGCTCTGTGTTCGGGGTCAGAGGGCGGACGGAGAGCGAGGCTTTTTCACATGTTTCAAATAGGAAGCGATAGTAATCGGTCGGTTTCGACTGAAGCAAGCCGACGAGCGCTGAGTAACCGCTGAAGACCAAACACTTCTCGTTGTCGGCCGAGGATGCCGACTTCCCCGCGCCTGCGGAAACAATCCTCACCGCGTCTCTCCGCGGGGTATCTAGCAGGCTTCCAGCGACGACCAGTGGCGTCCCCCCTTCGACGAGCGGGAGCGGTGAGTTGAATATCGATGGCAGTGCTTCCTTCAGTTTCAATTATGCCGTTCCTTGCATTTTCCCGCGGCTAATTCGAGCCTATGTATGTCTTCTTCGACCTCGAGGCCTTCCCTCCGCTCCGTGACGAACGGCCTCAATATGGAAATGCCCGGGCAAATGGAGTGGTTCATACCGGGGAAGGAGACGGTTTTATCCTTCTCCCACATTCTTTCCAACTCCTGTGGCCAACTCGGATTCATGCATATCAGCTCGATACGTGTCTAACAGGCATTCTCGGTAACATCCACTTCCTCCCCCACCTCTTCATCTCGAACAGCGCGTCGCTCAACTCGCTGCCGCTCGCCGTTAGGGAGTACTCGACAGAGATTGGCGTCGTATCGAGGACTCGCCTCTCGACGATTCCCTCCTTAGCCAGGTGCTTTAGGGTGCGCGAGAGGGTCTTGGAACTTACATCCCCCATCGCTCGTTTCAGTTGGTTGAACTTCATCGGCTCTTCGCGGAGGTATCGTATGGCTATCATGTTCCATTCGTTCGCCAGCATCTTCATGGTGGCCACGATGGGGCAATGCTCCGGTTCAATGAGGGTCAAGCGCTGGACTCGGTGGCAGCGCTGCCACTGCTGGTATTATATAGTTTCCTTTTGACACTAAGCATCCAGGTGAAACCACTGACTGTACTTGACGAAGCGAAGGGGGTAAGTGTTGGTCAGGTGGCGCCCGATTTCACGGCAAACGACCTTGACGGGAAGCCGGTCAGCGTCAAGGCGCTCATCGGTGGTCGCAAAGCGCTGCTGCTCTTCTATCGGGGAGGCTGGTGTCCCTTCTGCAATCAGCAGCTTGCCGCCATCTCCCAGGACAGTTCCAAGTTCAAGGAGCTCGACGCTGCGATAGTGGCCGTCAGCGGCGAAGAGGTAGAGAAGCGAAAGGAGCTCCTCAGGAAGTTGAATCTCCCTTTTGCACTGCTCAGCGACACCAAGTTCGAAGGAATCGACAGGTATGGGGTGCGGGACACGAAACCGTCCCTAGGAGTGACCCAGCTCTCGAAGCCCTCGGCGTTCATAATAGACAGGTGGGGGACAGTCAGCTACAAGTATGTCGGAGCGAAAGCATCAGACCGTCCCAAGAACGAGGAGCTACTCAGGGCACTGGCGGAGTCTGACAGGCCGATGGAACCCACCGTTTCTACCGCACGGCTAGACGCGCTTGAATTCTCGGCGAATGGAGAACCGAGGCTCTAGGCAGGTCCGTTGCATTGACACTCAAGCTGGGTCTCTTCCATCCAATCTACACATACGATGTCCAGGGCTCCGAGACCTTGGCGCGCCTGGGGGGCCTTGCCAGGAAGGCAGAGAGCCTCGGGTTCGACTCATTGTGGCTGATGGATCATATGTATCAGGCCGAGCCGCAGGGGAAGGCTTCCGAGCCAGTGCTTGACAGCTGGACGACGCTGGGTGCGCTTGCGGCCGTCACTTCGCGCATAAGGCTGGGCACCTTGGTGACTGCCAACCCCTTCAGAAGTCCCGCTCATCTCGCGAAGATTACGGCCACTGTCGACGTCCTCAGCGGCGGAAGGGTCTTCCTGGGACTGGGAGCCGGCTGGCACGAAGAAGAGGCTAGAGCCTACGGCATCCCATTCCCTCCGGTGGCGGAGAGGCTCCAAAGGCTTGAAGAGGCGGTGCAGATAATTCTGAAGATGTGGACCGAGGAACGCGCGAGTTTCTCCGGGAAATTCTACACGGTTCAAGACGCCTACTGCAACCCGAAACCGGTGCAGAGTCCTCACCCTCCCTTGCTGGTGGGTGGAAGTGGGGAGCGGAAGACGCTGAAGATCGTCGCCAAGTATGCGGACGCCTGCAACCTCTTCTGCCAACCTGAAGCGGTCCGGAGAAAACTGGACGTGCTCCGCGAGCACTGCAAGGCTGTCAATAGGGACTATCGCTCGATAATGAAGACGAAACTGGTGAATCTCTTCATCTCAAAGGACAGGGACGAGGCAAGGAGGAACCGCGCGTCGTCCCTCAGGGATTTGGCCCCAGAGAGGATTGACCAGTACGGCGTAACAGGGACTCCGGAGGATATCCTCGATCACCTCCAGGCGCTGGAGGAGGTCGGGATCGAGTATGTGATGCTCCATTTCGAACCACAACGCGAAGCCGAAGCCCTGGAGCTCTTTAGCCAGGAAGTAGCGACGAGATTCTGACAGTCCGCGGGTAGGTCGAGTCTGGTCCGATCGCTAAGACTCGATGCAGTCGGCGAACCCGTCTTTCACCTCCACCTTGTGAGTATCTCTTCTCTTTGGAAGGTCGCCTTCGCTACAAAGAACATGGCGACGCTGATGGCGGCGAGGACCCCGGCCAGAACGACCAGATTGGTGTCATCCAGCGCGAAAAAGCCGAGTTCGGAAGCGAGGAACACTCCGACGAACGGGAGCATAAGCAAGGCCCCCGACTGCTGCGCGCTGCGCACATCGGTCATCCTGGAGGATATGACGACGTTCACTTCCACGCTGAGGAGTGCAGCGAAAGGCGCGGCGAAAAGGATGGCGCCTATGTGCCAGTTTGGATAGTAGTAATACCCCAGCAGGCTGTGTGTGAAGTAATCCAAGAGAGTCATGAAAGATATGGAGCCGGCGTAGAGCGCCCCCAGCGGGAGTAGAAGGGCGGATAGGGTCTTGCCCAGCAGGACGTCCCCATCCGACATCGGGGTAGCAAGCATCGGCTCGAGGCTCTTCTGAATCTTCTCTCCTACGAGACTATAGGAAGCGATTGCAGTTGGGATAATCGCCGCGGCAATGATGAACCAGATCGAAAACGAATCCATTAATCCAGGAGCCGCTACCGCGGTAAGACTCTTCGCGCCTCTGTTGAGCGAGTAGTCAACGATAAGTGGAAAAACGATCCCGACGATGAGCGGCATTGCGACCGTCGCGTATATGACAGAGGGTTTTCGGATGTAAATCTTGAAGTCCTTTCTGGCAACGTTCCAGGCGTTTTGCAGGTCCATATGCTTCTATTCTCCTTTCACAAGCTTCAAGTATACATCTTCCAGACTGGAGCCCACCTCAGTGACGAAGACTATCTTCCCTCCGGCGCTCTGAATAGCTCGCAAGATCGCTGGGTTCTCTTTTTCGGGTTCTTTCAGATTGATTACGACGCTATTTGTGGTCACCTCTTCGACTTGATAGCCCATCTTCTTCACCGAAGATATTATCGCGTCGTCCATCAGTTGAAGCTGAACCTTCACTTTTCTGCCTGAAAGTGAACGCCGTAGTTCCTCGGGACTTCCAATCGTCACCAGTCTTGTCTTCAATATCGCCACACGATCGCAGATTCTCTCAGCTTCGTCCAGAAGATGCGTGTTCAGGAAGATAGTCCGCTTCTCCTTCTTCAGCTCAAGTATGAAACCTCTAACTGTCTTCGAGGCCTCCGGGTCCAGGTTTGCCGTCGGTTCGTCCAGGAAGAGGACCGCCGGGTCGTGAATCAGAGCCCTCGCAATTGCCAGCTTCTGTTTCATTCCCTTCGAGAATGTTCCCGCGGCAACATCTTTCTTGTCCCAGAGCTCTAGCAACCTTAGAAGATATTCGATCCTCTCCTTTCTTTTCTGCTCTCCAAGTTTGTAGAAGCGCCCATAGAAGTCCAGGTTGTCGTAGGCGCTCAGCTTTTCATAGAGCCCAACGTTTTCTGTGAGCAGTCCGACCATGTTCCTTATCTTCGGTTGGTCTGCTTTGTTCGCGATTTCATAGTCGCCTATGGTGGCACTGCCGGAACTCTTGGCGACCAGGCATGCCAGCATTCTGACCGTGGTTGTCTTCCCTGCGCCGTTGGGTCCCCGGAAGCCGAACACCTCCCCTTCATCCACGTGCAAAGTTACGGAATCAACGGCAGTGGTTTCGCCGAACTTCTTCGTGAGATTCTCAGTGTCTATCATGGTGAGCCTCGCCGATTGGCCGCTTCCTCTTTGTCGAGCGAAACAGCCCCTTCATATCGCTTCGTGCGGAGCGACCCAGTTGGAGCCCGAAGGGCTCTGCTGACTCTTGGAGCTTGTTCCAGTTCGCTTTCGTCGGGCGAATAGCCCGAAGCGAAAGACGTAGGCTAGGACGATCACAATGGCGGTGACGACTATTATCAAGATCGCTTTGTCGGTAGTGATAATCACCAATTCAAGGGCTCAACTCCGGCGGGACTCCCTTCAGTGAGGGCTAAAGAGGTTCAGGGGGACAATGACGAGCGCGGGCCCGACGGGACCCACTCGGCATGCCGTGCTAGAACTGGACCCGAACTCTGGAGATGCTCAGGCATAGGCCTTACTCCCGTGTCTGATTCTGAGCACTAACACGTCCTGTCCAACCAAGGCGTAGATGACCCGATAGTCTCCCACTCTGAGCTTGAAGAGTCCCTCGAAATCGCCGTGCAGCTGGTCCCCACTCCTCGGGTTTCCTCCCAGGGTGACTTTTATCTGATGAAGGATCCTTTCCTGGTCTCCTAGCGCAATCTTCTTGAGGTCGTGGCGTACAGACGACTTGTAGAGAATCTTACTTGTCAAGCCTTGGCTAGTTCTTTCTCAGAAACCATTCTATCGTCTTTGTCGTGCAGCCGATGCAACGCAATCAGGTAGTCCTCATATTCCTCTAGGTATTCCCTGAGCGCCTTGGTTACGATGTATGTCTTTGGGCGGTCGAGCGACTTGGACAACTCGTCCAAGCGCTTGGCAATGTCCTCAGGAAGCCGAACGGAAACTGCTTCGCTCATTACTTGTCATACACTCCAGACTTGTATTTAAGCTTCCCGCTGGTGCGGTCGTTGGGATTTCCATTTGGGCCTCCGAACTTCGGAACCATGTGTAGGTCGGCGATTCCCTATTGCATCATCTCAATCAAGAAGATTGTTCACACGAGGGTTCAAATCTCATATCTCCTCTACCTGCGGGCATGTTTGTGTGTTTGGAGGAGAGTCCTATTGGATTTCAATAGAAGTGCCCTTGAAGCGATAGGGGATACCCCCTTGGTGAAGCTGAACAGGGTAATACCAGGCTCAGCTTCAGACGTCTACATCAAACTCGAGTACTGCAATCCTACGGGCAGTTACAAGGACAGGATGGCAGTCGCGATGGTAGAGGGAGCAGAAAGAGAAGGGCTTCTGAAGCCTGGCTATACGATCATCGAATATACAGGAGGGAATACAGGTTCATCGCTAGCATTTGTGTGCTCAGTCAAGGGTTACAAACTGAAAATAGTCACCACAGACGCCGTTTCTGAAGAGAAGAGGAACACCATGAAAGCATTTGGGGCTGATTTGACTATTGTGCCGAGCAACGGGGGGAAAGTCACGCCTGATTTGATCCCGAGGATGAGAGCGAAGGTAGAAGAGCTGGGGAAGGAATCAAACACTTACCGGACCAACCAATTCTACAACAGACATGCTTTGCGGGGATACAATAGGTTGGGCGAAGAGATACTTGAGCAGTTGGACGGGAAGGTGGACGCATTTGTGGTGGCGGTCGGGACGGCAGGATGTGCGATGGGCGTTGCTGAGACGCTCAAAGCCCGCAACCCTGAAACGAAGGTTTTGCTCATCGAGCCTGCAGAATCGCCTGTCATTTCGACTGGCTCCCCCGGCACTCACGATATCGAAGGAATCGGCTTGGGGTTTGTGCCTCCTCTGCTGCGTCGAGAGCTCTACGACAAAGTGCTCACCGTCAAGGAAGCAGACGCAAAGGCCATGGCTAGGAAACTGTCACTCCAGGAAGGAATCTTTGCTGGAACGTCTACTGGGGCAAACGTCATGGGAGCTCTAGAGGCATCGAAGACGCTCGGCACTGGGAGGAATGTCGTAACCCTGGCGGTCGATACTGGGTTCAAGTACCTCTCGACTGAGCTTTATCGCTAGATTCTATCATAAACAGCGGGTGAGTCGGGGGTTGTATGAAACAGACTCGCGGTCGCCGGGATTTCCGCCCGGGTCCCCGAACTAGCTAATAGCTTGATTCTGGCCTCCTTCGGTCAAACAGAGTTCATATTGAGGTTTGCGGGCCCGACGGGACCCGCTTAATTTCTTAAGCGAATCCTCACTGACGAGAGCGGCTTTGCAGGGTAGCCCCATGCTCATGCAGCACTACGCTCAAATTGGTTAACGCGCATGCGAAATCACTCTAATCGGAGTCCCGACGACAGCAGATAGTACACTAGACGAGTGTCGCATGATGTCGTTGGTCAGCCCTCTTTTTCTTGCCCACTCTGCCGAGAAGTGAGGTCAGTTCCTTGATTCCTATCTGGTCTAATCGTCTTACAGCGCCTTCGATCTTCATCCTCAGGTCTTCAGGGACACGGGAGGACGTCAGGCCGTGGAACTTCTCGACAGCTCGGTCCCAACTCATGGGCCGGGTGAAGAAACCTTCGTAGTCATCCGCAGATCTCTCGAGCGAGTTCCCATCCTTCAGACGGACGGTTACCACGCAAGGCATGGCATTCGGGAACATAGAGCTGAGTTGCTCATCGGGGCGGACGTTGACCTTTCTGAGGAGGGACTGGACGTCCCCTCTGATGATTCTTCTTGACAGGTACTGGCGCGGCGTGACCTCGCCATCTAGGAGGGCCGCTGAGAGAATGTATGGAAGGCTGTGGTCCGCTTGCTCCTTGGTCTCTACCAGCTTCTTGTTCCCCTCCTCGCCGCCACCTATGATGTTGTAGGCCACGTCGAAGATTCTCAAATCGATTGATTCGACGTCCTCGGCCTTGAACCCTGACTCCGCCTGCAGGGCCAAGATGCACTCTATGGCGGACTGAGAGTGGACCTCGGCGTTGTACTTCTTCACTATAGTTCGGGTGACGGCTTCGAGGTTCTCCCGTTTCCAGTCAATCTCGAACTTGCCGGCGATGGAGTCCATGAACCCCTTGTTCCCCTCGAAGACCTCCAAGGGGCCTGTGATCCCTTTCGCGGCCATGAAGACAGCCGTCAACGCGCCGAACGACACGAACGGGTAGGCGAGCCCCTTCCAGTTCGAGAGCCTTCCTGTCCGCGTCACTCTTAGGGCGTTGAGCCCGGCGCCTGCGATGGCAATCGCATTGGCAGTTCTTGTGGGGCTGAGGGAAAGGGCCCGTGAGGCGCCCGCAGCCACTGCGTAGGCCCCCTGGGTCGAGTGGTCGAACCCCTTCGCTCTCACGGGCGCGACTTCGCTCATCCTGCACTGGACCTGATAGGCCACCGCCAGCGCTGTGAGGAAGTCTTTGCCGGAGGCCCCCGAGTATTCAGAGGCGGCGAGCACAGGGGCGACATTGTCGCTGGGATGGCAGGTCTCGCCCTTCGCGAGGAAGCTGTCGTTGAAGTCGAGGTACCTGATGAGAGCCCCGTTGTAAAGCGCGGCCCTGTCTGGGCTCGTCTTCCCATCCCCTATCAGGGTGCAGAGAGGTGAGCCCCCGAAGCCCTCTTCGAGAGCACGGATCCTGACCACAGGGCCTGCCGACAGAGCGCCTATCGCGCAGCCGATGGCGTCCAGAACCCTGATCTTCAGTTGAAGGACGGCTTTGCTGGAGAGAGTCTTGTACGAAGTGTATGAAACAAATTCAGCCATCTCCTCGACTAGGGTCATTGGTTAATCCTTTCAGACTCCTTCTCCCATGTTCGCCGGGCCAACTACTGAATCAAGAGTATTCGATCTTCTTCCCTTTCCAAATCTCATTGTCGCCCCAGAGCCGGGTCCGCCAGGCCGCGAACTCGACGACTTGGGAGTGGTCGATAAACAGATTGACATCGCGCCCTAACGTTGTCAGGTACCATTTGAAGACTGGAGGGTCCGACGCCTCAAACATGAACACTTTGTAGCCGAACTTGTCCACGAGCCTCTTAATCACGTCCTTCCGCCATTTCTCCGGCGGGATGTCTTCTGTTAGCCCCTCCGACTCCACCATAATCATCTTGGCGCCGGCCTTCAGGTGCTCTTGGACCTCGTCCGAGAATTCATCGAAGTTTCTCATCTTCATAGCCTCATCATAGCCTGCTATGTGGGTGCCAGCCCCCGCACCGATCATCATCGAGACTTCGGGCTTGGGGGTCATTCCCAGCCTTTGAACGCGTTTGACAATTTCCAATTTGTCCTTGAGGGGGATGGGTGCGAGGCCGCTCGACACCTCGACAACATCGAACCCCAGCTTCTTGCACTCGTTGAGATACTGGTCGACGGCCGATTTTCCTTGGACTATCACCCGTTCAACGAACCCGCCGGTCGACACGTAAAGGTCGTGCTCGTGGCATGTTCCGATGATTTCCCTCACTCTGCTCCTCGCGAGGAGCCTCATGGACCCGCCGGCGAACTTGTATCCGTCTACGTAATCGTTCCAGTCGTCCAGGAGGTCCTTGAGGTAGCCATAGCTGATGGAGGTGTAGTAGGGTCCCCTCATTTCGACCACCCCCACCTCCCTCGGCTTCTTGGGGGGCATGTCTATCCTGACGAAATCGAACGCCTTCTTCTCTGCGGGCATGGATTGCGCGATTTTAGGATTGTATTTACTGGTTTCCCTCCAGAGTGTCATGCTTCTTCGTGGCTTCGCCCCTAACAGGAACTTTTACCGTTTGAGCGTCGTTTATTCGGGCTAAATTCGTGGGGAGTCGCCGAACCTAGTGGAATACCCGTCTGCGGCAGCAATCGACCGGCTTGACCGGTTGAGGCCTGACGGTACTTCCGGCTGTTTGGCGACTCGCCTAATCTGCCCAGTCATGCTTAATTTCTGTCACTGGCCGGGGTACGCCCATGACAGATGGAGAGCGACAGTTACAGAACAGTCTGAAGAGGATAACTTGGCAGTCCGAGAATTGCCTGTCCTGCGTCTGGTTTAGGCCAAATGATGCCCTGAACGCTGACCTCCTTGAAAGGGGCTTCTGCGTCGAGCCGAAGCTGAAAGGGTACGAGCTTGTCGTCTCCGGCCGCGACTGGTGCAACCTCTACAAGGAAGTAAGGCAGACACAGATAGACCTTCTTCAGGAAGGCAAAATGAAAGACTAGCCAGGTCACTTGCCCGGCTTCGTTCTGTAGTCCTTTAGTGAGTCGTACTCGCGACTTACATTTCGATGATGAGGTCCTTCCCACTCATGGTGACTTTGTACGTTGGTTCAGGGTTCGATGCTGGCCCACTAACAACCTTTCCAGTGGCAGCGTCGAACCTGGAACCATGCCAGGGACAGGTTATCACATTGCCTTCCAAAACCCCCTTTTCGAGTGGACCACCAGCATGCGTACACGTGGAACCAATTGCGTAGAATGCCCCATCGATGTTGGCAACCAGGAATCTTATTCCTCTTTTGCTAAAGCCCTTCACCTTTCCCGGTGGGATCTCATCTACTTTGCCAATGATGATTGATTCAGGCAACTCGAATCTCAGATCCCTATGCTAGTGGCTCCAATGTATAACGCTAACGCTAGAATTACAGCGCCTGTCGGGAGTCGTGCCTTCGGTCCAAGCCTCGATTGATGTTCGACCGCCATTGCCAAACCAAATAACAGCATCAATGGGAAGCTCTCTAGCGCCAATGAGAACATGAGCAGCATTAGCGCCCAATGCGAACCCATGGACGCTTTGCCATAGGCCAGCCCAGTCCGAATGGCTCCTCTGAATGTCAGGCTCCTTCGCCAACGCGACTGGACGAAGTCGCTGGGATAACAGCAGTCGTTCAGGAATTGAGACTTTGTACTAGTGAATTGATAGATTCCGGCCAGCGCCAGAGATGAAAAGCCCAAGACCCACGTGTTCCCTTGAAGGGGCGGGAGGTCGGCGGCTCTGTGGATACCCAGGTCCACGAAGTACATTGCGATTCCGAAGGGAACCCACAAACCAACGGCCCCTGCGACCATGGCCGTCGTCAGAGATCGGCTCGCGGATGAAGGTACGGCTCTGCGGCGGTACTCATTGACCAACGGAAGCACGGTGGGGAGCGTCATCGCAAGTACCATAAGCGACCAACCTAGGACGAAGAACGATACCAGAGGAATGAGCTGAACCGCGGCGGAGACATCCCCAAGCTCGCCATGCCCCAGATAGGCTGAGTAGGGGGACTCGGACCAGATGAGAAGAACTAGCCAAGACCCGGTGGCTGTCCCCCATATCGAAAGAGCAATTCTATCCCTGGCAATAACGGAAAGGGGCCTCGTGAACGAAGAACTTGTCAGAAGGGCCAGATTCTCTCACCAGACTATGCTGCAGCCAAACGAGTCGGTCTCCTTCATCCTGACCTCTCCGCCTCTCATCAGTTCGTCCAAGGCGTTCCTCACGTCGTTGATCGTTACCAGCTGCTTTTGTCTGGCGTTGTCCACTCTTCCAACATACCTAAGCCTGCGGTCTTTGTCGAGAATGAAGGCGTGAGGAGTGGTCCGTGCACCGAAATCCCTTGCCAGCGTCGCACCTTCGTCCTTAAGGTAGGGGAAGGTGTACCGGTTCTGCCGAGCTCTTTTCGTCATGTCTTCGATGCTGTCAGGAGGAGATATCGAGGCGTTGTTGGAGTTGACCAACACGACCTGAACACCGCTCTCTGAGTAGTCTTTCTGAATCGCAATTAGCCTCTCCTCGGTGGCTTTGCATGTGGGGCAGCCATTCCCCATGAAAACAAAGACAAGAATCTGCTTGTCGTCGAACGACGAGAGCGAGTAGTTCTTTCCGTCGACTCCTCGCAGATTCTCGAAGGACGGCCCCTTTTCTCCAAGGACCGCTGTACTAGCCATCATTTGACCTTACTTCTGGAAGTGCTGTGGGAATTGTTTGATGATGCCGTCAGAGAGTGCATCGGACACCGTCAGGATCTCAGTGAAGATGTCGTCGAAGGCCTTCACGTCGTCCTCCCAGTTCTTGGTGAGTCTCGCGACCGTTTCTGCTTTGGTGAGTGAAAGGTGCTGCCCAAGGAGGTCGATAAGATCTGCCTTGGTCCAGTTGGGGTTGGCTCCGCTGAGGAATGTCGCTATCTCTTCCGCGTTCTTGGCCCACTTTTGGTCTTCTTGGGCGAACTTGGATTGATCTTGCGCCTTCGCTGCCGCCACAAGGTCGACGGCGATCGAAATGTGCTGCTTGAGCAGGTTGGTTAGGGCTGTCCCAGCTGCTTCTCCGTAGAATGGGACGATTGCATTTCCGATATGCTCTTGGTTTTTCAACAGGCGCCCGGCGGCCGCGTTGGCGTCGGGCAGGTCAGCTACGGCCGAGACTATGTACTGCCGCGTCCATATGACGTGATCACTCCACAGCTTCCTCATGCCGGCTCTGAACGATGGCATCGGTTGCAGTGCCATTTTCTGGCTCATTGCCGGGGGTACCATTGTGCCCTGCTATAATGCTTTCTATGGCATAAAACCCATAGAAGACGCTTAATAAGCTCTTGTGAATGGACGACCGCGCATGAGTCAGTCTTCGCTCGGAGAGACGAAACAGAGGATACTTGTCATTCTCCTCGATGGAGAGACCACCGCCGAGACACTCGCCTCGAAGCTCTCGATGAATCTCAGCGTGGCGAGAAGACACCTAGAGGACATGGCAGCACAGAACCTCGTGACATCGTACTTCAAGAAGAGTGGACGGGGGCGGCCGGGCAAACTTTACTCGGTTAGCCCAGACGGTCGAGCTAGGATCTCGTCGAAGTACGACCTCGTCGCAGAGCTATTGACAATGGCGATAGAGAAGGACTTGGGCCCCGAAAAAACGAAAAGGTTGTACGACTCTGCGGGGCATGTGCTCGCGAATAGCGTTGGGCGTGTTCCCGGCGTGGATGCCTTACTTCCAGCCCTTACAGAGTTCGGGTTTCAGCCTGAGGCGAGGAAAGAAGGGGACGGCCAACTAATCATTAGCAAGAATTGCCCCATTCTGAAATTGGCCAAGAAGTATCCGACGCTCACATGCGATACTTTCCACACTGTCTTCCTCCGACAGGCACTAAAAAGGCCCCAGGTGAAGCTTAGACAAGCTTTAGCAAGAGGGGCGCCCGAGTGCGTGCACGAGTATTAGTTCGCCAGAGGATTCCGTCTGGTCTGCGCCTAATTTGGGGGAACCGCTACTCCTTGTTCCATGGAAGTGATTGGACACATTGCATGTGTTGTCAAACGGCGTCTACAGGATTGACCTAGTTCTCTAAGCGGGTCCTTTCGAATTCGCACTACTACTAAACAAATCATAAGGCGGGCCCGACGGGAATCGAACCGCCGGGGGTTCGGTTCTGAGCGGGCCCGACGGAACCCGCGCGGTGTACCGTGCTGGAACTGGACCCGAACTCGCCCTACTACTCGATGCCATCAAGCGATTAGACCAGCCTTGAAAATTCATCATACACGTTCTTCCTATGACCTACAAAGAGAATAATGACACGGTTTGATGTTTTATCAATCTCATAGATTACGCGGTAGTCACCCACCCTGACCTTCCAAAACTTTGAAGGTTTCAATTGCTCTCCGACTTCGGGAGAACGTTCGAGGCCTTTCAGCGACTCCTGAATACGTGTTCCAATTGAACGCTGAAGCTTCCTTAGGGACCGCGCGGCCTTCGGCCGGAACAGTACGGAATACGTCAAAAGACGTCTTTCAGAGGAATAAGCGATTCAGGGTGCTTCCTGGCTTCTTCGCTCTCGGTCGACAGCATTTCGTAAAATTTTCGCGTACGCTCGCGCTCCTTGTAGAGCGTCACGATGGTCTTGACAGCTTCGCTCCGACTCGAGAACCTACCCTGGGCGATCCAGTGGTCTATTTCATTCACGAGCTCCTCGGGGATTCTGACCTGCACCTGCGTGGTTGTCATGGCTTGTAAACATGAGCGTCTACAAGGATTTAAGGGTTATTGGGCCCGACGGGAACCGCTTCAAAAAACGCGTCTGGAAGTGGTTACGAAAAACGGGTCCATGCCGCAATGGGCTCGAACCCGAGGAACAGCGCGAGTCTAGCCAGCGGTCGCCGGGATTTCCGAACTCCAAACATGTTGGAAATTCTCAGCGGATCGAATTCTGGGTTGGGTAGACACCCCAGTGACTCGGGTCGTGACTTACGGCCTAGTTCCAGCAGCTATGAAAGCCGTGAAGGCAGCGAAGAAGCGTCCCTGCTCCCCCTTCTTTCGAAGGTCAGCAACCCACTTTGCCCTCTCTTCGACTGAAATCAGACCTTCCTCCGCAGCGTCTCTTGATGCCTTCTCTAGTTGAAGATGCTGAAAGGAATAATTGTAGTCTGTAAAGATAGGCGACCAGCCGCTTATGGTGACATTGGCGAGGCCTGCTTCCTTGAACATTCCGTATACTCTACTTCCTGCCTTGCCGTTCTTGAGCCAATCTGATCGTGCTTTGGTGATCTTTCGCGTGACCTCCTTGAACTCGGAGTCTATGACAAGCGAATCCCAATCCGGATCGTGAACGACTATCCTTCCGTTCCCTTTTTTCGCTACTCTGACCACCTCGGTGAACGCTTTGTGGGGGTCTTCGAGGTGCTGGAAGACTCTGTCCGCCATGACGCCGTTGAAGGTCTGGTCCGGGAAATCGATATGATAGATGCTCCCAAGGAGAAACTGGGCATTCGCAGCGGTCGACTGCGCTGCTCGTCTTCTCGCTTCTGAGACCATGGCTTCGCTGTTGTCGATCCCGATTGCCCGACCGCTCTCGCCGACAATCTTAGCTAGCGATAGGACGTCGTCGCCGGCGCCGCACCCGACATCCAACACAGCGTCACCGGGCCTCAGCCTGAGAAGGGAAAACGAGAGTTCCTTTCCTTCTTTTACACCCTTCTCCAAGCGAACTCTATCGACGAAGTCGACAAAGTACTGCGTATCTTTGGATTTGTCGATATCACTGAACCCCGCAGAATTCGGTTCGACCTCTCCCAAGTCCGAATACGGGGACAAACGTGGCGCAGGTGTCATTAAAGGTTTTGATAATCGTAGGTAAGGAATGCCACACCCAGTTCGCTGACGGTTCTCAAGAGATCCCCTGTGGACACGGTCGCCGGGATTTGAACCCGGCATGCCGGACAGAAATCCCCTGGATTCAGCTCGAAGACTTCGCGAACGCTGTGACTCGTCTGACGAATTCATCTGGATTGGAGATGTGCGGTGTATGACCATCGTCGGGGTAGGTCTCCAGTCTTGAGCCCGGGATTACGCCCGCGAGCTTCTCTACTATGGGTCTGAAAAATGGCGCACTCTTGCCACCGTAGGACAAGAGCGTCGGTTTGTGGAACTTTGAAAGAGATTCAAAGTCTACGACGAGGCCCTGGGAGTCCCTCATTTCATCAAGCCAAGTGTCCGCATTGTTGACGAAGGTCTGCCTGAGCTGAGGAGGCAGCTTATCCCACGCTCCCGGTCCAAAGGCTATGGTATCTACAAATTGACGAGCCCCACGGGGCCTGTCGCCAGTCTCCAAGACCTTCACGACGGCCTCCGCCCGACTTTTCCCTTCTCTCAGCTTTGCCGCTACTGAAGGATCGTCCAGCGGTAGGTCGAGGAGCGGAGGCTCGTGGATGGCCAAGCTCTGAAAAACAGAAGGTTGCTTGCCTGCTAGCTTGAGGGCAATTATGGAGCCGCCAGAGTTCCCCACGATGTGAGCCGAAGTGATGCCAAGAGAGGAAAGAAGGGCCGATGCGTCCTGGGCGTCTTCGTCGAAACTTCCCTGTGTGCGTGCTTTTTCGCTATGGCTATGCCCCCTTCTGTCGTAGGTCAGGACTCGAAAAGACTTGGAGAGGCCTGGCACCACCGCCTGCCAGTTGGCATGGTCGCCCCAGGAACCATGGATGAGCATCATCGGGTCTCCGCGTTCTCCATTCAACTCGTAGTACAGGTTCACTCCGTTGGCGCTAGCAAATGGCAAGGTGTGTCGCTTCGACATCGAGCAATCGCGATGGGCGTCAATAACCTTTGGGGCGAGGGTCCCTGGTTAGCGCAGAATGGTGAAGGTCTGCGGTCGGCGGGACTTCCACCCGGGTTCCAGAACTAGCTAATAGCTTGATTCTGACTCCTTCGGTCAAACAGAATTCAAATCGAGCTTTGCGGGCCCGACGGGACCTGGACCGAAAACAGTCCTAGAATTGGTATCGCTTGTCCGTTCCCCATGGGTTAGAACTCGTTTCGTGAGCGACGGTCGACGCCGCTCGATCTACCGGGTCAGAAACGTACCCGGATTTGGGTTCAAATCCTGAGGGATCCGCTTAGAAAACTAGGCGAATCCTCTCATCAATGTCCTCATTTGACAACATCCGTGTGTAGTCAAACGACTCAAAGCAGTGGAAATCCAAGCGACCGGAGATTACTTTCACCCAGCCATTTCTGAAGCGCCTACACTTCGCAATGCATTCTCTGGAAGTGGACCATGGAATCCCCCGACTTCGAGCCTGAAATGGAGGTCTAATCGGCGTTGCTACGCCAGTCCCATCCTGCTGAATACGTCTAGAAACCTCGGGTCGTTACGGACAGTGCCGAAGCGTTCATCCTGTCTGAGCATTGCGAGGCGGAGTTCTTTTTGGGCTAACGAACGCTCTAGCCATTCGAACCCCTTTTCATCATCTCCCAGCCAGAAGTAGAAACCCGCAATTTCCACAGCCTGCACCCCCATCATGCCTCCCAAATGGGCTTCCAACTGAGGCAAAAGCCTACGCACGGTAGGCTTTTCCCCTTCGAAGTAGGCGATTGTCACATCCGCTAGGCTCTTGAAGTGAGGATAGGATTCACGACTCAGTTCGAGGGCAATATCCATTTCGCGTCTGGCTTCTTCGAACATCTTCATCTCGCCATACTTGATGGCCGCACGGTAATGCGGAAACGGCTGGCCTGGGTTCAACTCCAGGCCTCTCTTCGCCAGTTCAAGTGCCTTGTCACCTTCTTTCTGGTGGTAGAGAAGATAGTCACTCAGGACGGCATTAATTATTGGGGAGAGGGGATCGAGTTCAGCCGCCAGTTGTATCTCTTGAAAAGCCTCGTCCCACCTCGATTGGAAGGACAGAAGCATCGAGTACCACTGGTGGGCTGAGGCGTAGCTTGGTTTCAATTCAATCGCTCTTTTGAACTCCTTTTCTGCTTCAGCAAATTCGAAATTGGTCTGCAGAATCCCTCCTCTGGAGGCGTGTGCTTCAGCCAGGTCCGGCTCCAGTTCAAGAGCCCTCGCGACCAGGACTCTGCCTTGCCTGAGATTCTCTTCAAAATCGAGGCGAAAGTTCGATGCCAAAAGAAAATGGCAGTCTGCCAGACCAACGTATCCCAGGGCGAAATCAGGATCTTCTTTGACTGCAAGCCGGAAATATTCTTGGGCCTTCCTCATACTATCCACATCCCTCCTATTCCAATGAAACCTCCCCGTCAGGTACATCGTATGCGCCTTCGTACTGGACGTGGGCTTTCTGCCAATTCTGTCCACTTCAGAGGATAGAATCCTCACCCGAAGCGCTTCGGCTACCTGCCTGGCAATGTCCGTCTGCACGGCGAATATGTCGTCCAGCTCTCTGTCGTAACTCTCTGCCCAAAGGTGCTGATCGTTGCTCACACTGATGAGCTGAGCTGTGACGCGGACTCGGTTCCCCGCCTTCCTCAGGCTCCCCTCTAAGACGGACCCCACCTCAAGCTCGTGGCCTATGTCTTTCAACTTCTTTGTCGCCCCCTTGAACCCCATTACAGAAGTCCTCGAAATCACGTGCAAGCCGCTGATGTTTGAGAGCGTAGAGATTACTTCCTCGGTGATGCCGTCGGCAAAGAAGGCGTCATTCGGGTCAGGGCTCATACTCGCGAAAGGTAGGACGGCGATACGTTTGAGGTCCAGATTCGTTGCCGCTCTTGACGTGGCCTCTTCCCATGGCATTTCGACTTTGAAGATCTCGACGGGAGAGTCCACGTTCTTCAAGGTCTTCATGCCAAGGCTAGAAAGCTGGAAGTCCAACTTGTTCCGGACGTGATCGTATACTTGACGGGTAAGGCAGACCCCACCACCCTCTGCCAGCGCCTCTATCCTCGAAGCGACATTGACTGCGTCTCCAGAGAGATCGCCTTGGAACTCCACTACCTCGCCTAGATGGATGCCGATTCTGAGATGGATTCTCTTCTCAGAGGCGAGAGAGAGGTTGAACTCCCTTATCCCTCTCTGTATGTCGTAGGCACATCGGACGGCGTCCACGACGTTTGAGAACTCCACTAAGAATGCGTCTCCCATGGTCTTGACCTCCCTTCCGTTGTGCCTGGCCAGGATTGGCCTGATGATCTTCCTCTGCTCCTCTACAAGAGCTAATGACAGGGACTCGTTCCTTTGTCCCAGAGCAGTGTACCCCACCATGTCAGTAAACATGATTGCTACGAGCCTCCGCTCGCCTTCTGACAACTAATCCCTCCGTCATTGACCCAATGTGGGAATAAAATTGTTTGTAATGCTGCGGGGTGATTTGCTGCTCGAATCCACGAGCAAAAGCTCGTTCATGAAATACCTGGACTCAAACCCCACCAGCCAAACAGAGTTCATATTGAGCTTTGCGGGCCCGACGGGAACCGGTGCAATTTCGCAGTTAGAAATGGTATCGAAACGAAACGGGTTCATTCCGCAGCAATATCGAACCCGTGACGTACTTCAAGGATGGTTCACCGAGGCGCCCAGGTCACCTCCTGGCGAGAGCTAACGCTTACGGCGAGACAGCGCATACGATGCCACAATCAGTGAGGTGATTACTGTCGCGGCTAGAAGTTGGAAGGGGAACTCGGGAATTCCTCCGCCTCCGCTCGAGATTGATGATCCGCTCGATGTGGTTGTCGATGTCATGGAATTCAAGGACGGACTTGATGTGCTACTAGTTACCAGGGTTTTGGTAACAGACGTAGTTGTTAGGATCATCTGGAAATAGGCAGACCAGGCGTTATAGATTTCGTTGTTCGCTATAACGACGTCGGGGGTTGCAAGACAGGCCGAGTTAATAGGACCTCCAATCGTGTTACGGAACGTATTCCCAGTGACGAGTAAAGATCGGAACGCTGCACCACAATAGAATCCCACCCCTTGCCCCGGCAGGTCGGAAAAGGCGCTCCCCGTAATCGTGACGTTCTGCGCGCTCTCGATGAGTATTCCGGCTCCGTTTGTCCCCGCCGTTTCCAGGTTCACAAAGGTGTCGTTCTCGAGCACGAAATCCAATCCCACCAGGTCCTGCATGTATGCGCCGTCTACCGTGCTGTTCTTCACTACCAAGGAAGACGAAGGGCCCCCCGCCCCCAAAATGAACCCGAAGCCCCCGTCGACTAGTCTGCTATTCTCAATCGTGATTGACGCGGCGTTGCCGCACCCCAACAACACCGGTCCAGTTGCTCCGAAAGTTATGGTGCTGTCAATTATCGT
Organism: Nitrososphaerota archaeon; assembly: GCA_028867035.1. Taxonomy (GTDB): domain Archaea; phylum Thermoproteota; class Nitrososphaeria; order Nitrososphaerales; family Gagatemarchaeaceae; genus UBA183. Next base: position 320,594 of record JAGWHB010000003.1, on the reverse strand, counting down.
GACATTCCCAAGTAGGCACCCTGAGGGTATGCTCATTGTCTTGTCCCTTATCGTTGACATTGCGATTTGGTTTGAGGTTGGCTGAGGAGGTATTGAGACTAGGACGAGGTTTGGAACATTGTGGTGAACAAGAGGTAGGCTACTCGGTAACGAAAACGACTCCTTCCCGGATGGAGCTATCGTCGCTCTTGTATACGCTAGCCCGCCCAACTCCCAGTAATTTCCTTGGCTTCCCGAATACCAACTGTTGTTGCCGTTGTCGAATGGACCGTTAGGTAACGCTTTGTAGTGGTTCTTCGAGTCGTAGAAGTTGTTTCCGTATAGCAGATTATCGCCGGAGTCGACCACGAATACACTGTGGTTCCCGCTAAAGCTGTTGTCTTGGACAAGGTTATGGTCGGAACCAGAAGTCATGAACAACCCATATTGCGCCCCTGAGAATGAATTGCCGAGGAGGGTGTCGCCGCTCGAATCATACAGAAGGGCGCCGACTTGGCCTATGTCGGAGACGTTGTTGTCTATCAATGCCACATCGCTCGAATGGTCAAGGGCCATCGCGTATCCTGCCTGAACCGAGAGGGTGTTGTCCACTATGATCGAGTCTTGACCATGAGATATGACAATTCCCCAAGCCTGGTTGAACACACTCGTGACTACGTTTCCTATCACCTCGGCATTGACGCCCACTAGGCTCACATAGATTGCAGCCTCTCCTGAAACTATTCTGTTGTAAAGCAAATTGGTGTCGCTTGATTCGTAGGGAAACACAGCAATGTTCGCGACAGAGATGTTGTTCTTCGACACCACGTTGTGGTCCGAACTCACCAACGCTATTCCGTCCATGCCTCCACCCGATTGCCACGCCGGACGATTGGTCTCCTCCATTGTATTGCCGGAGAACGTGTTATTGTCAGAGGTGATAACATATGCGATGTCCCCGCGAGACATTCCAGGAGTCACGAGCATTGTATTGTTGATGATCTCACAGTGGGTTGCCGAACTTAATTCGAGTGCGAATAGGTCGTTCTGGCTTATTAGATTCCGACTTACCGAGATACGTGTCCCTGCAAGGATGAGCCCTATTCCTCCATCGGAGATCGTGTTATTTACTATGTCTGCACCGTTGGTCCCCACAAAAACGCCGGCACCTTCTACGGGGCATTCCTTCGCGTAGCTGGCGGAGCACCAACCCACATTTTCAATCGTGCTGCCTGAAGCGACGAACTCGCTTCCCTGAGCCTTGAGGGCGAATCTGTGGACTTGGTCGACGGAAGTCACTTTGCTCCTGTAGACATAGAGCGCCCCACCGGCCTCCACGAATATGCCGTACTGGCCGTTCGACTGGACGTTCATGGCGAGGTTGACGTTGCGAAGTGTGAGGTTCCCACCGCTCTCAACTGTGAGGTTGCCATTCAGCGTGATTGATTCGTTCTGAACCACCTGCGTCCCGGTAACGACCCAATTGCCTTGCGAGAGCTGGGCCATTGCAATCCGCGGGAGTAGCGGGGAAACCAGAAGTAACAGTATGACTATTATCGTCAGAGGCTCAATAGAACGCACGTCGCACCATCAAGTGTGACCCTTTCCTACTTAATTGTTGGGAGGCCAGAAATGGCTCGGATGCCCATGGTTTGAGCGTGAACCTACGGGGTGACTCCCTCTTCCTTGAAAATCTCGAATCGGTCTTATTTCATCAAACAGGGTTCATTTCGGGCTTGTTTTTCTGCGGGCCCGACGGGAACCGGTGCAAAATCGCAGCTGGAATTAGTATCGAAATGAACGGGGTCATGCCACGGAGGTATCGAACCCGTCGGACTCTTCGGGGAATGGCTTGCGCAGGTAAATCGGGGTCACTTCCCTGTGTAGATCCGATCATGATGTTCATAGTCTTCTAGGACGACGGTCTTCCTCTGCTCGTCAATCGAGAACAACAAGACGTAGCTTCCGAAGTGGACCCTCCTCATCCCCACAAGCGGGAAGTGCATCGGCTTGAAGGCGTGGGGGTCCTGCAGAATCTCGCCAATCTTCCGGCTTACGGCTTCCATCTGTTTCCTGTCTCTTTTCGAGAGTTTCTTGAAGACCCTGTCGACGTGCTGCCTGACTTCTAGCTCGTACATTCACTTTAGGCCATATCTGGCTTTGAATTCCTTGGCGCTTCCCACCCTCATGATGGGTTCGGAGCGAACCTTCTCCAACCTTCTCAGGTACTCCGGACGCACGTCGGATTCGAGGATCAGGACCTTGTATTGCCTCGCCAACTCGTTGATGGCCTGAGACTTGTCCTTGAAGTCGTATTGAGCCTTGATTACGTTGATTACTCTGTTTGCTTCTTCATCTATCTCGACTATTGCCTTAACCATATTAATGTCGTGTTAATACAGCAATATAAGCCTAACTGGAAAACGTGTGCCCGACAGTGCACGGACCCAAACGGGTTCAAGTCTCCCTCTGTTAACGGGAAGAAGCACCACCACTGTCGTGACAGTGGAAGAGCGGACGGTATTGTTCCCGAGGAGGTGTGAATGCCTTTACCTACAGCATATAAGGGGAGTTGCCTCTCTGATGACGATGCGTGCCGAAGTGCCGGAGGTGAGGTACGCCAAGAGCGGAGACATCCACATCGCTTACCAAGTCTTTGGAAGCGGGCCGGTGAACCTGGTCCTTACGCCTGGGATAATCAGTAACATATCGCACCACTGGAAAGATCCCAGCTGGAGGAGGTGGCTCAAGGGCCTGGGGCAATTCGCAAGGACTGCCATATTTGACAAGCGTGGGACAGGGCTCTCTGACCGCAATGCAGGGGTTCCCATCTTCGAGGAGAGGATGGACGATATTCGAGCGGTAATGGACGCAGCAGGTTTCGATGATGCAATCCTGGTTGGATTTTCGGACGGGGTAGGCATGAGTGCTCTATTTGCAGCAAGCTATCCCTCGCGCACCAGGGGGCTTGTCCTTTACGGGGGAGAAGTCAAGGGTTCATGGGCTCCTGACCACCCCTGGAAAGCGACGAACGAGCGGTTTGCGGAAGATCTCGAAAGGTTGGAGCGGACCTACGGAACGACCGAAATGGCAGAGCGCTGGGTGTCGACAGCGACTCCGAGCCGAACGGGCGACAAGGCATTCCTAAGCTGGATGACTGAGCTCATTCAGCTGGGGGGCACCCCGGGAGCTGCTGTTGCACTTTGGAAGTCCAATTTCAATATGGACGTACGGAGCGCTCTGCCAGCGATTCATGCCCCGACCCTTGTCATCCACCCGACCGGTGACAAAATGGTGGATGTGAGGGGGGGCCGCTACATTGCGGAGCACATCCCAGGAGCCCGGCTGGTAGAACTTCCCAGTGGGGACCATTGGGCTTTCGTCGAAGCACGACTGAACGAAGTCATTCTCAATGAGATTCGGCAATTTGCGACTGGTCTGCCACCCCCGCCCAGGAACAACGTTCTGCCGCGGGTCAAACCTAGACCCGAGGCCAAGCAAAGGATTGCGGTACTCCCACTGGTCAACATGGGCGCCGATTCTCGAGACGAGTATTTCGTCGATGGCATGACGGAGGAACTGATAACCGCTATCTCCCAGCTCCCTGATTTGAAAGTGATCGCGCGCACGTCTGTCATGCGGTACAAGAGAAGCGGGAAGGGAGCCGCGGAAATCGGCAGAGAACTGGGAGTCGACTCGCTAATTGAAGGTTCGGTCCGAAAGGAGCTTAACCGAGTCCGAGTTTCAGTCCAGCTAATCGACGCCCGGTCGGAAGAGCATACGTGGGCACAGACGTTTGACAAGGAAGTGGGTGATGTCTTCGCTCTTCAGTCGGAAATAGCGAATCAGGTGTCAAGACGGCTGAAACTCAAGGCAGTCCAGAGTTCAACCGATGCTTCCAGGCGGCAGCCGTCAGACGCAGAGGCGCACACGCTGTACCTGAGGGCAAGATACCAATGGAATCTGAGATCGGAGGAGGGCTTCAGGGAAGCGATCCGTTATTTCGAGGAGGCAATCAAGAAGGACCCGGAATACTCTCTTGCCCTTGTAGGCCTTGCCGACTCGTACCAAGTCTCTGCTCTGTTTGGTTACGCCCGTCCCGCGGATGCCTACCCAAAGGCCAGGGACCTCGCCTTCAGGGCCCTTAACGCGGGGGGTGCCCCTGCAGAGGCGCATGCATCTCTTGGAGAATTCCTCATGCATTATTCCTATGATTGGGCCGGCGCGGCCAGAGAGCTGGAGCGAGCGCTCCAAATCAACCCGAACTACGCGACCGCTCATGTGTGGCGAAGCACGAACTATGCTGTCCTCGGCCAGCTCGACAGTGCCCTGGTGGAGGCGAGAAGGGGAGTGGAGCTCGATCCTTACTCGGTACAGGCGAGGAACGAAGTCGCCAAGAGCCATTACTACGGCAGAAGATACGACGAAGCAGCCGACGAATACATCCGCTCCCTCGAATTGGAACCCGACTCGGCGTATCTGCACAAGGGCCTCGCGGAAACCTACGCGCTCCAGTCAATGGCCGATAAGGCCACCAGCGAAATAGAACGCGCACTGGCGATCTCCGGGAGGAGTGCCCTTTACGTCGATTCGGCAGCCGTTGTCTACGCTCTCTCGAACCGGGAGCAGAAGTCGAGAGAAATCCTGGCGGAAGTTGAGAGGTCGAGGTCGGGTAGTTTCGTACCATCCTACGGGAGGGCCGCCGCGTACGCTTCGCTTGGGCAAAAGGAGAAGGCCATTCGGTTGCTGCAGAGGGCATACGACGACCACAGCTGGCTCATTTGGGTGGGCGTTGACCCTTTGTTCGATCCACTAAGGACAGAACCGGAATTTCAGTCACTGCTCAGAAAGATGAACCTTGTTCTTGGGCCGCCATCGCACGGATTCGTGACCCCTCAGTTAACAGCTCAGCTATCCCAATACACGTTTGAGTTTACGTCTGAGCGGAGCAGAGTAATCTTCGAGCAGCTGGCATCAGACTTTGTAAGGGACTACATGTTGGAGAACTACATGGAAGAGAAGTCAGGGTGGAGGAGCACGGTGGAAATAGCCCACGAAACGGGTATCCCGGTCTCGAGCCTCTATCCCAAGGGGCGAGGGGCCGCTGCTCCATTCAGGGAACTGTGGAATCGGGGGATACTCGAGATGAGAGTGTCCCCGGGTGAAAGGGGAAGGGGCGGGGAGATCACCAAGGTAAGGGTGGCTTACGGAAAGATGCCAGTTAGGGAATATGTCCATCACCTTGCCAAGGTCGTAAAAAAGCCCAAGCCCAATGCTTAGGCGTGGCGGCTGAAGGGCCGCAAGACAGGCTGCTACGACCCAGAAAAGGCCAGAATGATGCAGGAGGTCTGGTCAGAGGTACAGGGGGGCTCCATCTACCTCGCCTACCCCGATTTCGTTAGTTTTGTCTTCGTAAAAATGACCAACTAATTTTCCCTTTCCACTTAGTGCCATGCCTCGATACATCGACGTGCACAAGAACCTGAAGGATGTGCGGCTTTCAGATGTCAAGGCCGCTCACGAAAAGGACCTCAAAGTACAGAACAAATACGGAGTCAAGTTCCTGAGGTTCTGGGTAGACGAAGACGCAGGGGTGGTCTTCTGCCTTTCTGAAGCGTCGCAAAGGGACTCACCTGCGAAGGCCCACGCCGACGCCCACGGCCTGCTCCCGGACGAGACCTACGAAGTCAAGGAAGGCAGCTGAGCGATCGAGGTCAGATGTCGCACTTGAGAGTGCAGGAGGTGAAAAGCTAGAATGAATATGAAAAACGCTTCAATGCCCATACTCGTTATACTCGTCTCGATGACATTCATTTCAATTCCGGTCCTGGCTTCGAGCAGCTCCGCAGACGATTCCACCTTCAACTACACTCCCTTGAACGTCGCCGTCCAGGCCGCTCCTGGAAATATCTCCCCTCAGTCTATTCCTCTCTGTAAGACAACCTCGGGGATCAACATCACCTGCTATTCTCCTGACTTCATACGGACCGCTTACAACTTCCCCAACGACCTCGATGGATCTGGACAGACAATAGTCATAGTTGACGCCTATGGCAGTCCAACAATCACGAATGACTTGGCCGTATTCGATAGCCACTGGGGGCTACCAGCACCACCTTCATTCACCATCGTTTGCCCGCCTGGCGGATGCCCCTCCAAGACGCTCTTCGGGGACTATGGTATTCACGAGGTCGAGGGCTGGGCGTTCGAAACAAGTCTGGACGTCGAATATGCCCACGCCATGGCCCCAGGCGCGAACATAGTTCTCGAGGTCGCGGCTGTTGCTGGCGGCGGTGCGATAAACGTTGCCGAAGCTCAGGCCATCAAGTCCTACCCGGGGAGCATCATGTCGCAGAGTTTCGGGACCCTAGAATTCCTCATTCACAACAACAACATCCAGTTAATGCAGGCTGAGATGAATTACGCAGCCGCCAAGGCTGAAGGAATCACAGTCCTGGCTTCGGCCGGGGACAGCGGCGCTTCGAACGGCTACGGAAGCGCCAACGCGCAATTCCCGGCGTCCGACCCTCTTGTGACAGCCGTGGGTGGGACCATGGGTAACCCCTTCTTCCCTAGAGGGACACTCACGAACTGTGCTACTGGGACGTGCTCCGCGGGGCTTGTGACCTTCTCCGGCCCGTGCTCCGTCAGCAGCGCAATATCCACCTCCACCTGTACCCCCGTCGGCTACGGTGGTGAGCAGGTCTGGAACGAGCTTCCGTTCGCTGCCGCCGGAGGAGGCGCTCCCAGTTTGCTCTTCGGTGCGCCCAATTACCAGGACAACAGCGCATTCTCTGTATGCACGGGAACCCTTGGCTCCTCGAACCCCAACTGTATGAGGACGATCCCTGACGTGTCCTACGACGCTGCCGTCAGCGGTGGCGTCCTCGTGTTCACGTCCTTCCTCGGAGCGAACATCTGGTTCATCGCCGGAGGGACCAGCGCCGGCTCTCCCCAGTGGGCCGCCATCTTTGCGCTCGTAAACCAAGAAAGGGCGTCCAAAGGTGAAGGACCGCTAGGTTTCGCCAACCCCGCGCTCTACTCGATTGGCGAGTCCTCGATCTACACGAGCAACTTCCACGACATCACAACCGGGAACAACACCCTCGTCGGTAGTACGGTCGGCTTCTCCGCCGGTCCCGGATACGACCTGGGGTCTGGTTGGGGAACGCCCAACGTCGCGAACCTCGTCAGCTCCCTGAGCTCCTGAGAATCTCCGATGGAGGGCTTCGGCCCTCCTCCCCCGTTTTATGGTACCCTCCATGGAAAAGGCTGCCCAACGGGAAGAATGGAGGAATAAGCGGAAGATCACGCCAGCCTGAGGTAGGGGTCTGAAGAGCCGAAGAGGGGCGCATTTGTGACGCCCATTGGAATAATCGGCCATGGTTCCCATGCGTATGAACAATGCGAATCTTTCAAATCGGAAAAAGGACTCGAACCCGAACGAGTGCGGGCCCGACGGAAATCGAACCCCCGGGGCGTTCGATACCCGGATTCTTCGGCGGTTCCGGGTTCCAACGTAACTGATCATATGAATGCCACCGTTGAAAATACCACGGTTCTGCAGGCAGGTCAGTGCCCATTGATCGGCGATGCCGAGGCATTAAACCTACGGGTGTACTTCCCCTCGGCCTTCCGAAGTCCTGGCGACTGCACTTTTGACTTGGCCCCGCCCTGCGTGGAAGAAGGTTGACTCCCGCCTTCCGCCTTGACCGGCGTTGATCTTTTTGTTCTCCTTTCCGGTACAAGGAACTACGACCAAGGGTTCGAATCGGCTAGACGGACCATAGAAGCGCTTCCTCGCTTTGCCTATTGTTGGCTGCGGTTCGAGACTGGGAGCATACCATGGTGACCTCTGTCAGTCGCGTAGGACCAGTGCGACAGGCAGGAGCACGATGAACCCAGCGCCAACTAAATAAAACGTGCTTGCCATCCCCAGTGTCTCTATCAGAGACCCAGCGAGAAGTGGACCGAGGGTATAGCCTAGGTCCTTGAAGGTGGCTATGGTTCCGGTCATGGCGACCTTCTCCTCGCGCATGATGTCAGACATCCTAGAATAGAGAGTGATAAAAATCAAAGTGTAGCTGACTGTGAAGGCCGCCACTACAACAGCTGTGTAGTAGAAGTTGCTTGAGAGCGGAATCAGCACGGCCGAAATCGTTGTCAGAACGATCGCCATCGAGAGGGTCCTCCGGATGCCGCGCTTGTCCACGAGGTGCCCCATGGGGACCTCCAGGCTGACCGCCGGAACGAGCGCGACGGTCAGAATCACCCCTATCAGCGGAATCGACATGCCTTCGTCGTTGAGGAAGACGGAGAGGAACGAGTAGTATACGTTGATTAGGGCGTAGAAGACGACGATAAGAAAGATCGTCTTAAGGAACTTCTTCTCGCGCATGTAACCCGAGAGCTTTGCGAATTGGAGTCTCAGGGACGCCTTCACAGGCGCTGGGCTCTCCTTGAGGAAGACTGAGACGACGGCGAAGGCGACGAAGCTGGTCCCGCTCAAGATGTAGAACGGTAGGAGGAAGGACACGATCGAGACGAGCCCACCCACGATGGGCGAGATTGCGGAGGCGAGGTCGTTCATGTCGGAGAAGAAGCCGGTTTCCTTCCCCTTCGAAGCTTTCTCGGTGTAGCTGAAGATGTAGGCCCAGGAGGTCAGCCAGAGGAAGGACGAAGCCACGCCCCTGCCCACGCTCAGCGCCACCAGAGAGACCACGCTGTTAGCTTGTGGGTAAAGAAGCGCCAGGAATGAGTATCCAAGAAGGACGACCTGGAGCACCCTCTTCATGTTCATCCTGTCCTCGATCATGCCGAACGGGATGTTGAGGAAGACTCCTGCCATTGTAGTGATGGAGAGGATGAGCCCAGTAAGGAAGGGGTTGCCTGTAACGTTGTTCACGAATATGGAGAACACGGGAGAGGTGACGCCCCAGCCGAAAGTGTAGATGAAGAAAGCCGAGGAGATTGGGAGTATGACCCGCTTGAAGCTTCTAACGTGGCGCAGCTCGCTGAGTTCTTTGAACAGTTTGCTCGAAGTGAGGGACAGATTCGATGGTATTTGGGCGCATCCTCCCTCTAATGCAGTGAAGGACCTGCATTCACTGCCTTTTCGCGGCACATGCACTTTCGCCGGGCTGCCCAACTTGTGGGCGGTGGGCTAACCAGAGGCGGGATTCACGCGGGAATCTTGGGATAGTCGATTGGTACTAGAATCTATAACCGTAACCAACCTCTTTCGTCAGCAAGCCTTCCAGCGTTTCGAAGTATGGCCTTGTCACCTGAGGCATAGAACCCTTCTTCCTCTCTATGGCTCCGATGATGTACGGAACTGCGCTTCGCGAGACCCTCAGCTCCCTCACGGGGTCTGCGTTCGCTTCCTTGGAATTCCTTGGAAACCCTATCTTATCTCTGATCCCCGGTGGTGCAGCCTGTCTTGCATCCTCGTCTATTGTTCTGAGCCACTCTTCAAGTTGGCCGGGGCCCAGGCCTGCGGTCATCGCGCTCAACTCAGTTACAAGCGGAGTCATAGACAATAGCGGCTCCAAGCCTGTCTCCTGTTCTGCGACGACAACAAGGCGCGCACTCGCCGTGGAGATCACATTCGTCATTACAATGACGAGCATTGCGATTGGAAGAATCTGGTCCGCCCCCGCGACCGGCTTGAAGCTAGTATCGAAGTTGACACCGAAACGGCTCAAACACCTTCGGTGATGCCCCCACCTGGATAGGGGTACAGCGCACAACATTAATTAGGTAAGGACTTCCTTACACAAATGCAATGGCTGCGTCAAGCGGGCTGACGTTTAAGAAAGTCAAGGTTACCGACAAAGGACAGATCTCGATACCGGTTGACATTCAGAGGAAGATTGGCATAACCAGAGGGGATGAACTCCTTCTGATCGCCAAGGGGAAGAGGATTGTCCTGGAGAAGCCAGCGAGAGTGGCCGAACTTCTTGAGAACGAACTCGCCGAACTCCAAGCGATAAGCGAAGAATCGCTCAGGAGCCTCTGGCTGAACAAGATGGATGATGTTTGGGACCAATATCTTTCAGAGGCGAAGACTTGATTTCTCAACGCGAGATTGTCCTCATTTCCTTCCCCTTCTCCGACCTGCAGACTTCCAAGGTCCGACCCGCGGTGGTAATGTCCAAAGACAGCTACAACAGCCGTTCGGGAGACTTCATCGCGGTTCCGCTCACTTCGAACTTGAAGGCAAAGGGGTACACTCTGCTGATTACCAACAAGGAATTGGAGAGCGGGAATTTAGTGGTTGACAGCAAGGCAAAGGTGGACAGGATATTCAGCGTGAGTCAGTCACTGGTTCGCATGACAGTTGGCAAGGTGAAGACCGAAACCTATCAGAGTCTTGTGAGGATTCTTGTAGGACTGGTCAGCGCAGGGAAGCGATGAGTAATGAGCCGCCTGACAAGCGGATCCAATTGCAGGAGAATCTGAACTTCTGCGGGCCCGACGGGAATCGAACCCGTTTAGGGGCCTTCGCTGACCCTCGGGTTAAAAGCCCGATGCTCTACCTGAGTTCTCTCCATCGCTGGAACTAAGCTACGGGCCCGCTCCACCCTTCGCCTGACATCCCGTATTTTACTCTGAATCAGACCTAGCCCATGAGCGTGCGGACGAGCTTGATGCTCTTCTCCATCGTCCTGATGTCCTCATAGGGCGTCTCCATGATCACGGGCCTCTCCCCTATCCCCGGGTAATGCAAGAAGGCCCTGATGCCCTTCCGGCCTATCTTCCCCTCCCCGATGTCTTCGTGCCTGTCGAGCCTGCTCCCGAGCGGTCCCTTCGAGTCGTTCAGGTGGACGACCTTCAGCCTGTCGAGCCCGACGATCTCATTGAAGAGACCCATGGTGATGCCTACAGCCTCTTCGTTCCTCAGGTCGAACCCCGCGGCGAACATGTGACAGGAATCCAGGCACACGCCTACCCGGTCGCGTGAATCCACTCTGTCGAGTATGCCTCGTATCTCCTCGAACCTCGCCCCGACGCAGTTCTTCTGGCCCGCCATGTTCTCCAGCAGCACCATCGTCTCTCCCTCGCTGCCCGCGATCGCCTCGCTGCAGGCGTCGGCGATGTTGGCCATACCCACCGACGTCCCCTTCCCCAGGTGGCTTCCGAGGTGGACCACAAGGTAGTCGATGCCGAGGGCGCCGCAGCGCTTGAGCTCTTCGGCCAAGGTGTACCTGCTTATCTTCATGGTCGACTTCTCGGGGGACGCGAGGTTCGGCAGGTAGGGCATGTGGTCCACTATGCGCCTGAAACCTGACTGCTTTCTCTTCTCTCTGAAGAGCGCGACCGTGTCGTCGGCCAGCGGCTTGAACTTCCACTGGTTCGGGTTCCTTGTGAAAATCTGGAATGTCGTGGCCCCGAGCTCCCGGGCCCGGTCGAAGGCCAGATCAGGTGAGCCGGCTATCGAAACGTGGAGACCCACCATCTGCTCCGAGGTCAATATGAATCAAAAGAGGCGGAGTGTGGGTTTATGAACCCACGCTCTCGTTTTTCGTTTCTCGCTTAGCGCTTCTTTGGCTTGGCCAGGGTCTTTTTGGAACCGGCGGCACTCCTCACTGGAGCTGTCCTGCGCCTGTAGGTTCGGGTCGGCTTCTTCGTCAGAGTCGGTGCCCCGAATGTCGGTGTCGATGGAGACGAGTAGGCCACTGGCGCGGGTGCCGGTTGGACCGTCTCGTACAATGCCGGTGCTGGTGTTGGTTCAGGTGCAGGGGACGGAGCAGGCTCTGCCACGGCAGGTGCTTCCGCGGCTGGGACTTCTGGTACCTGCTCCGTCGTCGGAGCGTAAGGCTCTACAGACGGCGCTGGAGTCGCTGCTTTCTTCCGGTGTCCGAAATAGCCCCTTGGTGCGGCGTAGAGAATCGCTATGACTCCCACGGTCGCGCCGAGCAAGATGGTAGCTAGTTCTAGGACCATGCTGACGATGATAGGGCCTATCAGGGCACTTCAGAGCCTGAGTCAAACGAATGTGATGGAGTTGTTGATAGTGTTAGAGCAAGCGGGGAGTCCGTCTTCACCTTCGAAGACCGAGCCTGACTGACGTTCGGATTCACCGTCGCAGTCAGAGCGGTCAGAGGATGCGCAGGAGCGCATCCACGGAGTAGGCCCCTGACCCCAGGAGCAGGATGGCAAGCGACAGGACGAGGTATGTGAAGTCGAGTTCATAACCCGGCTTGCTCCCCGCGGGCGAAAAGCCCGCCTTCATCTTGCCGATCTTCATCGAAATGATGCCCAGGAACTCGATGACGAAGAAAGCAGCGACAACGGGCACGATGAGGCCGACGATCAGGAATATCCCCCCGAAGAACTCGAGGATTGTCACCAAGGTAGCAGCCGCCGGAGGAACTCCCATGCTCCCAATCCACTGGCCCGCCTGTTTGCCCCATCCGCCCTTCGCCTTGGGCAGACCATGGACTATCATCGCGGCACCAACAGCCACCCTCAGGACAAGAGAGATGAAATCTGCGCTGACAAAGGTTGACAAGTTTGGTCGGTAGCTTAAAGAAACTAGCTCTTAAAACTTGTGCTAGTATGCAAATCGTATCGCTTGAGGATGGTAATTTTCTGCAGCCGGGGAAGCAGGCCCCGGATGAACCAGCGTCATCCTCGGGCCGTCGAAAGCCTCGTCCCGGCGTCTGACCTCGAAGGTCGGGGCTTCGCTTATATCTCAGCCCGTCCTAACATGTGAAGCGTAATGCTGCAGGTCCAGTGGGACAAGATCTGCACGGAGATCTTCAAGTTCGACAGGAGGGTGAGGTCGGCCATAATACTCGACCAGACGGGGAGGCAGATAGCCGGAGGCATGAGGAAGGGGATACCGTCCCTCGAGCCTCACAGCGAGGACATCAGGCTGATCGCCGGGATAACAATCCAGATCAACAACGACCGGACGTGGGACCGCTTCTTCGGGAAGAACCAGTTCACCTTCAACAAGAGGGAAAGGCTGAACATCATGACTTTCTACCTAGGAGACAAGCTGGTCCTGGTTTCGGCGGAGCCTGACTTCACGCTGCAGCAGGCGCAGGACCTGAGGAACCAGATAGTCACGAACCACGCAGACCTGCTAAGGTAAAAAGAAAAGATGAGCTAGGTCTCAGTTGAGACCTAGATCCGGGAACTTCGCCTGGACGAGTCCAAGCTCGCTCTGGAGGGTGCGTATGCGCTCGGCGTACTTCTTCATGTCTTCCATGTTCTTCTGGACTTTGGCTACCTTGTAGCCGCGCCACGCCTTTTTTAGCGCACCCCAACTCTGACCTTTCGTGTATTGGCTCATGAGATGAGTCCTTTCAATGAGACGATTTAAGCCTTAGCGTCTCATGTAAGTTCATGGGGGCTTAAATGCCCTATGAATGTAATTCAGGGATGAAGCGCGCCGCCTGCGAGCAACGAGAAGCAGAACTTGCGCGGAACCCGGCGAAGGAATGCTACGAGTCTTGGGAACAGATAAGCGGTTACTTTGATGGTGATGGGAATGTAGGGGTCGAGGTGGTGAAGTATGTCCTCCGATTCAAACTGCGGTTTAGTGATACGTGGAAACCCCAGATCGAGGCCGTACGAGGCTTTCTAGTTGACGAAGGAATAGCCACGTCTGGACTCTATCACGAACCGCATCCCGAGAAGAGAGATGCTTACAGAATCGATGTAGTGGCGATTCAGAGTGTCCTAAAAGCCGCAAGGGCAATGCTTCCTTACTGTGCCAAGAAGGCAGAGGATCTTCGCATTGTAGTTGATTACCTCGAAGGCAGGATAAGCGGAAGCCAAGCGCTAGAAAGATTCAATCATGAAGTGAATATTGGCAGGCGAAGCGGCTATATCAGGAGACCAAACCTCCCTTACACCCGCCAGGATGGGCTCAGAATGGCTCAGCTAGAGAACGCCCGAAACGCCAGGGCGGCCTATGCCGTCAATGTCAGCGGAAGGGTGCAGGACAGCATCAGGAAGGACCATCGGGACCTCAAGCTCGGGCACATCCGCCTCAGCAAGAAGTACGGCTACTCTGTGAGCGTCATCAGGCGGATACTGGGTGCCAGATAGCTACTTCACTTCGAAAGGTATCCTGTTCCCGTTGTGGTCATAGACCCCAAGGTTGTCCACGGTGGCGTAGGGATACCCCATGATGACCATGAGCTTCCCCGTGGCGTGCAGGAGGTCTTCGTGGGACGGGCTGTGGTTCCCGGAGGGGTGAGAATGCGCGACGCCGAGATATGAAAAGTCGACCGGGAGCATCCACCAGCTGAAGGACGAGAAGGCGGCCCCGTGGCTCGCCAAGGGTGGGACCACGACCCCGGTCACCTCCGCGACCCCCTTCTTGGACTTCCCTCTGAGGAGGAGTATCCCCTCGTTGGGATAGGCCATCGCCGAGTAGGTGAACAGGCTGTCGACCACCTCCCTGTGGAAGACCACCCTTTCGACTACCAAGCCTGCGCCCTACTTTAGGAGGCGGACGAAGTTCCCTACGACCCCGTTCCCATGGGGGTTTTCGGCGGTGTAGCGCTCCGGATGGAACTGGACCCCGTAGAGGAGGCGCGTGGGGTGCTTCATGGTGGCGATGTCGCTCGTATCACTCTTCGCCAGCAGGCTGAAGCCGTCGGGGAGCGACTTCACCACCTCGTACCTCGACTCCAGGAGCATCATTGTCTTCGGGAGGCCTTCGAACAGAGGGTCTGGGGCGAGGACCTTGGTCTTCACCATTTCCAGCACGTGCCGACCGTCCTTCACCACCGCCGTCCCGAACGCGTGGGCCATCAGCTGGTGGCCGAAGCACACCCCGAGCATGGGCACTTTGGAGTCCAAGATCGCGGCCATTTCACCCCGGAACTTCCTCTGCGTCTTTACTTCGGACATCATGTCCGGGGAGCCGCTGAGCACCACCCCGTCGAATGAGTCGAACCTCCGAGTCGAAACCTCCGTCCAGTCCACGGGGGTTACCTGGGCCCCGTTCCCTTCCACGCAACTCTCCAGCCTTTCGACCCGGTCGCGGTTCGGGTAGTTGTTGACCACGAGGACGTTTGTCAATGGCGCGCCGGGATCGCGTTTGCGATAAGAACTTTCGCAGGGAGGGGGTGAAGTTCTCAGAACAGTTTAAAAGCCCACGGAAATCGTTGGGCAAAAAGGAGCTAGGAAAAGAAAATGTTTGCACCTTCGGCAGGATATGACAGGGCGATCACGATATTTTCGCCCGACGGCAGGCTGTATCAGGTGGAGTACGCCCTTGAGACGGTAAGGAGGGGGAACCTGGCAGTCGGCGTCCAGACCAAGGAAGGGGTCGTGCTAGCGGTGGAAGAGAAGCAGCGAAAGCTTCAGAGCGCGGACTCTGTGATCAAGATGTTCCAGATCGACGACCACGTGGGCGCGGTCGGCGCTGGGTACATCCCCGACGCGAGGATCCAGGTCGACAGCGCCAGGGTGCTGGCACAGAGCAACAGGCTGATCTACGACGAGCCCATCGACGTCGAAGCCATAGCCAAGCGGATAGCCGACATGAACCAGCAGTACACGCAGTACGCGGGCGTGAGGCCCTTCGGCGTGTCGCTGATCATTGCTGGGGTAGACGTGTCCGGACCGGTCGTTTATCTCGCTGACCCCACGGGCACCTATTCAGGGTTCCACGCCATAGCGATAGGTCAAGGGAGCGACCAGGTCAACGACTACCTGGAGAAGAATTACTCCCCGGACCTGAGCCTCGACGCTGCCGTCACCTTGGCCATCGAATGCATCTATCTCGTGAGCGAGGACAAGACGGGGACCGCCCACATCAAGGTAGCGGTCGTTGACGCTGACACGAAGAAGTGGAGGCGCCTCGCAGAACAGGACATCGGGAAGAGTGCGGCCGGGGCAAAGACAAAGTCAGAGAAGCCGCCAGCCAAGAGCTCCTGAGAAGCGTCGGCCGGCATGAGCGGGTCGTTCGGTCGGAGCGGGGGCGATTTCAAGCCCAGGACCCATGAGTCGTCGAAGTTCACGACAGTCAGGCTCACCATAGAGGGAGAGCACTACGAAATACTGGTGAACCCGGACTCGGCCCTTGCGTTCAAGCAGGGGAGGAACGTCGAGCCGTCCGCGGTGATAGCAGTCGACGAGGTGTATTCCGACTCGCGCAAGGGACTGAGGGCGAACAGCGAGAAACTGAAGCTGCACTTCGGGACGGACGACCATGCGAAGGCAGCCCTTGAGATCCTGAGGCGGGGGGAGCTGAACCTCACCCAGGAGCAGAGGAAGAGGCTGACCGATGAAAAGAGGAAGGCGATAATAGCCGTCATATCCAAGAACTTCGTCGACCCGAGGACGCTGCTGCCTCATCCTCCGACGAGGATAGACCAGGCGATGCAGGAAGCAAGGGTCTCCGTGGACCCGTTCCAGGACGCCAACGAACAGATGAAGGCAGTGGTCGAGAGCCTGAGGACCATACTCCCCCTGAAGTCGGAGAAGATCAAGCTGCAGGTGAGGGTGGCGGCACAGTACACGGGCCAGGCCATAGGGGTCCTGAAGACCTACGGTGAGATTCTGAAGGAGGACTGGCTCGCGGACGGGACGCTTTCAGCAATAGTAGAAATACCCGCTGGCGGACAGCCCGGCCTGCTGGACCGGCTTGGCTCCACGACGAGGGGGGCCGCTCAGGTTACAGTGGTGAAATAGAGTTGCCAATGATAGAGAGAAAGCAGGTGATACCGGGAGACGTCATAGCCAAGGGGAACTTTAGGTCCGGGCCCTACGTCGAGAAGCGGGGGGACGAGTATGTCGCCCTCAGGGTGGGCCTGGCCGAGGTGGGGCGGGACGGGGTCAAGCTCAACCCGCTGACGGGCCCCTACATGCCGAGGGCCGAGGACGAGGTGATAGGGAAGGTGGTTGACATAAACGGGTTCGGTTGGGTGATCGACATCAACTCGGCGTTCGACGGCTTCCTCCCGGCTTCCTTCGTATTCGGCAGAGAGTTCTCTCCCTCGACCCATGACCTTTCAAGCAAGTTCAGGGTCGGAGACATCATAGGCACACGCATCGAGTCTTATGAGAGGTCCCGCGACCCCCAGCTGAGCATACGTGGGGAAGGCTATGGGAAGATAGAGTCGGGAGAAATCGTTAAGATATCACCGACGAAGGTGCCGCGACTTATTGGGAGGAGAGGTGCAATGATAAACTTGATCAGCGAAAGGACAGGATGCGACATCAGGGTGGGCCAGAACGGGGTCGTAGTGGTAAACGGGACCCCGGACGGCGTTGTGAAGAGCGTGAGGGCCATCAAACTGGTGGAGGACGACGCACACGCGGGAGACTTGGCGGCCAAGGTCGAGGAGTTGCTGGGAGGGGAGAGCAGTGGTGGAAGCTAAGAAGAAACTGATAGACTCGAAGGGGAAGAGGCTGGACGGCAGGAAGTGGGACGAGCTGAGGCCGATCAGCCTGCAGGTGGGGCTAATGAAGAACGCCGACGGTTCCGCCTACATCGAGTGGGGGAAGAACAAGATAATGGCGGCGGTATACGGGCCGAAGGAGGTGCACCCGAAGCACCAGGTCCTGCCTGACAGGGCCCTGCTCAGGTGCAGGTACCACATGGCGCCATTCTCCGTGGACGAGAGGAAGAACCCCGCGCCGTCCAGGAGGGAGATCGAGATTTCGAAGGTCACTAGGGAGGCCCTGGTCCCCGCTGTCATAGTCGAGGACTACCCGCGGACCGCCATCGAGGTCTGGATAGAGGTGCTGCAGTCAGACGGCGGGTCGCGCGTCGCGGGGATCACGGCTGCCTCTCTGGCACTGGCGGACGCTGGGATCAACATGAGGGACCTCGTCGTGGGGTGCTCCTGCGGGCTCATCGGGGACCAGGTGGTCTCGGACCTGGACGACACCGAGGACAAGGAAGGCAACGGGGACATGCCCGTGGCGATAATGCCGAACCTGGGCCAGGTCACCCTCCTTCAGGTCGACGGGATATACACCAGGGACCAGTTCAAGAAGGCCTTCGAGCTCGCGGTAGAAAAGGGGAAGCAGATCTATCAGCTGCAGAGGGCGGCGCTCACCTCGAGGTTCTTCGGGGGGGAGGCCGTGACTACGCAGGTGGAGGAGGTCGCGGAGTAGATGTCGATGAAAAAGAATTACGTCGTAGAGACTATCAGGAAGGCGCAGATGGCCCAGCTCCTGGCCGAGGGCAAGAGGATCGACGGGAGGGGCCTGGACCAGACGAGGGAGCTGAAAATAGAAACGGGGATAATACCAAAGGCGAACGGGTCGGCCAGGGTGACACTGGGGAACACCCAGGTCATCGCGGGGGTCAAGATAGCCACCGGCACGCCATTCCCCGACACCCCCGACAAGGGGCTGCTCGTTGTCAACGCCGAGATACTCCCCCTGTCGTCCCCCTACGCCGAGCCGGGGCCTCCGAGTGAAGATGCCATCGAACTTGCGAGGGTGGTGGACAGGGGAATCAGGGAGTCCGAGATGGTCGACCTCACCAAGCTCTGTCTCGTCCCTGGCAAGAGCGTGGTGACGGTGTTCGTCGACTGCAACGTGATGAACGTGGACGGGAACCTGTTCGACGCCACCAGCTATGCGGTGGTCAGCGCGCTGCGGACATCGAAGATGAAGAAGTATGTGGTGAAGGACGAGAAGGCAGAGGCGACCGACGAATGGGTGCCCGTGCCCGTGGAAAGGACCCCGGTGTCTGTGACGTTGGCCAGGATCGGGGACAAGCTCGTCGTAGACCCGGCGACCGAGGAAGAGGCTTCCATGGACATGAGGATAACCATAACCACGGACGACGACGGGAACATCTGTGCCAGCCAGAAGGGGGAGGCGAGCACCATAAGCCCCGACCATGTGATTGAAGCCGCGGACACGTCCATCAGGGTAGGGAAGGAGATCAGGGCCCTGATCAAAGGGGCGACGAAGTAGTGCCGAAGGCAAACGAGAGCCTCAGGGGGCTCGGGGCGAAATACGGCGGCACACTGAGGAAGAGATACGCCAGGATTTTCAGGACGCTGAAGCAGGCCAGGGAGTGCCCTTCTTGCTCGAGCATGAGGCTCGCCAGGACCTCGTCCGGGATCTGGAAGTGCAAGTCGTGCGGCTACACAGTGGCCGGAGGCGCCTTCGACCTCGCCCAAGCGAAATCAAGGTAGACCCATAGAGTCCGTGTCGCTGAAGGTCACTTTCAAGGCCGACAGAGGGACGGCCGCCAAAATCAAGGAAGCCATACCTTCGGCGGTCTTGGAAGGCGAGGTTTGCGAGGTGAAGGTGGTTGGGTCGGGGCCAGACGATGTGGCAAAAAAGGCCAGGGCCATCCTGGAAAAAGTCAGGACAGTCGTGTAAGCCTCGAGGTTCTGTCAAGAACTCGTCACCCGACGAGTCCTCAACTTGCTGGCATCGACTCTGAGGATTGAGGTCGTCGTCCCGTTCCCCTTCATTGCTTCACCTGCCAGCCCTTCCTCCCCAACTTCAAAAGACTCTCGTTGCGAGGGACTTTGTAGTCGGGGAAGGGAACTGGCGAACCGTGCCAGCCCCCTTTGGGACAGGACCACCGCGGCGTTCACGTCCCTGTCCACCCATATCTTACAGGCCTGACACCAGAGCATCCTCCTGTGCACAGCATCGCCCCTTTCGGGGCTGTGGAGCTTCTCCCCGCACGCATGGTGCACACTTGAGGACCCGCGGGTCTCAGACTTCGTAAGATGAATCTCTGTAACACCGTTCCATCCTGACTTGTATTCCAGCATTCGCTTGGCTTTCCAATGGGGCCATGAGTTCAGTCGAAAGCGATAATCAGGCCCCTGTTTGTTTCCTCTTTGGTACATCTTCCTGATACCCTCGAGGTCCTCGAGTGCGATGGCCGCACCATTCATGGCTGCGGCGTTCACAATAAAGTTCGTCGCAGCATGCAGCATTTGGTCCGTCCTGTGGTTTGCCCTCTTCCAGTACTTCGAAGCAATCTTCTTACTTACCCTGACGTCGTTCCTCTTAAAGGACCCCACTATCTCTCTCGTCGTCTGTCTGATCCTGACCGCTTTCGACATGTCCAACTGGACCACTCCATCAGCATTCCCGAAGGTAAGGTTCTTCTCGTTCCTGTCGACCCCGTACACGGTCTTGACGGGCATCGGCTCGACTTCCTCGGAAATGCAGAAAGAGAGTGAGTCAGGTGTGATGGTTAGGCTTCTGACCTTCATCCCTTCTAGCCTATCCTGGACGTAGGCGTTCAAGGGGACGTCGACGTACCTGTCGCGCTTCAAAGGGATGAACAGCCTCCCCTTCATGGTGACGAAGAACCCGGAGGTTATGCAGACCATCGGCCTTAGCTGTCTGGGGTGCCCCGTCTCTACACTTCTCTTCATGCTCTTCAGCCTACTCTTCAGGACGGCGCATGCCCTCGTTATCACCCCTAGTTTGTAGCAGGAAGGAAGCTCGACCCCCTTCAGCGACCGGTAGAACATCCTCATCCCCTTCCTGTTAGTGATGTGGTTCTCTTCCCCGTTGTTCATGGCATTGTAGGTGAGGACAAGGCAGTCTCTCAGAAGGCCGTCAATAGAATCGTTGTGGAAGGTCTGAGCCACGCACTTTGTCGCACGCAATTACCATCCTATTTGAGCGCAGCATATAACGCCCCACATCATGTGACGGAAAATGGCAGTGTCAATGTCGAAAGGCTTTAAGTAGAGACGAAGGTCGAAGTCTCGAAAATTGAGTCAGCCAGAACTTCCGCCGTATCTGAGGGAGCAGCTCGCGAGGTACGACCAGACTCAGCAGAACCTGCAGGCGGTGCTGGCCCAGAAGCAGCAGGTGGAGCTCGAGCTGGGGGAGACGGAGAAGGCGCTCGAGGAGCTGGGGAAGGCTTCAGACGACGAGCAGGTCTACAAGTTCGCAGGGAACCTGCTGGTCAAGGTGAAGAAGGAGGACGTGGTGAAAGAGCTCGGCGAGAAGAAGGAGCTGGCCAACACCCGGAAGATGGTGCTTGCCAAGCAGGAGTCGAGGTTCAGGGAGACGCTCAAGGATCTTCAGACCAAGATAGACGACGCGGTGAAGACAAAGCAGCCTCAGACACAGCCCCCCGGAGACGCCTGATCCGTGGCGCCCCTTGACTCTTGATACAAGGCTGAAGAAGTTCCCGTTTCTTGACGCGAAGGACCTCCACAGGGCCGTCGTCGTCTGCCACAGGAACGCCGACGCTGACGCCTACCTTTCCGCCTTCGCAATCTCCAGGCTGATACGCGCACAGGTGCCCGAGTGCGAGGTCGTCATAGCCACTCCGGGGGGGATGACGGCGCTCACTGAAAAGCTGAGCAAGCGGTTCCCCCACCCGACGCTCGATGACAGCGCGGAGGACTACGACCTTTTCGTGGCGGTGGACGTGGGTGGGGAAGAGCTGCTCAACGAGTGGAGGGAGAAGATGAGCAGCAGCAAGGGGCTGAAGGTCCTGGTCGACCACCACCCGTTGAGGGACGGGAGGGCCTACGACAGGGTCGTGGTGGACGAGGCAGCAACTTCTGCCGCCGAGGTGGTCTTCGCGCTCTTCGAGGAGGCGGGCGTGGCCCCTGACGGGCCGACAGCACAGGCGCTCCTCGAGGCCATAATGTTCGACTCTTCCCATCTGGCCATCGCGAGCCCCGGGGGGTTGAGGGCGGTGGTGAAGCTCATGGACTCCGGGGCCGATCTGGCCCTCGCCAGAAGGGAGCTTCGGAGCACGCCGGACTACGGGGAGGTGCTTGCGAAGCTCAAGGGAGCCCAGAGGCTCAAGATCTACAAAGCTGGGGAGTGGGTTGTGGCGACAAGCTCCGTGGGCTCGTTCCAGGCGCACGTCGCCAGGTCCCTGGTTTACCTGGGGGCGGACGTCGCGGTGGTGGGAGGGGAGTCGGACGGAGAGACGAGGGTGAGCATGAGGTCGGCCCAGAGGTTCCACGAGCGGACGGGGGTCAAGCTCGGCACGCAGGTGGCCGACGAGGTGTCGAGGAGTCTGGGCGGGCACGGCGGGGGCCACTCCACCGCCGCGTCATTCTCCACGGACGTAGGGGAGGAGGAGGCGATGGAAGCTACCGTGAAGAAGATAGGGGAGCTCCTGGGCGAAATCAGAAGCGTCGACTAGGCATACCTTCTCGCGGTCGGGCTCTTCAGGAAGCCTTCGAAGGACAGTTTGAACCACGGGGTGTAGGCGTCCGGGTGGGCCTTTAGGTCGGACACGACGTCTTTCACATTCGCCCACCTGACGTTCATCATCTCCTCCCGGTTTGGGGTGATCTTTCCGTCGAAGTCGCCGACGAGCACCCGGCAGAACTCGTTTTCGGCGTTGTCCCCCTGGGGGGCGAAATAGACGAAGGATTGGACGTCCTCGAGCATTCCTATGTTGGCGCCGAGCTCCTGGGCAGCCCGGCGGGCGGCCGCCTGCTGATAGGTCTCCCCCGGGTATACATGGCTGGTGAAGGAGACGTCCCACGCTCCTGGCCAGAGCAGCTTCTTGCCGCTCCTCTGCTGGAGGAGGAGCTTTCCTTTGTGAAACATCAGGGCGGTGTATGCCCTGTGTCTCTTCCCTTTGCCCGCGTGGCAGTTCTCGCGGGTGTCGGTGCCGATTTCATTGTCGTCATCGTCGACGAGGATCAGGATCTCCTGAGGCAAGCCCAGAATCGGAGGGGTATGTTTCTAGATAAGGCCATCGGAACTTCCAGGGGGCCTTGAGGGAAAGATGGCCGGAGCCAGGCTGGCAGCGTCGATGGTGAAGGTGACCAGGTCGCCGTCCTTCAGGCCAAGCTTTCCACGCAGAAAGACCGGCGAGATCAGCTCGACCACGCTCTCGTTGTAGTGGGTGACATCTATGAGTAGGAGGGTCACACGCTCCCCTGACATGACGCCGTCGAAGCAGGTGAGGGGGCTGAACCATTCCTTGCCCCGCATGAAGCCCTCGACCCTTATCCCACCCATGGACCTGAGGCTCTTCAGCTGCTCGATGTAGCGGTCCTCTTCCAACTTCACGTTCAGAGTGCCGGGATAGGGTCTGTACCCCAGAGCTGCATCGAACCTCTTCTGGTATTCCGGGTGCCCGACGTAGTAACCTCCTTTTCCTATCCCGCTGAACACCTTCCCCGCAAAGGTCAGTTTTCCGCGTGTCTTCTCGAAGACGTCGGTCAGTTCGCCGTAGAACGAACGGACCGCCCCGAGGCCCGCCGTGGTAAGGCAGACTTTCAGGGAATGGCCGGAGTGCACACGCGAGACAAAGCCGGCTGATTCTAGGTCAATCAGTCTTCGGGAGGCAGCCTGCTGTGTCAAGCCAAGTGCCTCTCCGAGCTTCGCCGAAGACACTTCGGAGTAGGAGTAAGAGGCGCCCATCCTGGCGAGCTCGAGCAGGGTGACCAGGGACTTCTCAGTGGGGGCTCCCGTTCTTTTCGGCATCTACAAGTAAGTTTGTAGTTACCATACTATTATAAGGATACCTGATTCCTGCCGATCCCATGCGGAGGTCTCGGTGGTTAAGCCTCGTCGCGCTTCTCACAGCGATGGCGGTGGTCCTGAATGGCCTGACTGTCCCGGCTCCCTACGCTGGCTTCCTGCTCTATGGGATCTGGGAGATTCCCGTGCTTCTGGCGCTGCTGCTCCTGGGATTGGAGGGGGGGTTGGCGGTGGCGGCGCTGAACGGCCTCGCCCTCGAGTTCATCAATCCTGGGGGACTCCCCACAGGACCGCTCTACAACCTGGTGGCCGAGGTCTCCATGTTCGCGGGCGTCCTGGCCGCAAGGAGGCTCACCAGGGGCAGGGGGACCGGAGCGCTCGTGCTCAGCTCGACCGTGTTGGGGGCGGCGACCAGGACGGCGGTCATGACCGTGGTTAACTGGGCCGTGCTCGCGCAACCTTATCCAATCGGGTTCGGGTCCTTTGGCGTCACCCAGGCGGCCGTGCCGGGGCTCCTTGAGCTGATCGCCGTCTTCAATGCGACCGTGGCTCTGTACGTCGTCCCCGCCTCCTTTGGGATCACCCGCGCTCTTGTTTCGAGGTCGCGGGCCATCGGGGGGCTTCCGGGAGAAGGTTTTACCTCCTAGACCGGCGGCCCTGTGAATCACTTGGGGAACATCCTCGAGATAGACGACCTGAATTTCAGTTATCCTGACTCCCCGCGGAAGGCTGTGGCGGACTTCAGCCTAAATGTCCCCGAGGGGGAGATAGTCGTCTTGGCAGGGCCGTCGGGGTGCGGGAAATCCACCCTGCTAAGGGCCGTCAACGGGTTGATCCCACACATGTACAGTGGGGAGTATTCGGGGGAGGTCCGAGTGGCGGGGGCGGGCGTCAAGGGCTCGAACATGAGGGACCTCGCGCAGAAAGTGGGATTCCTCTTCCAGAACCCCGAGAACCAGATCTTCATGTTCACTGTCGAGAGGGACGTGGCGTTCGGGCTGGAGAACCTGGGGATTCCCAGGCCTGAGATGAGAGAGAGGGTGGACGAGGCCATGCGACTGCTGGGCATTGGGGACCTGGCGCTGCGCGCTCCCCATGAGCTCTCGGACGGTCAGAAGCAGAGGGTCGCCCTGGCCGGGGTGCTCGCGATGCGGCCGAAGCTTGTGATCCTGGACGAGCCCACCTCCCTGCTGGACCCGAAGACGGCGGGGGAGCTGGTCGACCTCGTCGTGAGGCTGAGGAAGGAGCTGGGGACGACCTTCGTCGTAGTGGAGCACAGGCTCGACCTGCTCGTCAGGGTGGCGGACAGGCTGGTGGTGATGAACGAGGGAAGGAAGGCGCTCGAGGGGACGCCCAGGGATGTCCTGTTTGGGGAAGAGGCGGACAAATACGGGGTGGCCACTCCGGCCGTGACCAAGGTACAGAAGATGCTCGCGGGGGGAGGGCTGGTCAGCACGGACAGGCTGATGACGCCCGCGGAGCTGGCAGCGAAAGTGGGGCGCGGCAGATGATCGAGCTACAGGACGTGACGTTCGTCCACCAGAACGGGGTGAAGGCCCTCGACGGGGTCAGCCTCAAGGTAGAGACGGGCGAGACGGTGGCCCTCGTGGGGGAGAACGGGGCAGGCAAGACGACCCTTGTGAAGCATGTGACCGGCCTTCTGAAGCCGACCACGGGCAGGGTACTGGTTGACGGAGAGGACACCAGGTCGACGAGCACGGCGAAGCTGTCAAGGAAGGTGGGGGTGGCGTTCCAGAACCCCGACCATCAGCTCTTTTCTGAGAGCGTCGAGGAGGAGATGGCGTTCGGTCTCAGGAACTTCGGGTTTTCGCCGGAGCTAGTCCAGAACAGGGTGACATGGGGGCTGGAGCTTTTCGGGCTGGAGGAGTACAGGAAGTCATCTCCCCTCGTACTCAGCGGGGGGGAGAAGAAGAGGCTCACCCTAGCGTGCATCCTTGCCTGGGACCCCCAGGTGGTGATACTCGACGAGCCTACGGTGGGGCAGGATTCTATCCAGAAGGAGAAACTCGCTGGTACAATCAAGCTGCTGAGGTCGACTGGAAAGACGGTGGTGGTCGTATCCCACGACATCGAGTTCCTCTGGCCCATCCAGCCCAGGATCGTGGTGATGAAGGCGGGGAGGGTGGTGGGGGACGGGCCTGCGGGGCGGCTCATGCAGGACGGCGCCCTGCTCGATTCGGCGAGGGTGGTCCAGCCGCAGCTGGTGTCATTCTACCAGGGGCTGCCGAGCAGGCCCGCTCAGCCGTTCATCTATGCTCTCGAGGCCAGGCGCTGGGTGGAGGGGGACAGAAGGCCATGATGTGGCTCAGCGGCGGGTTCATTTTCAGAAGGGGGACGTCGGTCTACCACACGCTTGACCCCAGGGTCAAGCTGCTGATCTCCGGGCTGATGTTCGTGACGACGCTCCTCGTCAGGTCGGTGTACGAGCTGGTCATGGTCCTCGCATTCATGATAGCTGTCGCGGCGGTCGCCACCGTGCTGAAGAGGGTCGCGCGGACGATGGCGTTCACCGGGACGTTCTCCGTGTTCATCTTCGCGCTGAACTTCATCTTCACAAGGAACCTGGAGACGTCTCTCCTGTACTCGGTCAGGTTCGTGGCCATCGTGGTGTCGACCAGCCTCTTCTTCATCACGACCTCCCCGGACGAGCTCGAGCAGGTGATGAAGGCATTCAGGCTACCGCGGGACATCGTCTTCGCATTCGTGACAGCGGTGAGGTTCATCCCGGTGATGATGCTCGACACGATGCAGATCATGGACGCCCAGAAGTCGAGGGGGCTGGAGCTTGAGAAGGGGAACGTACTTCGCAGGGTGAGGAACATGATTCCGATACTCATACCACTGGTCGTCAACTCCGTCGTCAGGAGCGGGGAGCTGGCGGAGGCCATGGAGTCGCGCGCCTACGGCGCCGTGCCGAAGCCCACGTCTCTCCCTGAGTACAAGACCAGCGTCAAGGACAAAGCTGTGGCGGTGGCAGCCGTTGTCCTGTTCGCCCTTGCCGCCTATTCCTTTTATTACGTCCTGCCTGTGCAGTTCCCGTGATACCTGCCCGGGTGGTGGCGGATGAGAGGGAGCGGGCGAGCGGAGTCCCGGACGAACTGTCCAGGCTGAACGTGAGGGTGTACTTCAGCAGGCTCCCGGTCGCCGACTACGTCCTGAACCCCGAGGTGGCGGTAGAAAGGAAGTCCGTCAGGGACCTGGTGTCCTCCGTTTACGATTCGAGGCTGTTCTACCAGGCGGCGAAGCTCTCCGCCGCCTACGCCAAGCCATTCCTGCTGGTCGAGGGAGATTCGAAGGAGGTGGAGGGCCTGGCGAAGAACCTGAAGTCATTCTATGGGGCGATCGCCAACGTGACCATGGCTTACGGACTGAGGGTGCTCTACACCGCCAACCCGAAGGAGACCGCGGTCGCCATCGCGGAGCTCCTGAACCATGCGAGGGCGAAGCCGCTGGCGAGGATGCCCTCGGAGCTCCCCCCAAAGGCGAAGGGGGTGCCCCAGCAGCAGCTCTATCTCGTGTCGTCCCTCCCTGGGGTGGGGAGAAGGCTCGCGGAGAGACTCCTTTCGAAGTACGGCACGCCGAGGAGGGTCATGGGCCTGACTTCTGGTGAGCTGGCGCTCACCCAGGGCATCGGTTGGAAGAGAGCGGAGAAGATCAAGCAGGTCATGGACGCGCAATTCACGAGGCGCCAGGAGACGGCTCCTCAGGCGAGGCTCGAAGAAGAGTGAAGGTCGCGGTCATCGGAGGCACGGGGCGGATGGGGAAGGCCCTGGCGAAGCAGCTCTCGAGGAACAACAAGGTGATAATTGGCTCGAGGGACGCCGCCAGGGCCCAGGCTGTTGCCGGAGGGATCAGCGGCGCAGTCGGGATGGACTACGTGGGCGCGTCGACGGAGGCAGACGCGGCGCTGTTCGCGATTCCATATTCCGCCATAGGAGAGGCGTCGGCGCTGAAGAAGGAACTGTCCGGGAAGCTTGCGGTTTCATTGATTAACCCTTTGAAGTTGGAGGACGGCGTGCTGGCCTACTCTTTGGACAAGGGGTCTGCGGCCGAGGAACTGGCCATGCTTCTCCCTGACAGCAGGATATCCACTGCCTTCAACCACGTATCATTCCTCTTCTTTGAGAGAGACGAGGTAACGCCGATCGACATACTTGTTGCCGCGGACTCGAGGCAGACCTACGAGGAGACCGCGGGGCTTGTCAAGGGAATACCAAACCTGAGGCCGCTCTACGCCGGTCCGCTCTCGCAGGCGCGTGCCGTCGAGGAGATGACCGCCATGGTGCTCAACCTCGCGAAGCTGAACGGGACGGGCAGCCTGACGACGAAGTTCGTTTCCACAAGGGACAGTGCTCGACATTGAAGTTCGGATACATACTCCCGAATTACGGCGACAAGATAACCCCCCAGGAGTTGCTTGAGATTTCAGACGTCTGCGAGGAGGCAGGGTTCGACTCGGTGTGGGCAACGGACCATATCATCATGCCTTCGGAGCTCAGGGAGCCCTACGGCCAGCTGCTCGAACCCCTGACAACCTTGGCTTACATCGCTTCAAGGTGCGAAAGGCTGAAGGTGGGGACCTCGTGCATTGTCTTGCCTCAGCGCAACCCTATGCTGGTGGCGAAGCAAGCTGCGGCACTCGACGTCCTGTCGAAGGGGAGGGTGATACTCGGGTTCGGCGCGGGGTGGGCGGAGAAGGAGTTCGGCTTCCTCAACGCTGATTTCGCGAGAAGGGGCCGGATCATGGATGAGAGCATCAGGCTCATGAAGTCGCTCTGGAAGGACGACGTGGTCGAGTTCGAAGGGGAGTTCTTCCATGTCAAAGACGCCCTCTTCCTGCCAAAACCCGTCAACGGAGACATACCTGTCTGGATTGGTGGGAATGGAAGGACATCCATCAGTAGGGTGATACAGTTTGGAGACGGGTGGCATCCCGTAGGTTTGGATGTGGAGGGGTTCGCGGCCGGGGCAAGCAAGATCCGCGAGGAAAAGAAGGACGCTGCGCTTACGATCAGGATGACGACCGACGTGAGAAAAAGACGGGAGGCGTACGTCGGGGTCAACAAAGAGAAGAGAGTCGCGGTCTCGGGGACGGCGACTGAAATCCGGAAGGACGTGGATGCATACGCGGGTGCGGGGCTGGAATATTACTGCGCCTCCATCAACCACCCCGCCGCCTCGGACATTATCGCTGACCTGAGGAAGTTCGCTTCGGAGATAATCAGTTCCTACGCCTGAGGGCCAGGATACGTCGTCAGCCCTCCCCGCCACCCCGTGTAGAGGAGCGGCTTGTATTTCGTGAAATCCCAGAATTCCCCGAACGCGTCAGACGCGCTGGCGGCTTCGACTTCGCCCACCAGCATGGTGTGATCTCCGTAATTCCTGCTCGACCTTAGAGCGCACTCCAACGAGGCTTCGGCCCCCGTGATGACCGGCACCCCCAGCTTCTTCCCCGTCGTGTGCTTCAGCCCAGCCTCCGACAGCTTGTCGGTCACCTTTGCGCCGCTGACTCTCGCCAGGTGAGACATGGCACCCGCCTGGTTGCTTTGGAGGATAGACAGGGAGAACTCCCTCGCCTTCAGGACCAGCTTGCAGGTGAAGCCCCGTGGGCTGCAGGAGACGGCGACCAGCGGGGGGACGTCGGAGACTGACGAGTAAGAGACGACGGGCATGGCCGAGATCCTTCCTCGGTATTCGGCTGCCAGGACCAGCGGGACCTGAGGATAGAACAGCCGGTGCACGAGCGGGGGCCTGACCTTCATCAAAGGAGCAGGGACCTCCCGATTAGTTAAGGAGGTCGCTACCTCACGAGGAAGTTCGTGGTGAGGACCTCTCCCCACTCGTCTGCGACCACCGCTGTGTACACGCCTGATGGGAGCTGGTTGGGGCCGCTTCCTCCAGGTAACCCTTCATTTGGGGCATAGCCGAAGGCGTAGCTGGTCTGGATTGTCCAGACCTGGGGCACACCGCCTATTTCGACGAAAGCCTGCGAGGAGTGAGGTTGTGGCTTGAGCAGGAAGTAGGAGGGCCCGGCCGCCTGTACAGGGCAGGAGACAAGGGGACGCGGGAGAGGGATCAACGTTCCCAGCGTGTAATTGTCCTGGGTGTAGTGCCCTTTCATGACGCCCACACCTATGGGCCACCCCGAAGTGCAGATCTTCCCCCGCAGTCCGTTCTGATCGAGGGCCCACGAGTTGGCAGTCGTCAGGTTCTCCACCGAACCGGAAGTGCTGTTGAGCCAGCCCATGATAAGCACCCCGCTTCCGGGTGCGGGAGACGTGGTGTTGATAGTGAGGTGCAGGGTGAATCCGAAGGGAGAATCCATGGAGACGGAGGATTGGAAGACGTCGTGGTTGGGGTTGACGTAGGGAGGGACGAATATCGCGGCGAATATGGTAATGACGATCGCCGCGAGCACCAGGGACATGTTCCTCACGCTCCTGTGGTAGGCGGCGTCGTCAGAGCTCATGGCGGGGAGAGGGAGAAGCCGTTTCTTAATGATAGTTACAGGAACAGGGCGGGTGCTCTATTCCTTGTCGATGAATTCTTCCGCCTTCGGCGGGTCAGGCGGGAGTCCCTTGCGCTTCCTGATGTCGGTGACCAGCCCCCAAAGCATGTTCTGGGGGACGGCCTGCCAGGTCTTGAAGTGCGTGTTCCACACTGCCTTACCGGCGGTGGCTCCTCTCATCTTCTCGCTCAGGTCGAAAGTCTCCGAGGCAGGGATCTCCCCCTCGACCACCGTCAAGACTTCCTTCTGCTCTATCTTGACAAGCTTGCCCCGCTTCGAGCTTATGACTCCGGTGATCGCTCCGATCAGGTCGGTGGGTCCCTTGACCTCTATGCCAAGGATCGGTTCGAGGAGCGTGGGGTTGGCGGTCAGCATGGCACCGAGGATCGCGCGCCGTGAGGCGGGCATGAGCTGGGCGTAGGTCCTGTGGGCCGCGTCCTCGTGAGGGACGAAGTTGGTCAGGGCCACCTTGACCCCCCGCGTGAACTCGTAGGCGAGCGGGCCGTTTTTCATGATGTCGTCGAAGCCTGCCCGTATCGAGTCCATGGACTCCTGGAGGAACTGGACTCCCTTCGTGACCTCGGTGAGTACGTTCCCCCTCTCGTCTATGGCCTGGAAGTTCCTGGCTTGGTCCGGGTCCCACCCGTGGTCGCGGAGCGTCTTGATTACCGCCTTCTTTTCGGCGTTCTCGGTGATCGTCCCGTTGCGGATGAGTTCTATGACGTCAGGCTCCAGCGGCTCGACCTCGATGAATATCTTGTTGTGCCTGTTCGGGGACCTTGACATTATCGGGCCCGCCCTCGAGCGTATCGTCTCCCTGTAGTTGATGATGGGCGGGGAGGTGATTATCTCGAGCCCGGCCTGCTGGATCTGCGTGGTCGCAATCTCCAAGTGTAGGACCCCCATGCCCGCCATGAGCGTCTCCCCTGATTCCTGGTTTATCGTGATCACAAGGTTCGGATCTTCGATGTTGAGCCGCCGCATCACCTCGACGAGCTTGGGCAGGTCCCGGGGGTGCTTCGCCTCTACGGCCACCGTCACCACAGGTTCGCTGACGTAGTGTATGGATTCGAAGGTCGCGACCCCCTTCTGGTTGGAGATCGTCTCCCCCGACCTGATGTCAAGGCCGAGGAGAGCCGGGATGTTCCCCGCAGGGAGCGAGTCGACTATCTCCCTCTGGAAGCCCATGAATATCTGGACTGACTGGATCTTTCCTTCCCTCTTCGAATTGAGCAGGTACACGGGGTCACCGTTGGAGACGCTCCCTGAGAAGAGCCGGCCGGTGGCCACCAGCCCTGCCGCGGGGTCGACCACCACGTTGGTGACCATCATGACTGTCGGCCCGTGCTCGTCGCACGCTAGGAGCGCCTTCCCGACGTCGCTGTTAAGGTCCCCCTGGGACCAGATCTTGGGGATGCGGTATGCCTGCGCCACGTGGGGAGGCGGATGGTGCCGCACGACCATCCCCAGGAGCGCCTCGTGGAGGGGGAGCTTCTTCCCCAGCTCCTCCGGGGTGGAGGCGCTGTAGGCGCTGATGATGTCCTTGAAGGACATGTTCGCTGCCTTTAGCATGTCGGAGTTGAAGCCCCATTTGTCCTTGGACGAGCCGAAGGCTACCTGGGCGTCCTGGACAGACACCTTCCACTTCTGCTTGTATTCGGGTTCGGCGTAGGTCTCGACAAGCCTGTTGAAGTCCTTGATTATCCCGAAGAGCCACTCCTGCATCTTCTCCGGGGTCAGACGGAGCTCCTTGATCAGCCGGTCTATCTTGTTGATGTAGACGACGGGGCGGACGCGCTCCTCGAGGGCCTGGCGCGTGACAGTGTCGGTCTGCGTCATGATCCCTTCGACCGCATCTACGACAACGATGGCCCCGTCGACGGCCCGAAGACTTCTGGTGACTTTGCCTGTAAAGTCGATGTGCCCTGGCGTGTCGATGAGATTGATTACGTAGGGCTTGCCGTCGTTTTCGTAGTAGAGGGTGACGTTGGCCGCCTTGATCGTCATCTGCCTCTGCTGCTCCAACTCCATGTAATCCAGAGCTAACGCTTGGCCTGCCACTGAAGGAGACAGCATCCCTGTGGCCGCGAGGAGGGAATCCGACGTGGTGGTCTCAACGGCAGGATGGCAGTTACGCCAGTCTGCTTCCGTGATCCACGTGCGCTATGATCCCTATGTTGCGGATTTGCTCTCTGTTGTGGACTATTTTCAGTGCCTCAGCGGTTGTCTTGAACTTGGGCATCCTGAATCGTCTCGATTTCGCTTTTCGAAGTGAGGTTATGAATGTTTCCTAGCCTAACATCGAAGTGAGCCTAGTAATTACTGGAGAAGGTTAGCGCGCTTGGCCAATACAATGCTTAGGGGCATCCCTTAAAACAAAACTCTGAAGGCGGTCGCGTATGGCGGCAGACTTCGCGGCCAACAATCTGTTCGTGCTAGTCGCCGGGCTGCTTGTATTCACGATGACCCCCGCCGTCGGCCTGCTGGAAGTGGGGGAGCTGGGGGAGAAGTTTTCGAATTCGAGCCTCCTGAAGGTCATGATGATAACGGGCATCGGCTTCGTAGTTATGGCGGTCGTGGGTTTCAACACGGCCTTTGCGCCGACCCTCAGGGGGGTGATAGGGAACCCGCTCTATGGCGCGGGGCTGCTCCTTGGAGGCTTCTCCGCCAACGCGCAGGGCCTTCTGACGGGGGTCTACTGGTCGATGACGCCCCAGTACTTCGGCACCGGCCTGACGACGGGGACATACTTCCTCTTCGAGACGGCGTTTGCGACAGTGACCCTTGCACTGGTCGGGGTGGTCGTGCTGAGGAAGGTAAAGCTCGAGGTGTTCTCTCTCTTTGCCATCGCGTATTTTGTCTTCATCTGGAATCTGCCGGCGGCTTGGATCTGGAACCCCACGGGGTGGCTCTATCAGCTTGGCATGCGGGATTTCGCAGGGGGGCTGGTGGTGCATGGGGCTGCGGGCGTGGCTGGGCTGGCGATCCTTGTCGCGGTGTGGCAGGAAGAGAAGAAAGCGGGGCTCAAGGAGAGCGCCCAGGTCCCTGTTGCAGTAAGCCCGGTGTGGCTGACGCTCTCCATACTCCTCCTGTGGGTAGGATGGTTCGGGTTCAACCCGGGGAGCGTCCTGGCGTTCAATTCCTCGGCCATGGTCGTAGTCCTCACCACTTTTCTGGCGGCGGCGTCAAGCTTCGTTTCGCTTATGCTGGTGGTCTACTGGAGGACTGGACAGAATCCCGGACTGATAATGATGTCAAACGGGGTGTTGATGGGGCTGATAGTTATCACCCCCCTTGCGGGGTTCGTCAGCCCTGGGAGCGCCATCATCCTGGGCATTCTCGCCGGCCCGCTCTACTATTCGGGCGAAGTGTACTTCGCGAAGCGAAAATGGTTCACCGACCCGGTGGGTCTCCTGCCCGGACATTTCGTCGGGGGGGTGTTCGGAGTGGTGATGATAGCATTCTTCACCCAGAGCTCCTTCGCTACCGCGTCCGGGACTTCGCTTCCAGATGGAATCCTGTTCGGCGGAGGGCTAAGCGCCCTTCAGCAGCTCGGTACCGAGGCGTTCGGGATAGTGACGGTGTTGGCGGTCGTCTTCGCGCTCTCGTTCGCGGTGATGAAGGCGGCCAGCATTGTTTTCCACGGCGTTCTGGCAAAGGAACCTGTCGCCTAGATCCGGGATCTCGGTTACAATCGCCATGCTCATACTCGCAACCGGGGGTCATAATGGCGAAGACATCGACCTTCCCGCCGGGGATATAGGAGGAAGTGGAGTTGGAGCATTCGAGCATGGAAACGAAACCCTCTGCCCCGCTTTTGGGCGCAAGTCCGGTCGTCGCGGCGATGGTGGCAGGCGGGACGGCCTACGCGTGGGCCGAGGCCATCATAAGATACCTAGCGACTAACACGCCTCTTGGAACTGGTACTTCATATTCCCGGCCAGGGACGGCGACATCGTCGCCATGTGGGTGACGGCGATGGTTGCGGGGTTGGTCGTCTTTGCTGCCTCTTACCTGATCTTCAGGAAGAAGTCGAACGTGGGTTCGCTTCGGATGTGGACCGTGATACTCGAGGTGTCTCTCATCTTGGCTCCACTCATTGGAGATCGGGACTCCCATAGGCATCTAGTCCCGCTCCACGCCCTTTCCGCCTGCTCGAGGTGAGGGTCCGTTAGCTCTCCAGAGGCTCGAAGGGACCACGCTCACTACAGCCTTTAGGGCCTATTCCAACTCTGAGAATCGTCTCAACTTGTTAAATGACGAGACCTAACGCGTTAGGAACGAAGTTGAACCGCCCTGCGCCGATGCGGGATTGGAAGGACAAGTGACCTGACTTGCAAGGTCGCATTCATGAATTCTTTCGGTCGTTCGGGCCTGCCTGGATCGTGATGATAGCCGACGTCGACGCCCCAAGCATCCTGACGGCGGCGACCGCGGGAGCGATATACGGCTACGGCCTCGCCTGGTTCTTCCTCGTTCTGATCGTGCCTTTGTTCGTGATTCAGGAGGCTAGTGGAAGGATCGGGGTGGCCACGGGCAAGGGTCTCGGGGAGGTCATCCGCTCCTCCTATTCCAGGAGGGTTGCGCTTCTGGCCAGTCTCCCGATGGCAGTCGTGGATGTTGTCAGCTACGTAGCGGAGTACGCCGGGATCGCAGTCGGCATGGAGCTTGTGGGTGTCTCGCCAGTCATTTCTATGCCGGCGGCCTACGTGCTGCACATCGCAGTCATCAGGAAGAGGAGGTACGTCGCCGTCGAGAAATTGCTGTTCGCCATATCCACGGTCCTGGTCCTTGCCTACGCAGGCTCCCTTCTGGTGAGAGGCTTCTCATCGTCGACCTTCGTCTATCTGAGCGCCGCGCCCGGGTATCTCTTCCTCCTGGCGGCAGGCGCGGGAGCTGTCGTGATGCCGTTCATGCTGTTCTACCAAGCGTCGGCCACCGCGGAGAAAGGCGGGACGCGCCTGTGGGCCATGAGGACCGAGACAATGCTCGGGGCCGTCGCGAGCGAAGTGGGAATGGTCGTGATCATGATGGCCACGGCGGGTCTGAGCTCCTCGGTGAGCTTTGCGAACCCCCTGACGCTGTCCCTCGCGCTTTCATCCATCGCAGGGTCCTACGCACCATATCTTTTCGCAGCCGGACTGGTGGCGGCCGCGTTCCTGGCGCTGTTCGTCATTTCGCTTGGTAGCTCCTGGGCGGTGGTGGAAGCACTGGGCTGGCAGAAGAGCAGATTCTTCTGGGTCTACGTCGCCGAATCCCTCCCGGCGGTCGCAATCCCGATATTCTACCCGGACCCCCTCGACCTCGTGCTTGGGCTCATGGTTGTCTTCGTCTTCGTGCTGGCTGGGCCGGGGTTCGTGATGGGGAGGCTGGCCTCGGACCGGAGGATAATGGGGGACTACGCTTCAAAGGGGCCGATGAAGGCGGCCTACTGGCTGAGCTTGGCAGCAGTGCTGAGCTTTGGGGTCGTGGCTTTGGCCGTCACTCTCTGAGCTGGCGCCCGCCTAGGGGGGGACGGCCAGTACTAACTGGGACTTCCTCAGCCTGGCCCCGATGCAGCTTCTCACCAGGTCGCAGGCTTCAACAATCCGGTGGTCGCTTATGAAATAGAAGACGTTATTGCCGTCCCTTCGGGTGTCTAGGAGCCCGAACTGCCTGAGGATGGACAGGTGCTGGGACACGTTGGCCTGGGGCATCCCGGTCAGCTTCGACAGCTCGTTCACGGATTTCTCCCCGGTTTTCAGAGTCCTGAGTATGTGAATCCTCTTGGGGTGCGCCATTCCCTTGCAGAACTCTGCCTGGAGGAGGGTCAGCTGCTCCTCGGCCTTCGCCCTTTCCTCTTCATGCATTCTTCTTGCCGTCGCCCCCAGCGACCTCGGCCGTCATGGCAGGTTTCTCGGAGTCGGCCTTATCGACTATGGGATACCTGGTCTGGCCGAAGAACAAGTCGAATATCCTCTCCAGGCTTCCGTTGAGGGCGCGCCAGTAGATCATCGAGAAGGACCTCTTCTCGTAATACTTCACGATCGAAGGCGTCTGGTCCGTGGGGGGAGAGGTGTAGGTCGCAGAGACGAAGATCGCCCGGCGGGGCCCGACCTCCATCGGGCAGTTGATCCTGCCGTTGTAACCCATGACATCCTTCGTTCCGCGGATTCCGCTGACTATGTTGTGCGCCACCACGACAGACTGCAGGTGGGCGACCACTCCTGACTTTGAGACGGGGATGTTGGTTGCGTCTCCTATGGCGTAGACCCGTTCCTGGCCCCGAACCTTCATCGTCTCCTTGTCCGCGGAGACGTATCCGTCTTCGTCGCCTATGCCAGAGTTGATTATGACGTCGGCGCCGTGGTGGGGAGGGACTGCTATGAGAAGGTCGTAGTCGAAGGCCTCCCCTTCGAGGGAGTAGATCTTGCGTCGGGCTGGGTCGACCGAGTCGACGTTGAAGAAGGCCGTGACTTCTATGCCCTTCTCCTGGAACAGGGGCTCGATCGCGTGCGAGATCTTCTCGGCAGGGTATGGTCTCGGGTAAGGTGTGAGGAATTTGATCTTGACCTTGTCGCGGATCCCCCGCTTGCTGAAGAAGTCGTCCAGCATGAACGCCGCTTCGTCGGGAGACGGAGGGCACTTGTGAGGGACGCCGGATATGGCAACTATCACCGTCCCTCCTTTGAACGCCTGGAGGGAGTCCCAGATGCGCTGGGAATCCTTCGGACCCGTATGGAAGTTCAGAGCCCCTTCGGCCAGGCCGGGGATCCTGGACGGGTCGGCGACGGCCCCGGTGGCTACCACCAAGTAGTCGTAGCGGAGCTCCCTCCCGCTCTTGGTTGTCACTGACCCGGCGCCCAGGTCGATCTTCACGGCCGGGTCTTGGACGAACTCGACCCCCTTGCGGAGGAGCTCCGTCTCGTCCCTCACGTATTTGTCAGGAGCCGCGCCCTTGAAGGCTATGTCCAGGTTCCCTGGCTGGAACGGGTGGGCGAGGTGCTCTCCGACCAGGTAGACAGAGGCGGAGCCATGGCGGATCTCGTCCCGCAGTTCCGCCGCCAGCAGGTTCGCCGTGAATGTGCCCCCGTCCCCCGACCCCACAATGACGACGCGCGCCATGGTCGTCTAACTCCTCTTCTTGGTTATCTTCACCAGGATCCGGAGGTATCCCTGTTCCTCGACGATGTCGAGGAGCTCGTTACCGCTTCTCTGCGCCCAGGCTGTGACGTCTGCCCTGGCGGCCGGGTCGGTCGCCAGGAGCTCGATGACGTCTCCAAGCTGAGCGCTCCTGTAGGCCTTGAATAGGTCCGTGATTGGACCGGGGCAGAAGCTCCCCCTCGAATCCACCACTTTGTGTTGTTGTATTGAAGACACTTTCTATCACCTAGATGAAGATGATTTGCCCGCCTTCGCCCAGCGAGATCATCGAGGCGGCCCCCACGACGTCGTCGACCTCGTCGATGAGTTTCTCCTTGGGTGTTCCCATGACCTCCATGGTCGTCGAGCACGCGTGCAGCTTGACGCCGAGGTCCTTGGCCATCTTGAACATGTCGGGAATCGAGGGGATCTTCGCCTTCGCCATCTTCCCGTTCATCATCCTCGTGGCCATGGCCGTCATGCCTGGGATCATCCCAAGTATGTTGGGCATCGGCATGCCAGGGTTGCCGACCGCGGCTACTTTCATAGAGCTCACCTTCTTTTTGTTCACGGCGTCCAGTCCCCAGAAGGTGAAGAACATGTGTACCTCCTTTCCCATGGTCGCGGCCGTGGTCGCGATCATCAGGGCAGGATATACCATGTCCATCGTCCCCTTTGAAAGAATGATGAGCAATTTAGAAGTCTGCTCAACGTTCTCCTCAGTTCTCAGCTGTGTTGCTTGAGCCAACTCAACTCACGGATATTCGCAAATTCTAATGTCGTAATAAACCGTAGAGCCGATTCCTAAAGTTGGAAATCGTCTGGGCCATGCAGTTATCAGAAATGAAAATCATGTCCTCGTCTTTTAAGCAAGGCGCAGACCCTGCAGACGCAATGCCGCCGAAGGCCAAGGTGAGTCAGACCGCCTACACGGTTGTCGATTCCGAAGGCATATGGTGCCCGCCGACGCCCATGACCGACCTCTTCAGGGCGTGGCGCAAAGCGAAGCTGGGGGACGTCATCGAGCTCCGCGCAAACGAGCCGGAGGTGGAAAGCGACGTAAGGAGCTGGGCAAGGAAGAGCGGGAACAAGGTTCTCGAAGTAAGCCGCCAGGAAGGATATACGAGAGCCGTCGTGCAGATAACCAAGAGGGGCAAGGAGTCGGCTGAGTTGTCAGCCTCCAAGGCGAGCTTGAACGACCCGGACGAGACCAAGGTGACACCGAAGGCGAAGCTCCAGCTTGTGACTGTCGGCGGATTCACCCTGGGACTGCGCACCCTCGAGCCCGGGTGGAGGTGGTCTACGTCGATGAGGCAGGTAGCGAAAACCAATACATGCGAAATCCGCCACCTAGGATACGTGATCTCCGGTCGCATGGGATTTCTGATGGACGATGGGACGAAGCTCGAAGTGGGCCCTGGAGAGGCCTTCGATGTCCATCCGGGGCACGACACTTGGACCATCGGAGAGGCCCCCGCTGTATTTCTCGACTTGGTCGGAGCAGTAGAACGCGAGATGTCCGCGGAAAAGTAGCCTGCGTCCGAGTTTCTTTCGGCTCTCTCCCCGCGCTGACCGGGGGCTCACTTGAGGGCCAGCCGCGAGCCCGAGGTGGTTTCATAAACAGGGAGCCCAAGGCTTCTTCCTCTCAAGTTGACTTCGCCTGTGAAGATCCTAGGAGTATCCGGCAGCGGACGGAAGGGTTCGTACAACACGGCCCTACTTCGGGAAGCGAAGAGCCTCCTCCCCCCTAACGCCACCCTGGAGATCTTCGATGTCTCGGCCTTCCCTCTGTTCAACGAGGACAGGGAAAGAGAACCCCCAAAGGAGGTGGTGGAGTTCAAACGAAAGATAAGGGAAGCAGACGCAGTCCTCTTTGCCTCTCCTGAATTCAACTTCTCTGTCACTGCACAGATGAAGAACGCCTTGGAGTGGGCAAACAGGCCGGAGGAGGACAACGCCTGGGACGGCAAGCCGGCGGCGATAGTCAGCGCGTCGACTTCAGTAAGGGGCGGCGCAAGGGCACAGCTCCAGCTCAGGCAGATAATGGTAGACCTGAATTTGCTGCCTCTGGGCCAACCCAATCTTTACTTGGGGAGCGCGCAGCATGCGTTCGACAACGACCTCAAGCTTGTCGACCCCAAGCAGAGGAAGAACCTCGAGGCGCTGCTGAAGGCGCTTGTAGACTGGACCCTCAGGCTGAAGGCTGCTTCTTGAACACGTAGTTCTTGGTCGCCAGGGCGAAGAGAATCGCCACAACGAAGGCAAAGATGGCGAGGTAGAAGATGTAGTCGAAAGCAGCCGAGGTTGGGAATGACACAGGAACCGATTGGCCCGGGCCTGCCGGTACCATTACTGTGACAGCATAGGTGCTCATGAGCGTGGTCGCGACCACGGGTCCTATGGCGCCCCCTATGTTTCTGAGCATTGTGTTCAGCCCGAGCCCCGTCCCCACCGTCTCTCTTGGGAGGGAGACGCTGATCATGTTCACGATGGGAATTATGATGGCGACTGCCCCGACCATGGAGATGGCTGCTGCCACTGACACATCGGTGGCCGTGGCCCTGTTGAAGATGAAGAGGCTGAATCCGACGATGCCTATGACCCCGCCCAGGAGCATCGCGGGTTTGGGGCCCGACCTGGTCACGAGCATTCCGATGCCCGGACCGGCTAAGAGCATCAGGATAGCCGCCGGGCCCAGAGACAGGCCGGCGGAGATGGTGTCGAGACCGAGGCCGTACGGCGGCGGGAGCCGGTCGTAATAAACGACCGCGAAGAAGAGCATGAACATGCCTATTCCGGAGATTATTCCGACCATGTTAGCGACGAAGACGTTCCTGATACGCAGGAGAGACAGCTGGATGAGGGGATTGGACTTCCTGCCCTCGGCGACGAAGAACCCTGCCGTAAGTAGCACCCCTGCGGCCAGCGCCGCCAGCTCCAACTCCGAAGTCCAGCCTTCGTAGGGACCCTCGGTCAGATAGAAGAGGACGAGCGACACCCCTGCCATGAGCATCACCACAGTCTCGTAATCCACCTTCCGTCCGGTACCCGGGTTCCCCCTCGGGAGGAAGCGCGCGATGACCGCGAATAGGATGATGCTAAGGACGAAGGCCGAGTGGAAGGCCCACTGCCACCCAAAGTCCTGGACTATGTACGAGCCCAGGATAAGGCCGAAGGCCGCGCCAATGGCGAAGGTTGCGCTGACAATCCCTTGGGCGGTGGCTATCCTCTCGTTGGGGAAGGTCTCCGCTATGATCGCTAGGGCGAGGGGGACGATGGCGAAACCTATCCCTTGGACCGCACGCGCGGCGATGAGGAAGTAGATCGTCGGAGAGAACCCGGCGAGGCCCACCCCTATGGTGTAGAAGACCAGGGCGATCAGGAACATTCGCTTCTTCCCGTAGCTGTCCCCCAGTTTACCGAAGAGGGGCGAAACTGCGCTTCCGACGATGAGGAACGCCGAAGTGATCCAGGACACTATGCTTGATGTGGTCGCGAAATCTGTCTGTATGGTGTAGATCCCTGGGATGATCATGGTCTCGACGTAATTGAGCAAGAGGGCAACCCCGACCATCGACAGGAGCGCTCTCGTCTGGTGGCTCGCTGTCGCGGGGGAGACCTTTGAGGCCATGGCCTCCGCTGACTGGGATTGCAAACTTACGGACGCCCCTTGAATCTTCGTTATAAATTACGCTGAGTTTCAAAGGCTTGCCCTCGCTAGGAGTAGATCGATACGATCGCCCTGAGCTGCGGCCTGGTGAGCTCAAGCTTCTCGCCCCCCAGGGACTGCACCTTCACGGTGGCCCCCGACCCCTCCATCTCGGCGAACCTTTCGGAGACCCTTTCGCCTCTGGTGGCCATGACCGAGTCGAGGAGGTTCGAGTAGGAGTCCGGCTCCGGCCACCTGACCTTCTTACCTACGCAGTCTAGGACCTCCCAGAGGAGGAGGCGGACCGGGTGGCTTCGTCCGGACGGGACCGAAGGCGCGACCTTGTTGCCAAGTAGCTTGTAGGCGCTGGCCCTGTCTACCATGCCTCCGTCCGCGCTCAACACCAAGAGTCCTGACAGGTTCGATGCCTGTGTAGCAAGGTCCCGCGGGAGCGGCGTTGAGGAGACCCTGACGCGCAAGATGCTGGCAGCCTGGCTAGAGTCCAGGGGCAGGAGATAGGCCCCGGTTCGTCGGTCCGTTGCGGCATCCCTCAATGTCTGGAGAAGCTCGGCCTCGGCCTGGCCTAGGCGCAGGGCGAAGCATCTGGTCAAGGCGTAGGCCCTCGCTGAGTCGGTGAACACCATGAGCTCCCCCGAGAAAGACCCGGCTGTTCTGGCGAAGTCTTCGGGGCCCGTCTTCAGCTCTGCCACCGCGTACCAGGTGAATGGGAAATACTTCGACCTGAGGGCTATGGAGCCTT
Source organism: Nitrososphaerota archaeon (assembly GCA_028867035.1). Classification (GTDB taxonomy): domain Archaea; phylum Thermoproteota; class Nitrososphaeria; order Nitrososphaerales; family Gagatemarchaeaceae; genus UBA183. The sequence continues at coordinate 279,176 of JAGWHB010000003.1, read as the reverse complement.
CGACGGCCATGGCCTCGGCGAAGGCCCCGCTGGAAGCGATCAGTGGCCAGGCTAGAACCAAGGACCCCCCAACCAGAAAAGCGGATGGCGAGTATGTCCCCCCGGATGCGGCGGCCAACGCGGCCAGCATAAAGAGGCCCCCTGCGAGAAGGAAACGCGGGGACAGCCCCTTAGCGTCGCCCAGTTTGGACTGCACCCTTCCTCGGCGGAAGGTCAGGGCAAGAGCGATGACGCAAGCGACCCCAACGATCCATGCCCCTGCCCCGAAGGAGGCCAGTGATGCAAGCGCGAGTACGAGTTTGAGCTTCCACCCCATCAGTGGAACCCCTCCCCGTCGATGGTGGCCAAGCCCGCCCGTGAGTATTCTTGCATGGCAGGATGCCGTGCGATCCAGAACGCCCTGGCGGCGTCATCCCTCTCCTCCTTGGTCCCTGCCCCGTCCTCATCCTCGGCCGACTCCCCCTTGCGCTTTGCTTTGCTCTTGGTGAGCTCGAAGGAGAACTTTGCTTCATGTCCGAGGATGACGCCGCCGTAAGGGTGACGGTTCTACGCCTTGATCGGGTCGATGGAGATGTGGCTTACCACCAGCACGGCTATGCCGAACTCGACGCAGAGCCTCTGGGCGTGTGACAGCAGCATCGCAAGGCCCGCACTCCTCGCAGGCAGGTCCTGGGTGCTGGGAAAGGACGACTTGAACGGGGCTGAAATGGAATCATAGGTCAGGAGTTTGGCGCCGCTGTCGCGGATGATGCTGTGGAGGACTGAGTCGTATGTAGGCGTCTGCCGGAGCCTGAGCTCGACCCTGCCCCCCTTCGAGACCTCCTTGTTCGCATCGACTCCGTGGAGGTTGAGCAGGTCTGTCACCTCGGGAGTCTGGAGGATGAAGACAGAGGGCTCCTTGGTGGGGAGTTCCACGGAGAAGCTCGGACAGAGTATGTCGACTATCGGACCGAGATGGGCGTCGCCGTAGTTGACGCCGAGCCTGTCAGGGTGGCGGCTATAGCCGTCAGGAGCTCCCCCCGGGTCACGCTCTTCTTCTTCCCGGCCTGCTTCGGGACCCGCTCGAGCTTCAGGTCCAGTGCCTTGATCTCCTTCCCGAAGCGCTTGTTCATCCTCGCCTGCCTGTAGGGGAGAAGGTAGCTGGAGTAAGACTGCTCGGTGTCGAGGATGATCGCGGAGTGGCCCGAAGCCGCCGCGGAGCAGGCCACCTGGTGGGAGAAGATGCTCTTGCCCAGGAACCTTTTCCCCGAAGATCTGGGTTATGGTGCCTGTCACCAGGCCGCCGTCGAGGAGGTCATGCACCGCCTTGCATCCGGTAGGGATTTTCTCCATCGTTTCCTCATCTCCTCGAGCATCTTCCGTCCTTTTTCGGAGAGAGTGTAGCAGAAGACCTTGGGCCCGGAACCCGACTCTTTGGGCTCGACTATGAGGCACCCCTGCTTCTCCAGGCCGGCGAGTGCCGCGCGCACGTCCGATGGCAGGAACTCCGGTGCAATGTATTGCACAAGAGACTCGGGCGTGGAGAGCGGGAACCTGTCGACCTCCTCGAGGACTAACTTGGTCAGCTCGGGGGTCTGATATCTCCCCGCGCGGGCCGGGGCGTAATCTCCGGTCTTCGATGGAATCCTGCGGGGCACGAAGGCTGACTTCCGCTCGTTCCGCCTGTCGTGAATGACGAAATTCCCCGGGAACACCCTCTCTGTTTGGCGGGGCTGCGAATGCCAGGCGTCGCTCGAGTACACGTGGATGGGGCAGGACTGCAGGAGCACGGGGTTCAGCGAGTACTGCTGAGTGGAAGACAACGCGATCGGCGCCCCCCATTCGAGGAGGTGGACCAAGAGACGGTTGGAGTGGGAGGGGCGTGGGGATGACCTGAACACTCGGTGGGCCTCTGTCATCAGGAGGAACCCTTTGGCCTGTTTCTTCGAATGGGATACTGCCAGAATCTTGGCAAGAAAGAGCGCCGCGGCGAGCTCCGCCTACTGGGGGTACGGCGCCCTGTGGAATGACACTATCGCGTTGCCCCGCATCAGACGGTCGAACCCCTGGTCGTCGACGGCGTCGAAGAGCCTGGGAGAACCGATTCGACCGTTCAGCTTGTCGACATAGAATCCCCTGAACCCCTCAACCTTCCCCATCACGTCATGGAGCGAGACGGGGCTCAACAGCGTGCCGTCGGATGCGACGGCCTGCATGGCCGAGTTGACTATGGCCTCTTCCTCAGAGGTGAGGTCCAGGGCCACGGTGTACGCTGCGGCGGCCAGCTGGGAGTGCCACGCCTCCTGTTCCTCCAGTCTGAAGGAATCGTAGAGAAACGAGCGGTAGTCGAAGGTGTCGAAGTAGCCGGAAAGCCTGTCAGCCAATGAGCCGTCCATGTCGAGCACGACGGGGGCGAGCCCGGCCTCCTTCGCTGAGATGGCGGAAAGGGCCGCGAGGTCTCATGCCTTCGACCCGAGGAACAGGCACTAGCTCGCAGAGCCCCCGACCTCGAGTGTGGCCCTCCCTCCGACCCGGTCGTAGCCGAGCCAGAGCTGCTGGACGGAAGACATGCTGCGGGAGGACGGTCTCGCCTTATAGAGCATTGCTTACCTCAAGTAGTTACCTGAGGTAACTACCGGCGTGGGCCGGCAGCGAGGATTTTCAGTGCAGGATCTTCTTTCCGAAGAGCGAGAGTACCAGCTCGACCACGAGCTCCGCCGTCTGGTTCGAAAGGTCGAGTATCGGGTTCACCTCGACGAACTCGGCTGAGGTGATCCTGCGGGAATCGGAGAGCATCTCCATTGCGAGCTGGGCCTCCCGATAGGTGAGGCCGCCCCTGACCGGTGTGCCTGTCCCAGGCGCCTCTCTTGGATCCACTGCGTCGACGTCGAAGCTGACATGGATTTGGCTCACACCGAGGCCGGCGACCTTCAGGGCCTCCCTCACAACCCTCCTCATCCCAAGCTCGTCTATCTCCTTCATGGTGAAGACAGTGATCTTGGAACGAGCGATGGCTTTCGCCTCCTCGCGGTCGAAGTCCCTTCCCCCGATTAGCACCGTGTTCCGCTCAAGGGCCTTCGGCGAGACGCCCCCCAGGCCCACTAGCCTCCGGTCGCCGTAGCCGAGGATGGCTGCCAGCGCCATCCCGTGGATGTTCCCGCTCGGGGTTGTCTTCGGGGTGTTGAAGTCCCCGTGGGCGTCGAACCAGATTATGCCCCTCCTTGTTCCCGACTGCGCCAGGCCTGCAAGGGTCCCGATGGACACGCTCTGGTCCCCTCCGAGGACGAGGGGGAACGAACCCTGGTCGACCGACGCAGACACCTTCCCGGAAATCTGCTCGCAATGTTTCACGACGTCGGCCAGATACCTGGCCTTCTTGTCCCCGACGGCAGCTATCGCCATGTCGGAGGCGGGGATGTTGCCGAGGTCTTTCACCGTGTGTCCAAGGGCTTCAAGGCGGTCCTCGAGCCTCGCGATCCTGATGGCGCTGGGGCCCATGTCGACACCGCGCCTCTGCTGACCCAGGTCGACGGGGGCGCCAACGATTCCGATTCTCATGCCGAGGCCAGGCTCTTTCGGCCGAGGTATTAATCGGATGAGGTGCAGCCGGGGCCGGCGTAAGTCGGTCCTCCCACGGCGACCTAGGATAAATAGCGGCCCTGGGCCCACGGAGTCGTGCACAAGTCCCAGATGTTGGGAGCTCTGATGGTGCTTGTCGGGTTGGTCATACTCATACTGCTGGCAAGCTTTGTGGTGAGCGTCATCTTCGTGATCCTCGAGCTCCTCGCTGTGATCATAGGGATCGTCCTCGTGCTGGGAGGAATCGCAATGATCCTTTTCGGGAGGGGTTTCCGAAGGTGGGGTCCCCGGGAATGGGGGCCGCCACCTGCCAGCACCTAGGCGCATCGTGTAAATACCGACCCGAAAGCGCCGGGTCGTGCCCGCCATTGAGGTAGAAAGCCTCGAGAAGAACTATGGTAGCCTGAAGGCCGTGGACGGGATTTCATTTTCGGTGAACAAGGGGGAGGTGTTTTCGCTCCTCGGGCCGAACGGCGCGGGCAAGACGACCATCATAGAGATACTCGAGGGGCTCAGGCAGCAGGAGGGCGGTACCACCAAAGTCCTGGAGATGGACCCCTGGAAGATGGGCTATGAACTGCACAAGAGGATAGGGGTCATACCCCAGGGGTTCAAGTTCCTGGACTATCCGACTCCGAAGGAGGCCATCCGATTTTATGGGGCCCTGTTCGACAAGAAGGTCGACGCCGAGGCGCTGCTTCGCCGTGTAATCCTTGAAGAGGCCGCGAACACGTGGTTCCAGCACCTTTCAGGGGGGCAGAAACAGAAGCTCGGCATGGCGCTCTCTCTGGTCAACGACCCCGAGGTGGTGTTCCTTGACGAGCCCACCACCGGACTGGACCCGCAGGCAAGGAGGGCGGTCTGGGAGGTGATACGGAAGCTCAAGACGGAAGGGAGGACTGTGATGCTGACGACGCACTACCTCGAGGAAGCCGAAGAGCTGGCGGACAGGGTCGCGATCATGAACCACGGGAAGATCGTGGCCATGGGGACCACCGAAGAGATCGAGGCGAAATACGGCTCTGGTCAGAGGATGGTCGTCAAGGCCGGGGATGACCTCCTGAGGTTCTTGAAGGAGAACACGAAGCTTCAGGTGCGAGGGGACGGCGGTTCGGTGACCATACTCCTCAGGGACAAAGACGACGCCCTGGTCGCACTGGGCGCTATCGAGGAGTCAGGTGCAGGCTGGGGGGACCTCGCCGTCAGGAAGGACAGCCTGGAGGACGTGTTCCTCAAGCTCCTGGGGGATGAAGGAAAGACCGAGAAGGAGGAGGACTGAGCTGGCGTTCAACGTTCGCCGGATGTCGGCAGACCTGAAGGTCTACGCGACTGGAAACCTCAGGAGCAGGGAGGGCTTCTTCTTCACCCTGGTGTTCCCCATAATCCTCATACTGCTGTTCGGTGCCATCTTCTCGAACGCGGGGACAGGAACGACCACGGTGTACGTCCAGAACCTTGACAGCGGACCCGTGAGCGGAGCGTTCGTGACGGCGCTGAACAGCACGACCGCCCTCAAGCTCGTATCGGTCCCGGCGGACCAGAACTTCACCCAATATCTCTCGTCTCATTCGTCGACCGACGGCGTAGTGATACCGCAGGGGTTCAGCTCAGCATACCTAGCCGACCAGAAGGTCAACGTGACAGTCTACGGGAACCCGTCCTCGACGAGCAGCGCGATCGTCTCCGGGATCACAAGCGAGGTAGTCAACGCCTTCAACCTCCGCGGAGCGAGCGGGGTGCACTACATCGGGGTGAGCCAGCGGACTGCGGTGTCTTCAACCTACAAGTACATCGACTTCCTCGTGCCCGGGCTGATAGGGTTCGCCGCCCTCACCAGCCCGATGTTCGCGTTGGTAAACATCAGCTCCACCTACAGGAGGGACAAAGTGTTCAAGCTCCTCTCCCTCACTCCCCTAACCAAGACGGAGTGGCTGCTGTCGAAGATACTGTGGTACATAGGGACGACTTTCGTCTCCTTCGTGCTCATGTCGGCGGTGGGCATCTACGTGTTCGGGGCGCACATATCTTTCACCTGGGGGATAGCAATGTTTCTGGTCCTGGGGCCTTTCTTCTTCGTGTCGCTTGGGATGCTGGTGGGGACGGTCTCCAACAGCCCGGAGTCGGCGGCGGTGGTCGGAAACCTCGTCACATTCCCAATGATGTTCCTTTCGGGGACCTTCTTCCCGGTGAACGCCATGCCAATGTACCTTCAGAGCATCGCACACGTGCTTCCACTGTACTACCTCATAGATGGCTTGAACAACGTCATGATATACGGGAACTACGGCCCCGCCTACTTCGACGTCGGGCTATTGCTCGTGATATCCGTGGTCGTATTCGCCCTTGCCGTGCGTTTCTTCCGTTGGCGCGAAGACTAGTCCTCACCCTCATCTTATATCAGACAGGGAGCATTCCCGGTGTGTTTGAAGAAGAGGGAGCCGATCCTCATCCAGATGGAGATACTCGCGTCGCTCTCCGCATCTCCCAAAGTGATCACGCGGCTGGCACAGCCGTGCAACGTCAACATGGCGAGGATGGAAAGCTATACCGGACCGATGCTAGCCAAAGGCCTCATCAGGTCCGAGCTCGTGGATGGGAAAGAGGAGCTCCACATCAGCAGTGAAGGCCACAAGCTTTACGGAGATTGACTTCAGATATGGAGGAGGCTGGCCATAGTTACTTGAGGTCAGCATGGCTTTTATGCGGAAGTCGGGGGCATTCCTAGCATGAGCGACGAGGCTGAGCGAGGGCCTCAGATAATCGACGCACACCAGGAGCTGGTGAGGCACGTCGAGCAGACGGCCGGGAGAATCAGGGCCCTTTCGATGCTCACAATCATGGTGGCCGCGGTCCTCGCTGTCTCATACCTCTACCAACTGGTCCTCCCTTTAGCCGGCACCACCGCCGTGAGCGTGAACCTGACCGACCCTGTCAACGTAGGCACGGAGCTCGTCGTGCTGCTGCTCGTGGTCCTCTGGCTCTACGTGGGACTCCGCGACCTGAGGTTCTCCTCGAGGCTTTCTAGGGAGATAAGATTGGCGAGGTCCAAGGAGGAGGATATACAGGACAGGATTTCGTGAGAAAGACTGTCAGACTACGTAGCCGAGTGGGTGCTTGCCCAGCTCCTCGTTGAGCTTTTCGAAGCTTGACACCGTCCCCACGTCGAACCATCTGTTGGTGGTGTAATATGCAGCCACCCTCCCTCCTCCGCTCAGATAGCGCGGGACGAAGTCGGTCATGAGGTCGGTCCTCTTCGTGCTCGCCGTTTCTGTGATGGACTTCATGGCCCCTTGGCCCACCACCATCATCCCCGTTGTGACGCTCAGGTCCATCTTCGGCTTTTCCTTCAGCGAAGTGACGATGCCTCCCTCGACCTCTGCGACCCCCACCGGTAGCGTATACCCCTTGTCCAGCACCAGCGTCACTCCGGCCCTCGACCTTCTGTGGACTTCGAGGAGCTGTGTGATGTCGAGGTCTGTCAGGATGTCCCCATAATAGATCAGGAGCTCGTTCGCCCCTGAGATCGCTCCGCTGCTCAGGGCGTTGGCGACTGCGTTGAGGCTCCCTTTCCGTCTCTTCGTGTCTTCCGAATACGAGAGGTCCACCCTCTGCGCGGAGCCGTCCCCAAAATAGCGCCTGATGTCCTCGGAACGGTATCCGGTCAGGAGTGCGATCTTTGTAATGCTGTGGTTCCTCATCAACGCTATGATGTAGGCGAGGAGCGGAAGCTTCTTCGGTCCGATCGGGATCATGACCTTCTGGAAATAATCCGTGAGGGGCTTGAGCCTCTCCCCCCGACCACCGCACAAGATGGCGGCTTGGGTGTTCGTTTTCACGGCCGGGCTCGAATGGCTTCGGCTATTAATCGTTGGGCGTGGAATCGGCGGGCTCACTTGCGGATGGTCGGATAGGTCGCATCCAACAGCTCAAGCGAAAGTTCGCCGCTGTTGACCCCTACCTGTTCTATCTGCAGTCCGAGCGGAACGCGTATCGCGTCCTTCTCAGCCTCGGACACTACCTGGTGGAATATCTCTTCGGCGATCCTGAGCGACTCCCTGCCCATGTCGGAGCTTGTGCTCAGCCGCTTCCTGACTGTTTCGGGGACGACGACGTCCAAGGAGTCAAGGAGTGAGAGTATGCTTGTAGAAGGTATCGTCGTCAGGCTGATGAAGACGGTGAGCGGGTCCCGCCCTGTTTCTTCGCACAGCTTCCCATAGGCACGCAGGAAATTCAAAGCAGGATTGGGGTCGAATATTATCTGGCTCGTGACGAAATCGCACCCTGCTTCCGCCTTCGACCACACCCGCCTCTGCTCCGGCAACTTCTTTACTTTAGTCCCGCCGTCGGCCACCCCGGAGGATTCGCGCGAAAATATGCAGATACCGCCGAGCGTGGTTGACTTCCCCTTCTCGGCTGCGAGGAGCTTGAGCCCTTCGGTTACTTCCGGGCCGGGGAGGATGTCACCGCGCCTTTCCCTGCCCACCAGGACCAGGTTGGGTATCTTGTACTCGTGCAGGACCTTCCTCGCTCGGAGGAGGAACGCCTCCCTCTCGAGCCTTGGAGCTATCAGATTCACTATGGACTCTTTGTAGTCCTTGATCATCATGGCGTATTCTTCGGGCGGGATGGTCGCCGGCGAGTAGACCACCCCGCGTTCCTCCCGCCTGTTTATGAGCTCGGGTATGTTTATCGCTGCGATCCTGTCGTCCTGGAGGACGTCCTCAACCCCGCGCAGTTCGGTGCTGAACCTGGAGGTGTCCCTCCTCGGGGGGACGATCTCGTAGATCACGGGCCGGCTGTTCAGTGCCGCCTTCAGGGTCAAGAGGCCGCCGCTCAGGCGTACTCTTTCCTAAGCATTTCCGCCGCTTTCGTCATCGACCGGAGTTTGGCGAAGGCGACGTCCGTGGGGAAGGTCCTGAACATTCCGGGAGCGAACCCGCAGTCGGGGTTGAGCCAGATCCTTTCAGGCTCGATGGAGCCGATGACTCTCTTGACCCGTGAAACGATGGTCTCCGGGGATTCGACTTCGTAGTCCTGCACGCTCACCACGCCCAAGCCGATCTCCATCCCCGCCGGGAACTCCTTCACAAGCTTCGCGGGGTCCCCCGTACCCGCCGAGGTATATTCTAGCACGAACTGGTCCGTCTTCGTCTCTAGTAGCTCCGGAAGGAACCTTTCGTAGCCCAGGTCGAAATATGGAGAGTCCTTGTTGGGCCAGCGGTCCATGTGGACTCCTAGCCTGACCCCGCTAACTCCGCTCGTCGCTTCGTTCAGGAGGTCGACAGCCAGCCTGAGTTCCTCCTTGAAGCCGCGGTACTCCTGGCCGTAGAGCTCGTTGAAGACACGCCTGTACCTGTCGGGTTTGTCGCCCGCCTCGGTGAGGTCGCCAAGCATCGGCTCGTCAATCTGGATGAAAGAGACCCCCGCGTCCTTTAGCCGGAGCACCTCCTTCCTCAGGAGCCTGGCGTATGCGTGAGCGAAGTCTTCGGGGGTGGCGTAGGCGTCCTTGGAGAACTCCTTGTGCCAGCTCTCCCACATGACAAGATATGGAGCCGGGAGCGTCACCTTGAACGGCTTCCTGGAATACTTCTTCGCGGCCTCGAACTCGTCCCTGGCAAGGACGGCGTCGCTGAGCTTTTCGGTGACCACGGCCCTCATGTATGTGAGCTGCACCTTGTTCCGCTTGAGTATCTCCAGCCCGTCGGGGTTCAGCTGCGCGATGTGCATCACCTTGAACCCGGGGATCTTGTCGCCCACGAAGCTGACGAAGCTGCTCCTCCTCTGCTCCCCGTCTGTTATGACATCGAGCCCGGCCTCCTCCTCGTGGGCTATAATCGACCTGGTGGCCTTCTCAACGAGCCCGTCCAGCTCTTTCTGCGTCACCTCCCCCTTGGTGTGCTTCTTGGTAGACTCGATCAGCTCCCTCGGACGCGGGAAGCTACCCACCACCGTCGTTGTAAATGCCATGGGGGGTGTTCTTGAAGGTGCGAGTTAAAGTCGTCGGACTGCTATCTTCCGTCTTGGCTCTGGACGGGAGGAGCCTCGGTCGGGTTGACGTCCAGGACCCCCTTCCTCCCCAGCCTGTTGATGTCGAGTCTCACTCGTCCCCCGGAGGAGACTTTGGAGACCGCCATCAGAAGGTCCTTCGTGTGCTTCACTTCTGTTCCGTCGGCCCCTATGATCACGTCGCCGTTTCGCAGTCCCGCGAAGTCAGCTGGGCTGCGGGGAACGACCTCGGCCACCAGGAACCCGGCCTCGGTCTGCAGGTTGTACCTTCTGGCGAGCTGGGGGCTGACGTCGATCCCGGAGATGCCTATCCAACGCCTGCTGACCCTTCCGCTCTCGAGTATTTCCTGTGCGATCTTCTTGACCGTGTTGATAGGAATAGCGAAGCCCATGCCCTGGGCATAGGGTATCATCATCGTAGTGATGCCTATTATCTTACCGTCGAGGTCCGCGAGCGGCCCTCCGCTGTTCCCAGGGTTCACCGCGGCGTCCGTCTGAAGGAGTCCCTCGAAGATGAAGTCAGAACCGGGCAGCGGCCTCCCCTTCGCGCTCAAGACGCCCATGGAGACTGTTGGGCCTCCCGGGAGGGCGAGAGCATTGCCTATGGCGAGGACGAATTGGCCCACCCTTACTGCCTCCGAGTCTCCAAGGTTAGCGGCCGGCAGGTCGGATGCGTCGACCCTGATCACCGCGACATCAGTGGCTTCGTCCGAGCCGACGACTTCGCCAGTGAAAGTCCTTCCGTCTTTGAGGCTGACGTGGACCTGGTTGGCCCCGTCGATCACGTGGTTATTGGTGACTATCAGGCCCTTCCTGTCGAGGATTATTCCTGACCCCTGTCCCTCGAGTGGCACGATGCCGAAGAACCGGCGTTCGAGCCTCATGCTGCTTACGCTCACGATGCTTTCGCTGAGCTTCTCCACGGCTTGTGTGACCTGGTCCTCGAAGCCTGAGAGCGCCATCTTCAGGCACCCAGCCCCCAGCTCCTAATATTGAGTGGGATTATCCTAATCATGCTCACGCCGCTCTTCGAAGACGCGGGCTCCGCCTTTCCGCGGATTTCCACGCCCCTGGCACGCCAGGGGTCGGTGGACACCACGTCGTCGACTACGAAGGCGACCTTGTCGTTGGCCATCAGGTTCCTGTACTTCAGGCTGGAGGCGAGGTTCCAGCCGCTGAACGTTACCGCCTTGCCGTCGAACCTGTAGGCGACAGGGACCACGTGGGGCTGACCTGAGACGGACACGGTGGCGACCCTCCCTATGAAATTCTCTGCCAGATACTCGGCTTCGGCTTCAGTGAAAGCTGCAGACTCCTGCAGATGCTCGTTTGGAATCATTGGGAGGTCCAGTCGAGGCAGGTTTTTAAGAATGGTAGTTTTTCCTGACCAACTACGTATGTCGCACCTTACCAAATCAGAGCAGCTTGACCAGAAGACACTCGACTCGTGCTCGGTGGTCCATCAGACCTGGAATGAGATCACGAGGACGTGGACTCTCCCTACGATCCACATGCTGGGGCAGATAGAACCCACCAGGTTCAACGAGCTCAAGAGGCACATCAAAGGGATCAGCGCCACCTCCCTGGCTGAGAGGCTGTCACAGCTCGAGAAGTTCGGGGTCGTGCAGAGGAAGGTGTTCGCCGAGGAGAAGCCGAGGATCGAGTATTCGCTGACCGTGAAGGGGCACGAGGTCTACAAGATATTGTGCGAGCTGGCCACTTGGTCGAAGCGCTGGGAAGGGAAGGAACCCAACAGCAGGGAATTCCTCGTCTCGAAATAGAGAGCTACGCGTCAGAGGATTGCGGTTCTTCCGAGGGCTCGGTCCTGTCGCGGACTGAAGAACGGAACAGTAAGGCTCCTAGGAGGAAAGCAACGAGCAGCGGGATGAATATGATGGCGTTCGACAAGAACGGTTGTGTCGCGACGCTGCTTAGACGTGAAGAAGGAATCGCAGCGACGAGTGAGGATAAGCCCGCCTGCATGCTCGGAGATGTTGTCGAAACGGCTGATGGTGCAGTGGAGGTGGTCGAAATGGCGGCCAACGTTTTGGATGAGTTGCTCAGACTCGTGGTGTAGGAGGTAGAGCCGTTGGTGGATTGTGTTGAGGCAGATGTCGCAACGGTGGAACCAGGGGATGTAGTCGTAACGACTGCTGCGGCGCTGTTGAGGCTACCTACGGGACCGAATTCTGACAGGCCTGCGCCCAATCCGCCAGACGCGGTAATGACCGCCAATCCGACCAGGATTCCGGCAGCCAAGCCGACCCCGAATCTCTTCCCGTCCATGCTCACTCACTGTCTCCCGATGGGTAGTTAGTTCTAGTTCTCAGAACGGCTTCCTCCTCCAGACGCGCCAGGCTTCGTACCAGAAAACCACGGCGCCACCGACGGTCCCGATGAGGGCGTAGAGGTCGAGGGAGCCTCTGTCCAAGAGCAGGTACGCCGCTGCTATGGTGGTGAAGAAGGCCGCATAGAACCCCAGCCTCGGCAGGTTCAGTCCCGCCACGCTCACGAACGAATGAAGTATCCCCGTGTCCACCTTCCGGGCGAGGACGTACCTGTCGTACTCGTCTTTCTCGACCACGCCCAGCTCGACCAGCTTGTCGAGGTGGTGAAACGCCACGGACGGGCTTGAGAAGCCCAGAGACTTTTGGATTTCACGGACGCCTATCGCCTTGCCGTGCTTCAGGAGATAGAGGTAGACGGTGAGGGTCTTGCCGCGGAGGGCGTATTCGACTCTCTCACGCCTGGCGTCTTCGTCCGACAACGGAAAGGATTCGGCCGGGATACGTCATAAGTGCTCTGTTCGCGCTTTGCGAACGGCCCGTTCTCTGGACTGGGACTAAATCGGGTCTGACCCATGGCTCTGATGTGAAGGATTTCGGTGGCGTGACGGGGAAGAGGGCCCTCATCGGGGTTGCGGCTATCATTGTGGTGGGCGGGTTCGTCCTGGCTCTCATCTCCAATTCTGCTTTGGCTCCTGGTAGTTTTAGCCCAGCTGCACCGGGTTATTCGGCAGGAGAGACCAGCTTCTTTTCAATGGGAGCCACCAACGACGTTGGGAATGGCAACTACATCGGTCCGGGATACACTCAGGTAGTGGGTCCGGCGAAGGCCGTGACCACATACACGGCGAGCACCACTGTGGGAGGCACGACTCCTCAGGTCAGTGGGGTCAACTCGACGCAGGGCACACCCACGGGCGCTGGAGGATTGATCGAGTTCTCTAGCGACCTGACACTCCAGGCATCATCTCCGCAGCAGACGGCGTCGGGGATCATCGCCCTGGCGTATTCCGTCGGCGGGTATGTCGCCTACCAGTCTACCACCACCAGCGCCGCCAGCGTGGTCATACGAGTGCCGGCAGGAGAATATTCTCAGGTCCTGGGCAAGGTGGAGGGGATGGGCAAAGTCCTTGATTTGACTTCGAACTCGAACGACGTCCGGGTCCAATACACCGACCTCAACGCTACCCTCGACTCCCTGAGGACCGAGCAGGGGGCTCTCCTGAAGTTGCTTAACCAGTCGAGCACGATCAATTCCACGCTTGCCATCGAGACCCAGTTGCAGGGGGTCAACCAGCAGATCAACGACATCGAGAGCCAGATCCTCCAGACAAGGACGCTGATCGACTACGCCACCATCGACGTCAGCATGACGGAGACGGCGCAGCAGACCCCGCTGTCGATGTCCCTCTCGGCCACCCCCAAGAGCGGAGTATCCCCACTCAGCGTAACCTTCAATGCGGTGGTGAAGGGGGGAGCCCAGCCCTACGTCGTCAACTACAACTTCGGTGACGGCTACGCAAGCGAGGGTCAGATAGTCATCCACATCTTCTTCCAGTCGGGAGATTACAACGTCACGGTGAGCGCAACGGACCAGAACGGGACCTCGGTCCAGGCCTTCACCGTGGTGCACGTGGTCGCAGCCCCAGGTCAGTCCGGGGTACTGAGCTTCTTCGGGACCGTCTCAGGCTTGTTCGTCAGCGTGGTCGAGGGGATAGTCGAAGTGGCCGTGGTCGTCCTGCCGATAGCAGCTGTGGGGGCGGCGGTCATAATCCCCATTCAGAGGCGCGGAAGGTCTCAGAAGGGTATCAAACAGCCCCAGTAGGCTGGGCCGCTTTCGTCTTCTTGTTCTTCTTCCAATAATAGTAAGTAATCGCCGGGCCCGACAGTAGGAAGATGGCCACCACTACGAGCATGGAGTAGGAGAGGACGTCGGCTGTCCCAAGGGGGACGTTTGTCAGGAGCGAACCGAGCAAGCTCATTATCCCCTTCCCTCGGTTCGTGTGGTTTTAGAGCCTTGCGTTAGCGCGGCGTGAGCCCGACAACCGTATTAACGTGGGGCAAGCCGCGGCGTCTCATGCCAAAGTTCACCGTCCAACCCACTGAAGTGATGAAGAAGTACAAGGTCATAGCCGTCGTCGGGGCTTCGAAGAACCCCGGGAAGGAAGCGAACACAGTCCCGGCGTACCTCCAGGAGCACGGATACACAATCATCCCGGTCAACCCGACGGCAGACGTCGTGAACGGGGAGAAGGCGTACCCTTCGCTGGCAGACATCCCCGTGGACCTCGCGAAGAAGGTCGAGGTAGTCGAAGTGTTCCGCCCCTCCGAAGAGTTCCCCCAGGTCGCGAAACAGGTAGCGGACATGAAGTCCCGGACGGGTAGGCCTTTCGTCTTCTGGGGCCAGCTGGGGCTCGAGAATGAAGAGGCGAAGAAGATACTCTCCGAGGCAAAGGTCGAATACGTGATGGACAAGTGCATGAGGGTCGAGCACAAGATCGTGGGGGATTGGAAGTGAAACCCAACGAAGCGTGGCACAACGCGCATATGATGCCTGCTAATCCCACCAGGGAGGAGCGGATGGAATGGCACGCGGAGCACGCTGCGGCGTGCGGCTGCAAGCCTGTCCCAGCGAGCTTGGCCGCGGCAGTCAAGTCGTTCAGGAGCAAAAGACCCGGTCGGGCTAATTAGTGACGTCGGACAGGGCCGGGTGATTGGTCAACCCGGCGTACGCGCTCACCGCTGCGCTGATCTGGGCGTTCAGCCCCATCTACTACCGGGGCTTCCTCGCCAAGTTCGACATCCCCAGCTTCAACCTGCTAAGGACCGCCACTGCATCACTTGTTCTCTTCCTCCCGGCGATATACTACTGGGGAGACGCGGGTCTGGGCTTCGCCGTCCTCAGCGGGGTCGTGACCCTGGCATGCGGCGACAGCCTTTTCCTATTCTCGGTCCGCGAGACGGGTGCCTCCGTGGCCGCGCCGGTGGTGTACACCTACGTGCTGATGATCCAGCTGGCGGGTGTCGCACTCGGCCAGGTGGTGCCCTACGCCAACGTGGTCGCAGCCGTCATGGTCGTGGCAGGGGTCTACATCCTTTCCAGAGGGGGAGGGGGGAAGCCCAGGCTGAAGGGGATCGCGCTCGCGATCTCGGCGGGGGTCTTGTGGACGATAGGACAGGAGCTGATCCAGGCCTCCACCAACGCCGGGGGTAACTTCATTGTGGTCACGTTCACCAGGAACGCCGCGGCTGCGCTGGCTCTGGGGGCCGTGTTCCTTCTCACCAGAAGGGGCAGGACCTGGCCCAGAGGACTCGGATTCGGGTACTATGGGTTCGTCCTCGCTGTCATAGTTAGCGACCTGGTGGTGGGGTCCATCCTCTTCGTCTACTCGATCTCGACCATAGGGGTGGCGCTTACCGTGATACTCACAAGCCTGTCGCCACTGCTCACCCAGGTGTTCGCCAGGGCCCTCGGCAAGGAATCCCCGTCTCCCAGGGACTACGCCGGGGGCGTCCTGATAGTGGCGGCGCTCGTCATCGCTGTCGCCTTCTGAGGAACAAAATCTTATCCGAGCGTGCGCCGGGCCGCAGGGAGAATTCCGAAGCATGAATTACAAGTACGTGGTGCTGACGAACACCACCATAGGCGCGTTCATGGCGATATTGGACGCCAACATAGTCCTGATCGCTCTCCCCACGATCTCGGCCGACCTGCGCGCGAGCCCTTTCGAGGCGGTCTGGATAATCATGGGGTACATCCTGGTCAACGCGTCTCTTCTCCTCACATTCGGTCGCCTGTCTGACATTTTCGGCAGGGTGAGGCTCTACAACACAGGTTTCGCCATCTTCACAGTCGGGTCGGCTCTGTGCAGCATCTCTCCCAACGGCATCTCCCTTGTGCTGTTCAGGCTGGTGCAGGGGACAGGTGGAGCCCTTTTGTTCTCGAACTCCGCGGCTCTCCTAACCGATGTATTCCCGCCCACCGAAAGGGGGAGGGCACTTGGCCTCAACCAGGTGGCCGGGACCTTCGGTTCGGTGCTCGGGCTGGCCCTGGGGGGCATTCTGGCCGGGTCCTTCCTCGGCTGGAGGTCCATCTTCTGGATCAACATACCGTTCGGGACGTTCGCGACCCTGTGGGCGCACTTCAAGCTCAAGGAGATGTCCAAGCCAAGCCGAAGCGAGAAGCTCGACCCACTGGGGAACATACTCTACGCGGCGGGGCTGTCGCTTTCGCTCGTGGGTTTGATGCTTGGGGCCATCGTCGGCTGGGCGCCGGAGTTTCTGGGACTGATGGCAGTCGGCGTGCTCTGTGTGGCG
The DNA here is from genome assembly GCA_028867035.1 of Nitrososphaerota archaeon. Lineage (GTDB taxonomy): Archaea > Thermoproteota > Nitrososphaeria > Nitrososphaerales > Gagatemarchaeaceae > UBA183. The sequence goes on along the minus strand of JAGWHB010000003.1, from coordinate 263,010 downwards.
GCCTTCGTGGTCGCGGAGACAAGGGTGAGGTTCCCGATGATGGACCTTTCCCTGTTCAGGATCAGGGCGTTCGCAGCAGGCATGGCAAGCAACCTCCTAGCGTCGGTGGCGAGGGGAGGGCTGTCGCTCGTTCTAGTCTTCTACTTCCAGGGGGTGCTGCTTCTTGACGCTTTCACGGCTGGGCTGATGCTCATACCTTTCTCCGTGGCCTTCGTGACCGCTGGACCCCTGAGCGGCTACCTCTCGGACAGGTTCGGCTCCAGGGGGTTCGCCACCGCTGGCCTGCTCACCGTCGCGGTCGCCCTGTTCTGGCTCGGCCTGTTCCCGTTTGGCGACTACGCCCACATCGTGGTTCCCATGGTCATAGCTGGCATCGGGGGCGGGCTGTTCATCGCCCCGAACATCGCTTCGATAATGAATGCGACCCCTGCCGAGAGAAGAGGGGTGGCTTCGGGGATGTCGTCTACCCTCATCAACACCGGCTTCCTTCTCAGCCTCGGTATGGCTTTCGCGGTGATGGCTACCAGCGTCCCCACGAGCGTGCTCCAGCAGATATTCTCAGGTAGCACGGTCCCAATAAGCCCCGTAGTCATCGATAGTTTCGTCGGGTCTCTGCACGGGTTGTTCCTGCTCATGGGCTTCATCAGCCTCTTCTCAGCTGTCCCAGCTTACATGGCGAAGAAGCCGAAGTCGAAGTACGAAGAAGTTCCCGCCGCGGAATCAGACTAGGCACCGCCGGACTTCATTTCAAGTAGCCCTGCCAGGGAGCCGGGATCTTACCCTCATGGACCACCTCCTTTGCGCCGAGGAACTCTCCAAGGTCTTCTATCGCTTCGGATATGCGTCTGGCGGGGGCTCTCCCCTCCGGCGTATCGGGTTCGGCGTGCATCGAGTTGATTCGGAGCCTTTCTCCCCGCCGGTCCATGGTGGGGTCTATGCGGCCGATGAGCCTGTCTCCGTCGAGGATAGGGAGGACGAAGAAGCCGTGCTTGCGCTTGTGCTTCGGCGTGTAGATTTCTACTCTGAAGAAGAAATCGAACAGCAGGTGCGTCCTGTCCCTGTCTGTGACCAAGTTGTCGAAAGGTGACAGTAAGGTAGTCCTTGGCTCCCACTCCCCCTTCGACAGGGCTACTGCCGTGGCCGTGTCGTCTGCATGGATGTAGTAGCGTCCCTTCGATCGGGGTCCGTCGGTCAGCTCAACGGGGAGGATTCTCGAGTCAGACGCCAGATGCTGGATGGTCGCGCGCAGGTTCGGATACCTCCTGACGAGGAAGTGCCTGGCGATCTCCCTGGGCGTGGCGACACCGAGGGCCTTGAGCGATTTCTGGGCGCCAAGGTACTCGACCTCTGCCTCTGTCAGGCTCGTCTTCGGCGTCCAGTCAGGGAGGCGGCGCTCGGACAGGTCCCAGACCTTCTGCCTGCCCTGACGGCCAGCTACCATGAGCGTCCCGTCATGGAAGAGGAACTCAATCATCCTTGAAACGCTCCGTCCCTCCCCTGAGCCCCAATCGGAGGGTTTCAGGCCCCATCTGCGGCGGGCTTTGTCCCAAGAGTCGTCGGACCTGTCTTCGAACTCCCGCGAGGAGAGGGGCCCCCTGGATCGAATCTCATCGAGGACGTACTCCCTCAGCTTGGAGTTGTCCTTCATCCATTCCCTAAGGCGGACGTCCCAGACTCTGTCCCCCTGGTGGAACCGCTTCATCCTCGGGGAGTAGAGGGGGTAGTCTTCTGTGAGGACGATTGAGGCCATATGGGCCCAGTACTCGAAGAGCTTCCTGTCCCTCCAGAGGAGCCTGTCGAGGTCGGATTCTCGGAAGGCACCCAGCCTGCTCCAGAGGACGATAAGGTGGCTCGGAGCAACTGCCTGGGTAGGGTCGAGCTGGACGTAGCTGAGGTCGCGGAAGAGCTTCATTATCGTGTCGGGGCCGGGGTTCTTTGGCCGCTTTCCTGCCAGGTGCTGCTTTGTTATGGCAATCATCCTCGCCGTCCGCAGCTTCATCTGCAATGGATGCGGTTCAGCCATCTCGCGGTCTCACTTCAGGTAGGCGTCGAGGATGTCCTCGTTGTTTTCGGCGTGGAAGAACACGGGGATGTTCTGTGTCGCCGTCGCCTTGAAGCTGGTGAGGAGCCAGTCCCCGTTCTGGAATGCGAGGGTCCGCTCCATGAAAGCGTCGTCGATGGCGAATGTGTCGGAGATCAGCTGTCGGTCGTAGGGCCTCGGCATGGTGGAGACGAAGTAGCTGTGGAGCTGCTGCAGCGCGTTGGTGTTGAGGTGCGCCACCCTCTGGGTGCTGATCCAGCAGTTCAGATGGTACTTGCGGCCGTGCCTTAGGAGCCTCTCCACTGCCCTGCTTGACTGGTCGGTGCCGTCCTCCTTCCTGGTGACCTGAGGGATGAACTCCTGGGCTTCGTCTATGACGAAGAGCACGCGTGGAGAGAGGGTGAAGCTCCGCTTGCGCTTCCTGAAGACCTCGCTGATTACGTTGGCCGTCTCGAGTCTGGCGTCCTCTGCCTCGGGGAGGTTGACGACGAAGACCCTGGGGGAGTCCTTGGCGGTCGACAGGATTTCGTCGGCGAGCTTGGTCCAGCTGTATCCCTCTTCCTCTTCGGGAGTTTCGGGGATAGCGTCAACGACCTTGGCGAGGCTGTCGAAGGCCTTCTTGAGAGAGCTGTTTGCGGGGAGGTCCGCAATGAGAGGCTGAATCTTCGCAATCAGCTCGCCCGTCTTCGGGCCGAATCTCGCCTCGAGTTCGAGTTTGTTATCTCGGAGGAACTGCTTGATGATGTCCACGACTTGGGGGACGAGGATCTTCTGCTGGACAGGGCCGTACCTGTCGTTTAGTGTGTTCGACAGGACCTCGACGAGGCCCTCGTAGGTGCTGAATCTGGCGACTTCCTCCTCCCCTGCGAGCCGGGTCTGGAGGAACTCGACTTTCCCGTCGTCGAAGAGCTGCTTGATCTTAGGGAAGAAATCCCTCTCGCGCCCTGCAAGGGCCTCTGGGGTGGCATGGCGCTTGAAGTACTCAGCTGGAAGATCCTTGCTGTCCCTGAAAGAGTCAGTGAAGAGGACACGGCTGGGGAGGTGGTTGAGGACGTCGAGGATGTGGATGCCGTACTCAGCGGAGACGTCGAAGATGACGACCTTGAGGTCCGGGATCACGTGAAGGGCCTTGCGGACGACAGTAGCGGTGAGGTTGGATTTTCCTGAGCCTGTGAAGGCAAACGTCGACGACATGTAGTGGATGAGGCTCTCCAGGTTGACCGAGAACGGGATCGAATCGTCGGTGAACCCGAGGAGGTTGCCGAGGGAATAGTCCTCGACCCTCCCTTTCGGAGGCCTGAAGCAGATGAGCTGCTGTATCGAATCCTTGCTGAGGAGTTTGACCGGGCTCCCGGTGAGGGGCGCCATGGCCCTCCGCTCGTAGGAGACTCCGTCGTCGGAAGTCTTCATCACGTGCCCAATGGGAGCTGCGACTATTTCGATCCATGTGCTCTTCGACCCCTTTTCCCACTCCTTCTGGATCAGGTCCATGAATTCCGACCGGATAGCCGCGGGCTGTGATCTGTCGAGGGTGAGCATGGAGTAGTGCATCGGATATGCGTCAGCTATCTCGTAGAGGGAGTAGGAGCTGTTGGCACCGAGGGCCTGGACGTTGGGGATGGCGACGAGCTGCCCCATGGCGAGGCGCTTGATGACCTTCGGGGTGTATTCGCATTCGATGCGCGCGGTGCGGAAGGTGACGGTGGAATTGTCGACGGTGGAACGAGTCGAGGTCGCGATTTCCCTGAGGCGGGCCTTGAATTCGCCGTCGATGTCGTCAAATGGTTGCGACGTCATGACTTCCGCTTCCCCTCTATCTGGCTGCGGTAGTCCCTGAACCTCCTCGAGAAAAGGACCTGCTGGTCGAGGTCCGACTTCGCCATTTCGATGGCTACGGCCCCCAGGTACGCTTGGCGGGTCTCTTCAAGGATTGCTTTCGCCTTCTTGTCCGCCAGGAAGAGGGGGTAGTTGTGCCCGAGGGCCTCGGGGACCACCTCCTTCCCCATCTCGCTGAGGAGGGCCATGCACATGTTGGTCAGGGGTGACCCCCGCTCGAAGTGGAGCACGGGGCTGATCGTGCCATCGACGGGCCCGTCTCTGTTGAACAGGAGGACCTCGTCCCAGTGGTCGAAGCCGGGATAAACGGGCCTGTCGTAGGTGAACACATGGCTCCTTACGCTTGGTGTCGACCTGCTGCTCCAGAGCTGGATGTAGGTCTTGACGTAGACCCTCTCCTGGTAGATGACGTTCTCGAAGGCGCCGTTGACCCGGGCCTGCCCCCTGCCGAGCGACGCGTCGGGCTTTGGGGCAGTCGTCCTGAAAGCGGCGTCCATGTCTGAAGTGTGCCAGGGCGTAGGGACTTCGCCTGCGTTGGCGACGCTGTTCGTCTGCAAGAGCATCTTGTCGCTGTTGAAATTGGGGAATTTCCGGTTGGATTTCTTGAGGCCGGCCGCCTCCAAGATTGGGATTACTGAGTTTACGAATTCGAAAGCGTTGGTGTCCTTCACGAAGCCGATGGGCAGGACCCTGTCGGCCCAGGCGCTCCTTGTGAGCGCACGGATGAAGACGAGGACGAGGAAGTCCAGATCGTCGGCCTTCACCCATACCTGCCTGTCTCCCTTCGCGATCCGCAGGGGATGGCCTCCCCGCGGGTCGAAGATGTGCCCGGAGACGTCGAGTGCGGCGCTCAGGACCCGGTCCCAGTATCCTGCTACCCCTGGCTTGAGCCTGAACGAAGGTGACGTCGTTTCGAAGATGCCGAACTGGTCGTCAAGCTTTCTTAGGTCCTCGTCGAGCCTGCCGAGCCAGCCCCTGTCCGCTCGCGTCCTTGCGATCAGCTCCTCCGATGTGAGCGCCTCGCCCCCGAACAGTTCCATGACGGCCGCGAATTTGAGGAGCTGGCTCCTAGGGGCGGGCTGCGATAGCTGCCTGTTGGGGAGAAGCATCCTCACCAGCTCAAGGTCGAATGCTGTGACTACGCCGGCTGGAGTCACAAGCCCCTCCAACACGCAGAGCTTCGCCCTGATGAAATCCCGGGTGCTCCAGACAAGGTGCCCGACGTCGCCGGCCAGGGTCCTATCGAGCAGTACGATCCTCGGACCTCCGGGGCGGCTGACCCCCTTGTATGCCAGGTAGTACTCGGCCAGATGCATCAACGCGGTGGGGAGGCGCTCGGCGTCTACCTCTACGCCAGATTCCCGCTTCTGCCCGAACACCTCGGCCGCATCCTCCTCGGAGAGAGGGACGGCGGCGGAGACTGAGAGGTCCACTTCCGTGGCCTTCGGGTCTCCGACATAGACGCCCTCGGGAGAGAACTTTACTTTCCCACCGTAGGCGAATGCTCCCACGTAGAAGACGATGAGGTCGAGCTGCTGGTCGACGGAATCTGTGCCGTCGATTGCTATGTAGTCGGCGACGTCGGAGCCGAAGAACTCCCTGGCGGTCGATGAGGCCGCGGAGAGGTCGACCCCGAACTTGAGGAGGGCCCTGATTTCTGGCCCGCAGACCTTCAAATCAGCCATCTTTGATTTGAAGGAATCGAGAAGGAAGCGGGTAGAGGCCTGGACTTCGGCGATGGTCCTGGATTCTATGCTGGCATCTCCGACCTCCGACAATGTGCCAAGTCGCTCACCGTTGGGAGTTTAAACTTTGGAGCGTCGGATGGCATGGGGGGAGACCCGTCGGTGAAAGTGCTCGAAGCAACCCTAATTAGGCTGGGAGAAGCCGGAACACGGCATGAAGTTCCTTCTCGAACACAAGCTCCCTAGGCAGCTCAGGTACGCGAAGGTCTACTTCCAAGCCGGTCCCACTTCTGTGCTCTTCTCTCTCGACGGGACGAGCGCGGATTGGCATGCGAGCATAGGGAGGAAGAAGAGCGTCAGTATGTCCGACAGCGAATACACGCGATTCAGGGCCGGGGTGCCGGCGGTTGAATTACTGGATCAGGACGGACAGAGAGTGCTGATCAGGAACGCGGCAGGCCACGAGGAGCTCTGGGAGAAGCCACGCTGGGTGCTGACAAGGGCGCACGAGGGACGGTCGCGGGGCGAGTAGGCAGACAAAATCTGGATTTTGCAGTTCAGCGACTATTGCGGCGTCCATGCTAAAGACATCTTAAATCCAAAAGCAGGCTCCAAACGGCTCGTATGGAGAGCCTAGTGTTGCTTCCGCCCAACGCGCTCGAAGCCGCCACCCAGATCATCGACTCGGCTGAAGGCAGGGGGGTGAGACTGAGGCTCATCGGGGGGCTCGCGTTCAAGAAGCTCTGCCCCACTGCCAGCGACCCCCGCTACTTCAGGGAGAACAAGGACATCGACCTCATGGGGAAGAGGGAGGACTCGGGTAAGATAGTGAGAATCATGGAAACGCTCGGTTACAAGCCCAGAGACCTGTTCAACAAGCTAAACATGGGCCAGAGGCTGATCTACTACGACATGGCCAACAGGCGGAGGGTCGACCTCTTCCTCGACGAGTTCGTCATGTGTCACAAGTTCAACTTCAAGGAGAGCATCCTCTCAGGGATGTACACGCTTCCGATCACCCAGCTCCTCATGACAAAGCTCCAGGTCGTGGAGAAGACCGAGAAGGAGTACAAGGACCTAATGGTGGCTTTCCACGACTTCGACGTCGCAACTGAGAAAGAGGGGATTCGAGGGGACGAGATAGCTGACCTGTGCGCGAAGGACTGGGGGGTGTACACGACATTCTGGAAGAGCCTCGAGGCCCTGATGGCGAAAGCACAGGAACTTGGGGGACCTGAAAGCGCAATCGTGGTCTCCAGAGTTCACAAGCTGATGGCTATGATGGAGTCGGCACCCAAGAGCTTCGGGTGGAAGATGCGCGCCAGGATTGGGGAGAGGAGCCGTTGGTACGACCTTCCGGAATCTGACGGCGATGCGATGCTCCGCTAGGCGCCCGAAGATTCCTGACTGTCTCAAAACCTGCCCGATTCATTCGCCCTTTCGGACTCTGATTATGGCGCCGCCCTCCCTACCCACCGCGTAGTAGACCTTCGAGTCGGAGATGCGGATCTTCTTCCTCACGGCAGCGACCACCGCCTCGGCGATCAGAGTCTTCTCGCCCTCTATCATCACCGACAGCGTGGAACCCTTTCTCACCTTCAACCGGCCCGCCATCTCCGTGGTCAGAAAGATGCCCGCCCCACCGTCGTCGAACAGCAGGTCGATCTTGCTTCCCTCGTAGGTGGTTGTCCCCACGAAACCCTCCTTGGTGAGGGAGGAGACGTCCACCACGAAGACGAGTTCGGCCCTGCCGGCCGAAGCCACGCTACGCTTGCTCCTCTTCTGACCCTTCGTCTCGCTCTTCGTCCGGCTCGATCGGGATCTCTTCTTCGATGATTCTCTCGCCGTGCTCGCCGGTCAGGTCGTCAATGGGGTACCAGTGACCGTGTCCGTCGAGCTTCTGCATCTCGACCTCGCAGAATCCGATCAGTGTGCGGCCTGTCATGACCCCTACCCTGTCGCCGTCGTTCAATGTTATTCTCTGAACGCTGACCGACTCGTCTCCGAAGATTGCTTCGCGCTGAGCGTTGACGTGGACCTTCAATCCCTTTGATGGTTTTAGTTCCATCGAGTTCGGCGGATGGGTTGTCGGATACTTAAAGGCTCAAGGACTGGAGGTCACGAAGAATCTTTCTGGTTTCGTGTGCGAGATTTTCAAGGCTGGCGGGTTCGTTCTTCCTCATCGCAAACGATGTCGCAACAAGCGCTACTCCCGCGACCCCGGTGATGGGATCGGGGGCCGCGATAAGTGCTATCCCAGCTTTCTTCATCGTGGAACTCGGCGATTTCGGCTTCGTAAGTCCGTCGACGTGGCGCGAAACGTGCTCAGTGTTGAGCTTCGAAGCGACTTCGGACTTCGCATCGACAATCCTCGTGATTGATTCGACCGTCGAGTTGACCATCTTCTTCTCCTGCAAGCTACGGGTTCGCATCTCCAGGGGGCACGTTAACGCAGGTGGTCAAATCGCATTGCTGGTTCGCTAAATTATATACGAAGGGGATATCAACGATTGCCGTGCCAAAGCTGCTGAGCGACTCGGAAATCGACTCGAGGCTGAGGGCCCTGAAGGGCTGGAGGCATGAGGGCGAGTTCATCACGAAGTCGTACGAGTTCGAGAGCTTCATGGATGGCATCGACTTCATCAGAAAGGTCGCCGAAGTCGCGGAGAAATATGAGCACCATCCCGACATCCACGTCAGGTATACCGATGTCACACTTTCAGTGCAGACGCACTCGGAAGGCGGGGTGACAGAGTGGGACATCGGGCTGGCTGAGAAGATCGAGGCGATGCTCAGGAGAGTCAGGTCGAAGTCGCGAGCGCTGCCACGCTGAACTGGAAATTCATATATACCCCATTTGGTTGTATAGTGACCAGATTTAGTATGTCTACTACAGCAATTCCAGCCATGACGCAGTCCGGACAGCCCGTCCTGATTCTTAAGGAAGGGTCCAGCCAGAATAGGGGAAGGGAAGCCCAGAAGAACAACATCGCCGCCGCGAAGCTGATCTCTGAGATAGTCAAGACTTCGATAGGTCCCCGCGGGATGGACAAGATGCTGGTCGACTCCCTTGGCGACGTTACGATAACGAACGACGGCGCTACGATGCTGAAGGAGATTGACGTGCAGCATCCTGCCGCCAAGATGCTGGTAGAGGTTTCGAAGACCACAGACAACGAAGTTGGTGACGGGACGACCTCAGCGGTGGTGTTGGCAGGGTCACTGCTCGAGATGGCTGAGGAGCTCCTGGAGAAGGACGTCCACCCGACGGTGATAGTCGACGGCTACTCGAAGGCCTCGAGGAAGGCCATCGAAGCCCTTGAAGACATCGCTGAGAAGGTCACGCCTGACAACAAGGAGTGGCTGGTCAAGGTTGCAAGGACGAGCATGCAGACGAAACTCGTTTTCAAGGAGGCAGACGAGCTCGCAGACCTGGTCGTGGACGCCATGCTGGCGGTAGCAGAGAAGGCAGACAAGGGCTACAGGGTGGACATCGACAACGTCAAGGTGGAGAAGAAGCCTGGCGGCTCCCTGAAGGACACCAAACTAATCCAGGGGATCGTCCTCGACAAGGAAGTGGTCCACTCCGGGATGCCGAAGATGGTCGAGAAGGCGAAGATCGCCCTCATCAGCGCCCCATTCGAGATTGAGAAGACCGAGTTCGACGCAAAGCTGAACATCAACGACCCGTCCATGATGAAGAAGTTCCTCGACGAGGAGACGAAGATGCTCAAGGGGATGGTCGACAAGGTGGTCAACGTGGGCGCCAACGTGATAATATGCCAGAAGGGCATCGACGACATCGCTCAGCACTACCTGGCGAAGGCCGGGGTGCTGGCCGTGAGAAGGGCCAAGGAGTCTGACATGACCAAGCTGGCCAAGGCCACCGGGGCCAGGGTCGTAAACAACTTCGAGGACCTTTCGACTGCCGACCTCGGGTACGCGGGCCACGTCGAGGAGAGGAAGGTGGAGGAGGACAAATGGGTCTTCGTCGAAGGAGCCAAGAACCCGAAGGCCGTGACCATACTCATCAGAGGAGGGACGCAGCGCATAGTTGACGAAGGGGAGAGATCCCTGCACGACGCGCTCATGGTGACGAAGGACGTCATCGAGAAGCCGGCCATAGTCGCGGGAGGCGGAGCTGCGGAAGCCGAGGCCGCTGCCCAGGTGCTCAAATGGGCCGACAGGCTTTCTGGAAGGGAGCAGCTGGCAGCTCAGAAATTCGCCGAAGCGCTAGAGTCTATACCGATGGCACTAGCCGTGAACGCGGGCATGGACCCCATCGACGCACAAGTGGAGTTCAGGGCCAAGCATGCCACGGAGAACGGCAAGTGGTTCGGCATCGAAGCGGCCGACGGCAAGGTCAAGGACATGTATCAGCGGCAGGTCTTCGAGCCACTGGCCGTGAAGGTGCAGGTCATCAGGTCGGCCACGGAGGCGGCTTCGATGATACTGAGAATCGACGACGTCATCGCTGCGGGCAAGTCCAAGGCCCCTGCCGGTCCCCCTGGAGGCGGAGGGATGGGCGGCGAGGGCGGCGGAGACTTCGACTAAATCGTGACCTGAGAACATCAGGGCCCGGCCAAGGCTTATTAGCCGAAGACGGCTTTCTTCGTATGGACCTGTTGAAGAATTCGGAGCAGGCGGAAGGTGCGCGAAGCCTCGCCGCCATCATGTTCACCGACATGGTAGGCTTCACTGCCCTCGCCCAAAAGAACGAAAGCCAGGCAATGCGCATGCTCAAGCTGCAGAGGATGTTGGTGCGCCCTTTGCTTGCCAAGCACAAAGGCAGGGAGGTCAAGACTATCGGGGACGCGTTCCTTGTTGAGTTCTCAAGCTCACTTGAGGCCGTCAGATGTGCGGGAGAGATACAAGCTGTCCTACGGGATGCGAATCGCGCCCGCCAGGAGGAGAAGATAATTCTGAGAATCGGGATTCATTTAGGTGATGTGATTCACGCAGGAAGCGACGTGTACGGGGACGCCGTTAACGTGGCCTCGCGCATCGAGCCGCTTGCTCCCCCTGGAGGAATTTGCGTCAGTGCTCAGGTCCACGATAGCGTTGTCAACAAGGTCGATTTCAGGTTCGACTCGTTGGGGACTCCCGAACTCAAGAATGTATCTACGCCCATGCAGGTGTACCAAATATCAGGCTTCGGAGAGAAAGTTTCTGTGAGTTCTCCTGCCAAACCGCTAACCCCTCAAAACGACAGGATGGCCGTTCTCCCGTTTGTTAACATCGCCCAGGGCACTGAGGAGTACTTCGCTGATGGGATGACCGAGGAAATAATCTCCTCCATTTCGAGGACGCCTGGGCTCAGGGTAATCGCGAGGACATCAGTCATGAAATACAAAGGGACCAACAAATCGGTCTCTGAGATCGGAAGGCAGCTCAACGTTGGTAGCGTCCTCGAGGGAAGCGTAAGGAAGGCCGGAGACAGGGTCCGCATCACTGTCCAACTGGTGGACACGTCCAACGAGGAGCCCAAGTGGTCCCAGGAGTACGACAGGGAGCTCAGAGATATATTCGCAATTCAGAGCGACATCAGCCAAAAAGTAGTCGACGCCCTAAGGGTTCAGGTGATGCGCAGGGGATCAAGAGATGCTGGGAAGGGAGAGACGAAGAATCCCGAGGCTTACGTCCAGTACCTTCGAGGTAGACAGAATTGGAACCGCAGAACCAAGGCTGACCTCGAAGAAGCGATAAGACGATTCGAAGCGGCCCTCGAGATGGATCCGACCTATGCCAAGGCTTACTCAGGCATCGCAGACTGCCATGCAATGCTCGCTTCGTACGCCACGGAATATGTCCCGCCCAAGATAGCCTATCCTCAGGCCAGAGATTCAGTCACAAAAGCCCTTGCATTGGACCCCGACCTCGTGGAAGCCCATACTTCGTTGGGGGTAGTTAGGTTTCAGTACGATTGGGATTGGGACGGTGCCGAAGAAGAGTTCCGGAAGTCCCTTGACCTAAACCCAAATTACGCTCCCGCCCATCAATTTTATTCAGACCACCTGAAGGCTACGGGCAGGTTGGACGAGGCGCTCGCCGAAATCCGCAGGGCCCAAGAGTTGGACCCTCTCTCCCTGCCAATCAATTCGGCGGTCGGCCACGTTCTTTACCTTTCCCGGCAGTACGACGATGCGATTGAACAGTACAAGAAGACTCTTGAGCTTGACCCGAACTTTATGCAGACACATATCTGGTTCGGAAGGCCCTTCCTGGAGAAGGGTATGTACGAAGAAGCGATCCAAGAGCTCCGCATAGGGGTAAGGTTGTCGGGGGAGAGCAACGTGGCGTTGGGAATGCTTGGCCACGGACTTGCCGCGGCGGAAAGAGGCAATGAAGCTCGAGAGATTCTCGAGAAACTCAAGGAACGGTCAAGGACGCAATATGTTTCCTCGTACTGGATTGCGGCCGTTTACAATGGATTCAAAGACGGGTCACAAACTGTTTCCTGGCTGCGGAAAGCCTTCGACGAGCGTTCGAGCTGGCTCGTATGGTCCAACGTCGAGCCGAGGTTTGACTGGCTAAGGGATGACCCGGAGTTCGCCTCACTGATGAAAGCCATGCGGTTCCCCTAGGGAGTCTTCAAGCGTTATATATGATAAGCCGGGTTTCGTTCGCTGATGCAGGCCCAGGAACAGCACGCGACTGCTGAGAAGATACTCCAAGCAGCTTCGAAGATGTTCGCGGAGAAAGGTTTCGCCAACGTATCCGTGAGGGACATCTGCAGAGAGACGGGGACGACAGCGCCCGTCATCTACTACTACTTCGGAAGCAAGAAGGGGCTGTTCGACGCTGTCGCGAGGAAGCAGATCTCAATGGAGACATTCATCCAGAAGCTGTCGAAGGCGGCAGAGGCCGCGGACCTGAAGAAGGGTCTGGAGTCGTTCATCTCGACCTACCTCTCGTCGTTCCCTGAGCACGCGTTCGACATCGGGCTCTACATGAGAGACACTGGCTCTCTGGACAAGCACAGCGCACAGATAGTGTCAGACGACCTGGAGAGGGTCAGGGGGATGGCGGTCGCGCTCGTCGACGGGCTGATATCGAAGGGAGCGTTCAGGAAGACGGACTCCAGGCTCGCCACGGACTGCCTGCTGGGGATGCTCAACAGGGTGATATTCCAGCACATTCACTTCGCGAAGATCTCCGACAGAGAATCGTATAGCCGGTTCGTGACGGATTTCTTCTTCCGTGCGATGAAATGATCAGAGAGCGCTTACGACCCTTTCAGGGACGATTTCAATCGACGCCCTAGGCTGCTTCCAGTAGATGCTCCTCGCTGACTTCCGCCCTGCGGCATCTCCGGTGTACCTGATGGCGAGGGCCTCGATGTCCTTCTTGCTGTCCCGCTCGCTTGCGATTCTTCCCCTTCCGAAGATCGCGACGTAGGGGTAGCCGTCGTCGACCAGGAGGCAGACGCGGTCGTCTCGCTCGATGTTGTGGTACTTCACCCTATTGTTGGTCGTGTTCACTATGATCTTTCCCTCGTCCAGCATGTACCAGATCGGGGTCACGTGGGGGGAGCCGTCCTTCATTATAGTGGCGAGCTTGCCGAAGTGTTTCTCGCCAAGGAATTTCTCGACCTTCGGGCTCAGGTTGGCCATGATACTGGTGACCCTGCGGGGCCTACTTCAACTTCGCGGCGTATTCCTTCAGCATCCGCATGTAGATGCTCTTGGGAGGGAACCCGATGCTGCAGAGGTAGGTGGAGAATTTCACCCTCTTCCGTGGGTCCTTGATCTTCTTCTCTATCGCACGTATCTCCTGGCCGGCCACCGCGTAGCTCGTCGCGTAGCCTGGGAAGATTCCCTCGTGGGCGGGAAAGAGCTGGAAGTAGATGCTGCTCCTTGACACCCCGGTGCGCTCGTGCCCCCAGTCGACGAACTCGAGCAGCGTCTTCTTGCCCGTGTTGACCCACACATCCCCTATCACACGCAGGAACCTGATGATCCTCATGCGCATCGTCATGAACTCCAGTTCGAGGTTGAACTCTTCGAGCCCGCCGTACTTCTTCAGCAGCTTGACGTAGTCTTTCTCCGCCTTTGTCAGCCTTCGTTTCTTCTCGAGGCCCATCGAGACCTCGAGGAATTCTATCTCCCTGTTGAAGGAGAGGCCCTCGGTTATTGGGCCGCCGGTTGGCAGCCCGGGGAGGGTCTGGAGAGGCGAAAGCCTTCCGACGAAACCCAGGGCGCTGTTCGAGTGGTGGACGCAGTGACCGTACTCCTCGTGGACCAGGAGGCTGAGCAGGGCGGCGACAGACTTGTCTGGGTCTCTTTTAGGGTCCGTGGTCTGGAAGAAGTACTGGAAAGGTTTCTTGGTGAAAGTGTCGAAGAACTGGGCCGCGCCAGTGGGGATCGTCCCCGTCAGATAGGGCGGGGTCTCGATGACCTTGGTCCTGTACTTCGGGTTTATGCCGCTCACGTCTTCGGACACAAGTCTCTGGGCAACCCTCCGGATACCAAGGGTGACGCCCACGAGTTCCTTGGGGTCCAGGTGGTTGCTTTCGTTGATCTTGGCCTCCACCTCCTCCGGGACGGGCTTGCACCCGAACCGTTTCGCCAGCTTCTCCGTGACCCTGTTGAACCTCGGGAGCTCTTCGTCGATCCAGGACATCGCTTTCGCTTCCAGCTGTTTAGGCGTCTCGGCGTAATCGAGACCCTTCCTCAGGACCTCGGGGTAGAACCGCCGCCTCCCTAGATCGAAGCCCTTCTCCTTGAATATCTTCTCGACGTTCGCGAACTCGCCTTTACCCCAACCGTCTAGGTGGAAGAGTTTGACGTACTCGGTGACTTTGAGCTTGAGCGAATCGCAGGCGACCTTAACCTCGGAGCTCTTGGTCTCCCCCTTGACCGTGTCCAATATCTCCAGGACCCCGTCAAGCCTGTAGAGGGTGAGCGCCTTGACTGCGACCGGGATGTCGCGTCCCGAGAATCTAGCCGTGCACACATCGACGTCTTTGGCGGCGAAGGACAGGAGGGACAACATGTGCGCGTCGTTGACCCCCTCCTTGACAAGGTGGGCGAATATCGTCCCCACTATGTCGTCCAGCACGGGCTGGGGCTCGTCAAAGAGGAGGATCATTTCGATCGAGTCGAGAAACTTCTTCTGCAATTCGGTGTGCGCCTTGGCCCTCAGGCTCCGTACCTTCTTCAGAGCCGCGTCCACGTTAGCCCTGGAGGCGATGAAGAGCTTCCCGGCGTACTCGTTGAACCCCATCAGATAGGCGCCCGGCGGGTTCACCTCCTTCACAAAATCCACTATCTGGGCGTCAAGGGGGTCAGGAGCCATGGCTGGCCGGGCGGCCCGTGAGGTATTTCTAGTTCGCTATGTCGAGGGGCTTGAATTTCTCTACCGTCTCCGCCAGCTCTCTGCCAAGGCGCTTTTGCCATTCTGCGAACCCATTGGGGGACTCGGGATATGCAAGGTTGATGTCGACCAAGGACGCGCTCTTCTTGACGGTGTACCTCAGACCGCGGGCCAGGGACAACTGCCCGAGGACGCGGAACCACATCGCTGGGTTCATGAAACGGGCCTGATTGAACTCTGGGTGCTTCCGTTCTGTTATGGCGGTGACGTCCTCCTCTGAAAGGAAATACTTCATGCCGTAGTTGATCTGGTCGTTGGTGACAGTCTGCAGGTAGCGCCTGAGGACCTCGAAGCTGGCCATCGGGTAGCCGTGGGTGTTCATGTACTCGACGTTGTACTTCCACAGGCCTGCCTCGCTGGCGTCCCCTGACTCCAGGGCCTCCGCGACTACCTTGCCGAGTATCGTGCCCCCGTAGATGGACGGGCTGATCCCTCCTGCGTCGATGGGCCTGGGCATCCAGGCGGAATCTCCGACGATGGCGAAGCCGTTGGCCACCATGCAGTCGTTGTGGCGTCTCACAGGGACCTGCCAGTTCCCCTTCGTGTTCCCAGAGTCCGCGTCGTCGGAGGGCTGGGCGTAGTTCTTGATCACGGGGTTCTCTGCGAGATATTTGTCGATAAGGCTCTGGAGGTTGTCGTTAAGCCCGAAGCGCCTGTTCCTCCTTGCGAGCCCTGAATGGGACACTCCCAGGCCGATGTTGACTTTCTTCTTCCCCTTGGGGAAGACCCACGCGTAGCCTGCCGGGGCGATGAACTGGTCCAGATGGATGATGCAGTAGTCGGGGGAGAAGAAAGCGGGCTCGTCCTTGGCCGGCTCGAAGTCGAGTATGTAGCGGCCGGTCCCGACCACGTCGTCGGGGTCTATCTCCTTCTCGATCATAGAGGGCACTGGCATGAACCTGCGCAGTGTTGACGAGGAGCCGGTGGCGTCGATTACGGCCTTGCCTGTGACGCTGAACGCAGAGCCGTCGGACTTCCTGCCTGTCACCCCCGTGATCCAGCCGTCCTCGGACATGAGCCGCTCCGCTGTGGCTCCGAACATGAACTCGGTCCCGAACTTCTTTGCGTCGTTGACCTGGCGCCTCGGCGCAAGCTTCCTGTTGAAGAGGTAGCCCTCCCCTTCGAAGAGGACCTTCGTCTTCCTGTCCGGGGAGTAGACGTAGACGCCGCTCACCGGATGCTCGAGCTCGGGGGGGCCGTACCTGATGCCGATGTGGTCGGCGAGGTAATCGAGTGACCGCTTGCTCGTCGCGTCGCCGCAGGTCCACCCGTTGTTGGTCTTCCTGCCTGGCTCGCTCTCCTTGTTCCTGTCGACGACCAGGACGCGCGCCTTGCCCTTTGAGTGGTAGCCGATCGAAGCGGCGGTGATGAGCCCGGCCATGCCCCCGCCCGCGATGACGACGTCGTAGTCGGGCTTGCCCGCCATTATTTGTTTTAACTACTAAAACCCTATATAAGAGCTTCGACGCCAACTCCCATTGTGCGGGACAGCTCCCTCGAAGAGCGGCTCAGGGACCTAGGGCTCTCGAGCTACGAGGCCAAGGCCTATGTTTCTCTGGTCAGCCTCGGCCCTTCGGAGCCGAAGAAGGTGGCGAAGGACGCCAAGATACCCTACACCAGCGCCTATCCGGCCCTGAGGAACCTCGAGGAGAAGGGGTGGGTCGAGCAGGTCATCTCGAAGCCCGTGACTTACCGGGCGAAGAAGCCTGGGAAAGTGAAGGACATGGTCGCCGCGAGGCTCGAAGACGCGTTCGGAGCGCTCGACAGGATCTACAAGACGGAGGCGACAGAAGATGCCGAGCTGGTGTACACCCTGAGGGGGAACGAGAAGGTCCTCGCAAAGGTCTACGAGCTTCTCAGAGGGACGAGGAAGAGCCTCATGGTGGTTGCACCTGCGATGGGCCTAGAAGACGCCAAGTTGATGGGGCTCCTGGAGGAGGCCGTCGGCAGGGGCGCCAAGGTGAGAGCGATCTGCGATGAAGAAGCCGTGGGCCTGCTCCCTCCCGGCGTCGAGATCAGGACAGGCAACCAGGTGGCCTTCGACCTGCTGGTGGACGACAAGGTCGCGCTGATAGGGCTCCCAGACCACTCCGCCTGTGGCTGGATAGACAGCCCCGCCGTCGCGAGTCACTTCAAGCAGTTCCTCGAGCTGCTCTGGAGCACATCCTCTCCCGTGTAGTGAAAACAGAAAGAAAGGCTGCCCGGCATTTGCCGAGCCGCCCTGGGGTTTGCTTACTCGCTCGTGAAGATGGACTGGCCCGTGCTGTTCGGCACTTCCGGAAGGGAATCGGCCATGCGCTTCTCCGCGATCGCCGACGCCTCTGACAGGATCTTGTTGGCCTCTTCGCTGTTCTCGGCCTGGTAGAATGTCGTGCCGGTTATCTGGCCGACGTCCACCATGATCGAGTTGAGCTGGGCTCCGATCTCTCCGAGTGCTCCCTGGGCGTCTGGCATCGCTTCGCCGAGGGTGGCGCGTACGTTCTTAATCACCCCGATGGCCGGGGCGATGGTGGCTGCGAAGTCTCCGATGTCGGTGACCGTCTGGAGTCGCGTGGTGATCTGCTCTAGGGCGATCTTCGACTGGGTGACGATCTTCTCCATCTTGCGGACCTCTGCGAGCTCGTTGGAGTACGCCTTGCTGGATTCCTGGTCGTGTGCCTGGACGGCCGTGACGGTCTTCTTGAAGATGGAGCTTTCGCGTTGCTTCAGCCGGTTCATCGTCTGGTCCAGCCGGTTGATCTCCCCAGTGAGTTGCTGGGTGGCCTTCTGGATCTGAGGACGCATCGGCTGCGGGCCGCGGACTGTGTCGCGGACCTGCTTCCCGAAAGGCTCCGTCTCCTGAGCCTTCCATCCTTTCTCGAATTTGCTGCTCATCGTGATATCCAGCGTGAGATGGGCGGACGCGGACATGACTGACTCTGACAAGAACGATTGACATTCTGCTTAACGAAATACACTACGATAGTTGAGATGGAAAAGCGGAGAGGAGCCCCTCTACTCGATGTTGAAGCGCTTGGCCAGCTTCACCATCATGAAGATGACGAAGGCGACGACGAGGAAGGTGATCAAAGCGTTCGCGAAGTCTCCGACACCGAACGGCCCGACCATGTATGTGTTGATGTTGGTTCCAGCGGGCAGAGCGAATGACACGATCGGGAGTACGAGGTCCGATACCAGCGCCTTTACCAGGCCCCCCAGATAGATTGCAAAGACGAACGCTATGGCCAGGGCGAGGACCTTGTATTGCGACAGGAATGCCTTGAACTCTGCGATGAGTCCCTTGGCTGGAGGTGGCGGCGGAGGGTGTTCGAGGAGCTCTCTAATTTTTCGAAGTTCAGCCAGCATATCCTCGTTGGAGGACATGGGCCGCAGGTAGGAAGTGGCAATATAAGACTTCAGAGCCACCGGTCAGAGTTAATTCCTGTCCTCGAGATGGCCTGCTTGAAGAGAGTTGGCCGGGAAGGTGCCGTCGGATTTGGCGAGGGGCTACCTCTATGCTGTCCTCGGAGCCCTATGTGGAGGCTCCGTTCCGACCCTCTCGAAGATTTTGCTCGCCGACAACGGACCGGGTGTAGTCGCGGGCTTGCCCGTTTTGCTCTCAGGCCTCATATTTTTGCTCTACCAGCCGAAGAGGAGGCCCCAGGCTGGCAGCCTGAAGTATCTGCTGTTCTTCGGAGTCGTAGGGGCCGCGCTTGCTCCCCTGATGTTCGTCATCGGCCTGGACCAGACGACGGCGGTCAACGCTTCGCTCCTGGCGAACGGCGAGGTGCTGTTCACCACTGTCATCGCATTCTCAATCTTCGGCGAAAGGCTGAGCCGGGGACAGGCGGCAAGAGGCCTGCTGATAGTTGTCGGACTGGTTTCGGTCTCCACCAATCTTGACCTTGCGAACGTCGCCTTCCTTCAGGGGCTCGCTGGGAATCTGCTGATACTCGGCGCCACTGTGTGCTGGTCGGTCGAGAACAACCTGCTGGCCCTGGCGACGAAGAGGTTCGACGCCTCCATGTTGAGCAAGTTCAGGAACCTCATCGGGGGCGGGGCGGTGATGGCCGTCGCTCTGGTTGTTGCGCTCCCATTGCGCTTGTCCTCGTCAGACACCGTGGTCTTTCCGCTCTTGGCGCTCGCCATAGCCGGGGCGACCTACCTCTTCATCGCGGCGGTCAAGCGGCTCGGGGCCATCAGGATGCTCCTCGTCTGGTCGACGTCGACGGTTTTTGGAGCTGTCTTCGCTCTGACCTTCCTGGGGGAGCAGATCACCCTGCCGCAGCTGTTGGGGGGAGCGCTGATACTTTCAGGGGTGTACCTGTTCCGCAGGGGAGAAAAGGTCCCCGACGCGGAACCGTTCTCGCCGCCGGCTGAAGTGATAGCAAGGTAAGCTGGGGCGTTAAATTGACCGGCACCCTACGTGGGTGTTGCCCGAAGGGCTGGTCTGGCCGCCGAGGAAGGAAGACCTGGAGAGGCTCTACCTTGTCGAGAATCTTTCAGCGGCGAAGATAGCGAAGGCCTATGGACTGAAGTACAAGAGTCCGAAGGTCGGCGAGTCGACTGTCCTCTACCAGCTGAAGAAGAATGGGATCATGAGGCGCGACCCCGCTGAGCACATCAGAAAGGTGACTGAGGCGATGGTGGACGAGTGGGTGAGGAGATACCAGACAGGGGAGTCACTGAAGCAAATTGCAGGGGACAAAGTGGGTCCGGTTACGGTCTGGAACCATCTCAAAGCGAGAAGCGTGGTTCTCAGGGACAAGGTCGAAGCACAGATTCAAGCTGTTACGAAATATGAGAGGAGACCGTTCCAGGGAGACGACGTCGAAAGGGCGTACCTCATGGGGCTTAGATATGGTGACCTGAATGCCGTCAGGCATGGGCGTGCGATTCGGGTCAGAGTCAGCACAACTCATCCGGCGATGGCGTCATTGTTCAAATCCCTCTTCTCGCCCTACGGGCACGTCAACTGTTATCCCAGAAATGCCTCATTGACGGAAAGCGAATGGACCCTGGAAGTTGATCTGGAGAGTAGCTTCGACTTCCTGTTGTCTAAGACAGCTTTGTCCGAAATTGATCAGCTCCCTTCCAAAGTATTCAGAGCATTCCTAGCTGGATTCTTCGATGCGGAGGGCAGCATCTTCTTGCATGCCAAAGCATTTGGATCCACCCCAGAGATACAAATACGGAACATGGACATAGCGCTTCTAAGGCTGATTGCCAGGAAATTACGCAAGTCTGGGGTGGCTGTCAAGCTGTCCTACTTCGAGCAAGACCCCGAACGATTCACAACTCCAGTTTCTGGCGGAATTTGGAGTCTTGCTGTGTGGCGATTCGGCTCGGTCAAAACACTCATTGCTAGCCTTCCCCTCAGACATCAAGAGAAAATTGCCAAACGCGGAATAGCTTTGCGCTTTCAATCTCCTATCAGTAATCCTAACAATTCGAAACTTATAGGCGAATGGGAAGAAGTCAACTTGGGTATTGAAAGGGCGAGGCAGGCATTCATTCGAGAAGCGAGAACCGCAATGCTGGAAAGAAGATGAAATCGAACAAGATTTTCGAGGCTTTTGACGCCATAAGATAGAAATATTCTAGTTTCTTACTCGAAAAGTTGCATTATCTATCTGCTTCTACAGGCCAATAATTCATTCCCCAGTAGATGACAGGAATGTCGGCCACGTGGACGTTCCTCAGCAGGTGCGGAAGGACGCGGAGGTTCTTGGCGGAAGGGACCCCTATCTTCAGCCTGTAAGGCCGCGGGGAGCCGTCGCTGATGATGTGGTAGGACATCTCGCCGCGCGCTGCTTCGGTGCGAGAGTAGACCTCGCCTGCGGGGACCCTGGGCTGCGGGCCGAGCTTCAGGCGGACGGTGCCGGGCGGGATCTTCTTCAGCGCCTGTCTGATTATCTTAACCGCCTCCCTCATGTCGAGCAGTGCCACGTATGCCCTGGCCCAGGAGTCGCCTGCGCTCAGCACAGGGGTCTTGAACTCAAAGTCCTCGTAGGAGCTGTAGGGCTCGTCTTTCCTCACGTCGAAGGTCAGCCCCGAGGCCCTGGCGACCGTCCCGGTGGCCCCGAAGGCTATGGCGTCTTCCTTGGTCAGGACGCCTATCCTGTCGGAGCGCTGGTGGACCATGGGGTTCTGGAAGAATATCTTCTCGTACTCGTCCATGCGCTTGTCGAACCAGTCGCAGGTCTTGAGCCCCTTTTCGATGGCGAACTGGGGGATGTCGTTCCTGACGCCGCCCGGGATGATGTACGCGAAAGTGACCCTGGCGCCCCCTATGCGCTCGCCGAGGTCAATCCAGAAGTCCCTGTCCCCCATGCACCAGGTGATCATGGTGGTGTGGCCCATGAAGTAGCCCTGGATGGCGAGGAAGTACATGTGGGAGATGATCCTGTTTATCTCGGACATTATGACGCGGAGGTACTGCCCCCTCGGCGGGATCTTGTTGTTCATGAGCTCGTCGACCCCCAGGGCGTAGGGGAAGAGTATGTTCGAACTGTCGAGGATCACGGGCCGTTCGAGGTGCGGGACGTTCTGGATGTAGTTCCGGTATTCTCCCATCTTCTCCTCGCCTCGATGGACGTAGCCGGGGTCAGGTTCGGCCCTGACCACGTAGTCCCCGTCAAGCCAGAGCCTGATGCGGAAGTGGCCCGCGCCCGGGTGCTGGGGGCCCAGGGAGACGGACATTATCCTGTCCGAGTCGGGGGAGTATTCTGATTCGAGTGTCATTTTGTCATCTACCAGGGGAGACGTAGTCCTTTCGGAGCGGCGGGAGGTCGTTCCAGTCCTCGGGGAGGAATATGTGGGCCTGGTTGGGGTGCCCCTGGAAGTTGATCCCGAACATCTCGTGGGTCTCCCGCTCGTGGTACTCCACCCCCCTCCAGACGTCGATCAGGGTGGGGACGACGGGGTTGTCGCGGGCCACCCTCTCGGAGACGTCGATGACAAAGTCCTCCTGGCCGGGTGTCGTCGACCCGACGAAATAGTCGACCTCCAGTTCGTTCTTCGCTATCCAGTCGACGCCGCTCACAGTGCTGATGTGGTCGAAGCCGAGGTAGTCGCGGAGGAATGTGCTGACTTCCTTGATCCTCAGAGGGGTGGTGGAGACCTTCATCCTGTGCTCCTTCATCCATTCTACCTTGACGTCAGGATGTTTCGCCGCGATTTGGGAGGCGAAGGACTTCGCCCTGACAGGCTCTGGCTTCGGTGGAGCAGGCGGGGCGGGGGCGGCTGCGGGCGCGGGTCTGGGGGTCGGCGAAGTTGCGGCGGCTGGTCTTGGCGCCGCGGGGGGCGTCGGAGGAGAATTCGCGTTGCTCATGGAGGTGTCACCGGCCGCTGAGGGTCGGCATCCTTCGGATCTTTTCCTGGAGGAGGACTATCCCCTGGATGAGCGCTTCCGCCCTGGGCGGGCACCCGGGGACATAGACGTCCACGGGTATGATGTCGTCAATCCCTCGGAGGACGTTGTAGGAGTCGAAGTATAGGCCGCCTGTGATCGAACAGGCGCCCATGGCGATGACCCACTTGGGCTCGGCCATCTGGTCGTAGATGAGCTTGAGGCGCGGAGCCAGCTTCCGCGTGACCGTCCCCATGACTATGATCAGGTCGCAGGCGCGGAGGGAGCCGAAGGCCTCCAGGGTCCCGAAGCGCTCGATGTCGAACCTCGAGCCCGCGGCAGCTCCAACTTCGACACTGCAGTTGTGGACCACCGCGTTGGAGACCAGGTAAGTGTTGTCCGTTGTCTCGAGGTTGCGCACGTTACCGGAGTATCGGACTCTTGATATCCTCCTGATCGGAACTACGATGAAATCGGCGTTGATTCGAAAGTCCGCGACCTTCCTTTTCGAGGTTAGCAGCCAAAGCGCGTAGGAATCCTTCGTCTTCGCAGTCCTGCCCTGTATCTGCGCAGTGCCTTCTCTGGGTTCCCTCCGAAGGCGAGCGAAAAATCCTAGCCTTGCATATGCCAGTTGAAGTTGGAGTGCGAGAATCTTCGAAGTCGTGCTCGCGCGGTCAAAGATCGGTCCTCTGTTGTCTATGGTCACATTGCCATCCCCTTTGTGATACCCAGTCAAGAATGCCCGGAGCAGCTCTGGCTTGCTATGGTACAGTATGAAGTCTGGAATCTTCTTGTGCTCTGCCAGGTGGCCGCACCATTCGCGTAGGGCACGCGCGAGGATGCTCGACGAGAATCTCACCACCAACGATGTTTCTCTTTCCTTGATCTGTGGTGAATAGCCGAGCGAGCGCACTATTGCGAAGATCTGTCTGGCAAGGGGACCTTCGTCCTTGCCCAGCGAGAAGGAGACGTCGTGGTTTGTGGTCGTCCAGCCCTCGGCGACGAACATCCCGAGCAGCCAAGCGGTTTTCTTTGTAAGAGGGAGTTCCAACGGGGGGTCTCCTCCTTGCCCTCTGACGATGGCGAGACCGCGGCGAGTGGAGTAGGGAGTCAGAGCGACGGTTGTCAGGCCGACGTGCCCCTTAATCCGAGGTATCAGGAGGCAGTCGTGGGTCCCGGTGGGAAAGACGAAGCGTCCGTTTACCTTCACCGGTGGCGCGCTGACCAGCTCGCCAGCCTTCTTCCAAGTAGTTCCAGAGAGGTACTCGCCTTTGCCGCTCCGGACTACCCTGGCAGAGGTCAGAAGAGGGTGATCTGGAGTGAGCACGAATGGGAGCATGCCACGTCCGGCCACCTCAACAAGAGACCCGCTATACTCGCGGCTGTAAGTTCGTGTGACCTTTGCCTCTCCGGTCGCGCCAGTGGCTGAATCGCCCGGACTGTATTCCGAGATCAGCTTGTTGTCGCCCAGGATGACCGTGTCGGGTGGGACGCAGCAGGCCGTTTCAAGATGGACTGGCCACAGAGAGTAGAGCCGCCCCCAGTTCGCGAGGTAGCGCATCGGGTCGCCGATGGCGTATTGGAGGACGTCGTCTATCTTGCCTACAAGGACCTGGAAAGCCCCGTCCTTCTGCTGCTGGGCGACTACCATAGCTCCCGCTTCCCGGCGAGGACGAGCGCGAATGCCATGGGGACGAAAAGCATCCCCATGAAGAGCGTGAGCATCCAGTCAGACGAAAGGCCGAGTGCCAGGGGCTTGTAGGCGGCCGCCCAGGCGTAGAGGAACATCGAGAGCACGTCGAAGACAATGAACATCAGGAGGTAGGCGTAGTACTGCATCATGAAGTGCATCTTCCCCGCCCCCTGGGGCGCCTGGCCGCACTCGAAGGGGGCGTTCTTGATCGGGTTGGGGCGCTTTGGCCCGAAGAGGACGGGGATTATCATCACGGGCAGGGTGAAGGCTACGCCCACGAGGGCCATCAGGAAGACGGTTCCCATGTCCCCGAAGAGTGCCATCTTTGGAAATCGTGACCGTCTCACGCTATTTAAGAATGGCGAACCGAGGCTTAATGAGACAGGCATTAGACAGGGAGGCAGTTGTAGGCGGGAGCAATCAGGGTGCTGTTGATGCGCCCATTCGGTTCGTTTCCCTGGAGGGCGACGAGGCCCTGTCCTGGGAGGAGGACATAGATTTCTCCGTTGGCAGAATCGTATGCCATCGCATGTGGCGCCGACTGAGGCGCGGGAAGGAAGTACATGTTCACCAGCGCCAGAGAAGTTCCGTCGTAGAAAAGCAGGTAATCGTAGTTCTGAGGGGCCATGACCAACTGATGTGATGCAGTGTTGTACGTCATGGCGATGAAGGGACCACAGGTCAGTGGGTTCGACTTGTAAATTAGATAGCCGTAGGGGCCATAGGAGATTACCTCCGCCTCTCCGGAGACATACACGATACCGGTCTTCGGGTCCACGGTCATCGTGGGGTAATATGCCGAGCCCGTTTCTTCCTGGCTGATTACACTCCCACTCGTAGCGTTGACGAAAGAAATCTCGGCGCCGCATACGAAGAAATTCCTGCACCCAAGGGCGTAAACCATCCCCTTGGCCGATGAGACGGCCAGGTCTGAGATGGAATATCCTACAGAGCTGTTCCAAAGAATCGCGTTGGTTTCCGGGTTGATCCCGACGATACTATCGTTGTAGCTCCCGTACAACACCCCAGTGACCGAATCGAATGCGACGTACTGGACATGGGCAGGGATGAGGTGGCCGCCGGAGTTGGTGGTGTCGTTGAATGTGAAGATGTAGTAGAATGGGCCGTACATCGGAGCGAAGACCATTCCGTCCCCAGCGGCGATGCTCCCGGTGCTGTTTTCTGGGAGGTGAATTGCAGCCGCAAGAGTGTTCGTCGAGGAGTCGACGACGTCTATGGTGGGAGAACCGTCGGCTGCCACATAGACTTCGGCCGCGCCCGGGTCTGCCAACACGGTGTCCCCGCCAAGGGGGACGCCTGCGATCTTCACGCTCGAATAGGGATACGGAGAGGATTGGTTTCCCAAAGTCACCGTCGATTCGACCGTCGTTGTAACGGTAGTGGTCTGCCACAGGGTGACAGTCGAGGTGGCCGTAGTCACGCGGGTTGAGAGAGTGGTCGAGGCGATCGTGCCCCCTGGCGTAGCTCCGCCTCCGGCCAGGAATCCAACCCCGGCAGCGGCAGCCATCAATGCGACGATGATGGCCCCGAGGACCTCGCGGTTCATCAGGACAAGTATTCCTGCCGCATAATTGAGTCTAGTTACCAGAACACGAGTCGGCGAGGGAAAACTTCCGTCATCCACCAGTCAGTTCGAAAATATGCGTCTAGTCGACCCCGTGGACTTCCTCTGCCTCGTCCTTCAGGAAGGAATTGAGGAGCTTGGCTTCACGGAAGAAGTCGCGGATGGACAATACACCGAACAATGTTCCATCGTCGTTCTCCACGACGAGGTGCCTGATACCGTTGTCCATCATCAGACGCACTGCCTTGGAGGGCCTGTCAGAGCGTTTGACGCTGATCAGCTTCTTGGTGGCCACCGTGTCGAGCTGGCCGGTGAGTGGGGTTCCCTTCGCCACGGCCCTGACCACGTCCCGCTCGGAGATGACCGCCTGTGGCTTCACCGGGCTTACCGACGACGCGACGACGAGGAGGCCTATCTTCTCCCGGGCGAACACTTCTGCGGCCTGGCGGATGGTAGCGCTTGGGCTGATGGTCACCGGGCTCCGCTTGATCAGGGCCTCGACCCTCAATGCCTGACACCTGTGGAGGTCCGCTTCTCGATGGGGACGTAGGCAGTCAGCTGGGGCCCGACGTAGTCTGAGATTGGCCTGATTATCCTGTTGTCAGAATACTGCTCTAGGACGTGGGCAAGCCAGCCGGGGGCGCGGCCCACGGCGAACACGGGGGTGAACAGGTAGGGAGGGATCCCGATGTGGTTCAGGGCAAGCCCCGAATACAGGTCCACGTTGGGATGGAGGTTCTTCTCGTCAAGGAGGATCTTCTCGGTCCTTTCGATTATCTCGAGGCCCTGCTTTTCTTTCTCGGTCCGGACGAAGTGCTCGGCCATGTCCTTGAGGATCCTCGCCCTGGGGTCCATTGTCTTGTACACCCTGTGGCCGAATCCGTTGATCTTTGCCTTGCTTGCGAGCTTCGCATGGACGTAGGCGTCCACCTTCGCGGGGGTGCCTATCTCGTTTGTCATTTCGACGACCTTCTCGTTCGCCCCTCCGTGCAGGGGCCCCTTCAGCGCCCCGACGGCGCCGGTGATCGCGGAGTAGATGTCCGAGAGGGTCGAAGCGATTACCCGGGCGGTGAAGGTGGATGCGTTGAATTCGTGGTCAGCATGGAGGATCAGCAGGACGTCCATCAGCTTCGCATCTTCGTCGGATGGAACTTTCCCCGTGACCATATGAAGGAAGTTCGACGCGAAGCTCAGGTCCTCCCTCGGAGGTATGATGTCCTGGTCGTGCTTGTGCCTGTGGATCGCCGCTACGACTGTCCCTATCTTGGAGGCGATCGACATCGCCTTTTCCTGTTGGGAGTACATCGGGTCGTCGAAGACTCCCAGTGCGGAGACCCCTACCCTCAGGGCGTCCATGGTATCGCAGTTCGCCGGGAGGGTCGTGAGGATGGATACGAGGTCGCGGGGTATCGTCCTCTTCGACGAAACCTCTTCGTTGAAAGCCTTCAGCTCGTTGGTCGTGGGGAGGTGTCCGTTCCACAGGAGATAGGTCGTCTCTTCCCAGGTGGAGTGCGCTGCCAGGTCGCCTATGTCGTATCCGCGGTAGAGGAGCCGGCCTTCGCGGCCATCGATGTAGCAGATCGAGCTCTTGCCTGCGACTATGTCCTCCAGGCCTTTGGTCTGGGTGGTGAGGCGTTGGACTATCTGGTCCATGGTTTCGCCGTACTTGCCCAGGGCGGCCAGTTTGGCCTGCGTGTCCTTCGACAGTTTTACAGTTGTGAAATCAACTTCGGCGTTCTTCGGCATCGGCAAGGGCTAGATTATTTTCAATATACGCATTATAAGGGTTTACGTGAGACATCTTCCGTCTGGCCGACAGGTAAAAAGAGGGGCGGCCGGAGGCGAAGCTTGGACCTCAGTTGAAGCGAGTCGCCGTGGTGGGAACGGGGGTTGCGGGGGCGTATCTGCTGAACAGGCTCCCGGACAACGTCGAAGCGGAGGCGTTCGAGATGCGCACGCAGAAGAACTGGTACACCGTGTGCGCCTGGGGGACGAGCCAGCCCTTCATCTCCGACATGGTAAAGCAGGCGGGGTTCAACTTCGACGACTATGTCCTGCACAAGGGGAAGAGCATGGTCGTGGACCTCGGGGACGAGCAGGTCAACATACCTCTGAGGGGACTGGTCACATACGACAAGCACAGGCTGACCGAGGACATGCTGAAGGGGAAGAAGGTCCACTGGGGGGCGCAGATCAAAGAAGCTGACGGCAACTTCCAGGGCTTCGACACCGTGGTAGACGCAACCGGGCTGCAGCGGTCGCTCCTTCCGAAGATACAGGACGACCTTGTGATACCCTCCCTCGAGTACCAGGTGAAGTCGAAGGAGATACCCTACGACGATTTCGTGATCAGACCGTACCCTGGGCTGACCGGGTATTGGTGGTGGTTCCCGCTGGGGGACGGGATGGGGCACGTCGGCGCGGGAGACCTCAGGGGGAGGTACCGCTTTGAGCTTGACGAGTTCGTGAAAAAGTATCACTGCGAAGTCGTGAGGAAGATAGGGAGGCCGGTGAGGGTGACGCCTCCGAAGTTCGCAGAGCCTTTCTTTGAAGGGAAGGTGACGGGCGTCGGCGAATCCATTGGTACGGTGTATCCGATGCTAGGTGAAGGGATAATCCCGAGCATGCAGTGCGTCAACCTGTTCGTCGACCATTTGGGGGATAACGAGGGGTACCGCCGGGCCGTCCTCGACCACTTCGCTGTGTACTCGAAGGTGTACGAGTTCATCAAAGCGAAGGTGGAGGACAGGTTCAGTCTGATGAGGATGTGGCCGACGCTGCTGTCCATCTTCTTGTACATGAGGGGGAACGAGAGGAGGTACGGGATGGAGACGAGGCTCTCTGACTTCTACAAGATCGTCACGAGGCTGTAGTTGAGCTCAGGAGAAGTACGAACCCATTCGGCCGTCCATGTCATCAAAGGAGCAGTACAGAAGGTGATTGGCGCGAAGTGGACAGCCTCGGTCTATGTTTCGGGGAGACATGGCAGGCTGACGGTCCAGTTCGACAGGAAGCCGACGGACGAAGAGGTGGCCAGGATTGAGCAGGCGGCCAATGGGAAGGTCGCGGAAGCTGCGGAGGTGCTGGAGTTCGAGATGGAGAGGCAGGAGGCTGAGGGGCATTTCGGAGACGCCATCTATGACCTGTTCCCCGTGCCCGAGGGGATCACGCTGCTCAGGATAGTTCGCATCCCCGACTGGAACGTCAACTGCTGCAACGAAAGCCACGTGGACAACACCTCAGAGATCGGCAAGGTCAGGCTGGGAAAGCCGAGGTTCAGGAACGCGAGGCGGGAGCTCGAAATCGAGTTCGACCTCGCAGATTGAGCCAGAAACAGGTAATATCCCGGTTCTTCACGGGTCGCGGTCGGGCCCGTAGCGCAGTTCCATGTGAGCGAAATACGGACAGCGCGGCAGCCTCCTATGCTCGTGAGGAGTGAGCTGTAGGTCGTGCGTTCAAATCGCACCGGGCCCGCTTTCGGAACAACCCTTGCTCAGCTTACCCACGCAGATCCTTCAGGACATGCCCGTACCGATACCAGGCTGCCTTCGGACCTTCCTTCTCGTCGATAAGACCGAAGTGGTTCTCCTGCGGAGGGAACGACCTCCAGGAGGTGTCGAGATACCTCCAGATGCCTATGGCTGTCACTTTGTCCAAGGAGTATGCCTCTCGCAGAGCTCCCTCCACGTAGTCTGCTTGCTTATCCTCTGTGTACCCCAGCGGTGAAGGTCCGCTCGGATATCCGGTCTCCGCTATCATGAGAGGCTTGCCGGCTTCGTTTGCGAATTCGTCTGCCTTTCTCAGGACGGAAGGGTCAACGGGCTCTGAGGTCTTGTAATTCGGGTAGAAGTCGAGCCCGATGACGTCACAGTACTTGGAATACTCCGCTATTTTCGGCCGTTCTTCGTCTGCTTCCAGGTTGATCATTGTCGTGGCTCCAGAGTCCTCCTCGTGCACCGCTGTGTTGAGGGATTCCAGGAGCTCGTCTGTGAAACTGCCACCCTCCAACCACGCCGCCCCCGTGCGCCACCCACCTGCTTCGTGCATCCTCCACCAATTGGGCTCGTTCTCTATCTGCCACGTCTTCACGGTGTCCTTGTAATGTCGGACGACCTGCCTCGCGTGAAAGGTTGCTCTTCTGATGTAATCTTCCCTGCCAGAGTCTGGGGTCAGCCCGTGTGGAAGCATTCTCTGATAGCCGCACGCCAGTACGGGCATGAGGGAGATCCCCTGGTTCGTGAGAGACTTGACAAGGCCGTCCGTCGGCCAGCTTGTGTACGACATGTCCGGCATCCCGTCGAGCGATTCCAGTGGAATTGGATTCGGCTCGAAGAACCTCCACGGGAACCAACACCTGACGAAGTCTACCCCGATTGACTTCAAGGCGTCGGCCAGGGCGAGCGAGGCCCTTTCCGCCTCGTTCTGTGGGATCCCTTGATGGTGAAACGCAATGGTGGCTTCTTCCCTCTTCTCGAAGGTGACTCCTTCCTTGAGGCTAAGCGATAGGAGGTGGGGGAAGATTATCGACTTCGGCTCCTGCACTTCGGTGTACCGCCAGGTGTCGTCAAGGTTGATGCCGAAGGAGAACTTCTTGGTCAGGTCCAATGGGCGCATCGATGCGCAATCCCTCTTACGGTTTTCGCAGCGGGACTCCTGCTGCTCCTTGGCGAGAAAGGCGTATTACTCTTGGGGCCTGGGTCGGCGTGTGAGCTTCACCATAAGGTCGGGCGCTGCGGTCGACCTGACCCAGACAATCAAGAACGGGATGACCGTCTATGTCGGCGACGCCGTCCCGAAGGTCTCCAGGTTCAAGCGATTGGACAAGGATGGCGTGAACCTCTCGGTGATGAGCCTCGGTTCACACACGGGGACACATGTTGATGCTCCCAGCCATTTTATCAAGGGGGGAAGGACCCTGGACGAGCTCTCGGTCGAGAGCTTCGTGGGGGAGGCAGCGGTACTTGATTTCTCGCACCTTCCTGCAGGTTCTGCTGTCACGGCCTCCGACTTTGAAGGGCATTCGCGCGCCGTCGGCGAAGGCGATATAGTGCTGCTCTACACTGGGCTGAGCAGGAGATGGGACGACCCTCGCGCCCGTAGAAAGTACACCTATCTGGGCGCCGACGGGGCAAGATGGCTCGTCCGAAGAGGGGTGAAGGCGGTCGGCATCGACTACCTTTCTGTCGAGAAGTTCGGCGCGAAGGTTCCGGCGGCGCACGTTGAGCTCTTATCACATGAGATTCCGATCATAGAATCTTTGAACGAGAACCTGGCTGGGATGGTGGGACGAAGGGTCATGTTCGTCTGCTTGCCCATAAAGGTGGGGGGGTGCGACGGCGCTCCTGCCAGGGCCATGGCTTATCCAATGGGGGAACCGGTATGAGACTCAAGCTGCGAGGGATATGGTCGCCGATGCCCACGCCATTCACGAGGGACGGCGGGGTCGACGAGAAGAGGCTGAGGGAACTGACCGACTACCTGATCGAGGGTGGGGTCGACGGGCTCTTCCCCCTGGGGACCACCGGGGAGTTCGCCCTTCTTGACCGTATTGAGCGGAGACGCGTCGTAGAAGTAGTGGTTGAACACGCCAATTCCAGGGTCCCCGTGCTCGCAGGGGTTTCCGATCCCTCCCCCAACAACGCAGTCGTGTATGCCAACGATGCCGCCGACGTCGGCGCCGATGGCGTGGTGGCTACCCCTCCATACTATTACAGGGTAAGCGACGACGGGCTCCATATGCATTTCAGGATGATTTTCGAGTCGATATCGCTCCCATTGGTCCTGTACAACATACCCGAGTGGACACACAACTACGTCCCCCTGTCTGTGGTTTCGCGCCTAGCGGAGGAGGGTGCCATCGTAGGGATGAAGTACACCGAATACAACATGCTCAACCTGCTCCGGTTCATCGGGGCGGTGGGAAAGAAGATTGCAGTGTTCACTGGTTCGGATGCGATGACCTATGCCTGCCTTGAGGCGGGGGGGAGCGGTGCTGTCATCAGTGTTTCGAATATCCTTCCCAAGAGGGCCTCGACCATCTTCGACCTGGTGGAGACAGGGAAGTTGAGAGAAGCCCTGAAGGTCCAGGGTTCGATCATGCCTGCCATCGAAGCGGCCGGGGTAGGTTACTTCCCCGCTGGGCTGAAAGAAGCTATGAGGGTCGTCGGATTCCCGGTGGGGGACGTCAGGAAGCCGCAGACCCCCCTGTCGGATGAAGAGAAGGGGGAAGTGAAGGCCCTGATGAATGCGGCCGGGTTCAAATAGGAGGACGAACTTGCGGGGACGGACTAGGAGGCACTTGAGCTGAAGATTACAGATTTCGACATATTCACCCTGGGAGAGCCCGCGAGGGCCGGGGGGGCGACCTGGGCAGGGATATCCATTGTATTGCGCCTCACCACATCTGACGGCCTGGTGGGCTATGGCGAGGCAGTCCCCACACTCAGGGTGAGACCGGTTGTGGAGTCTCTGAAGGAGGTGGGGAGGCTGTACAAAGGGAAGGACCCCTCTGAACTTGAGCTCAACCAGCACGAATGGCACAAGCATGACTTCTATCTCCCCGTGTCATTCGAATCGACCACTGCGCTGAGCGCCTTCGACATCGCGTGCTGGGACATCATCGGCAAGCACCATGGCGTACCCATCCACAAGCTCATGGGCGGCTCCTTCAGGAAGTCGGTGCGACTGTATTCCAACGGCTGGTATTCCGAGTGTGTCACGCCGGAGCAGTTCGCTGCCAGGGCGAAGAAGTTCGCCGCATTGGGGTACACGGCGCTGAAGTTCGATCCTTTCGGAAGGTACTACGACTGGATAGACGCGACCGGACTCGATGAGGCATACGACAGGGTGAAGGCGGTGAAGGACGCGACGAAGGGGAAGGTCGACTTGCTGATAGAGCATCATGGGAGGTTCAATCCCAACTCTGCGATAATGGCCGCAAGGAAGCTGGGGCCCCTGGAGCCCCTCTTCGTGGAGGAGCCCATTCATCCCGATAACATCGAGGGGATGAGGAAGTACAGGGCCTCCACCGAGGTCAGGGTCGCGCTCGGGGAGAGGATTCTGACAAAGGAGCACGCCGCCTACGTCTGCTCCAACCACCTTGCTGACTTCCTCCAGGCGGACATCACGAACATCGGCGGGATCACCCAGGCGAAGAAGGTGAGCGCCATAGCAGAGGCCTACGGCGTCGAGATGGCATTCCACAATGCTTTCGGGCCCATACAAAACGCGGCCACGCTCCAGGTGGATGCTACCATCCCGAACTTCCTGATCCAAGAGTCCTTCTACGACGTATTCCCTGAGTGGAAACGGAAACTGATCAAGGGCGGGACTCCGGTTTCAAAAGGACGCTCAGAGGTGCCCAACAGGCCCGGCCTTGGAGTAGAGGTCGACGACAGGGTTCTTGAAGAGCACACGTTCGAGGGACAGGAGACTTTCGACCCGGACGAACCTGTCTGGGTCGTGAAGGACACCTGGAAGAAATCCTAGCCCTTCTCCCTGATGGCAAACATCACGTCGTTTACGTTGGTCCCCGTAGGGCCTGTCACCACCAGGTCTCCCAGAGACCTGAAGAAGGAAAACGAGTCGTTGTCGTGGAGAAAACGCGACGGGTCCAGGCCAGCTACCTTAGCTCTCTGGAATGTGGTCGAGTCCGCGATGGCACCAGCGGCCCTCGTCGCGCCGTCGATGCCGTCGGTACCGAATGAGACAATGGTAGTCCTGGATGAGTCCTTGAGGTAGATGGCAGCGGCTAGCGCAAATTCTTGGTTCCTCCCTCCGACGCCGCTTCCTCTGACCGTGACAGTGGTCTCTCCTCCCCAGACAGTAGCCCAGGGCGAGGTCCCTCCGCCGGAGCGGGCCAGGAGGGCAAGGCGCCTGCCTACCGCCCTCGCTTCGCCGGTGACGGAGCCGAGAAGTGACGAGACCCGATAGCCTGCCCTTTCGAGGGACACCCTTGCTGCGGAGCAGGCCACGGCGTTCGTCCCCACCACGACGTTGCTGACTCTGGCGAACATCGCGTTCCCAGGCTTTGGCGTCTCTTTGATGGTCCCGGCGATGCCCCCCTGGATCACTTTTCTTACTGAAGTCGGGACAGCATCCCAGACTTTTCGGGCCTTCAGGGCCCGGCGGGCATCGGCGAACGTCGTGGGGTCCGGCACCGTGGGACCTGAAGCGACCGAACTGGGGTCGTCGCCCACTACATCTGAAATCATCAGGGTCAGCACATCTGCGCCTCGCACTCGTTCTACCAGCCTCCCACCCGAGACGCGTGAGAGGTGCTTCCTCACACAGTTGATTTCACCTATCGCCGCGCCAGCTCTTAGGAGAAGGCTGGTCGTAAGTTCGAGTTCCCCTACCGTCACCCCCTCGGCGGGGAGGGGCATGAGCGCCGAGCCGCCGCCGGACACCAGGGCGATCACGAGGTCTCCACTCCTGGCGTCGCTGAGGACCTCGAGCATCTTCCTGACCGCCCGCACCCCCTTCTCCGAAGGGAGGGGGTGCGTCGATCTCGCGAATTTCACTTTCTCCAGTTTTGGGAGGGACCGCTGATATTCAGGGACTATCACGACACCGTGGTCAATTCTATCTCCCAGGATGCGCGCTACTTCCACTGCCATGAGGCCTGACGCTTTCCCCCCTCCGACGACGAGGACCCGACCACGGCCAGCCAGGCGATACTCGCTGTCACCTGCTGTGAGTCTGTCTCCTTCGAGCCGCAGGGCATTCCTGACCAGCACGGAGGGATGGGCCGCATCAAGGGATGCTTCTACGGCGAGCAGTGCATCTCTCCTCATCCCTTCTGCGAGGGAGATAGCCATGGTCAGCTCTGAAGTCAACTCTGGCTCTCAGTGGCAGCTCCAGCCTCAAGATGTAAATACGATGGAGGAGCCTTCGTCAGTCTTCATCATGGCCTCGTCGCGCTCTGAGAAGATGTTCATAGATGGTGACTGGGTCGATGGATCTGGCGAAGAGACCATCGACGTCGTGAACCCGGCGACAGAAGAGGTGATGGCCAGCGTACCCAAGGGGACGAGGGAAGACGCCAAGAGGGCGTTGGATTCGGCGGCCAGAGCACAGAAAGAGTGGGCCGAAATCCCTCCTCTCAAACGCGCCTCCTTCATGCAGCGCATCGCCCAACTGATACGGGAGAACAGAGAAGAGCTCGCCTCGGTGCTTACGTCAGAACAGGGAAAGCCTCTCTTCGAGTCGAGGGCAGAGGTAGATGGGTCGGCGGCGCACTTCGAGTACTTCGCTGAGTTCGCCCGCAGGATAGAGGGGGACGTTCTCCCCAGCGACAACCCGGGCCAGACCATCATGATCTTGAGGCTCCCCATCGGGGTTGTGGCGGCCATTACACCCTGGAACTTCCCGTCGGCGATGGTCGCCAGGAAGCTTGCGCCCGCGCTGATCACGGGGAACTCCGTGGTCGTGAAGCCTTCCAGCAACACCCCTCTCAGCGCGATTGAAATAGTCAAGCTTGCCGAGCGGTCAGGGATTCCGAAGGGCGTCGTCAACCTTGTCACCGGCGACGGCTCCGAAGCGGGGGATGAGCTCTGCGGCAACAAGAAGACGGGACTGGTGACCATGACCGGTAGCACGGAGGCTGGGAGGAAGATCATGCAACGGGCGTCCAATCAGGTCGGCAAGCTAATCCTCGAATTGGGTGGGAAGGCGCCGTTCATCGTATGGCGAGACGCCGACATGGACTGGGCGCTGAAGTGTGCCGTGTGGGCGAGGTACTGGAACTGCGGCCAGACGTGCATAAGCTCGGAGCGGTTGTACCTCGACGAGAGCATCAAGGCCAAATTCCTCGGGAAGTTCGTCGAGATGTCAAAGAATCTCAGGTTGGGAGACCCGAAGGCCGAGGGCACTGACCTCGGGCCCATGGTGAGCAAGAAGGAGAGGGAGACGAGCGAGGGTTTCATCGAGCTAGCACGGGGGGAGGGCTCCAAGATAATCTTGGGCGGAAGCACGCCTCCGATGCGCAGGGGATGGTACCTGGAACCGACGGTGATAGACGGCGTCCATCAGGAGTCCCCACTCGTTCAGAAAGAGATATTCGGTCCCGTGGTCCCCGTGCTCGAGGTCGAGAGCTTCGACCGGGCGATAGAGCTGGCCAACGACTCCGATTACGGGCTGGCGTCCTACGTCTTCACGAAGGACAACAATAACGTGATGAAAGCGATGCATCGAATCCGTTTCGGGGAGACATACATCAACCAGGTGGGCCCTGAGCAGCTGCAGGGTGCCCATACTGGATTCAGGATGTCTGGAGTCGGGGCGGAGGGGTCGAGGCATGGGCTGGAGCTTTACACGCAGCTGAAGACATGTTACATCGACTGGAACGACAGGCCAGGGCTCCCTTACCTCTTTCCGTATAGCTGAGTGTTCTCGATGAAGGCGATAACAGTCACTCCGGGTGCCTCTGGTTCGCTCGCATTGAAAGAGGTGGAGGAGCCAGTGCCGAAGAGAGGGGAGCTGCTGCTCCGCGTCCTCCGAGTGGGCGTGTGCGGCACCGACATGGACATTGTTTCGGGGTTCTACGGCCAGGCCCCAGCCGGTTCTCCGTATCTGATAATAGGTCACGAGTCCCTCTCCAGAGTCGAAAGGGTCGGACCCGGGACCCGCGGGTTCGAGGAGGGGGACCTCGTCGTCCCCACTGTGAGAAGGAAATGTCCGGAGGATTGTCTGAACTGCAGGGCAGGGGAGTCTGACATGTGCCTCACCGGCCACTACAGGGAGCACGGGATCAAAGGGCTCCATGGATTCGCCTCGGAGCTCTCGATCACTGACTCTAGTTTCGTGGTCAAGCTCCCTGAGGCGCTTTCAGAAGTAGGGGTCCTCCTCGAACCTCTTACCATCGTGGAGAAGGGGGTAGGCCAGGCGTTCCTGATTCAGGAGGCACGGATGAAGTGGAAACCGAAGACGGCTTTGGTCCTTGGGTCCGGGCCGGTCGGGCTCCTTGCGACTGCGCTTCTCAGGCTGAGGGGGCTGCAGGTGACCACCGTCGCCCGCAAGCCGTCGGACAGCCTGAAGGCGAAATTGGCGTCCCTGACGGGGGCGAGCTACGTCGACGTCGGGGAGACCCCTCTGTCATCCATGGAAGACAGGTTCGACTTGGTATTCGAAGCGACAGGATCCACCTCGGTGGCGCTGGAGGCGCAGAACCTCAGCGGGACCAACGGGGTGGTCTCCTTCGTGGGGATCTACAGGTCGCAGGCCGGGACCGAGGACGCCGGGAAGGTATTCACCAACCTCGTCCTGGGGAACAGGGTCTACTTCGGCTCGGTGAACGCCAACTTATCCTACTTCAGGGAAGGGGTCGCCGACCTGGCGAGGATAGAGAAGCGATTCCAAGGGCTGCTTGGACGGATAATCACGGATAAGGTCCCTCTGTCGAAGTGGGAGGAAGCTTACTCGCCGAAGAGTGGTGACGCCGTCAAGACGGTGCTGCAGTTCTAATGAGGGACTCGATGAACCTTCTAAGCCCGGGGATACGTGCACGTTGGGGAGCGCCGCCATGATTCGGAACCACTGGGGTGGGCCCCACGCCTGAGACCAGGTTCTCGCTTCCAGTCAAGGGCGACTACAAGCCCATAAGCGGCTATGGAATCATAGGAAACACGAGGACCGCTGCGCTCGTTGGGTACGACGGTTCCATCGACTGGTGCTGCATGCCGAAATTCAGCTCGCCCAGCATATTCGCGTCCATCCTCGATCATAGGAAAGGGGGGCGATGGGCGGTACGACCCTCGGGTTCATGCTCATCGACCCAAAGCTACATTGAAGACACGAATATTTTGCGCACGGAATTCAGGACGGTGACTTCTCGGGTCGTGGTCACTGATTTCATGCCGTGCTCCGTCACCCCGGGCGCATGGTCGACCCCGCCCGAGATCCACAGAATCGTCGAGAGCCTGAGCGGAGAGATGGAAATGCAATTCGTCTTCAGCCCAGTCTTCGATTATGGCTCGGAAGCCCCCAATTTCACCGAGGCGGAGTACGGCGTCTCGATCAGAAACAGGAGGGAGGAAATGGTGCTCTCGACCTCGGCCGTCTTCCCACTGACCAAGACAGGGATAGATGGGAAGTTCAGAATTGGCCAAGGGGAGAAGAAAGCGTTCGTCCTAAGCTACGGTGAAGGGATTCCGAGAAAGATTCGAGACTACCAATCCGAGCGGAAGCGCGCCAAGACCGAGGTGTTCTGGCTGGACTGGGTGTCTCTTCTGAGGTACAGGGGGAGGTGGAAGGAAGCCGTCACGAGGTCTGCGCTCATTCTGAAGCTCCTGGTGTACGCTCCCACGGGAGCGATGGTGGCGGCCCCGACCACGTCGCTCCCCGAGTCGCTTGGAGGTGAAAGGAACTGGGACTATCGCTACTCGTGGATCCGCGACTCGGCCAGCTCCCTCTGGGCGTTCCACAAGATCGGATGCAGGAGCGAAGCGGAAGCCTATCTCCGTTGGCTGATCGACAACAACCCTTCCCTGGACCTGGACCTCAGGCTGATGTACGATGTCAACGGGGGGACCAATTTCAAAGAGAGGAGCCTCGACCATCTTGAAGGATACAAGAAGTCAAGGCCCGTCAGGGTCGGAAACCAAGCGGTGGAGCAGCTTCAGCTGGACGCCTATGGATACATGCTCGACTCCATCTATTTCTCTTCGAAGCATGGACGGGCGATAGACGAAGAGATGTACTTCCGGTTCGTGAAACCGCTGGCAGACTACATACTCGAACATTGGTCTGAGCCTGGGAATGGAATCTGGGAGATACGAGACAAGCGCGAGCACTACGTCTACACCAAGGCTTGGTGCTGGGCCGGGCTGGACAGAGCCGTCAAGGTGGCCCGCGCGGCGGGCCATGGGGAGGACGTTCCGGTGTGGGCTTCGGCCATGAAGCAGATCAAAAAAGACGTCCTGAGACACGGATGGAACGAGGAGAAAAGATCTTTCACCATCTTCTACGGTTCGAAGGACCTGGACGCCGCGACCCTCATGCTTCCACTGATCGGGTTCCTGCCAGCCGACGACGAGAAGATGAGATCGACAATCGAGGCCGTGACCAAGGAGCTGTCTGACGGCGCCCTCGTATACAGGTACAGGGCGAACGACGGGTTGCACGGGAAGGAAGGGGCGTTCCTGCTTTGCGGGTTCTGGCTGACCGCCTGCCTGGCGCGTCTGGGAAGGGTCGGGGAAGCCAGCAACAACTTACAAGAGCTTCTGGGCCGTGCGAACCACCTGGGGCTTTACCCCGAGGAGGTCGACCCCAAGACAGGGGACGCACTTGGCAATTTCCCTCAGGCGTTCAGTCACATGGGACTGATACTGGCCGCGAACGAACTGGACACGGCACTCGATTCGGGGATAGGGGCACTCTCTGAGTAGTTGGCTGCACGGCTAGGAGAAACCGGCCACGGTCTCTTCGAGGGCTGCCTTGACTTGGGATGCAGACTCGCTCACGAGACATTTCTTGACCGTCTGGAAACCTTCGTCCCCGAGGCGGTCGGCCGGGGAGCCTATCGCTTTGAGCATCCCTTCGGCGAGCCCCTCAGCGTTTCCTGGCTCGAAAGTGAACCCGTTCGACCCTTCGACAACCAGTTCCGAGGCTCCCGCCCCCTTGCTTACCACGACAGGTTTCCTGTTTATCCAAGCCTCCAGCACGGCGATGCCGAAACCCTCTATCCTGGATGGGAGGACCACGGCCGAGGCCAGCTGGTAGGCCGCGCGCAATTCATCGTCCGAAGCATATCCCAGGAATGTGGTCCGGTCTTCGACCTTCAGCGAACGCGCCACGGCCCTCAGATGCTCCTTCCATATGGCCCCTTTGTCCCGCCCGAGTCCTCCGGTCTGGCTGGAGGAAAAACTACCGTTCCCGATCATCAGCAGCCTGAGCTTCGTTCTGCCCTTGGACTTCGCCAATGCCCTGATGGCGACGTCCTGCGACTTTATGGGGTCCATCCTCCCGACGATCAGGAGTAGCCTCTCGTCGTCACGGAGCCGGATCTTCTCCTTCAGCGCCCCCTCGACTGACCGCGGGACTGCCTTCCACTTCTTGCCGTCGATGTAGGGATAGATCTGGTAGGCGTGCCCCCGGTATGATGACCTCTTCAGGCCCTCGAGGTCTCTTTTGGTGCTGACGATGACGGAGTCGAACCCCTCGAGGGCCTTGCGCACAAACGCTCGGGTCCTACCGAGGTTTTCGGGATTGAAGGGGACGTGCCAGCGCAGTATGGCAGGAGCGGAGATGCCTATGAGTTGGCCTGTTTGTATGAGCTGGAAGTCTTGGATGAAGAAGACGTCCGCGTCCCCCACAAGGTGGAACAACCTCTCGGCGTTGGCCCAGTTGTAATGCACGTAGCCAAGGTACTCCTCTCTGGTGAAAGGACGGTCCCCCAGGCCGTGGATGAGAGACCAGAAGGACTCCTTGAAAGACGCGTAATCTCGGAGATGATTTTCGTCTAGCTCAACGTGAGATATTGCTATGTCGTCGAGCTTCACATTGGGAGGGTAGTCGACCCCCAGGCTTATCCAGACAGGGTCCTTGGAGAACCCCGACTTCGAAAGATGTGCCAGCATTGGCAGGACCATCGCCGTCACCCCTCCGGGGGAGTAGTCGTAGTCGACGCCTCTCTCTAGGTCCTGGACTTCCAGGGGATCGCCCAGGCTGCCGTACTTCTCAAGCAGCTCGGTGTAGCTGAGTTTGAATCGGAGCGGGGGCGTCTGGGTGTTTATGCAGATTTTCATGGCTCTGGCACGCTCCTACCCGGAGGGTGGTTTTTCGTCCAGGGGAATAGCTTCTCGATCGCCTGCACGGTGCCTTCGCCGTCGCTACCACTGGTGACAAAATCGGCCCTGCGCTTTAGAGCGGGAACTGAGTTCTTGAGGGCCACCCTTACCCCAGCAACGTCGAACATGGGGGCGTCGTTTTCCCCGTCCCCTATGCAGGCTGTCCTCGCGCCTTTCAGATGAAGCCTGGACAAGGCGTCCGCCAGACCTGTCCCCTTGTCCACTCCACGGGGGACGATCATCAGTCTATCCTTATTCAACTCGATCTTCGCCTGGCTTGGGATGAGGTTGAGTGCGGCGGAGAGTGTGTCTATGCCCGCCGAAAGAATCACCTCCTCACACCCCGGCTTGAAATGCTTCGACAGATGCGCCCTTACCTCATTCCATCCCGCTGGGGCAGAGTTCTTCTTGGCCCCGCCAATGGCAAGCAGAGCTCCCTCTTCTGCCACGATCGCGTCGAACAGATCTTCGCCTACCAATCTGTTAGCCTCGGAGACGCACCTTCCAGTGGCCAATATGATCTTCGTCCCGCTGCTTTTCAATGCGCGAAGTGCCTTTGCAGGCCTTCTCTTCAGAGGGAGGCCGCCTGAGGTTAGCGTGCCATCCAAATCGACGGCCAAGGCGTCCAGCCCTTGCGGCTGGAACTTATTGGCAAAGTCGTGTCTGACCAATTTCACAGGCTCCTCTGCTTCAAATGCCGAGGACCGAAGCCGCGCACTGATATATGTTTCGCATATCAAAACGTTATGATATGTCGAACACTTAAATACGGAGGGAAGTGACTCGTGCCCATGCCAATAACCCTCGACACCGTAAAATCAAAGGGCAAGTTGGTCGCCGACAACGAGAGATACCGTGTCCATGACTACGATCTTGGGGACCTGACGGTCTCAATGACGGAATTGAAGAAGGGGCAGGCGACGCGCGGCCATGCGCACGACTTGAACGCGGAAGTGTACATCTTCCCTGAAGGAGGAGACGCTGAGATGGAAGTCGGGCCAGAAAGATTCGATGTGCACCAAAGGGCGATTCTGGTCCGACGTGGTGAATTCCACAGAGTAGTAAACAGGTCGAGGACTTCCGACCTCATTTTCGTGTCAATCTTCTCAGGAAGGCGAGATGCGACTGGGGCGAAGTACGCCCCAGCTCAGACCAACCGCTCCCGCGTGCAAACAGAACCGGCGTCTCAAATCACTCCCGCGCCCTGAAGATACAGAGGAACAAATTGTCGGCCATTCCAGACTTCCTGACCTCGGTCGGATTCCAACTCGTCCTCGTGGCTCTAGTTTCCGTAGGGGGGGCCGTGGGTCTATTTCTCGGGACGCGCGTGGTCATCGGTCGCTCGACCCTTCCTCCGCGCCTTGGCCGAGCCGTGTTGCTCGTCGTCGGAGGCCCCGTGAGCGCAGTCATCATCGGAGCGGGGGCCATCGAGATGGCCTATCTTTCTGCTGCCAATCTACCGCCAACGCTTGGTCCCCAGGAATTGGCGCTTTTGGTCGAGCTGGCAGTCCTGGCCATCACCATACGGACGGCTGGTGCCGTCGCCAGACAGGTCCTGACCCATGTCACAGGTAAGGAAGGGTTTGAACGAGAGATCGTCTATGGAATATACGGGCTCGGTGTAGTTGCAGTTGCCTACGCTCTGCTGACCTTCCCTGGAAGCCCCAAGGTGGTCGGGAGCGTCTGGGAGGCGGTCGGTTTCATCGCTGGGGTGACAATCACATACCTGGTGGCCTACGTCATAAGCGCGGCCACGAGGCGCTACGGGGAAGTTCTCTATCAAAGGGAACCCCATTTACGCACTACCGTCGTCTTCGTCCGGCGTCTGATTGTAGCCGTCGTCGTCCTCGTTGGCGTCGGAGCGACGACGTTCGCCATCTTCCCCTCGGCAGGGGCGGCGGTTGCTTCCATTTTCATCGCGGCCGGATTCGCATCCATCGTGGTCGGACTCGCGGCCCAGTCGAGCCTGGCCAACATATTCGCTGGGATGATCGTCTCCACCGCGCAGCCGTTCAGGATAGGAGACGCAGTCCTCTTCCAGATGCCATGGGGAGCCGAATGGTGTTGGGTGGAAGACATCCGGTTGACCTTTACAGTCCTAAAGACCTGGGACAAGAGGAGGTTGGTTGTGCCGAACCAGATCTTCCTGAACCAGTCGATGGTGAACTACGACCTCAATGACTCGTCCAAACTCTGCGTGGTCTACGTCACCATATCGTACGAGTCGGACGTGGACAAGGCCATTGAGATAATGAAGCAGGCGGCGAGGCAGCACCCTGACTTCCTACCGGATGGGAATCTCCCGGTCGTCCACTTGATGGACCTTGGTGACGCCAATGGGACGTCGCCAAATGCCGACGTTGCGCCTGGCATAACCCTCAGGCTGCTCTCCAACGCCAAGGACCAGCCGACTAATTTCCAGATGTCCAAGGACCTTCTATACGCCGTAAGGAAGGAGTTCCAGAAGAATGGAATCATGATTGCGTATCCACGTCGGGAAGTGCTGCTAAGGGAAGAACGCCGAGCGGTCAAGCGCCCGGGTGGGATCGAAGGGGAACAGAAATGACTGCCCAAGCGAAGAGGCGTTTCCCTGAGGTGGGACGTGAGCAAGGCTATAGAGTGAAGTTCGTGGAAGTCATCAAGGACA
The DNA here is from genome assembly GCA_028867035.1 of Nitrososphaerota archaeon. Lineage (GTDB taxonomy): Archaea > Thermoproteota > Nitrososphaeria > Nitrososphaerales > Gagatemarchaeaceae > UBA183. Next base: position 220,032 of record JAGWHB010000003.1, on the reverse strand, counting down.
GCGATGCGGCGAAACTAATCTCTGACCCGATGCGAAGGGCAATTCTGAACCTTCTTCGACAGAAGTCCATGTCTCAATCGGAACTGGCCGAGGGCCTCGGGCTCACAGACGGCACGGTGAACTATCACCTGAGGTTGCTGCGCGCAATGGGATTCCTCAGAGTCGCGCGGAAGGAGCTGGAAGAGCATGGTATCATGCAGAAGTTCTACGCTCCCACGGCATACCTCTACATTCCAGACGTCGAGTCTCTTCCGAAGGAGGTGGCCCGTTATTATTACCCTGTCAACATCGAAAGGATCAGGGGAGTGCTTAGCGGTGGAGGCGAAGAAGCGGCCAAACTGCGTCAGCTGAACAAAGACGTGGACGAGCTGGGTGAAGAGATGGCGAGGGAGCTGGTGAAGGTCGCCAGAGGATACGCGAAGAGGGAGGTCTCCCAGGGGGAAGGCGAGGACCTGGTGAACGAAATCTACACGAAGGCGCTTGCGAAGCTTAACGCTGTGAAGTAGGTCCGCTAGATGCGCACAGAGACAGCCAGACACGCTGAGAGGAGATGATTTTCAACGGCCGACTTCCTTGTCGTGCTGGCTGCATTCCTTGCCCTGATCGTTGCCTCCGCCGTTCTTTCACGCAAGTCCAAACTCCCATATACGCTCGTCCTGGTATTCATCGGCGTAGGCTTCACAGGTCTTTCAGCCCTCGGCCTTGGCAAGGGACTGATTCCAGCCTCCATCAACTCCGTCTTCACCCAGATCGACTTGGCATACGGAGTTCTGGTGAGCAACGGCATCTTCGTGGGGCTGGTAGTCCCACCCCTGATTTTTGCGGCGATGATACACATAAGGGCGGTCGACCTGAAGGCGGTCGTCAGGCCGTCGGTTGTCCTAGCCACCGCTGGAGTACTGGTCGCCACCTTGGTGGGGGGCGTGATGATGTGGTATATCGCGGGCCTCCCTCCCATGGTTTCATTCCTCATAAGCGCGATTCTGGCTCCGACCGACGTCGTGACTGTACTCGAGGTGTTTCAGCGCGTGCGCGCCCCCTCCGAGCTCGCAGCAATGCTTGACCTCGAAGCCGCTTTGAACGACGCGACTGCCATTGTTGTCTTCAGCGTCATAATAGCGTCCGCCTCCCTCCCTGGCTTTCCCATCCTGAGCTCACTGCTGTTGTTCTTGGTCAAGCTAGGAGGCGGCGTCCTGGTTGGCCTTGCAGTCGGGTTCGCGGCAGAAGCGATAGCATCCCAGCTGCAGGATAGGGTCCTCGTGACTATGCTCACCATTTCAGTCGTCTACGGTGCCTATGCCCTTTCCACCGGTCTCGGCGCTTCGGGCCTGGTTGCCGTCGCAGTAGCTGGTCTGTACTTCGGAAACCTGACCCTCGCAGCCTGGATCGGACCGTCGACCCGCGCTTCGGTGGTGTCCTTTTGGGAGGTGGCTGCGTTCCTAGGGACCTCGGTGGCTTTCCTATTCATAGGGTTCCAGGTGGACTTCGCAACGTTCTTCCAATCTGTTCCCTTGATCGTGCTTGCCTTTCTCTCCATGGCTGCATCGAGGGCAGCCACGGTCTACCCGATCCTTGCCGTCTTTCAGAAGATTGGCCAAAGGATGCCTTCGTCCTGGGCAAGCGTGACCTTCCTGAGCGGCATGAGAGGGGCCCTCTCCATCGCCCTCGCCGCGTCCGTCGGTGGATTAGTTCTGTTCTCGGCCTCGGACATCAATACGATCAACTCGGTGGTCCTAGGCGTCGCCTTCCTATCCCTGACCATACAGGTCCCCCTGCTCTATCGATACGTTAGAAGCAGGTTCGAGCAGGAGCAAAAGGTAAGCAAGGAAGAAATCGAGAAGGCCATCAACGACGCAATCGACAGCATCATCAAGTCCCAGCTTTCCCGGAACAGCGGGGCAATTTCCGAAGAGGAATTCGTGGCGCAGGCCGAGGAAAAACTTGCTTCGCTGAATGATTCGCTTCAGGAACTTGCATCGACCATCGAGACCCGGAGACTACTCAGGGCCAGGGCGTCGCAGCTCTACAGGTCAATAGTTGGGAGGCGAGTTCAGGGGCCAAGCGATCGCGCGTGAGCAAGCCTGAAGGCCCCTTCCATAATAGGAAGGCATCAATCAGGCGGGAGCTCACCTTCCTTTCCGGAGAGCATGTCCTGATAGGAGTCCTCCGTCGTCCGTTTGTTGTAATACTGTTCGTAAAGCGAGACATGTTTGTCCTCCAGACTCATCAGGTATTCGTGAATATGCTGCGCCGCCTCCCTGCCATGCCCCATCGCCCTAACAACCAGGGTCTCCCCGGTGGTGACGTCCCCGGTCGCGAAGACCCCGGACATAGAAGTCCTGTAGTGATCGTCAATGGCAATCGAGCCCTTCGGTCCGGCCTTCAGCCCGGCCCTCTCCAGGCAGGAATCAGGGCCCCTTCCCACGGCTAGGAGGACGCTGTCGCACTTTGCACTGAAGTTCTTACCAGGGATGGGTTCGGGGTGTTTCCTGCCTGTCGAGTCGGGCTCCCCGAGCTGCATGGCAGCCATGACCGCCCCCACCAGCCTCCCCCCTTGCCCCACATACTCGACGGGGTCCGATAGGAACATGAACTCCACCCCTTCCTCCCTCGCCTCCTGGACCATGATGGGGTCTGCCGGCATCTCCTTCTCATTTCTCCTATACACGACTGTCACGTGCCCCTTGGTCAACCTCAGGGCAGTGCGGGCGCAGTCCAGGGCCGTGTCTCCTCCCCCGATTACGAGTATCTCCTTCCCGAGGTCATTCGCCGGTTTCTTCAGATAGTCTGTGACCCCGTTCCCGAACACTTCTTCAAGAAACCTGTAGCCGTCGTAGACCCCCTCCAAGTCGGACCCCTTGGTCCCCAGGTTCTTCACATCCCTGGACCCCGTAGCGACAAGGACTGCGTCTGACTCCGAGAGGAGGGCGGTAATCGAGACGTCCCGGCCCACTTTGACCCCCTCCTTCACGCTGGCCCCCTCCCTTACGATCCTGTCAGCTTCATAGGAAAGGACTCCCTTGGGGAGGTGATAGTCAGGAATCCCATACCGCGCCGTCCCCCCGAGGAAATTCGCCTCTTCGTAGATGGTCACCTCGTGGCCGTAGCGGAGCAGAAGTTCGGCCGCGGCGAGGCCAGCCGGGCCGCCCCCGACTACTGAGACGCTCTTGCCTGTCTTCGGCTCGACCTTGGGGTCTGGCTGCGGGGATTCGTTCTGTTCCCAATCTGCGACGTACTTCTGGACCATGCCTATGGAGAGAGGCTGGCCTCCCCATCGGACCACGCAGGCATCCTCGCAGAGTCCCTGCAGTTGAGGGCAGCACCTTGCGGTCACTCCTAGGAGAGGATTCGTCTCCCGGATGCGGTGGTAGGCGGTCTTGAAGTCGCCATTGGCGACGGCATCCATCATCCCCCTGACGTCCATCTGCACGGGGCACGCGTCGATGCAGACCGGGGTACCGCATCGAAGGCAGCGGTCAGCCTCGAGCATCACCTGTTCCTTGGTGTATGGCTGCTCTACTTCGGAGAAGTCCTTTCTCCTCTTTTCGGGGTCTGATTTGGGGAACGGGAACGGCCCCACTCTGTTTGGTTTGAGGACTACCATCGCCTTTCACTCTAAGCGGTCGAATACAGCAGATATGCCGCCGCTGTAAGCGGGAGGGCTATCGCTTCCAGCTCTGAAGAAAGCTCCACTTTGAACCCGTCCAGACCGAGCCCGTCTATGGTCCCCACCGACACCCCCCTGTATCGCTTGAGACGACCCCAGGTCTCCCGGTCGATTTCCTCGAGGCTGGAGAAAGGGAACTTGTCCATACGGTTCACGTGCCTCCTCCCCAGAATGTGGTCGGCGGGGTGGAGGTCCTCGGGTATGCCTGTCAGCATGTAGGCCTTCGCGTTGTGGAAGAAGACGTGATTCATTATTGTCAGGACCGGCTCCTCTGGGCCGTTAGAAAGAGTCACCCTCATCGAAAAGGGTTTGATTTCACCGCGGACCCGCGGGTCCAGAGTCCAGGCTTCGCCAGCAGCAGAACTGAGCCTGAGGCTGTTTTCCCTACTGAGGGTTGCCACGGTCCTCCCGTTGCTGCTGATGACAGCGTCGAAGACGCGCCCCGTTCGCTTGACGATGTATTCGGCCTTCACTTTTCTCCGGACTTGAGGGGAGCGCGGCGGCCTAAATGAGTTTCGTGTGACCCGGGGAGAAGAGGACGAAAGGAGGCGGCCGTTTGTTGGTGTTCACCAAGAGGAAGGAGCTCGTCGCTTCGGTCGAAGGGCTTCCAGGGGAGAGATTTCGTAAGCATACGGTATCGGACTCGATGGTGAGTCCAATAATTCTGATCTCCATGGCTTGATCACGCCTTCCGGTCTACTTTGACAGGGAATCACCGGGGAAGCTCCGCGTGGCGTGGATCTCGTAGGTGAAGATGCCCGCCTTGACTGCACGATCCTCATCCATCAACCTGGCAGTTTCCTCGATGCCTGTGGAGAATATGCTGAGCCCTCTTAGGTCGCTGGAGTCGTTGATCGGACATACGATCAGAAGTTTCCCTTCTCGTCGCAGTTCGAAGTTCCTTCGCCCGTGCTCCCAGACGACCTCGTCCGCGCCCGGTTCGTCTCTTTTGGGGGTCTTGTGAAGTATGACGACCGTATAGGGCTTGGCCGTGTTCAGCCTTTCTCTCATGAACTCGTCGCTGATGGGTGGTGGACGCGCCTGACTTCTCAGTGCTTTTTTGGTTCTTGACCTAGACGCCAATGCGACTCATACCCGCTTGTGAGGGCTTCATCCGCTGGCCTGATGGTTCGCCCCATCTTAAATTCGGCCACGGGGAATCCTCTCGGTTGGGCTCGGGCAGCGGAGCAGCGGGTCATTCAGGATCTCTCCGCAAGGTGATCACCGTTCGACATGCGGTCGCCATCTACGCCAGTTCTGTTCTTGGAGCAGGGATCCTTGTCATCCCCGGACTGGCTGCGAGGGCGGCGGGGCCGGGGTCCCTCGTCGCCTGGGCGCTCCTGTCGCTTGCGAGCTATCCTTTCGCTTTCACCTTCTCCAGCCTTTCGGCGCGCAAACCCGAATCAGGGGGGATCTACTCGTTCGCCAAGGAGGCTTTCGGGCACGGAGCCAGCGCCATGACGGCCTGGCTGTTCGTGGTCTGGGTGGTCCTCGGAGCCCCGGCGATCACCCTCGCTGCAGGGACCTACCTCGCATATGCGTTCCCGGTATCCGGCCCTGGTGTCTTCGTGGTGGCGGCAGGGATTCTCGTCCTGGCATACGGAGTCAATCTTTGGGGGATAAGGCTCAGCGGGAGGGTGCAGTTGGCGATCGTCTCGGCCATGGTCGCGATAATCTCCCTCGCGGTCGTGGCGTCGAGCCCTGGCATCAGAGTCTCGAATTTCAGTCCGCTCTTTCCGGACGGGCTTGTCTCTGTCGGCGTCGCCTCAGCCTTGATTGTCTGGTCGTACCTCGGCTACGAGAACGTTTCGAACATAGCGGAGGAGTTCAAGGATCCAAAGAAGGACTTTGGAAGGAGCGTGTCCATCAGCGTTATCCTGATCGGGGTGCTCTACCTGGCCGTCGCCTTCACCGTCGTCGGCACCGGTTCATACAGGGCGGGGGGAGGGGTGACCCCCTTCGCTGAGATGATGTCGAGCGTCTTCGGATCTTACGGAGGCGTCGCCGTGTCGATCCTAGCCGTGGTCATAATCTTCTCGACGGTGAACGCCTACACGGCGGGCATGGGAAGGGTGGTATACGCGGCCGCGGTCGACGGCAACCTTCCCGGGTTCCTGGCCAAGGTCGACCCGAAGTCAGGGGTTCCGCGCAGGGCGCTGCTTGCGCTCTTCGTGATGATAATGCTCAGCCTGACCATCTATTACCTCTTCCATGTGGACATCCAGTCTGCCTTCCTGGCGACGAGCGGGGCAGCCGTGCTGACCTATGTGGTGGGTTCAGCGGCGGGCATTAAACTCCTGAGGGAAGGAAGGGCGAGGAAAGTTCTCCCATGGGTCTCTCTCCTGATTTCTGTCGCCATCCTGCCGTTCATAGGCCCCCTTCTGGCGGCGAGCGTTCCGGTCGCTGTGCTGGGGTTCTTGTACGGTCGCGCCAGAGCGCGGTAGGTCCCGCACTTGTCTCATGACAGGACCTCACCCCGTTCAATTCCACTTTTTTCGTCGTTCAATAACGTTGGATTAAGATTGGAGGAGTCGGGGCAGGAGTCGAGAAATGAACAAAGTCGTAGCGATTTCAGCACTCGTACTGCTGGCGACCATCGGGTTTTCAGCGTACGCCTACACAGTCTACCTTCCTAGCCTGGGGACGCAGGCCCCCGGCAACGGCACACTGAACATCTATCTCGCCGATCCTCCACCCAGCAGCCCTACGCTCAAGTACCTGCTCGTCAATGTGACCAGCGTCACCCTGAAGTATTCGTCCAATCTCACAGAGGCCAGCTCGAGCAGCACGACGAGCTCCACCTCAACCGCCACTTCAAGCACCACCAGCGCCAGCTCCAGCACAACCAGTGTGTCTACCTCGAGCAGTTCAAGCTCCTCTGCAAGCAGCTTCGAGAACAGGTTCACCTACAATGTCCCCTCGAGCTTGGGCACGAACGTCAACATCACAAAATACCAGGGTAGCTCTCTGCTCCTGGGGGCTCCTAAGGTGCCCGCGGGGAACGTCACTGGGATTATCCTGAACATAACAGGCGCCAGGGCGTTCTGGACCAACGGTAGCTCCACGCAGCTCATGGTAGTCGCGGACGGGAAGCTGATGGTAAACGCGCACTTTGAAGTACAGTCCAACGGCACCACCAACCTCACCCTGAGCATCTCCCCCGGCGACATCCACGTCAGTCCGGGACAGGCGTCAGTCCTGAGGCCGGTGATTCATGTCACCGCTGTGAGCAGCGGACCTAACGGCACCCAGACCACGGAGACGACCGAGATTACAGAGACAGAGACCTCTACAAGTTCAATCAGTTCCAGCAGTTCAACGAGTTCGACTTAGGCACCGGGGGTCTTCGGACCCTCGTTCCTCTTTTTCGATAAGTAATCGGATGTTCGATCAGAACCCAGCGGGTATGCCGTCTCCACGGACATCGCATACGGCCTTGCGGTAGTGTTCGGCCAACTCGACGGCCTGGCAGACGCCTGTTCTTCCAGGCATAGGCAGGTTCTCAACTTCGTAGCCGCCGTTCTCCGGGGTCTCATATCCTCGCTCGACGAGCAGCCTCTTTCCGCCTCCCCACAGAAACCTTGGGTGGGCCACGTTCTGCTCTGCGGGCATCGAATAGTCTACCAGGTTGGTCACGAAGAGTGCGTGCTGGAGCGGGCGGTAGTCGCCTCCGCTGGCGCCGATGGCCAGGCATGGGCGGCCGCCGCGCTCGAGGATCGTCGAAGAAAGGGTGTGCAGAGGACGCTTGCGGGGCCCGACCCGGTTCGGGCCCGACAGGCTGAAACCTGAAGCCCTGTTGTTGAGGAATATTCCGCACTCGGGGACGAATACTCTGGAGCCGAAGTGGTTGAACAGGCTCTGTATCCCGGAGACTACGTTTCCGTCGGCGTCGGCCACCGAAAATGCCGTCGTGTCCCCTGACCTTATCCTGCTCTGCGGCATGGCGGTCGGCCTGTCGCCGGACATGAAAGATTCGAGGTCGATTTTGTCGAAGCGTGGGTCTCCGAGCATCTCGTCCCTGCGGGCGTAGGCAGTCATGACGGCGTTCATGGTGAGGTCGATCCTCTCCTTCGAGAGCGCGGCTGTCTTCGGAAGGGCTGATTCGGACAGCAGCTTCAGGATCAGGAGGCTTGTCGCACCCATGCTGTTTGGGGGCACTTCGTAGACTTTGGTTCCCCGGTAGTCGAGCGTAAGGGGGGTGACCCATTCGGCCCGGTAATCCGCGATATCGGACAAATCGCATGGGACGCCCTGCGAGGTGAGGGTCGAAGCGATCTTCTCCGCCGGCCAGCCCGAATAGAACGCGTCCGGACCTCCGTCGGCAACAGCGGATATCGCTTTGGCGAGGCTTTGCTGACGGATCCAGTCACCGGGCAGCGTCGGCTTTCCGGACGGCGCGAATATCTCCCTGGTCTCTTTCGAGAGCTCGGGATATGCTCCGGCGACCGACCTGCATATGCCTTCGCCCGCAGGGAACCCTCGTTCTGCGAGGTCGATGGACGCCCGCAGGAGTTCTCCGAACTCCCCCGTCCCCAGCTTCCTGTGCATCTCCCAGACCCCGGAGACAAAGCCCGGGACTACGCAGGTCAAGGGACCAAACTGGGGGACTTTTCCGCCGGCCCTCGACTTCACGAGATCTAGCGTAAGCCCTGACGGCGACCAACCGCTCCCGTTGAGGCAGTGGACTCGCCCCGTCTTGGCCTCGAAGAACATCCCGAAGAAGTCCCCGCCTAGGCCGCCTGCAGGATGGAAGGACACCGCGAGTGCGAAGCTGGTCGCCACCGCCGCGTCGAACGCGTTCCCTCCCTTCCGGAGCACGTCGTACCCAGCCAGCGACGCCAGCGGCTGTTCGCTCGCTACGGCTGCATGCTCGGCTATCAGTGTCCTGCTCAGGCCCATGGCGGGATGTCGCCTTCGCCGGTTTTTAAGGCACGGGTCAACGGGGATGCCCAGCTCCTCTTTTTCGGACGATTCATGGAAAATTCCGGGCGGGAATCTATTTATAGAGCAGCGGGTCTTTCACGAACATCGGGTGATTACCATTGAGTCAATCTGAGCTGGATGCGGTTTTGGGGACGGTGGAAAACCCGATCAGAAGGCGGATAATAGCTAAGATCAGCGAGGAACCAAACTACCAGCTTCAGCTGTCGAAGGACCTTGACATAAGCCAACAGCTCGTGGCTAAGCACTTGGACAACATGCAGAACGCGGGGCTGGTCAGCACCGTATCCCAGGACAGCCCGAGGGGGCCTCAGAGGAAGGAATACCTGCTAAAGAAGAGTTTCTCGGTGACCGTCGACCTCGCGCCCAACCTCTTCAGGGCGCGCATATTCTCCTTCGGAGCGGTTCCCGGAGTGCGGGAGACGGAGGAACACGCCCAGATGATGGCCCAGATCAGCGAAGTGGCGCGCTACCCCGACGGGGCGTCGAGGATCAGGCCCCTTACACGCGTGGTAGCAGAGGTGGACAAGAAGCTCAAGGAGATGGAAGAGGAGAGGGCGGTGCTGCTTTACATCAGGAGCCTTGCGCTCAGAGAAGCCGCGAAGATCACCACATCGCTGTCGGCGGTCGACAGGAGGAAGGTGTTGCGATATCTGATGCGGGAGGACGGTGACAGCATGGGGACGATCTGCTCGTCACTTGGGCTGCAGAGACAGGTCGTCGGCGACATACTCGTAGAGATGGAAAGGGAACTAGCAGTCTCTGATTAAAAAGGGAGAGAGGAGCGGAGCTCCTCTACAGTCCTATGTTCGGAAAGCTCGCCTGAGGAACGCCAAGCTGGCCCTGGAGGGTCTTGATGCGAGTTGCATATTCCCTCATCCGGGCGTTGTCGCCCTGGACCTTCGCTATGCGGTAGCCCTTCCATGCCTTGCGGAGGGCTCCCCAGACTTGCCCTGGTTGATATTCGGGCATTCTCTTTGGACCTGTGTCCTTTCATTGCCCGCCGGGTATTTTGCGAGCGGAGTCTACGTTAATTGAGGTGGTTGTCAAAGGCGGCTACCCGTGACAGGCGGCTCAGACCAGGGACCTGAGAAGAAGCCAGACGTTGCTTGGATGCTCGGTGATCCTTCGTTTCGAGTAGGCGTACCAGCTGTCTCCGTAGGGGAGGTATTCCGAGACCCTGTACCCGGATTTCACAAGCTCGTCCTTCGTTTCGTCCCTTATCCCTTTGAGCAGTTCGAAGCGGAAGTCGGCGTGGCTCGGTTCGGCGAGAGCCCTGGCCCGTTCGATGAGCACGCTATCGTGGGTCCCGATCGCAAACCCGTTCCCCCTTTCGAACAGGGTCGCCATGAGCCTTTCGAAGCTCCTGTTTACCTCCTGCCGGGTGGGGAAGACGAAGTCGGGGCTTTCCTTGTAGGCTCCCTTGACCAGCCTGACCTTCCCGCCGTCGTCCAGGATGGACTTCAGGTCGGACTCGCTCCTTCTGGCGTACGCCTGGAGCGCCACCCCGACGCCTTGGTGCCTGCTATGCACCTCGAGGTATGTCTTGACTGTCTTATCGGTGAATTTAGACCCTTCCATGTCGATCCAAAGAAGCTGACCGAGTCGCTCTGCGTTTGCTGCTATCCTCTCCAGGCGCCTGCGCATCCCATCCTCGTCGGCGCCGAGGCCTAGCTGGGTGAGCTTTACCGACGCGAACCCATTGACGGCCCCGTCGTGGAGCTTCTCCTGGAGCCTGAGGTATTCATCCGCGTGTGCGTCGGCGATGCGCGGGTCCTTGATCTCCTCTCCAAGGAAGTTCACTATGGCACCGATGCCCTTGGAGTTGGCCTTCTTCGCGTCTTCGATCGCCGAGTCCATGCTGACGCCGGAGATCCACCTTTTCGCCAACGGGAGGACGACCCTTTCCTTGAAGCCCAAGTTGGGTCGCCGCCCGGGAGACCACATATTAACGGTGTGTGGGGACAGAGGACGCGGGCAGATGAAGCAGGCGTCCATCTACGCGGCGAGGGTCAGGAAGCTGAAAGAGCGGCTCGAGGAGGAGGGGCTCAGAGGGGTCGTCATAGTGCCCGGGCCGAACATGGGGTACTTGACAGGGGCCAATTCCCTTCTGCTTGAGCGGCCGTTCATGCTCCTGATTCCGGTCGAAGGGGAACCAAACCTTGTAGCCCCTGCTCTGGAGGCAGGGCCATACATCGAAGGGCAGCTTGCCATGAAGGTTCATCCGTGGACTGACTCCGAAGGGTCGGCCGGCGCCATTGCCAAGGCCGTGAAGGGCGTTTCCCTGAAGGGGAAGTGGGGGGTGGAGGGGAAGGTGCCGTTCCTGTTCCTTGACAGGCTGACGAAACGCGCTTCCCCGAAGCTCCGGAACGCGGAGCCTGTCCTCCAGGGCCTGCGGGAGACAAAGGACGAGGATGAGGTCAGGCTCCTGAAGAAGGCCGCGACGATTCTCAGCCGGTCGTTCGATGAGTTCCCGGGCATCATCAAGGAAGGCGCCACGGAGATGGATGTGGCCAGGGCGGCGACAGACATAATCTACGCCAAGGGCGGAACGAAAGTGGACGACATGCTCGTACAGTCTGGCCCAAGAGCCGCAGACCCCCACGGGCTGCCGACAAGGAGGAAGCTAGGGAGAGGGGACGGCGTAATCATCGACGTGGGGTCGACGTTCGAAGGGTACTATGCTGACATCACCAGGACGTTCTGCTTGGGTCCCTCCGCGGAGCTGGAGAAGGTGTACGACAGGGTCCTGGAGGCAGAGACCTCGGGGATCGAGAAGGCGATGGAAGGGGTGAGAGTAGGGGCTGTGGACGCCGCGGCAAGAGAGGTGCTGAGCAAGGCGGGGATGGGGAAGAACTTCATCCACAGGACGGGGCACGGGCTGGGCCTCGAGGTGCACGAGGCACCCTACATCGTAGAGGGGGGGAAGGAGAGGCTGGGCCAGAACATGTGTTTCACGGTGGAGCCGGGCGCGTACTTCAGAGGGAAGCTGGGGGTGAGGATAGAAGACGACGTCCTAATCGAGGGAAGGAAGGGGGTCGAGATTAGCGACACGCCCAAGGAATTCGGCTGGTGGAAATAGCTACTTCAATCTTGAGAATTGAGACACCATCGTGCTGGTGTCCTGGACGTGCTTGATCTTCCCTATTTTGTCCAGCACCAGCCTGTAGACCTTCTCGTCGCTGGGGACGACTATTTCCTTTTGAGAGCTTACCACGGCGATTATGTCCCAGTCGCCGGGGACTATGTGCGCCTCCTTGACGTCAGGGATCTTCATCAGGTCGTTTACAACGTCCTCTTCGTGCCCTGGTGCGACTTTCATGAGGACGAAGGCCTTCTGGTAGGCTGGCAACAGTTGCAGCCGGCACGATTGCTTTTAAAAACTCTTGCACATTGAAACGCCAGGATGAAGAACGCGGAGGTCGCCGAGCTCCTGGACAAGCTCGGAGAGCTGGTAGAGGCGAACGGGGAGGACAGGTTCAAGGTGATCGCGTACCACAGGGCGGCGACAAGCATCAGGAACATGGAGGGGGACGTGGAGAGTTTCTGGAGGGAGAAGAGGCTTGACGACATCCAATACGTCGGCGAAGGGATTGCGAAGAAGATAGACGAGTACCTGAGGACCGGGAAGCTCCAGCTCCTGGAGAGGCTGAGGGAGAGGACCCCTCCTGGCGTGCCTCTGCTGATGAAGGTCCAGGGGATAGGCCCGCGGACTGCGTACCATCTGACCCACAGCCTCGGCATAACAAGCGTGGAACAGCTGAAGGCAGCTCTTGAGAGCGGGAGCCTCGACTCTGAGTTCGGGCCTTCGGTGAGGAAGTCCTTTCAGGTGGGCATAGAGAAACTGCACAGCTTCGAGAAGCGGATGCTGCTCCCGGAAGCCGAGGGGGTGTTCCAGAAGCTATCTTCGTACTTCGGCGCGCTTGGGGTGCAGGTGGGGATGGCTGGGAGCCTCAGGAGAGGGAAGAGCACGGTGGGAGACCTCGACCTGCTGTCGACCGACCCGCGGGTCATAGAAGCGATCAAGGGGTGTCCAGGCGTTGCGCAGGTCCTCGAGAGCGGGCCCAAGAGGACGAGCGTCAAGCTTGACGACGGGGTCCAGGTGGACGTAAGGCTGTTCAGCAGTGAGGAGTATGGCGCGGCTCTGATCTATTTCACCGGGTCGAAGGACCACAACATAGCGATCCGGAACCTTGCGATTGAGAGAGGTCGGAAGCTGAACGAATACGGCCTCTTCGACAAGTCGGGGAAGAGGCTCGCCGGACAGACAGAGGAGGGGGTATATGACAAGCTGGGGATGAAGTACGTGCCACCGGAGATGAGGGAGAACAGGGGAGAGATCGAGGCTTCGCTCAAAGGAAAGCTGCCCGACCTGGTGAAGTTCGAGGACATCAGAGGGGACATGCAGATGCACACCGCCTGGAGCGACGGGTCCGTTTCGCTGGAGGAGATGGCGGAGGCTGCGAAGGAGAGGGGGTACGAGTACATGGCTGTCACGGACCACTCTGTGTCCGTCAGGGTAGCCAACGGGCTGACGGAGGAGAGGTTCAGGAGAGAGTGGAAGGAGATAGAGAAGCTGAACGACAGGCTCTCGCCGTTCAGGATACTCAGGGGGGCCGAGGTAGAGATCAAAAGCGACGGTTCCCTTGACTTTGACAGGAAGTTCCTGGACGAGTTCGACATCGTCGGAGCCTCGCTGCATCAGAACTTCAAGCAAGACGCGGACAGGCTGACGGAGAGGGTGGTAAGGGCGCTGTCGCACCCGTCCGTGGACTTCCTATGCCATCCGACGAACAGGCTGATCGGAAGGAGGGAAGGGAACCCCATCGACCTGCCCAAGGTGATCAGGAAGGCGAAGGAGCATGGGAAGATGCTCGAGATAGACGGCCAGCCTCACAGGCTGGACCTGGACGACGTGTGGGCGAAGAGAGCGATGGAGGAGGGGGTCCCCCTCTTGATAGACTCGGACGCCCACTCTGTGGGGGAGTTGGACAACGTCGGCTATGGGGTCGCGGTCGCGAGGAGAGCTTGGCTCGAAGCGAAGGACGTGGCGAACACGAAGAGCCGAAGGGCATTCCTGAACTCGATTTCGTAGCGTCAGTCCAACGTTAATATTGGAATCCAGTGCCGCGGGGCTCGCGGGGGTAGCAAAGCTTGGCTAACTGCGAGGGACTTAAGCGGCTCCCGAGAGATCCCTTCCCTTAGGGGTTCGTGGGTTCGAATCCCACCCCCCGCACTTCATGTTGTTCTCGAAGCAAATCTTCGCACCCGCCTCATGCTATGGGCACAGAGATCTGTAGGTAGTTTGAATAGTTGAGTGGTGCGTCGATTCTGTGCGTCGGAAAGCTATCGGTAACTTGGAATCCACTGGAAGTGCTGGAAGGATAAGGGCTCAATGATGTCAAATTAAACATCAGCTGAAGCCCCAGACAGTTGTCATTAGGATGTGGAATCTTGGATGAATTCAGCACGAAGAAGTACCTTGTCGTTAGCGGCTCGTTGAACGAACCTGCGATGAGCGCCGAAGACCAGACAAAGCCAGTGGCGTTCGCAGTGTGCGGAGCGTCGTAAGACCCGCTGCCCCATGGGTATGAATAAGTCGAAGGACCGAAGTAGTATGTTTGGTTGTGCGGCAGAAAGTTCAGACTGTCATAGACATACAATCCATCAGGGGTCAGGATTGGTTCTCCATTCAATACGGCGAGGTCGGAACTGAAACTTCCAGACTCCATAGCGGATACCTCACCCAGGCCATAGGTCCAACTCCCTGAGTGTAGAAACAGGGTCATTACATTCGAGCCTCTGTTGGAAGAATTCCCATAGGGTGACCCGCAAAGGTAAAGGACCTGGATGTAAACTAGGAGGAGTCCGCCCTGGCTCCCGATCTCCACCTGGGCAGGGTACTCCCACAAACTGGTGGTTGGGTTTCCCGCATACATCTCAGGATTAAATCCAGGCTCCTTGGAGAACTCAAATTGAGACATAAGCGCGGATGAGTTGTCAAAATTTCTGTTCGAGAAAAGGGAAGTGAAGTTGCTGTAGAACTCGCTCTGGGAAAGTGATTGGTGTTTGTTGTCCAACGCGTTGACAACAAACTGGAAGAGCGTGGGAGGTAAATCCCCTTTCGCAACGGAACAACTTGCGCCACCGTTGAAGGACGAACTACTGGTGCTGCTTGTTCCGTAATTCTGGCTCCTCCCGAGCGTGGCGCTGAAAAGGGCATAGGAGATACTTGCACCGACTAGAATTCCCAAAAATAGGAGGCCGATGGTGGTTCGGGTGCCATTCCTCATGTCCATTGGGGTCGGTGACAAATGCTACTCTTAGCAGGAGCTACCGGTCTTGTACAAGTATAAGTGAGCATCGGCGCCTTCAACATAGTGCACATAGCAGTTGTTTCCGCTTGTCGCGCTATTCGTAAGTATTAACGAGAGAGTCTGGGAGGTCCCAGAGACAGTACCCGCATGGACGGTCAAAGTAACTGCGAACGCCGTTGCGCTGACCTGCCCATCCAGAGTTACCGTGTTTGTCATGGAATATGTGACCGTTACCGAAGTGCTCGGGCCAACTGTAGTGTAGGGGTTCTGCCCAGCGTTTTGTGCGTCGGTAATAGCTTGGGTGACACTGATGTATTCACTTGTAGCAGGGGCGCTGAGACTGCCAGTAACGAAATGCTGAACGTACACCATGTAGTTTCCATTCTTATCTACAACCTTCCACGCGATTGCGGAAGAATATGTTATGGCGACAGTGCTTTTCGTGTCAACGGTGTAGGTTGTGGAGGTCCCTTCTGTCGTACCAACTTGCCCAGCGGCGTCGACGCCCAGGAATCCGACGCTGATGCCTCCACTAACCTTGGCATCTATACTCGACTGATAGTTCGTTGTCATCCCCCATTGAATTTCTGTTCCCGCTGAGTTGGCGTATTCGTCAGCGAGCGCCGCCGAAATTATCTGCTGTTGGATATTGAGTGTGTAGCTTGTGCTGGTTCCTAACCCAGTGACCGTCATCAGGTTTGGGCCGTTGCTGCCTTGCCAGTAGAAATTGGCTGTAGGAGGACATGAGTTTGGCATTGTCGCCTGCCAGTAGCCGTTAGAATCAGACGTTGCACTGGCACTACCTGAAGGGTAGGGATAAGAGGTTACCAGGGTGACGTATATCCCGCTCTGGGGTGAGCCGTCTTGGCGGTACACATGGCCGCTATACGTGGTATTTCCTGGACAATAGATAGAATCGCCGATGGCATGGGTCGGTTGTGGTCCAATGGTAACGAGGATCAAACTTATGATCAATGGAACGATAATTGATACCCTAGCCGCCTTACGAGGCTGCATCAAGAGCACTTACTAGGTCGCTGGATATATGCCCTGTTGACCCAGTGGAAAGCGTGTGACCCCGAGGAAACGTGGTGACTGAAGAGAAACTTAATGACAAATTCTAAGTAGGGCCATGTAAAACCTAAAACTGTGAGCGAATCTACGAGGCTGACCCAAGACGCCACCCCGGACCAATGTTTCTTGCGTTTGAGTAATGAGGAGCAAAGCTTGTGCTCTGAGCTGGAACGGAGGTTTCGCTTCGCCTGGGAGAAAGAAGAATTGATAGAACTGGACAACCTGATTGCAACAACTATTCTCGGTAAGTGGTGCTTGGACATTCTCCTAGTACTTTCAGTTCTGACCTCGGCAAGGTTCCAAGAAATCAGGAAGAATGTAGTTGGCATTACTGGCAAAGTGTTGTCGCGGAAACTGGCGTTCTTGGAGGGAAAGGGCCTGGTGGAAAGGCGTCTAATCGACTCTAGGCCACCAAGGACCATGTACAAGCTCAGCACAAACGGATTGATCGTCGCCAAGCTTGCCGGGCCGATGCTGTTGTACCTTCGCTACCTAGAAAATCCCAATTAGAACGATTTTCGCTTGTCATGTGGCGCTGTAAATGCGTGCCTCATTATCAAATCGGGCTCTCAGAGCTACTTGCATATCTCAAGTCCCACCCACCCCCCCGCATCCATGCCTGCACAGGAAGGGGTCTGGGAGACGCATTGCTTCAATTAGTTATGCCTGTCTCGATGTGTTGACCACTTCACGAATGGAAATGAAGAGCCCGATGATGACGACAAACAGGCCGAATACGTAGGTCGATGTGAACGTCAAGGGCCTTGGAAACAGGACGAAGAATAGGACAGAAGCCGCAAAGAATGCGACGTAACCCACCTGTACCGGTATCGCCAGGTTCATTATTCGTACGATGTTGTTGAAGACAGTCTTATCCACCACGTAGCCCTCGGGCTCTTCTCTGAGCAACCCGAATTCACTCAGCTTCCTCAAATGGTACTGGGCCACCGAGGGAGAACTCAGCCCCAATCCTCTCTGAACATCATGAATACCGACACCTTTGGCGCTCTTGAACACAAAGCGGTATACCTCGACTGGCTAGAGGTGGGCAACTTGCTTACTGAGCGAACAACATCGACCGTTGCCAATTTCACTATTACCTGATTGTGTCTTGCCGCTCTTGTTTACTTGTAACGTCAGCGACGGCAATTCAATTGATATCAGAAAGGGGGAAGTAGGATCGCCAGTCCTAGCCTTATCAAGTCACGCTGAGCTTGGCTATCCACGTTCCGGAAGGAGAATATCATGTTCTCTCGGGGAGAGAGGAAGGGGAGAGTGCATAGTGCAGCCCAATCAAGCCTGACTTGAACGTCTTGGCGCTGATGAGCTTGAGCGGGTGCCTAGCGTTAGGGTCCACGAAAAGGGGCCTGCCTGCGCCCAGAATGATTGGGCGGATTCGGATGAAGTATTCATCAATCAGGGCGTCGCGCGTCAGTGCGGCTACCAACGTCCCGCTGCCGGCGACGACCAGGTCCTTCCCCGACTCGCGCTTGAGCTTGGCAACGGCCGCACTGGGGTCTTCACGAACAATCGTGGCCGGCTTCCAAGGTGCTTCCGTGAGGGACCGCGAAAAGACAATCTTCGGCAACTCATTCAGCTGCCGAGCGATGATTTGTCCAAGTTTAGTCCTGGGCGTGACCTTCGGCCAGAATTGGCTGAACTCTCCGTATGTGACGCGCCCTAATAGAATGGCGCCGACCCCACGGTTGATATCTATCGACCATTGCCATTCGTCTTCGTCGAAGTCGAACCAGGAATCAATTTCGTTCGTCGAACTGGTAAAGAATCCATCGAGTGAAATGATGCTGTCAGCAATTAGCTTTCGCACGCCCAAATGAGTGAGAGGCGAGATTTATGCTCTGTTACCATTGCTTGAGCAATGCGTTTAGAGCTCAAGCCCCGCCCCCCGCGATATTTCTAAAGAGTTCCCAGGATTGGGCGTTCCCCCGCCGGGCGCGGGCTCCAGGAGTTCGTTCGAAACAGATTCGCCGTCACGCTCGATGGAGCCAATCTTATATAATCCAAAATCGACAATCGGCGCTGAGAAATGTCGGCCGAAAGTGAGGCCGAAGTTTCAGAGGCTCAGATAGCGGTACACTGGAAGGAAGAACCGCTCATCAATCCACCCCCGAGTTTCATAGGCCAGGCGAACATGAATGACAAGAAGATCCTGGAAAGGTTCGCCGAGAAGAATTTCCCCGAATGCTACAAAGAATATGCCGACATGCTGTCTTGGGACCAGCCCTGGAACACGACGCTGGACACGAGCAAGCCCCCATTTTGGAGGTGGTTCGTGGGCGGGAAGATCAACGCTTCATACAACTGCATTGACAGGCATCTGGCGAAGTACAAGAACAAGGCGGCGCTGATCTGGGTCCCAGAGCCAGAGGACGAGGCCATCCAGACCATCACCTACCAGGAGCTCTACAGGAGGGTCAACGAGTTTGCGCTGATGCTGAAGGAGTTCGCGGGCCTGAACACGGGAGATCGCATTACGTTCCACCTCCCAATGGTTCCGGAGCTGCCCATCTCCATGCTTGCGAGCGCCCGACTTGGGATCATCCACAACCAGGTCTTCGGCGGCTTCAGCGCAAAGGCTTGCGCGGAGAGGATGGAAGATTCGAAGAGCAACGTGTTGGTCACCATCGACGGATACTACAGGAACGGGCAGCTGATCGACAAGAAGAAGGAAGCAGACATCACAGTCGAAGAGGCGAAGAAACTCGGGGTGGACGTGAAGAAGGTCCTGGTCTGGAGGCGCCATCCCGGCAAGTACGTGTCGCAATCCCCTATGGTAGAGGGCCGCGACTTCTTTGTCGATGAAGTAGTCAAGCCGTTCCGGGGGAAGACGATCGCCCCCGTTTCCATGGACTCCGAAGCTCCGCTCTTCCTCATGTACACCAGCGGATCCACTGGAAGACCGAAAGGGGCGCAGCACAGGACCGGAGGATATCTCGCATACGTGACGGGCACTTCCAAGTACGTGCAGGACATTCACCCAGAGGACGTCTACTGGTGCTTTGCGGACATAGGATGGATCACGGGGCATTCGTACATAGTATACGGCCCGTTGGCATTGGCGGCGACATCCGTGATGTATGAGGGAGTACCGCTCTACCCCGACGCCGGCAGGCCATGGAGGATAGCAGAGCGTCTAGGCGTCAACATATTCCATACGGCTCCGACCACCGTAAGGATGCTCAGGAAGGCGGGACCGGAAGAGCCCGCGAAATACAACTATCACTTCAAGGCAATGACAACGGTCGGGGAGCCCATAGAGCCGGAGACCTGGAGATGGTACTACAATATCGTGGGGAAGAAGGAGGCGGCAATCACCGACACCTGGTGGCAGACGGAGAACGGCGGGTTCCTCTGTTCGACTTTGCCTGCCCTGATGCCGATGAAAGCCGGGAGTGCGGGACCAGGGATGCCTGGGATTTATCCCATAATCTACGACGAGAATGGGATTGAAGTCCCCTCCGGGCAGGGAAAGGCGGGGAACATATGCATCAGGAATCCTTGGCCGGGTATAATGCAGACCATCTGGGGGGACCCGGACAGGTTCGTCAAGGTGTACTACGCAAAGTACAACAAGAACAAGGACAGCAACGACTGGCGCGACTGGCCTTACTTCGCGGGGGATGGCGCTGTCCTGGCGTCAGACGGGTACTTCAGAATCCTCGGGCGGGTCGACGACGTCATCAAAGTCGCGGGGCACCGCCTCGGGACCAAGGAGATTGAGAACGCGGTCCTGACCACCCCTGAGGTCGCCGAGGCTGCCGCGATCGCTATGGTCGACGAGCTCCGCGGCCATGTTCCTGTCGCATACGTGGCCCTGAAGCCGGGGAACACTCCCTCGAAGGAGTTGGAGGAGAAGATAAAGGCGAACGTAGTGACTGCGCTCGGCCCCATCGCGAGGCCGAAGTCTGTCTACATCGTCCCCGACCTGCCGAAGACGAGGTCAGGGAAGATTATGAGGAGGGTGCTGGCTTCGATATCAGATAGGAAGGACTACGGGGACGTCACCACACTCGCAAACCCCGACATAGTAGAAACGATACGAAAGCAAGTTCAGGTAGCATAGAATCTTTCCGCCAGCGGCTGCTAGTCCTGAGAATCGTACTCGATGCTTAAAGGCCGGAAGAGCAGCCCAGACCTGAACAGCAGATATGTCGAAGCTAGAGCCGCCCGAAGGGGCGGAGAGAGGGTCCCCGCTCAGAGATGGGGCCATAGTCAGTTTCAAGGAGCTCAAGGCGGAGGACGGGCAAGCGCTCGAGAGGTTCGTTGACGGCCTTTCAGAAGACGCGATCTACTTCCGATTCCTGATGACGGGGATCGACAGGGGGGTGCTCATCGACCAGCTGTCCCCGAAGCCGGAGTCGTTTACGCTGGTGGCCCTCAAAGGGGGGGAAAATCGTCGGCCATGCGGCCTATTACCGGAACGACGCTGAGACAGCGGAGATAGGCCTGCTCGTCCTCGACAAGTATCAGGGCCTGGGGCTAGGGACCATGCTTACGGAGAGGATAGCCCGGTCAGCACATGGCGAAGGCATTTCGATGTTCGAGACGATAATAGGCTGGAACAACCCAAGGATGATACGGATGATGAGGAACATGGGATTCCCCACTTCTGAAAGGGTGGAGCCTGACCTCATCCGCATCAGGTTCCCCACGTCGATCGACCCGGTGACAATCAAGGAGTTTCAGGATAAATGGGTGTTCCTGCCCGACGGGTAGGCGAGTGCCAGTGAAAGGATGCAGGCTTGGCGTGTCCTTCGGACAGACGTCGTTCCTTTACTCCTTTCCCAGTGGAAACCCCATGAGCGCCTCCCGTCTGTCAGCCTTCGCCGAGTACCTGGACGGGACGGGGGGAGGGAGCCAAGGCAATCTCCAGATCGTGGAACCGGTGGCAGCCGACGAAAGCGACCTGCTGGTGTTCCACACGAAGGAGTACGTCGACCGCGTGAAGGAGGCGTCCAAGACAGGCAGAGGGATGCTCGACAGTGGCGACACGCCTGCATTCGAAGGGATGTATGAAGCATCCCTGTTCCCAGTCGGCAACACACTGTACGGCCTCAAGTCGATCATGGATGGGAGGTTCGACCACTTCTTCAACCCGGTTAGAGGGCTTCACCACGCCGCCCCCGATGAAGCGAGAGGGTTCTGCATCTTCAACGACGGTGTGATCGCCATCTCAAGGGCCCTCAACCAATACAAACTTGGAAGCGTCGCCTACGTCGACATCGACGCACACCACGGGGATGGGGTCTACTATGAGTTCGAGCCTGATCCGAGGGTCGTCATAGGAGACATCCACGAAGACGGCGACTTCCTCTATCCTGGGACGGGCAATGAGCAGGAATCAGGCACCGGGTTCGGGCTCGGCACCAAGATGAACATGGGCCTGCCCCCGGGGGCAAAAGACCCCCAGTTCATCGAGGCCTTCGACAAGGTCGAGGAGTTCGTCAGGAAGTCGAAGCCAGAGATGATATTCCTCCAGTGCGGGGCGGACGGGCTAAAGGGGGACCCCATCACAGACCTGAACTACACAGCCGGGGCCCACGCCTATGCAGCGAAGAAGCTCCATGCGCTGGCCCACGAGATATGCCGGGGGAGGCTCCTGGCGATGGGAGGAGGGGGGTACGACCCGGTCAACGTCAGGGCCGCGTGGGGGGCGGTGGTGGAAGAGCTGGCAGGGCGGAAAGAACAGGGCTGAAGCGGGACAGGTACTGGAACGACAAGCGGGTGCGGAGAGGGAAAATAAAAAAACGGAGGATATGTTATCAGTGTGGCAGGATTTTTCTGCCGTAATGGGCTTCGACCAGGATAGCAGTCGCCACGTACCAGGCGATCAGGCCGTCGAGGAATATTTCGTATCCGGCAGCACTCTGAATTGAAGTCGCGCCAGCTGCGACGGCGTCGAGGAGAAGGTAGGCGATGAAGAGGAGGAGGAAGACTGCGAAGATGCCTATGCCGTGCTTCCAGGCGTTGATGAGGAAGGTGAAGGTGAACAGGGTCCACACGAACCAGAAGACCAGCAGGTCGTTGCCGGACACCCCGCCCACGATGAAGAGCATGATGTAGAGGGCGATCCAGAACGAACCGTACCCTGTGAACGCTGAGCCAGCGAAGATGTTGCCCTTCCTAAGGGCGACGAAACCTGCTAGGAATTGCGCTGTGCCCCCCCAGATCAAGGCGAGTGCCAAGACGGGGGAACCATTGATGTTTAGGCCAGATACGTTGGAAAGGCCAGTCACCATTGTCGTCATACCGAAGCCCATCAGTCCGATTACTGCCGGGTTCGCCCAGTCGGACGAAGCCGACATCCCTGACGATGGTTGGGACACCTTTTCAGTGCTCCGCTTCACGCGGAGTCGGAGTTGGCTTTTAAGGCTAATCCTAGGCTGAAGGGAGGCTCAAACCTGATTCTGACTGGCTCTCAGGGTCGCGGGCGCCTACGCCAAGAGGGGCTGACCCTTGAGCCATCAGGTGGCCTCCGAAGCCGATAGCCCATAGGAGCACCGGGTAGACGACCATCCTCTCCATCCCGCCTGGTCCCAATCCCAGATAGTCGTCGCCGACGTAGAGGACGAGGGAGGCGAGGGTGAAAAGGCCGAGGATGATCGAGAAGTAGAACATGGGCTTCCTCTGGAACCTTGCAGTGACCAGGGCTGACAGGCCTGCGAACAGGAAGACGGTCAGACTGAACACGCTGTGCCAAATTCCCGTGGTCTCGGGGAACAGGCCCACTCCCATCGCGCCTATCCCCGCGAGCGCCGTCAGGATAGACGCAGGCTTCCACTGGAAGGCGCGCTGCAGGAAATATGCCCCCACGACCACGAGAAGGCCCAATAACACTATGGAGGAGTTGAATATAGTCGACGTGGGCTGGTTAATCACGCATGGCCCCGACGTCGGGCAGGTGGCCCCGAGGTCGCTGACATAGTTGGTGGAGACGTTGTACCCCGGGTAGTATATCTCCGCGAGGACCAGGGCGATGCCGAACTGGACGGACCCCACGAACAGGGCGACCCCCGCCTTCGAGGCGTTTGAAAGCGCCATCACCTGAGGGTGAAGAGGTCAGGCTAAAAGCATGAGCCAGCTCCGCGGCTTTGAGACGTGAGGATCGTTGAACCGAGTGCGGCTGAAGACGAGGCGGTGAAGTTCCTGATGAAGAAATCAGACCTGCTCCTGATCATCGAGCTAAGGGTGGACCCGGAAGACCTCCCGCCGCTCAACATCCAGGGGTTACTGAATGAAGGTCCTCTTCCAGCCGGCAGAGGAACACGGAGGGGAGGGGCGATGCCGATGATCGAGGAAGGGGCGATGGTGAGCCCTAAGGTCGACTACGTGTTCGGCCTGCAATCGGGAGCACAAAAAAGTCTGGTGAGATAGCGCACATGGAGGGCGCCATCGCGGCCGCGCCTGACACCTGAGTCAAGAACGTGCGGGGCGGCCATGGCTCGGCGCCACATCGTCGCGTCGAGGGTAGGTCCCTTGGGTATCGACCAGGACGGCATCGTCTCGCCGATTTGCAGCCCGAAGTCGTAGTGGAGCGCGGTTGCTTTGTGCTTCTGGACCACGACGGCGAAGAACCCTTGCATGGGCAGCCTGACGGGGGGAGCGGCGCAAACGGCTTCACCAGCCCCTAGTCTGATCGCGCCTAAAGGGCTCTGGGAGCGCAACCGGTATATCCCTCGTCTGAGACGCGGCGCGTAAAAGGGGAAAAGGAACGACGAGCGAGAACTTCGACAAGCTTAGCGACTTTCCGTCTGCGAATAGAAGGATGGTTTTCGTCGGAGCAGTAGCCGTCGGGATCGGTGCGGCGGGTGCCCTCATTGCGGCGGCTCTGCTTTACCTCATAGGCTTCTTCACCAACCTGTTCTATTACGGGAGGGTGTCCTTCCAGTTCGTATCGCCCTCTGGCACCCAGCTCGGAGACTTCGCGCTACTCGTTCCCTTATTCGGCGGGATTGTCGTTGGGGTATTGGCCAAGTATGGGTCCGAGCGGATCAGGGGGCATGGAATACCCGAGGCACTCGAGTCGATACTGATCAACAAGAGCAGGATCGAGCCGAAGGTGACGGTGCTAAAGCCTATCGCAACGGCCGTTTCGATCGGGTCAGGGGGGCCATTCGGTGCGGAGGGCCCCATCATAATGACCGGAGGGTCGTTTGGCTCAGTCCTCGGCCAGATGCTCAAGTTGTCTTCCTCGGAGAGAAAGACTCTCCTTGTCTCGGGTGCTGCGGCCGGAATGGCGGCCACCTTCAACACGCCCGTCGCCGCAGTCCTGTTGGCGGTGGAGCTGCTGCTATTCGAATGGAAGCCAAGGAGCTTGATACCTGTGGGTCTGGCCAGCGTCACGGCGACGGTCTTCCGTTGGTCCATCCTTGGCAGCGGACCGCTCTTTCCGGTGCCTATCTCTCCTCTTCCAGATCTGACCACTATGGCTTCGGCCGCGGTCGTTGGCCTGATAGCGGGGCTGGCGTCGACAATCCTGACCTTTGCGGTATACGCCTCAGAGGATGCGTTCAAGAAGCTCCCAATCCACTGGATGTGGTGGCCCGCCATCGGGGGGCTGGTGGTGGGGCTTGGGGGCCTGCTGGCGCCGAGAGCCCTGGGGGTGGGGTATGACACCATCGGCTTGCTCCTGCTCGGGAACCTCGCGGTTGGGGCTGCTTCTGTCCTCCTCGTGGTCAAAGGAATCATATGGTCGGTTTCACTGGGGTCGGGGACTTCCGGGGGCGTACTCGCGCCCCTGCTCATGATAGGCGGGGCCCTGGGAGCGGTCGAAGCCCTCTTCCTTCCGCCTGGTTCGGCGTCGTTGCTCGCGACGGTGAGCATGGGGGCCATGCTCGGGGGAGTGATGAGGTCTCCGTTTACGGGGGTGGTGTTCACCCTAGAACTGACGCGCAATGTCAACGTCCTCCCGCTACTCCTGGTAGCCGCCATCGTCGCGGACTTCGTGACGGTGTTCACCATGAAGCGCTCCATACTCACGGAGAAGGTGGCCAGGCAGGGGGTGCACGTGTCCAGGGAATACGAAGTCGACGTCCTAGAACAGATCCCTGTCTCCCGGGTGATGCATAGGGAATTCGAAAAGGTTGAGAGGACCACGCCCGTCGATGTGTTCCTGTCAATGCTCACCCCGGAGACCTTGGGAGATGGTTACCCTGTGGTTGGAGACGACGGGAAGATGATCGACTACCTTTCCAGGGCTGAAATCACGAAGTTGATGAAGGGGAGCCAGGGATTGGGACTGACAGTAGGGGAGCTGGCGGCGCACCCGAAAGTGATTGCCTACCCTGACGAGCCGACGAAGGCTGCGGTGGACAGGCTCGCCGAGACAGACGCTGAGAGCCTTCCGGTCGTCGACCCCGACGATATCTCCGAGGTCGTGGGCATATTCTCGAGGGACGACGCCTTTCGAGCCCGTGTGATCTGGTTCAAGGAGGAACGCAGCCTCGAAAGGCACCTGTCCGTCGCCTCCTGGCTTTCTCGGTTCATGCATGGGAGCTCGAAGGGCGGAGCCGGGGAAAGGAGCTGACGGGCCTGCTCCTCCAGAACTGGTGGTTCACCACTCTCATAGGGACGAAGAGGCCTATCCAGCCCCCGCTGAAGGAGGACCTCAAGTGCGACGTCCTGATCATAGGAGGCGGAGCGGCAGGCCTGGCGGCGGCGGCGAGATTCCTTGGAACCGGGAAGAAGGTCGTTCTTCTTGAGAGGAGCATCTGCGGGGGCAGCTCCACCGGCAAGAGCGCCGGCTTCCTCACCCCTGACAGCGAGCTCGAGTTGTCTCAACTGACAAGGCGCTTCGGCCCCCATGGGGCCAAGGACCTGTGGGACGTCCCGGTGCGTGGAATCGACAGGATGCTATTCCTTGCAAGGACGAGCGGCGTCGAGTGCGACCTCCAGAAGCAGGACAGCCTCTACCTCGGCAAGGGGAGCGGCGGGGTCAAAGCAGTGAGGGCAGAATACGAGTCGCGGAGGAGACTGGGGTACGAATCCCAGGCCTATTACGGGGCGGACCTGCGGTCGGTGATAGGGAGTATCGGATACACGGCGGGAGTCCGGTACAGAGACACCTATGGGATCGACGGGCTGAAGTACGCGCAGGGCATCAAAGGGATGCTTCTGGACGGCGGCATGGGCCTCTACGAATCGTCCAAGGTAATCGGGTTTTCGGGGCACACTGCCAAGACTCACATGGGTTCGGTCACTGCGGACCAGGTTATATTCTGCGCGGACAAGCTGGAGCCCGAGCTAAGCCCCTACTCCTGGAACGTCTACCACGAACAGACCTTCCTTTCGATAACCGAGCCCCTCAGCCCCGCCGAGCAGGAGTCGATGTTCCCAGAGGGTCCATTCCAGTGCTGGGATTCCGACCTGATCTACTCCTATTACAGGCTCACCGGGAGCAGGAGGTTGCTGCTCGGAGGTGGGAGCCTGTTCACCACGTATGCGAAGAACGACAGCGAGACCTCGCGGGTGATCGACCGGGTGATAGGGGGCTTTAGGAGGATGTTCCCCACTCTGGCCGGCGTGAGGTTCATCCAGTTCTGGATGGGGAGGATAGACATGACTAGGGACCTCCTCCCGACGGTGCTGAAGGAACCGGGTTCCCCCTGGATCCACAGAGTCCTCGGCTGCGTGGGCCTCCCCTGGGCGACCTTCTGTGGAGACTTCGCCGCCCGCCAGGTACTGGCGGAGAAGGAGACTGGGGACGAGAAGTACTACAGCTACTTCAACGCCAATAGGAAGTTCCTCGTCCCTCTCTGGCTCGAGAAGGCCATCGGAAAGAGGCTTGCGTTTCCGATAAACAACGCCTGGGCGAAGTACTATCAGAAGGACCTCAAGCAGACCTTGTCAGGGGATTGAAGGCCCCCCGCTTCGCGAGTGGATTCAAGAGGTATGGTGTTTCAATGCAGCTTGGGTTTATTGCACCGCATCCCGATTGGAGGTTGCGAGCTACCCGGCCGGGACTAGCGCCTGCAACTATGTGCCCGGTGTGAGACGAAGCATACCTCGATCACAGGTTCTTCTCTCTTCAGAGGTCGCCGGGATTTCAGAACTACATGTAGCTCGGAAATTCACCCGGTTTTCTAAGGTGTGCTTAGGGTTGCATTCAATTCGACACTAGACGGGTGAAGCTTGCCGAGGCGTTCGGCGCCAGGGGCATGATCGTCGACTCTGACGACAAAGTGATGGAGGCGGTGGATTTCATAATGGGTGATTCCGACGTGCCCGTCCTGGTGGACCTGAGGGTCGACCCGGAGGACCTGCCGCCGCTGAACATACAGGGTTCGCTGATGTTCTAGGACGACAGAATCGGCCGAAGCCTCGTCCGCATCGGCAAATTGAGAGCTTTTTATTGGCACTTCGTCGAGCGTACAACGTGGACTTCCTTGCAGAGGCAAAACGCATAGAGCCGGAGATAGTCGAGAACAGGAGGGCGCTCCACCTGCACCCTGAGCTGGCCTATCATGAGGAGAGGACCGCCAAGTTCGTGGGTGACAGGCTTGAGTCGTTCGGAGTGAAGGTGAAAAGAGGCGTAGGCGGGACAGGAGTCCTCGGGACCCTTGTGGGGGCAAAGAGAGGGAGGGTGGTCGCCCTGAGGGCGGACATGGACGCGCTCCCGGTGCAAGAGATGGCCGAAGTCGAGTTCAAGTCGAAATCCGACGGGGCCATGCACGCCTGTGGCCACGACACCCACATGGCCATGCTGCTCGGGACGGCGAGGATCCTGTCCGAAAACAAGGATAAGTTGTCAGGGACGGTGAAGTTCCTGTTCCAGCCGGCCGAAGAGCATGGAGGCAGGGGAGGCGCGCTGCCCATGATAGAGGAAGGCGTCATGGAGAATCCAAGGGTGGATTTCGTGTTCGGCCTGCATATCGACGGCGCCAGGAAAGTGGGAGAGTTCGGCGTCAGGGAGGGACCCATAATGGCTGCGCCGGACACTTTCCGCGTGAAGATAATCGGGAAGGGAGGGCATGGGTCTGCTCCGCACGAGACCATAGACCCGATCTATGTGGCGGCCCACGTGATCCTAGCGCTGCAGGGGGTCTCGTCGAGGATGATCAACCCGGTGCGCCCATTCGTGATAACCGTCGGGGCCATACATGCAGGGACCAAGGAGAACATCATCCCCGATTTCGCTGATCTCGAAGGGACGATAAGGACCCTGGACGAGAAGACGAGGAAGCTGGCGAAGAGGAAGGTCGCGGAAGTCGCCAAGGGGGTGAGCAGGTCGTTCGGGGCGAGGGCAGAGGTCGAATTCGAGAAGGACGCCTACCCTGTGACTGTCAACGACCCGAAGACGACGGCGGAGGCGATCAGGGTCTTGAGGAGAATCCCCGGCATGAAGGTCAAGAAAGTCGAGGCCATTCTCGGGGGAGAGGACTTCTCGAGATTCCTCCAGAAGGCCCCTGGGACGTTCTACTTCCTGGGGACTAATAACCCGGCCAAAGGGTGCGTGTATCCGAACCACAGTTCCAGGTTTAAAGTGGACGAAGACGTGCTGAAGTATGGGGCCGCCTCGCTCGCAGCGCTGGCCTATGAATTCGGCAACCGGTAGCGACCTGCCAAGGGTGACATAGATGTACGCAATGAAAGTCTCCGATCGGGTCTATCTCCTGGACACCTATGCCATCGGTGTCCCGGGGACCGTGGGCGCTTACCTGGTCAAGGGGCCGAAGCCTGCCCTGGTCGACTGTGGATATGCATCTTCCTACGAGAACGTGCTTGCGGGGCTTGCCGAAGCGGGGGTGAAGCCGTCGGAGGTGAGGTATGTCATCCCGACTCACGTTCATCTGGACCATGGCGGAGCGGCCGGGCGGTTGCTGCGCGAGATGCCGAACGCAGAGGTATTCGCCCACGAGAGGGGCGTTCCCCATCTCGTCGACCCCACGAGGCTGGTTGAAAGCTCGACCAGGGTCTTCGGCAAGGCGATTATGGACCTCTACGGAGCCCCAGAGCCGGTGCCGGCCGACAGGATCACCGCCGTGGGTAAGGAGGCCCATCTTGATCTGGGGGACGGGGTGACCATCACCATGATGCACTCGCCCGGGCACGCCCCCCACCAGATCTCCCTGATGCTTGACGGCACGAAGGCGCTCCTCACTGCTGACGCCGTCGGGATAGTCTATCCCGGTATGAAGGCGCTCATCCCCACGACCCCCCCGCCCAGCTTCAACCCATCTGAGCTTGTGGCGACCATCGGGACCCTGAGGCAGACAACCCCTTCTGAGCTCCTGGTCCCCCATTTCGGGACGAGAAAAGATGTCCAGTGGGTGTTCGACAAGACGGCCGAACTTGTCCTCAAATGGGTCGACGAGGTCAAGGTCCTCTGGAAACAGAAGATGACCCTGGACCAGGCCGCTGAGGAGATGGAAAAGGGGGTGACAAGGGACGCCGGCATGGGAGACCTCCCAATCTACGCCAAGGTGTCGGTCAGGACCTCGGTCATGGGCATCATGCACTATCTCGACAAGAATGCTTGAATAGATTGTAGCCTTCGTCTTCGGGCGTGCCACTGGTATACGCGTGCATAGCCCCCCACGGCGGAGAGATAGTCCCGGCGCTCGCGGGCAGCAAGCTCAGGATGTTTCTGCCGACAAGGAAGGGAATGAAGACCCTGGCCCAAGAGATGAGGCGGGCCCGGCCTGACACCATAGTGGTGGCGAGCCCGCACAACCTGAGGCTCCACAGGCACATCGGCGTGGTCACAGCCGAGAACTCCTCGGGGATGGTAGCGGAGGGGAGGAGGCGGATCCGCCTGCGGGCCAAGTGCGACGTGGAGTTCGCCAAGAAGGTGGTCGACGCAGCCGAAGGAAAAGGGCTTCCCGTGGTCGCCGCTACCTATGGGGTCTATGAGGGGCCCCTGTCCGACATGGCCATGGACTGGGGGACGCTGATACCCCTCTGGTTCTTCCTCAGAGGGACAGGCCTCAAGAGCAGGATAGTGATAGTCACCCCGTCGAGGGGTATACCTCTCTCACAGAACTTCGATTTTGGAAAGGTGTTGGCGGAGGTCGCAGAAGGGGAGCGGAAGAGGATAGCTTTCGTCGCAAGCGCGGACCAGGCTCACGCACACAGGAAGAGCGGGCCCTACGGATACAGCCCGGATGCAGGCAAGTACGACAGGTTTGTGGTGGACGCGGTACAGGACGGTCGGCTTGGGTCGATAATGGAATTGGATAAGGGGCTCATAGACAGGGCGAAGCCTGACAGCCTCTGGCAGATGACGATGCTCGCGGGTGCGATATCTGCGGTGCCGATGGAGGGGACGCTGCACTCATACCAGGCCCCTACATACTTCGGGATGCTCTGCGCAGGCTACTCCAGAAACCTGTAGACCTCGCCCAGGCTGGCTATGGTCGGGCAGTCGTCCCTTGCCTGGCTCCCGTCCCTGTCTATCAGGACCCCCCGGATTCCTGCGTTCCTCGCCCCGATGACGTCGGCTTCGTATAGGTCCCCTATATGCAGCGTCTCGCTGGGTTCGGCACCGACCTCGCTCAGGGCTATCTTGAATATCTCTGGGTTCGGCTTGGAGAATCCGACGACGCCTGAGACAACGATGACAGGGAGATATTGAGGGAGACCGAGTGAGTCGATGACTTTCCTTGTGTCCGGGGGTGCGTTGGACACGATGCCCAGCTTGTAACCATCGGACCTCAGACGTTCAAGGGTGGGGATCGCGTCTGGGTACAGCTCGAGGGGGACGGTCTTCTGCACTTCGGGCCACCTCTGCCGGGTCAGTAGGGACAGTTCCCCCACTTCGTCCTTCGTCGTCCGAGGGAATAGGTCTCCGATTATCATCGCGTCAAGCCGTTGGTATGCCTTCTCGGTCTCGGGCCCGGTCATCGACTTTTCCGCATAGAGGCCGAGCCAGGTTGACTCCACCCTAGTGTAGGCCAGGTGAACCTGCTCCGGGCCTACGGGGTAACCTGCATCCGAGAGGATCCTGCATATGATCCTGTCACGCCTCATGACGAGTAGCGTCCCGCCTAGATCAAAAAAGACAGCTCGGGTGCCCAAGGGACGGGCCGAAGTGGAGGGGGCTAAAATGCTTGAGCAGGTGGGTTCGGGCTTTTGTCAGGCATTGAATACTGGTATGAAGGGCGTCACGAGCATGCTGAAGAGGAGAAGCGCAAGGACCACCGCCGTCACGACAACGTAGAGCCTGTCTTTTTCTGCGGCGAAGAGGAAGACAGAGATCAAGACGCGCGAGACCGGCGTCGCAATCAGGATTATTGCCCCGAGCTCGATGAGGGCGTATGGCTGCAGGCCCATGAGGCCGTTCACCAGAGTGGGCAGGCTGACGTCGAAGTTACCATGTGGGATGGCGTTCGGATTGTACAGCAGGCTCCCCGAAGCGTCGGAGCCGCCCGCGGAGACGGCCAGTTCGGCTAACCCAAAGACAATCACTGCGGCGGAGACAAGTACCCCGGCCCTCAGGAAGTTGCCAATGATGGCGTTCATCGATTCTGGGTCTTTGAGGTTCATACTTTGATTCCTGCTGCGGTCAGTATCATCTGGATCGCAGTCGCGGCCAATACGATGGCGAAGACCTTCCTGATGGTCGGATTCCTCGCCCTGAGGAGGAAGCGCGCTCCGATGACTGCGCCAATCAGGATGCCCAGGGCCACCGGGGCGATTATCAGTGGGTTGACGTCCCCCCGGGCGTAATAGATTCCGGCGCTAGCGGCGGCGGTAACCCCAATCATGAAATTCGATGTTGTTGTGGAGACCTTCATCGGGAGCTTCATCCCGAGGTCCATCGAGAGCACCTTGAATGCTCCGCTCCCGATGCCCAGGAGGCCTGAGAGTAAGCCCGCAACTGCCATTCCGATGAGGCCTTCCCCCGGCCTTGTGGCGTTGTAGTTAACTAAGGTGCCGTCCTTCTCTCTGTAGGATCCAGTCAACCCGAGCTTCCTGGAGAGGCCCTTGAGCTCGGGGCTCTTGGGGATGTCCTCTCCTATCCTCATCACGGTGGGCACCAGCGTAATCAGAAGGATCGTTCCGAAGATCAGCTCCAATGCCATGGAGTTGGTGTAGGCAGCGACGGCCGCTCCGACGATGGCCCCCGAAGTGGTGGCCAGCTCAAGGAACATCCCGACCCTGATGTTGGTGACCTTGTCCTTGACGTAGGTCGAGGCTGCGCCGCTCGAAGTCCCGATGATAGCCACTATGCTGGCCCCGATGGCGAAGTGGATGTCGACCCCCAAGAACAAGGTGAGGACAGGGATTATGACCACGCCTCCTCCGAGGCCAACGATAGCACCGAATATGCCCGCGAAGATCGAAGTGAGAAACAGTACGAGTATGAATTCGATTATGACCATGCGAGTCTGGCCGATTCCCCAGGATACTTAGACGTTCCCAGAGGGCTCCGCACTGCCGGCGTCTCTTACGAATTTGCTTCCAGGGCAGCCACAATCCGTTCGTGGCTTCGCTGGATCCCTTCGACGCCAGTGTTGAGTATTATGCATGGTACCTTCCAGTTCTCGAACATGGCCCTGAAGAAACCCGCCTGCCTGGAGTCGTCGGGCTCGAGCAGGTAAGGGTTGTACCATGGTTCGTACGACATCGTCCCCCACTTTTCCTTCGGGCCCGCGCCTGGAAGGACCATGTACTCGCCCTTCTGTAGGACGCCTATCGCCTGGTCAGGGGTGAGCTTCACCTCGGGAGGGCTGTGATCGTCCCTGCGCAGGAGGACGACGAGGTTGATCGGGACCTCGTCAACGACTTTGTGTGGGCCGAGTATGGCTTCCCTATTCACGAGGACCCTCGAGTTTCCGAAGGAGTAGTAGCACCAGCCCTTGCCTTCGTTGAAGACGCATCTGCCGTGGGTGAGGGAACAGCCTTCCATTCCTTCGGTGTATTCGCAGTCCTCCTTCTTCATCGTGACGTTTTCACTCATCGACCTGTCGAAGACTCCTCGCAGCCATCCCTGCTCCTTTTGTGACTCCGACCGCATGTACAGGGCCTTCTCAGGCTGCCTGGCCACCAGGGGTTCGGTTGGCTCCTGAGACGCTTGAATCGGAAACCTCACGTAGGCCCAGTCGTCGCCGCATATCTTCCCGTCGTCGTTCATGAAAATCCGGAATGATTGGGTCGTCTTCCCGGTGCCCGTAGGGGCGATGATCACCACCCCCTTTCCTTTGTAGAGAGCCGTGGCACCATGGATGGAAAGGGTGTTGGACTTCCTTTCCAGGATTGCGGCTGCGATGCCGAGCGCCCAGGACTTGCACTGGCCGTAGTACTCCGTGTTCACGAAGAGCGCAGTGCGGAGCTCCGGACAATAGTAAGCTGATGGTTCGATCCTCTGGACCCCGATGGCGGAATAGATCCGGGCCTGGGGACGTGCGGAGTCGTCCGCTCTCCACCAGTTGTCGGACCAGAATTCTGCCTGGTGCCTGCTGTTGGTGTTGAGTTCTACGATGACGCCGTTCAGGTTCGCCTTCAGCGAAGATGAGCCTGAGGACGAAAGGGCTTCCTTGGCCTTGGCCAGCAGGGGCTGAAATTCTGATGCAGGCGTGCGCTTGTTGCCCTTGACCCTGGCCCTGGATTGTGTGGTGTAGTTGTTCAGCTCCGTAACCGCCATGCGATAAACGCGTGAGATTTGGAGCCCTTAAAACCGTTGACGAGAATTAGTGAGGTTCTTCGAATGTCGAAGCCCCAGGGCATGGCGCTCCGGACTAGTCGGCGACAGCGAGGGCGGGGGGAGGGCCTGCGGATGCGGGCCTAAGCGTCTTCGAGACCGGGGGAGCCGGCTGACTTGCCCTTCGGCCTGCTCGTCGACTGTCGCTTCTCTGGTCGCTCGGACTATCATCTGCCTGCCGTTGCCGTAGTGACTGACAGGAATGGGCGAATCCCAGACGAGTTGCTGTCGAGAGGATAGTGGCGATGCTTTGGGTTAGCTGCGTTGGGAGCGGGTCGGGAGGCCACGGCGATGGGTTCGCGCGGGAGGGGCTCGCTGCCAAAATGCAGCTAGAAATGGTCCCGAAACGGACGGGTTCTTGACGCGGAAGGACCGAACCCGTTGCCAAGGGCGGCTTCCTATTCTGGTAGAATCGCCTCCTAGGGGTCCTCTGGCCTCCATCGAGCTGGACCCTTTTGGTTCATGTCAGTGCTTTAGCTCCTTTGAGTATAAATGCGCCAGTGAGGCCAAGGGTTCAGACCGGAAGGTCTCTCTGCATCAACGCCATCAGAGGGCAATTTTTCTCCGCCCATGGGAGCGGCTACCAGGATGCTCCGCCCTTAGACAATTCAACAGGTCCCGCCGTACCGATGTCCGTTTCGGCCCTGAAGAGTATGAAAAAGATTCTGCATTGCTTTGCTTACCTGCTGGACTGACAACCGGTTCAATGCCGGCCGCATGCCTGAATAACGCGCGTCATCTCTTTCTTCTCACATGAAGGTAGCCGTCCTTCTCTTCGACTTCGTAGAGTGGTTCTGGATCGAGTGGCTCGTCGAACTCCCCGGTGCCTGTTGTCAGGTCCCAGACTGAGCCGTGACCTGCGCAGGTCACATTGTGCCCACCAAGCGTCCCTTCGGAAAGGTCCCACTCTTCGTGAGTGCAGATTGCACCCATCCCGAACAACCTGCCTTCGACATTGACCAGAAGAATCGACTCGCCGTCAGACTCGACGGTCTTCATGGTGCCGGGCGGGAGCTGAGACGCAGGGATTGTCTTCCTGAACTCGTTTGGCATGGCTGCTTATCCCACCTCGCACCTAACTACGCTCGCTTCGAACCACGAGGGCATCATCCTGCCTCCCTCGTTTCACTATGACGTGCCTGCACAAGCTTTGCCCCAGAACCATACATTCCTTGAGCTTCACATCCTCCCTGGGCAATGCTGACCTTATTATTCCGTCATGGAGGCCGTGGCATATCAACGGTTGATATTTTGAAGCGGTCTGGTATAATGGGCAGCTTCTGCTGATGATTGAATAGGACCTATCGTCTTCCTCGATGCTCGTCACGAACCCGAACTCGTTCAGGGCGGCGGATAGGTTGGCGAGCTGTTCTCTGTCCGTCTTTCCAGTTGGATTCATCTCCTTCCCTACCGCTTCCGCTATCTGCGCAATTGCCTGGTTCACTTCCCCGCGACTCCTGTTTATCATATTCCCAAGAAGCATGTTGAGCAACTCAGCGTACCGCATCGGAAAGAGGGTGCGCCCTTTCTCTGTCAGGGCGAACACCTTCTTGGGTCTCCCCACTCCGAGCCTCACATATTCATAGCTACCGATTCCGAATTCTCGAAGCGCCTCCAGATGCTTCCTCGCCGCGCTCGTTTGAATCGAAAGAATCGACGCCAACTCCTTAGCAGTCCTCGGCTTCCGTAGTAACAGGTTCACGGTTCTCCTCTTCGTGCTTCCGAGCAGGTATAATTGGTCCACGACTATATGGACACCATAAGGTATTTATAATTATCCGTGTTCACCGAACGAACATGTCAGGATCGGAGTCCAGCCTATACGAACGACTTGGTGGCGTGTACGCCATTTCCGCCGTTATTGACCACTTCAGCGACCAGCTTCTGAAAAACGAGAAGGTTGTCAATGCGAACCCCTACCTGAAGGAGTGGCACACGCAGGAGTTCAAGGTCCGGTTGCCAGGCCTCAAGTTCCTGCGGACGCTGTGGGCTTGCTCTGTGACGGGAGGACCATTTCAATATGCCGGCAGGCCCCTGGGCGAAGCCCACCTAAACTTCCGCATCCCACCAGAAGTGTTTGACGAAGTTGCGGAGGAGCTAGAGCGGTCACTCAAACACTTCCATGTACCAGAACGCGAAAGAAGCGAAGTTCTGGCCGCCTTCAATGCGAACAAGTCTGGAGTGACAGCCGGTTCCATCCTTCCCACCCTAAAGAAGTGAGACACTTCGTCCGGCAATGACGAGATTCGAGTAGTGAGTGCCATCCAGGAATGAACCAAGGCCTTCGACGAACCGCAGTCTCCAACGTACTCTTCGCCAGTGTCGTAGTTATCCTGCTAATAGTGGCAGGTTCAGGCTACGCACTCTACGCAACGAAGCCCTCTTCGATTTCCACCACTACGGCGAGTAGCACATCGACGGTTGTCACCACCTCGACCGCAACAATCAGGCTGTTCATGTCCGGTGGGCTCTACAACGGCTCTGTGGTCACCTTCATCTACCCGTACAGCTACAAGTGCGTGCCCAGCTTGCTGTCTTTCTTCTCCAACGAGACGGTGGCGGCAGCGAAGACAGACTGCGAGGTTGGAGCCGGCAATAGCACGGCTGAGGCAGGAGCAGCCGCACTCTGGGTCATAGTCCCTGCCTACGCGGGCCTCTCGGTTTTCGGCGTCGGGGCGCTCGGGGCCTCTCCTGAAGGATACGCCACGTACAGCAACCAGACGATCGTGACTGACTGTGGTGCAAGTGGAACGCAGTCGGGGTGCCCGGACCATCCACTCTTGCTCTACTCCCCATTCTTCACGGCCGTGGAGCAGCACCTGGGTATGTCCAATGGATATGGCGGACTGCCCGAAGGCGTGCTTCCCACTCCAGCCCACGACCACCTTATCGACTGCTGCTTCCAGACCATCCCATGGTATACGATTGTCGTCCTAAACTTTGACCCGAATATCATGCCCAACGCGGTAACGGGGCAGTGCACCCAGGTGGTGCCCTCGGACCTTCCGGACCCGACTGCGAACTGCCTCAATACCTATTCAGCGCTAGTCAACGCGCTCACGATGAAGAATGCCGCCATTGCCACAATCAACGCGAACAACCCAATATGGCAGACGTTAGCCGGACCAACCACCCAAGTCGTGGTACCTGGTGCTGCGACAGCTGTGCAGCTTTCCAACGCCAATACAAACCTGTTCGAACACTTCACCGTAAATGCGACAAACTACTACCTCCTGTATAGGTGAGGGCCATGAGGAGTCGTAGCAAAGTGTTGAATTAATGCAGAAGCATTGGATTCGAATTTCCAGTCAGCCATCGCTGAAATGGCGAAGCCCAAGGGACGGTGTAATTGACGGATATTAAGCGAAGAACAACGACATTTCGGAGGTAGCCACGGGCACATGGTTTCGAACGAGAATATTCTGCAGATGATACAAGGAAAGAAAACCTTGGAGTTTTTCGCGCCGAAAAGTGACGAAGTCTGGGTCTCGGAGACTTTCTACTCTGTGCAGGGCGAGGGTAAATACGCCGGCGTTCCAGCGGTATTTCTTCGAACTCAGGGGTGCAACCTTCTCTGCCGCTGGCCCTGCGACACAATTCCAGTTTGGAAGGAGGGGAGGCTATACAGCTATGAGGAGTTGTACAAGCTCTGGAAGAGGAACGAGTGGGTTGGTTCTTTCGAGAAGGGGGCACACCTGGTCCTGACTGGAGGAGAGCCCATGGAGAGGCAGGAAGAGTTAACAGGATTTTTGACTTTTCTGCGCGATAAAGGCCTAGGATCTTTCGTTGAAGTTGAGACGAACACGACCACATCTCCGAAACCAAGTTTTGATGCATTCATTCAACACTACACATGTTCTCCCAAACTCTCGAACAGTGGAATGCCTGTCGGTAGAAGGCGCAGGGTTGAGGTGATCGAGAACTTCATCGAAAATGACCGTGCAGTATTCAAATTCGTAATCGATGCTCGAAGTGACCTCAAGGAGTTGCTGGATGATTACATCGAACCATTTGGCATTAGTCCGTCTAGAGTCTACCTCATGCCTGAAGCGACAAGCGAGGCAGAGTTAAGAGAGAAATCGATCTGGTTAATCGAGATCTGTAAGGCACACTCATTCAATTACTCGCCAAGGCTCCAGCTGTCAATCTGGAATCGTTTAACTGGTGTCTGAATCATCTTGGACGAGCAATTTGGAGCCAGATGGATAGAGAATAGGGTAGCGGGCCCGGTGGGTTCAGGCACCTGCAGATAAAGTCCACTTCCGCTAAATAGCATTCGCACCGAGACTGGCATGAGACGGCCCGTGCGGGGCGAGCATAATTTATGTTGCCCGCTACCTCTTCGTCTGCGGTCTTACGATTCACGAGGCGTAACAACGCGGGGGCGCAGAGACACTTGAGAAGTGGACGGGTCCGTCCAGTTAAGCTTCCTCCGTAATTAGTTTGATGAACCTTCAATACCCTGAGAGGGAACAGTCCTGCAGAGGCTCGCACATTCGGAACTCGGTGCTGTTCGGTCTGAAAGTCCTAAGGGGACTACCTCGAAAGCTATGCCAAGCCTGTTTGGCGAACGTCAGGACACCCGAATTATACTATTTCCTCGTCCAAGGATATCTCAAATACACGAATGTTTGTTTTTGCTCTGAGCCCATAATACGAGAGCTCCTCGCCAAGATTCGAATTTGCTGGCGGATAGGTGTATACTGTGGTTATTTGTCTTCCAACCAACTCCCTCAACTTACCAAGCATCAACCCAACACATTCAGTTGAGCCATCAACATAACAAACGGAAACTCTTTGTTGCTCGTATTCCTCCAACACTTGAAAGATCAAAACTCCTTCGCTTCCGCTCTTGTCTTTGCTGAACAGGGTATTCCGCCTCAGGATGAAATACGCTAACTCCCTCTTGGTAAGGGCTCATGGTCGGTCACCGAGGTGGGCGTGGGCTATTCGAACCTAGCGCCTAGCATGTGGAGTTGTAATGAGAAATGACAAGCAAGATGAAGGTCGCAACCGTCGACGAAATTGCACCGGGTAGGATGAAAGGAGTTGTTGTGGAGGGGAAGAAGGTATTGATTGCGAACCTAGACGGGTCGTTCTACGCAACAGGTTCTGTATGTACGCATGTTGGAGGTCCACTTGATAAGGGTAGGCTGGAGGGACACGTTATAACTTGTCCGTGGCATGGTTCGCAGTTTGACATCACGAGCGGCAAGGCACTCAGAGGACCAGCAGTCAATCCCGAACCTACCTACAAAGTATGCGTGGAAGGGAACGATGTAATCCTCGAGGTATAGCACCTGTCCCGCGTCGTCTGTCAAGGACACGAAATGAGATAAACCAGTTGAGTACTTACGACTCGAGAAACATGAAGGGCGTTTACGTTCTTCTCCTCGAATGCAAGAGGAATTTCGAGACAAACGTAGGCTCTTTGGGCAAGATTCTTTTCTTGAGAGGCAACTACGCCTATGTCGGTTCAGCGCTGAATAGCTTGGAAAGGAGGGTAGAAAGGCACGGCTCGAGATTCAAATCATTCCACTGGCACGTCGACCACCTGACACTCTCGAAGCATGTTTCATTGAGGTTCGCAATCTACGCAGAGACGGACTTCAATCACGAATGCGCAATAGGCCAACACATCTCCAAAGTGGTCCACGCGTCCGCAATTCCTAGATTCGGTTCGAGCGATTGCAAACAACACTGTAGGTCTCATCTATTCCTCCTGCACACGTCAATGGTTCCAGCCGTGCGAATGGTCACGAAAGCTTTTCAAGATTTGAACTTGGAACTTATTACCCACAAGAAATAGGTCAGCCTATCCTGAGGGGCCACTAACGTCGACCAGGTTACTGAAAGAGACCGTGTTGCAAAGAAAGACCATGCTCTATTCCAAACACTCTCGGGCGCGGGTCTCAATTCATCTCATCGCGAGAATTGTAGGAACTAATTTCTGCTTGGGCGTTCGTTATAAGGTCTAAATAAGAATGGCTCTGAATCGCTCTCATGGCAAGGAAAGGAATGGAACCAGAGCCGCAGAGAAGCTTGAAAAGGCTAACCTGGCAGTACGAGAATTGTCTGGCATGCGTGTGGTTTTCGCCTGACGACCCGATCAACGCTGACCTGATGGAGCGCGGCAGGTGCATCCATCCGAAGCTGAAGGCATACAACCTGATCGTCTCAGGAAGGGACTGGTGCAACCTCTTCAAGGAAATAACCCAGAAACACATCGAAGTCATTCAGGAGAGGGCGATGAAGGCTGAGGAGAAAATGGGGTACACGCACAGTGAAGCGGAGACGAGGGCCAGGCGACCGGAGACTCGCTCCGGGCCGGTGAAACGACCAGCCAGCTAGACTTTCTGACCGACGAATTCTTCTAGGGGCCTGGAAAGGTCGGAGATCGACTTCAGACGCTCGTAGCTCACACCAGCGGCCAGGATTTCTCTAGCGGCCTTTATCTCGCCCGGCGGCCTGTTCGCAGAAAGGAAAGCCGTCAGCCTCCCGCCCGTAAAGAAGAACTGCATGAAGCCGCTCCTCCCTGCCTCTCCCCTTCTCAGCTCAGCCTCCCGCCTGCTCATGTCCCCGTAGGCGTTTATCGTCAGGTCGAACATGTATGAGAAGAAGTGCGGCATCTCGGTGAACGCCACCCTGCCCCCTGCCATGTTTGCGCCGGCGACCCTGCCATGCAATACCGCCACGTCGTAGTGCTCCACCCTCAGGTGACTTTGGAAGACAGGGTGGAGGAACCTGGCCACGTCGCCTGCTGCGAAGATTCCCTGGGAGTCGGTCTCCAGGTACTCGTTGACCACGATCCCCCTGTCCACCTTCAGTCCCGCCTTCTCAGCGAGGTCGGTGTTGGGTATGATCCCGATGCCCACCACCACAAGGTCAACCGGAAAGATGGTTCCGTCTTTGGTCTTGACGGCCGTCACCCTGCCGCCTTCCCCCAGGAACTCGGCTGCCGAGGAGCCTGTGACCACCTTCACGCCCTTCTCGACGAAGTAGCTCTCGACCCATTTCGCGGTGGTCGGGTCGAAGGCGAGGCTCAGTATAGAGGAAGCCGCCTCGATCATGGTCGTCGCCGCCCCCTTGGCTAGGAAAGCAGCCGCAAGCTCGCAGCCGATGAACCCGCCTCCCACGATGACGACCCGTTTCGCTGAAGGGATTTCTTGCTTGATTGCTTCGCAGTCGTCTATGGTCCTGAAGTAGTATATTCCTCTCAGCTCGGAGCCTGGGATGGGTAGCCTGCGGGGGCGACCCCCGGTAGCGAGGAGCAGCTTGTCAAACGGGGTCTCTGACCCATCTTCCAGTGAAACGTTGCGTCTCGATAAGTCGAGTGAGATTGCCCTTCTTCCTTTGATGACGGTGATTCCTTGCTCCTGTAGGAATTGCTCCTTTTTGGGGAAGAGGGCTTCGCGCTTTACCCTGTCCATCAGATATCCCTTCGAGAGCGGGACGCGGTCGTAGGGGAGGTGGGGCTCCTCGCCTACTATCACCACCTTGCCAGCTTTGTCGCGCTCCCTTATCGCGGCCGCTGCGTAGACGGCGGCGAGGCCTCCGCCCACGATCAGGTATTCGACCCTGCCCAACTCAGATGGCTCGGTTATGAATACCTCCTTAATACGCTCAACAGACAGGCCAAGATTGCGGACGGTTTCGGGCAAATAGACCATCCCAAGAGGTCTCCTTCGCCTTCACCACTTCAAGTAAACCGACACCATGGACAGGAAGAAACGGTCAGGTGAGGTAGCACCAAGTACGTCTCCTTCGGGGGTGGATGACACAATCCTGCCTATCCAAGTCTACAGACGCTCCAGAGTGTGGAATCCCAGGTTCGCACATGCTCAACACCTCCACTATAGGGTCGATTGATGCTTATGCCATCTGACGACTACGAGGAATGGTATGAGCGAGCCAACTGGGTCAAATAGGAATTTGGCAACGCTCATGTGACTGATTAGTTCAGTCCAGCACATACACCTATTTCGGGTCGTCGATGGAAAGATAGTCGAGCATTGGGCCAACAGAGATGATCTCGGGGCAGCAAGACAGGTGGGCCGAGAGCTTGGGCCACCGAAGTAATCAGGGCTTGGAACTGCCCCGGCCGGGCAGTAGCCCTGCGGGTTAAATGCCCCAGAACCGGGTTCACTTCTCCAAGGGGCAAGGGTGGTTAAATGGCAACCGGACACTACAGTGACGTGACGGAACAGAAGCAGGCTCTCCTCCCCGCGGGGGACAGCGAGACCATAGAGCAGTTCGTCGAGTCGATCATGCCAATCAGCGAGGTGAGGGCATACAAGTACAGGGCTTACCTCAGGAACGTGCGGGTCGACATGCTGCAGAAACCCTTCGTGGAGACGACGCGGCAGGACCTTTTGCGTGTGTGGAGGAGCATCGAAGCCTTGAAGGTGGTTGTGGGGAACGGCCGCGTTGAGAAGCCGGCAGAGCCCTGGACCCGCAGGGACTACCGGCTGATCACCAAGCGGTTCTACAGGTGGCTAAGGAACGAGGAGTTCGTGAAGGGCTTCAAGATCGGGGAGTGTGATGAGACGGTCGGGCCCGAAGACATCCTGAGCGATGAAGAGTTGTTCAAGGTCTACCAGGCGTGCCACAGCCTGAGGGACAAGGCGCTCTCCTCGACAGCCTACGAGGGGGCCTTCAGGCCTCACGAGCTCCTCCGGCAGAAGAAGAGCGACGTGATGTTCGACGAGTACGGGGCGGTGATCTATGTTCGTCCCCCGACGGCGGAGTCCAACGCCAAGACCGGGGCCCGTAGGGTGAGGGTGATCAACGCGGCGCCCCTCCTCGCCAACTGGGTCGAGAACCACCCGCTCAGGGAAAGGGACGCCCCGCTCTGGGTGGACCAGAGCTCCAACACCATCTTTGGGCAGTTGAAGCAGACGGGGTGGAGGAAGATAGTGAAGCGCTGGGCCAGGGGGGCGGGGCTCGAGAAGCACGTCACCCCGTACCTATTCAGGCACACTCGGCTTACCCACCTTGCGAAGTACATGACCGAGGCGCAGCTGTGCGTGTTCGCAGGGTGGAAGATAGGGTCCGACATGCCGAGGATGTACGTCCACCTTTCAGGCAGGGACGTGGACGATGCTCTGCTCAAGATGTACGGGATGAAGAAGGAAGAGGAAACGCATGCCCTGGCACCGAAGAAGTGCGTGAGGTGCGGGACGCGTAACGAGGCGAACGGTGAGCTCTGCGTGAAGTGCGGCATGGCCCTGACTCTGACTGCGGCTCTTGAGAAGGATGAGGAGCTTGAGGGTTTGAAAGAGAAGCAGAGGCGCCAGCAGGAGACCCTGGACCTGATACTCAACACGCCTGGCTTGGCGGAGCTGTTCCGAAAGCACACCTCCCCGCCTTAAATCGCCAGTGAACCTCTCAGGTTGTGCAGACACAGCCTGCCTGGCCGACCTGCAGAGTGACCGGAGGGGGCGCCTACCTGAGCAAGGAGGATGACGGAACGATTAGATGCTCCGAGTGCGGCGAGCTGCTGATTCCAGCCAACAAGAGACCCGCGAGGGATGAGTCTTCAAAAGCCGTTGTTGTTCCCGATGCCATGGTGAAAGAGAGCCTCCCCTCGCTACTTTCGTTTTAGTGAAATCTGTCCAAAACCGACTAGCATAAGGTGGACCTCGGAGAGACAGGTCGCTGAAAGTGCTGTGCAGAAGAGCGGATTGATAGTTTGATTTCAATTATTCTGGCTCTGCCCTAGGACTGACAATCAATTCTCGGCCGACACTCGTCTTAATCGCTCCTTGTATCCAGCTACGTCGCCTCGAAACTGAAGCACATCCATGTTGTGCGCGAACTCCGTCCAGAGGTCTCTTTCCGAGTGCTTGACACTATACTTGATCAGGTTTTCAGGCTGTAACACCACTCTCTTCAGCCACTCCCGTGCAGGATATGTTCTCCTTGTCTGAGGAAAGTAGGTCAGGAAGAACGGATACTCTACTTCGTCCGGGAAGGCTTCAGGGATGGGGTGCCAATCGTTCCATATCAGTCTGCGACGTATCTTGCTATCCTTCCAGACCCTCTGGAGCCTCGGAACTATATCATCCCCTCCTGCAAGGCCGTAGAAGAGTATCGTAACCTTCCTCAGTTCCGCGTCCTTGAAATCCTCGAAGGGCCCGAAGACTATTGTTCCCCTCCCCCTTTTGTCTAATCCTAGTTCTTCCAGCCTGTTCCCCGACCTCCAGGCACGTGTATCGTCAGACTCGAGTCCGATGGCCTTCCTGACGCCAAACTCGGTCAAGGCAATAATCAGATTCTGTCCGAATCCGGAGCCGAAGTCGCAGAAAACATCGTTCTCGCCGGCTTTGGCAAGAGAAAGCATCCTTCTGATCTCCGGATTCGTGAATCGGATGGGATCACCCTGGTTCCAGTACTCGTCCTCAAGATTGATGTCGTCAAAATCATGGTATTTTCTGGAGGTGGGTTTCAGCTTAGGCATGGGCGTCACGTTTTTTCCGCCAAGTAACGCAGCCCGCTCCAAACACCAATGAAACATATGAGGGCGGCAACAATTTGCGAAGCTGTTTGTGTCAATCCGAACAGAGGCAGTATGAAGTAGAACATAACGGTCAGCGTTAAGCTGACCCAAAGCGGCCACCTGAACCGAAGCCTGCGGATGCCTGGAACCCCTGGGGAGGCTGGTGCAGACTCGGTCGGCGCAGGTTGCGCCCCGATACCAGCTTTCCACCTAGCCGTATCAAGGAGCCCAGTTCGCCGGATCCTTCGCAAAAGTGTGAGCCTGTCCCCGCCGTGATCTAGCCCGTAATCTTTGCAGATAATCCTCAAAGTTTGGACATCCAAGAAATCAAGCAGATCGAAGAAATCTCTATTGTGTGATTCC
The DNA here is from genome assembly GCA_028867035.1 of Nitrososphaerota archaeon. Lineage (GTDB taxonomy): Archaea > Thermoproteota > Nitrososphaeria > Nitrososphaerales > Gagatemarchaeaceae > UBA183. The sequence continues at coordinate 175,510 of JAGWHB010000003.1, read as the reverse complement.
CATGTGGCCATAAGACGACCTACCAACTGCGGTTTGCTGCCCGATGAAGGCTCACCGATATCAGCCAGTGCAACCTTGACCTCTTCCAGGTAGAAGTATCGCTGGAGCAGAGTTCTCACGCTCAGGCCCATGGAGAGTCCACCAGTAGCTCCACACTATATTCGTTAGATTTCGCCCTTGACGGTTCACTCTTTGGTTCGCCCTCTCAGGTACTGACAACGTTGGCAAATAGCTACACCCCTCTCATTTCCTCGGATACAAACTGTAGTCGCATCTTTCGTGGTATTCGCATGCTCGGCACTTCCCGTAGCTGTGGGCAGGAACGGGCTCCCTCTTCCCAAGCCAGTAATCCTGGGCCCAGAGAATGTTTCGCTCCGCCTCCGAGCGATCATAAGGGATTACGTAGAACTTGACGGTCCCCGGGTGGTCTGCCTCGTATTCCCGGTACTTGTCAGACCTGAGCAACACCAGAGTCTTCTTCAAGAGTGCGTCTGCCAAGTCACTTCTTCCGGCCCAGACTCTCTGAACCCGGGCCAAGACCAAATCCAACTTCGAGACATCAAATCCCATTTGATCAAGGAGAAGTCCGTAAGTCTGCACTTGGACAAGTTGGTTCGTCCACAATTTCGCCGGGTTCCTCTCGGTGGTCTTCAGTTCAATTGCCCAACGTGGCCTGCCTCTTTCGAAGGTGATGGCATCGGGTCTTCCCACGATTGCGAGCAGACCCACAGTGCCGTAGACAGTGAAGGTTGCGGATACGTGCTTGAGCTTCTCGATAGCTGGAACCAGCTGCTTCGGTTCCACCTCTTCCATGACGAACACCTTTTTGTGAATCCTCTCCCCCTCTTCCTTCGCATCCGACGGGACCCTACCCAGGAGATAGCTCAAGTCCAGTTTCATCTCGCAGTAGTACTGTTCGGCGATGTCCGACGCCTTTACGAACTCAAGGGAATGCCTGAACACTGGGCCTGCCCTTGGAAACTCTGGGAATCCGGTGAGCGCTTCGCGCCAGCCACCAGGCTCCTTGGAGTTCAAGCCCAATCACGTCATTCTAGGAGGGTCGAGGACGGTCCCGTACTTGTGGTCTATGAGCCAGGCCAGTTTCCTGGAGGGAGCGCCGGGGCGGTACCGCATCTGGTCGGACGGCAGGTAATAGATTCCCTTGTACATCATGTCGAGGCTTCCCACGACGACCGACATCTTCTTCCCTCTCGAAATCGAGACGTTCTCTTCGGGCAATCCTCCCGAGGCTCCTATCACGTGATCGGCGTTATTGCGGACAATGGAGCTGATTGTGGCGTCCGCTTCCGAGCCCAGCGCCTCTTTCGTGCTCATCACTCTGACGTCGTGGAGGCCGCAGTCGTAGAGGTACCCCCTGATCACCTCGCGCTGATGGGCGTAAACGGTCACTACGGAGACCGAGCTGGTGGGGCAGCTCCTTGTGATCTGCTGGGCGATCCTCGTCACCAGTCTCGCCTCGGTGTCGTTGTAGAACGACTGGCGCCCTGCCATCACCTCCGTTGAGCTGTGGACGTCGACGAGCTTAACCGGGACGTCGGGGTCGAGCAGGCTCCGGAAGGCCGGGTCGGGGGCATTTGTCACCTCCAGCCTCCTTTGCGCTGCCTCGGCCGAGGCGCGGAGTCCGCCATACTCCGCAAACTCGTCCACGAGCCTGTCGATTGGATCTCGGAGCCTGTGGGTGAGCCTCAGGGTTTCATACCTCTTGGACCTATTCATCAACCACTGAATCGCCGAGGGCTCCCACCTGTTAGTCCCGTAGGGCCTGCCCTGCTTCGGGTCTCCGACAACGGTTGCGTCGGCCCCCGCCGAGCAAAGAAGGTCGTAGAGGTCCTCTCCCATGAACGGCCGGCCGAGCAGGGCCTCTGGCTTGACCACCTTCGCCATGGGCCAGAGAAGATGATCCAGGCGTTCAATCCCGGCTTCGTCCACTACCGTGTAATCGAAGCTCAGCGACGGGGGAAGTCGGCTTATCGACATTGTCGTGTCGATGATAATCTCCTTCTTAGCGAGGACAGCTGCGTCGACGCTGAAATCAATTGGCAGGTTCTGTCCTACGCCTTCTTCGTACCCTGTCCTGACCGCGACCTCCCTTGCCCTCTCAGGGCCCAAAATGGCCACCAGGGCCCTGGCGAACTCATTCGCGGCAGAATTCCCGAAGGCCACCATCAACCCCCTCTTCCCCTCATCAGCTTTTCGGGTGGCCAGAGCCGAGCCGAACAGGGTCTTTCCCGCGCCGGGAGGCCCAATCAGGGTGTTGATTCCAACATTCCCCTGCACCCAGTCAATTACCCGCGACTGCTCGCGGTCCAGTTCAACCGCCGAGCACTGTCCCCCCCGGTATCATCACGTCTCCCGCCATTCTGTGGAAGATGTGCAGCGGCTGCAGCATCCTTCGCGTCAGGTTGATCTCGCTCGGAAGCACCACGATAGGGAGGTCCTTGAGTTCTTTGATGGCCCTCCTCGTCAACGGCTTCCTTGAGAACTCCACTTCGATTTCTCCCAGCCTCGTCTCGACTATGCTGGCGCTCTCGTTCACGCACGCTAGCAAGGGGATGCCGCTCTCGAGTCCAACCAGCCTGACGGGGGCCCTCTGACGGAAGAACCTCCTTTCCCCAGCACCGTGGAGTGTCACCCTCCGACCGGAGACTTCGCCCATTCTGTACCCCGTGGCTATAATTCCCGCCTTCTCCAGTTCCGACAGGGCCTCGTCCAAGCCCCAAGAGTCTACAAACTTCTGAATCGCGAACTTGTCTTTGTGCGTGACAGCCCGCTCCCTGATGACCTCGTAGGCCTGGCGCATGAGCTGCCTCCGTATGTTCCACAGGGGTTTGGGGAGCGTCCCCTCCCGTAGGAGCTTCCCCTCGTACCGGTAGAAGTAGCAGTCGTCTACAGGTCCTGTGCAGCCGTCGCACACTGGGCAGAACCTCGGCTTCTGGGCCGGCGGACTCCTGTCAGAAAGAACGTTCAAGGCGTACGACCTCGACTGCTTGACCTTTGCCAAGGCCATGGGGGAAGGCGGCATCCTGAAGTTGTGGGACCCCTGGTAATAGATCCCCTTCGCGAAGCGGAGTCCTGTAAAGTCGTCTTCGTCCCCGTGGTACCTGTAGTTGGCGAGCAAAACGTTCGAAATCATCTGCCACTGGTCATATCCTCCAGACCTGATGGGGTCGAGGTTGCCCGTCTTCCAGTCCAGGACGCCGTACTGTCTCCCTCCCCACTCCAGGAGGGCGTCGAGCCGCCCCTCTAGGTGGACCTTGAGGTTCGTAATCGTCTGTTCCGTGAGTATCCTGTGGGGAGCCGTCTGTTTCGAGATCACGCCGTCCAAGATGCCTTGGACGAGACCGCGGGCCTGGTCCAAGACCTCCTCCCTGAAGTGCTCCCTGAGGACGAACCCCCGCTTAGTCATCTCTTCGATGTTGTTTGTCAGTGTCTCCTCGTTGAGCCCGGCCATCTCAACCATAATCTTCCTGACCGTGGAGTCGTCAGCGCTAGGGTTGGTGCCCCATGCGTCGAGGATAGGGCCAGGGAGTGCTTCAGATAGAATCTCGTGGGCGACTATCCCCACCTGGAAGACACCGGTTCCGAAGTTGGCCCCGAAGGGGTAGGATAGACGGAAGAGGAACGGACAGACAGTTGCGGTCGCAACCTCCGTTGACTGAACCAAGTGTGTTTCGAGTGGGGTGAGTGCTCTGTAGACATCACGAATCTCCGCTATCCTACTCGTTTGAGACCACCTCCACGACTGACTTCGCAATGGAAGTCGCGAATGCCTTGAGGAAGGAGGGGTTGACCAGGTCTGGCTGAGCCGCAGTCCTGATTACTGTGGTGATTGGGAGGGTCCCCCGGTTGAGCGACCCTAATGCCTCCGTCGCGCTCTTCTCGTCAACCAACCACTGGTCCCCCATGGACGTGATTAAGTACGCCACCACGATACCATTTAGCCCTGACTTTCGCAGGTCGCCCATACTCGCCAACATGCCGAGCCTTTCCCGCAGATGCCTTGTGCTTTCGATGATCTTCAGGTCCACGGCCACAGACTTTTCGTCGGTGCCGTAGAAGAGGTCAAACCTCACAGGTTCCCCGAACTTGTTCCTCAAAGCACCTAGTCTCCTCTGCCTGACGCCGACTGGCAGGTTGGCCATGACTTGCTGTTTGATTGAGGATTTGACCAGCAGGTACGCGGTCTGGGGCCCAAGGGAGAGCCTATAGTCCCTCATTAGCTCGCTCATCATCCCCAATTTCCTGTCGGCTGCGACCACTCCCCTAGAGGGTGGCTTCATCTTGGACATGAACGCAGGAAGCGCTTTCTTGAGGTCGTCGCTGAGTTGGTATTCCACCCTGCGTCCGTTGCGCGATGGGGTCAGCAGCCTGTACCGCCACATCTCGTTCATCACCCTGTACATTGTCGGGACAGAGACATGGAACTCGAATGCGAGCTCAGTTGCAGTCTTCCCCTTATCATAATCCGCCAAATATGCGGCGACAGACAGCGCGATAGGCCTGTCCATGAAGTATGTCTCAGCCGTAGTGTAGCTCTCTTCAGCATCCATCTATCTTTCTGATTGTGAAAGAAATGGTGGTTGCTATAAGCGTTGCGGTAGGGCCAAAATCACGTCTTCGTGGAGCGTTTTCTGAGGGACGTATGCCTTCTGTTCCGGATCCATGTTCCCAATGACGTTGGTCACGTCCACCCTGAAGATTGTCCGCGCTTCGGCGAAGCCCGCTCTCTTTGCCATGGTGCGCAGGATCTTTGGGAGGGGAACTTCGATATCCTTGTAATAACTGGACTGGGCTACCAGGACGAGCGCTCCGTCTGTTGCAAGCGCCTCCTTGAACCTCTCCATGCACTCGAACATATCAAGGAAGTAATTCGCCATGAGGGGATAGTAGTACGTCAGTGACCCCTTGGATGGGTGCGACTTCACCGACTGCAGAACGCGTAGGCAAGTCTCGCCCCATTCAGCCTTCAATTTCGGAGCCGACCGTCCGTTTTTGACCACCCCACCTACAAGTTTGGTCCTTAGTAGATCTGGGTCAGACTGGTAACCCAACGCTGCCAAGAGATCATTTTCGATGCGGTGGGCCATGACATAGTCTAACCGACTGAGATACGGAGGACTGCTTATGATTGCAGATATTCCTTCCCCGTAGTCTGCAGTGTGAGTATCAGCACGCCTGACCGTTGCTCGGGCGGGCTTAGCTGTCCTGACAGTCAGTTGGTCCTTCAGCATCCTTCGGGCATTTTGAAGAAACAGTCGTCTAAAGTCCGGTCTTGGGCCACGCCGTGGTTGGCCAGTCTGAGACCACGCCGGGTTTGACCCAGCCTTCACTCTGGGAGCTGCCCGTACGCTCAGCGCCAGTGCGGCGACAAGAAAATCACGCAGGTCCCTGTTGGCAATATCCTTGAGCCCTGCACCTAGAGAGAGTATTTCAGAGGGAGCTGGATCGCCATCGGCGAACCATTGTCCAAAGTCTGGGGTGACTATCTGGTATCTGCGCCCATTCACGTTACTGGAAATGTCTGACAGGTACTCCTCAAGTTCCTCATTCCCGAAGCCCCATCCCAGCCTCGCGCGTGCGATGAAGTATGCGAAGCCGTTCAATTCGATACCACTCGACGAAATCCCAGCTCTCTTCGCTTCGAGGCAGGTCGTTCCTGTCCCCAGAAACGGATCCAAAATCTTGGAGTGATGGTCCAGTCCAAGATAGGAAATCATGCTGGTAACGAATCTAGGCGAGAATCCTGCATGGTAGCGAACCCAGGAATAGACGCCTTCGTAGTCAGCTTTAACGCGCTTCGGAGAGTGTAAGGCCTGTACTTTCAACTCGGCTTCAACTCAGATCTTGCCTTACGGCCATTGATTGTGTACGCAGGGGTTCCAGGAGTTCCCTTCTTCGCCAAAAAGTCTGACCACTCGATTTCGTCGATGTGTGGTTTGTATAAAAGAGCCACCCTTGACCCCGGGCGCTGAATATACACGTCCAAAAAATTGAGCAGGCAACAGGCATCCCAAGAACTTGCCATTCTCGCTTCAAGCTTCCAATCGGCGCAAATGGTCAACACTGCGAGTGCGATGAACTCCCTGAGCGCCGAAATTCAGGGCGCGCATTCGTTTGCCAGTGTCAGGCCACAATTGAAGCAGCTGTATGAGGGGTTTGAACGTGATTGGAGTGCTGACCAATACAAGCACAGGCTATTCCAAGTCCTTCAGAAATGCACCAGGTTCTACTTGCAACGGAGGACAAAGAGATACTCCTTTACGGCGTACCTTCGCACTTTCGAGCGTCATCTCGTTGCAAGACGAGGGGCAGAAGACAACATCAAACGTATGATATCATTCGCAAGACAAGCTTCGACTGACGATGAAAGGATGATTTGGTTGTCTCTTGTGTATCTCTTGGCAGTCGAAGGGGTCTATGATCAGAGTGTAAGAATGCTCTACATGCTTCTCTTCTTCGCCAAGAATCAGATTTTCGTTCAATTCCGGCGGAGGCATGACCAGACGCTCGACACCATCAGGACCAACATCGAGGGATTAATCGGCAAACGTAGATCCAATGTCGTCTTCTCTGGGTGGCATCGCAATCTCCGTAATTCGATAGCCCACGCAAACTTCTCGTATGATTCAACCACCCGGAAGACGTGCTACGAAGACTTCAAGCCTGGGACTGGCATAAAATCATGGGGCCCCAGATATTTTGGTAGCACCGACCTAATGGAAAGATATTACCAGAGGCTCGAAGATGTGAGTTCCTACCTGTCGTTCTTACTCTGGTTAATGATCGCCAGAGATGCTGTTTCCCGAACGTTGTGAAGTATACTTGGCGGCCTTCTGCTGGCCCAACGTTTCAGCTCTGCTCGACCAAGTCTCTGACCAGCTTCCTAAGGGGAGGAGTCAGTGCTTGCCTGCACATATCTACAGTTCCATCTGAAGACACAATCAGCAGGCCTAATGGAAGATTCAACTTCGCGAGGATTAGTTTTAGGGTCTCTAGATTGTAGAAATCATGTGGCAATCCAAGGTAAGTCGGAATGGGTCCGTCTTTCACATTCTTGACAAGGTATCTAAGGGCCTGTCCAATGGAGGCATCAGTCCATTCCAAGGCGGTGGAAGAGTCCTTCTGGGTGCCCTTGCATTCTACTTGGGCAAGAAAGGTAAGACTCGCATCATTATCTAATGGATAGGCTCTCTCGCCCAGAATTACAGTGACGTCAACATGGGGGCCTCTTTGCCGCTCTACACTAGCCTTTGGATATGTGGTCTTCAACCAAGACATCACCTTAGAGATTACTTCTTCTTCAATCGTGAGCGCTCAGGTCGCCAGTTGCCTAGATAAGCAGTGATGCGATTTTCCTTCCCCGATGAATGACTGTTCCACTGATTTGGAAAGGCTGCGGCAACGGCCGCAGCCCTTGCCCTTATCCCTCTTTGTGGGTGGTTAAATGCCCCTGGTAGCATGGTGGCCGGAACGAAGGTTTTACTTTGACCGAAGTGCTATACTTGAGGGAGTCGGAAAGGTCTACGGTCACCTACAGTTTCATACTGCCAAGCTACCAACTTAAGCCCTTTGAAAGAGAGATAGCTCAGCTAGAGGTGGCTCATCTCACCGGCGTCGAGCCCTCTGCCCCGACTCCCAGGGAATTGCAAGTGAGAGTAAGCAAACGCATACCAGAAACAACGCTCCGCAGAATGGGTTCCTTCGAAGGCGTCGTCGTTGATGACGGCTGGTCGAGCGTACAAATCGAGACCGACCAGCACATACTCGAAGTGGCCGGGAGAAGGGTGGGTAACGGAAAATCCCCCGCCAAGAAGGTCTCCAGGCCCAAGCACTATCTACTGCACGACCTGCACTCGTACAAGGGGCGCTACTATCCCCAGCTAATCAAACCCCTCATCAACTTCCTTGACGGTCCAGATCAAACTGTACTCGATCCATTCGTGGGATGCGGCACCACGCTTGTGGAGTCCAAGCTAGCGGGGATGAACAGCGTCGGCGTAGACATGAATCCGATTGCTTACTTCATTTCAAGAGTAAAGATGGAATGCTTCGAAATGAACGCCAATACGACCAACTTGGAACTCGACAACCTGCTCGCGAGGCTTCACAGAAGAGTTCCAAGGGAGAGAGCGTCGAATCAGCTCCTAGTTAATGACCATGGCGATCTTGAGGAAATGGCGAAACCATCGGAAGAAAGACCTCCGCTCATCCCCAATAGCGATCTATGGTTTAGCCCGGGGGTCCTCGAAGAACTCCTCGTGGTTAAGAATGCAATCATGGAGTTAGGCAGTCCTGATGCTGGGGACTTCGCCCTCCTGGCGTTAAGCGCGATAGTAAAGCGAGTCTCAAATTGGGACCCCGGCTCCGTCAGGCAACTACTTCTCAAAGAACCGAGAAAGGACGTGCAGGCACTAGAGATTTTCGAAGGGAAGCTCAAGAAGAACATGGCGGCCCTCAAGGAGTTCGACCGAATCAGGAATCGTCTGTCGTTCAAACCCTCGGCCAAGTGGAGAGTGGAGCAGAAGGATTCCAGAGATCTCGGTTTCATAGGTGATGGAGAAATTGACATGGTCGTTACGTCTCCCCCCTACGCTACAGCACTCCCCTACATCGACACAGACCGCCTTCCGATGTACTTGCTTGGGCTACTCAATCCAGAATCGTCTAAGAAAATCAAAGCCAAACTAATCGGAGAGAGGGATCTTCCCGACAGAGAACGTGTTACGGTTGAAGACGAGTTCGCCGCCCGGTATAATGAATTGATGATGCCGAAGCAGGCGAAGGAACTAATCAGCAAAATACTCGATTTGAACAGGCGTACCAACGTGGGCTTCCGGAGACGAAACGTCGCGGCCAATCTGTACAGATACTTCAGTGGAATGAGCAAAACCATCTCAGAACTAGCCCGAGTCCTCAAGAGGGGAGGAAGCTGCGCGATGGTCATAGGGGACAACTACACAATTGCGGGTGGGGACACGAGAGTGGACATCCCGACCACAAAGCTACTCGAGCAGACTATGGAGCTTCAGGGGTTGCATGTGGCCAGAAGGATTGTCTTGACGCCCACGCCGGCATACATGCGGTATGCAAACCAGATGATTCAGAACGAATATGTGGTTATAGCTCGGCATTAGGGCTTCTTTGTTACAATGATGTATTCTGCCTCGATTCGCGCACCGTTCCTGAAGTATTTGCTGCTTGAATCGACCTTCCTGGTAATGCCGTAGTCAAATTTCAACCCCACGCCCCAGAGTGCGTCCACGATAAGTTCGTGCGTCGGCACAGCCTTTCCGCCGACAATTCCATCCCCGATAACAACGCAGCAGCGGCCTCCTTGTTTCATTAGCTTCGAGGTCTCGGCAAAGCATTTCTTGAGGTCGGAGACATAGGTTGCAGGATCCGCGTTCTTCCTCGTGTAGCGGTCATGTCCTCCTATCTCCAGCGTCCTAACAGGTGTAGAATCGACGTCCAACCAATTCATTCTCTGACGATGATACTTGTGGTAGTCATATGCGTTGACGTAAGGTGGCGAAGTGATGACCAGGTCGAACGTGCGGTTTCTGAGTTCTGGCGCCTCAGCTAGCGATCTAGCATCATGGCAGACGACCTCCACCTTCGCATCGGATGCCCTTACAGAGAAATCCCTCATTCGGTCAATCATGTCGTTCAGCTTATCCCTGAAAACCTGCATCGTCTGAGTAGGACTAAGTTTCTTCTCAACCCGGGCGTACCTTGTGTCGCTGTCTTGATAGGACACCCGAACTAGGATGCTAGACAAAGCGGTGCCGCAGAAGTCCTTCAGCCTGTCCGAAGGGAGATGGGAGATTTCCGACTTTATCAGCCCAATTTCTTTGATGGCTGTTGCGCTGAACCAGCCTGATAGGTCGGGTTTCTGCTCTACTGATGGATAGACGCGCTTTGTGCCAAGACCACTGTAGTAGAGTGATCCTCCCTTCTCGCTAACTTGGTCAAGCCATCTTTCAAGGTACAGCATTTCCCCTTTGGCAAGACGTGTCGTCTTTGCCCGTGAAACCATAACGAAGAGGGGGTTGAGGTCGACTCCGACGCAGGGGTTTCCCACCAAGTTGGCTTCGACTAGCGTGGTACCCGAACCACAGAACGGGTCGAGCACGCTTCCTCCTTCTGGGAGCAGACCTTCCATAAGCTTCTTGGGAATCTGCGGGATGAACTTGCCGGGAAAGGGGTGGAAGTTGTGAGTGAGGTACTGGGTATCCTCTCCTGCGAAGTCCCATCCCCTGTCTCTAACGAACTGAGATTGAAGCGTCATCCTATGATCTGACGGTGCAACGCGGGAATTAAGCTTAAGGTTTGACCAGGGTTGGGTTCGCCCAAGTGTCCTCGCGAGAACCCCTTGGAGTCATAGACGTCGTCCAGCTGCTTGATGACACTGAGGGGACCATTCAATTCGAACTTTTCGACTCCGGAACAACAAGGCGGGGGAGCTCCACGTACGAATACGAACCCTCAGGACACGCGAATCTACGAATTTGGAATGTCGACAGCCGAGACAGGTCTAACCACGGCCTGACTGTCCCGCGCCAAATCGAGCTCATCCCACAAACAATACTCTTCTTTGGGCTGTATATAGGAGACGGAGTAAAGTCCGTCAGGCCGGGAGCCCCAGGGACAATAAGCCTGTCTCAGAAGGAACCAAACCTGTCTCGGTTCGCGAGAGCCCGATTCCTCAACCTCTTTGGGCCCTCCCTTCGATTTGTGCACTCGGTGAATGAAGATGCCCTCTTCTTCATGTCGGAACCCGTCCGTCAAGAGCTCTCTGGCCTTAGGCACAATCTTCGGGAAAGAGGCGGAGACGTGATGACAGACAGAGAACTGCAGATCTATCTTCAGCGCGACCTCGACACCATCGTGAATGAGCAGCCTCCGGCCACTCAGACGGCCATGAGGAAATACAGACGAAAGAGCCTCTTCCGGATGTACCGGCAGTACCTCCCGGAGTTCTTTGCGAATCGTTCGCTGATGAAGTTGTATCTCGAAGACTCAAAACGGAAGGAACTGGAAGCAGCCGGCATAGCAAGTGAGAATGATAGGGTGACTGCGAACATCCGTCTTCCCGGCGTGAAGGGGGCACGTGGACCGGGAAAATCGAGCAGGTCGGTAGAGTTGACTGTAGAGGGAATCGGCCTGTTCAGAGCCTTGTTCCTGCGGATAATCAGCGATACATATTCGAGTATAGCGAGCAACTCAACAACCGTGAGTGTGAATGGTTCTGCCTCGCCTTGGATTCGCTGGTCAGGTCCTCCTCACACATTCGCTAGGTGTGAGTTTGATGCTCGCAGCTATTTGACCGACTCAGCGAGCACGGTTCGGAGGATGGCGCAAGGCTCAGGCTCCAGGCGGTATTCCCTCGAGTCCACTCCAGGGCAAATTTTCGTTTCATCCGGTTCAAAGCGTTTTGAGGTACCGAGAGTCCTGAAGCTGACCCCGCTTGTTTGCCTATTTTCAGGCCTTTATCTGGCTGAAGGAGCCACGCCGAAGGACAAGCTGTTTAGGTACTCCGAAGAGCCCGTCGGTGGCTTGAATCTGGCCCTGACGGCTTCTGAGGACGACACCCTTCGAGTCTGCATGGAAGCTATCAAGTCGTTGGTCGTTGGAGAGATGGGCGTTGTCCAATCCTGGAGACTCAAGATTGGCGCAAAATACTTCCCTGAAACCGTGACTATAGGCAATAAAATGGGAGCGCCACTGTTGCGTCGCGGACCGAAAGGACAGGGTGCCGCGAGTGGATTTGAGATTGTCGAGGCTGCGAAGGACTGGGCTCTGAAGGCAATGCCGTCGCTACGCTCTGTATCCCGATCCTTTGACCATGTTGAGTTCACGGGCGCAGGCATCCCTCGTGTAGACATCTTCTATGACCAGGCCCTCGCGACTTATCTCTTCTCCATCATGAGGAACCTCGTCTTGGATCCTTCGGAGTTTGAAAAGTTCGAGGCACAGCAAGAGACTTGACCGAATCCGCCATCGAATTCACGCAGAACCACTTCGGTATTGCTCTCCCGGGAAGACTGAGAGAGTTGCACTCGAAATGGCTAGGCACCGAATCCTATCTCGATGCAGGCCTTGCCTTCCTTCAGGCTAGCTGGAACCGTTTGATTGGTACCGCGGCCCAAGGTGAACCAGTCTTCCTTTCTCAACTATTCGGAACGGCCATTGGTAATTTGATTGGCGGCCATGTATTCCAGGAGAGAGAAACCCGGGTCCTCCGGTCCCTTCTTGCCGAAACTCGAGCGACGCAAGGTGGATACTTGCCAGTCAAACCAGAGTACGTATCACGTTTTCCTAACCTTGGCAGGGCGCAAAATAGCCCGATGGTTCCCGAAGTCTATTCGAGTTACTATGGATACTTCCTAGAAAGAGTGGCAGGCTTGGATCCGGGAAGCAGCCACGAGGAATTGAGCGCTTGGCTGGCGTCCCTTCAGAAGCCTTCAGGATTCATCTACAATGCAGTCTATTCTGACACTGACGAACGCGTAAGGATGGAGAGTGAGTTATCTTTCCAACTCTTCTGCGCTCTCCGTCTCCTCAAGGCCTGCGACGTGAGTAGATTGAATCAGGTCTCTTCCAGCGCCAAATCAAGCCTGCTGGAGAGGTGGCCCACTTACAAGACCATCGCCGGCAGGTACTTCGCCTTCAGAGCTCTGAGCCTGATTTCCCCAAGAGCTCTTCGTGATATTGACAATGAAGAAATGGCGTCCTTCTTGGCAAGCCGCAAAGACAATGTCGAGGGAGGCTTCCTCGATTACAGACTTTTAGACAAAGTGGATGAAAGCATGGGCAGCGAGAGTGCGGTGGAACTTGATAAGATTACTTCGCATGTTTTCAGCACTTTCTACGCAATCTCAATTTCAAAGGGCTTGGGAATGCCTAGTCCTATTACGCCGGAAGAAACGAGGAAATTCGTCGCCGCTAGTTTGAACGAAGACAGCGGGTTCGGCCGTCAAGTTCTGATAAAGGACTTCGGGTCAGGGTTCGGGCCCAGATCGACAGAGCTTGAATCAACAATGATTTTGCTTCTACCTGCCCTGCTGTATGGGTGAAAGCGGGCCGAGTACAGGCATTGAATATCTGCCTCTTTCTCGCTTCGTTTGCAAGCGAAGGCTTAACAGAATAGCTTGCCGAGGCAAGAGGGTTGGTCAGGCGGCCAGGACACCCTCCTCGCATAGTAAACAAGTTCGCGGAGGATTGGCCAATTGGCGAGCTCGATAGGCTACCCAGGATGCGTGGAGTCTACATCCTCTACGACAACCACCACCGGGCTTTCTATTGCGGGATAGCGGGGAAAGGAAAAAGCAATGCGCGAGCAAGGATACGCCACCATCTAAAGGAACGTTACCTCGGTGCCAAGATTCACACATTCTCTGTCTATGACATCAACAAAGGCGTCATGCGCCAAATCGAGACGTTGATACTTCACGCCCTTGGCGCGAAGCATTGGAGGCGCTGGAACAGGCACCTAGGAAGGTTCCTTAAGACCGCGCGGAAGGTGTCTTGGCAGAAGACATCAAGGTCGGAAGCCGCGAGGAGAGCCTGGGTCACCAGGCGGAGGAACGGCAACGCCTGAGCCGGTCGGAACTCGAGCTCGAAAGGGATCTCCCTGGTCATCCCAGGGACGCCTGATTCCATTTCGAATCATTCCGTGGGGCGTGCTAGCCGCTCTTACCGGGCAGGGTGTTAGGCACGCAGCTTGATTTCTCAACCATACTTTCCGGACTTATATCAGGCGTCCTAGTCATCACAGTCGTTGCTGTATTGAATCGGTTCTGGCACAAGGCAAGACAGCCAGCGCGGAAAATGTGCGATCTGTGGGGGCGTTGGGTTCATTACTCCCCCATGCCCCAGCTGTTCATCTACTGGACTGACCAGGCGCTCTCTGCGATACGAAGACCAAGGAGCCCAAGCAACAGTCGTGCAAAGGGGCATTCTCTGGTGGGCGAAATGGTTCGAGTCGGTCGCCGTGGGGATAAGGAATCTTGACGATAAGGCCGGTTGGTTCACTGTTTCGGTTACACTATTGGATGCCAACAGAACGACCAAGCAGAACAGGATGCTCTTGATGCCTGGCCAGCCAGGACAAGTACCAGTGGAGTTCGAAGTCACCAATGCGCAGGGATATCAGTCACAGTACATCATCGAACCTGAACAGGCACAGTTCAGCTGCACGATTTGTTCGGGGACGGGAAAGACTCAGAAGTCGTGCAACGGCTGCCAAGGTACCGGTGAAGTGCCTGAACAGAAGGAAGTTGCCGAGACTTGCAGCTCGTGTGCGGGTTCCGGAAAGTCAAATTGCAAGGAGTGCAACGGGACGGGCATCATCAAAAGAATCTGAGAAAGTAAGCGGCAGTCAGACGGGCTACTGAAACTCTACTTACTCGACCACCTGCTCAAGTTTGAATCTGAAGGCTGCATCGAGGTCGCGAAGTTCCCTCGGATGTAGCGAGATGCACCTTATCCCGTTCCTGCGGTACTGCTCCATCTTCCACTTCATGCTCCTCTGGTACTTCGACCGGGCGAAGGTGTCTGGCAGATTTACCAGGCCCCAGTACTCAACGTAGACCCTGTAGTCCGGGAGGTAGAAGTCGGGCCTGCTGATCCTCCTGAGCCCCCACCGGCTCACGGCGGGCTGCTCGTAGACGTACCTGACGCCGCTGCGGCTGAAGTAGTCCGCGATGACCCTCTCGGAGTTGCTCCTGACGACCTCCCCCCTCAGGGTGACGGCAGGATGACCGTAGATTTCCCTGCGGACCGGGTGAAACAGGATGACGACAACGACAAGCAGGGCAAGTGCGACGAGGGGGGATACCGCGAGCGCCAGCAGGAAGAGGAGGCCCCAGTAGAGTCTCAACGCCGTCAACCGCCGCTGGGGCACTTAAGCACCAATGGAGGCAGAGAAGGGGGTTGGGGCCTCCCGAAAATCGTTCAAAAAAAGAGAAGGGGCGGAGAGGGAAATTATCCGCAATGGCAACCCTGGTCAGGGCTGCACCGGAGCCTCGTAGATGAGGTCCAGCACCCTCTTCGCCCTGTCGAGGACTCTCATGCAGAGTCGCCCCACCTGCTGTGGGCTGCCTGTCCCGGCCTGGCTGGCGATGTAGGTCCACGAGAAGCCGTCGGCGGACTTCCCGTAGACCCTGGCAAGTGTGGCTGCGACCAGCTGGGCTATGGTCTCCGCTTCAGGCTCCTGGTCGTGTCCGCTCTTTGGCTCGAAGCTCCGGTGGAGGGCGTGGGCGAGCTCGTGGAAGAAGACGGTCCAGTCCTCGGTCGCCAAGGTGATGACCTGCCGCTCGTAGTCGGTCATTCCATAGACGCCGGCGGAGAGGCGCAGGTAGTTGACCCGCATCCCGAACTTGTCTGCCACATGCAAGAGAGGCGGGGGGTCTCTGGGCTTGTAGGTCGGCAGTTCTTCTCCCTCCGTGTCCTCGTACCTGAAGACGGGGATGGCCCGGAAGCCTACCAGGACTTCCACGGTCTCTTCTTCGCCGTCCGAGCCGATGGCTTCGAGAGGCATCTCGACGAGGACCGGCCCCAGAATCCGGAAGGCCTTGGCTCCGGCTCTGACGTGCCGCCCGACTTCGGTCCACTGCTTGTAGCCCCTTGCGTCTGACGTCCCCGCGAGGACCATGAGAATCTGGTTCCCCATCGACCACCTGGACGAGGGTTTCTCGGGGGCATTGATCAGGGCCATCGCGCACGCGTCGGGCAGCTGTGTGGATGAGAAGAGCCGGACGATTTTGTCCACCTCTAAGTTCGCCTTCTCTCTCCACGATTCCTTCTGGTCGATAGCTTGCGCTGGGTTCTCTGTGGTTTGCACGAGAAAGCGCCTGCTTCTACGCGCCCGGCCCGTTGACGGGGTACCGCTTCAGGAACTTTTCACGCAGGCGGTACTTGTAGCCGCCGACGACCAGGTCCTCCCCGGCCCTCAGGGCCTCCAGGAAGTCCTTCGCTGGCTCCAGTTCCGCCACCGGGGACCCGTCCTGGTTGACGACGAAGGTCCACTCCCCGTCGCCGCTGTCGTACTTCTTCCAGGGGCGGTTCTCGAGGAAGGCCGGGTCCACGTCGGGGGCGCCGTGCATGATGTCTGCGGGTTCCTGCCTTGCTGTCTGTGGCTGTGACGGCTTTCCGTTGCCGTTGCCTTTCAGCTTGCCCAGGATGTAGACGATGGCGCTGGACTGCCTCCCCACGGCGTCGGTATCCCTCCTCTCCACGGCCTTGATCAGGACGAAGCCGCTGCCGAGGCACTCGTTCGCCTCGCCGCTGGTCCCGACCTCCCGGATCTCGGTTATGCGGGCGTAGGGGGTCTCCATCTTCCTACGCCTCCGCTTCCCGCTCATGCCCTACAGGGACGGGCCCGCATTTAACGGGCCCGAACTCCCTGTCTGCGAAGGCTGTGAAGTCGCGGACGGTGTACTCCGCCACGCCCACGATCTCCGCCACCTCCCTCTGCATCACGGCCCTCGGCGCGACAGCCTGCGACGCGAGGTAGACGGAGACCGCCGCTATGGTCCGGGGGTTCCGCCCCTCCCCCTTTTCACGTAGGGATGCGAGGACGGTCTGGGAGGCCTGCAGTAGCCCCCTGAAGTAGGGCCCGGGCTCGGCCCCCCTCTTCTTCAGCCGCTTGAGGACGGCCTCGCTGGACTCGAGTCCTCCCAGGACTGTCCTGAGGAGGGCCGCCGGGTCCGCCGGCCTCAGGGGGACCGGGGATTCGGTCCCCAGACGGAGCAGGGCCGACTTCGAGACCTTGCGCCCCATGTCGTTGTGCGCCCGGATGACGCTCATTGAGCCGACGTGGTCGAGCCCCGCCGTCCTGCAGGCGGAGAGGATGGAGTAGGCAGATATGGCGGGGATCGATGTCCTCTTCTTCCCCAACTGCCCGTTCCTGCTGTCGGCCAGCATCTTCTCGGAGACCGCCACCGCGTTCTCGGTGGCGAAGGCGGGGAGGGACAGCTTCTCCGCCACCCTCCTGACCATGTTGGCGCACTCCCAGGCAGCCGAGTCGACGCCCATGTTGTCCGAAAGGACCTTGGCGAAGCCGACCGTCGAGGAGCCGTTGAAGTCAGCGTGGGAGTTCTCGTCGTCCCTCGTCCCCATGTAGGAGCCGAGCCTGCGACTTGTGGTTCGCCCTGCGCGTGCGACCTCGGTGGATCTTTTCTCCGTCTTCGCCACCAGCCCGCAGCTGGTGCAGGCCCACTCCTCGCCCGCCTCGACGAGGTGGCCCCTGCACTCGGGGCACCTGCGGAGGATGGCGTACTCCTCGTAGGCGGCGGCCTTCGCGCGTGCGTTCGTCGGGATTGCTTGAACCCGGTCCATTCGCATCTGCCTCCTGCCTTCGTCCTGGCGCGCAGCCCGTGGTTCGTCGGGGCTCGCTGCGCCTGCTCCTCGGTCTCGGCCTCAGAGAGAAACGGCGGATGGCGGATGCTCCACTTGGTCCCCGTCCGGGAAAGCCAGGGCGGACAATAACTTGCCCTGGGAATCTTTCGAGCCGGCCCTCTGATCGCAGTTAGCTTGTGCTACGATCCAGACCGCCAAGGAAAGGGGGTGAAGCTACCGCTTCCGTCGTTCTCCCGAAGGTAGATGGGAGAGAAGTTCTTTCGCATCCTTCCGGGTGGACTGATGGCAACTGTCTGCCCAGAGGATGGCCGTTGGGCCCGGATCTTCCCGTCCGGGTGGAGAACGGTCAACCAAAGACCGACCCTCGCCTTCACGCAGAAGAATTCAGGCGAAGCGTCACCGTGTATTCCGTTCTCTCAGGCAGTTGGTCACTAGGACCGAATCGTGTTGCGCCGTGGCGCCGTTACATCGCGTGCGTTCCGCAGACAGAGAGAGACAGATGGAATACCCGGGTGAAGGGCGGGTCGGTATTTAACGCGGGCAGGCTAGGTTGCCATTCTCGGCCTGCGCTTTGGCAACCCTGTGAGTCCGGTTGGCAACCCTGGGGGCTGTTTTGGCAACCTTCCACGGTCTATTTGGCAACCTTCGCCGTCAGGGTTGCCAAGGGGTTGCTATGTTAAGAGCGGCGGAGCCCACTTCGTTGGATGAATCCAGCCGAGGTCGAATTCCTCTATCTTCCTGTCTTCTACTGGGGGGCCTTCGTTCTCTGGCTCTACAGGCATAACCTGTCGAGGCTGTTCCATCCCTTCAGGGAGAAGATCGGGCCCCGGAAATTGTGGTCGGAACTGCTAGACCTCAACTTGCTGAGCCCCCAACAGGCAGCCTTCAGACCAAACGACAGGGGGCAGTTACTCCCATACGTCGGGTACCTGCTCGTCGCTGCAGCGCTCAGCCTATCCTGGGTTGTCCCGGGGTTTCCCATCGGCTGGTACTATCTCGCGGTCGCCCAAGCGATTTCGGCGCTGGCCCTCACCATGGCGACGGTCAGGCACTTGGGCCGACCACCTAGGAGGTCCTACGTTGACGTGCTGAGATACCCGCGTCTGGGGTCGAGAATCAGGCACATTCCGCCCCCGCCAAAGGCGGCCGCAGCGCCCGAGTCCGAGTCGAAGCCCAAGCCTAGACTCAGGTTCTTCAACGTCTCGCTCAAGAACGGGACGGTCGTCTCCACCCCCTCGTACCCCGAGAAGCAGGCGTTCGTCGCCGCCCTAGTCCACTCGTTAGAGGCTGCGAACCCCGACTTCGCCTGGATACAGTTCCTCTTCGTGAAATCGGACCACGGCCCGGCTCTGGTAAGGCTGAAGAACTCCCTGCGGGGAGCCAAGGCCGAGATCGAACGGCCGTCTGTCGATCTCGTGAGCGGGGGGGAGCGGACCAAGAGAGAACTGAAACGGGATTTCTACAGCAAAGCTGAATCCAGAATGAATAAGGTGGATGACATGGTCACGAAGCCGCTGGTCACACTTGCAATCCAAGGGATGTGGGTCTCCAGCAAGGAAGGCATTTCGGTTGATGCCCTGCCCTTCGACCATTGCACCGACGAGCACGACAGCCTCGCCGTTTTTCAGTACCGGGACCCCAGGATGTTGCGCGAGCTCGTCGAGAGGAGGATGGTTACCGACATCGGGGAGTACCTGGACCGTTACACGAAGTCCAGGCTCGAGCCGCCGTCCTTCATGGTGACCCCGGAGGGGCTGCGGTCCTATGTCCACATACCCCTGGGCGAGGCGGCCGAGTCTTTGCACTCCATCTCGGGCGGAAGCTCGGCGAAGGGGTACACGCGCGTCAAGGTCCGCGAGGACGCGGAAGAGGACTCGAAACCGGATTCGGGTCAGCGGGGCGACATCTCCTCTAGGTTCGCGGCTCTGGCGAGCGTTCCAGAGATGGAGAAAGTCTTGGAGGACGGTTCGATCCAGCCCCTCGACCATCTCGCATCGACTGCCGTGAGGACGTTCGAGTTGCTCTACGGCGACGGCCATACCGATTTCGTGTTCTCGTCGGAGATGGTTGAGGACATGAGGGAGTATGCCCAACTGCTCGATTCGGTCTATGGGGAACTGAGCCTTGAGACGGCCGAGAAGGTACCAGGTTTTCTGAGGGAGCTGCCCAGCGCCTTCGGCTTGGGTCCCTGAAAGGGCCAAACCGAGTACTTGGGGTTCGTTGCGACTTCGCCGGTTATAAGTCCGAAGGACCTCCCGGATTGTGCAAAGCGCCATCGACGACGATGACGTGATCTTCCACTCCCTCTTCATCGGCTCGACCGGGGCCGGGAAGACGAACGCGATGCTCTACTGGCTGCGGAGACTCTTCATGAAAAGGAGGGACGTGGCACTCGTACTCATCGACCCTCACGGCGACGCCGCCATCGACCTATTCCGCGGCATCCCCAACTCCGAGAGGGAAAGGGTCACCCTCCTCGACCCGAACTACGTGACTTTCGGACTCAACCCGCTTTCTCTCCCGCCGGGGCTTGAGGGACCCGCCAGAACGCAGACAATCCAGACGCAGGTGGAGCAGCTCTCCGTCCTCCTCTCTGATGTGTTCAGCACGGACGCGTCCACCGCGCCGAGGCTCATGTGGATCTTCAAGGGAGCCCTCTACTACCTCTACACCCTCGATGACCGCCCGACCTTCAAGGACCTCTACAGGATACTCGTCGATTTCATCTCGATGCCCAAGGAGGAGATCTCGATTATGCTGAAGTCGAGGGAGATCGAGGACGAGATAATCGAGAGCACCATGGAGGCCATCTCCAAGCTCCCGAAGGAGGCGTTCGCGTCGGTGGTCAACAGGATCTCTAACTTCACCCTCCCGCCGCGGTCCATAACCTCAAGGACGTTCTGCTCCAGGACGAGCAAGCTCGACTTCGAGGAGATGATGACCCCGGGGAAGCTCACGATATTCAGGCTGCCCAAGTCCCTTCCCCACGACTTCCGGCGGCTCCTCTCTGCGTCTGTTGTGATGCGGTTCTACTTCGCGATGGAGAAGAGGGCGTCCAGGCTCGAGGCGGCGGGAGAGGAACCTTCAGCAAGGACGCCGGTCATCCTTGCGATGGACGAATTCCAGAACATCAGCGACCTAAAGCTCCTGGACACGATCCTGTCCGAGTCGAGGAAGTACGGCCTCTACCTCTGGATGGTCAACCAGAACATCCAGCAGATCCGAGGGCCTCTGTTCAGCTCGGTGAGCGGGAACGTGGGTGCGATATTCTGCTTCAGGGTGGGACCGGACGACGCCTCGAGGATGGCGGACCTGATCTCGCCGCAGAGGGCGGAAAGGGTGAGGAAGGACCTGATCAGGCTGCGCGACTACAGCTGCATAGCGAGACTCAGACCCCGTGAAGGGGAAGCCCTGGGCCGGCCCCTGCTCGTGGACGGCGGGTTCCCCAAGGTCCACAAGCCGCTGTGCAGCATGAATGAGGCCATCGACCACATGAGGAACGAGATGGAGGAGAAGTACGGCGGGGCCCAGGAGGCGACGGACCTGGTCTACAAGACCATCTGGGAGCAGATCAACGGGACCGGGGAGAAGCCCAGGGACAGCTCGAGGATGCCGTTCATGCCCATCCACTGGAGGATCCTCACCATCGGGTACCTCAAGCTCATCTCGGACGCCTACTCCCTGGAGTTTTCCAGGCTCAGGTCGGAGCTGTACGCCAAGTACTCGTGGCAGACATCGACGGTCCAGCAGGCGCTCAACGAGCTGGTCAACACGGGGTACTTGACCCAGACCTTCGACAGGCAGGAATACGTGATGAGGGGGAAGGACGTGTACGGGAACCCGATAATGGTCCCCCCGAACCCAGACAACAGGGACGAGATGGACAGGGCGAGGACGATAATCTACAGCCTTACTGTGAGGGCGTTGCAGTGGTTCGAGATCAGGGCGGGCCCGGCGAAGATGGGGGACGCGAAGCACGTCCGCGTGATCGAGAAGCTGCTGAAGGAGGAGTACTGGCCGATGGGGTACTACTGCGTGGTGGACCAGGGGGAGACGGCCCGTGAGAGACCGGACATCGCGGTGCTCAAGCCAGCTCTGACGGTCACGGTGGGCAGGAACGGGAACGAGATGAGGGGACCAAACGCGTACGCCTGGGACTACTCTTCGGTCGTCGCGGTCGAGGTGGAGATGTCACCCCAGAAGGGCAGGGAGCAGGTCCTGAAGAACTACCGCAAGAACAAGGCGTTCTACGCCATGATAAGGTTCGTGGCGACGTCGGACGACCATGCCCAGCAGTTGGCGAAGATTCTCGGCGAGGAGCCGACGGCTGACCCGGTGAAGTACAGGATTGACGTGGTGGAATTCGAGAGCCTCAACGTGATCCGGCCTAGGGAGACTCCCCAAGATGCGAGGCGAGCACCTGAACCGAACGCGAAGCTTGCAGAGACCGAGGGCGCCATCCTTGACTACATCCTGCTACAAGGATTCAAAGACAGGAAGGATGTCGTCGACAAGCTGCGAGGCGTCGGGATAACGATCAGCAAGAGATCCGTCTCACGAATCTTGAAGTTGCTCGTCGAGAAGGGATTCCTGACGATGGTCGGCAACGGCTACGAGCCGACCGATTCGGCCCGAGCGCGGCCCAAGCAGGGGACACTCTGAGCATTAGTGCGATTTCCAAGAGTGTGGGTCCTGACGTTCCATCTTATTACCGGTCCCGACCGTGGCGGCCAGAGTGTGCTACAGATGCCGAGGCAACCGCAAGTGCAGGTGCGGCAAAGACTGCGAAAGGCTGATTGAAGGATTCTGTTCCGACTGTGGGCATGCGGTCGGCCCTGGCGCGCCTATGTCCTGATTTCCTCGGCTGCCCTGACGAACCGGCTCAGGAGATCTAAGCGTGTTCGCGTGAGCAAGTAGCGTCTCCTGTCGCCTTCCACATACGACCTGATCAGGCCTTTGCTTGACAGCCGCGTCAGCAGTTCCTGAGAGACCAGCCATGAGAGGTTTGACTTGTACATGATTCGGGTCGGCCTCTCGGCCCCACCGTTTATGGCTCTGAGGACGTCGACCATCATCTCGGTTCTCGACCTCCTTCCTCGGAACCCCCTGGGCGAGGAGAGGACGTCTTCGGAAGCTTGCAGCGACAAGATGAGGTGAAGACTGAGGATCCGATTTAACGCAGGGATTCTTTCTTCTCCAGCAGCAGTCTTGCCCTGTTGACCTCCTCCACGAAGCAGAGGTTGTCGGTTTCCTTGTACTTCGCGCCGTGTCTCCTGTAGAGCCTTGACAGGATCTTCGCTTCGATTACCAGGGCGCCCATGGGCTGGAACAGGTCGACCAGGGCGTCGTCGAAGTCTTGGGGGTTCCTTGCGCAGTCCGCCATACTGACGCCAGACTTAGCAGGCCACCATGAGGTAGAATTCCTTCCCCGTCCACCGAGGACCTCCAGGAGGACAGACTTGCAGACTTCAGTGGGGGCGTCGTCGAAGTCCGGCATTGGACGAACACGGGCGGGTCGCTAATAACGAAGCCGGAGGTGTGGTCCACTGCAGACCTGTCAGAGGCCGTACTTCCTGGCATAGAACTTCCTGACCGACTCGGCGACCTCGTTCAGCGTGAAGAGCTTGCGGGCCACCATCGTCTCGACGTGTCTGGCCCTCTCCCCTATCTCCGTCTCGAGCCGCCCCTCGTCCCAGCCGAAGAGGCGCATCACTTGCTGCAGTCTCTCGGTTTTCATCCTGACCAGTTCCTCCGGGGTGGATGGCGAAAATGTGTCCTGGGCCATGTCGTAGGTGAACATCTCCTTCAGGTCGAAGCCGCCCTGCTTCGGGTCCAGCTCCGTGACGGAGAGGACCCTCCTCACCACCCTCCCGTGCTCCCTCCTCACCCTGTTCATCACGGCGAAAGCCCAGATGAGCATCATGTTCCCGGCGGGGACGAGCATGGGAGGTGCGCTCATCCTGATCATGACGTTCTGGACGCTGTCGCTGTGGATGGACGTCAGCGCTCCGTGCCCCGACGCCGCGGAGTTGATCAGGGCCGCGACCTCCTCCCCCCTTACCTCCCCCACTATGACGAAGTCGGGGGTCAGCCTTAGCGAGTGCTTCACGAGATCCTGCAGCGTAATCTCCAGACTGGTCTGGCCGATGCTGTAGCTGTGCCTCGACGTGAGCTGGTCCCAGACCTCGTGGGAAAGCCTGATCTCTGGGTTGTCTTCGATTGTGCAGACGGCAGAGTTCGGGTTGATGAGGGACGCAAGGGTGTTCATGAAGGTCGTCTTCCCGGCAGATGTCGGGCCTACCACCATGAGGAAGCCCCTGGCTTCGAGCATCAGCCAGAGGTAGGCGACCATGAGTGGGGAGACTGTGTTCAGCTCCACGAGCGTCGTTATCGGTATGGGCTCGGCCGGGAACTTCCTCACGGTGAAGGCGGTCCCCGTCATCGAGACGTCCGTCGACCACCTCACAGCGATCCTGTCGTTTGTGGGGGTCCTGGCGTCCACGATGGGCATGGCGTTGGTCGCCATGGTCCCGCACCTCTGGAGCATCTTCTGGGTGGACTCCTGGGCGTCCTCCTCGGTGGGGAAGACGACGTTGGTCCTGACCCAGCCCAGCTCGCTGTGGTTCTTGTGGAGCACCACCACGGCCTTCCCGTGGCCCGTGCACTTGATGTCCTCGATGTTGAAGTCGTTCATCAGGACGTCAAGCCTCCCGTACCCCTTCAGCTCCCTCTTCACGTAGTACTCGTATTTCTGGAGGGAGCGGGTAACCTCGTCGAGGAACCCCAGGCTCCTCGCTGCCTCGACCATGTTGGGAATGAGCCTCTTCGAAGGGTCGGTGGCGTCCTCGGGGGAGATGCTCATGAAGAGGTGGTCGAGGAGCCGGCTCAGCCTCTCCCTCTCACGCTCCGTGAGCGCAGGCTCGATGACGGTGTATCTTCCGATGTCCCCCTCGTTGGCGATGACCACCGATGCCGGGCCCACCTCGTACCGTTCGATTTCCTTTCCGGGAATAGCTATCGGATTCCCCCATCTTTGTTCGTTGCCGAGGGTGTACAGAGAGAAGCCGGAGAGCGCTCTTCGGACGGGATCTTCCTTGGCGGACAACGGGACTCAAGCCGTCGTGCGAATAAAACGGGGTCTAACCACGCGGGATTCGCAAGTCACGAGGGGCTTGGCTTCCTCCTCAGCCTGAAGACAAGCAGGCCGGCTACAGCCGCTCCTGCCAGAGCGACCCCGATTGCAGCGAAGAGGAGAGCATTGTCCGCGCTCCACTGGGCCGTGATGAACTCGGGAGAGGTGATGACCGTCGAACCGCTCGGCTGTCCCGAGGAGAAGCTGCCGGACCACCCCGAGAACCTCTGATAGACAAGCGGCCCCCCTGAGGACGTCTCGTCGACGGAGTAGGTCGCGGTCGAGCCGCTTCTGTACCAGCCCGACCCTGTGGTGTTCCCTATGGGGCTGCCGACTTCGAACTGGTAGTACGTCGCGTAGGTGGCTTCGATTGTGGTGGCAGCGGCGGTCACGGCGACCACGTTCTTGGTCGAGTTCCCGAGGCTGAGGAGGGAGTATCTTGTCTGGCCCGAAGGCTGGTAAAGCTCTGGTACTGAGATGGAGAATGAGGAGGCGTTGGGGAGGACGAAGTTTACTTTGCCTCGGGCGTCGGTGGTCAGGGTGAGGTTCGCCCGCAAGACTCGGCTGCTCACGGTGAACCTCAGCCCCACGACGGGCGCCTGACCGTCCGACATAGCGAGCAGGGAGTAGGTGGTCGGAACGACGCTCTTGAAGTACTGGGCCGTGATAGAGTAAACGGAAGACGATGAGAGTAGAGAAATGTTTGTGCTCTTCACTCCGTCGCTCCACCCCGTGAAGTAGTACGTCCTGTTGGAAAGGGAGATTGAAGCGGGGACCGAAGCTACTGTCAATGTGTCGTTGTAGGTGGAGAATCCTGCCGCGCCTGACGGCCCCGTGGTCGTGACGGAAGTCCGACCGCCGTAGGTGAAGTTGACAGTAACTCCTGCCAGAGGCCCAGACTCAGAGGCTGCAGCCACTTGGTAGACGACCGGGGCGACGGCAGGAGAATAGGAGGAAATCAGCTTCGCCGTGGCAGGGGTCGCACCCTCGAGGACAGCCGTGATGTTCGCAGCGCCGGTGCCGCTCGCTTTGAGGGTGCCGAATCCATACCCGAGCGCCGTGGCTTCCACGGTCGAGGAGACGGTCACGTTGAGGTTCGACGACGAGAGTGAGACTGGGGCCGGACCGTACGGCAACGGCTCGGTGCCGTAGTAGAAACCGGCTGCGAAGCTGTAGGTCTCTCCAGCCCTGACCTTCGGCGGGAGCGATATCCCGAGGGCAGGCTTCAGAGGAGGCAGCACCGTCGCGGTGAGAGGTATCGATGTCAGGCCCGGCGCGACCGCAGTGATTTGGGCGGTCCCCGTGGCGTTCGCGTAGACTTCGAATGTCGCGCTGTCGGCACCGCTGGTGGAGACCTGCGCCTCGGGGATTTCAACAACGCTCGCGTTGCTCGAATACAGGTCGAGGGTGACGCTCCCAGCTGATGGAGCGAAGGTGTCGTTGAAGAGGGAAACCGAGAGGAACTCGTTGCTGCGGGCGGTAAGGTTGGCCCTGGGAGGTCCGACCAATGCCTCCTGAGGGTTCGCACCTTGCGGCGAGAGAGCGACCATAGCGGTGGCGGCAGTGAAGCCCGATGCTGCTGCAGTTACGGTCATGAAGGGAATCGTCTGAATAGAGATGCCCGAGGGCAGGGAGACCGCTATGTAGGCGTCAGAACTCCCTGGCTGGATGGTGACTGTCTGCAGTGGTATGCCCCGCAGGGATGTTGTGATGGAAACTTGGACGCCGACTGGCGTTTCGAAGGGCTCTTTGGCGGCGAGGAGTCCCACCCTCAGGTGCACGAGATCTCCGGGGGACACGGGGTTGTTCAATGGGACGAGTTGGAGGGCGAAGTTGCTCAATACTCCCGTGGAGACTTTGGTGGAGCCCGAGAGGAGGCCGTTGGCCGCGGCCGTCAGTGTCGCGGACCCCGCCATTCCCGCTTTCACTTCGACTTCGGCGTGGGACTTCCCGAAGGGGACGGTCACCTGCTGAGGGACGCTAGCTATGCTCGGGTCGGACGAGAAGAGGCCGACCGCAATATCGGACCTGGCGGGGGACGGACTCCCGTGCGCGTCGACAAGTTGGACGATGAAGACGCCGGAGCCGCCGGGAGGCAGCCGAGGAGGTATGGCGACAAGGGTGATTGAAACGGGAGGGAGCAGACCGTCGGGACTTCGTGCGCTTGCGGCCGGGGCTCCCGGAAGCGGAGTCGGCACAAGCAGGGCAAGAATGATGACCGTGGGCACCAGGAGTCTGCGCTTCACATCCGGGGAGCGCTTCTGCGGTTTTAAGGCGGGTAGGCCTTTCCGCTCGTGCCCAAGGTATCCGCAGGTAGGGTCTACTTCGGTGCCCTCGCCTTTGCTTCGATTGTCGTCCTCTTCGCCGCTCTTCTGAGCATCGGCCCCCGTCCAGGGCTCTCCGCCGGCCTCTCGCTGGGGTTCGTGCTCGGCGAAGCGGTGCTGCTCGTCGGGTTCTCTGCCTTGCTCCTGGTCTTCAACGTCAGAGTGGACAGCAAGATCCGAATCTACATTCTCTCCGAGGTGTTTGGCCGCAAGGGCACGATCCGAGTCAAGGAGGTCAGGGAGGACAGGGCTGTCAGAATCGCGAGGAGCATCCCTCTCCTGAACAGGCTCGCCGAGAGGGTGGAACAGGGCATCAGAGGGGACGTCGTAAGGGGAGGGATGCAGCTGGATCCCTACGCCTTCGCCGCGAAGTATTCTTTCTATTCCGTCGTCCTCGCGGCAATCTTCGTCCCGCTCTCGCTCGTTCTTTCAGTCCTTCTCAGTCCGACACTCCTTGCTTTGATGATGATACCAGCAATAATCCTCTACACGCCTTCCATGAGCGCCAAGAACAGGGTCTCTGAGAGGAAGGTCAACGTCAGGGACGAACTGCCCTTCTTCGCCCTCCTCGCCTCGATAACTCAATCGGCGGGAAGGTCTCTGGTCGACGCCTTCAGGGGGGCGGTTGGAAAGGGGATTCTTCCGGCGATGGAAATCGAAGCTAAACTCCTCCAGAAGAGCATGGGCTTCGGGAAGGACGTGGTCGGCGCTATCGACGACCTCGCCTCGACCCACCCAGACGACTCGTTCAAACACTTCCTCTACGGCTACACCGGGGTTCTCAAATCCGGCGGGGATGTCGTCCTCTACCTGAGCGACAGGACGAGGGAGTACCTCGCTTCCATGAGGTTCCGCTGGCAGAGCTACGCCGACAAGGTCGGGACCATCGGGGAGATGCTGATCATTGTGTTCGTCCTGCTCCCCCTTCTGCTGGTGGTCGGAGCGATCACCATGCCGCCCGACCTGGTGGCCATGATCTCTTACGTGAGTGTGGCAGCACTCCCGATCATCGCGCTGGTGATGTACTTTATGGTGAAGTCTGTCCAGCCGAGGGTCTATGACATCCTTGGAGGGGATGTGAGGCTCGGGCTCGTGGGGGTAGCTGCGGGGGCGCTCGTTTCTTCGTTTACTGGACAGCCCTGGCTGGTTCTGGCTGTGTCTGGAGCGGCGGGGGCCGCGCTCTACGGCCTCCCGGTCAGGGCTCAGATCAGGGAGGTCAGGCTGACCGAGGCGGCCCTCCCGGACTTCCTCAGGAGCATAGCGGAGTACAGGAAGATTGGGTACAACATGAGGAAGGCGGTGCTGGAGACCGCGGCAAAGCCGAAGTTCAACCCCGTCTTCGACTCGATTCTGGAGAGGATGGCGGCCCAGATGAGCCTCGGTGTGAGGCTCGGGGAGGTGAAGGTGGCCATGAGGAGCTGGCTGGGGAGGATGACGGTGTTCATCCTCGACCAGATTACCGAGAGCGGGGGCGGGACCCCCGCGAACATCGAGGACCTCTACAACTTCATCTCGGGGTACAACCGCCTGAAGAAAGAGGCCACCTCGTCGGTGGGACTCTACAGGATGCTCGGGTACGCAGTCCCGGTCGCCATCCCTCTCGTCGTGAAGATCATCAGCGGGGTCATAGGGAGCTTCGGCTCCTCCAGCGCCGGCTTCTTCGGGGGAGGGACAGTTTCGCTAGCCATCGTGAACAGCACGGTGGACATAGTCACCGTAGTGGCGGCGGGCGCGATAGCCTTCACCATGACAAGGGCGACCGACTTCACCGCTAAGAACACGCTGAACATGACGATACTCTTCGCCCTGGCCGTACTAGCGGTAGCCTTTACCCAGTATCTTCCGAGTAGCCTCTCCTTCGGGTTGTGATGTGCGACGAATCAGAATAGACCTTAATTATCGAGATCGTCTAGTCGAATGACGTGGGAGCCCCAGGTAGCGGCTCAACCCCGGATGATATCCTGATGGCAGAGTGGAAAGAGGCGCGTAGTCAGATTGACAGCCTCGATACTCTGCTGTCGGGCCTGCGCAAAAATGGTTTTGCCTTCATTACTGCTCTACTGGCTGCCGATTCGGTTCTCGGTCAGGCGACAGGCCAGGCAAGCATCGTCCTCACCTCGGAAGTGAAGCTAGGTGTCATGATTACCACTCTCGTCTTGATAATCGCCCTGTATGCGACCGACAGGTTCTATCTGATAATCCAGAAGGCTTTCGCTGAAAGTGCGATTAAGATAGAGCGGGGGTGGATCACGGCGAAGGGTCTGCAACAGCCTGGACCGTCGATGGTGGCTGGCATTGCATACAAACAAAGACATGCTTGGGCTTTCGTAGATCTGTTGTATGTGCTCTTTGGAGCGGCTGATCTTGCCTTGGGCTATTTCATCCTTCAACCCGATACTATGCAGCTGTTCCGTTGGCTGGCTGCGGGAGGCGCATCCGCCGTTGTCTTCGGGCTCTTCATGATTTGGTTGTCTCATGGGTCATGGAACAGACTGGCAAAGATGGAATTGGCCGAGATGATGGCCTGAGCGAACCTCCCAATTAGAACGAGTGCTCCGCAAGCTGACTGCCCGTTAAAAGCCCATTAAGTCATTTTCTCCGATGAACACGAAGCTTCATTCTCTTCGGAGAAAAGCCATCTCCCCAATCATCGCAACGATACTCGTCGTGGCCATGACTATAGTCGCGGCCGGGGTCCTCTACACCTACTTCACCACGACAGCTAGCAGGGCACAGAACACAAACCAGATCCAGGTGAGCGCAAGCTTGGCCGTCCCCAACGGCTCGGGGACTGGTTACGGCACAATCACCGTGACCAATTCCGGTTCCATCGCGCTCACGAAGCTTGCAGCCTCAGATAGCAGCGCCAACTGTGGCACGTTCACTCTCTCCGCGTGGAATCCTGACCCTGCCACAGCTCCAATCGCCCCAGGCGGCGGAACTAGCACCAGTTTCACCTGCAGCGCCGCCACGTCAGGCACGTCTACGGCGATATCCATCACAGCCACATTCGCAAACGGGGCGACACAGACCCAAGTTCTCACTGTAACCGCAGAGTAGTGGAGTCCACAAGTGGGTCTGGGTCGTGACCAGGCCCTTCCCCCTTTTAGCGAGAGGCAACCTGCTCATGGGATGAAGGTCAGAAAATCTAGAAGAGCCCAAGCTGAGATTATCGGTGCCCTCTTCTTCATAGTCCTCGCCATGATCGTGTTCAGTCTTTTCACCGCCTTCATGGCCGCCCAGTACTCCATGGCGAAGCAGGCAGCCAGCGCCCAGCTCGTAGTTGGCGAGAAGGCGGACGAGAGCCTGTCGGTGAGCCTGAGTTCCGGGACGGTGACCGTCCGCAATAACGGCCCGACGACTGCTGTGATTTTCTACTATATCGGGGTGAACGGCGGAGGTCAGCAACAGGTAGTGGCATTGGGCCAGACCGTCACAATCGCTCCTCGAGGGAGTTCAGCATTTTCAGTTAGCCCCTCGTTTCAGAGCGTAGGGGTGATAACTTCGTTCGGGAACGCGTGGTGGAGTTCTTAGAGTGCTCATTTCGCGAACTCCATAGATCTCAATCCTGGCGAGGGGTGTTGCTCAAGTTCCTTCTGTACACATCTAACCACACATACGAGGTTTTCGTCCGCGTCCTTCTGACAAGAGACCAGGACAGGCCAGACATCACTGATTCGAGAATGAACGGGGACCAGACCGCGTGGGTGAACCGCAGGGGGTCGTGCCCCTTTCTGGTGGAATCGATCGGAATTTCTCCCCTTTCTGCGTCGATTCCTCTTGTCAGGCTCGTCGTAACCCTCCGCCCTAATTTGTCTGTGAATCGCCTACTCCACTTCCTATCAAAGAGCATGGAGACCACATCCCTGTATTCAGCTAGGAAGTGGCTCCCGACTCTCGTACTTTCCTTGTTGTGTCTGAGAATCTCGGACAATTCCGACGGGTTGAAGTGAATCAGTGCGTTCCCGAGAAGAGTAACGGTGTCGAAGACGCCTTCAAGGTTTGCTGACTTGGCATCACCAAGGATGAAGATGCTTTGCGATCCTAGTTTGCCTCCAGCCGACTTTGCCGCCTGAATGATGTCTGGATTCTTATCGACACCAATGTACTGGTGGTCCTGGCCTTTGAGGACGTGGGCCAGGACGCCCCCGCCACATGCAATGTCCAAAATTCTCTTTCCGAAGTATTCCCTATTCTCCTCATAGAGTCCCGAGATCGCTCGCTTTCTCGCCCGGTCACCTATGCCGTACCTGAGAAAATCATCGTGTTCCTTGTAGTAGCGGAGTAAAGAGTCTTCCATCGTCACTGTCTACGGGTGTCTTACAAAAGATGTGTGCCCGGGCGACTCGAAGAGAATCTCTTCCTCAGCCGCCAATCAGCCAAGTCGAACCCTGCGTCGAGAGCGTCTTGTAATTGACCGTGGTGGTGACGGGGACCATTTCGGTGACCGTGTAAGTGTAGGAAGTGTAGACAGGCGCGCAGGAATACTGCGAGCCTGACGGGCAGTAGCTCATCTGGCCAAGGTTGACTGCAAGGGCTTGGTACACCGGCGAGCACGAGTACTGCGTGGTCGAGCTTCCAGTTGGACAATACGAAAGCTGTCCGAGGCTGGTCGTGGTCGTCTGCTGGCGATAGACTGGCGAGCAGGAGTAGAAGGTCCTGGTGTAAGAGTTTGGCGTCGGGCAATACGACAGCTGGCCGAGCGATTCGGTCTGGTAGGTCGTCTGAGAAGTGTACACCGGGTAACAGGTCATCCCGAGCTGGTAGGCGTAGGAGGGGCAGCTGGACGAGAAGCCTTCGTACTGGGTCGTGTAGTAGGTGTACGCCGTGGCTGACGCGTAGGTCGTCACCGTCTCGGTCCTGTAGATGGGCACCATGTAGGTGTACATGAGGACGTACGGGAAGTGCGGCTCGTTGCTGAGGGGATAGTTGTTGCATATGAAGAACAATGGGAAGTAGCAGAAGTGGCCCCAGTACTGCTCGCCGGTCAGGACGGTCTCGGTCGCCGTGTAGCTGCAGAGGCCGTCCTGGTAGTTGGACCACCCGGAGGGGCACGTGTAGGTTGTGTGGGCCACGGTCATGTAGAGGTCGTAACCCGAGAGGATCTGGGTCGTCACCGGGTAGTGCGCCGTGATGTCGTAGCCCGACAGCATGCTCGACATGGTGGTCTCGGTTACAGTGTAGCCAACCAGAGAATCGGTCGTCTCATAGACGTTGTATCCGACCAGCCTCTGGCCGGTCTCCTGGACCTGTTTCTGCTGGTAGGTGGTGACCTGCTTTGTCTGCTGCACTGTCTGGATCTGAGAAGTGATGTAGAGCCCCCGGCTGGTCACTAGGGTGACGCTTGTCAGGCTTGGCAGGGTGCCTCCGGAGACCGACTCGGCCAGCGAAGTGATGTTGATCGTGGTGACTTGACCCGGGGAGACTCCGTAGTTGACCGGCGCCGAGAAGGTCTGGCCGTTGGCTTCCTCCAGAAGCGCGTACACGACCGAGGTCTGGGCCCCTGAATTCTGGGTGAGCTGGATGGTTCCGCCCGTGGAGGGGAAAGCAGAGAGGCCTGAGAGCTCCTGCTGTCTCGCCGCCAGCATGCTCCCTACGCTGATCTGCCCATTGGCGAAGCCTGACTGCCCCGAAGTGAGGGCGCCGACCCCGACCAACGCCGAGGCTACGAGGGCGACGAAGAAGATGGACACGGGGAGTGATGCAATCCCCTTCCTTTGATGACCCCAAGTAATCATTGGGCGTTGAGACGAACCCGCCTTTTAACGCGGGTCAGGTCGAAAGCTGGAACTCGAAGCTCTTCCCAATGCTGTCTATGATTTCCACATAGAACGAGGATGGGACGCTGCCGAAGGTGAGGGTCAGCTTTGCGAGCTTCTGAGTTTGTATCGTACTGATGGCGCCTCCTGCAGAGGTGTCGGTGAGAGCAAAACTCTGGGCCACCTGCTGAGAGCCTGAAGCGATGAGGAAAGCCTGCTCCGGCGGATTGAGCGTTATCGGCTCAAGTCCGTAGTTGTAGAGGTAGAGGGTGACGGTGCCACCCTGCACCTGGTAGCTCACGAGGCTCATCAGCTCTCCAGTCGCCCTGGCGGAGTCCTGGATTCCCTTTGCCACACTCCCGCCAGACGAGTTTAGCCCGCTGACGTAGTAGGTATAGAAGACGCCGAAGACCCCTACTGTGATGGAGAGGAGGAGCAGAGCCGCGACGACTTCGCTGACCCCGGCCCTACTGCGTGATACCTTCATCCCTGTAGGACGGCACTCTTGGATAAAACGTCAGGGAGACGCTTCGACCCCGAAGGCCTGGCTGTACGTCGCTCCGTTGCTCAGGGTGCCGTCGATGATGACCGCAAAGGAGGAGCCCACAGTGGCGGCGAGGTTGCCAGATACGGTTGTATCTTGGGTAATCGCAGAGTACGGTCCGCCTGAAAGCCCCCTGACGGTGATCGTGGCCGTTCCCCCGCCGCCGGAGATTACTGAGGAATACGCGACTTGGAGCTGAGAGGAGCCTCCGGTAATAGAAATCGACAGCGAGGTGAACGGCATTCCTCCCGTGTTGACAATCTGGGCGCTCACAGTGGTGAAGCCCGACGCTCCAACTGTAATGTAAAGCAAAGGCGAGAGCCCAGCTTGGGGCCGCATGTACGACGTGGCCGCGACGTAGTACACTGCCGAACCCACCACGGCGAGGGAGATGATCAGGATTGTCGCTATGATGGTGCTGACGCCATTCCTGTTACGAGACACGACAGATTCCGTGGGTGAACATTCCATCGGGATAAAACGAGAGACCCACTTTCACGGCCCCTCCTCACTTTGCTACCGCCTCTGACCACCGGGGGCACTATAAGCGAAAGAGGGGTAGATGGTCTGAAGCTTGCATTGGCAGCCGAATCAGGGGAGTACGACCGCGAGGCAGAAATGATTGAGGTGAGTGTGGACCTGTTCATCGCCTCGAGGATGTTAGAGGAGGGGAACGAAAAGAGATACCTGGAGCATCTCAGGATGGCCCAGGCACACCTCACGAGCTTGATTTTGGACGCCGAGATGCACAGCCCCTCGAACTAACCTCTCCATCCAAGGGAAAATCCTGACCTGCTTCACGGATCTGGCAATCCAGTTGTCAAGGCAGAGTGGGAGTTATATGTCGATAGTCATGAAATGAGTTGGGAGACAATAGCGCAGATGCCGGAAGAGCACACGGGTATGCAACCTGCAGACCGGCCGCTCAGGATACTTGTTGACGGGGAGGAGTGCATAGCGATCTCTAGCAAAGAGGCCGTGATGTTCAAGAAGGACAATGGCCAAGTGTGGGGCATAATGCGAAACTCGATTCAAATGAGCACTGGCGACGCCGATGGAAAGACGGTCATATTGGCGTACAAGGATGGGGATGTGGTGAAATCAGTAAGAATTCGGTCTCGCCCGAGTCCGTTCCGACCCGACTCGGATGAATTCGCCCCCGGCCACATCTGTATGGCCCTTCAGATTTGACCTTACATTCTAACTGAATCGGAACTGGTTCGCATCTATTGTGTTCTTCAGATTCTGCAGAGCAACAACTCCGGCATCGGTCTTGGGGTCGATGGCCGAAATTCTATCGTGAAGTTGCCTACCAACGCTGTCCATCAGTAGGTCGTTCTTTGCCATTTCAGGGGGCACGAGTTTGTGGGAAGCGAGTTCTTGGCCCAACTTCGCCCTATTTAGCGATAGGTCGAGCATTTGATCCCGCCACTTGGAAGCGGCCCCGTAGTCTGACCCTGTGGTCGGATTCGTCCAGTTGGTAGTCCTGAAATGTTGGCCGCTCGAATTAGTGACGTAAGAGAAGTCCATGGGATTTCCCGAGAGCCCACCGTAGATCACGCTACCTGCATGCTTGACTAGGTCAGGCGCAACGACTTCGGCCTCCTGCTGCATCTGCGCAAACTGCATGGCTTGGGCCGCCTGTTGCAATGAGTGTGTGTGCTCCCGGACTATCTGCCCGGGTGATCTCATCCCGCCCCTGGCGAAGTACGCGACGGGCTTCATGCCCATGCCGTAGAACGTCCCCATCGCCAGGCCGGCACCCACACCCTTCAATCCCTGCAGCACCCCGAACCCCAGAGAACCTCCGGAGCCGTGCTGCATCGAGGAAGCAAGGCTGGTGCCTATCGAACCTGAGCTTTTCCCTACGGTTCCTGCCAGTCCTCCCGCCGTGTTGGCCATCTGGCCCATCGATTGGATTCCTCCTACCGCCCCCATGGTGCCCCCCGAGCCGGCCAGGACAGCGGCCGTCCCTGCAGCCATCGCCGCCTGCATCCCGGTCTGGAACATCACCCCGGTCAGCGGAGCAAAGACCGTCGGGAGCATGAGCGCAGCCATCAGGGAGATGGCCGCGAACCAGACATCGCTCCCCTGGAATACGGTTCCGTTGGTCCCCGTCCCAAGGATGGAGGCAGCCAGCCCAAGGACGATCGACGACATTATCGACGCCAAGATCAGGCCGAAGAGGGTGTCCTCGACCATCTGGCCGAGCTTCCTTGTGAAGGGCACCTCCTTCAACGCCAAAGATATCGGGAATGCGACGACCATGACGGCGATCAGGAGGACCCTGATCGTGCCCAGAATGAACGAGCCTATGTATACGATGAAGTCTACCACCCACGCAGCGAGTTGCACCAGCGGGTTCGACAGGAACCCCCAGAGTCCTCCTTGTGTTGTGGCGCCCGTGGCGGCCCAGACTTGGTTTATCTTCGCCGCATAGCTCGTGTAGTCGTTCCCCGGCCCGGAGACCAAGGCCATGTTGAGGTAGTTGACGAGAGTCGCGACCTCGTTGTAGATGTAGGGGAAAGCGACGATGAACAGGATGGTTATCATTAGATCAACGACAGGTATCCTGTCCTTCCCCCGCATTGAGCTGGATGCGTAGGACAGCATGAATCCAAGCACCGCCAGGCCGAGGGAGATTCCCGCGATGAAGTTGTAGAAATTACCCACGGGGATCTGGCACGGGCTCAGCGTCGTGGGACAGTGTGCCGTCGCGCCGAATGACGTGTCGTTGAACTCGGGCAAGGCCGCTAGGAGCTGGAATGTGGCCGAATTGGTTCCTGTGAAGATGGTTCCGTTGTAAATCAGGGAGTTGGTGACACTCGAGTAGAGGGCGACCCATCCCGAGCAGGAATACGAAGTGGGCTTCCCGTACCCGTACTGGTTTATCGAATTGATGTAGATCGGGAACCAGATGGATTCGTTGATGGTGCTGCCTTCCCAGTCGATTTCGGTGCCTTTGGCGACGGTGTTGCCAGGAGTGAAACTCGGAACGTCCGCGTGGCCGGGCCCTGCCGTGAGGAAGGGCTGGTTGTTGGCGTCGTACCACGTCACGCTCTCCTCCAAGAGCAGCGGGGCGCTGACTGCGGGAGGGCCGGTGATGGTCAGCTCCTCCCCAAGCCAGTACCTCCCCTGCAGCAGGGTCACTTGGGAGTAGCAGTGGAACGTCGTTACAGTGATGCCGAACGAGGTGGGGGTCGAAGATGCTCCCAGGGCGATAAGCGGCATGAACAGTGATAGGATGATGAAAACGACGACGACTATCCTGGCGGTCCGCCTGTAGCCGATGACAAGCGTCCTGAAACCGGACCTGATGCCCACGAAGGAGGAACCCTCTGTATCCTAAAAGGAGGGGCCGGGGAGAGTCATTCTTCTCCCCCGCCGACCAGTTCTCCCAAGGAGCCCACCATCGTCAGCCCGGCAATGCCTGCAACGAGGAACGCCACCGCGTCGATGGCGATGTTGAAGAAGTTGACGAATGTGAGAGGCATCGAGGGGCCGCCAGCCCAGAGGGTGACCACCCCGTTAGCGACAGGGGCCGTTGGGAAGCCGTAGGTTACCGTCGTCGACCCGCCGTTGGCTGTGGCGACCATCCAGACAATGAAAGAGATGATCACAGGCACCAGGAGCGCGATTCCTATGATCAGTATGTGCCTCCGGATGACCCTGATTGCGTTGGACCTTCTGTCGACCGCCATTTCAGGGCGTCACCTTCGTGATCCTGATGCTGTGGGCGTCGGCTGTTACAGTGACCTTCTGCCCCACCATTGCGCCAATGAGCTTGAGCTCGCTGGTGAGGGTGACCAGCAGGCTCCCGTTGGATTCTCTGACCGTCTTCAGGACCCGCGTGTTTTCCATTGGACGAGAACCGCTGGCTGACTTTTAACGAGAGAAGCTGATTGGATTTCTACGGCCCCTGTTTTAGCCATCGATTGTGTCATCCAGCGTGTCTGAATCCACCTGGTGGCGGGAGGAATTGTGGTGGGAGAAGGGGCTTTTCCAGTTGGGCGGGACGACGATTTCTGCAAGGCAGCTCTTCACCCTGGCCGGAGTGGCGGCCGTTGCACTGACGACCTCTCTGCCGGCTGACTTTCCCATAGAGGGGATCCCCTTCGCCGGGCGGTTCGTCACTTTCGGGCTGCTGGTCGCCCTCGGATACTTCGGGCTCGTCACCAGGCGGGTGAAGATGGTCCCGGTCGAGATGCAGTTGTATTACCGGCTGGTGAAAGGAAGGAGCAAAGCTACGAAGAAGGCCACGGCTGCTCCCCTGAAGGAAAGCAGAGCCGCCGGCTCCCACCTGGTCACCGTTGAAGACTTCAAGAACCCTGTCCCGTTCACCTTCTCGGACAGGGTAAGGGTCAGCGCCCCGACGAAGGTGCAGGTCGTCGTCGGCGGGACGGTCCGGGACGAAGCCCAGGTCACCCCGGAGAACGGCGATTACCGCCTGATGTTCGTCCCGCAGATTGGGGACATCGGGGTCAAGGAGGGGATGATCAAGCTCCAGGGGTCAGACCAGCCTCTGTCGCGATTCACGGTCACGATTAGCGCGAAAGGAGTAAACCTGCTCGAGGCCAAGGAACATCTCGGTTAGACCTCGTTATAGCCCGCAGAGGCTTCGAGTTGTGTGGCCGACCCGACGTGCGTTTACGAATTGCGGTCGATCAACCTCGCCAACCTCCCGGAGAAGGAGCAGGCAAGGGTCCTCGACCAGTTCGCTTCCTTTCTGAACTCCCTGACCGACCCGGTCACATTTGAGGTGGTGAAGGATGTCCGGAGGGTGGACGCCCTGGGCTCTTCCTACCCCGTCCCGTACATGCGCTTCTTCGTCGGTTCGGGCTCCCAGATTGACGACCTTCTGGCGGGGCTGGTCGGCCCAGGGAAGTTCGTCCGGGTTCCCTCCGTCCCGACGATAGACGTCTCTCACGTCGGCGGGAGACATTTGGTCGACACCGAAGGTCAGTTCGTCCAGACGTTCAACATAACCCGGCTCGGGGGGGCGATGGAACCGGCCTTCCTTACGAGGGTATACGGACTGGCGCACTCGGTCAAGCTTCGGCTGCTCCCGGTCGAGCCACACCAGGCCAGGGTCCTGTCTCGGCAGAGGGCGAAGGCCCTCCAGTCAGGGCTTCTCCTAAGGCAGATGGACGGGCGCCTCTTCAACCCCGAGCAGGAGGCGGAGCTTCAGAGGGTCCAGGCCGCCGCGCAGTCGATCGCGGCCGGGAACGAGCGGCTGTTCAAGGCCAAGGTCAGCATCAGGCTCAGGGAGAAGTCGTACCCGGATTTGATTGCAGCCCGGAAGAGGCTGAGGCAGGCTCTGGGAGGGGTGGTCGACGAGATGGATTCCCCGCGCTACTTGCAGGAGCCGCTGCTCACGGACAGGGGCCCGGAGTGGGCGAGGGGCCGGTGGTTCTTCCTGACGACGGCTGCGGCGACAGTCTTCTTCCCTTTCTCGGGGCTGGACATCATCGACCCGAAGGGGGTCTTCTTCGGGCAGAGCCTCCAGACCGGGAACGCGATAATTTTTGACGTGTTCGAGAAGGAGAACTACAACCTGGCGGTCATGGGGCAGACGGGGTACGGGAAGAGCACACTGGTCAAGACCCTGTTCACCAGGATGCTGCTGTCCGACCCGGACATGTGCGCCTTCGTCTTCGACTCGATCGTGAAGCCCGAGTATGCCTTCGGCCCTGACGGGAAGTTCGAGACCTCGTTCGCCGGAATCACAGGGTGCAGGGTGCACAGGTTCACCGCAGAGAAGGGAGCCGGCCTCGACCCGTTCGCCGTCTTCCCGGACAAGCGCAGGGCGGCGAACTTCCTCGCCAGCGTGGCGAAGATCGAGGGGGAGCCCAACCTCGTCGCCGACCTGTACATCGCTTCGGAACGCTCGGCCAGCGTTGCCGACCTCATGACGAGAGCCGAAGGGGAGCTTAGAAAACGCCTCCAGGCAAACCTTCCCCCTTACACCTTCCTCTTCGAGGGGGAGATGGAGGTCAGCCGTAGGATGGTGTTCGTGCTCTACGACCTGCCCCCGGGGGAGCTGAGGGACGCGGCGGCCTTCCTGACCCTCGCGGCGGTCTGGAAGTCCATCCAGGACACTAGCATATTCCCTGTATCACAGCGGAAGGCGATCGTCATAGACGAGGGGTGGGCGCTGGTGGAGATTAACCCAAGGACCGGCAAGCCCTACTTCCAGCTGGCCGTGGAATTCGTGCCGGAGATCGCCAGGACGGCGAGGCACTACAACGCCAACTTCACGCTCGCGACCCAGTTGGTGTCAGACCTGATGGGGAGGGGCGGGACGGTCGGGCCCGGAAGGGAGATGGTGGAGTCCTGCGCGACGAAGTTCATCCTGAAGCAAGACCCCGCGGCTTCGGCAACGCTCCGGGACGCGTTCAACCTGAGCGACAGGGAAGAACGGTTCATCACCAACGCCAAAATAGGGCAAGGGGTGCTGCTGACCCAAGACGGCCATCTGCCCTTCTACAACCTACTGAGCGATGCTGAGGCGAGGCTATTCACAACGCGGCCGAAAGAAGTCACGGCGTAAGGACCGTACGTATGCAGAACGCAACCATGAATCTCGTTTTTATCATCATGAGTCCAGACCATTGATGCTTGGTCCACAGACGAAAGCGGGGCACGGCTCTCGTAGACACACCGAACGGCATTCTGCTTGTGAGTGAAACGGGAAGCAGATTTTCGCTTCCCGGCGGCGGTGCCCGCAAGAGTGAGAGTCGCGAGAATGCGGCCATCCGGGAACTCGAAGAAGAGACTGGCCTGAAGGCCATTGATTCACAGCTCCTGTTCGAACATACGGGACCAATCCACCGAAGTTACGGGGGCGGATACTACCGGGACATCCACAAGGTCTTCCTTATTCTGAGTGCCGGCGTCGCAAAACCGAGAAAGGAGGTCAAAGTTCTTGCCTACTCCACCGACCCCAACCTTCAACTTACGACTGCAACCAAGGATATCATAGAGAAGTACCAGAAGATCAGGAACCCAGCGAAGGCCTACACCGCGTTAACGTGCGAGAAGGACGGGGCGCCGCTGAAGTTCACCGAGCACGCGACGTTCATCCAGTGCGAGTATTGCAAGACCATCTACTACAAAGGGGATTTCTTCCGGTCGTAGGATATGGGCGGCTACTTGCTCGAGTTCAGGCTGACCGGCTCCGCCCGAGAGTTTGTGAAGGAGACTGCGGTAAGAATCGGCAAGACGTTTTACGTACACGGGGTGACCCAGAAGCGGGTGGTCCCCCACGTCAGCATGGTAGGCCCCTTCAGAACCGATGATGAGAGGAGACTCATACGAGAGTTCGAAGCCACGTGCATCAATTATGAGCAGCTGACCTTCCGTTTCAACGGGCTTAGGACATTCGGGAGTTGGCTCACCGGAAATCGGGTGCTCGCGGTGAATATCGAGCCTTCCGAGGAGCTGGTCAGACTTCGTTCTGAACTTGTAAGCAAATTCTCGGGCTTCTGCTATATGGGAAAGCATGATATGGGAAAATACAGTCCTCATGCTACTCTCGCTTTCAAGGACATAGACAGGAAATTCGGCAAAATCAAGGAATACCTCGCGAGCATGGAGATACCGCCCATCAGACATAGCGTCCTGCGGATAACCCTAGTTGGAAAGGGGAGTAGAATAGTAAGCGAGTTCGATCTCTTCCAGAGGCGGTCACTAACAAGGCCCGAAGCTCTGAACAGAGAAAACAGGAAATTGACCCTCGCGTTGATGCAAGCCAGGGTTGAAGGGGACCTTATCGGGACATCTCCAGGCAGGCCTTTCGAAATCAGTCCAGAGACGAAAGCCTTCGTCGTTAGCGATACGCACTTCGATCATGAGAACATAATCCGATACTGCAATCGTCCATTCGAGTCCGCTCGCCAGATGAACGACATGATGGTTAGGAATTGGAACAATACCGTCGGGCGGTCCGATGTCGTCTTCTTCCTAGGCGATTTTGCTTTCGGGCGAGAACATAACCCAATCGACTACTGGCTCGGGAAGCTTAACGGCAGAGTGTTCTTCCTTCGTGGAAACCACGACCTGGATGCCGTTACCAAGGCTCTTGAAATTCCCAGTTGTTTCTTCATCCATTACCGTGGTCAGGACCTGATGCTCACCCACGACCCTCTGAGACCGGCAAGCTGGAAAGGCTGGATGATTCACGGCGACAAACACAACAATAGCCCCGATGCATACCCATTCATCAAGTGTTCAAACAAGACGATGAACGTATGCGTTGAGATGATAGGCTACAAACCTCTCTCCTTGGACGGAGTCTTACAGGCAATTTCACGCTGCTAACCCCTTTTCGCTGCTGGTTCTGGCACCCTTTCGATGAATCGCCTTCCCCAGCAACACAAACCCCGCCGCAATTGCCAAGAAGACCCATAGGAATTCGTAATCGAGATTTGGGCCCTTCACGGAGTGGACGGTCGCCCCATAGTACCCGACGGGGGTACTGACTCCGAACGAGTTCAAGATGCCGATGGTGAAAGTGTCGTTCCGGTCGGGAGACCATGTGAAGCTCTGGACCCCCTCGAACCCCGGCGGCGCTGGAGGGCCCACGTTGACCAGCAGGGGGGATGAGTAGAGGAGCCGGCCGGTGGTCCCGTTGCCATCCCTGACCCAAACGCTCTGAGCACCCCCTGAATATGGACCGACGTCCAGTGTGGTGCCGACCGAAGCACCGTCCGCGGTGGACGAGGTGGAAGCTCCGCCCCCCGCGAGGTTTACGAGGACCGTGCTGTTGCTGCCGAAGACGAATGGGTAGTAGAGTGCGAACCCCCCGGGCTCGGAAGTTGGAGGGAACAGGAGGCTGCCGAAGGCAGGCTGGTACATCGGGAACGTGTTCGCTTGCGCCGAGAAGTTCAGGTCCGCAGGCGTTGCGATGATGTTCTTCTCCTCGTCCACGTAATCGACGAGCATGTTCCCGGCCAGGACGCTCTGAAACCTGGCGGTCCCGTTCGGCTCGATGTGAATGCTGTCGAGGACAACGCTGGCGTTCAGTTCGTACACGCTGAATGACACCGATATCTCGTAAGAGAAGAATTGCCCGTGGCCCGAGACTGAAACTAGAAGCGTGGGCATCGGCGGTGGAGCGGACCCGTCGGGAGTGGCCCTGTTGGTCTGGTTCACCAGGAACAACCAGGTGCCTGCGTGCGTTCGGACCGGCTTCAGCGTGAGGGTGGCATTGTAAGCCTCGTACAGGTCGGCCTTCAGGCTGGCGTTGGCCTTCGGGTCGGTGCCAAAGATCTTGGAAGCCTGGTCCAAGATTTGTACGTTGAACGGGGACGGGTTGTTTGCCTCCACGGTCACATGGACGTTCGGGTCAGGCCTGCCATGCTGGTCGACGGCCGTGAAGTTGAGGTAGCCATCATAGAGCGTCGGCTCGTACAGGTACGTGCTCTGGAAGGTGTCGAAGTGCGCGTCCCCGGTGTTGTTCCAGTGGGCGGCGAAGGTCGCGTTGAACCACTCGACCCCCCTGGCGGTGTAGTTCTCGAAGTAGGGTCCGCCCGTGGTGTCCTCGCCCTGGGTTGCGGGGGCGCTGAAGTACCACTTGCCGTAGCGGCTGGCCCAGGTGAAGAGATGGGGCTGTACTGGGGTGTCGGTCGACCTCGTCGCCGGCGAAGAGTTGTCGTCGGAGCAGGCAGCGAGAGGGTTGCTGGACAGGTAGGCAGCCTTCACGCCGTAGTCCACCCTTGAGGACGGCGGGGACCGTGAACTATAGTTGAAGGGGACGTACATCCCCGTCGCGTTGAAAGGAAGCACGGAACTCGTCTCGGTGGCGTTGAACCCGAGGGTGCTAAACGAGAAGTCGGTGACGACCGCCCTTTCTCTGGTCGAATTGGCAGCGTTGAACGGCGCCGTGTTGGCGTTCCCTGGATACGAGTAACAGGGAGCGTTTCCGTCGTACCTCACGAGCGTGGCGAAAGGCTTCTGATAGGATGTCGGAGGCAGCGAGTTGTAGTCAGTGTAGGTGTAGACCGCGAACACAGGGTTGTACTGCACAATCGCGAACGGTACTCCCCTCACGACGTGCGCGATGGACCCCTTCTCCCAGTTGATCGCGTTGAAGTTCAGGGAGAGGGCGCCGTTGTCGTACGGCGATGTTTCGACCACGCTGTAGCAGATGTACCCCTGCCTCCCCGGCGCGCTCCCGGTGTAGTTGGAAGAAGTCTCCTTCAGGTAAGCGGGGAGCGACCCGGTGACGTTGACCAAGATGTCAGTCCTCGAATCAGAGAACTGGAAGGTGGCCGACCAGTAGACGCAGAAGGAATCTCCCTTGAAGAAAGTTCCATCGGGGTTTCGGAGCTCGAACCCGGTGGATTTGTCGGTTACGTTGACCATTCGAAGATATGGCGAGATTGTCAATTGGATGACGGTTACGCTTTC
Organism: Nitrososphaerota archaeon; assembly: GCA_028867035.1. Taxonomy (GTDB): domain Archaea; phylum Thermoproteota; class Nitrososphaeria; order Nitrososphaerales; family Gagatemarchaeaceae; genus UBA183. The sequence continues at coordinate 131,959 of JAGWHB010000003.1, read as the reverse complement.
AGTACCGGCGAGGGTGGAACTGAAAGGCTGTGTCGAATTGCCCGCCGTCACGAATCCCGCGAACGTGACCGTGGCGGAGACCGCGAAATTGCCGGTCTTGTTTCCGGCCACTGTGAAAGAGTCTCCGGACCTGTCAAAGACCGAACGGTCGAAGGACCACGATACCGAGTAGCTGGTGGTGTTCGGCCCTTTAGTGACGGAGAGGGGGATGCTGAAACTGTCCCCGACGTAGAGCGACCCATCGGGATTGGAGCGAATATAGTTGACTGAACTGGAGACACAGTCTCCGTAGGAATCACATGGGTCGTGCGTTCCGCTCCGCGCTACGCCAATCCCGATGAGCGAGTCAGCCACGACCATGCAGAGAAGAAAGACGAGGAGCGTTCTCAAGTGGATGAACAACGGTATTCCGGCTAAAACGCGGCGATTCCGAGAGATGGGTCTGCGGAGCGTCCGATCCTCCTGCGGGTGTCGGCCTCATGCTGCAGATTGCCTCGTGCATCGGCAGCTTCCAGGTGTAGTACAGGTAGCCGCAGAACCTGCACCTTCCAGTCGATTCGTCCCACAAGTCAAGGGAGAGGACCCCGGGCTAAGATAACGCGGAGTGGGGCGTCCAAGCGAGACACTCTCATGTTAATGTTCACGCCCTGAACGTTCAGATGTTCAGCTCTTGGTCACAGAGCAAATTCTGGGAACGTTCACCCCCTGAACGTTCAGATGTTCACCCCCTGAACGTTGGTGCCTACTTCCTGCGAAGGGACTGCCAGTGGTCCTTCAGCGTCCTGACGAAACGATCGAACTCCTGCTCGCTCCAATGCTCTACGCCACACGCGTCGAACGTGGTCATTACGGGGAACTGGATGATCCCGCTGCGGGGGGTCCTCTGGAGGACCTGCTCCTTCAGGATGCTCAGGAACTCTTGGGTGAAGAGGTACTTCTGCCTCGTCCCAATCCGCGTGAGCATGCCGGCATCCATTAGCACTTTCACGACCCTGGTGATCTGGGACTGGCGGAAAGGCAGCTTCCTAAGGTCGTGGGAGTCGAACGCAATCCCTAGGAGTAGGACTTCGAGGCCCACCAGCACAGCGAGTTCTTCCCGTCTCCTGCTCTTCGGCATCCCCATTCACGACCCTCTCAGCTCATTTCCGGGCTTCCCCGTTGAAATCCAGGGGCCCGACAACCTTGTCCCCCGCTATGATCTGCCACACGTCCTCCTTGCGGTCGAAGCGGAGATCCACGGCTTCCGCGACCTTCTTCGGCTCTTTGAATCTCATCGAGACAGAAGACTCGGCCGCGTACTTCCGCCCCTCGAGGTGCTCCACGAACGCGAAGAACCGGCCTCCGCACTTCGAGCAGGCGCGCTCCATTCGGCTGACGCTCGCCGCCACCTCCGTCCTGCTCTCACCGTCGGGGTCTTCTGGGACGTGGGTCGCCTCGATCTTCCCCTTCGTCTCTACCATGTGCAGCCTCCCGCATCGGGGGCAGGGCACGAGGATCACCTCCTTCTCGTGCACCTCCATCCCCTTGACCGTGTTTTTCTTTGCCTTGGATTTGGACTTCTTCTTGACTGAGTTCTGCTGCGAACTTCCGCCGTTGCCGCTGGGTTCCGCCTTCTTGATTTCGGGGAAGTTCCGCCTGAACCAGTCGAGGGACAATACCGAGCTCCTGTCTTCCCAGGCCCTTTCCATGTCGCTTCCTGCGTAGTTGAAAGCGGCCGCCGTGGCCGCGGTCAGGATGAGGTCGTCCTCGCTCCCGATCTTGCACAGGTACTCGAGGTGGGGGAGCCTGAACTTTGCATGAGTTGCGGCCTCTATCTCGTAGAGCCTCCTCAGCTTGTTCTCGTCCAGCTTGACCGCCACGTCGATGAGCCGCTTCAGCCAGTGGTCCTTGATTCCCTCCGGGGATATAGCCTCCCTGATCAATGTGATCCCGAATAGCTCCTCTAGGACGGAGAGCCCCTGCCTCTCCCCCTGCTCCTCGTCGTTCTCCCGCTTCGCCTTGATGAACATTTGCAGTTCGTTCATCCCGGTGTCGACGTAGGCAGTGTAGGACCCGAACCTCTCGTCCTTTGTAGTCTCGTAGAGGAGCTTCAGGGCCTTGTAGCGCCTCACCCCAACGTACACATAGTATCCCTTCCCGTCGGGCTTCAGGACAACCCTTCCCGGGTTGAGTTGGCCGTTGGGAGTGTTCTCGTCGGCTGCCGCCCTAATCGAATCGGCAAGTCCCTTGACATCGTAGGCGAACCTGAACGCGAGCTTGGGGTGGGGCTCTACTAGGTTGAGGGGGATTGTGGTCAGCTGGGCCGGCAAGGGAACACTTCACCCTTGCCACGCGGCAAGTTCCGACACTACCACTAGCGACTTCATCCCGGAAGCCTTGAGGTGGTACTTCTGCCAGAGGGAGTTGCGGAGGTGCCCGGGGACGACGTTCTCGCACGCCTCTATCAGGGCTTCCTCGGCCAGCTTCCTTGGGGACCTCCCCCCGCCGTCGGCAATCGCTTCAGCGAAGAGCTTGACGTACTTCCCGCTCACCTTCTGTAGGACGCCCGCTTCCCTGAGGAGTCTCCCGGTGAGGCGCAACTTGGAGATTGTATATTTCCTGAGCATTGCGCTCTGATCTGTCCCGGCGGCCGCTGCCCTCCCCGAGAGCCTCGCCTCCTCAAGGATCTTGAACAGCTCGAAGTTGGCCTCGTCCGCCCTGACTTCGAGCTCGGACGGTCCCTTCGGCTCGACCCTCTTCGGGTCGTACCCCTTCCTGGTGAGGGTGGCGCCCCTCAGCTCTATGAGGGCGCTCCCGTCGGAAGCAAAGACCGGTATCCTCAGCCGTCTGTAGAACCCGTGGGAGTACGATTTGTAGGGCCTGTCCCTCCCGTCTACCAGCACCCTGACGTCCTCCTCTGTCTCCTGGCGAATTTCCACGACGATGTCGCCCAGCCTGTCGATTGACGGATGAACCATCGAAATGCACGAACTGACCTCCCTGAGGTTCCTCCCCTGCGCGATGAAGATCTGAGCCACTGAAGCTATGGCTGACTTTGTCGGGCCTAGCTCGTCCATTACCTTCACAGCCAGCGTTTCCGCGTTCTGCTTCGCGGCTGCCTTCGCCTCCGGGGAGGCGTTGAACTGCTCCACCATGAGGTCGATCTGCTTCCGCAGAGGCCCCATCCCCTGGTCCTGCTGCATCGAGAGGGCGTAGGAGCCGTGCGCCTTCGCGCCGACGTTCCTCCCGAGGACCCGCGACAGCTCGCCCCTCTCAAGAGGGGCGGCTCCAACTGGGCTGGACCCCTCCCTGTATCCGTTCCCGCAGGTCCCGCAGAAGCCGTCTACCAGCGGGGACCCACACTCCTCGCAGAGCTCCAACGGCTCTCCTTCGGGAGGCGCGGCCATGCCGACAGACCCTCTGGGGTCTTTTAAGGCAGGAACAAGTCTTCCGAACAAGGCTCTATAACTACCACGCTTTTCACACGGCACTAAACATTTAAACGTAACGTAATATAGGCGTAATGATATGCCAGACAGACGTTTCCGAACCATCACGGTGTCGGCCCAGCTCTACCAGCAGGTCCAGGAGAAGGCGAAGAAGGAGAAGAAGCCCCTTGCGGGCCTCGTCAGCGACATCCTCGAGGTCATGCTCTACATAGAGGACAGGTTCTCCAACTACGCGCCGTTCCTGGAGCTGATCTCCCTCGGGGAGGACGAGGTCGTTGTGCGGGACAACAAGAAGGACAGGATCGTGGGCGTGAAGGCGAGGTCGGCTGACGGGGGGAAGGTCAAGTTCTACTGCGAGCTTGACGCCACCGACTACTGTCAGCACACTGCGTTCGCGGCAGCGTTGCCCCAGGTCAGGAAAGCTCTCAGGCGGTAGGGTCGCTCTCAAGGCGGTCTGGGTGCTTCCACCCGGCTTCGTCAGGCACTGGGAAGGGACGGGCCTTCAGAGGCCTTACTGCTTCGAATGCGTCCACTTCGCGACGGAATGGGGTACCTCTCGGGGTCTCTGTTCAGAGTACGGTGCGTACATCTCGCTTTATTCCAGCTGCAAGACGTTCGAAAGAAGGGTGAATTCATCTACTCTCATATTCGACAAGGACCAGATCAAGATGAGCTACAGGTTCGGCCTCAACGACCTCGTCTAATCTGGCCGTCACTTTCGCCGCCCCTCTCCAGTCGTACTATTCCGAAATCTGCCCGACGTTAAGAACGCACGACTCGTCAAGCCTCACGATGACAGGTGACAACTTTGTCGAGCGCGTCCACGCCTACTCGAAGTGGCTCCTCGGCCTCGAGGACTCCAACGGTTCAGATTCGGCCACCCGTCTCCGTCGGACAATTGCGGCTTCGGCGGTTCGCCTAATATGCGCCGAGAAAAGTTCGCCGAGTTCATGAGCAAGAAGGAACGGAAGGAAGAACAGAACCGCGAAGACTGGGTGCCCGTCCACGACAGCATAGGCGTGTCCCACTGGCTCCCTCCGATATGCAGGAACTGTGATGATTGAGAACTAACCTTCCTATGCGACCGGCCACCCGCGGACTTGTGTTGGATATTACCGGCGTAAAATAACGATGAGAAACACTGCCACTATTACGATCGCCAGTATGATAAGCACAGTTATGATGTCAATGCCGTATCCCGAGAGCGTGTCTCCAGCCAGGACCACGGGACCGCTCTGAGCAATCTGCCCCACGGCCGAAGTGGCATGCCCGAACCCGAGCAACGCCGCGCCAGCGATTCCCAAGGCGATGAAGACTCCCGCGACACCTGCGATGATGATTATCGCGTCTAACATGTTCTCGCCTCACCCATATTGCCTGCTCCACAAGTACAACAAACCTATCGCAACGACAATGATGATCAAACCCCCGACGGCGACGCTGCCCCAATCAATCCCAGGGCTCTGCGGGAGCACTGGTAACGGCGTGACTTGGAGCAGGAAGGATGTGGAAGCTTTGTCGTTAGGCGAGTCCCACGGCGCCCTTGCGCCGAACAGACCGGCAGGGGTGGCGTAGCTCTGGGCTGCCACGGTCACGTTGTACTTGTTGCCGACTGGGGCGGCCGAGGGTGTCGTCACAACGAATTGGATTTGCCTAGTGTCACCCTGATTCAGTTGGTCCCAGCTGTAGCTGTTTCCCGAGCCACTGCCACTGCTTATCGAAAGGTCCTGGCCGCTGACCATGATCTGCAGGTTGTAGACGGTCTGGGTAACAGCGATGTTCATTGAGATCGTCGTCGCGCTCCCCGGTGGCTGGTTCGGATTGGTCCACGAGAGGGAGACCGACCAATCCTTGGTGGTGATAGTCGATCCGGCCATACTGGCCGCGCTCGGGGCCATTACAAGTACCAACAGGGCCACCGTCCCCAAGAGCAAAAGTGCTCCAAAGCGGTTTGGCCCTTCCTCTCCAACTTGCAAGTTTAGTCGCTTAAACCTGCTCATTATTAATATAAAAACCTGGCGGATGAATCGTTCGGGGGGACTGGACGCACCTTTTAATATGCAGAGTTGGAGATGAACCCTGTGCCAGAGTCTGCTGTAGTTCTTGTCGAAAACGACCGAGTAAGGGTCTTTGGCAAGAAGATAGAGCAGCTCCCGTCAGACGACACCAAAGCTAGGATTGTTCTGTCGCTGAGAAGGAATAAGGAAGGGATGACAGGCTCGCAGCTTGCGAGAGAGCTCGACGTTTCCCAGACTATGGTCGTCAAGGCGGCCAACGAACTCAGAAATCTGGGCATTGTCCGCAAAGAGCCTCTCAAGCATGCTAGGAATGTCAAGGTATACTATCTGGCCACCCGCATAATCGACGACGCGGAAATAGCCGAGATGAAGAGGCGGGTGCCCCCAGTTCTCCAAGAGCTCATGGCCAAGAGATTCAGAGGGCAAGAACATGTCGGTCTCGTCTTCGCAGATCAAGTCATGAGATTCTTGGCAAGGTTGAAGGCCCACGAAAGGCCCGAGGTACTCTCAGAGTATCTGAGACTAGCGGGAGAAAAGACCCTCGATGAAGATTCCGTATGACGTTGGCGACTTCGTGGAATTCGGTTTCCGAATCAATAGCATAGAGAACGATCGCGAGAGAGTGCTGCGCGAACGACGAAAGGCGCGATTCCCGTTATTTGATTCGATTGGCATTATCGGGGGGTGGGAACCGCGAATTATGGTTGTAAACGCAGGCTTGCTCGTCTGTTCGATCGCCCTCTATCAGTACTTCGCCCTGTGGGCGAACCTTTGGTACATAGATCTCTACGGAATTTATGGGACCGAAACCAGACGCAAAGCAGCCATCATGCGAAGGGATGTCGCCAGGGTCTTCAGAGTCGAACCCGAGGAGCGGACCACAGAGATTGCCAAAATCGTTCAGTCGCATGAAGAGTACTTCCACGAAGCTATTTCGTCTTCGGCCAAGGTCGGAAGCCATTTCAAGAGTGTAAGGCTCACGAATTTGATTGAGAGAATCCTGACGAATCTCCCTCTGGTGCTGTACAGCTCCGCGCTCGGAGCATTTGTGGTGGGCTTGGTCGGCCGAATCATCAGTCCGTTCCTGTTGGGCACATACCTAGTGTTTGGTGCTCTGCTGACCTTGCCGTTTTCAGCTTGGGCGACGGCAAGGGCTGATAGCGTTCGGCGTGAGATTCCCCCGGTGGTCAGGCAAGAAGACGTCGATGTTGCACTTCGCGACAAGGAGGTAGGCCCGCCTGAGGAGGCGACCCAGATTTACCCCAAGAGACAGGAAGACGAGGTCTAGCTTTCAAGGACGCTTACCGTCGTGCGGGAAACGGTGGAGGCTTGATGTCCTTGGTCATTTGGCGAGGCTTCTTTTCCGAGGAATCGGTCGGATGCTGGTAGACCACGGTTACGAGCCAGTGATCTCCAGAAGGCGAGTTCACCTTCACCTCGAAGCTCCGTGCCATGTGGGTCTCTAATGTACCCACATATTCGTCGGTGACAGGCTTCCCTGCCGAGTCGACAACCTTGACTCCGACGTTTACTGCAGGCTTGGATCCATCGTTACGAACCGTTATCTCCATCTTTATGTTACTGGGGTCAGAATCCCAACCTGGTTTTGTCTCAGGATAGATCTCCAAGTCAGGACGTCTTCGTTCCCTTACGAAGAAGGTCGCACCGACACTCGCCGACCCAACAACAAGTGTCAGGATGCCTATAATGGCGAGGTTCTCGTACAATGGAATCCCTGGAATGTTTTGTGGAGCTTCTATCTGGCCAAAGAGGGTAGGACTTCCTTGGCCTTGAGAGTTAACAGCTTTAACGGTGTAGTAGTAAGTCTGTCCAGGAGAGAGGCCGTTGGTATCGGTAAAAGACGTGTCGTTTGCAGGAAGAGTCGCACAGTCAGTAATGGAGTCGAGTGTTGTGCCTCGGCATACAATGTAGGCTGTAACTTGGGTGCCACCGTTTGACGCAGGAGGTTTCCATGACAAATAGATTCCACTTCCCTCGACTGTAGGAGGGATTAGTATCTGAACGACCGATGGCACCGTGAGCAAGACCGCTTGTGCTGATGATTCTGTCGAAGGAGAGCTTTGTCCGACTGGATTCACCGCAGTCACATAATAGAAGAAAATCTCTCCTGCAGTAGCAGAATTATCTGTGTACGACAGCATGGTTCCGCTCACCTTGTCATAGTACTTCTCGCTACCGGGCGTGCTTCCCCGGTAGATGTAATATGATTCGACTGCTGTTCCTGTAAAACCTGGTGGTGCTCCCAGAGATCTCGGTGGAGTCCAAGACAAGCGAATGAACCCAATCCCTCCTGTGGCTGAGACATTTTGAGGCGGCGACGGTAGGTTCCAGCCGAGTCCGAATGAGATTGAGACGTTGACGTCGTTACCGCTTACCGAGAAGTTTCCGTGTGGAGGTGATGCTTGGTACCCGAAAGGCGCCCCCACAATGTAGCTATGGAAGCCGTTCGGAACGCTGAAGAAGACAATTGAGCTCGAAGAACTGGCCAGTTTGCTGCCGTCCAAGGCGATGTCCCAACTTAGGCCGCTCGGAAGCCCAGTCTCCTCGAAGGTCACTTTGAAGCTGTTCTTAACGAATGAAACAGGTACGGTTTGATCGCCGCCTGTAACCTGCACTAATCCAGATGGGGGCGAGGGGGCATATCCCGAGGATGCACTCACAGTGTACTGGTGCTGTCCGTTAGTTACATTGAGGAAGATTACTGTTGAAGTTGTTGAACTTTGAGGCGTACCGTCCAGGGTGACCGTCCATGAGCTGCCGGTAGGCAGGCCAGACTCCAGGAATGTGACAGCGAAGCTGTTCTTTGTGAAGTCGATTGATTTCGAAATGTCGCTCCCCGCTATTATCAGTGGTCCCCCCGACGGGTTGGCCAAGTAGCCAGGGACACTGGACACGGAAAACGAGTAGGTCCCGTTCTTGAGTTGGAATGTGATTGTGTTTGATGTTGACGAGTTGATGGCGCTTCCTACCTGGACTTGCCAAGAGGTTCCCGACGGAAGGCCAGACTCGGTGAATGTGGCCGTGTAAGTCTGTGCGCCAATCACGACAGTGGGTGCGACCGACTCGTATACGATGCTTCTAATCCAGTACACCCAAGCATTTGAAGAACAGTTCCCGATACACACGGAACATCCGTCAGCAGCGGCCTCGACGTAGAGGACATTGTTTGAATTGTCTAGAGATCCCGTGAAATTGATGTAGTTAGCTAGGCTGACGGATGGCGGTGTCTCGTAAGGGGCGCTCGACCGGAACGAGCCCGATACCGAGATTCCTTTCTGCCCTGTGATGACCTGCCCAAATAGGAATGTGGTGTCAGGAACCGTGCCGCCAGAACTGATTTGGTTGGTGCTATGGTAGAGGGCGGGAGTACCCCCTGGAGGAAAGAGCGCCATGTAGCCGTTCATGGGCCAAGGCTGGTAGCTACTTGCTGCGGGCCCCGAAGAGAGAAAGCCGATGCCAAAGCCCGGTCCCAGCCCACCAGAGTTCCAAGCGCCGCTGAACTGAATCACCAAGTTCGGCCCCGACACTGCGTTTTCATACGAGACAGCTCCCTCTTGGCATGCACCACCCAACATCAGCTGAACCCCGCCTGTGCTGTTCGCACCGCCAACGAACTTCGCGCCTCCTTGGAGATCCCACTGCAGAGGCTGGGAGGAACCCTGAAAGTTGGCGTAGGCATTGAAGACCTGAACCCCGTCGTCATACTGTCCCCATACGGGAGAGAGCTGAGGTGCCTCGCCTATAGGTCCACTAGCGGATAAGAGATTGACCGTCAGTGAGAAGATATCCATGTACAGGGTGAGAGTTGCTAGTGGGTTTATCGAGTTGAGGCGCAACCAGACCACGGTTGAACTGGCTGAGTTGCTGTTTCCCGATTCAATCCACGTGGGAACTGCGGACCCGTCACCATTCTCGAATTCCACGTTCGTCCAATTCGGGTTGATCCAGCTGGAATAGGCTAGGCTATTGATTACTACCTTCTGCTGAAACGTCCCCGTAGGGATGACCTGGTTGTTTGTTACCTCAATCGGGACGATTTTCACGGGTGCCCTAGCTGCAAGCACTGGCAACGCAAGAATTGACACTGGCCCGAACGCCAAAAGCAGTATTACAATCACAACTGAAGGACCCGGGGTATCTCCTAGGCGAAGGAGGAAAGTTCCCAACCACCCTTCTAGAAGAAATGTTGGGGATATAGGAATTACGAGAAACTCGGTCCGTTCAGTCCACTCCCAGGACAGCCAGCTCAGGCGCAAATTGCAGCGGTTGTTTCATCGGAAGAGCAATCGTGAAGGGGTTGGGTCGATGAGAAAGGCTTGGCGCGCATCATAACCGCCTTGAGAAGGAGGCCTTTGTGATAGCCCCGCTCACATCCGGCCCGGGGAACCGACCTCTGACGGGGAGAGGCCTTGCGACAAAATTCCCCGCAGTCTACTGTTTGATCGAGAGGTTTGGAGATAAGGTCACGATGTCAATTTCCTTGACACTTGGGCGTAGGTCAGATTACAGCAAGTGTGAATTACAGGGGTTGGAGAAAGCAAGAGGTAGGGGGGAGATCAGAATCAGCTGTTCTCTCCTTTGGGCAGAGCGAAACTAAGCTGAGCTAGTCTGCTCGGGCTTCGGCTTGAGGCTGCTGAAGACAAAACGGGTGGGCCGGACCGCAAGTGGCTCACTCGAAGCCGCGTGGCGGCTTGGAGCGCGGCCCCGGACAGAACCAATGGGGGGGAGCAAACAATTTTGCCGCAAGGCCACGGGGAGAGGGGCGCATATATACCGTCCCGCAGAATAATCGGCCACGAATGCTTTGAAAAAAGTTGCAAATCATGCAAAAAGGAAAAAGGACTTGGACCCGAACGAGTGCGGGCCCGACGGGAATCGAACCCGAAAGTCACAGGTCGTGTGCTCAAATCTATGGGTGCTCCGACCCGCGACCTTACCCCATCCGGGCCTGGAATTCTGTCAAGGACAGTTGACAAACCGCACCGGACTTCGGGCCGCGACCTGACCAGCGTAAGTCCTAGCTTCAGCCTAGTCAAGCGAAATCAGGAAGGGCAGGGGTACAGTCTGGGAGGGGAAGTGAACCCGTAGGTTTATTGCCCCGGCCGGGATTCGAACCCGGGTCGCCGACTCGAAAGGCCGGCATACTTTCGATACTTTGGGTTTGACCGGGCTTTACGCGCTTATGGCTCTATACTACCGGGGCTGAAAGGCCCCAACAGAGCCGACAATTAGAGCTTTCTCGCTACACCGCCTCGAATGAACACCACTCGCCCAGCTCTTCGAATAGTCCTGCCAGTTTCCTGGGCGAAAGGAGAGGGACGGCGAGCGTCAGGATCCCGGCCCTCGGGAGATATGAGTTCCGTGCTCGCTTCCTACCTGCGGAGCCAAGCGTGCCCAGGGCTTCTGTGGCGCCGATATTCGATTTGAAGTAGAGCCTGGACCCGCACAGCTCAGGTACTGAGCCTTCGGCGGGGAAATCTGTCAGCAACTGGCAATTCCCAGCTGCCTCTTCAATGAGAAAGGAAGCCACGTGGTGCTCGTCGGGTGAGAGGCCAGATGCACCCGAAGCGCGGAGCTTGTCCCAATTGGAGAAGGACTCGACACGGGTCGACAAGCGCACATGGGAGGTTCTTCCCATCCTGCCTGTCTCGAAGTACATGCCTTGAAGCTCCTGCGCCGGCACCTTCTGTTTTGGGCACGCGAGCATGTCGGGGACGGCGGGCAGCACTGCGTCCGCCGGGTCGGCCGTCGACCAGCACGTTCCCGAAGGCTCGACGTGGATTATTGCCTCTGGCGACCTCGCCGAAAGGCGACCAGACGAACGGACTGAAAATCTACTCTTGGTCAGCCGGTCCGAGATTAGCTCCATCTGCTTTGAATTGAGCTTTGGCAGCAGGATGTAGTAGCGGTCGCCGACTTTCAGCTCGTGCACCTTGAAAGAAAGCAACACACTTTGAAATTAGGCTAACATATTATATACGAACCTAAACCGCTGAATTCAGGAGAGGAGAGAGGGGTTGGTGGAGGACAGGGCTGTTTCCCTGGAAGCGCTCGAGTCGCGCATGAAGTCCTATGCGTCCAGGGTCAACTCTGCGCTCTCACGCGAACTCAAGCTCTACACACATTCTCGGTTCCACGACCCCCTCGTGTACGCCATCGAAGGGGGCAAGCGCGTAAGACCGGCCATGCTCATGCTGTCGGCTGAGGCGCTGGGCTGCAAGGACGATTCGATCCTGGGCGCTGCGGTCGCCGTAGAGCTGCTGCACACAGAGTCTATCATCCACGACGATGTCATAGACGAGGAGAAGGCCAGGAGAGCAAAGTTGCCGTTTCACGTGAAATACGGCTACAGCGCCTCCCTCCTGAGCGCGGATTTCGTGTTCGCCATGATACTTGCCATCGCAGCTAGGTACGACGACAGGAGGATATCCGAAGAGGTGAGCAACGCCGCCCTTAAGATGGCTGAAGGGGAGTACTCAGAGCTCACGATAGATCCTCAGATTTACAAGCTCACCTGGGACGAATACATTCGCATAGTCACCGAGAAGACCTCGTCGCTTTTCGAGACATCGGCGAAGCTCGGTGCGCTGATTGCAGGCGGGGATGAGAAAGAGGTGGAGGCGCTGGCAGACTACGGCCGCTGCATCGGGATTGCATATCAGCTAAAAGACGACCTCCTCGACTGGAGGTCGAAGGACAAGGTTTCGGTTGGGCTGCTGAAGACTCACAGCGAAAGCGAAGTGGTGGGCAAGATGACAGCCCAGGCACAGTCCTACGCCGAGGAGGCCAAGAGGATGCTCATGCACCTGCCTAGGAGCGAGGCGACGATCTTGCTGGAAGACCTCGCAGACTTCTCAATTCTCAGACAGTACTAAAGAACGAAGTAGCTGACTGGTACTTCTAACCGGACTGGCCCAGTATGATGAATGCGATCGCGAATCCGTAGATGGCGATTGCCTCGGCGAGCACGACGAATATCAGCGCGGTTGTCCTCACCTCGGCCTTCTCTGTCACCGCCGCGATGGCGGCAGACCCCGATGTCCCTACGCCTATCCCTGCGCCCAAAGCCGCGAGGCCGAAGGCGACGCCAGCTGCTATGAATTTGTTGCCGTTTGAAGCGACCGCGGTCGTTGTCGCCTGGGCTGAAGCCGGAGCCGAAAGTATTGCCGCAAGGAACACCAGCGACAAAGCCCCGAGGAAGGCCAGGAAAATCCTGCGCATGACTCGACGAAACAGCGCCTTCGAATACCGCTTATAAATGTTGGGAGATTGTGGGGAAAAAATCTCGGTATTCTAGACTCTTAGCTTGGAGAGTATCTTCTTCGAGTCGATGCCAGCTTCTATGCCGATGGCGACGGCGGCAAGGTTGCTCACCTCAAATTCGAGGAGCTTGATCAGGGCGAGTATGGTCCCGGAGCTGAGGCCCTGCCAAACGAACGCCAGCGTCGCTGTCTCCATCATCTGCATGCCGAAGCCGTCTTCGACCATGTCGATGAGCTCTTCGTCGCCCTGGGCGCCCTGAATCTGGAAACG
>JAGWHB010000003.1:0-118860 GCA_028867035.1 Nitrososphaerota archaeon | reverse complement strand
ACCAGCTCGTCGAGGGAGGTCGATTCTGTGAGCTTCTGGACAGCGGCGGCGTCCAGCAATGACCCTCTCAGCGCGAATGCCTTCGTACCGACGTATGTCTTGCTGGACAACAAGAACTCCTCTGAACAAATCCGGCCGAGGTCCAACCGCATATAATGATTTCAGGGCTGGCGGCAACGGCCAAGGATTCATCGGGCGCCTTCCCTGTCTTGGCCTGTATGCTTCGAGGGACGCCTTGAAGGTCATGGCCATCCGTTGTCATCACGCTTAATAACGGAATCTGGGCGCGGCTGAAAATCAAAGAGTGTAACAGTTGGGAGTAGCTCGCCTCGCAAAGGTCACGGTCATTTCTCCCCGAAGCGAGTACGTGGATGTGGCCAAGACGCTCGCTCGGTTCGAGGACTTCCACCCCGTCGAGGGGCCGGCCCAGAACTTCGACCCAGGAGTGCAGGAGCTCACCGTGAAGGCTGTCCGTCTCTTCGCCCAGGCTGACCAGGCGGTCAAGGACCTGGGCCTGCAGCTGATGCCTGGGCAGATGGACATCGTCTTCAGGGGCGTCAAGATACCTCAGAGCAAGTATGAAGCATCCAATTGGGAGGAACTGCTCGACAGAGCGGACGGACAGCTGACCCCAATGGCCGACGAGGTCAGGGCCGAGAAGGCACTGCTCCAGAAGGCCCAGAAGGACGAGTCGGACTCCGAGGCCATGATGGGGATCCTGAAGGTAGTGTCGGGTTTCTCTTCGGACCTCACGGGCCTTGGCAGCCTAAGGCTCTACAAAGCTGTGGTAACGGTGGTCGGCAACGAGAAGCTGACGGAGTTCAAGAATTCACTCCCCGACGCCGCCTTCTACGCGCAGCCAGTGTCGAAGGAGCAGACTCTCGTCATGGTGACAGTGGCGAGGAAGGAAGAAGCAAGGCTCGACAAGTCGATGAAACTGCTCGAACTGAAGCCCCTCGTCATACCAGGAAACTTCCCCCAGAACCCTGCAGAGGCGTATCGGAGGGCGGCGCAGGACCATGACGCGGCCATCGCGGTCAGACAGAAGGCAGAGGCGAGGATGGGAGAGCTGAAGCTGAAACACGGGTCCACGCTCCTTGCCCTGAGGGAACTCTCCGAGGTGGCGCGCAAGACACTGGACGACGCCAGGGTCTCTGGGGGCATGCAGAGGCTGGCGATGATTTCCGGATACATCCCCGCAAAGAAGGAGGCCCAAATGAAACAAATGTTCGGCAGGTGGATCGTCCATACTCAGGAAGTAGACAGAGAATCGACCGAAGAGAACGTGCCGACCCTGATGGACAACAAGGACGGGCTGCGCATCTTCCAGCCCATCACCTTGGAACAGGGGATCCCCGGGAGGGGGGAGGTGGATCCGACCCCCATCGTGTCCTTCGTATTCCCGATTTTCTTCGGGATGATGTTCGGAGACGTCGGACATGGTCTCATCCTGACTCTCTTCATGCTGCTCGTCAGGCAGAGATCCACAGGGACGATGAGACAGTGGGCCAACATTTTCCTAGTGGCTGGGTTGTCGGCCATATTCTTCGGAGTGGTCTTCGGGGAGTTCTTCGAGCTCTCCTTCTACAACTTCGTCCCGATTCCGCCGGTCGTAGAGATAATCCACAGGGCTGCGGGCTCGGTCGACACGTTCAACTTCCTGAACACGCCGTTCGCCGGCGTCAATCTGATAATGATAGTGAGCATACTCGTCGGCGTCGCTCACCTCACGACCGCCCTGAGCCTGGACATCTATCAGGGGGTCAAGGAGCACGAACGCATCGAGCTGTATCTCGAGAAGATTCCGCTGCTCACGATGTACCTCTCAGGCTTCGGATATGGCCTTGCTTTCATAGGCGCCGGGTTCAAGTTCAACGTCCTCAATCCAGCCGGTGTCAACCCGCTGATCGGCATCCCCAACAACGTCCTCGGCGCGGTGTCCCTCGCAATCCTGATTCCATCGATGCTGGTGCTCCTGGGGGGGAAGAGCGTCGCCATCGCGATGGGGAAGATCAAGGAGGGGTCTGTCCTCGGAGCACTATCCAACGGCGGCCTCGAGGTCTTCGAGAGGATCTCCCAGTTCCTCTCAAACACCATAAGCTACGTCAGGCTCGCAGTGATGCTGCTTGTGCACGCCGCTCTGCTGCTGATCATCAACCTTATGCAGCCATGGGCCAACCCGATGTACATCGCACCGTGGGTCGTGCTCAATCTGCTCATACTGACGTTCGAGGCGTTCATCGTCTATGTGCAGGACCTAAGGTTGCATCTTTACGAGTTCTTCACGAAGTTCTACCTGGGCACGGGCAAGCCGTTCAGGAAGATATTTCCCGACAGAGCCAGGGTATCGATAGACTGGCGTTAGCCCACGAAGCTGGCAGCCACCGACGAGGCGAAGCTGATCACCTGCTGCGGGAATAGGCCTATCCCGATTATCAGGCCGACCATTACTGCGAACACTATGACGAACCAGAACGGCTCCCTCACCTTTTCGGTGCTCTCCGGTTCGTCGATGAACATCCGTTTGATCAGCCAGGCGTAGTAGCCCAGGCTGAAGGCAGAGTTCAGTATCGCGGCCAGGGCGAGCCATGCGAACGGCCCGTTCGCCACGGACAGGATGAGGATCAGCTTACTCCAGAACCCGCTGAGGGGTGGGACGCCCGCCAACCCGAGGAACGCTATCGCCAGAGTGAACGCCGTCAGAGGCATCCTCTTCACGAGTCCGTCGTAGGCGCCCAGGTCTGCCCTCTTCAGCTTCAGCAGGACGAGGGCCGCCGCGAGGAACGCTACCCCCTTCATGATCGCGTGGTTGATCACATGGAATATGGTCCCCGTCAAACCCAGGGTAGCGGCTGCCGAGCCGGGCGCGTTGGAGAATGCGACGAACCCTATCAGGATGTAGCCGGCCTGGGCGATGCTGGAGTAGGCGAGAAGTCTGGTCATGCTCTTCTGGGTCAGGGCCGAGACGTTGCCGACGGTCATGGTCAGCAGGGCGAGTACGGCGAATACGTTGGCCATTGTGAAGAAAGGGCTCCGAGTGACGGCGTAGAGTGTGGTGATGGCAAGCAGGACCCTGATGGCAGCTATGAAGCCGGCCTTCTTCGTAGCCGCGGCGAGGAGGGTGCTGATCGTCGTCGGCGCGCCTTCATACGCGTCTGGGATCCACATGTGGAACGGGACTATCGACATCTTGAAGCCGAAGCCTGCGACGAAGAGCAGGGTCGCGACACCAGCTAGGGCGGAGGGGTGCGAGCTGAAACCCGAGACGACGGCGGAGATCTGGGTGCTCCCAGTCAGGCCGTAGGCGAGGCTTATCGCGTAAAGGATGACGGCAGAGGACATGGCGCCTATGATGGCGTACTTCACCGACGCCTCGTTGGAGTGGAGCTTCTTGTCGAAACCCGCCAGGACGTAGGTAGGCAGACTCATCAGCTCCCATGAGACGAACAGCATGAGGAGGTCCTGCGAGTAGGCGAGGAGTACCATCCCCAGGGCGGCGAACGCCAACAGGCTGTAGTACACCGCAGTGCTCGGCCCCTTCTGCGAGTCGAAGGAGACGACTGTGACGGCGAGCGTCACCCCCACGGTGACGAGGGCGAATATGCCCCCGAGCTGGTCAGGCACGATCAGGGTTCCGGACCAGAAGACGCCGGAGGGGTTGAGGGTGAAGAGGCCGATAAGGACCATCGCTGCAGCGAGAACCACTGCGAGGACGTACCCCGGAAGGTTGGCCGCTTTGCCTTTCAGGAGCTGCAGGAGGGGGAGAAGGAGGGCGGAGGCGCCAATCAGGACTACGGTTATCGTGAGATAGTCGAGCAGCCTAGGCCAACCCCCTCAGGAACTGCGCCACCGGTAGTGCTGGCGTGAGTATCAGGTAGGACGCGATGATGAGCACAACAAGAGGGACAAGGTACACTGCGAAGCCAGCCACGTCCGACCACCCCATGTCGTGGACCTCGTGGCCGCCTTCCGGAGGGGACAGGACCGTCCGCTTGATCATCCACAGGAAATACCCGGCAGTTATGACGGGGACCAAGATCGAAATCGCTGTGAATGCCGATGCGGAGATGCCGGCGGCGATCACCATGAATTCCGCCAGGAAGCTCGCGAAGGGCGGCAGGCCCATCGCAGCCGCGGCCCCAAGCATCAGCACCGCCGCGGTCCGGGGCATGGTGGTCCCGAGGCCCTTCAGCAGCGGTATCTCCCTCGTCCCGGCCTGGTGCTGTATGTAACCCGAGAGCATGAAGAGGCTGCCCACCGCCAGCGCGTGGGCGAACATCTGGAATATCGCTCCCTGGATGCCGAGCAGGTTCCCGGAGATCAGGGTGGCGTAGGCCCCGAAGAGGACGAAGCCCATGTGGTTGATGCTCGTGAAAGCTATCATCTTCTTCAGGTCTTTCTGGAGTACCGCGGCGACCGCGCCGTAGAACATGGAGAACAGACCGAGTATAAGGAAGACCCACGCATATTGCACTGACGCGCCCGGGAACAGTCCGATGCTTATCCTGAGGAATCCGTAGCCGCCCATCTTCAGCAGGACGCCTGCCAGCAGGACGGAGATTGGGGAAGGGGCTTCGACGTGGGCGTCCGGGAGCCAGGTGTGGAACGGGACCAGAGGGAGTTTGACCGCGAATCCGATGAAGGAGGCCAGGAGCGGGAGATATTCGAGGGCGACCGGGATCTGGTGGGTCTGGAGCAGGGCCTGGATGGTGGGTATGTCGAACGAGGGCGTGGGCATGCCCATGTAGAAGTAGAGGAACCCTAGGAGCATTATGGTGCTGCCGGCGAATGTGAATATGATGAACTTCAGGGCCGCGTACTTTCTTCTCGGGCCTCCCCACACCCCGATGAAGAAGAACATGGGGATGAGCACTACCTCCCAGAAGATGTAGAACAGGATCAGGTTGAGGGAGGTGAACACCCCCATGATCGCCCCCTCGAAGAGGAAGATCAGGGAGTAGTACTCCGCCTCGTGGTGGTCTATCAGCTTCCTCGACCCGAATATGGCGAGGACCGTGAGCAGCGCAGAGACGAAGAGCAGGGGGGAGCCCAGGCCGTCGGTCCCGAGGAAGTAGTCGAGGCCGAAGTTGGCGATGCTGATCCAGGTGTACTTCTCCTGGAAGAGATACTGTCCGGGGCCAAGGGAACCGGAGGCTGCTGAGGCGTACACCTGCCAGAACACGTACCCAGCGATCAGGGTGACGATGGCCGACAGGGCCAGGGATGCGTAGATGCCCGCGCGCTTGTTCAGCTTGAACACCGCGTACACGACGGGGGCCGCGAACAGCGGGAGCGCGATTAGTAGGGACAGTACGAAACTCACGGCAGGAAGACCCCCTGTCCTGCCTGCCAAAGCGCGAGCAGGAAGAACACCACCAGCAGGATTATGCCGAGCGCGAAGACAAGGGCATACTGCTCGACGATGCCTGTCTGGATCCTCCTGAACGCCCTGGAAAGCGCCTGGCCGACGGCGGAGAACCCGTTGGCTGTGCCGTCGACGATGTTGACGTCGACCCAGTTACCGGCGCCTGACAGGGACACGCCGAGGATCGAGCCGGCGTCGTTTATCCTGAAGAGCCCCCTGTAGTCGAATGTTTCGCTGAGCCAATGTGCGGCTGCTATCGGCGCATCGACGAACACCTTGTAGTAGATGGCGTTGATGTACCACCTGTTGTAGAGGAAGGTGTAGAGGCTGTGCATGAAGCCCGTCTGGCCGACGAAGCGGGTCGGGGGCACGCGCCTCCAGAGGTAGATCATGGCGGCCGCGAAGAATCCTAGTCCCACGAAGAGCAGGGAGATTCCGGCCGGATAGGCCTCGAGGCCTGCCGAAGGCGCGGGCAGAGTCGCCGTCGTGAAGAAGGTCGTGATGTAGCTGGAGGCGGCGGATTGCAGGGTTGCGTCCACGTTCAGCGCCGGGAGGATCAGGCCCCCAGTGGCCGCCAGCCCGATGATCACAGTCAGGGCGGCGAGTATCGAATATGGTATCCACATCAGCGGGCCGGGCTCATGGACGTGGTGTCCCTGGCCCTCCACTTCCTGCAGCCTCTTGCTGCGGTCTCCGTAGAAGACGAGGCCCAGCATCCTGAACGAGTAGAACGCCGTCAGCCCTGCCGTCAAAGCCCCGACCGCGAAGAGGGCGTACTGCCCGGCGCCCCAGGCCGCACCGAGGACCGCGTCCTTGCTCCAGAAACCGCTGAAGGGAGGTATGCCCGACAGGGAGGCCGCGGAGATCAGGAAGGCGGCGAAGGTGATCTTCACCTTGTCTCTCATCCCTCCCATGTCGTTGATGTACTTCGAGTCGGCGGCGTGTATCAGCGCTCCTGCCGTGAGGAAAAGTGTCGCCTTGAATATGGCGTGGCTCATCAGCTGGTAGAGGGCCGCTGAGAGGCCGACGGAGAAATCAGTCGAGAGCCCGGCGACGCCAACTGCCAGCATCATGTAGCCTATCTGGGAGATCGTAGAATAGGCGAGTATCTTCTTCAGCTCGAAGCCCACCAGGGCCTGACTGGCCGCCAGTATCGCGGTGAACGCGCCAATCCATGCGACTGTCATGAAGAAAGGCTGGACTGAGGTGATGCCGAATGCCGGGTTCGCGATTGCTATGAAGTAGAATATGGGGGCCACTCTGGCGACGAGAACGACGCCCGCCTTGACCATGGTGGCCGCGTGGATGAGCGCGGACACGGGGGCGGGGCCTGCCATGGCATCGGGGAGCCACTCGTGCAGCGGGAACTGCGCAGACTTGCCGACGGCGCCTCCGAATATCAGCAGTGCCACCGGGACGAGGAGCCCCGAGGAATACAGGTGCTCGAACCAGAGGTTGTGATCCTTGGCAAGGACATGGTAGTTGAAAGTCCCGGCGTAGTAGAACAGGATGAGGATCCCAGCCAGCATCGCCACGTCCCCGATCCTTGTCATCACGAACGCCTTCATCCCTGCCTGGGACGGGGAGTAGGCCTGGTCTTCGCCCAGTGCCTTGTCCCCTGGGGTTCCGACCCAGTCCTTTGTCTCGTCCTTCCAGTAGTGCCCGATGAGGGCGAAGCTGCAGAGCCCCACCATCTCCCAGCCGATGAAGAGCGAAAGCAGGTTGTCTGAGAGGACTATGAGCTGCATGCTCCCTATGAAGAGGGCGATGAAGAAGAAGTACCTGTTGTGGCCCCCGTCGTCTTTCATGTACTCCAGGCTGTAGAGGACGATGAGGAAGCTGACCCATGCCACCACGTTGGTCAGCACCGCGGTATACGGGTCGGTGAGGACGCCCACGGTAAGGTTGAGGCCGGAGATCCACGGGATGCTGGTGGTCAGCGGCGGGACGTCGGTGACGCTGAGTGTCTGCCCCTCGAGCATCGGAAGGAGCAGGGTGAACGCGAACAGGGCCGAAACGAAGGTGAAGGCGGCTGCGGCGTAGTCCCCGAGCCTTCCCAGCTTCCGCAGTGCTATGACGGCCAAAGAGCCGACAAGTGGGAGGATGAAGATCAGCCAGACGAAGTAGGACGGGATGGCGAAAGTCATCCTATGGTATCCCCCCTGGCGCCACGGTGTTGGCGAAGCCTATCAGGAACTTGGAGACAAGGTCTGGATAGATCCCGATGAGTATCGATCCTACAACGAGTCCAAGCAGTGGAAGAGTCATGGTCAACGGCGCCTCCTTGACCTCCTCTAGGCCCGAAGCCAGCGGCCCGAAGAATATCCTCTTGACCGGCCAGAAGGTGTAGGCGACCGTGAAGAGCGTCGCTATCAGGCCGAGGATAGCAAGGGCCATGAAGGCCGTGGAGCCTTGGGCCCCCTGTGAGAAGATCCCTGCGAACATTATCCACTCAGCCTGGAAACCGCTCGTGGGGGGGACCGCAGAGAGGATCAGCGCTCCCAGTATGAACAGAGCCGCGGTGAAGGGCATCTTCCCCGCCAGGCCGCCCATCTTCTTCGTGTCGCGCAGGCCCGTCTGGGATAGAAGTATCCCGGCGACCGCGAACATGATGAACTTGCCGAGGACCTGGCTCCCGAAGAAGAAGACGGCGCCGGCGGCACCGAGGGCCGAGGTGCTGGCTAAGCCCAGGACGGAATATGCAGTCTGGCTCATGGTGGACCAGGCGAAGATGTACTTTACGTCGTTCTGCGCCATCGCGACGATGCCGCCGTAGAACATAGTGAGCACTGCCCACGCCATCAGGGGGAGGCTGAATGCGTTGAACACCGAGGGCATGCCGAAGAACAACACTCTTGCTATCACATAGGCTCCGATCCCGGACACCACTGCCATGGTGGGGGCGAAGGAGGTCGGCGGTTCGGCTTCGGTGATTGGGAGCCACATGTGGACCCCGAAGACGGCCATCTTCACGAGCCAGCCGACCAGTATCAGACCCACTATCCAGTAGGCGAGGGGGCTGGCGGCGGCCTGGGCGAGGGAGGTCGCGGTGAGGTCGAACGTGTTCGGCGTAGTTGACGAGTAGAAGATCGCTATGCCGGCCAGGAAGATGAAGGCCCCCAGCTGGTTCCACATGATGTAGATTATCCCTACTCTTTCCTTCTGGACGTAACCGAACATGCTGATGATCACGAAGGTGGGGACGAGGACGAGCTCCAGGAACAGATACAGCTCGATCAGGTTGGTCGAGAGGGCGATCCCCATCAGACCGGCTGAGACGAGCAGGAAGTTCAGGTAGTAGATGCCGTATCTGGCCGGCCTATCTTCGCCGTAGAGGCCCTTGATCCTGGTCTGCATGTACGGCATCGAATAGACGGCGGTGGCGGCCAGGACGAGGTTGACCAAGATGGCCACGGGGTAGCTCAGGCCGTCGGCGAGGAAGCCGAATGTGAGGCCTGCGCTTGGCGCCCAGGCGTAGTACTCTGAGATCGCCGGTCCGCCAGAATAGAGCTGCGACCATCCGAAGGCGACCAGGAGAGCCGTGGTCACGAACAGGGCTGCGAAGGCGAGCCAGCCGACCCATTTCCCTACCCACGGGGCGGCGAGATAGCAGGCTGCGGCGGCGACTATGGGTACGACTACCGACAGAAGCAGCAGGTATTGGGACACGGGCGCCTACTCCGCGAGCTCCATGCCTTGCCCAAATCGAGAAGCGATTACCACAATCTAGCCCTCCATCGAATTCAGTTCGCTGACGTCCACGTCCTGGTGCAGCCGGTAGGCGACGACGACTATGGCGAGTATGACCGCGGCCTCAGCGGCCGCCAGGGCGATGGAGAAGAGCACGAAAGTCTGCCCCAGGGCGTTCGGGAGCGAGGTCTGGAGCCCGGTTTCGAACGGGAGGTACTGGCCGAAGGCGACGAAATTCAGGTTGGCAGCGTTTATCATAAGCTCGACGGCGAAGAGAAGCCTGAGGGCGTTCCTCTTGGTCACGAGCCCGTAGATCCCTATCCCGAACAGCATCGCCGAGACGATCACATAATCAGAGAGGTAGTTCACTGGTCCTTCTCCTCCCTGTCGACCCTCGAAAGCGTGAGAGCCCCGACCACCGACGCCGCCAGGACGAGGGCAAGCACCTCGAGTATCGGAGCGTACCCCGTCGAGATCAGCTGCCCGATGTCGACGAAGGTGGCGCTGTTGACCACGCCACTGAACTGCGAGAGGTTGGTGGCTATGACCGCGAAGGCGAGAGCGACGGTGACGGCGAGCCCGGTGAGGATGCCCGCTATCCTAGTCAGTGACTTGGGCTGGACCTCCTTTGCCCATTTCTCCTGCCTCACGAGCATGACAGTGAATAGGATGAGGACGGCCACTGCGCCGATGTAGACGGCGATCTGGAAGACTGCGACGTAGGGGGCGTTCAGAAGGAAGAACAGGGTGGCAACTCCGAAGAGCGACCCGGCCAGGCCTATGGCGCCGTAGACAATCTCCTTCGCCTCGAGGGCGAAGATGGCGCTGCCGACCGTCACAACTGCCATCGCTATGAAGACCAGGTCAGCCGTACCTGACTACCCCCTTCTCCGTGTCGAATTCGACCTTGTACTTCTTCCCCTCCAGCTTGGGGGGCACTGCCAGCATGTCGGGAGTGTACTTCAGGCTCATCTTGTCGTAGGCAGAGAGTTCGTAGTCGTTGGTCATGTCGAGGGCGTCGAAGGGACAGGCATCTACGCAGTTACTGGTGGCGAGGCCCAGAGGGGCGAAGGTGTGGTCGTCCTCGACGGTGACGTCCATGACGCGATGGTCGCTGACCTGTTCGACCTCGATCTTCCGGATGGGGAGGTAAACGTACCTGTCGTCGATGTGGAACTTGTCCGCGTGCTTGCTGGGCTTGTAATCGAACGGCACTCCCCACATCTCGGCGAGTTTGATCGCCCAACGTCCAAAGACATTGACATGGTAACTTCGTAGTTTCCCAGGAGACTGCTCGCTGTCTATGGTCGCTACTACGCCAAGTCTCGCGTAGATCGACTGGAGCTGGAACGCCAATGTCTTGGATGTTGTCGTGATGTTGAGGTATTTCTGGCGAGCCTGTTTGACCCTGCAGCCATCTCCCTGCCATTCGCCCTTGAGGAGTTGTAGTTGCTTCTCTGGTTCGGCGAAGAACAACCAATCTGGTATCTTCTTGTTCGGCGCGCCCTTGCCGAACTGAGAAAAGAAGTCCTCAGCTAGGGCGGAGTCGAGGACCAGCCTTATCCCGTTCTCACCGTTCTTCCTAAGCTTGACCGCTTTGCCGAAGTAATGGATGACGAGGTCGCCACAGTCCTTCGCGAACGTCCCCTTCTCGGTCTTGTTGAAGTCGAAGTTCACCCTCCTTCCCCCATCGCAGGAGCCCTCGGCGTAATAGTATCCGATTAGGCGGAAGAGGTCAGGGTCGGCCTTCAGCGAAAGCCTCCTGGTCGAGATGCCACCGCGGTACATTGGGACGTCCTTATCGTAGTATTCTGTATGGACAACCTTCCGCACTATAGGACTCACGAGGTAGTCACCGAGTTTCAGCTCTCCGGGCTTGTGGAACATGCGAGGCGTTGTGACCCTGAGGAGCCGTCTGTCCTTCCGGTTCGACATTGGCCTGGAGACGGCTATGATCGGATGGTCAGCCGTGCAAGCCAGCGGCTCGGGCTTGCCGTAGACCGTAATCCGGTACATGGGCCCCGAGTAGTTCATGTCCCACACCTTTGTCACGGGCTTGTAGTGCCCGCTGTGAGTAAGGACCTGGTCCCCGACGACAATCTGATTTATTGGCTTTAGTCCTGGATTAGTTTGAATTTCTGTCAAATAATCGACACAAAGTCCACAAAAAACGCATCTCCCGTAGTCTACCGCCGGCCAGATGTCCTTCTTGTTCTGGGGCTTCCCCTTGGTGACCTTCTGCATGTCGATGGCCACGGCCACCCCGTCGCAGGCGATGGCGCATAGCTGGCACCCGGTGCACTTCTCGAAGTAGAGAAGGTGCCGTCCCTTGAACCCGGGGAGGCCGACCCCCTGACGTGCGTCGTACTTGTAGCCGGGCCCCTCGAGGTCGAGCTTCTGCTCCGGATATCTCAGTGTCATCCTAGGATGGAAGAGGTGCCTGAGGCCGGTCCATGTGGCGACCAGGACGCCCTTGATGTAGCCCAAGGTCCCCATCTAGTGCACGACCCCCAGGGAGACTATGATCATGGTGATGAAGATGTTTGCGAACGACAGGGCGAGGAGCTTCACCCAGCCGGCCCTCAGAAGCATGTCGATCCTGAGCCTAGGCATGATCGAGCGGGGGAGCATCATGAAGATCATGACGATGGTCACCTTGAGAATGAACCACACCTCGGGGGGCACGGGGGCCGGGCCGAGCCATCCGCCCAGGAAGAAGGTGGTGAAGAGGCCCGCCATTATGTACATCCTCGAGAAGTTGGCGAGCTGGAAGGTCCCGAAGAGCATGCTCGTGTATTCCGTCTGCCAGCCCGCCACCAGCTCGCTGTCTGCCTCGGGTATGTCGAACGGGATCCTCTCCAGCTCGGCTAGGGCCCCGATGAAGAAGACTATCGCCGCCAGGGGCTGCAGGACGATGTACCATAGCCCGGTCTGGGCCTCGACTATCCCCATCAGGTTGAGTGAGCCGGATAGGACGACCGCTCCTACAAGAGAGAGTATCATGGGAATCTCGTAGGCCACGAGCTGGTGCAGGGCCCTCAAGCCGCCCAAGAACGGGTATTTGCTGTTGCTCGCCCAACCTGCCAGGAGGACGACCAGCGGGGTGAAGCCCAGTATCGCGAAGACGAGGACGGCCCCCACCGATGGGTTGGCGATGTAGGTGGTAGGCGAAAGCGGGACAAGGGCGACAAGGGCACCTGCGACAGCCATCAGGGCGAACGGGATGGCGATGAAGGCAGGGCGGTCCACCCCGTTGGGTATTATTATCTCCTTGAAGGCCAGCTTGAAGAAATCCGCGATGTTCTGGAGGATCCCTTCGAACTTCCCGGCGTACATGGGCCCGGTCCTGAGCTGGACCTTGGCGGTGAACTTCCTCTCCACCCACCCCATGAATATGGTGCCATAGACTGCCACGAAAGAGAAGCCGGGGAAGACGGTGAGCGCGAACAGGGTCCGGAACGGCTCCGTCGAGAGGAGGTTGAGCTGGAACGCGATGGCCAGGCTGGGGTTGATGGCGATGTGTATCAGGTCTACCGGGAAGTGGAACTCGGCGTCCAAAAGGTAGTAGATCGGCAGTATGACTACCACGGAGACGAGGGAGACCCAAAAAATTATGACGAGTATGCGCTTGATGAAGTCCTCGAAGGTCGTGATCGGCTTCGACATGATGACTTCGACTGATGACTGCGCCTCGGATTACCCTTTAAAAGTTTGAACCAAATCTGGCATTTGAGACGAATCTGACCTCGGGTCAGATAATCTCGATGGCGCCGTCGGAGAACCCGTTCTCCTTGAGCATCTTCGCAGCGGTTTCGCGGTGGTCCCCCTGGAGTATCATTATCCCGTCTTTGACCGTCCCCCCGGTGGCCAGTGCCCGCTTCATCTTCGAGTTGAGCTCGCGTAGGTCCTTGTCGCTCATCTTGATCCCTTCGATGACCGTGGTCGGCTTCCCGAAGCGCCTCATTTCCATCCTGATTTTCACACGTGCTTCTTCGCGGTCGAGTTCGGCGAGAATGTCCTCGAAGCCTTCGTCTTGGTCCTTGCTCACTGTGACAGGACGAGCGTGAGTTTGGGGACTAATAGACGTTTGGTCGTGAGGCCTTAAAACTGACAGTTTTGAGCCGAAAGTAAGTGGGCCCGTAGCTCAGAGCCAATTGGACGAGCAGTTCGGTCAGAGCGACCGGCTCATAACCGGTACCAGGAATGCCTGGCGGGAACGGTCGGGCGTTCAAATCGCCCCGGGCCCACATTGAATTCATCCATTGGTGACGCTCACGTTGGGAGAAATTCAGTCACAATTGATCTCAATCTTTGAGAGACCGTTACATAGGTCAATATCGCATAGCCTTTCGTCGCCTGGGGATTATAGCGGAAGTCCTGACTGAGTTTTCGACGCAATTTGAAAAGTTCTCTTCGCAGGTCGTCTCGAACGTCATCCATCCCTTCGTGCTGGGTTCGTGCAAGTAGGCGGCACTGAATAACAGCAGTCCCTCCTGACGCGCTAAGGTCCTTTCCGCCTTTCGATGGGTCGTTCAATACAACTTGTTTCAAGGACAAGGTACTGGTGGCGATTTTGTACGCTACCTCCGCCCCTATTCTGCCAAGGGCATAACTACCTCCATGCTTCAAGAGTCGAACCTCAGTGTCCCTCGACACTCCGATATTGTCGACAACAAAAGTCCGGTTCGAGCTACCGGTGAGGAAGTCGCGGTCAAGTTCCCTAATGTTTCCCAAGGTGTAGAGACCTGATGGAGGGGCCACGTACAAGGTTACTACATTTGAATTGGACAAGCGATAATGAAATTTGAGATGCAACCTGATTCCGTCCGACCATATGGACTCAACTTTGTAGAATTGGTCCCCGGCTTTGATGCCTAACGTTGGTTGATTGTGACCGTCGTGGCGTAGTGAAAGGCGCCTGAGAACCCCGAAAACGTCCTCGATGTCGAACTGCAAGGTGGCGCGGCCCTTGAAGCAGTCGAGAGGACCGATGATCTTCCCGCCAACGCGAAACGACCCAATTTTCTCTATCGGAGGGTTTTGTGAGAAAGAAACCTCGAAAGTCTTGTCCCGGAGGAAGAAATGGACTGCCCGAATTTCCACCACCGGGAAGTCTCGAATTGGTTGAGCTGGAAAGAAAATCGGAGTGAGCCCCCTGACCACGTCGGCTAGCGATGGTACCTTCACTGAAAATGTAGAATCCTCGGCGACTCCCATGCGTTCCGGAATTGTGGCGACCCAGTGGGGTCCGCCCTGGTAGGTGTGGTAAGAAGTTGCCCCAGATGGATGCGTTTTCACCATCATAATCATTGGGCCTTTCCCCGCGAAGCCGGGGATGGAATGTGCCATTCGCTTCAAAGTGAAGTATTGATTTGTACCGGAGGGCGAGCGGAACCAAAGGTGGTGCTGCGAATCTATCTTCCCACGGAAAGTTGTAGAACAGGAGCTTCGTTTTTTCAACTTCTCCAAGGTGGGACTCGACTCTTATTTGCGTGACGGGTCAGTTGTCCCGGAACTCGCTGGGGTCTGTGAAACTATTGTGGTCGCCGGTTCAAATCCGGCCGGGCCCACTAGGTTTCAAACAGGTTTAGCCCAAGGATGCTTAAGTGCGCGGCCATTTTCAATTGAGGCGAGTTCTATGGCGACCAAAGAGAAGTCCACCCTGGCCTCTCAGGTTAGAAGCCCGCCGATCTGGCTCAGGATATCTGAGGTCGTGCTCGGCCTCGCTTCCATTGTTATCTCGGTGGTAGTCCTTGCAAACCTGAGCTACCAGACCACTGAGCTGGTACTTCTGCTCTCGGTCGCACTTCTATTCAGCGCCTTCAGGATGATGGCGAGCGGTGGACTGAGGCGAGGGCGACGACTCCTGGAAGAGCTGGGGCTGATCGGCGGAGGCATGCTGACAGTCGTCGTGCTGCTTGTCGTGATCTTCTTGCCTGGCCTTGGGTTCGAGACGTTGGTGTTCCTTTTCGCGATCAGCCTAACGATCCAGGGACTCGGCAGGATCCTTCATTCCGCGAAGAAGGGGCATCCAGCTTGGCTGAGAGGTTCGGCGCTGGCTACGGGAGTGCTAACGGTGTCCTTGGCGGTTGGTGCCGTGCTCGTACCGAACATAGCCGCCTTGACACTCGTGCCGCTCCTCGGAGCCATAGTCCTGCTCAACGGCATCGAGATGGTCGTCTGGGGGCTGAGGCCCACCGATGTCAGGCAGCTCACGCTCCTGAAGCTGGTCCTGTTCTCAGCATTCTACGGTTTAATTCTGATTAACTGGCTGGACTTGTATGGAACCTCGGCGCCTGCTTACCACATATGGTTAGTCATGACCTACATGGCCCCGTTCGGAGTTCTGATAGTTTTCCAGGGTTTCAAGGACTGGCAGCTAGCTCTTAGCCTTGGGTTACTGGTCTCATTGATGAACGATGTTGGATATTTTTTCATCGGGGACCTATTGTTCGGGTTTCACAGGGCCCTCTTGCCTTGGGTCGAAGGGCAGTTGGGATTCCTCGGCAATCAGCTGCTATTTACGTTCCAGGGAGGGGTCTTCAACATACCAGTCACTTCTACGTTGATGGGGATCTCGATTTACGCTAGGATTGCGGTGGTCGCATTCGTCTTGTACCATTGGTGGAGGCAACCCTCCCGCCTCGCGGGGTGATTTCACTTCTTGTCCGGCCCTGGAGCGACCCAGTCAGGGTAGCGGCTGAGATGCTCGTGGGCCATCTTCCAGCCCTTCGCAGTCCTGGCCAGGACCATTGTCACCCTTGCTCTGCCGCTGATGGGAGAGCCTTCGAAGGAGTAGTCGTTGACGACCATGCCGCCGTAGGTGAGGTAGAAGGTCGCCACGGCCGAATCGCCAAGGAGATCCACCCTGAGGTCGTCTATGCTGTAGTTGTAGTCAGAGATGTTCGCGAAGGCCGCCTGTTCATAGACGAACGCCTCGTCCGAATTCTGGCGGGCGTAAGGAGGGTTCTCGTCGAACTTTGTGAACGAGTCTCCGGAGGCGTGGAAGTCGGCGAGCGCGGTGAGGTCTTTGTTCTTCCCGGCCTCGAAGAAAGCCCGGACCACAGCTTCGACTTCGATCTTGTCCCTCTCAGCCGGACGGAGATCCATTTGGCGGGGTCATTGAAGCGGGGCTTAAACAACGTTTTTCAGCCCACTCCGGGGCCCATCGAATCGCGGCGACGTAGCTCAGTAGTCTATATCGACTGGGCAGCGTGGTAGAGCAATTGGCTGTTAGCTCGCCAGGCAGAGACCAATTGGTCGTCGGTTCGAGTCCGACCGTCGCCGCTTGCAATAGAACCATGGGGGTTCTGCCTCAGACTGGCCGGCCCGATTTCGCTGAGCCCTCGCCGGGCTCAGGGTTGTCGGCCCCTTGCCGGCGGTCGATTAGCTTGTAGAACTGTACCTTGAGGAAGTCTTGGGCGACGAACCAGATGAGTGCATAGCCCCAGACCAAAGCCGCAAGGTTCCAGCCTATGGAAGGCAGCAAAATCCCGTATACGGTGATGACGGTCGCGACAACCTTGGTCAAGACTACGGCGAGGAATAGGAATTTCCCCGGCCTGATGGACCAGAACGGACCCTTCGTCCTCGCCACGAAAAGCGTGAGATGCCCAGCGACGGCGAGCTTCAATAGGATGAACGACTGTATGACAGTTGTGTTCAGATGCAGCATGACGAGTCCGATATAGAGCAGACCGAAAGATGAGACGACCCCGATTCCGCCCAGAAAGGTAGAGACCAGAAGCAGGGTCCGCATGTTCCATCTCTCGGGCCTCGGAGAATACAGCACATTGTCGTAGGCGATGGTGATGATTGGCATGTCGTTCAGCAGGGCCAGAAGTACGATCATGAGAGCAGTTACGGGGTAGAACTGGAAAACAATGATGGAGAGAGTGACGAAAGCGAGCACGCGGATTGTCTCGGTGATCCGGTAGGTCGCATAGTTGGTCATCCGCTGGAAGATCTTGCGGCTCTCCTTGACCGCGTCGATAATGACAGATAGGCCCGGACCCGTCAGGACGACGTCTGCGGCAGACTTGGCCGCGTCGGTGGCCCCGGCGACGGCTATCCCTGCGTCGGCTCTCTTCAGGGCGGGCGCGTCATTCACTCCATCCCCGGTCATGCATACGATGTGTCCCTTCTCCTGAAGGAGGTCGACAATACGATACTTGTGCTCAGGGAATACCTCTGCAAAGCCGCCAGCCTGTTCGACCGTCGTCGCCGCTTTGACATCGGGCATGTTCAAGAACGAAGCCGGCGTGACGATGTTGGCGCTAAGGCCCACGAGGCTAGACACTTCCTTGGCTATGGCGATGTGGTCCCCGGTCACCATCTTCACTTCCATCCCCATTGACTCGGCGGTCGCGATGGTCGCCGCAGAGTCCCCCCGCGGAGGGTCGAAGAGGGCGATGAGCCCGACAAACTCCCAGCTGCCTGCGTCCCCCGTCTTTGCCACCCCGAGGGCGCGGAACCCCTTCGCGGCGAACTCGTCGACGCTGCTGTTGATGTCCTTCTTCACTTCGGCACCGGCATGAACGAGGTCCAGGATCACCTGCGGTGCGCCTTTCGAGACACTGAACCCTCGTCCGGGGCCCCCTACCACCGCGGCCTCTGTGCGCTTGGAGACCGGGTCGAACGGCTTGAAGCTGGCGATTTTGTAGCTCGCCAGTCTCCCGGGGATGTCTTCGGCACTCTTTGCCCTGGCGATGATGGTGTCGTCGATGGGGTCTTTGTCCTCCTCTCTGGATGCCAGGGTCGCATTAAGGAGGACGTCTTCCTCCGTGAAACCGGCGCCTGGTCTCACTTGGCCGACGGTGAGCTCGTTCTTCGTGATCGTGCCCGTTTTGTCAGCGCAGAGGACGTCCACGCCTGCCATTTCTTCGATTGCTACCAGCTTGCTGACTATGGCCTCCTTCTTGGCCAGGGCCTCGGCTCCCACTGCCATGGACACCGAGAGGACTGCGGGCAGCGCCGCAGGGATCGCGGCCACGACAAGGACCAGGCCGAACTGGAGGAGGTCGAAGACGCTGAGCTGACGATAGACCCCGACTAGAGTGGTGATGGTCACCAAGACGGCGGCTATCGCAATCAAGTAGTCCCCGATCCTGACTATCGCCTTCTGGAAGTGGCTCTTCGTCTCTGCTTCCTCGACCAGCTTGGTGGTCTTCCCGAAGTAGGTCCCCATCCCTGTGGCCGTCACGACCCCGTTCATCTCCCCCTGGCGTACGATCGACGACGCGTAGGCCAGATCTCCCCGGTGCTTTTCGACGGGGAGCGACTCGCCCGTCAGCGCGGACTGGTCGACGAGAACGTAATCGCCGTCGATTAGTTTCGAGTCCGCGGGGACGATGTTACCGAGACGAAGCCGGGTGACATCTCCAGGGACCAGCTCTGCGGCAGAGAGATCCACCCACTTCCCGTCCCTCAGGACGGTCGCCCTTAGCGCCAGCCTCTTCTTCAGAAGCTCTATCGCGTTGCTCGCCTTGTCCTCCTGCCAGAACCCGACCACAGCGTTGACGGCTAGGAGCACGGCGATTATCCCCAAGTCGTCCCAGTGTTGGATGAACGCTGAGATGATTGCCGCCGCTTCGATCATCCAAGGGATAGGGCCCCAGAAGTAGCGGAGGAATGCAACGATGCGGGACCGTTTCTTTTCTAAGATCTCGTTGCGCCCGTATTGCTGGAGCCTCTTCGTCGCCTCCGAAGATGAGAGTCCATCCGGTGACGTCGAGAGTCTTTCCAAAACGGCTGGGATTGGGATGTCTTCGTCCTTTCGAGGCGTGTCGCTGGACAATTCGGGGACGCGGTATCTTTCGAATCTGGCTTAATACGGGATGTGAGTTCTATGTGGACGCCTTGCCTGAGGCCATCTCTGCCTTGGCCGGATTGAGCTTCGGGTAGTGCATGTCAAGATCTTCGAGTGACTTCACTATGACATGGGAGACCACGAGGTCCCTGAACCACGCATGGTCGGAGGGGACTATGTACCAGGGTGCGTTGTCTGAGCTGGTCTTTCCAAGGGCTTCTTCATACGCCCTTGTGTATTCCTTCCAGAATGACCTTTCGTTGTAGTCTAGGTAACTGAATTTCCACTGCTTCGTCGGGTCGTCCAGCCTTTCCTGGAATCTCCTGGCTTGTTCTTTCTTGCTTATGTGGAGGAAGAATTTCAGTATGGTGGCTCCTTCCTCGGCCAGCATGCGTTCGAAGTCGACGATCTGCTTGAACCTCCTGTTCCAGACTTCTTTCGGGACCAGGCCGTGGACCCTTTCGACAAGGACGCTTTCGTAATGACTGCGATTGAAGATCACGATTTCCCCTTTTCCAGGGACTTGGGTGTGGGCTCGCCAAAGGTAGTCGTGGTCGAGCTCTACCTCGGATGGTTTCCCGAAATGTGCCACCCTGACCCCCTGCGGATTGACCCCTTCGAAGACCCTCCTTATGGTGCCGTCCTTCCCCGACGAATCCATCCCCTGCAGGACCACAAGGATCTTGTGCTTGTGCTCGGCATAGAGTAACTCCTGCATGGGGTCAAGCTTGTGTATGAGGGCGTCGATGGCCTTCTCGCCAGCCTTCTTGTCGCCCTCGAACCCAGAAATATCGCCCGGGTCGATTTTGGCGAGATTAACCTTGGCACCGGCTTCGACGATGTATCTTTTCGGATGCAGTGCGGAGGCCAACAGTACAGGCAACGGCCCCAGCCCCTTTATCGCTTTCGAGAGACAAACTCTGCTGGGTTCCGAGGAGCAGGTGGAGCGCCACCATGAAGAGCTGCAAAACCGCAGTAAAAGCCCAAGCCAGGGATCAGGCAGTCTCCGTCGTGAACGACGGGCCGCTTGTCGGGACCCTACTTGACGTAAAGAGCGGCGAACTTCGTGTAGGCCTCGTCGAAGTGCATGGGCTTGGGAGGGGATTTGAACCCGTAGGCGCAGATCTCTCCCACGGTCCCCAGCCTGCCGATTTTCATGCACCGATATGTCGCCCTAATCACGTCGAAGAGCACGTTGCCCGCGTTCGCACCGTCGGACGAGCGGAGGTAGACGTCGACGGATATCCCGCTGTCCATGAACGTGCTCCCCTCGAACCAGAAGTAGCTAGTCCTGTCGTTCCCCATGTAGTCCACGAAGTCGGTCGTCCCGGCGATGGTCTCGAACTTGTAAGGGACCTCCGACGCCACGGAAGTGGTCTTCACCTCTCTCTTTGCCATCTTGATCCCTTCGTCGATGGTGTTGAGTGTCTCAGAGCCTCCGCCCACGTCGAGCTGGTAGCTCTTGGCGACCTTGATGCCGCGCTTGACCATCAACCCCAGTAGCCCCTTGTGGAATACTGTCCCGCCGAACTGGCTCATGAGGTCGTCCCCCACCAGCGGGAGTTTGCCCTTTTGGAAGTCAGCGGCGAGCTTGTTGTTCTTCAGCACGAGGCTGGGGGTGCAGTTGATGAACCCACACCCTGCGCGCAGAGCGGCCCTGGCGTATTCTTCGGACGAGGAGTCCGAGCCGGAAGAGATCATGTTCACGAGGATGTCGGCCTCTGACTCCTCCAGTCGCTTCGACACGTCTTCGGAGCTCGACCTTTCGAGCCTGACCCCGCTCAGATGCGGAGGGACGTCAGATCTCGATATGCCAGGCTGGACGGTTACCTTTCCTTTGGGGATGGCCAGATACCGTCTGGCGACGTTTGGGGGGGTGAAGATCGCCTTGGGGAGCTCGAGCCCCACCTTTCGGGAATCTATGTCGAAGGCCGCCACCACCTGCATGTCTTTGGGCTTGAGTCCCGCGACGTTCGGGTGCCAGAGACCCCTGCGCTCGTCACCGGAGTAGAACTTGAGGCCCTGGACGAAGACCGAGGCGCAGTTGCCTACCCCTGCCAGCGCCACTTTGATTGGCAAATCTGTCACTTGAACTTCGCGAAAGTCGCGAAGAGCCCCACCACGGATAGCAGGACGCCCAGCGAGTAGTTTATCGTGATTATCTCAGGGGCGATGCCGTTCACACCGGCGTTCGAGTATGTAAAGTAGAGCATCGCAATCCCGAACCCGAGCACGACGAGGCCGAGGAGCCTGACCAAAGCGTCTACCCTGGACTGCTGGGCTGTGAATGTCATGGCCGGTTTTTCAGGCAGAAGGCACAGGGTATTTTAGCAGTTCCTTGAACGTGAGGGGATTAAGGCAGGCGCTGCCGAAGGTTGTAATCGGAGACTCAGGCGCTCTTCATGAGCTGAAGCTTTTCAGGGAGGTATTTGTCGACGATGTAGCTTAGGCCGTAGCGGGCGAAGGCCTCTTGCTCGCTCTTCCTTTTGATTTTGAGGAAGGTCTCAAGCTCATCGTGCCACATCTTCTCGGTGTATCGAGGGTCGGCTTTTAGTTCGTAGAGCCTCTTGATGTCGACCTCCGTCAGCTTGTCCGAAGGGAGCTTGTACTTTACTATATCACTTGCCCAAACTCCAAGCCATACCGCGTTGGGGGTTGTTAGCTCCCGCAGGTGGGCCGCGTTGGCAGAATTATGGAGGAGTATCCCTGAGCGCCCGCCGATGAATCGTTCAACTCCGGGAACCGACACATCGTAGACATATTCGTCTGCTGGAGAGGTCTCTTCGATTTTGACAACGGGGTCGAAACTTACGTCACTAACAGCGAGGCTCAGCAACGCGCTTGCTGCGGCTCTCGTTGCTTGATCAGCAGGGTCATGCTCGCAACCTATGAGATGCCCGAGTGCCGCAACGACCCGTTCTCTGTTGGTCCCGCCTTCGACCCCATATTGTACGACTTCGCAAATCCTCCTGTAGAGGTTCTTGGATGCGTAATCATGTTTCCCGTGCTTCCAAATCGCCCGCTTCAGGTCGACGAGACCGCTCGACATGACTGGGAAGGCTTTCGGCATCAGGTAGGAGCTCTGCCTGGTCGACGAGATGTGAGAAATTATGAGCGCCCTGTCATCATCATGTAGAACGGTTGACACCAGCTTCTCGACTTCCGAGCTCCCAGAGACGATCAATGAAATCTTGTCGCTTCCAATCGAAGGGGTTATGCCGTTGCATGACATCAGGTACGCCAAGTCGGTGATCAGCTCGGGGTTCTTCATTTTCCAAATAAGCCCGCCTGAGTTCGTAATGTAGCCGTCGCCGAAACATCCCTTGAGGAACTCCAGGGCTTGAACCCTTCTCGCAGACAGGATCGGCATCGGGATGCGCTTGTGCGCGAATCCTGTGCCGCACAGCCTCAGGAAGAGTAGAGCGGTTGGGGTTCCCCCGAACCTGACTGTCACCCCGTTGCCCGGTAGATCCACCACTCTGCGAATGGTCGCGCGGGGAAACACGGCACGGATGCAGGATTCGGCGTCCTCCACGACCTCCGGCTCACCGAGGCCGAAGGAAAGTTCGACGACTCGTGGAACTCCGTTCGGTTTCGAGACTCTCCCCTCGGAGATGTAGTACCCCAGGAGCCGGGCTAACTCCTTCGTCAGCCAGATCCTTGCAGGGAGCATGTCGGGGGCCTTACCGTTCCTGCAGCTTACGAAGGAGGAATGGAGGTGGTTGTTGAGCTTGGGCTGCTTTCGTCCCGGTCCAAAGGTGGTTAGCTTTCTGCGGTTGTGATATTTCGACTTCTCATCTTCCACGTGGACGTAGAGCTTCGGAAGGCTCA
The DNA here is from genome assembly GCA_028867035.1 of Nitrososphaerota archaeon. Classification (GTDB taxonomy): domain Archaea; phylum Thermoproteota; class Nitrososphaeria; order Nitrososphaerales; family Gagatemarchaeaceae; genus UBA183. The sequence goes on along the minus strand of JAGWHB010000003.1, from coordinate 96,166 downwards.
TCTCCTCTGACAAAGCCAAGAGTTCCTTGATCGAATCGATCACTACCGGTCGCGTCCTGGGGAGGGCCGCATTGCTTTGAATCACAAGGAGGTCTCGGGCCGTCAGCGACGTAGTCGGGACTGCCTTGACCTTCCCCTCCCTCAGGGCAAAGAGGCTGTGGTTGGGCGTCACCACGACCTCCCTTCCGCTCGCTGTAGAGATTCGGAAGAGGGGCCCAGTGTGGTGGTGCCGGATTGCGGCGGACATTGGATGGAAACTCACTCTGTTGTCTTCTCCGACGCTCAGGGTCTCGAAGGGGATTGCGCCGCAAACTTCGTTCCCATAGGAGTCGTAGAAGTAGCCGTAGTCGGCTACGCATTGGTCGACGAACTCGCCTATGCTTCGAAGGCTAATTTTGCCGCCCTGGTCCCGGACCACGATTGGCTCGTCCCTCTGCACGGACCCACTCTTGATCACCATAGCGATGTGAGCACCCCACGGGTCGGCGTCGCACAATATCCCGACGGGCAGGCCCAGCTCCTGGTTGAGCCTGCGTATGAGGTAGCGGGTGGACCTCGGAGGCTGGCCAGCGGTGTTGATCAAGATGGCCTTGTACTTCTGGTGCACCCTTTCCTCCGTGAACCTCGTGAAGAGGCCCCCCTTCTCTATGGCTAGGACCATCTCTGCGTCCGTGTCCACGAATTCCGCGGTGGTGAGGGCGGGTCCGATCATCACCCCGTCGGGGTTCGCTGAGAGGTCCGCCCTCTTCCCCTCGTAGCCAGGGACGGTGTATTCGATGGTCATGTTCCCGAATATGGCGCTCCTCTCCTCGGGATAGATGTTCATGCCCTCGCGGGCCATCTGCATCAGTACCTCTAGGTCAGTGATCAGCTCGTCGGACTCCGCCTGGTCCTGGAACTCGACGTTGAAAGCCTGCGCCGAGTAGAAGACGTCTCTCAGTGTGGACGTGCGCTTCTCGTCCACCAGCTTCTTGGCGAAATATGCCAGCCAGACGAGCTGGGTGAAGGGGCGGATGTGCTTGATGTTCCCGGATGATTTCTTGACGGTCGTGGCGCCCAGCACGAACTGCTGAAGCTTCTTGTCGTAGACTATGTTGCGGACCGACCTGCTCGCAAGTGTCAGGCTGGGGAACCGGCCGTCGTCCAGGTCGGCGTAGACGCTCCCGCCGAGGCCCCGGAGGAGCCCCTGGGCCGCGCTCTGCCTAGCTTCGGCCGTACTCGTCGATTGTTTTTTGGCCGATTTCTTCTTGGTCGCCATTTTCTATCTCCGCTCCGGCTGATTCGCCCTCCGCCTGCGCCGCCTCGTTCTCTTCCACGACTTCGCCCCCCTCCCCGATGAGCCTCCGGTAGTTGGGGAGGTCCTTCTTCCCTGCGAGCTCGGTCGAGAACTTCGCTATCAGAGGAAGGTACTTCCCGTATATGTTCATCTTCCTCTGGACCGCTTCCATGCTCCCCTTCTTTGAGAGGAAGATGCCCAGCCTCCTGAGGGCCTCTCTCACCGCGTTCCTGATCTCCCTCTGGATCTCGGGCCTATCTGCGATGTACTCCTTCCCCACCGTCTTGTACGGGATCCTGGTGCTCGCGATGTGGGTGATCACTCCCACCGGCGCGTCCTGGGGGACGTGGTATCTGCGCCAATCCACCTCCTCATTGAGGACCTCGAAGCTGACGTCGCTGCTCTCGTCGTAGAGGAGCGGGATGCGGTTTGCGAACCTGAAGAGCTTGACCCCCGGCTGAAGGACCTTGCCTCCATAGGCGACCCCCACCTCGACCAGGAAAGGGAACCCTGAGTAGGATGAGGGGGGGCGCATGACGACGGTTGAGAATTCGGGGTTCAACTCCTTTCTGATGCCTGCGAGCAGGATTTCTTCGCCGATGGGGGAGAGCACGGCGGCGTCGGGCTGAAGGAAGTCAGGGAAGCGCTGGAGGGCGTCGACGAGGGCCACAATCTGGTTGGTGTTGAGCCGCTTCGGCGGGAGCTTCGGGCTGACCCCGGCGAACTCCAGGAACTTCGTGGCGATCTTGTCTCCGACCCTGTGGAAGTGTGTGACCATGAAGGACTTCATGTCGTGCTCCTCAGAGAGCTTGACGATGCGCTTGAACGCCTCGACGTCGACCCCGTAGGGGTGAGGGAGCGTCTCCTTGGGCGCGGGTGGCATCAAGGTCGTCGCCCTCTCGTAGAACGTCACCTGGCCGACGGGGTCCACGAATGTCAGGTTGGCGTAGCTGGCGACCATCGCAGTCTGTTTGAAGTAGTCGGCTATCTTCTGGGAAGAGCGCAGGTAGTCTCCTTCGAGGATCATCTCGACCCTGGTCCCCGTGGTCCCGTTGGCGTCGCTGTTGAAACGCTTGAGGACCATGGGCCTGTTCTCACCGATGTCTATCATCATCTGGAAACCGTACTTCCTCTTCCCGTCCGGAGAGGTCGTGATCGTGACAGGCCTGTTTGTTGTTATCTGGCCGTAGAGGATGGCCATGGTCCCCCCTAGGCCGAACATCCCTCGCGACTGTCTAAGGACATACTTGGACCCGTAGAAGACTTTGCCGAAGGCGCTCGGGACGTGCTGAGGGGCCACGCCGGGTCCGTTGTCGGTCACCGCCAGACGGTAGGGCTTGGGGTCGGGGATCTCTGGATTCGGGTTCTCGGCAACAATCCTCACGTACACTTCAGGAAGGGTTCCTGCCAACTCGGCAGCGTCGAAACTGTTCTCCACAAGCTCGCGCACCGCCATGTAGAGGGCGCGGGCCGGGTTGGTGAAGCCGGCGAGGTCGCGGTTACGGTAGAAAGAATTCTGAGGGCGAAATCTCCGCGAAGGTCGTCTTGCTACTCAGGATGCACCACCTCCTTCAGGTCGGCCGTCAGTAATGTATTTCCCAATCGAATTATTTCCTTTTTGTCCGGAACCTGGGCCCCGCCCCGCAGGTATCGATGTGAACCGGATATATGCTAGCGCTCAAGTTTTTGCAATTTCTCCTCGATATTCTCAGGTGAAGTGCCTTCCCAGAGGAACATCCTCTCCATCTTGCGCTTGGACCTTGCCTTCTGCAGCGTGTTATAGACGGTCTTGTGCTGGCTCCCGGTGGCGAGGGACTTCACTGCGTCAGAAGCAAGCTGCACCTCGACGGCGTCCCCGATGATCGCGACCGTCCTGCCGTAGACCGAAAGGTGGCACCCGGTGAGCTCCTCTATCACGCGCCTGGACTTCCCTTTGAGTCCGATGATACGCCCTCTTATTCTCTCCAGGGAGTTGACGCTCTTCCCCGCGTAGTCGCGGAGATCTATGAGCTCCAGAGCAGTCCCTTCGTCCAGGAGCCTTCTCGCCCTCTGGGGGGAGAATCCCCTCCCTATCGCCTCGACGACTCGCGTGGCTGAGAACGGATCTGTCTTGTGGGCTGATTCAGCCCTGACCGTGACGATCCCCTCCTTGCTGTCGACGCTGAGCTTGACCCCCATCTCCTCCTCCAGGAATCTCTTCGTGGCCCCCTCCTTACCGATGACCGCGCCCACGCGTTCTACCGGTATCCGGACAACCTGCTCGAAGCTCATTTCAAGATCTCTCCCAACCACTCGTCAGAGTCTTTGCCGGTGATGCCGCGCTTCCTAAAGAACCTGACCATGTTGGCCACGTCCCTCCGTAGGTAGTCCTCCGCCTGAGGGTGGGATGAGAGGACCGCAGACCCCATGTCGAAGAGGACGGGCCCTTTGGCCGTCTTGAAAACGTTGAACTCGGAGAGGTCCGCGTGCACCATCTTTGCCTTCTTCCAGAGAGCGCGTATGGTCTTGAAGGACCATTCGTAGTCCTCGTCATCGACCTCTGATTCGGCGAAGGTGGGGGCGGGTTGCGGGGGGGCCCCGATGTACTCCATGACGAGTATGTTCTTCAGGAATGCGTGCGGCTTGGGCACCCTGACTCCCGCGTAATCTGCCAGCTGTAGATTCTTGAATTCCTTTCTCGTCCAGAGGTAGATGGTGTCCCTGGACCCGGACGGGAGCTTCCCGAACCTCCTGTCTCCCGCGATGTAGCCCATGCGCTTGCGGAAGTCCGAGGCAGAGATGAGGTAGATCTTTACCGCTACGGGGATGCCCTCACCGTCGAGTCCGTAGTAGACCCGGGCCTCCTTCCCGGAGTTGACCACCCCGTACAGCTCTCGCAGGTCCTTCCTTGCTATCAGCGCCTCGACGGCCAGGAGGGTGGACCTGTCGAAGACCTCCTCCAGCACCTTCCTCTGGTCCGAGTCTTTCCGAAGGTATCTGTTGTCTCGCTCCGAGCGCAGGAGCTTCTCTCTCATCTTGCTGGATTCGTCCGACTCATCTGACTCATTTGACCCCTCGTCTGACTCGGCCACCCGACACCCATACCGAGGAAATTTTTATAGATTGGAGCAGGGGCGCCAAAAACTCCTGCCGTCCCCATTGAAGTGAATTTGATTGGAATCGGATGAAGACCACGGAACCGGAGACGCTCCTGAAGTGATAGTGGAGACCCTGAAGAGGGAGCTTGCGCACGAGAGGAAGCTGAACGGGGAGCTCCTCACCCGCTTGAAGTACGCGCAGTCGGACCTCGAGAACCTCAGGAAGAGGATGGACAAGGAGTTGAAGGAGGCAGGCGAGTCGCTGGCCAGGAGCCTCGCCGTCAAGATGCTGGTGGTTCAGGACGAGCTTGACCTGGCGGTAAAGCACGCCCAAGGAGGACGTGTGGATGGAGAGCTCAGTGAGGGGATCGCCATGGTCCGGAGGAACCTCGGGTCAGCCCTTCAGTCGGTCGGGGTGGAGCGCATCGACTCGGTGGGGAGGCCCTTCGACCCGTCCATGCATGAGGCCGTCGAAAAGGTGCAGGGGACGTCGCCTGGGGCGGACAAGGTGGTCGAAGAAGTGAGGGCGGGATTCACCTTCAGGGGCCAGCTTTTGAGGCCGAGCATGGTAAAGGTTGAATTGGCGCAGAAAGCGGCCAAGCAGGAGGCGAAGGCGAACGAGTAGCGCAAGAGAGAAGATCCTCGGGATAGACCTGGGCACGACTAACTCGGCGGCGGCGATGGTCGAGGCAGGGAGGCCGGTGGTCATTCCTAGCGCCGAAGGGGCGACCCCCGCAGGGAAGATGTTCCCCTCGGTAGTTGCGTTCACCAAGGACGGCCAGCTGCTCGTGGGGGAGCCGGCCCGACGCCAAGTCGTGACGAACCCGGACGGGACCATTTTCGAGATCAAGAGGAAGATGGGGACAGACTACAGGGTCAACCTTTCAGGGAAGGACTACTCCCCGGAGCAGCTCAGCTCGTTCATACTTCAGAAGATCAAGCACGATGCGGAGGCGTTCCTGGGCTATCCGGTGAAGAAGACTGTCATCACGGTCCCCGCGCACTTCAACGACAACCAGCGACAGGCGACCAAGGACGCAGGGGAGATAGCAGGGCTGGAAGTGGTGAGGATAATCAACGAGCCGACGGCCGCGTCTCTGGCCTACGGACTGGACAAGTCGGAGAAGGAGATGAAGATCCTCGTGTTCAGCTTCGGAGGAGGGACGCACGACGCGACGATAATGGAGTTCGGGAAGGGCGTGTTCCAGGTCCTGGCGACGTCGGGGGACACCCAGACGGGTGGGACGGACATCGACAAGGCCATCATAGACGTGCTGCTGCAGGACTTCCGCTCCAAGGCAGGGATAGACCTGTCTTCAGACAGGACGGCGATGGCGAGGCTGAAGGAGGCGGCTGAGCAGGCGAAGATCCAGCTCTCGAACCTTACCTCGACCGACGTGGACCTCCCTTTCATCGCGAGCGACTCTTCGGGCCCGAAGAACCTCCACTACACCCTCACGAGGACGAAGCTGGAGGAGGTGGCCCGTCCCATCGTCTCCAAGACGGAGCAGACGATCCGACGCGTGATGAACGACGCCAAGCTGACGCCTGAGCAGGTGGACAAGGTGATACTGATAGGTGGCATGACGAGGATGCCCCTGGTAAGGAAGTTCGTCGAGGATGTCGCAGGGAAACCTGCAGAGAGGGGCGTGGACCCCATGGAAGCTGTGGCCATCGGGGCGGCGATACAGGGGGCCGTACTCGCAGGCGAGATCAAGGACATACTCCTGCTCGACGTGACGCCGCTTTCGCTCGGCGTCGAGACGCTGGGCGGCATAACGGAGCATCTGATCGAGAAGAACGCTACCATCCCGACGAAACGCAGCAAGACGTTCACGACGGCCGCTGACATGCAGACTGCTGTCACGATCCATGTAGTGCAGGGGGAGAGGAGCATGGCGGCGGACAACGTCTCGCTCGGAATGTTCAACCTGGCCGGGATTCCCGCCGCACCTAGGGGAGTCCCTCAGATCGAGGTCACGTTCGACATCGACGCCAACGGCATCCTCACGGTCGGAGCGAAAGACATGGGGACGGGCAAGGAGAACAAGATCACGATCACTTCCTCGACCAAACTTTCGAAGGACGAGAAGGAGAGGCTCATCAAGGACGCGGAATCATTCGCGGACCAGGACAAGAAGAAGAGGGAAGAGGCGGAGCTGAGGAACGAGGCGGACTCCATACTTTACACGACTGAAAGGACCAAGAGGGACCTGGAGGGGAAGGTCGACAAGGCGAACCTCGACAGGCTGGACGCGGCTGCCCAGGAGCTCCGGAAGGCGGTCGCCGGCCAGGACATAGGCCAGATCAGGGAGAAGAACGAGGCCCTGAAGAAGGTCCTGCAGGAGGTTGGCGCTTCGGCTTACCAGCAGGCCCAGAAGCAGCAGGCGGCGCCGGGCGCCACGGGGGACGGCCAGAAGGTCAGCGACGCGGACTACAAGGTAATGGACGAAGGCAAGTAGGAGGCGCTCGGCATGGCTGCGAAGGACTACTACGAAGTACTCGGTGTTCAGAAGGGGGCATCGAAGGACCAGATCAAGGACGCCTACAGGAAGCTGGCGCTTCAGTTCCATCCCGACAGGAACAAGGCACCCGAGGCGGAGGCGCGCTTCAAGGAGATCTCAGAGGCCTACGCGGTGCTGTCTGACGACGAAAAGCGGAGGCAGTATGATTCGTTCGGGAGGGAGGGGGTCTACCAGAGGTACAGCCAGGAGGACATATTCAGGGGGGTCGACTTCGGGGAGTTCTTCCGAGGCGCGGGCTTCGGAGGGTTCGACGACATATTCTCGCAGTTCTTCGGCAGGCCGGGCGGCGGTCAGCCAGGCAGGGGGGAGGACCTGACCTATCACCTGCAGTTGAGGTTGGAGGACATCGTCCAGGAGTCGAACAGGGAGATAGAAGTCCCGCGGAACGAGGTCTGCCAGACCTGCGGAGGGAGCGGGGCGAAGCCTGGCACCTCCCCCCGGACCTGCGGCACCTGCGGGGGGACGGGCCAGGTGCAGAAGGTCCAGTCCGCCGGGTTCGCCCGCCTGGTCAGGATAACCGCCTGTAACAAGTGCGGGGGCCGAGGTTACCTGATCGACGACCCCTGCAAGGAGTGCAGGGGCCGGGGTAACGTCGCCAAGACGAGGAAGATCAGCATAATGGTGCCCGCCGGGGTCGAAGACGGGCAGACACTGCGGCTGAGGGGAGAAGGGAACGCGGGGGAGAGCGGAGCCCCTCCGGGAGACCTGTACGTCGTGGTGAACGTCGCCCCCCACAGGATCTTCGCCAGGCAGGACAGCGACATCTATCTGGAGACGAAGATCGGTGTCGTCCAGGCCATGCTCGGGACAGACCTGAGCCTCCCGACCCTTTACGGAGACGTGAAGCTGAGCATCCCCCACGGCACGCAGCCGGGGACAGTGTTCAAGGTCAAGGGGAAGGGGCTCCCGAAATACGGGAACTGGGGGAAGGGAGACCAGTACGTGAAGGTGGACGTCGAGGTCCCGAAGAGCCTCAGCGACGGCCAGAAGGAGCTGCTGAAGAAGTTCGGGGAGCAGCGCTAGCCCGAGAACTTGTAGATCATCAGAAAGGGGACCTCCTCTATTTCGCGTATGGCTTCCGGAGCCCCCACGTTGTTGTCCACGGCGAGGGACACGGACCTCGGCCCCGCGAGATTCACTATCGAGCAGGTACGGATGAGACGCAGGGCTTCGCCGCCGCTGACCACCTCCCCCGAATAGAAGTCTTCCGACAGGTGGACCTTCAACGCCCCCTCGGCCACGGTCTTTCCCACGAGCTCCTCGTCGCACATGTTGACCAGTATCGTCCCCCTGTACTCGGCGGTCCGGACGGAGAACCCCTTGCCGTCGCCGCTAGGCAACTTTCGCGACCGACCTTGCCCCGCACGCTTCGCATACCATGAACCACATGCGCTTGTCCTTTTCGAGGTGGGTGTCGGGGCTCCCGCATACCGGGCATATCACCCCGTCCTTGACATAGCGCTGGAGGAGCTGCGAGAAGGAGTCACGGTCCTTGCGGCCGATGAATATCGCCCTCTCCCCGTCGAGGGAAGCGGCAGTCGCCAGCTCTTTCGCCAGGTACATGAGCACCCTCCCTGATTCGCGCCTCAGGCGCTTCGGGAACTCGGCGTAGTTGCGGAATATGGTCTTGTTACCCACCCAGATGACGTCAGGCTCCGGTAGCTCGAGCCTGAGGGCGCCCGACTTCTTGGCGTCTTTGTCGAGGCCCGACCTGGCCCTTGAAAGCAGTTCTTCGTATGAGCGTGGCATGGAGACGAATACGCCGGTCATGGTATTTCAAGTCTTCCCGGAACCCCATCGGCCCCCGAGGACTCAAAAGATTAAATCAGAAACTGGGAGGGGCGCATTGTGAAGCCGAGGGCGGAGTTCGGCGTCTTTGGCGGCTCTGGGTTCTACAAATTCGCGAAAGGCGCCAGCGGGGTGGCGGTGAAGACCCCCTACGGCGGGCCGAGCGGCAAGGTCACGCTTTCGGAGATCGGAGGGAAGAAGGTGGCGTTCCTTCCAAGGCACGGGGTGCATCATGAGTATCCCCCGCACACGGTCCCATACAGGGCGAACGTCTACGCGTTCAGGCAGCTCGGGGTGAGCCGCATAATCGGCCCCAATGCCGTCGGCAGCCTGAGGGCCGAGGTCGGGCCGGGGGACCTCGTCTTCTGCGACCAGTTCGTGAACTTCACCACCGGAAGGAAGGACACGTTCTATGACGGGCCGGAGACGACCCACGTGAGCACCGCCATGCCGTACTGTCCCCAGATGCGGAAGCATGCGGTGGAGGCGGCTGAGATCCTCGGGCTGAAGTTCCACAAATCGGGGACAGTGGTGGTGATCCAGGGCCCGCGTTTCTCGACGAAGGCCGAAAGCAGATTCTTCTCCCGACAGGGGTGGGACGTGATCAACATGACCCAGTATCCGGAGGTCGTGCTCGCCAGGGAGCAGGAGATGTGCTACCTGAACATCTCCCTTGTTACAGATTACGACGCCGGTCTGGAGGGAGACCCCACGGTCAAACCTGTGTCCCACGGGGAGGTGATCAGGGTCTTCAACAGGAACCTGGAGAACCTCAGGAAGCTGATTGTCCAGATAGTGAAGAGGCTCCCAGAGGAGCGCGACTGCGACTGCGGATCCGCGCTGGAACACGCGAGGCTGAGCGCCTGATGGCCAAGCTTGAGACAGACGTCAAGCGGGCAATTAGGACCATCCCCGACTATCCTAAGAGGGGGATACCGTTCAAGGACCTGACCACCCTCTGGAGGAACGGGAGGCTGACGCGCAGGGTCACCGACGCCCTCCTCAAGCGTTGGAAGGGTGTGAAGCTTGACAAGATAGTGGGGATCGAAGCCAGGGGTTTCATTGTCGGCGCCCCCCTCGCGGACAGGCTGGGCATAGGTTTCGTGCCCGCCAGGAAGGTGGGGAAGCTCCCGGCGACAAAGGTGAGCGTGAACTACGAGCTGGAATACGGGAGGCAGGGGCTCGAGATGCACTCGGACTCGGTGTCAAAGGGGGACAGGGTGCTGGTGGTCGACGACCTGCTTGCGACCGGGGGTACGTCGAAGGCAGCGGCGACCCTGGTGGAGAGGTTGGGGGGGAAGGTGGTCGGCTTCGCTTTCGTGACAGAGCTCCGCTCGCTCAAGGGGAGAAGGAAGCTGGCGGGGTACGAAGTCTACTCCATCGCCAAGTATGACTAGGGCCAGCCCTCCGATAGGCGTCATCACCGGGACCGGGGTCACCGAGCACTTCGACCTGAGCAGGCCGAAGACGGTGAGGACCTACTACGGCCAGGCGACAGTCTTCACCCACCAAGGAGGGGAGTACGTCGTCATACCAAGGCACGGCGCGGCCCACAAGTCGCCCCCCCACGGGATCAACTACAGGGCGAACATAGCGGCATTCGAGCAACTCGGGGTCAGGGAGGTCATCGCCACGAGCGCCGTCGGGTCCATGAACCATGGGTTCAAGGTCGGCGAGATCGGGCTGATAGAGCAGTTCCTGGACTTCACGAAGCGGAGGCAGACGACCTTCTTCGAGCGCAAGGTCGTGCACACAGACATGACGTACCCCTACAGCCGCCACGTCAACTTGGAGGTCGGCGTCGCCGCGAAGAAGCTCGGGCTCGATCTCCATCAGCACCTTGTCTACGTGTGCGCGGAGGGCCCACGGTTCGAGACAGCCGCCGAGATCAAGATGTACAAGATCCTTGGTGGAGACGTGGTCGGGATGACGGGGGTCCCCGAGGTGGTCCTCGCCAACGAGAAGAAGATGGACTACGCGTCCGTGGTGATAGCGACCAACTGGGCGGCGGGGATGCAGGCGAAGGTGAGCCACGAAGAGGTCCTCAGGGTCATGAGGAAGTCTGGGAGGGAAGTCAAACAATTGATAGAGGCGGCCGTCGGGAGCCTGAGGGGAGCGAAGAGATGACAAAGGTCGCAGATCAGAAGCTGAGCAGGGACGGAGAGAGGAACTTTCTCTGGGCGAAGGCGCACATGGGTGCCCTCACGACGCTGGCAGAGAAGTACGCAAGATCGAAGCCTCTCGATGGGATCAGGGTCGGGGTCTGCCTGCACGTTACGAAGGAGACGTCTGTGTTGATCGACGCCCTGCTGATGGCCGGGGCTGACGTCAAGCTGGCGGGAGCGAACCCTCTGTCGACCCAGGACGACATCGCCGCCTACCTTTCGACCAGGGCAGAAGTGTGGGCATGGAGAGGCCAATCGTCGAAGGAGTACGACTGGTGCATCAGGCAGGTTCTTGGGTCGCACCCCGAGCAGCTCATCGACGACGGCGCCGACCTGCATGTGGCCGCCCACGTATCGAAGGCCAAGGGGATCGTCGGCGGGTCAGAGGAGACGACCACCGGGGTCGTGAGGCTGAAGGCGCTGGAGGCTGAAGGGAAGCTGGCCTATCCGGTCATAGCCGTCAACGACGCCAAGACGAAGTTCATGTTTGACAACAGGTACGGGACCGGGCAGAGCACACTGGACGGCATCATGAGGGCGACCGCCCTCCTGCTGGCAGGGGTCAAGACGGTCATCGTGGGGTATGGTTGGGTCGGGAAGGGGGTCGCCATGAGGGCTCGCGGCATGGGGGCCAGGGTGACGGTGGTGGAGGTCGACCCGATAAAGGCGCTCGAAGCGCACCTCGACGGGTTCGACGTGTCTGGGATAGAGGCGGCGGCGGGCCAGGGGGAGCTGTTCGTCACGACGACGGGCATGAAGGGGGTCATCCCCTACGACGCAGTCGAGAAGATGAAGGAAGGGGCGATCCTTGCGAACGCCGGGCACTTCGACGTCGAGATAGACGTCAAGACGCTGCTGTCGAAGGCGAAGGGGGTGAAGGAGGTGCGGCCCAACGTAGACGAGGTCACGCTTCCCTCCGGGAAGAAGGTGTACCTAGTGGCCAAGGGAAGGATCGCCAACCTCGTCGCGGCAGAAGGGCACCCTCCGGAAGTGATGCAGATGTCGTTCGCCAACCAGATGATGGCGGCCATCCGCATCCACCGCGAGCACTCCAAGATGCAGAAGAAGGTCTACGGGGTCCCCGCTGAGCTCGAGGACGAGGTGGCGAGGGCGGCCCTGAAGTCCATGGGTCTTTCCATCGGTACGCAGACGAAGGAACAGAAAGAGTACGCCAAAAGCTGGGAAATCTAAGCCAAGGTTTATACTGAAAGGGCAGGCGTCGCGTCCGACCGTGGCAGGGAGAACAAAGAAGGGGCGGGTGCTCGTCCTCTGTGCGCTCCCGTACACCAATGCCGTCCCCCACGTGGGCAACATAGTCGGCTCGCACCTCCCGGCCGACATATTCGCAAGGTACTGCAGGTTGAAGGGGCTCGAGACGCTCTTCGTCGGAGCCACCGACGAAAACGGGACACCCACGGAGGTGGCGGCGCTCGAGCTGGGCATTTCGCCCAAGAAGCTCACAGACACCCTGTACCGCGTCCACAGGGACATCTACTCATGGTTCGAGATCTCCTACGATAATTTTTCAAGGACGTCGACCGCGACGCATCACAGGACCACCCAGGAGTTCTTCCGGGAGATCTACAGGAGGGGGTACGTCAGCGAGGGAGAGATGCGCCTCCCCTACTGCGTGAACGACAAGATATTCCTCCCCGACAGGTACGTAGAAGGCACCTGCCCGGTCTGCGGATTCCAATTCGCCAGAGGAGACCAGTGCGAGCGGTGCGGGACGCTCCTGGATCCGACCCAGCTGATCGACCCCCGATGCAAGGTCGATGGCAGCGTTCCCGTGTTCCGGGATACAAAGCAGCTGTTCCTGGAGCTGGGGAAGGTTCAGGACAGGCTGGAGCGCTGGATAGGCTCGAAGAGGGCCTGGAGGAGCCAGGTGACCTCGCTGGCGTTGGGCTGGATAAAGGAGGGGCTGAAGAAGAGGTCCATCACCAGGGACCTGAGGTGGGGGGTCCCGGTCCCCCTGAAGGGATACCTGGACAAGGTGTTCTATGTCTGGTTCGATGCGCCGATAGGCTACCTATCGTCGACAAAGGAGTGGGCTGAATCCAGGGGCAGGCCGAACGCATGGAAGAGGTTCTGGCTGGACAAGGACGCGAGGATCTACAACTTCCTGGGAAAGGACAACATCCCATTCCACACCATATTCTGGCCGGGGATGCTCTTCGCGCACGGGGGGATCAACCTGCCCTACGACGTCGTCGGGCTGCAGTTCTGCAACTATGAGGGGGACAAGATCTCGAAGAGCCGCAACTGGGGGATATTCTGCGAGAATGTGCCCCAGGTCGGACTGGACCCCGACATCTGGAGGTACTATCTAATCAGCATAATCCCCGAGACCCGGGACACCGAGTTCAAGTGGGAGGATTTCAAGAGCAAGGTGAACAACGAGCTGGTCGCTAACATTGGGAACTTCATCCATAGGACAACCACGTTCGCATGGAACAATTTCGGAGGAGAAGTCTCGATACGGAAGAGAGGCGAGGAAGGGAAGGAGCTGGTTCGCCAGGTCCAGGTAGTGGCTTCCGAGACTGGAAAGCTGCTGGACGAAGTCCGATTCAGGGACGCGATGTCGAAGATCCTTGCCATCGCGGACCTCGGCAACGAGTACTTCCAACGCAGGCAGCCCTGGAAGCTGATAAAGGAAGACAGGGATGAATGCGAGCGGGTCATCCACGACTGCCTCTCCGTGTGCGAGGGGATAGGGATCCTTCTCCAGCCGTTCCTTCCACGTTCTTCGGACAGGATCCTTGGGATGCTGGGGTCGCGTGACCGGAGCCTGAGCGAGATCGGGAAGGTTCGAGCAAGGATAAAGTTAGGCGCGAAGCCTGAGATTCCGTTCAGGAAGCTGGAGGACTCCGAGATCGAAAGGGCGAAGGCTTTGGCGACAAAGAGTCGGCCGGTAAGCGATTATTTCACAAAGTGAGAGGGGCTCAGTCGCATGGCTGCAGGGCTTCGAGTCCTGCGGGGAGCGACGTGTCCATCTCGTCGTCGAGGATGCGGTCGCCGAGAATCTTGCCCAGCGGGTCGTAGTCGTCGTACTTCGTGGACCTGAAGCCTGAAGCAAGGACGCTCACCTGGAGTTGCGCCGAGCCGCTGTAGTCCACCCCGTACTCGACGTCCATCCCCTGGTTGTCCATGATTGAGCCCAGCCGGCTGACGGCGAGGCCGACCTCCTTGCCCGTGAGGCTGGAGTCGGCGTTGAGGCTCACCACCGCCCGGCTGGCCTCCTTGGCCTCGGCGAGTTTGCCCAGAGAAACAACCGCGCCCGCGATGGCGTCCTCCGCCTTGTCCACGGCCGCACTGCTGGAGACACCGAGGAGGGAGTAGCCGTCCTGGAGGACCGTACCGAGGAACTTGTTGAGCCCAACCGGCTTCGAGCCTTCTGTCGAACGCGAAAGCAGAGATCCGAGGGCCTTGACTGCTGCCTTGTTGGCGGAGTCGTAAAGGTTCGCCAGCGTAGAATCCTCAGAGGAGGAGCGCATGAGCGTGTCGTTGTCGACCGCCACGACGCCCCTGGAAGCCGCGCGGAGGCGCCTGAGAGAAACCCCGGCGTAGAATTTCATCTTCTTCTCGAACTCGAACGGCATCACAGCCACTCCGACGGTGGTGGCGCCGCACTCCTTGGCTATGGATGCCACGACGGGGGCCAGACCGCTCCCCGTGGCCCCTCCTAGTCCGGCCACTACGAGCACGACCTTGGAACCATCGACGGCGTCCCTGATCTTCTGGGTCGATCCAAGGGCCAGGCCGCGAACGATGGAAGGCGTCAGCTTCTGGTCAACCGGAGACTCGATCAATATCGCGTCGCTGGGCTCGACCGTGGAGAAATCACCGTCGTCGCAGGATACGTAGGCGTACCTGTCGACGAGGAGGGACTTCCGGCTGAGCAAGGAGACAATCTTGATCCCTGCACTTCCTATTCCTACGGCAGCGACATCTCCGCGTTCTTTGGCTAGCAATTCTGGGGCGCAGACCTTGGTAACGTAGAGAATAAACAAACCCACCACTGAACTTTGTTGACGACAAAGTAGTTTTTGTTTACCCTGCGCCCGATGATGCGACCGAGCCTATTTTGCTGTCTTCGGGACGAAATCTTCCTGGTTGACCAGCCTGTTGACGAGTTCGTCCATCATGTGGCCGGAGCATTCAACCCTGACCACGAGGACCCCGTCGACAGAAAGCGCGGCCTGCCTGATGCTCCTGCCGGTGTCTACGGCGGTGGGGCTGTAAGCGGAGAGGGGCTGGAACTTCACCCTGATTGTGCCGGTGGCCATCTCGGAGACATCGGTGACTATGTTCAGCTCCCCGAATTTCCTCTTCGTCTCCTCGTCGATGAGCTCGCCGAGCTTCTCGTCGACGCGCTTGGAAAGTTCGCTGGGCACCTTGGAACCACTCGGATTCTCCGAGCCTATATGACCTTTGGCTCACCAGTGGACGCGGAGAGTCATCGGATGCGAGGCCTTCACTTCGTCGACCTTCCCCACGCTGGTGTTCTTCGGCACTTCTCCCAGAGAGCCCTCCTTCATCCTCCTGTAGATGTCGTTCAGGGCGGCGGCATATTCGTCGAGCATCTCGACCGGCTCCGATTCTGTAGGCTCTATCATCAGGGCTTCGTGGACGATCAGAGGGAAATAGACCGTGGGCGCGTGCATGCCGTAATCCAGGACAGCCTTCGCCACGGTCAGAGCTGCGCCGGGGAGCTCGCTCTTCACGGAGACCACGGCCTCGTGCTTCCTGCGGAGCTCCTTGCCGTGTGAGGGCGGGTACGCCTCAGGGTCGAGGCTCTTCCACAGATAGTTCGCCGCCAGGACGGCCATGGAGGACACGTCTGCGAGCCCGGAGGCCCCCAGGAGGCGGATGTAGACATAGGCGCGGAGAAGGACTGCGGAGTTGCCCACGAAGCCCTTGAGGGGCCCGATGGTGTGCTTGAGAGCGTAGTCGAGCGAGTATCCCGCCTTGCCTTTGGCGACCACAGGGACAGGGAGATACTCTGCGAGCTTCCTGGTCACCCCGACAGGCCCCGCCCCGGGACCTCCGCCTCCGTGGGGGGTCGCGAAGGTCTTGTGCAGGTTCAGGTGGACGATGTCGAAACCCATGTCTCCCGGCCGGGCCCGCCCGAGGAGGGCGTTCATGTTCGCGCCGTCGTAGTACATCAGGCCTCCCGCAAGGTGGACGGCGCGACTCACCTCCGCCACTTCGCCTTCGAACAATCCCAGCGTGTTGGGAACCGTGAACATCATGCCCGCCGTCCTTTCGGAGCAGAGGCCCTTCACCGTCTCCGCCCTCACCTGGCCGTTGGCGTCAGACGGGACCTTCACCACCTTGAAGCCCGCCATGGCAGCGCTGGCAGGGTTCGTCCCGTGGGCAGAGTCGGGGACGAGTATCTCGTCCCTTTCCTTCCCCCCGTGGTCGTCGAGGTATTTCCTGATCATGAGGACGCCTGCGAATTCACCCTGGGCCCCGGCGGCAGTGGAGAGGGAGAAGCGGTACATCCCTGTGATCTCGCTCAGATACCGCTCGAGCTCGTAGAATATGGAGAGGATGCCCTGTACAGTCTCCGCAGGCTGCAGCGGGTGGGCTTGCTTCATCCCGTCTGAGGAAGCGACCATCTCGGAGACCTTTGGATTGTACTTCATCGTGCAGCTCCCAAGGGGGTACATCCCGAGCTCCACCGAGAAGTTCATCTGCGAAAGCCGGTTGAAGTGTCTGAGGACCTGGAGCTCGGAGAGCTCAGGGAGTTTCACCGATTTGCGTCGCAGGGAAGCGGGGACCAAGGACGTAGGGTCCCTGAACCGCCTTCGGACTGCCGGGTCCGTCGGTACTGTCATCCCTATCCTGCCGGGCGTGCTCAATTCGCTGATGAGCGGCTCGTCCCATGAGGCCTGCCTGAACCTCTTCAAGCTAGACCGCCCTCTCCAGACCTTCGGCGAGCTTCTCGATGTCGTCCCGGTTGTGGACCTCGGTGACGCAGTAGAGCCCCGCCTCGCTGCCGAGCCTGAAGGCCCTGTCCATGGGATACCCCGCCAGGATCCCATCCTTTGAGAGGCGCCTGAACACTGACTGGGCCTTCGCCCTTGGATAGGAGACGACGAACTCCTTGAAGAAAGCTCCTCTGAAGTGCGGGGATGTGGCCCCCTTCACCTGAGACAGCCTCTTCGCGGCGTAATGGGAGTTCGAAATGACAGCCTCCCCGAGCCGGCGGAATCCTTCCTTCCCGAGCAGTGAGAGGTAGCTCGCGGCCGCGACTGCCATGAGCGACTGGTTGGTGCAGACGTTGGAGGTCGCAGCCTCCCTCCGGATGTGCTGTTCCCGCGCCTGGAGGACCATGGCGAAAGCCTTCCTGCTCGGGTCGGAGACAGCTGTGGTGAGCCCGATGAGCCTCCCCGGCATGCTCCTCGCCATTTTGATGTCCTTGACCGCGAAGATGCCCAGGTGGGGCCCGCCGTAGTTCATCGCGATACCCAGTGGCTGCCCCTCCCCCACAACGACGTCGGCTCCGTAGGCCCCGGGCTCCTTGACCAGTGACAGTGAAATCGGGTCGACACCGACGATGGCGATGCCCCCGGCTTCGTGGACAGATTCGATAGCCTCCGCGATCCCTTCCTCGATGACCCCGAAGAAGTTCGGGTTCTCGACATACAGGCACGCCACGTCCCCCGAGAGCTTGCGCTTGAGGTCGTCCTGGTCGAGTGTGCCTGTCTTCGGATCGAACCCGACGGTCTCCAGCCGCATCCCCATGGGCTCTGCGTATGTCTTCACCACCGAGCGCCTCTGGATCGCCGTGTTTCCGACCAGGAGGGCCTTTCTCCTTCCCGTGACCCGCCCAGCCATCCTTACCGCTTCTCCGGCCGCCGAGGCCCAGTCGTACAGGGAGCTGTTGCACGCATCCATCCCCAGGAGGTCGCACATCAGGCTCTGGTATTCGAAGAGAGCCTGCAGCATCCCCTGGCTGACCTCGGCCTGGTAGGGGGTGTAGCTCGTGTAGAACTCCTGCCTGGAGGCTATGGACTCGACGGCGGCAGGGACGTAGTGGGGCCAGACCCCTCCCCCGAGGAAGCATAGGGAACCGGGGGGCGTCTTGTTCTGGCCTAGCCTTCCCTGCACATCCCGGCGCACATCATATTCTGATGCGCCGTCCGGGAGCTTCAGCCTGCGCTTCAGCCTCAGTTCGTATGGGATGTCAGAGAAGAGGTCGTCGACGGTGGCGGCTCCCGCTTTTTGGAGCATCTTCGAGACGAGGGCGTCGTCCAGGTTCGGCAGGAGGGGGTGGAGCCGGTGAGAATCACTCATTTCTAATCGCTCGAAAAACGCTTAAAATAAGAACGTAGCGGCGATGGGACATTCCCTTGAGGCGTCTTGTTTCAGTGGCTGTCTTGCTCTTTCTCCTCGTGGCGTTCGTCCCGATGCAGGCACCGGCGCACGCCCAGGGCGCCCCGAAGGTCGACGTGAAATCGCTGTACACCCTGGACAGGTACGGCTACGCCACCATCAACGAGACCGTGAAGATCACCAACAATGGTTCGTCGGCCATCCAGGCCCCGAGCCTGACATTCGGCTTCGGGGCACTGTCGTCCAAGGTGGTGAGCACGAACCTCACGCCGAGCGGCTTCTCCCTGGGTGCGCCGGCCTCCCCCGGAGGCACCTTCACAGTGAGCAGCACGCAGTCTATCCAGGCGGGAGGGAACGCCACCTTCGTATTCAGCGCCCTGGTCAACGGGGTGGTCTCGACAGCGAAGAACGGGACCCTCGAGGTCCTCGTGCTCTCTTCGCCTTCGCTGAACGTAAGGGTTGACAAGCTTCTGAACGTGGTCCAGATGCCTGTCTCCACCTCCTTCAAGTCAGCGCCCCCCGGGCTGACGGCAAACCTCGTGGGGAGCAACAACACCTATTCCGCGACCACGCCCAATGCCCTGCCGCAGAACGCCACCACCTCCGTCAGGGCGCTGGCGAAATCGGTCGTCCAGGACTTCAATCCGCTGCGCGTGTTCTACGCCCACAGGACCATCACTTCGGCGCCTGATGGCACGCCCCTTGTCATGGACGAGGTCGTCTTCGAGAATCAGGGGATCACCCCCCTGACCTCGCTCCACCTTTCGCTGCTGGCCCTGCCGTCTACGAAGGTGACCGTTGTGACGGCGACAGCGACCCAGCCCGTCCTCCTAAGCCCGTTCTCGATTTCCCTCACGGGCGGGGCCCTCGACCTCACGGCCTTCGTCTCAGGCTATCCGACCAACGGGGTGACGGCGGGAACGAACTTCACCCTGACCTACCAGTACCCTCTGGGGGCCAGTTACTACTCTGTCTCGGGGGGTCAGGTGACCGCCAGCGTGCCCGATACACCTCCGGTGAAGGCGTTCGTCGACTCTTACACCATAGACCTCCTGCTCCCGCAGGGGGCCAGGGCCGTCCAGGGGACGCCCACAGTCCTTACCTCAGCGACTCCATGGCAGGCAGGAAGGACGAGCCTTGCGTACGGTCTTTCTGCAGGCTGGTTCCTGGACTCGGGGGTGCCCGCGGCTTCGATTATTTTCGTCCTGCTCCTCCTGGGACTTTTCATCTCTAGGAGCCCTGCGGCTGAAATAGCAGAGTCCGAGGAAGAGGAGGAGGCCTCGACTGACCTGGCGTCAGACATGATCAAGGCCTTCGACGAGAAGACAGACCTCATCAACAGCATATGGCCCGAGGTCGCCGCCAAGGACCCCAACGAGGTGGACAAGGACTACTTCGACGAGATCCGGGGGCGCCTTGACTCGTTCCGGAGCAGGGCGCTTCAGAGGCTCAACGATGCCAAGCAGAAGTCTACGAGCCAGAAGTTCATCGAGGTGGTTAACCAGATTCAGGTCACAGAAAGGGAGGTCGACAGGGCTTCAAAGGACAAACTCAACCTCTACCAGCAGTACTACCTGAGGCAGATGAGGAAGGAGGTATACGACAGGCTTCTTCCCCAGTACACGAAGAGGCTGGAGAAGGCCCTGAACCAGCTCTCCGACGAGCTTCATACGGTGCAGAGAGAAGCGAAGCTGGTGTAGCGGCCGGCGGCCGCCGGGGGCAGATTTATGAAGCGGGATGGGACACTGGGCTTGAAGGATATGGAAGAGAAAGTCGAGAAGCTAGTGATAATTGGGTCCGGGCCGGCCGGGCTGACGGCGGCCATCTATGGCTCAAGGGCCGACCTCGAGCCACTGGTGTTCATGGGGACGAAGTATGGGGGGCAGCTCATGCTGACAAGCGAAGTGGAGAACTTCCCTGGCTTCCCCGACCCGGTGCTGGGGCCGGACCTGATATCCAGGATGAAAAGCCAGGCGGAGAAGCTGGGAGCAAGGCTGGTCCAGGACGACGTCGTCAGGGTCAACTTCAGGACCCATCCGTTCGAGGTATACACGAGCTCGGGCGTGACGAGGGCCCTCTCGGTGATCATAGCCACGGGCGCCAACCCCAGGCGGCTCAACCTGCAGTCTGAGATGAGGCTGATGGGGAAGGGGGTCTCCAACTGTGCGGTCTGCGATGGTTTCTTCTTCAGAGGAAAGAAGGTCGCGGTGGTCGGCGGAGGGGACACGGCAATGGAGGAGGCCACCTTCCTCACGAAGTTCGCTACTTCGGTCCAGGTGATCCACAGAAGGGACGAACTCAGGGCGAGCGCCGCGCTCAAGAAGGAGGCGTTGGCGAACCCGAAGATCAGCTTCGTCTGGGATTCGGCGGTCACCGACGTGATAGGGGACGGGAAGGTGCAGGGGGTAAGGACGAGGAACCTCAAGACAGGCGCCGAGGGAGAGATGCAGGTGGACGGGCTATTCGTTGCCATAGGGTACGACCCGAACACCGAGATATTCAGAGGACAGGTAGACCTCGATCCGAAGGGGTACGTCGCGCTGCACAACGGGACGGAGAGCAGCGTGCCTGGAGTCTTCGTCGCCGGGGACGTCCACGACTTCCGCTACAGGCAGGCCATAACGGCGGCTGCCGATGGATGCAAGGCGCTCTTGGACGCGGAGAGGTTCGTAAAGCAGAAGCTGGAAGTAAAGATAGCTAACTGATCACAGATACGAACCTGTCGTCGGCGAAGGACTTGCTGAGGGGCCCCACGATGGGGGTCTTGTGTCCGCAGGACTTGCACCTGTTCTTCTCGTCCAAGTTGTACTCGAGGATTTCGTATCCGTAGCGCTTGATCAGGACGCCCTTGCACCCGGGGCAGTAGGTGCTCTCGTCCGGGTGGCCCGGGACGTTGCCGATGTAGACGTAGTCGAGCCCAGCCTTCCTCCCGATGGCTACGTGCTTCTCGAGCGTCTCCACTGGGGTCCAGGGGAAGTCCATCATCTTGTAGTCGGGGTGGAACCTGAGGAAGTGGACCGGGGTGTCGGGGCCGAGGTTGTCGTAGACCCAGCGGCAGAGCTTTTCTGCGGCTTCCAGTGATTCGCCGACGCGGGGGACGATCAGGTCGGTGATTTCTATGTGCACTTTGGTTCTCTGTTTGAGCTCGAGGAGCGTCTGGTAAATCGGCTCGGCGTTTGGAATGCTGATGTACCGTCGAACAAAATCTGTCTCGCCGCTCCCCTTGAAATCCACAGTGATGCAGTCGAGGAATTGACTCATCAGGCCCACCGTTTCTGGAGTGTCGAACCCGTTGGACACAAAGATGTTGAAGAGCCCCTTCGACCTTGCGATTCTGCCAACGTCTCGGGCGAACTCGATGAATACCGAGGGCTGGTTGTAGGTGTATGCGACCCCCTCGCACCCATATGCGATTGCCTGGGACGCGAGTTCGTCGGGCGTCTGCTCTATCCCGGCGACCTGCCTCCTCTGACTGATGTCGTAGTTCTGGCAGAAGCGGCAAGCCCATGAACAACCACTGGTCGCAACCGAGAAGATCTTCGAGCCTGGGTGGTAGTGCACCACTGGTTTCTTCTCAATGGGATCGACGTGGGCGGCCATTATCTTCCCGTAGTCCAAGAGGTACAGCTTCCCGCCCACGACTCCCCTGATCCCGCAGAAGCCGACCTGGCCTTCTCCAATCTGGCATGTCCTCGCACAGGCCGTGCACTGGACCCTTCCGCTGGGGAGGTTACGAAAGAGCTCCGCCTCTTGCCCTTCGGCGGATACTAGGGCGGGCCTGTTAGACATCCTCTGGCGATAGGAGGCTCTCTTGGCATTAAGTTTGCCGGATTAGAGAAGAGGGCATTCAGAGGTCTGGGAAAACTGATACAAGGAAATTGAGCGTTTCAGCAAATGGTTATAACATATGTTATTGGAGCGCTGAACTGAGTTTCTGTTCTTGGTTGACGTCCTCGAGTTGGTGCTTCTTGGCAGTGTGGCGGGTTTCACCATCTTCTTCGGCCTCCCTGTCGCTCTGCTGGGGATAAGCGACAGAGTGAAGGGGTTTCTGAACGCCTTCGCGGTCGGAATACTTCTGTTCCTCATAGTCGATGTCTTCAGCCACGCCTGGGACCAGACCACGGCGACCGCTGTGTCCGCGTTCCAGGGCACGGGCTCGCTTGGGACAGCTTCTACCGACCTGTTGCTGATGTTCGGCGGGATCACGCTGGGACTGCTGGGGCTCGTCATCTACGAGAGGAGCTACATGGGAAAGACCCAGGTGAACGTCGACCCGGCGAAGATCTCCACCATGACGGCCCTGGGCATCGGGGCGCACAACCTGAGCGAAGGGCTTGCCATCGGGCAGGCGTATCTCGGGGGGCTCATCGGCCTTAACACCGGGCTGGCATTCGTGCTCGTGGTCGGTTTCGCGGCCCACAACGCTACAGAAGGATTCGGGATAATGGCGCCCCTCACTGGACTGAGCCCGAAGCCCAAGGTATCGTTCCTGGCGAGGGTCCTGTTCATCGGGGGGATTCCGACACTCCTCGGGACGCTGATAGGGAGCGTATCATTCTCCCCTGAAGCGTATATTTTCTTCCTGGCTTTGGCCGGAGGGGCGCTTGTCTATGTCACCATGCTGATGTTCAACACTGGGAGGAGGCGCTACAGCAGTGGTCTGATGATGGGGGGCATCTTCCTGGGCCTCTGCCTGGGGTTCCTGACAGATCTGGTCGTATCGCTGGGCGGGGCATAGGACAAGCTAGGGTGCCAAATACTCTCAGAGTCTGGTCGTAATCTGCCTTGGAGAGGTAAGAATTTGACGGAAGAGTTTCTACTTGCAATAACGATTTTCAGCAGGATTGGGAAGACAAACATCCCAAGACGAGTGATGGAGGCTTTGAACCTCAGATACACGCCCCAAAGCAAAGAGAAGATACTTCGGATGGAAGAAGGGGGGAGATCGTTGTCAGGAAAGGGAAACCCGGTCGGTCCCCACCGGTTAGGTTGGGCCTAGCGTACCGAGAATCCATATATCATGAACGAGTGCTCGGGTGAAGGTTGACGCGCACCGAGAAATCGCTTTACGACAGACTGGGTGGCTATGACGTGATAGCGGCCTTCATGACCGACTACATCAGCCGAATACGGGCCGATCCTCAATTCGCACGTTTTGGAGGCGGCCGCGGGAACGACAAGAAGAAGAAAGACGTCCAGTTGAACATCGATTACATGTGCAAGGTTACTGGTGGCACGAATTATTACATGGGCCGCGACATGAAAACAACCCATGGCGGTTTGGCTATTACTGGAGCGGAATGGAAGGCGAACATGAGATACATGGAGGAAGCGCTCGACAAATATGCGATCCCCGAGAGGGAAAAGCAGGAGGTCCTCACTCTCGTCGAGGAGATGAGACGAGATATCGTCGAGAAGTAGCCCGGCCTGGATTCGAACCAGGGTCGCCGGCTCCAAAGGCCAGCATCCTTGACCAACTAGACGACCGGGCTGCGGGTTCACGCACATGTCGAAGGGGATTTAGGCTTGCTTGGCGGTTTTCTCGACGAACGCCGCTATCTTGGGGACCGGGTCCTCCATCGAGTCCAAGGTCTGCTTGGCCTTCTTGATGTAACCCGACCTGAACCTATCAGTCAGGGACCTCTTGGCGTGAGACACCAAACTTGACGTTGTGAGCGCTTTCGATAGTAATCCGACCGACTCCAGATAACGGTCTGTGTAGAGGGACCCCTGGAAGGCGGAAATCGCAGGGACGCCCATCAGTGCCGCCTCCGCATTCATCGTCCCCCCCATCCCCACAAAGAGGTCTGTCGCGGAGAGGAGGTCGTGCCCGCTCACGACTTCATCTGGCACGACCAATCTGGACCCGAATTTTGTCCTGACCTCCTCCACCTGGTACTCGTACCTGCAAAGTGCCACAAGGTTCGAGTCGGGGAAGGCGGCAAGGAGCGAGGCGAGAAGCCTGTCCGTCCATCCCATGTCTCCTTTGGCTAGGTAGGGGGCGTCGCTCTCCTGGACCCTGACCGTGATGGTCTTCTTGCCAGAGTCCAGCTTTGGGACGGGGCCTGCGAGGGGTTTTCTCTTCAACCAAGCGGCAGGGTCCAGGGCGTGATATGTCGAAACCTGCTTCCTCTGGATACCGAACCGCTCCCAAGCCCCGTATGGGATTACCCAGGGGCAGAGGAGATGGTGGCTCAATGGGATTGAGAGCCTCCCGGCGACCTCAGAGTGTGGCGAGTCGTTGACGGCGACGTGCTTGATCCCGAGACCGAAGGCGACCCGGGCGCAGACGGCGGATGCAATGGAGACGGCGACCGCCGGCCCGAAGGCTTTGACCACAGGAATCATCTCCACCTGGCGCCTGGTGGCCGCGAGTAGTTGTTCCTCGGGGCCTTTGCTCCCCCTTTCACCAATGTACTTCAGCCTGAGCCCCGCTCTTTCGGCGAGAGGCCCGACTTCCCTGTACCTCCGGGAGGTGGCGAGGACTTCGGCTCCGGAAGACTCCAGCTCGTCGATGACAGGTTTGAAGAACAAGACCTGCTTCGGAGTTAAGATATCAGCCCATATCTTCATGACCCTCTCGACCTGCGGTCACTTTTGTGCATACTAACTTGCCCCACCCGCGGGTCCCGACCTTTCTGCAAGATACTAATCCGTTTGCCTCCATTTTGCGAATACTGTATCGAGCGCTCTGCCATGGACAGCCAAAGACGCTTGCGACATCAGCAGTAACAAATGTGCTAGGTAATCGTTTGAGCATTTCGACGAGGTAACCCTTGGTTTGAATTAGATTTCTGGCTCGTGCTGCTGTCGCCCTGGTCCTTCTGGCCCTCGCGACCGCCTCAGAGTGTGTTAGCGGATAGTTAGCGCCCGGCTTCAGCGGGGTCGACCTCCTTTTTCCTGCCTTGAACTCCAAGTCGAAGACTTCGAGCAGTTGGTTACCGGTAATTCTGCCGTCATAGTAGGCAACAGTGGCGAGCGCCTGCTCTCGCTTCAAACTGAGGCTCATTCTCGTAAGCAATTTACAAATGCTCTCTATCCTACGCACTCTTATCTCGTGGACGGTGGGGCTGTTTCGTGAAATCTTGCAATCGATTCCATTTAGTTTCAGAAACTGGGCAATTTCTTCGAGCAGGGGCCGATACTTCTGGCTGATCGTAAGGAAGATTATGAGGACTCCCGATTCGTGTCGAGTTTCGACCGTAATCGATCCTTCACCATCAAAGAAACCTGAAATGTAATGCCAATTGATAGGAGAAAGTGGAACGGAGCCTTCTAGAATCCCAGGTGATTCGATGTGACTGTATTGCGACATCTAAATGAATAACGATCTGGAGAATATAACGCCCAACCAACGAATGTAGTAGTTGGAAATTTCAAAGTATAATTACAAACCGCGTCCGAGCCACTAGGAGCTTTTGCCAAAGATCAAGGTCGCCATGTACGGCCTCACCAGTGAAGCCTACAAGCTTGCCGCAGACCTTGTCGACAGGGCCCAAGTCACGATAGTCGACGAGACCCTCCAGATGGCCATGGACATAGACCCCGCTTTCCTGAAGAAGAATCCGAACCTCCAGGAAGTGATGGCGGCCGAGCCGCTATTGAGCTTCAAGCCGCTAGAGCAGGTTCTCGGCGATGTCGAGGCCATATTCTTCACACCGAAGCTCAGGAGGCCCTCCGACGAGACTCTCATCGAGGCGGGCTCGAAGTTGAGGGACCTCGCGAAATACCTGTCGAAGGGGGTGACCCTGGTGAACTCGCTCCCCACTGGGCCGGGGGGGAACTCCGAGAACATCATGATGGTGGAGAAGCAGACGGGGCTTCAGATCGGCACGTCATTGACTTATTCCTATATGCCGCTTAGACCGAGGGACTCGAAACCGGCGGTGATCTCCACGGCGGGGGTGCAGGACAAGAGCCCGCTCCAGGCCCTGGGATTCTCCCCCAACTCCCAGAACGTCTTCTCAGCCGAGCTGGAGTACGCGTCGAGCGTCGTGGGGGCCGCCGTTGCCTCCATAACTGAGATCGAGATGGCCCGGAGAGCGAGAGAGGCGAAGGTGACGCTGCAACGATCCCCAGACGTCTACATTGACGAATTCTCGAAGTACCTGTACGAGCTCAAGGCCATCCAGTCAAGCGAGGAGACAGGGGAGTCGATCGCGTATCTCGCAGGCGCCGCCCTGAAGAGCTTTGACAACTACATCAGGTATGTCGTAGATGAGACTCGTGAGGTGATTAAGGAGAAGCAGCTCAAGGCGAGCAGGACCAAGATCTCCCTCCTTTGGAGCCTCGACAGGTATGAGATGCGCGGGGAAAGGCTCCAGGTGGCAGACAACATCCAGCAGAGACTCAGGGACTATGTGACCGACGTGGATGTCGTCTCAGGCTCGAAGGCGAGGTCCGGCCCGGAGGTGTTCGACCCTATGAAGCACAACGTCGTGATCGTATGCTCCAAGGAGGACCAGGACTCGCTGAAGTCCTCCAGGAAGGGATCCAGGAACGCCGAGACCACGCTCATCTCCGCGACGCCCAACCTGAGAAAAGAGTAACCTCCATAACCCTATATCGGTCCGGCATCCGACGGGAATTCTGATGGTTCGGATCGGTGTGGTCGGAACCGGCGGGTGGGGAAAGAACCATGTCCGCGTCCTGAACGAACTGCAGTGCCTCGCCGCCGTCTGCGACATGGATCGAGAAAGGGCGGACGCGTTCTCAAAGAGCTTCCACGTCCCCGGTTACGCTTCCCTCGACGATATGCTGAAGAAGGAGAAGCTGGATGCAGTTACAATCTGCACCCCCGCGTCGACTCACTTTCAGATGGCGACGAAGGTGCTGGCCGCCGGGACGAACGCTTTCGTCGAGAAGCCGATGACAACGACCGTGCGGGACGCGGAGCAGCTCATCCAGGCGGCGAAAGACGCCAACAGAGCGCTCACGGTCGGCTTCATCGAGAGGTTCAACCCCCCCATCACAGGGCTCAAGCAGATGATCACCGAAGGCAAGATGGGGGAGCCGATCCTGCTGGAGTTCCACAGGGAGAACAGGCGGGGGCAGAACATCAGCGACGTCGGCATAGTGAAAGACGCTTCGGTCCACGACATCGACACGGCTTGCTGGCTCTTCGGGGAGGTCCCGAAGGTGGTCTACGCCAGGGTGGGGGCGGCGTTCGTTCCCCTCGAGCATGAGGATTTCGCCGCCATATTGCTCGGCTTCTCCGGACAGAAGACCGCCTTCTTGGTGACCAACTGGGTCACCCCGAACAGGGTCAGGACCCTGAGCGCCGTATTTTCAGGTGGCGTGGTGGACGTGGACTTCGTGACCCAGCAGACGAGCATCCACGAAGGGGCGGCGACCACCGTCCCCGCGAGGCCCTATCAGGAGCCGCTGATGCTGGAGCTGAAGGCGTTCGTGGAAGCGATTCAGGCGAAGAAGCAGCCGCTGGTCACCGGCAAGGACGGCCTGAACGTCCTTAAAGTCGCGGAGGCTGTGCTCGCCTCGAGCAAGTCTGGGACACCGATCTACCTTGGTTGAGAAATCGAAGGTCGTCAATTTCATCTCGCCTGACGCGAAGCTCGGCAGGAACGTCAAGGTGTGGAATTTCACGTACATCGGAGCGGGGACGATCATAGGGGACAACGTGAAGATAGGCTCCCTGGCCCACATCGACTACGATGTCAGAATCGGGAGCGGGACGATGATAGAGGGGAGCGTGTACATCCCCCCGATGTCGAGGATCGGGAAGAACGTGTTCATCGGGCCAGCGGCCGTGCTCACCAACGATCCTTATCCGCCAAGCGGGAAGATGGTCGGAGTCACCATACAGGACGATGCTGTGGTGGGCGCGAGGGCTGTCATCAAGGCGGGGGTGACCGTCGGCAGGGGCAGCGTGGTGGCCATGGGCGCCGTCGTGACCAAGGACATCCCACCCGGAAAGGTCGTGATGGGCGTCCCAGCCCGGGTCGTCTACACCAGGAAGGAATTCGACGCTAAGATGAAGAAATGGCAGCTCGAGGGCTGACCTTCGACCTTGTGTACAGCCGGGTCATCGCGAGCATCACAAGGAACCAGAGCACACCAAGCCCGAAGGTCAGAAGAAGCTTGGCCAGCGCCAGGCCCGTGTACTCGACCAAGCTGTGGGGGATGGCACCGAGGGGGACGACCACGTCGAAGAAAAGGTAGGTCTCCCCGATTATCAGCAGGAACGCGACGACTTCGATGGCTATCAGTGGAGCGAGCCGCATTCTAAGTCACCCAGGTCAGGACAGAGATCACCACCGAGAGGACGCAGGCCGCAGCCGTGAGGACCAGGATGCTATTCACCAGATCGCGCTCTGACTGCGGTCCGCCCAGGAGGATAAGGCGGACGAGCGTTGTCGGGGCGGACGGGTCGGAGGTCGCGTAGATCAGTCCGTCGTCGCCGATGTAGGTGGGCCTGCTTCCCATCCTCCTCCGCTCGACGAACCCTCTGACGCTCGACAGAGTGTAGAATGAGTTCAGGATGGCTGGAACCATGGCTATCATGGCCGCGACTTCAATCCCGCCGGTGACGGCGAGCGCTGCGAACATGGCTCCGAGCATCAGGCTGCCGCTGTCCCCGTCGAACGCTTTCGAGGGATACCTGTTGAACACCAGGAAGCCGGCCGCGACCGCGGTGAGCGGGAGGGCGGAGGCCAAGTGTGCGAGGGAGTAGCCGCTCGTGTAGAAGTAGCGCAGAGTCATGCCGAAGAGGACGGCGAGCGAGACCAGCAGGGTGAAAGATGGGAGCTGACCGTTGAACGAGTCCATCATGTTGAAAGCGTTCGCCACTATAGGGAAGGCGGCTATCACGAGGACAGTGTAGATGGTGAAGTGGGGCGCGGTGTCTCCCAGGAGGGGAAGGGTCAGAGAGGAAGAATAAAGGTCAGGCTCCAGAGCGACGAGCGAGACCAGTGGCGCGGCTGCCAGTAGCAGGAGCAGGGGCTTGGTCCTGGCCCCAAGGACGAACAGGTCGTCGGCGATGCCCACACTAAATGCGACGGCGGCTGCCCCGGCCACGGCGAGGGGCACAAGGGAGCCGAATGCCAGGTACGCCACCAGCTCCCCCGCGACCATCCCCAACAAGAGCACGGGACCCACGGGGGAGGGCACCTTCGTAGGGGGTCTCTTGTGGACGTCGTCCACGACCCTGCCTCTGCCAGTCAGAGACCTCAGGTAGGAGGGCATGACCGCCAGTGTCACTGCCAGAGGGACCAGGAGCGAAAGCACCAGGAGACCTGCTTCAGTGGGGCCCGAAGGCATCAGTGGCCTGCCGGCGAAATCTTCTGATTAAACGGTTTCCAGAAGCAGCCTTTCAGCGCTTCAATGTTAAATGTGGCTTATGAATAACCAGGCCGCTGTCAAAACGTCAGGCGCCCGACCACCCTATGCCGAGGGCCTCAAGGCGCAGGAATAGAGTTCCATCGATGGGTTGAAGGTCATCCCCCGTGCGGATGTCGTCCACCAGCATCCAAGGCGGTGCGCTGATTTGACTAGCAATTGACAATCCGGTGTGAGGGACTTGTGATTCACATGAAACTTTTCACATTCGCGCTATGGAGCCGTGAAATCTTCAGCGCTTCATCCTTCTCGAAACCAGCGAGCGTCAGCCTTCTTACCCGTGCGTCATGCATGTCCTCGTAAAGTTTCGAGAGCCTCTTCATTCCAGCTTCGACTTTATTGCTCTCTTCTCCTCCACCAGCGATTACAGCTAGAGCGTTGGTGACGAATGGGTCGGAGCCCGACACCGCATAGAGGTATGATGCTCTCTCCTCTATTGCCTGCAGGAGTTCCTTTCGGAGGGATGGGTCGTGGCTCAGCTGGTATTTGGTCCTCCACACCCCATATCCTACGTGCCTCGATTCGTCCCTCTTGGCCAGTCTGATGATTTCGCGTGTGACAGGGTCGGGAGCAACCTCGATCAAGAAAGTGAATAGGTCGTCGAAGGTACCTTCACCCAGTATATTTAGCAGAAACTTCGCTTTAACGTAGTCATCTATCTCGAGCAAGCTCTTCAGCGCATACTGAGTCCCACTGGAGACGCGTTGCAATCCTGCCCCAACAACGGCCCTCTTCGTGAAGACCTCCACATGCCTGGCCTCATCGACCACTTGGGTAGAGAGGAACATGACAACCTCGCTGAAGTGGGGGTTTATCCTTGGCAGGAACTTGGCTGGAAGGTACAGAGCAACGTACTCGTTCTGGGCGAGAAAGGTCATAAGCTGCGATGTCGCTTTCTCCACATCTTCCGGGAGTCTGGGAAGGCTGGCCCATGGTATATCTGTCGAAGCATTCCACTGCTCTGCTTTCGCTTTCTCGTATAGGCCAGCGACGTTGTCAGCCCAGACCTCTATCTTCTTGTTGATTGTGAATCCAAGGTCCGGGATTTGTGGATCGATTGTAGAACCTCTGGGCGCGAACGGGTATCTTCCAACTTTTTCGAGTATCTCGTTAGTCTTCGTCGTTATCCAATCGCTGGAGCTGTCTGCCAGATTTCACACACCACAAATGTATGATGTCAGTGCTAGGAGAGTTCGGGGATTATCTTGGCGCCTCTGAAGACCGTATTCGTGACTGGGGAACGCTTCACCGAAAGTTTCAGAAGGTCCTTGAGCTTCTCCCTTGGTGCACCGCTCTTCACGAAGGCCTTGATTTTCACGCTCTTGTAGCCCGAACTGCCGTTCTTCTTTAGACCCAGGAACGACGGCATGTCAATCTCTCCATCAATCTGTAGCTCCAATGAATCTATCTTCACTCCTTGCGCAGCCGCATTGGCCACATAGGTGACTGTGAGGCATGATCCAACCGCGGCTAAAAGGAGCTCGGTAGGCCCTGCAGCAGTATCCTTGCCGAGAAGGTATTCTGGCTCGTCGCTCTGTAACGTGTGCTTCCCAGCATAGATCTGGGTTCTCGTGCCATCGAGCCACTGAACCCTTGCGTTCCACCTGTTTCCGTAATCTTGAATGTATTTCGCATCGGTCTTCGCCTTCTCAGCGTACTTGGCCAGTGCGGAAACATCAATGCCGTTAAGTGTAGCCATACATTGACGTTGGCACAGGACCTAATAAACATAACATATGTTATAAGTGGCTCCCTCACCTAACTTTTGTGTAAAGAGTCAAGGTTCGTAGAGTAGGCCGGAGACTCCTTTTCACGTCCCTTCCATGAACCCAATCATCCGACTCGGATGGGGAGGGGCTTCTGAGAAGGAGGGGTCCAGCCCATACTGAACCCCTTCTCCCTGCCCGTGATGGAGCATTGGCGCTCTTCTGGCCTCCTCTCCCTGACGGAGAGCAAACTCCGCCTAAAGATGAAGAGCGTGAATTACTCTTGGCGGGACAAGCTAACTGATTGTGCGCAGATTTATGCGGGCTGTAGATCTGTCATGACTTGATATGTTCATCTTTCTTACTCACCTGGTCACATGTTTGCCGCAGAGGTCCAGTTCGACGGGTGTTGTCTGTCCGGGGGATGTCGTGAAGCACTCCGGGGACAAAGGGCTCAACTGGGTGAGCGAGGCGAAGACGCGCCTCAGGTTGTCCCGGGGGAGCTCGTCCCACCCCAGGGCGACTCCCTCTCCAGTCACCCACCTCTTGCATTCCACGAGTTCCACTATGTAGGCGGACCTCGTCCTCACCCTCCCGTACCCCGAGAGGAAACTTTCGACCAGCCCTGGAGGGCCCCACCTCCTCTTCAGGAACCTCGCGAGGTTCTTCTCAGCCCTCTGGTCAGCCGTCACGTTCCTCTGGAACGGCTGCCTACTTAACTGCGGCCGGGGATTTTGGTTATTCACACGTAGCATTGTTAAATAATGCCACAAGACGACCCGTCTTCACATGAACGTACGTGATCTACGTGACGGGATGAGAAGGGTTGACGCAGAAGGGGAGATCGCCGAGATGGGCGAGCCCAGGTCTGTGAACCTCAGGACCGGGGGAGAGGCGAGGGTCGCCGACTGCATGCTGAAGGACGAGAGCGGCCAGATCAAGCTTTCACTCTGGGACGACCAGATAGACATGGTAAAGCAGGGGTCGAAGGTGAGGGTGACCAACGGGTACACGAATAGCTTCCGGGGCGAGCTGAGGTTGAATGTTGGGAAGTACGGAAAATTAGAGATTTTAGAGTCCTAGGACCATCCTCTTCATCCAATTACAGTTGGCGCAAAGCAGCTGATACTTTCCTTCTTTGCCTTTGGCACTTTGAACGATTCTCAGGTAGTACCTAAGACGCTGTCGAGCGCCACTTATGGACTGCAACACTTCACGTTTTCCACCGCCATTGACGTGATCAAATTGGAGTATCCGGGGATCAGAAACCAGACAAGGACCTTGATGCCAGCACTCCGGCATTGCGCAGTTGCACCTGCCCCCGAGCGCATTAACTGCCTCGAGTTTGGCCTTCAGATACCTCTTCCTCGCCCGTTGGTTGACAATAGGACGATGTGATTTCGCCCAGGCTATGTTGTAATCGCTGCGATATTTCCTCCCGCAGGTGTGGCACCAGTGCTTTCCAAGCCATGGATCCTGGTTCTCCTTCGTTATCTCGATGCCACAGCGTCTGCAGTTCATTACTAGTGTACCCAATTTCCGTATTTAACCCCCCGTGATAATCCGGCTCCAAGAGCAAGTCTGAGGGCCAAAGTTCTAAAGCGTCAACATCTTTCGAACCGAAGGAGCAATTTGGGCACCGGTGGACTGCTTCTGAGGAGGCTCAGGGCCAGGGTCGCGGACCAACCCACGGGTTTCGTATGGATTGAGAAGGGAAAGCTGGCCGGGTCAGGCTGGCCGGCGTCAAGGTCGCAAGTGGAGTGGCTAGTCAGGGCAGGAGTACGGAGCATACTGGGCCTTACTGAAGAGCCGCTGCCGAAGCAATGGATTGAGGCCTTTGGCCTTGTCTATGGGCACGTCCCGATGAGGGACCACGAGCCCCCTAGCTTCGATTCCTTGGAGAAGGGAGTGGAGTTCATTCGGGTGCAGGTGGGGGCCGGCAGACCTGTAGCAGTCCATTGCCTGGCAGGAGAAGGAAGGACTGGCTGCGTCCTTGCGGCCTTTCTGATCAAGGAGAGGGGAATGAGTCCGGACCAGGCCCTCGGAGCTTTGAGGGAGCTCAAACCCGCCTTTGTCGAATGGCCGCAGGAGAAGGCGGTTCTTAGTTACGCACAGACGGCAAAGCCATAAGCCATCCTGCACCATCCAAGCCGTCCTTGGGGAAGGGTCCACTTGCTCTTGCGGTAGCAACGCTGGCCTTGTTGCTTCTTCCAGTCGGCTCCGTGTCGGCCCAGGGATGCGGCATATCGGTCGCCGCTCAACCCCCGGTGGTCGACTTCCCAGGTACCACCCTGCCCGGCCAAGGGACATTCACGTACTACGAGATTCTCAACGTGAACTACTCATCCGCATTCGTCAACCAGACAGTGATTCTCCAGTACTTCAATGGGACCCAGTGGCGCGGGCTCGATAGTTTCACTAGGAACGCCGTGGGATTCACCGAGGCAGACGTGGGCGTCGATTCGAGCTGGGCCCATTTCGGCGAGAATTCGGTGAGGGCAATAAGCGGAACGTGTGCATCCAGCGAAGCCTCGTTCGTAGTCAGACCAGACTCAAGCGCCATCCCCGAGGCAGCGGCAGCCTACATCCTTGCTGGGCTGGCACTCCTGATGTTCTACATCTTCGGCGGAAGGCTAGGGAGGAAGCGCTTTGTCCTCTTGGCCGTTGCGTTCTATCTTGCGGTCGCCCCTTTCACAGGGCAGAGGTATGACATCTATTTCCTGCTCAGCTCAGGAATCAGGATCCTTCAACACGTCAACCCGTTCGACCCCGGCAACCCGCAACTCTATCCGGGCTCCCTGAAGTGGGCGTATCCGCCGCTCTATGCGGTCTACAGTGCAATCTCCTTCTCGGCTTACCAACTTCTGACAGGCGCCCCGCTACCCAGCGTTTCGGCTCTCACCTATCCGGGGTGGCTGAGCTCCACCTACAGCGTGTGGGAAGCTTACATCCCGTCGACCCTACCGGTGCTTGTTTTGCTTCTCAAACTGCCGATGGTCATGTCCGCCATCTGGACCGGGATTCTGGTGGGAAAGATGACCGGAGATGAACACGACGTAATCAAATGGGTCGCCAATCCTCTGGTGGTCCTAGTGGCGGCGGTCTGGGGTCAGTTGGATCCAATCGCGACCCTGCTTGCCGTCGGTTCGGTCTACATGTTCCAAAAGGGGAGACCGTACCATGCCTACGCCCTGGCGTCTCTGGGAGCTGCGGTCAAGATATGGCCTGTGCTCCTGGTGCCGATAATGTTCGTCATCGCGCTAAGACGGGTGGGGAGGAATGCCTTGAAGCCACTGCTTGCGGTGTTCCCGGCTCTGATTGCCACCCTCGCCCTGTACGCGGTCCATGGGAATCTGGTGGAAAGCCTGTTCATCTTCTTATACGCCAGGGGCATCCCCACCTTTGCAGGCCAGTTCAGCGTCAACGGGCTTACCTGGCAGCAGATCCTCTTCGTCCTCAAGGTACCCCCGCTGCCTCTCTTCCTCGCCATCGGAATCCCAGCATACGCCGTGATGCTGGGATGGATTTACTGGAAAAAAGAAGAGGATGTCACGAAGTGGCTGACCGCGTTCATCCTCGTTTTCTACCTCACCTACAACTACGTCAACCCTCAGTACTTCTACTGGATCCTCCCCTTGATGATGATTCAGAAGAAGAAGGTGGCCACATTCGTGGTCACTCTTTTGCCCCTTGCCTACGTGTTCCTATCCTACAACATCTTCTACTTCGTGTCGCCTGCAATACTGCCCGATGAATTCACGTTTGGGGGGTCAATCGTAGAGCAACTGAAGGTCAACGCATTCTACCAGTCACCGGAGTCCCTTGTCCTGCTGGCTGGACTGGTACCTACGGCGGCCTATGTCGCTCTTCTTTACCGCGAGATAAGGCGTGGGAGGACGTCGCAGGCCTAGCTCGGCAGTATTCACTCCGAATCAGATCCCCCCAGCTTCGGGGCGAATCTAAGGGAGGCTCTGCGGGATTCTGGAGACTTCCTGAAGAAAGCATTTAATGAATACATCCCACCTTCGACGTGATGAATCAGTCCAAATTGGTGATTGCTGCGTTGACCGTGGCAGTCATTATCGAGTCAGCGACCATCGCGAATCCGTTCATCCAATCCCTGGGTACCGGGCCGATCCGGTACGAAGCAGGGAGTCCAGAGACCTATTCGTTTCAGTTCCAGACATTCAACCGACCGATCATTAACAACACAGAGCAAGAACTGAAGTCGAGCATCAATGGTTCGTGGGTCATCACCATACAGAACACGCTCGATGCCGGGCCAGCGAAGAACCTTTCCGAGGCCGAAATGGCTTTCGCTCCGTCCTATCCCCTGGAGAGCAAGTCCATTCCGACCATAATCGTTCAGGAACGGTCTGATGGCCTTCTGCGCGTCGAATACTTCGCCCAGAGCTGGCCCAACACCTACGGGTTGGTCCTTTACAACTCGACGTCACCGGGCTGGAGCGGGGGGGTGAACGTAACCCTTCGGTTCCTCAACTTCGGCCAGCCCTCCGTGATAGACCCGTCCATAGCACCAAGATCCAACGGAAACCTTACCGTGTATGTAGGAGGCACGACCGTCGTATCTGATTACCCTATTGCCTGGGCCTCTCTCGCCGATGTCTACCTCTACGGCATCATCGGGTCCACCTATCAGAATGGGAGTCTCACTCTTACGTTTCAAAGTCTGACCAAGGTCTGACAAGGCATGATCGGAGCGTTGCTTGGGTACCTCTTGCTTTCTGGGGCGGTCTATGCGTATGCAACTCCGGGCGCGATTCTGACGCAGCCCCCTGGGTTTCAAGTTTCGAACGTCGACCCGAACATCAGCTCCCCTTTCAGCAACCAAATCTATGACCCAAACTTCATCCCGGGTTTTGAAGTGGGTCTGCAGAACGTATCGATTGATTGGAGCACAGGGCAAGGCTTCGCGAAGATCGGGTACTCCGTGGGACCCTGGTCTCACGCAGGATCGATGATCCCTCATTTCGCAATGGGACCGCAGTGTTGCAACTTCGTCGAAGTTCCGCATACGCAGCAATTCAGGAAACCGAGCTGGGGAGACTACTACTACGTCAGAGCTGGTCTTGGGCCTCCTGGCGTTAACGTCGAGAACTACACGGCTCAGTTCGGGGCGACCAGCACCTACGTGGGCTTGAGGACGGACTGGGATTGGACGGTGAGCATCCCATTGAACTGGACGGAGCCTGTGTCTTTGGACCCCAACAACGAATGGGCGGCGGTCGGGGTGACTGTGACCCAATATGTCCCTAGCGCGCCTGGGAAGCTCGTCTACACGCTCGTCAACTTCTGGATGGACGATAATAGTTCCAGGTCGTTGACCGATTCGGGCGGGGGCGTCCCTGTTGCCGTGTCGGCTCCCAACGTCGTCACTTACCATCCTATTCAACTGCAGGGGGCTGGGAACCAGACCGTGACCATCGACCTGTCGTCTTTCCTGTCAGACACCATCCACAGATTGAACCTGACGACCAGTTCGGCACAACCACCCGTCATCTCCTACGTCTATCTGAACGTGGAAGGATACAACTTCAGATGGAACTCGACGGTCTGGTCGTACAACGTCTACACGCCCGTGCCGACTGAAACAACAACGATATGGCAGTCCCAGCTCTTCTTGCTTGGAGTAGCGATCTTGGTGGCGACAAGTGCGGCCTTCATCCTCCGCGGGCCGCGCATAAGGAAGGGCCGTGGCGCGAGGGCACCGGCCCAGAAGGTTCTGTAGGGGGTCGGGCAGAGGAAATGCAGAGAAGGGCTCATACGACCCAACTAGACCGCAACGTAATCGAGGACGCGTCTCAAAAGAGGATTATCGGAAGATGGATCAGTCACGCCGACTCCTGTCTGGAAATGGGTGGCGGCTATGGAAGGACGACGAGCTTCATTGAACCTTTTTTCCACAAGGTTGCGATGGCCGATGTGTCCGAGGGGAGCCTTCAGTTGGCAAGGACCGTGCTCAGGAAGACCAGCCTCGTCCAGGGTGACGCTTCGAGCATTCCGATGAAAGACTCGTCGTTCGATTTCATCTTCATGGTCAAGGTTGTCCACCTGCTACGCGACCCGGCGTTGGCCATGCGAGAGATCCAGAGAGTCTCTAAGGACCAAGGCATCCTGATGATGACCATTCCGAACCTTCCGATGAACAGTCTCATCCGAAGCTTCGAAGAGCGGGTGTCGCCGAAGCTCCGACACATTCTCCCGACGTTCGGTCCGGCCATCTAGCCCCTGGGGTATCAGCCGTACAGTAGGCCCCACGAAATCATCGCAACCGATGCCTTCCGGCTCAAAGAAAGGCGGGGGACCGGAATATTTGACAACTATCCTGGGAAGGCCCTTGGCCGACTGAGGTTCCTTCACCTGATAGATTTCGCAACTTCGCCGCTATGGTTCTCCAAACCCGAAGTCTTCTTCAGGTTCGAGATAATCAAAGAAACGACGAGTCATGGACTTGGCCCATCCAAGGGACGACTGCATGAGTTCTAGCCCGACAGGGTGACTCCCTCGAGATATCCGATCAGCACGCTCTTGATCAGACCTGCCCTCGATTTCCCTCGAAGCACGTAGGCGAGCGAGTTGGGCAAGACAAAGCGTAGTGACTCGACCATAGAGCGCAGTTTGACGAGCCTCTCCCCTCGGTGCAGCCTCTTCATGATGAGGAACCAGTCGCGCGACTCATATCGGACTCGCTGGGGGTCGACCGATCCGTGGGCCGCCCACCATCCGACTCGCCCCGGAACCTCAACGTCGTGGTAGACCAGGGCGCCGGTATATGCCTCCACCTGCCATCCCCGAGCCTTCAGCCTCTGCGCCAGATCCAGGGAGCTGTTCACGACTAGCCTTTCGTCGAACCCGTTCACGTCTTCGAGCGCCTTCCTTCTTATGAGGGAGGCATTCGGAAGCGCGTCGGTCTTCAGCAAGCTGTTTTCCAGGGACGGGTCACGGGGAAAGTTGCGGCCGACAAGGTTGAGCCCAAGCCGCCTGTCCAAGAACGGCGTCGCGTAGACCCACACCAGGTCAGGCCGTGACTTGTACAACGTCGCGGGCATTACGGCGCCCATCCTAGTGGAACCACGGACCACGCCCAGAATCGGGGCGAGAGTGCGTTCGCCGATGACGTTGTCGTCATCGATGAAGTAGATGAATTCCGATCGCGCTCGTCTCCAACCGATGTTCTTCGCCCTCGATATGAAGACCCTCGAATCCAGCTTGACGTGCTGCAGCCTCAAGTCCTGGAATTCGTGCAAGTCCGGCTTGATTTCGGAGTCGTCAACCACGATGACCGAGACGATTTCGTCGCTCCAGTTCTCTCTGATGCTCGTCAGGAGGTTCCTCAGCTGGGAGGGGCGGTCGTGGGTCGGGATGACAATACTTGTCGACAGAGCCCTCAGACTCCACCGGGGTAGGCTTCCTGGCCTCGGCCGGAGCGACGGCCTCTGGATCGCGAGTAGAGAAGCACCATTGCAGAGCTGGCGACCACGACCGCGAGCGCCAGACCGGCTGAAAGGTATTGGAGGCCGGAAGATCCGCTCAAACCGGTGGTCTGCGCCACAGGAACACTTTGGAGCGGAACCGGGTATGCAATGCTCGCGTTAGTTCTGGTTCCCAGGAGAAGCGGCGGCCGAGGGGACTGTGAGAAATTGAAGAAATCTATAGGCAAATTCGAGTCGGCGACGATCCGGGTGATGGGCGGAATACCCCAGTTGTATTCGATGAAGTGCAACAGGGAAAGGTGGCTGAGTTGAAGATTTGAAACGTAGTTCACCGTGCTGTAGGGAGAGATGACCAGCAGGGGGACGCGCTGCCCTAGTCCAACAAGCCCTTCGGTGAAGTTGTGGTTGATCGAAAATACCCGGGGTGGCGAGACATGGTCGTAGTAGCCTCCTCCCTCATCCCAGGTGACGAAGACCGCGGTGGAATCCCAATAGGAGCTTTGCATGACCGCGTTGACGACGGAGACTGTACGGGCCTCCCCCGCCCTAGGAGAGAACGGCGGGTGTTCCGTCAGATTCAGATTCCCCAGGAAATTCACGTAGACGACAGAAGGCAGGCCCGAACCCGACCCGAGTTCCCCGAACAGGGACGAGATGTTCCGGATGTCTGCTCGGGAGGCGCTCATCCCGGCGAGATAGTTGAGGGGATAGAAGGCAGCGGGGTCCTGTGAGGCGTTCAAGAGGTCGTAGTATCCCCAGCTGACTCCTGCAGCATCCAACTGGCTGAAGATCGTTCTGTCGTAGGGGATCGACGGAGGAGGCCCGTAGTTCTGAGACACCGGCGAATCCCCGGTCAGGAAAATCAGCCTGTTCGGAGTAGTCATGCTGAGGACAGCGGAGTAGTAGTTGTCCGCAAGTCCGTATTCTTCTGCGTAGTCCCAGTAAGCAGGAATGGAGCGGTAGTCAAAGTACACCATCGATTGAGGTCCCGAGTTGTCTGGGAAGCCAGAACCATAGTCGTTCTGATAGGTCAGCTGGCCCTCCACTGGGTTTACCGGAGATGTGGAGTTCGTCGGATGAGGCGACAGGCAACCCGCGCCATATGGGAGGCACGCGCGCTGAGGTATCCCGTTCACGGGCTTCAGCGTCGACGTGACGTTGTTGACAAGGGTGCCGTTCGCCGTAGGGTAGGTCCCGAAGTAGTTGTCGAACGAGTGGTTCTCCTGCATGATGATGACGATGTGCTTGAATGACGTCGCGGTACTGGATGCCGAAGCGGTGGAGAGGGCCCCTGGCTGGAATGCGAGAAAGAGCGCCAATGCGAGGGAGAGGGCTAGCCTTTTCACCATGCTGGAGTCTCCAGGTTACACCTTCTGCAGTACGAAGAGAGTCTGGTCCCCGAACTGGTTGAACGGGAACTTTCCAGAGAGCAACGGGTCGAGTTTCTCGAGGAGGGGCATGCGGCTTCTGAATTTTAGATAGTAGTCGCTCAGATATGCCGGGGGCAAAAGGGCAGGGAGAGCAATCGCTTCTCTTAGGACAAAAAGTGACTTGAAAAACCCGGCAAAGCGGGAAGGAGAGAAATAGGTTGACGGGATGTCTCTGCCACCCACGGAGACCATGATAGGCTGTCTCTTCCTGGGCGTAGCCTTGCTGAATTGGAGCACCAAGGCGTGGGATAGCATCTCGCTTGCGCAGACCGTGTTGCGGATCGAACAGATGAAGTAGCCGGAGGGCTCGAGGAGCGAATGGAGTTCTCTGACGAATCTTCCCATGCGTGGCTCGCAGTTCAAGGCTCCGTTGAAGGAGTAGGCAACCCGTATCCCCATGTCGCCGATTAGAGCCTTCGCCTTTGAAATCTCCGATGCTCCGAGCACCAGGGGGACGACTTTGGCGCCAAGGCGCTTCGCACGGACCTTCATGGAAAGTAGGTCGATCATGCTTCGTGAAATGTCGGTCGCTACGATTCCGCTCACGTATCTGGAAACCTCCATGGCTTCGGCTCCGGTTCCGGATCCGATTTCAAGCAGGATATCCTCTGATCTGATGTATCGCCTGAGGACGCCGATAGATCGTCTGCGAATCCAAGTGTTGATGAAATTGCGGCTTATCGTGAAATCGTATTCTTCTGATGCCGAATCGAATGCCGCTGCCACGTCGCCGTAATAGTCGGTCTTCTTGGTGACCCATTGAGCGACAGTGGTCGTGACGTTCGATTCCCCCTGAACGATGCCTCTCCGCGCCGGTGGGCCCGTGGGGCTGAGGCGCAGACAAGCTCTCGAAGCATGGTACCAGTCCCGCACAACGCGCGCGCCATACTTCCTAGCAAAAGCTGTCAGCGCAGCGGCGAATTCGGGTTCGGTAGCCCCTTGGGCTACCGCATCGTACAGGAGGTCCCCAAGCCGGACCTTCGCAGTCCCCGCGGCGAGAGCGTTGAGGAACCAGTCGCTGCCACTCCTACCCGGGATTACGAAGAAGTGGCCCTGCGACATGATGTAGCGCAACTCAACTGGGTGCGGGAGGCCGGTCCTGCGGCCACGTGTCTCCAGCCTCAGGTAGCTGCTCGACGAAGGCATCCTCTTGGAGCGCGGGGAGACCTTTTCGAGATAAGATTTCGTCAACAATTTCGCTGCCCACCCGTGCGACTCAGCTGTCGCGCTTGCCACCAGATCCCAGCCTCTGTCTTGCGGTCAGGTAGAGGATAACCGCGTAGCCTGCGAGGTACACAAGGAGAATCGGGAGAATCCCAAGGTTCCCCGTGAATATTGCCCAGGCGGATGCTGTGCCCGCCAATCCGACGGCCGCGCCCTCAAGGAGAGTCGTCGCGTTCAGGGGAATTTGATATTTCTTGTCGCGCCAATCTTCGCTCGTCTCAAGCACAGCGTACTTCGGAGTTCGGGAGAATGTCCCAGTCTCGCTCGATAGGAGCCCGTTGAGCGCGTGCACCGAGTTACTGATGCTCATTCCGTAACCCAATGCGACTAGGAACACTATCCTCTTTATGTTCACCAAGGGGCCGAGCTTCTGGGCCCTGACGGCCTGGAAGCAGCATATCAAGACGGCGAATGTCGACAGGATAACCAATGCAGAGAAGACCAGCCATGGGACGACTTGGACCGTCTCCATGACTACGCCGGTCGAACCTGGTGCGGTCGAAAAAGTCGGCACCGATAACGCTATGCCGTAACGTATCACGTCGATGGACATGAAGTCGGCAGCCACCGCGAGGAGGAACGAAGCGACCATCAGTGGATGGACAAGATAGTATGTCAAGTGCATCCCCGCCTCCACCTTCTGCCCGAGAGAGAGCCTTTCGGAACCCAGGATTCGGCCGCGTAGTTTCCTGGCAGCTTGCAAAGATCCTCTCGCCCACCTCCCCTGCTGTCGCTTGAGGCTCGCGATGGTCGGAGGGACTTCACCCGGAACTTCGAGGTCGCTCAGATAGACGCCCCGGTACCCTGCGAGCTGGATTCTGTAGCTCAAATCGAGGTCCTCGGCCAGGGTATCTGACTCCCATCCGCCGGCTTCTCTAATCACGTCGGCCCGGAGGACTCCTGCGCTACCATTGAAGTTCATCAGGTACCCGCTGCCGTTCCTGCCCTGCTGCTCGAGGAAGAAGTGCGCGTCAATCCCTATGGCAATCGACATGGTTATTGCGTTGTGGTTTCTGTCGAGGTGACCCCACCTCGCCTGGACGAAGCCTACTTTGGGGTCCTCTTCGAGGACGGCAACGGTTCTGTCTAAGAAGTCGCAGGAGGGGACGAAGTCCGCGTCGAACACGGCCACGTACTTCTCTTCCGTCCCTAACAGTGCGGTCTGCAGGGCGCCAGCCTTGAACCCTTTGCGATTGCCGCGCCGGATCACCCTCAAGCAAAGACCCTGGGCGGAGTACTCGGAGGCGAGCCTGTCGACCTCCGAGCTGGTTTCATCAGTAGAGTCGTCGAGAACGTAAATCTTGACCTTGTCCGCCCCGTACTTTCGGGCCATTCCTGCGCACGAACCGAGAAGCCTCCCAACGACGTAGAACTCGTTGTAGATCGGGAGGTGGATAGCGACGGAAGGTCGGCTTGCGAGTGGGGCGGGCGAGACTTGCCTGTAGCGCCTGGCCTTGATGGTCAGGTATAGGGTGTTGAGCCCGTAGACGGCGAAAGCGAGGCTGAGGATGATCGACGCGAAGAGTATTGCCAGGGCGATGGAAGCGGCTGTGATCGCAATCAGGGCGTGTCACCGGTTTCCTTCAAACTCATGGCCACCGCGAAGCCCGTTGACCAGACCTCCCGACGCTCATGAACCATCGGTTTAGAACGCCCCTCTTTGCTGGAGGGCGTCGTCGTATTTTGACCGGAGGTTGGTGTATCTCCTCGACTCGTAAACCAGGTGGTCTTCTCCGAGATGCATCTCGAAGATGTCGTCGACATCGGCGCTCATTCTCAGCTTGGCGTTGAGGGCACTCGCCTTGAACATTAGATATCTGCCGACGATTGAAGATAGGAGCCTGTCTACCGCCCTATCGAACGCGGA
Organism: Nitrososphaerota archaeon; assembly: GCA_028867035.1. GTDB lineage: Archaea > Thermoproteota > Nitrososphaeria > Nitrososphaerales > Gagatemarchaeaceae > UBA183. Next base: position 52,958 of record JAGWHB010000003.1, on the reverse strand, counting down.
AGGCCCGGTCCGGGGTCCGTTATGCGCGGGTCGAAGATCGTCGCGTCGGTACGCGTGTGGATAGAATTCGGAGATCCAGTCTGCGGCAGCCATGAGCGTCCTGTAGGTCTCGTTGCCCTTCAGCACCTTGGTTTGGAGAGCATCCCGAGCGAACAAGGGGCCCTGTGGCCTGGAGAACTGGGCGGTGGCGTACGCAAGATCCATCACACAGCTAATGCATATCTGCGGTGAGCCCCGTGAGAGGAGCTTGTAGATCCTGGCCATGAGGAGGCTCTGTGTCAGCGGAGCCCACATCTTCCCGCTGGGGGCTACGCAGAATAGGTCAAGGTCCTTCGATCGGGAAGCTGACCCGTAGGAAGTCGACCCGCTGACTGCGACCATTTCGAAACCTCCAGGACTGAGAAACGACGCGAAGCGAGCCGCATGGGAGAGGTTGATCCTTGCCCTGGCCCTCCCCGCTTGTTCCTTCTCAAGGGTCTCCGAGCCTCTTCCCTCTGTCCGCGGCGTCAGGTACCCTCCCTCCAGCTCGAATCGTACTCTTAAGGCAGGGTCATTGGCTATTGCTTCCGCGATCTCGGATGCGGTCTCTCCGTCAGGCATGAACTTGGGGAGTTCTTGGACAGAGATCAGTGAGCCATTGCGTTCGGCGATTCTGAAGAGCAGATCGATTCTCTCTGTGCTCTCGGCAGAGAGGGTCATCTGAACCGCTTCCATGGGACATGGGCCTTGGACGTGGTGAGCACGTCGTAGATGGAGAGTATGGCGGCGAGGGTTTCGCTGACCGCTGCTGCCGGGAGCGCTACCAAGAATCTGGGAGAAGATGCCAATGACCTCACGAGAATCCTCATCCCGATGCCGGGGGACAGGAACAACATCGATTCTATGGTCTTGGGAGGGGTTCCCATCTTCCGCCACACCTGGGCATGGCCGAAGAGTATCCTCCTTCTCTGGAGGATTACGTCTACCGCCCGGTGAGGGGTCTTTACACCGACCTCCGCCGAGGGGCATACCTTCACCCCATACCCCTTCTGCCTCGCTCGGGCAGCCAGGTAAGCCCCGTCGTTCACCAGGTCCGTTGGGAGAAAATCAATCGCGTCGACCCTGAAGGCAACAAGCTCATCGCAGGTGTGGTTTGCGATGTTCATGTGATTCAGAGTGAATGAGCACCTGTTGTGGGCGTTCCACATGAAATCGAGGAGGGCTGATGTAAGCCCGCGCCCTGATTCGGGGACGGGCATGGCCGAGACCGCCCCAACCCTGCCGTCCGAAGCGAGCTGTTTGATGATGGCTGAGAGTGCCCCGGGCGATGGTCGGGAGTCGGCGTTGGCGAAAGCCACCATCGGCGTGTCGGTCAGGGCCAGGATCTGGTTGATTGCCTCGGCCTTTCCGTACCTGCCTTCTTCCTCTACCACGGCCAGCCGGAGATCCCTCCTCCTGATACTCCCCAGCTGGGCGATCGTTTCGGGAGGACATGCGCTCGCGACCACCACGAGCTTCTGCAGACCGGCTGCTGAAGAATCGGCTTCATAGAGCATCGACTCCACGAGCGCTGGCAGGTCAGGAGATTCGCCTGTGGCGCAGATTCCGAGGGTGAATCCTTCCTGGGACCGCAACCAAATCGACCTTGCTCAGAGGGTGATCCTTAGGAGAGCCATGATGCCCACGAATTCGAATGTGGCCATGGTGACCATGGAGGGGACCACGTCCTCGCCGATGTATCCGCCGAAGATGACATACGAAGCTGCCGTACCAGCCGATTGCAAGAACAACAGCATCGAGAATACGAACAGGCCCAGAGGATACTTCGCCCTGGTAGACAAAGCAGTCTTCCCGTAAAAGTAGGCGAGAAGTCCAAAGAGGACCGCATCTACCGAGTACATTGCTACCGCTACCGTAAACAGGATGCTCACATTGGAAGAGTGGGCCGCCTTTCTGTATAAGCGTATTTCATAATCATATCAAAATCGGAAGGGTCGAACTATTAAGACGCCGAAGAGCGGCGGAGGTGACGTGGCCGAGGACCATGAGCTGAAGCGACTGCTCTGGTATGTCTTGGGGGGAGCCAGAGGGGGCCAGAACAGGGCCAGGATCATCCATGAGCTTGGGCTCAGGCCGCTCAACATGAACCAGCTGGCTGAGAGGCTGGGGGTCGACTACAGGACAATAATGCACCATACGACGGTGCTCAGGGCGAACTCTCTCATCGAGACCCAGGATGACAAGTATGGTGCCATGGTCTTCCTGACCCCTAGGATGCAGGCGGGAATGGAGATCTTTGATGAGATAGTGAAGGCGCTAAAGTTCACCCTAGAGTAGGGATACCCATTTCATGGGGTCGCTCGTCGCCATCCGCGGAATCTAGTACCCGGAGACTACCGTTATGGTTCCCTTCATCCAGGAGTGGATGGAGCAGTGATACTGGTAAGTCCCAGCGATGGAGAGGCTGATGGTGAAGGACGAGCCCGCTGAGAGACTGCTGTCGCTTATTGACGACAGCGAGACTCCCGCAGGCGCACTGGTGAACGTCACTGTGTGTAACGTGGAGTCGCCGTTGGCGAATTGGATGGTGTTGTTCCTTCCTATCACCACTGTGATTGAAGAGGGGTTAAAGTTCAACGATTGGTCTGTGCCTGTCCCATTGGCGATGTTGATGGTGGATGTCGTCGGCTTGCTCATTCCATAGTAGGCGTAGTAGAGCCCGGCCGCGGCGACGATGATGATAATCACTATCACCACTGCCACGATTTTGCCCATCCCGCGTTTGGCCACCTGAGGCGTTGGAGTGGCGGCAGACATGGAGGGCTTGTCGGCCGCTTGAGCGTTTAAAGTTATTTCAGAATGTCTCCAAGAAGAGAACTCGAACGGGAGGGCGTCGGGGAACAGCCCCAGGGCGCATGGCGAAGGTCGTCATCACAGTTGCGTGCAGCGGCACAGGAGCAGCCACCGCCAGGCGTCTCGGGAGGCGCGTAGGGCTACCCCGTCCAGGGCGGGAGCTCTAGTGCATGCTCGAACTCGGCCCTTGTATGGACGGGGGACGTATCGCAGTGTGAGATGATTAGCTTCTCGAAGGGAAGGTCGAGCATCTCGTGAAGGGCAGGCAGCTCTCTCTTTTGATGCCACCTCGAGTTCCACACCCGGAGCTCGCCTTTGCGTTCGGTCAACGCATCCCCGAAAACTATCACCCGGTGACCTGGGAGCCAGATAGGGGTCTCGAGCCTTCCCCGCCCGTCGAAGAGTGCGACCGCCCCGCCCGGTAACTTGCTGTCGGCGAATATGGGTTCGAGTTTCGTCTTTGGGAGGTCGTCGGGGAAGAAGAACATGGGACCGAATGGACGGGCGCTGTATCGCCGCGCGAACATGTCGATGTCCCTGACATGGTCAGGCATGAGGCACACTGCGGCAGTTGGAGGCGTCTTGTCGAGGCGTTCCCAGAGACCGATAGGGTCGAGGGTAGGGGAGATTGGGTCGAAGACCAGCCTCTCGCCTCCCTCCTCTACGAAAGTCGACGTGACCACGGGCTGCCAGTCGTCCCCGGCCCTCCAGAACGGGTGTCTGGCGCGCCAGATCCAAAGGCCAGGGGCCAGATCTCTGATCCCTACTTGCGCCTCGGGGACTTCCAACGGACCGGTTTGGCTGTTGCCAGCCAGTTAAGAATTGTGAGGACAGAACGGCATGCTGACGTCTGAACTTGGCAGATAGCAGGTGCGGGGGGAGGGATTCGAACCCTCGAACCCCTAAGGGATGGGAGCCTCAGTCCCACGCCGTTGACCATGCTGGGCGACCCCCGCGCAAACTCATGCCCTTTGAGACAATTCTAAAACCCTTTCCGCGGGAGGAAGGATATAACGCCCAGGTAGGCCCGGGTCGGAAAACATGCCGGCGTGGCACCTTGGTCATAATATACTCTATGCTCATTTAATCTATTATGACTCTTTTTCGAGTTTCCGAACCGATGGTCGAACTCATCGGAGCAACCTTGGGCGATGGTAACATCCACGACAAGAGGACCAACTATGTCGAGTTTACAGGCAACCCTATTTCGGACGAATATTACTTCAAGCATGTTCTTCTCCCAATCATAAATAACCGCGTGGGCAAAAGCCCCAGACTATTCGTTAGAGATCGTGGTTTGCGGTTTAGGATTTACAGCAAAGGGTTCGTCGACTGGTTGAAGAAGATTGGGATACCCGCTGGTGAAGCCAAAGGATTGGCTGAAGCTCCCGAGTTCATTACGTCGAATAGAAAGTTGATGACGCGTTGTGTCCGAGGCGTTCACGACACCGACGGAAGTATCTATTTTGACATGCGGCCAGCTTATGCAATGCCTTACCCACGAATCGAATTGCACATGAAGAACGTCGGCTTGGTGAGTCAAATCTCGGAATTCTTTGTAGACATCGGGATAACCCATAGCCTCGTAAAAACAAAGAATTCGATAGAGACCTCTGGTGTGGATACCCTACGAAGCTTCCTTTGCAGGGTTGGCTTTTCGAACATACATCACTTAAATCGGATTGGAAGGTATTATCCCGAACTCGTCAGAGAGAACTGTTGCCCGACAAGCTTGATTTGAGCCGGCCTACTCACACTTTAAAGCAATTGGACAAGCCGGTCGGGACAGGCCAGCGTAGCTCAGCCTGGTAGAGCACTCCCATTTGGTGGCTCAGACGCCTCGTAAGCGTGGGGTCCCGCGTCCAAATCGCGGCGCTGGCTCATGTTTCTTGCTTTGACCTGAGTTCGCCTCCCCTTTTCCATCGCAGGATTCCCCTACGCGGTCCCGAAGGTCAGCCCAAGCTGCTTGAGCCACTTCCTATAGGCGACTGCGATCCGGTCAGAGCGCAGGTGCAGTTCCGCCTGAAGGTCAAGGGGGAGGCGTTCCGGCCTCTGCGACTCTACGACGGGTATGTCCTGGCTGACGATTCTCTCCTGGAAGGCCTTAAGCTCTTCTTCAGGTATGTCATGGCTGTAGTTCATGGCGATGCACATCCATGCGATGCATTCAAGTTCGTCCACGGGAGTGACGTTGAGCTGGATCATGTAAGTCTGCCCGTTGCCCTCCTTTGAGAAATATGCCGTGAAGGGCCTTCTCGTCCCGTAGGTATAGTTGACATACTTCCCGACTCCGGTCCCGTCAGGGTCCGGCTGCCAGACTTTCACGTTGCGGGCAAGGATCCCCGTTGGAGTCGAGCCCACCTCGTAGTCTTCTATGGCGGTGTGATCCAGATCGCCGAGCAAACCTGCATGCACGAAGGGGAAGTGCCCGATGTCGAGGAAGTTCTCGACCGCTCTGGTGGCAGCGGCTTTGTAGGTGAAGGGCCGGCATATGATCTTGCGGTAGGTAGGGTCGTCCCACTCGGGAAAGGGAGGAAGGTCCAGCGATGGGGCCCCAAGCGATGCCCAGACGTAGTCGTATGCTTCCCTGACTGCGTAGACTTTGGCATGGGCGGTGCGGGGAGGCGTCTGTTCGGGGTGGGAGGGGAACCTGACGCATTGTCCTTCAGAGTCGTAGGTCCAGCCATGATACCCACAGACCATGTGTTCATCCTCTATGTGCCCCAGGGTGAGCCTGGTGCCCCTGTGCATGCAGAGGTCCTGCCACACGTGCGCCGTACCGTTGACCCTCCAGAGAACAAGATCCTCTCCCAGCAGCCTGGCGCTCGAAAGATCGCCTTCCCTGAGGTCGGAAGACCTAGCTATGACGTGCCAGTCGTTGACGAGGATTGGGTCGGTCGCTATTCCGGCTTCATTCATCTTTACTCGGGGGGCAGTTCCTTGTACGCCATGGATATGTCGAGTCCCCTTCTCCGCAGATACTGCCTAGCCCCAAGATATAGGGACGCCCCCAGGATCAGGGAGAACACGTTGAACCCGCCGCTGAGCAGGTTGATCCCCCATGTCGAATAGTTGGATACGAACTCCCACGTCACATATGCGAACACGATCACGTTACCCAGGCCTGCGGCTGTGAGGAGCCACTTCGCGTTGCCTGTCTCCTTCCTCATAGCATGGACCATGGCGGCGATTCCGACGAAGATGAAGTAGATCATGGAGCCCGTGATCGCCCCGAAGAGCGATGAGACCGTCCCATAGAAGTAGGTGGCCAGTCCGATGAGGGTGATCGTGAAGACTAGGTCGACGGCGTGGGCCACCACCGGGGAGCCCCACTTCGGACTGACGTAGGCCAGCCTCGCAGGGAGGAACCTGTCGAACGACTGGGAGAGCAGGTACCTTGAGATGACGATTATTCCGTAGGCGAGGATCGCGACCACCCAAGCTATCCAACCCAGCCCTATGACCAGGGCGACGGCGCTGTTGGGAGCGACGCCCATGGCAAGGGTGAAGAAGTTGATGCCGTTGTAGAACGTCAGGTCGGAGTTCGACATCATGGCATTGATGAAGGGCTGCCCGGCCACATAGTACATGGTGGCGATGGCAGATGTTGTGAGAATCAGCGCGACTACGGCCGAAATAGGGACGTTCCACTTCAACGCCCTGCTCCCCTTGATCTCTGATGCGACAGCAGGGGCCGCGTTGAGCCAGGGATAGACAAACGCGAACATCACGGGCATTATGAACAGGGTCGCGCCCCAGTCGAAGGAGGAACCGGTGTAGGACGCCGCGACGGAGTCGAAGGAGATTGATGCCCCGGAAGCGGTCTGTAGGCTGTTGATGTAGTTCACGACGCCCGAGTGCCCCGCGGACAGAAGAGTTCCGATTGTAATCAGTAGGACGACTATGCCGATGATTGTGAGGTAGGAGACCAGCTTGTAGCCGAACTTCGGTCTGAAGATGTTGATCGCGACAAGAATCGCGAAGAGGGCGGCACCCACGGCGAACTGCTGGTTGGGGTCTCCGCCTATGTTGGTAGGGAGCGCCAGGCCCAGGTATTCGAAATGACCGAGGGCGAGGCCGACCCCTCCGATGGCGAATACTGCGAGGATTGTGACCAGGGCCATGTAGGCCGTCGTCTCCATGGTGTAGCCCATGAAGGAAATCGAGCTCCCGAAGAACCCGCCGAGGTTTCTGGAGACCCATACGTAGTCGCCTCCCGTCCTCGGATACCTGCGAGTCATCATGGTGTAAAGTACAATCTGGGGGACGGAAAGCAGGAAGCCGAGTATCGACGCGGCGATCAGGTTCACCCCTGCCAGGCTGACGAAGACGAAACCAACCGCGAACAGGTTGATCCCCAGCCCTCCGAGGAGGCCCCCAATCGACATGTTGCTCAGGTTAAGCGAAATGCTGTCGAGGAAGGAGACGTTCTTCACCAGGCCGGTGCTTTCCCTGACGAAGGGGGTCGGGGATTTGTGCTCGTCCGGCTGGGTGTCGCCCATCGGGACTGGCAAAATTAGCCGCGTATATAACTGGCCTTTAGCACAAACTAGCGAAACTTTGGGGGTGCTGTGAAAATCAGTAGCCTATCTCCGAACTTGGGCGAAGGTGGCGCATCGACTTTACCCTGCCGCACCTCTTGCACTTGTACAGGCCCCTCCCCCTCGGGTTGTAGTCCCTGGTGTCCACGACCGCTTCGTGCTCGGTCCTCATGCCGCATTTTTCGCACCATCGATATTCCGCCAAGAGATACGCGTCCCTGGGCCGCGCCTCCGCAAAAACATTTGGCGATATCGTAGTCGTCTTGCCGCATGTTCGTGGGGTCTGTGGTCGTAGGAGGGGGCAATGGTGGAGTTCCTGTTCCTGTGGGGCTGGCAACCATCAGGAATGAGAGTGTAAGTCTAGAAAGAATTAAATAGAAAGCGCTCGAGCTGAAGAATAATGCAAAATTTGCAACCACTGGTCATGTTCACGCCTTTGGCAAGGCAGAAGATAGGGGAGGTCTTGCAAGAAGAGAAGGCCACTGACTCGTTTCTGAAGATCGAGGTCTACCAGGGAGGAGGGTGCGCCTGTAGCGGAGGTTTCAGGTATGCTCTGAGCCTTGAGAAATCCGCCGGAGATGCGGACGTCGTCGAGGAGGTAGGGGGACTAAAGGTCATGGCCGCGAAGGCAGACGCGGAAATGCTCAGGGGCTCGAAGATAGACTTCATCGAGAGCCTGCAGAAGACAGGGTTCAAGATAGAGAACCCCAACGTGCACACCGAAGCCTGCGGCTGCGGCGGACACTGAAGCGAATCCTAAGGCGTTCGGACAAGTCCTTAAGAGCAGACGGCTTTCCGCAGTTTCCAATGAAGTACGTGGAAGGCTCAAAGAGAGTCTTTCTCAGTACGGGGACGAGGTTCCCGCGCGAAGTCATCTGGGCTGTAGGCGCAATAAAATTCTCGGCCGCGAAATCCAACGTCGACCTAGGGCTCCTAGACGCTGAAATCGGGAGAGTCATCCAGGCGAAGGCGAAGGAATTGATGAAGGGCAAACACGACCAACTTATGGTCGTGGACGTCTTCCAGACGGGTTCAGGTACCGGGTTGAACATGAACGCCAACGAGGTCATCTCGGAGCTTGCCTCTGAGGTACTTGGAAAGAAGGTGCATCCCAACGACCACGTCAACATGGGCCAGTCCTCGAACGATGTGGGACCGACAGCGATCAGAGTAGCTGCATCGGTGGCCGTCAGCACGGACCTGGTCCCCGCCCTGCAGAAGATGAGCAGGAGCCTGAACGAACTCTCGAAGAAGACAGCCGCTGTGTACAAGTCAGGAAGGACCCACCTGAGAGACGCGCTACCTGTGACCATGGGGCAGGAGTTCAGCGCCTATGCGGACGAGTTCTCGAGGGATGCCGACTTGGTTGAGCAGACCATGGAATTTCTGCTCGAGCTCCCGATAGGCGGGACGGCGGTAGGGACTGGGCTCAACTCGGACCCGAAGTTCGGAGGGTTGGTGGCGAAAGAGATAGCGAAGCTGGCGGGCCTGCGCTTCACAAGTGCGAAAAACAAATTCAGGCCTACGAGGCTCTTGACGGACATGTCCTCTTTGAGCGGGGCCATGAGAAGCGTCAGCATAGATCTCTACAGGCTCTGCCAGGACCTTAGGCTCATGTTCTCGGGACCGCTGACAGGGTTCGGCGAGATAGACATACCGACCCAGGAGGAGGTAGCTGGAAGCAGCATCATGCCTGGGAAGACCAATCCTGTGACGGTTGAGAGCGCCCTGCTGGCGTCGGCGGAAGTGGTCGGCCTGGACGGCGCGAATACCATGGCCGCATCGTTGGGAGAGTTCGAGCTCACAATGGGGGTCCCCCTGATGGGGTACAACCTGGTGCTCCAGGCAAAGCTGCTGTCGGAGGCGCTCAGCAAGGTCTCGACCCTCGTCATAGACCACGTCGTGCCCATGAAGGCGAAGGCGAGAGAGTACGCAGAAACCAGCCCGGCGTTGATCACACTGGTCGCCCCGAAGATAGGGTACGACAAGGCGGCAGTGCTTGGGAAGGAACTCGCAAAGGGGGTATCGATCAGGACGGCACTGAAGAGGCTGGGCTACACCCCGAAGGAGATCGACCACATTCTGAACATGAAGGACCTGGTGAAGCCGGGAATCCCTGCCAGGAAGATCAAATAGCGTTTTCAGAAGAAAACTGGAGTATTCAACGCCGGACCTTCACGCCGATCTTTTCCATGAGCTTGCCAAGCTCAGAGTCGTCCACCGCGTCCATCCTAAGATACTTCAGGATCTCGTCCTCCTCCATTCCGACTCGCCGGGCTTCCGCGACAGTCGTCCTGTAGGCCTCCAGCTCTGTGGGCCTGTCGACGTATTCGAACGCCTGGTCGTAGAGCTCCTTGCCTTCGAGGAACTGCCTTACGTGCACCAACACGTGTATGACGTCCAAGTAGAGGAAATCGTTCTTGGCCGACGTGAGGTGCTTAGAGCCGATGCAGATTGTACCTGTGTCCCTGTCGAGCCAGAGGCCCGAGTCGCTGCGCTCGACCCGCAGTTTGAGATGCTTCATGATCTTCAACATCTGGGCCTTCGAGCCGAAGACCTTGAGGAGTGCTGATGAGGACTCGAGGCCGGCAAAGACCTCGGTGAGCTTGTACTCCCCCACGCTGGCGCTCCGCCGGACGCGGAATGACCTTACCCTCAAATCCCCCTTTGAGGAGCCATCGGCCAATCAAAAGTCAAGAACTCTAAAAGTCGTATTGGCACGGTGAAGATTGGTTCACATCGCAGCGGCGGCGAGAGGGGCCGAAGCCGCAGGGCGGAGATAACCTTACCTTGTCCGCGCTCTATGCGACAAAGATGGGCGGACCAGGTTGATCGCTTCTCTGAGCGGCATCAGGGGGATCCTTAACAAAGATCTTACCCTCGCCGAAGTGTCCAGTTTCGCTTCTAACTTCGGAAAGGCCACTGGCTCAAAGGAGTTTCTCCTGGCGAGGGACCCCAGGAGCACCGGCGCAGCCATCAGCAGGGCCGCGGCGGCCGGGATCGTCTCCCTGGGAGCAGTCGTCTATGACTACGGCATAATATCTACCCCCGCGCTGTTCAGGGAGAGCAGGACGAGGAGCCTCCCGGCGGTCATGGTGACGGCGTCTCACAACGAGCCTGAATTCAACGGCCTGAAGTTCATAGTCGACGGGGCAGGGATAGGGAAGGACGTATTCGAGGCCGTGACTGATGGTACAAGGAGAGCAGGCGGATTCGGGGCCGGGTCGATCAGGGCGGCGCGCAAACCGGTCTACGTCGAGGACCTTGTCGAAAGGTTCGGGGCGGGTTCGTGCGAGGGCGTGAAAGTAGCCGTAGACCTCGGAGGGGGGGCGGCAATCTCGCATACGGTACCCCTGTTGAGGAGGCTGGGCTGTGAAGTGAGCTCGATGAACGACAGCTACGGGGTCTTCGCGCGGAGGGTCGACCCCGTGGCGGACGAGCTTGCTCTTCTCAGGAAGGTGGTGAAAGAAAAGGGATGTGACATAGGGCTGGGCTTCGACGGGGACGGTGACAGGCTGGTGATAGTCGACTCTTCGGCCAAGAAGAGGACGGGGGACTACATGCTGACCCTCGCCCTCTCCGAGCTCCTCGCCGGGACCGGCGAGAAGAAGGTCGTCGTCTCGCTTGACACGACCCAGGCGGTGGACGAGGTCGCCAGGAAAGCGGGCGCCCAGGTGTCTCGGTCGAAGGTGGGGGAGGCGAACGTCGTCGGGATGATGAGGGAGAAGGGAGCCCGGCTCGGCGGGGAGGGGAGCAGCGGAGGGCTGATCGATGGGACGTTCAACTATTGCAGGGACTCGATGCTAGCGGCCCTGGCCATCGTCAGGGCGTTGAAATCCAAGGGGAGGAGAATCTATGAGTCGGTCCCGTCTTATCACCAGGACCGGGTGGCTCTCGATATTCCCAGGGGCAGGGTCCAGAGGGCGATAAAGAGGCTGGGGAAGGAGTATGAAGGGGCGGACCTCACGGATGGGCTGAAGCTCTCCTTGCCAGGTAGGTCGTGGGTGCTGATTAGGCCGTCCGGGACCGAAGATGTGGTTAGGGTCTCGGCGGAAGCCACCACTTCGGACAAGGCAGAGAGTCTGGCCAAATCATTCGCCAAGAAGCTGAAGGGGCTGAGCGGCTAGCACGCCTGACGAATTCGAAGTCATCAGGTCCGTAGTCGGTGTAGCCGGGAATGTCCAGGCAGGATACGCCAAGATCGGAGATGACGTTGCGTTGGTCCCACTCCTGCCGGGTAAGCTTGTTTTCAAGGTGGATATGCTCGTGGAGCATACGGACGTCCCACCCGGCATGACGTACAGGCAGGCCGCGAGGAAGGCGGTGGCCATGTGCGTGAGTGACTTCGCGTCGAAGGGGGCGCGACCGGATTCGTTCATGATATCTCTGGGGCTCAGGAGAGGCACGACCAGGCGCCAGGTGGACGACATCGCCCATGGACTGCGGGACGCCGTGGGCACGTGGGGGGTGCACCTGGTTGGCGGAGACACGAACGAGGCGGAGGAGCTGGTCATAGACTGCGCCATGATAGGATTCGCGAAGAGGCTGGTACCCAGGGAGGGGGCGTCCCCGGGCGACATACTTGTCGTGACCGGGCCCTTCGGCTACCCGCCCTCGGGGTTGAAGATGCTCATGGCGGGTGCGCGGGCCGAGGCAAAGTTCGGCCGGGTTGCGAAGTCGAGCGTGCTGGAGCCGAGCCCCAGCCTGGAAGTGGGCCTGGCCCTGGCGCCCTATCTCACGTCGGCCATGGACTCGAGCGACGGGCTGGCAAGGAGCCTCCACACGCTCGCCAGGGAGAGCAAGGTCGGCTTCGAGGTGACATTGGTGCCCATGGGCGCAGGCGTCCAGGACTTCGCCAGTTCGAACGGGCTCGACCCCCTGCAGCTTGTGTTCGATGGTGGCGAGGAGTACGTCATCGTGGGGACCGTCAAGAAGGCGAAGTTGAGGACAGCGAAGGAAGCGGCACAGAAAGCGGGCGGGCGGCTGTTGGAAATAGGGACGGCTACTTCAGACGAGGGAAGGGTGGAGCTGAATAACAAGGGCAAGGTGTCGCCGATAGCTGATGCGGGCTGGACACATCTAGCCGGACGCTAGTCTCGCGACCCTCGCGAACTTCTTTACGAGCTGCTCTGCCGCCTCCTGGGTCTCTGCTTCGGAGAAGATCCTGACGATGGGTTCGGTCCCGCTCGGCCTGACCAGGACCCAGGAGTGTTCGCCCGTCCATATTTTCACCCCGTCGACCCTCTCGGCCTCCCCCTTGGCTTCCCTTTCGACGGCGCGCATCACCGCCTCCACCTTCTTGCGGTTCACCTCCACCTTCGACTTCGCCTGGAAGTACTTCGGCACAGCGAAGGACAGCGCTTTCGACAGTGACATCCCCTTGCCTGCCAGGCACTCCAGCATGAGTGCCGTCGTCATCCCGCCATCCCTGACAGCTATGTGGGGCTGGTAGATGCAGCCTCCGTTCTCTTCGAAGCCAAAGATCGCGTTCCGCTCCAGGATCGTCCTTGCCAGCTCGACGGCACCCACCTTGGTCCGGAGCACTTTCGCTCCGTGCTTCTTTGCCACGGCTTCTATTGCCTGGCTCGAGGCGACAGAGGTGACCACGGTCCCCCCGGGATTCTTCTCAAGGACGAAGTCGGCCACGAGGCACCCGCTCTGGTCTCCCCACATCACCCTGCCGTTCTCGTCGCAGAACATCGACCGGTCTCCGTCGCCGTCGTATGCGACGCCAAGGTCCGCACCCACCGACTTCACCGCGGCCGAGAGGTCTTTCAGCGTGTCCGGGGTGGGCTCGGGACCTCTGCCGGGGAAGCTGCCGTCCACGATCGAGTTGAGCGTGATCAGCTTGCAACCCAGCGATTCCACGATATGGGGGGCTGCGACCGACTGGGCCCCGTTGCCGAGGTCCATCACCACGGTGAACTTCCCGGCCGCGATTGCCTTGGCGTCGACCCGGGAGAGCACGCCCTTCTGGTAGGTCCTGACGACCGACGTCTCCTGCCGCGCGACTCCGATGGTCTTCCAGTCCGCCTTCGTCTGCGACTTGTCGAAATATATCTTCTCAATCCTCTGCTCGTCCAAGCGCGGGATCTCGACCCCGTCCGGACCAGAGACCTTCACGCCGTTGTATTGGGCAGGGTTGTGCGAGGCTGTCACCATGACGGCCCCCTTGGATCCCATGGCCTTCACGGAGTACTGCAGGGCCGGCGTCGGTACCAGCCCCCCTTCGGCGACGTCACGTCCCGAGCTCAGAAGACCTGAGACAACGGCGTTAGAGAGAGCCTGGCCCGAGAGGCGTCCGTCCCGCCCCACGAGGACCTCGCCGTCGCCGAAATAAGTGCCGATGGCCTCTCCGAGGTCAATGGCGAAATCGAGGTCGTGAGAGACGCCTGGGACGAACCTCACCCCGTTCGTTCCGAAGAGCCGCTGCTCGAGTGCGGCCAACGGCCGAAGATTGGTCCCGGGCCGGATAAAACCTTCCGATTCTCGCCCTTTCAGTCATCAGAATGGTGGGGCCGGGAGCGGCAAAAGCTTATGATTAAACCTCAGGCGACGCCGGTTGGGCCCGTAGCGCAGATCCATGCTGAGAGCGAAGTACGGATAGCGTGGCAGCCTTCTAAGCTGTAGAGAGCCAAGGCTCGCGGAGGTCGTGGGTTCAAATCCCACCGGGCCCGCAGACAACCGCGAGTCACAAGCCAGTTTGGTCGTCTTTGGGATGAAATCATGCCCAAATCTGCACATTGAGCCCTTTGGAGACGGCCCTGATGTTCGACCCAGGATGCTCGCATCTGCTCCACTCAGCGAGTCTGAAGCACTTGATGCGATGGCTCCTGGTGTTGATGCACAAAGACGGGACAATGCCCACAAGTGGACACGAATGCATATTAGGCCTCCGATGGGAGTGAGTATCGAGAGAGCAATGGGTGATCGTTTTTGGGACCGTCGTCACGGAAGTCCCCCTAAACCTCTCTGCTAGACGTCTGCAAGTCGAGCAGTCTCCAAAAGACCTGTTCGTGAAGTTCCTGTCTGAGTATCCCAACTGCTTCCTGCTGGAATCGGCAAAGGGCAAGTCCAGGCTCGCCGAGTACTCTTTCCTTGGCTTCGACCCCGTGGCCCTAATCTCGGCAAAGAACGGAACTATGGAGCTAGAAAATACGCGAACTGGTTCGAGCGAGAGGCTGAAGACCTCGGACCCATTCACGGAGCTCAAGAGACTCGTACCACCGAACTCGGTCAGCGGTCTGTTTAGATTCATAGGCGGGGCGGTCGGATTCGTGTCGTATGACGCCGTGCGATATTGGGAACGGCTCCCGGATACGACGACCGACGACAAAGGCCACCCTGACCTCCAGTTCGGGGTCTATGAGGACGGAGTCGTCTTCGACCACGCGCGGCGCGAGGCGTACTACTACTCGCTGGGAGAGAGCAGAATCGACGAGGTCCTTCGGGTGTCGAAGAAGGCCGTGGAGAGGACGGAGGTGAAGGCCTCCGAACCAAAGTCGACCGTCGAGAGGCAGGAATTCGAGGGAATGGTCACGAGGGCGAAGGAGCATATTGTGGACGGCGACATATTCCAGGCTGTCCTTTCGAAACGCTATGATCTGGACATCGAGGGAGACCTTTCTTTGTTCTACGAAACGCTCAGCCAGATCAACCCCTCGCCCTACATGTACTTCCTGAAGTTCGGGGATAGGAGAATCGTGGGCTCGAGCCCAGAGATGTTGGTCAGGGTCGAGGACGGGAGGGTGGAGACATATCCCATCGCGGGGACTAGGCCCCGCGTCGAAGACCAAGAGGAAAACATGAGATTGAAGAGGGAACTCCTCGACGACCCCAAGGAAGCGGCCGAGCACGTCATGCTCGTGGACCTCGCGCGGAATGACCTCGGCAGGGTTTCGAAGTACGGGTCGGTGAAGGTCCCAGAATTGATGACGGTCGAGCAGTACAGCCACGTGCAGCACATCGTGTCGCATGTGGTCGGCGAAATGCGCGAGGGCCTTGACGCCTACGACGCCCTGAGGGCGGTTTTTCCCGCTGGGACGGTCTCGGGAGCGCCCAAGGTGCGCGCGATGGAGATAATCGAGGAACTCGAGCGGCGCAGGCGGGGGCCCTACGCGGGGGCGGTGGGATACTTCTCGTTCAACGGCAACGCTGACTTCGCGATAACCATCAGAACACTCGTTTCGGAGGGGAGGAGTTGTTCAGTCCAATCGGGGGCTGGGATAGTGGCAGATTCGACGCCGGCCAACGAGTGGAAGGAGACGGAGGCCAAGGCCGAGGGGCTGTTGACGGCGATGAGGGCCGCGGAGAAGGAGAATTGAAAGTCCTCATCCTTGACAACTACGATTCGTTCGTTTACAACCTGGCGCAGTACGTCGGAGCCCTCGGCGCGGAACCCATCGTTGTGAGAAACGACCAGATCACCCTGGAGCAGGTGGAGGAGCTCTCTCCGGAGAGGATCGTCATCTCGCCTGGCCCTGGACACCCCGCGGACGAGAAGAGCTTCGGGGTCTGCACGGGCGTCCTCAGGGGGATAAGCAGGCAGGTCCCTACTCTCGGGGTCTGTCTGGGACACCAAGGGATCGGCTATGCCTACGGGGCGAAGATCGGAAGGGCGTCGAAGGTCACCCACGGCAAGACCAGCAGGATAGTCCACGACGGGAAGGGCGTCCTGGACGGCGTGGGGAACCCTGTCCAGGCGACGAGGTACCACTCGCTGGTGGTCGCCAAGGAAGGCCTTCCTCCTGAGTTGAAGATCACGGCGCTGGCGCTCGAGGACGCCGAGATCATGGGACTTAGGCACTCGAAGTACCCCATAGAGGGGGTCCAGTTCCACCCCGAGTCTATAATGACACCCGAAGGGATGAAGATGATAAAGAACTTCATTGACAGTGGAGTCGAGGGATGATCCGGCGGGCACTCCAGCGGCTTCTCGACGGGCAGGAGCTCGCGAACGGGGAGATCGAGGGCTCGGTCAGAGAGATAGCTGAGGGAAAGGCGACGCAAGCCCTGATGGGCGCCTTCCTTGTTGCCTTGAGGCTGAAAGGAGAGACACCGCGGGAGGTTGCGACCTTCGCGTCGACGCTCAGAGAGTACAGCGTGCTCATCGCGCCGAGTGTGAGCGGGAAGCTCGTCGACACCTGCGGAACGGGCGGGGACAGAGTGAAGACCTTCAACGTCAGCACCCTGTCGGCCCTGGTGGCGTCTGGGGCCGGGGCCAGCGTCGCAAAGCACGGCAACCGCTCGGTGACGAGCAGATGCGGCAGCGCGGACCTTCTCGAGCGCCTAGGTTTCAACCTGAACGCGACCCCGGAGGTAGTTAAACAGAGCATCGAGAACGTCGGTATCGGTTTCATGTTTGCCCCTGTCTTCCATCCGGCGATGAAGCATGTTGCATCCGTGCGGAAGGAGCTCGGCGTGAGGACGATCTTCAATCTGATGGGGCCCCTGCTCAACCCCGCGAGTGCGAACGCCCAGGTGGTGGGGGTCTACGAGGCCGCGCTCGTGGAGAAGGTGGCGGAGGTCCTCCGGATGATGGGGGTTGAGGAGGCGATGGTCGTCCACGGGCTGGAGGGGATGGACGAAATCTCCCTTTCTGGGAAGACTCTAGTGGCCCAGCTCAAGGGAGGGGAGGTCAAGACCTGCGAGTATTCGCCTGCGGACTTTGGAATGGAGAAAGTCCAAACGACTGGAGGAGAGGTAGAAGGAATCGAGGAGGGGGCGCGGGTCGCGCTTCAGGTGCTGGACGGGCACTCGCTTGAGACCGTGATGACCAAGATGGTCGTGGTCAACTCGGCGGCCGCACTGGTTGTGGTCGGGCGGGCCGACGATTTCGCCGAAGCAGTGGGACAGGCGGAAGAATCTCTGGCGAGTGGGTCTGCCATGAGGAAGCTGAAGGAGCTAGTGAAGCACAGCGGCGGCGATGCTTCGAGGGTTGAGGTCATTGCAAAGAACAGATGAAAGCTTTCTCGGAGAACTCCTCAGGGTTGCACAGGCCAGAGTGGGAAGGGGGTACTACTCGGTGAAGGGCGGGACGAAGGCCCGGCGCAGAAGCTTGGTCAGCGCACTAAGAAATGCCGAAAGGATCCCGATAGTCGCGGAAGTGAAGTTCAGGTCGCCTGCGGAGGGGAAGCTGGCGCCCGCAAGGGACGCCGGGAGGGTGGCCAGGGCCTTTGAGAAAGGGGGCGCCATCGGCGTCTCGGTGCTGACGGAGCCTGAGCACTTCGACGGGCGCCTGGAGTATCTCAAGGAAGTGAAGAGAGCCGTAGGGTTGCCTGTCTTGATGAAAGACATCATAGTAGACGAGATGCAGATTAGGGCCGCGGGGGACCTGGGGGCAGACGCCCTCCTTCTGATAGCATCTGCCTTCGGCGGTGAGGAGGGAAGGCGCAGGTTAGATGAACTCATGGCCCGCTCCCACGACGAAGGGCTCGAGGTGCTTTTGGAGGTCCACGACGAAAACGAGTATGCAAGCGCGCTGTCCGGAGAGGCGGACATTGTAGGAATCAACAACAGAGACCTGCGGACCCTCGGGATATCCCTCGGAACTTCGAGGAGGCTGTTGAGGCTGGGCCCACATTCCAAGCCCGTGATCTGCGAAAGTGGAATCAGGACAAGGACCGAGATAGCTTCGCTTCGACGGCTCGGGGCGGACGGGTTCCTACTGGGGTCGGCCCTGATGAGGGCAGAGGACCCGGAGGAGACGCTGAGGGCGCTGTCGGAGCTGTGAGCATGGTCAGGGTGAAGATCTGCGGGCTCACGAGGGAGGAGGACGTGGCCGAGGCTGTGAAGGCGGGCGCAGACGCTGTTGGGTTCATCAGCGGGTTCCCGGAATCGCCGAGGAATCTTTCACTGTCGCGAGTGGCGCAGTTGATGGGCGCGGTACCCCCTTTCGTAGACAGGGTTCTGGTTACAACCACCGATCTGGTAGGTAGACAAACGGGTGAGGTAAGTAGGATGAGGCCGGACGCGCTCCAGCTCTATGGTAGGGACTCGGACGCCAGGTCCCTCAGAAAGAAGTTGGGAGTCAAACTCATCAGACCGCATCTGATAGGGACTGGGGAGGACGCGGTCGCGAACATCGCAAGCTTCGACGCTCTGCTTTCTGACACCTACGTGCAGGGGAGGTCCGGAGGGACAGGAAGGACTTCAGACTGGGTTGCCTGTAGAGAACTTAGGGACAGGATCGCACCTGTGCCTTTCATTCTTTCCGGAGGGCTCAACCCCGACAACGTGGCAGCGGCGGTTGTTCGCGTGAGGCCCTTCGCTGTCGACGCCTCGTCGGGGGTTGAGGCATCTCCCGGGATAAAGGACGGCGCAAAGGTGAGGGCCTTCGTGAAGTTGGCCGCGGGAGCGTTGTAGGGAGAATGGGCAAGAGAGGCAGGTTCGGAAAGTTCGGCGGGCAGTATATCCCTGAGACGCTGGTCCCTGCCGTCAACGAACTCGAGGAGGCGTATCACCGCCTGAAGAAGGACAACCAGTTCAAGACACAGCTATCGGACTTGTTGAAGAACTACGCAGGGAGGCCGACACCCCTCTATTTCGCCGCCAACCTGACGGCCCATGGGAAGGGGGCCAGGATCTATCTGAAGAGGGAGGACCTGCTCCATGGCGGTGCCCACAAGATCAACAACACTTTGGGGCAGGCATTGCTTGCCAAGAAGATGGGGAAGACCAGGATCATAGCAGAGACGGGCGCGGGGCAGCATGGGGTCGCGACCGCGATGGCCTGCGCGGCGCTTGGGCTGAGGTCAGAGGTGTACATGGGGGCGGAGGACATCGAGAGGCAGAAGCTCAACGTCTTCAGAATGAAACTCCTCGGGGCCGAAGTGCACAGCGTCGAGGCTGGGACGAAGACTCTGAAGGACGCAATCAACGAGGCGTTGAGGGATTGGGTCACCAACCTAGAAGACACCTACTACCTGATCGGCTCTGTCGTCGGGCCACATCCCTACCCTGAGATGGTCAGGGACTTCCAGAGCGTCATAGGAAGAGAAGTCATGGGGCAGGCCCAAGGGAGGATGGGTTCCCTCCCCGACGCGATTGTCGCCTGCGTCGGCGGCGGTAGCAATGCGATGGGTACTTTCTACCCTTTCTTGAGCAAGACCGGCGTGAAGCTCTACGGCGTCGAGGCCGGGGGGACCGGAAGAACGGCCAACGCTGCGACCCTCGCTTTTGGCAGGGAGGGGGTCGTCCATGGGATGTTCACCTACGTGCTTCAGGACGCAGACGGGCAGATAGGGGAGACCCACAGCATCGCGGCGGGGCTCGACTATCCCGGCGTGGGCCCGGAGCACTCCTACCTCAAAGACGCGGGGCGGGCGACGTACGTCACTGTAACTGATGAGGATGCGGTAGGGGCGTTCCACGCCTTGTCCAGGGACGAAGGAATCATCCCCGCGCTGGAGTCCGCGCACGCGGTGGCCTACGCACTGGAGCTAGCGAGAAGTATGAAGAAGGACGAGGCGATCGTGGTGACCGTCTCGGGCAGGGGGGACAAGGATGTGCAAATCATAGGCAAGCGGAGCGGATACTCACTCTGAGCAGGATAGGGAAGACGTTCGCAGCCCTCGAGGGCGGAGGTGGATTGGTCGCCTACGTCATGGGCGGTGACCCCGACCTCATATCAAGTCAGGAGGTAATGGAGGCGGTCATCCTGGGCGGGGCTGACATCCTCGAGGTGGGGATACCCTTCTCGGACCCGATAGCAGACGGAAAGTCGGTCCAGGCCGCGGGTGTGAGGGCTCTCAGATCTGGGACGAGGCCGACAGACGTTCTGAGGCTCGTCGCGAAGGTCAGGAAACGCTCCGACGTGCCAATCGCCCTGATGACCTACTACAACCCTGTCTTTGCGAGGGGCGTGGGAGAGTTCCTGGACGCCTCGAAGAAGTGCGGGGTCGACGGGATCATAGTTCCCGACCTCCCCCTTGACGAGGCGGGCGCGTTCGGGCGGGCAGCGCGCAGGAGAGGGATAGACTCGATACTCTTGGCTACACCGACGACGAGTCCTGAGCGGATGAAGACCATCGTGGCGAGCACTTGCGGGTTCCTCTACCTAGTCTCCCTGCTCGGAGTCACAGGCGCCAGGGCAGAGTTGAAGGAGAGCACAGTCAAGCTGGTGAGGTTCGCGAGACAGTTCACCGAGGGGAAAATCCCCCTGGCGGTCGGCTTTGGGATATCAAAACCCGATCACGTGAGGGCGGTAATCGGGGCGGGGGCGGATGCGGCCATAGTGGGGAGCGCGATTGTCGACCGAGTCGGGGAGTTTGCCACGGGAGAGCACGGGAGCGCGAAGGTCATCGAGGAGTACGTGCGGTCGCTGAAGCAAGCGACGAGATGAGAATTCTATCTGGCAGAGGAGGAATAGACAGCATCCAGGGCGCGTCTGAGGTCTCTCCTGTCGAAGGTTGAACCAAGAGACGAGAACCGGGCCTCGAACCTTCCCGCTTGGCGGCTGCCGACGATTTTGCGAAGATCCTCGAGCTCGGAAATCATGGAGTCCACCACCTCGTTGACGAAGGGATTTTGGGACTGGATGTAAGAGTACAGAGATGGATTCTGGGACAGAATCGCCTTCGCGACCTCAAGCTGAGCCATCGACGTCGGCGTGGAGGCCGTCTGGAATCGCTTCATTCCTACTCCCTTGGAGATCGCCGACACGAAGGCGAGGTTCGTGAGATGGACCAGGGACAGGACATAGGCCATCAGCCGGTCGTGTTCTTCGGTCCCAAGCCTGATTAGGCGCGCCCTGGGAAAGAGCTTCCTGGCCAGACGGACATCCTCCTTTGTGCCAACCACGCAGAGCTTGAACCTCTGAGAAGAGATGGACGGACCGAAGAGGGGGTGGAGCGACAGGAGGGAGGCGTTACTCCGGGCGACGATGCGCTTGACCTGTCCGAGAGACTTCCCTTTTACCGAGGAGATCTCCACAACCAGGGTCCCTTTTCCTATGGAACCTGCGACCTCTCTTAGGACTTTGACCGAGTCGCGGATCGGAACTGCGATTAAAACGACGTCCGAACCCCGGACTGCGTCTGAGTTGGAGGGTGAGAAGGTGAAGCGAGGCGGGGCGGGGCCTATGCCTCGGACTCGGTCATGACCAACTACCTGATAGCCCCTGCCTAGGAAGTAGACGACGAAGAATGAGCCCATCGCGCCAGAGGAGCCGAGGATAGCTATTTTCAAACCAGTAGTTCGCCCATCCGTTTAACTCCTTCTAGGAGGACTTCCTTTGGCTGCCCCAAGGAGATCCGGAAGAACTTGGGATATTCGCCGAAAGAGCTCCCTGGTGTGACGCTGACCCCCTTGTTGAGCAGATGGTCGGCGAACTTTTCCCCGGTCCCACGGTAGCCCTTAAGTTCGGGGAAGTAGTACATCGCACCGTCTGGCTTCAGGTACTCGAGGGAATCGATCTGGCCGAGCGCCTCTGCCACCGCGTCAATCCTTTCCTTCATCGTCCGCACGTTCCTTCGAACGTCCGAGTCGGCGTTGAGGGCCTCGATCGCGCCATACTGGATGAACTCCGGGATGGAGGTGACCGTCAGAGAAGCGATCTTCGCCATCGAGGCGATGGTCTCCCTGGAAGAGACCGCATAACCGACCCTGAATCCTGTCATGGCCCAGGTCTTGGAGAAGGATGCGGTCAGGACGAATCTCTCCGGAGGCTTGTCAAGAATGCTCGGGCACGGCCTGTAGGAGTATTCGTTGTAGATTTCGTCGCTTATCACTGTGAGGTCCCGGTCGTCGGCGAGCTCTACAATCTCCCTGAACAGGCTGGGAGTGATGACATTCCCTGTTGGGTTATTCGGATAGCTCAGGACGATTGCCTTCGTGTTGGGACGTATCGCGTCCTTGATCTCCTCGAGGGACGGATTCCAGGCGTCGCCCAGCTGAGTGCGGACGGCCAGAGGTCGTGCGTGGAGGCTGGCGAGGATCTCCCGGTATGCGGGCCAGTTGGGCTCGATGACCACCGCGCTTTCACCTTCCCCGACTGTGCACGCGAGCGCGGCGTACACAGCGAACCTCCCGCTGGGAGTGGCCATGACCTCTTCGGATGCGACCTCGAAGCGCTGCTTCCTCGCGATGTACTCGCGGAGGGCAGTGGTGAGCTCCGGGATGCCTCTCGGTCCGGTGTAGTGCGTCTTGAACCCGTACAGCGCGTTCGCGCATCCTATCAGGACGCGCCTGGGAGGCCTGAAGTCTGGCTCGCCGACGTCAAGCCGTATCACCTTCACACCCTGTCGCTGGAGGGCGACCGCCTTTGCGAAGCTAGCCATCGGGGAGGATGTCTGCCTCAGTCCCTGGGCTTTCTTGGACTCCTCCAAGAGTACCTGGAAAATTTTGAACCCAGCGGTCCTGCTCAGTCCCGCACGGTCGCATTCGGAGACCACCTCCTTGAGCAGGGCATCCTCTACCGCCTCGTCTTCTGCAGGAAGGGAGGCCTTCGATTTCAGCATGCCGACCTCCTGGGCCAGCTGGTTGCGCCGCCCGACCAGCCTGACTATCTCCTTCGTGGTCCGAGCTATCTCGGCCCTGAGTTCGGCGAGGCTCGACTCGGCCTTCACCGTCTCAGTCATTCCTCCCTAGCACAGGAGGGATCATGCCCGCCCTGATTGCGTGGTCAGCCAGGACGAGGGCGGTTACGTTCTCCATCACGGGGACCGCGCGCGGGACCACAGTCGGGTCGTGCCTCCCAGGGACGACCAGGTCCGCCTCCTTTCCAGACCGAAGGTCCACGGTGGTCTGCTTCGATGCGATTGAAGACGCCGGCTTGAAGGCCACCCGATAGACGACTGGCATGCCGTTGGAGAGCCCACCGAGGATGCCTCCGGAGTTGTTCGATCTGGTAGAGACCTTGCCACGGTCGAAGAAGTACTCGTCGTTGTTCTCTAGCCCTGTGGACCTGGCGGAGGAGAAACCGGAGCCGAATTCGACCCCCTTGACTGCCGGGATCGACAGCGCTATCTTCGCAAGGTCGGAGTCGAGCGAGGCGAAGACCGGCTCTCCGAGGCCGACCGGGAGATTGGTCGCTACGCACTCCACGATCCCACCGAGGCTGTTGCCCTTCCCCCGAACTTCTATGATCTTGCGTTTCATTTCCTCTGCTGCTTCTGATGTGGGCGCCCTGACCTCGTTGGAATAGCGGTTTGCCCTGGCGTCCTCGAATGTGAAGTTCTTCGCCTTGACCCCGCCGATCTCCAGCGAATAGGCGACCACATCTATGCCGAGGGCTTCCTTGAGGAGCTTCTTCGCGACTGCCCCCCCCATGACGAACGAGGCGGTAATCCTGCCGGAGAACCTACCTCCTCCCCTGTAGTCGTTGAAGCCTCCGTACTTACTCCTCGCTGTGAGGTCGGCGTGACCCGGGCGCGGAGTATTGATTATCGCGTCATAGGATCTCGAGTCCTTGTCTTCGTTGCGTATCATCATCATGAGCGGGGCCCCGGTGGTGTGACCGTTGAAGACACCCGACATGATTTCGACCCTGTCCTCTTCCCGTCTCGTCGTCGTGACAATCGATTGGCCCGGCTTCCTCAGGTCTAGTTCGGACTGGACGTCCGCCTCGGCGAGAGCGAGGCCCGCAGGGCATCCGTCGAGCACTGCTCCGACGCATTTCCCGTGACTCTCCCCGAAGGTCATGAGGAGGAAGCGTTCGCCTATGATGTTGCCGCTCATTCCCTTGCCACCGCCGCTCCTATCGTCTCCATGTCACACAAAAACGCAGGGTAGGAGACGTCGAGGGACTCTTCGCCTGAAACTGAGATGCTTCCCTGCGAGACAAGAGATGCGAGGGCGAAGGCCATGAACATCCTGTGGTCACCCCGGGCGTCAAGCGCCGCCCCGACGAAGCCATCCGGCCTCGAGATCCTCATCCCGTCGGATCGCTCCTCAATGATCGCTCCTGTCTTGCCGAGCTCCTCAGCGAGGACTCTGATCCTGTCGGTCTCCTTGAATCTGGCATGGGCTACTCCGGACACTTGAAGAGGCCCGTCGCATTTCATGGCCAGGGCCGCTACGACTGGTAGGAGGTCAGGTGTATCTGTTAGGTCGAACTCCCTTGCCCGAAGGTCACGTCCGTCCGCCTCAACCAGGACAGAGCCTTCGTGTCGGATTACCTTTACGCCCATCTCGACCAGGATGTCGAGGATCTTCGAGTCTCCCTGCGGAAAGGTTTGGGTCAGCCCTGAGAGCTCCACGCTGCCTCCTGCCATCGCTACGGCGGCCATGATGAAAGAGGCTGAGCTGAAGTCCGCAGGGACACGGAAGCCTGAGGCCCTGTACTGCTGTCCGCCGGGTATATCGAAGTTCGAATATGCCTTTCGGTGGATCGAGACCCCGAAGAGTTCGGAGAGTAGCAAGGTCGCATCGATATAGGGTCTTGAGACAGCGTCGGTCACTGCGAGGGAAGAGTCGCTTGAAGCAAGCGGCGCCGACATAAGTACTGACGAGACGAATTGGGAGGAGACGTCACCCCTTATCTCCGCTCGTCCGCCTCGCATTCCCCCCGCGCTGACTATTATTGGCGCACAACCGTTACCGGGCGCAGACCAGGCTTTGACGCCGAGCTGGGAGAGGGCGTCGAGGAGGGGTTGCATGGGTCTCCTGCGGATGCTGCTGTCTCCTGTCAAGACGGTGCATCCGCCTGCGGGAAGGGAGAAGATGGAGGTCATGAATCTGAGGGTCGAACCCGAGTTCTCGACGTTCACCACGTCGCCGGGAGTCTTGGGCTCCGAACCTATCACCTCGACTTCTGATTGAGATTCCCTGAGGCTTGCCCCCATCTCCTGGCACGCCCGCAACGTGGCGAGGGTGTCTCTGGAGACGAGGGGGTTCGAGATCCTCGACGTGCCGGAGGCGAGGCTCGCCATCACGAAAGCCCTGTGGGTGTAGCTTTTGCTCGGAGGGACCTGGACCTTGCCGCCGAGCTCCCCTGTGGATGAAAGCCTGACCCTACCGCTCAAAGGTGGCTCCCTCGTCTGTCGTTTGCGTTACGATCACGTTTGCTCCTCCATCAGACCACGCCTCTTCGAGTCTGTCGGGCTCGCCCTGCTCGCCGAACACGGCCGCGACTGCGGGCCCGGTGCCGGAGAGGCCTGCCCCCAAGGCTCCCGCCTCCAGAGCCTGCGTCGCCGGGAGAGGGTCGTAGCCATAGATCGAACAATAAAGGAAGCCGTTGAGAGTCATCGCGTTCCATACCTTCCCTCTCTTTCCCAGTCTGAAGATTTCGTCGGCCTCTTTCGAGAAAGTCCTCACGGACCGCAAGCTCACCTTCTTGCGCCGGCTTCGACCTTGCGGAACCCTGATCAAGACAGTCAACGGTTTGCCCAGCCTTTGGGACGAGAGGACCTTCCTCGAGAGGTTGTCTGTGAAGTTCGCGCCGCCCATCAGGCAGGAGGCAGCGTCGTCGAGTGCGCCGGTCGCGCTGACCCCGCTGGCCAGGGAGGCCGAGACGCTGTAACCCAGGATGTCGTGTGGGGCGTACCTCTGCCTCCCGAACGCGGCCAAGGTGGCCATGCTAATCGCGACCGATGATGAGGAGGACGTCTTGAGTCCGACGCCGACGGGAGCCTCGGTCGTCGTTTCCACCGAACCTGAATGCCTTGAGGGGTCCAGCCCGATCGCAAGCATGGTCTTGGCGACTGTTTCCTGTGCCAGGGTCGACCCGACGAACCTTCCGTTCAGGGCCACATCCCACTCTCCTGGTGATTGTTCGACCTCGACCCTCGCCCTGGTCCTGAGCCTCACTGCGACGGTGGCTCCTCTCCCGCTCGCGATTGCGTTGACAACGCTGACGGCCCCCATCGCCTCTGCCCTTCCAATCAGCTTGCGGTCACCTCGAGGGAATGGATGAGGGCCTTCCTCATCACCTCGGCGGGGGGAGGCCGGCCGGTCCAGATCCTGATCGCGCCGATGGCCTGCTCGAGGAGCATCTCGTGCCCGCGGATGGTCCGCGAGCCTCTGCTCTCGGCTAGCTTGATCAGCTCGGTCTCATTCGGGGAATAGACCGCGTCGAAGACCAGCTGGTGGGATTCGACCATCGCTCCGACTTGTCGGGGGAGGGGGACACCTCTGGTCCCTATCGGCGAGGCGTTGAAGACGAGTTCGAATTCGCCGTTGATTGGTCCCCCGAAATCTGAGGTCACGAACTCGATGGACGGAAACGAAGCGGTCATCTGAGAGACGAATCCCCCGGCCATTTTGGCGTCTCTGGAGACCACCGTGACCCCCTTGCACTTCATCTTGGCCATGGCTGCGCAGAAGGCCCGTGCAGCTCCTCCCGTTCCGACCACTGCAGCTCTGTCGATTCTCTCGACACCTCGGGAACGGAGGGGTTGGACTATGCCCTCGACATCCGTGTTGTAGCCTATGTAGGAGGCTCGCTCCCTGCTCACAGTGTTGACAGCCCCTATCTTGGAGGAGGTGTCGTCAGAGGAATCGAGGAGCTGAAGGATGGATGTTTTGTGTGGCATGGTGACATTGAACCCCTTGACACCCTGCTGCTTCAGCCGGTCGAAGGTCTCTGCCAGGGCTCCTGGGGACACGTTCAGAGGGGCGTACACGGCTTCCATCTCCATAGCTTCGAAGGCAGAGTTGACCATGTTCGGCGTGGGAGAGTTCGAGACCTCCGCCCCGAGCAGGAAGTATCTTTCAGTCGTCCTGGAGCCTCCTCCTTAGCGCGAGGGCGGACTTGAGCGAGAGTTGGCCGGGGGCAGTCTGCCTCCCAGGGAGCGACGCGTAGACGAGTGGAGTACAATATTGTATTGCCATCACCCTGGAGAAGAGCCCCGCTGAACCCATGCAGAACGCGATTGGGGTCGCGCCAGGTTCCGCGTACAGGGAGAGGATGGAGAGGTTGTCGGCAGGACGGGCCGCGGTCCCGACCATCTTCACAAGGCCGCGATGTCCGCGGGCCCTGCGCATTATGGACCGCAGGCGTCCCTTCGCTGGGGTCTGCGCCATGTCATGCCAGGAGACGATGACGCGCCCCCGGTGCGCATCAGCCCCCAGGTCTGGATTGGAATCCAGGGTAGAAAGCTCGATGTCAAGGTAGGCAGGACGCATCAGAGACAGCTTCCTTATGAAAGCCAGCCTGTCTGATTCTTCTCCACCGAAGCCGCCACCTTCTTTTGCGGATCTCATTGTGAAGACGGCTCGTGGCGAGAACTCAGAGAGCTCGCCGGAGTCCATGGCCGCATTGGGGTCCTTCAACAGGTCTACCCTGAATTCTACGAGGTCGGTACCTTCCGCGAAGGCCAAAGTCGCATCATCTGCCAACTCCCCGCAGGTTCGTCTCGAGAGGGAGGTGCAGATCTGTGTCTTACCGCTTGGACGGGACGAGGGCCCGGTCCCCTTGGCGCTACTTCTCGAGGACATGCTCGTCTACCTCGCCGCCGAAGTGGCGACCCATCGCCTGCTCTGTGTGTACCAGGACTGCGTCGCCGGCCTTCAGTTCGGTGACCGAAACCGGGGAGCCGTCGTCTCTGACAAGGCGTATCGTCTCGGCCTTTTGGAGGATCACGCTTCCGGTCTTTCCTCCGACGGCCGCCTCGAGAAGAAGGAGAGGCCTACGCTCAATCTTGACCCTTCCCACGTTCGCGGCGCGCGAGTTTCCCTTTGAATCAACTATCGTGACCGGGTCGGGGCTCTCGAGCTCTGAGAGGTATCTTGTTTTTCCACCCTGAGAGAGGACATAGCTGTGGAGGGCGCCCGCGTTGACTCGGAAGGGACGGGCTGGGACGTACTCGGACGAAAGGGTTTCACCGTGGACGAGGAAGAAGAAGCTTGCCCGGCTGCCCACAAGCATTCCCTCGCCTTCTTCCAGCTGCGAAGTCGTGTCCACGCAGGCTCTGTCTCCGACTCCGGCGTCCATGACGCGGGTCAGTTTTGCCGGAAGGAGCGCGAAACTCCGCGCCTCTGGAAGGTTCAGCCCGCCCGCAGCGGCGAGGGAGCTTGGCAGGATTACGACCCCGTCGACCCCTTTCTCCAGGATCGCGAAGGCAGTCTCGATCTCCTGCTTCGTGGCCGCGTAGGCGTAGAGCTTGCGCCCATTTCGCCTGAATTCGGCTACTAGGTTCTCCAGGGGTATGATCGTCCAATCGGAGCACTCGACCACGACGAATGGCTGGTCCTTCATGCTTGCGGCCACGGCCCGCTTAAGGTCCTTTGCGCCGCCCACCTTGACCCAGCTGACCCGGTCGGGCCCCGGCTCGTCGGAGATTTTCAACTGGGAAAGGCCCTCGAAATATACCGAGGTGGACAGCGCGCCCTTCGCTATGACCCTCCGGATCCCGGCCTGCTTGGCGAGCTTCAGCGTCTTTTCTGTCAGGTCGACGGGCTCGACCTGGAGGACGATCTCTTTGTCAGGAGGTAGCAATTCTCAGGACCTCCAGTCCTTCGGTGACGGACCCCCTTTCCACCACTACCTTCCGCAGCGCCCGCACTATCGCGGTCGGGTTCTGATGCTGGAAGACGTTTCTTCCAAAGGTCACTCCCATCGCTCCTGCGTTCATGGCAGAGTCGGCCAGTTCCAGGAGGCTGAGGTCGGAGTCGACCTTGGACCCGCCCGCGAGCACCACGGGCACCGGACACTTCCTGACGACCTCCCTGAAGCTGTCGGTACTGCCAGTGTAGATGGTCTTCACGATGTCTGCGCCTGCCTCAGCGCCTATCCGTGCGACGTGGGCGACTACATCTGGATCCGAGGGGTCCTTGATTGCCTCTCCTCGAGGGTACATCATCGCGATGAGGGGAATCTGAAGCGCGTCGCATTCGTCTGCCACCCTGCCCAACTGGACCAGCATTTCCGGCTCGTCTGAGTTGCCGATGTTGATGTGGACTGAAATCGCGTCGGCGCCGAGGCGTAGGCCCTCCTCGACCGAGGAAATCAGGACCTTCCTGTTTGGGGAGGGCCCGAAGCTGGTGTTGGCAGACAGGTGCAGGATTATCCCGATCCTAGGAGGATTCGTCAGGGACCTGAGGACGCCCTTTTGCGCGAGGAACGCTGTCGCACCCCCTCGAGCGACCGCCTTGACCATGGCTTCCGGCTCCTCGAGGCCCTTGATGGGGCCGTCGGTTATCGAGTGGTCCATGGGAATGCAGAGCATCCTTCCTCGGAGGGTTATCCGCGAAAGCCTGACTGACTTGCCCGGGACCATCGCTATCTCCCCAGGTAACCCCTGGCTGCCATGAGCTCTGCGGTGAGGATCGCCGTCCCAGCGGCACCCCTGATGGTGTTGTGAGAGAGGAGCGTGAGCTGGATCGAATTTTTGTCGATGCCATTGCGGACTCTCCCTACGACCACGCTCATGCCGGGGACGCTGCCGGCGAGGCGGTCTAGCCTTGGCTGAGGCCTGTCGAGGCCTTCATGAACCATGATCGGCTGTTTCGGGGCGGTCGGGAGGCGAAGCTCCTGCGGTGCTCCCATGAAGTGATTCAGGGTCTTGGTGACGGCTGAGGGGGTCACTTCACCAGGGAATTCCGCGTACAGCGTTTCTAGATGTCCGTCGATGACAGGGACACGGTTGCACGAGATTGCCAGCCCAAAGCTGGCGGGGATTATCGCGTTCTTTCCTACGACCCCGAGAATCTTCCTCGATTCGTCTGCGACCTTCTCCTCCTCGTTCTTGATGTAGGGTATCACGTTCTCCATGATCAGAAACGAGGGAACGCCGGGGAACCCCGCTCCGGAAATCGCTTGCATGGACGTCACGACCACTTTGTTGAGCTTGAATCCATCGAGCAGTGGCTTTAGTACCATGGCCAGCCCCGTGACTGTGCAATTCGGGGTCGCGACAAGAGAGCCCTTCCAGCCGCTGCGTTTCCTCTGGTTCTTGATGAGGGGCAGGTGGGAGGGATTGACCTCGGGGATCACCAAAGGGACGTAGTCTTCCATCCTGTGGGCAGAGGCTTCGCTGATGACATTGAATCCAGCCTTCGCGAAGTTGGGCTCAACGCGAGCAGCTGCCTCCGAAGGAAGCGCGGAGAAAACTAGGTCGCAACCCTCGGCGTTTTCGGGCCTGGTGGCGAGGACTTGCTTTCGGGCTATATCCTTGGGGGCCTCGGAGGGCGACAGCCACCTGGCAGCTTCGCCGTACTTCTTGCCCGCGGATTTTCCGCCCATGAGTACCTCGAGCCTGATGAAGGGATGGTCGTTGAGCATGGACACGTATCGCTGCCCAACGGCCCCGGTCGAGCCGAGGAGGGCCGCGGTGAACTGCTTCAAGGATCAATCACCATCATCGCCTCCCGGATCAGCTTGGAGGCTCTCTCCGACTGGTCTGCGGAGACGAAGACGCGGATGGACGACTGGATCGTGACGATTCCGTATAGGTTCATCCCTGATCTGGCTAGGGGCTGGGTTATCCGCTGGATGACTCCGGGCTGCGTCTCGAGTGCCTTTCCCTTGACCGAGACCATCGCGAGGCCGTCGAAGGACGACACGGCCTTCCCCAACTTGCCGTCGATGAGGGCCCGGTGGACTGTGTCGAGGACGCTTTCACCGCCCGACACATAGAATATTGCCGACGTCGATTCCAGGGAGAGGGCAAGGATGGAAGCTTCGGCCTTGCGTATCGCATGGGCGATGGTCGTCAGGGAATCGAGGCGTTTCGGGTCGATTCCTACCATGGTGATCATCGAGGCTCCGAGGTGGGAGACCTCGACATGAATTTCAGGGACGTCGCCCACTATGACAGTGCCTGCGTCAAGCTTCTCGAGGCTCGTCACCCTGATCTTGAGGCCGGGGGGCTGGTACCTCAACGCCTTCAGGTGAAGGAACTTCGCCCCTCCGGCAGCGAGCATTTCGGCCTCCTCCCCGTTGAGACTTTCGATGAAGTGTGGGTCCTTCACCCTGTCTGGGTCGCTGGTGTAGACTCCCTCGACGTCCTTGATGAGCACAACTTCCTTGGCGTCGAGACAGTTGCCGATCACGACAGCGGTGGTGTCGCTGCCGCCCCTCCCCAGGGTCGTAATCTTGCCAGTGCGAGTCCGCCCGAGGAAGCCGCAGACCACGGGTATCTCCCCTCTTTCTAGCGCTGGGATCAGGACCGCGCGGGCCTTCTCGCGGGTGATGTCCATCAATGGGTTGGCATCCTGGTGCCTGTCGTCGGTGATCATCGGCCACCACGGCATGTCAGGGTCGACGACCACCGGCGTAAGGCCGTAGTTCGCGAGGGCGGCCGCGACGAGCCTCGCGCTCGTCTTCTCTCCGGAGGAGAGGAGTTCGTCGAGCAGGGAGGCGTCCATGTTTGGGCTGATCCCCTTCGAAAGTGAAAGCAGATTGTCGGTCACCCCCTTCATGGCCGATACTACGACAACGACCCCCACCCCGCGGGCATGGGTGTCCTTGACCAGCCGGGCAGCCTGGCCGATGGAGCGCTCGTCATCGAGGACAGAGCCTCCAAACTTCACCACAATCGTTTCTTGAAAGCTAATCTTGTTCATGCATGAAATCCCTCCAAAATCGCGAGAATGTTGGAGAGTGGTCTACCAACTATAGCCGTACAGAGGCCAGCAGTACCCGGCGATGCCTCGTGTGACAGCTTCGTTCAAATCTCTCGCAGTACATTCGAAGCCTAGGTGACTATTAATACATTCGTGCACCGAAGTGTGCATTGTCCCTTTGGGTTAGTGTCGTTTTCTCCGTGTCGCGTTCGGAGCGGTTCTGGCTCGGCGTAAGTTAGGATGATACTTCCACACTTTCGACGGCCCACCAGGTCTTCAACGACTTCTTGACGAAGCCGGCAATGCTCGAGCTCCTGTTCCTCACCTTCTTGAGGTTCGAAACGGCTCTGAAGTGCAGCTCCCGAATGAGCTTCGAGGGTAGCCCGCAAATGCCACCGGGCCCGCCGATGAACCAAGAACGGTGCTGGGCAGGGCAACAAGGGTACAGACGGCGAGAGACGGTGTTTAGAAGGGCCGCACCGTGGGGTCGGGGTATGAACCTGGTCGCGAAGTATTACTTCCTGACCAAGGGCGTCGGCAGAGACAGAGAGAACCTCGCTTCCTTCGAGGCGGCTCTCAGGGACGCGGGCATAAGCCATTACAATTTGGTCACCGTCTCGAGCATAATCCCACCGAATTGCACTAAGATCACGCGCGAGCAGGGCGTAGCCATGTTGAAGCAGGGAGAGATAGTCTTCCTGGTGCTGGCGCGCAACTCCACCGATGAAGACCATCGTCTAGTGGCTGCCTCGATCGGACTTGCGATACCGTCGAACAGGGACGAGGTAGGCTACCTCTCGGAGCACCACTCCTTCGGCGAGACCGACGAGATGGCCGGAGACTACTGTGAGGATCTGGCCGCGTCGATGCTCGCTACAACATTGGGGATCCCATTCGACATCAACGCTGCATGGAACGAGAAGGAGCAGGTCTTCAAGGCTTCAGGCAGAATCATCAAGACGATGAACGTGACCCAGTCGGCGGTCGGAGACAAAGGAGTCTGGACCTCGGTGGTCGCTGCCGCTGTGTTCATCATCGATGCGAATTCCGTCTCGGCGACCTAATCTCCTCCGAGGTCTGGACCCTGCCTGAGACTGCTCAGCTGCGGCTGACGTCGGCCTGTTTGCGCTCGGTCGAGAGCAGGAGCTTCTTGCGCCCAATGCCCATGCCGTATCCCCCGAGGCTCCCGTCCTTTCGGATGACCCGGTGACATGGGATTATCAGGGGGACGGGGTTCGAAGCGCATGCGTTCGCGACCGCCCTCACGGCCCTGGGTTCACCCACCATCTCTGCCACGTCGCTGTAGGATCTCGTCTTCCCGGGCGGGATGGTCCCAAGTACGGTCCACACCCTCAGCTGGAAGTCCGTCCCCCTGACGTCCACTGGGAACTTCACTTCTTGGCCTTCCAGGTGCCGTTGGAGAGCATCGAGGAATCGCCTGGCGCGGGGCGACTTTGCGATTCGTGCTTTCGGAAACTCCTGGTGTAGGGCCCTTTCGAGCTCTTCATCACTCCTGCCTGCTTTGACTGAGCACACGCCATGAGCGGTGGCGGCTACGAGGATGCGCCCGATGTGTGAATCGCCGGTCGCGTATCCGATCTGCGTGTCCGAGCCGCCGTTCCGATAGGTGGCGGGTGTCATGCCGAGCCTGCTCCTGGAATCCTCGTAGAGCCAGCTCTGTGCGGAGTACCCGGTCCCCCTGAGGGCGTCGATCACAGGCTCTCCCTTTGCTAGGCGCAGCCGCAGATCGCCCAGCCTGCATTCCTCCAGATACCTGCGAGGCGACAGGCCCATTACTTCCATGAAGACCCTCTGGAGGTGGTACGGGCTCAGGCCGAATTTTTCGCCCAGGGTCTTGAGCGTTATTCTGGACGTCGAGTTTTCCCTGATGTAGTCGCAGACCATCTTCACGAGGTCTGCTCTCTTTGTGGGCCCTCCAGATTCGGCCACTATCTGCTGCAAATCTGATCGAAAGCGTGTGTGGTGGATCGGTAATAAGAGATTTTGTCGGAATCTTGCGGGTCGCCCAGCCCGGGCTTTCCTAGAGGACCTTGATGCCAGGGAAGGCCGTGCTCACAGCTGTGCCGAGAGCGAAGACGACGACGGTGGTGGCGAATAGGATGGCGAGTATCTCCAAGAAGTCCTTGAGGAAAGGCTTCTCCTGGATTACGATGCTGTACCAGGTCGTTATGGCGAGGATGACCACGGCCAGGGTCAGAGAAGAACCGAGGGCGAAGATCATGTTTGAAGTCAGGAAGTAGGGCGCTGCGAGGATCACCGCAGTAATGAAGTATGAGACGCCGGTGTACACGGCGCTGAGCTTGGCGGAGCCCTTGAAGCCCTGTTTTGCCTGGGCGAAGGCCGCAGACGCCATGGCCAGCGACGCCGCGCCTCCGGCGATGACGCCCGCGAGGCCCGCTATCTCCGTCTTTTCGAAGAGCCCGAGCCAGCCGGCGTGTATCCCTGAGATCTCAACGAGGGCGTCGGCGAGCCCCAGCACGACGAATGAAATGTAGGCCACGGCAGAGCTTTCCACCTTCAATGCGAACGCCTTCTCGTGCTCCCTTTCATCCGCGACCATCTCGTCGAAGGCTGGCTTGTCTGCATCGGGTATCATCCCCGCCAGACCCTGGTATTCCGATACGACGTTGGCCTCGTGCCTGTCGAGATATCTGGTTGCGAATGTGAGGCCCAGGAACCTCCTCAGGAACAGGACCCAGTGCAGCTTCGCCTTCGCGAGCTTTGGTTCCTCTGCCGGAACATACTTCTTCCAGAATTCAAAGTGCCTATGCTCGGTGGCGGAGAGCTCGTTCAGGACCTCGGCGAACGGGCTTCTGGGGTCGACCGTCTTGGAGAGCCTGTCGTACAGCGTATAATCTGACCATTCGTCCGACATCCTGACCTTCGCGACCTTCTGAAGAACCGAGACTGCCGACGACATCTGACGAATCTGCGCGCTCTAGGGACCTATTTGAATCCTGACCACGGTTGTCGTGTGTGATGCCGTTCGAAAGAGGAGGTTTATAGCGAAATGAGGCCAATGACGTGCGAGGCGATCGCGAACGACAAATGGGTACTGTGTGAAATGCAAGACCACGCGAGAAATGCGAAACCCGCAGAGCATCGTCATGAAGAACGGGCGCCACGCGACAAAGGGCCTGTGCCCCGTCTGCGGGACGGGCATTTACAGAATCGGTGGCTAGGGATTCGGCCTAGCTGCCATCCTTTGTTTTGTTCGTGTCCTATTCCAAGAAGAACGCGGGCTTGGTCGGGAGGGCACTTCCTGCTTTGTTGGACGGGTCGTGGATGTTCTTGGTCCCGGCTTTCTGTACGACCATTTCGATCCCAAGTTCGCGGGACATGAACCCTGATGCATCCGACAGCGATTTGAACTCGTCGAAGGCCCCGTGCGAGGTGATTTTCGCTAGCATGTCCTCTCCGATTTCGTAGGTCAGTTTGAAGACCCTGTCAGGCTGGATCTTCAGGGCGGAGTATTTCTTCACTATCTGGCCGACGTTCTCCTTCTTCCCTTTGGCGAGAGCCAGCTCGATGAAGTAGCTCTTCGCCGCGTCGGAGCTGACGTAGACGTTCATCTTCGTCCTCGGCCCTCTGACGACGTTCAGGACGTTGCGGGCGTCCCCGATCACTTTGTCCAGGACCGCCTCCGCCAGCTCGGCGTCCTCGTCCAGCGGGAATTCCTTCAGGGACGGCCAGTCAGCTTGGGTGACCAGTCCCTTCCCGCCGAGCTCGTGGTTGAGGTCCTCGGCCATGAACGGGGTGAAGGGGGACATCAACCTGACCCACGCGTTGAAGACGTCTTCCAGCGTCTTCCTTCTTGGGCTCCTGGTCCTGTGTATGTAGTATCTGATGTCGTTCCAGACGTCCAGGAAGATGGTCGCCGCGGCACGCCTGACCTTCAGCTCTTCCATGGCCCCCGTGGCCGTCGCGATCCTCTTGTGGATGGTCGACATCAACCAGGAATCCAGCTCCGACTCTGGCCTGCTGCTGGCAGACTTCAGAGTCTTCTTCACGAAGGGGATGATCGCTTCTGCCTTCCCCTTGGCGTCTTCGGCGGCCCTGTCCCGCCAGTCGGCGTCGTCCATCCCGTCCGCCGTCAGGGCGAGGGCGAGCCTGAACCCGTCGGCCCCGTACTTCTCCAGGGCCCCTCTCCAGGTGACGAAGTTCCCCTTTGTCTTGCTCATCTTCTTTCCCTCTATCGTTATCATGCCGTTGATCCCGAACGCCTTCGGCCACTGCCTTTCGGGGAAGAAGGCCGCGTGGTGGAACGCGTAGAATGTGAGGTGGTTGGGGATAAGCTCCTTCGCGGAGTTTCTGAGGTCGACAGGGTACCAGTAGGTGAACTCCGCGTGGACCTCCCTCAGTCTCTTCTCCGTCGTCTTCACTCCCTTTGCAAGGTTGGCGGGGTTGCCCTTTCCGAGGAAGATGTAGTCCAGGACCTCGGGGGTGAGGTTGTCGGGCCCGATTTTCTCCTGGTTGACGAACTTGCTGACGCTGTAGTAGGCCATGTAGATGGTCGAGTCGCTGAGAGTCTCCACGATCCATTCCTTGTCCCATGGAAGCTTCGTCCCCATCCCCGAGCGTCTCGCGCAGGGCCAGTCGTTCAGCCACTCGATGGTCGAGTAGAACCACTGCCGCGCGTCGTCTGGGAGGACCGCTGCCTTTTCCACGACTGACTTCGCCTTCGCTTTCCAGGCGGGGTCGGAGTAGTTCAGGAACCACTGGTTCTCCAGGATCTTGACGTAGCACCTGTTCCCGCAGCGGCAGACGACCTTCTCCGGGAGCTCCAGCATATTGCCCAGTCGCTCCGTCTTTGACAGCAGCTCGACTGCCTTCGCCTTCGCGTCGTTCACCGACAGACCGGCGAGGGGGCCGGAGCTCTGGGTGAGGAGGCCTCCATGGAACTCCGCGCTGTACACGTCCGCGGTCGCTGCCTCCAGACGAGGGTCGGCCGAGTCCTTGATCCCGAGACGTTCGACGGCGTCTCTGGCGGGGATCTGGGAGTATCCTTTCACTGTGAGGATGGGGATCGGGGCCAGTTTGTCTGCTATCTCCTTCACCTGTCGCGCCACCTGCGCCCTCCCCTCCTGGATGTCTCTGAGGGCCATCAGGTCGTAGGGGGCGTGGGCCGGCACGCTGTACACGACCCCGGTCGCCAGCGAGTCGTCCACGAACTTCGCAGGGAGGATGGGGAGAGACTTGCCCGTCAGCGGAGCCATAGTGTACCTCCCGACGAGCTCGGAGCCCTTGAAAGAGCGGACGGGGACGACGTCGTGCTTCTGTTCTGCAAGCCTGATGAGGGCGGAGGAGCTGACGACCCATAGCTCCCCGTCGACCCTCGCCTCGCTGTACTCGGCGTCGGGGTTGACCCATATGTTCGTCGCGCCGTAGATGGTCTCCGGCCTCAGGGTGGCAGCGACCAGGGCGAATTCGCCAAGATGGAATTTGATCAGGCTGAATTCCTGAGGGGAGACTCCTTCTCCGTCCATCCTGTCGTGGTCCCCGGTGGGACTCTTGTCGAATGGGCACCAGACGACCGGATGGGTCCCCTGGACGACGTATCCCAGCTGGCGGAGGCGCAGGTACTGCCATTCGACGAATTTCCTGAAGGCGGGGTCGACGGTGCGGAACTCCCTCCTCCAGTCGATGGAGAAGCCCGTGTCCTTCATGACCTGACGGCTGACCTTGGTGTAGTAGGACGCAAGATACTCCGGGTCGACGAATTTTTCGGCTTCCTTCTCCGGGACCCCGTCGACGTCGATCAGAGCGTGCCTGACCGAAGGGTCTCCCTGCTTGAGCCTCTGGCTCATCCCCACTATCGTCTTCCCGGTCCAGTGCCATGCCCAGGGGAACAGGACGTTGTATCCCTGGAGCCGCCGGAAGCGGGCGAAGAACTCAACCCTTGCCGCGGTGAAGGCGGTCCCGACATGGACGGGCCCGTTCATGTAGGGGAAGGGGACAGTCACGAACGCCTTCTTCTTCCCCTCCACGGGGTCCGGTTCGAATACGTGCTTCTCGTTCCACACCTTCAACCAGTACTTCTCTCTCGCAGACAACCGGCTCAACTCGGGACGGGCGCTTCGAGCTTCTCTGCCAGCGAAAACGCCTCGTCTATCTTATCGACAAGCGGACCACCACCCTGGGCGAAGGTGGGCGAGCCCCCGCCGGAACCCCCGAGGACTGCAGCGAGGCGCCGGACGATGGCGGCCGCCGAGTATCCTGCTTCTCTGGCAGCCGAGCCGACGAAGCAGACGATCCGCGCGGACTTGCCTGCAGGGAAGAGGCTGATGTAGATCAGCGAGGGTTCGGTCGCGACGCCCTTCTGGCCCTGAGCAATAATCTGTTCCTCGCCCATGGGGGGGTTCTTCGAGACGTAAAGCTTTGCATTCCCGATGCCCTTCGAGGCCGACCCGATGCCGGCCGAGGACAGCTCCGCCATGGCCTGGCCCATGGCCCTCTCTCGGGTGCGGGCAGCTTCGAGTTCGCCGAGTATTGTCTTCGCGACCTTGGGGAGGTTCTCCCTCTGGGTGCCCAGGACTCCGGAGAGCTCCTGCAGCTCCGAGTCCATCCTGTGCATGTATTCGATCGCCGCCTCGCCGGCGACGAACTCCAGCCTTTCGACCCCGTCCTGGACCCTTTCTGCCTTGGTTATCTTGATCAGGCCGACCTCCCCCGTGGCCCTGGAATGGGTGCCCCCGCACGCTTCGATGTCCCAGCCTCCGATGTCGACCACCCTCACCAGCCTCCCGGGGACGACCCCTCCCTGGTAGAGCCTGAAGCCGTACTTCTTTTCAGCTTCCTGCCTGGGCATGAAGGTGTTCTTCACCCTGAGGTTCCGCCTCACCACGTCGTTGGCCAGGTCCTCGATCTTCTGGACCTCGGCTTCGGTGAGGTGGGAGAAGTGCGTGATGTCTATCCGCCCGTAGTCCTCCTCCTTGAAGGCTGAATGCTGCCAGACCCAAGGGCCAAGGACCTGCCGCGAAGAGCCGTTCAGTATGTGGGTGGCGGTGTGGATCTGGGTCACTCTCCGCCTGCGCCTCTGGTCAACGTGACATTCGACCTTGGCGCCTACCCTGGGTGTCTTCCCTTCGACTTTGTGGATTACTACGTCGCCGTACTTCTCGATGTCCACCAGCTTCGCCCCTCCGATGGTTCCCCTGTCTGGCTCCTGGCCCCCACCCCGGGGGTAGAAAACCGTCCTGTCGAGGACCAGGAATCCGCCCTTGAAGACCTTCTGTACCTTCGCCGTGAAGTCCATGGGGGCTCCCTCCTCGTAGTACCAGAGCTTCGTGGGCGGGATCTTCCTGGTGTCGAACTCCATCTTCGGCTGTTCGATCTCGCGCGTGAGATGCCTGGCCTGGACCTTCTCGTAGAACCCCTCGGGCGGGCTCACTTTGGCTCCTGCCTCGATGAGCTCCTCGGGGGTGACCCCGTCGGAGTCGTAGAGCCTGACGAGGTCGTCGGTGGTCAGCTGCCTTCCCTCCGACGAAATGGATGACACTATCTTGGACACCCTTTCGGACGAGGAAGCGAACCTCGATTCTTCGACCGCTAGTACCTCCTTTACGTCGGAGTGGTGTTCCCTGAGTTCGGGGTACATGCCCTTCAGCTGGTCGATGTGCCAGTCGATGAGGTCGGGTATGTCCAGCTTGAACTTGTAGTAGTCGATGAAGTTCCGCGCCCTCCTGAAGATCATCCTCAGGTTGTAGCCTCCCCCAGAGTTGCTCGGCAGCATCCCGTCTGCGACAGCGAAGAGGAGGGTCCTTGTGTGGTCGGCGATGGCGTACATTGCCTCGAGCGCCCCGAACTGTTCGGTGAGGCTCGACACCTCCTTGCCGAGCGCCTTTGCTATCTTCAGCTTGGCCTCGTCGAGGTTGCGATATTCATCGAGGTTGATTTCCCCGGCCAGGGCGGAATACCTGCGGAAAAGCGCTGCGTCGTAGTTCAATTCGTTGGATTCTTTGATTTTCCTCAGTATGGGCGTGAAATAGGCGTCGTAGGCCGTAGGAGTCCCCTGGCTGAGCCAGGTGAGCCGCTCGAGCCCTGCCCCCATGTCTACCACCCTCTCCTTCAGGGGGACGTACTTCTCGGGGGTGCCCTCGAAGGCGGTGAAGACGGCGTTGCCTGTCTCCAGCCCTCGGATGTTGTACTGGAGGGAGTATCCGAAGGCGCCGTACCCCATCCAGACGTCCTCGTCGAATGAAATCTCTTCCTTGGGGATCCCGAACGTCCTGGTCAGGAGTTGAAAGTCCAGGTCGATGGTCCTGTCTTTCCAGTACCCCTCTTTGTTCGCCAGCGCAGTCTGGCCTATCATGCAGAAGGAGGTCCCGTGCTTCCCGTTCACCCCCACCGTGGGCACGTCGTTGAACCTGAGGCACATCTGGGGTACGACAAGTGGGTTCGCAGGCAGTGAGAAGACTACTTTGCCCCCTTCGACCCTTTGGAAGTCTATGATGGACGCCACGGTGAAGTAGAGGTCGGGACGCCACCTGCTCACCACGGGGTATCTCTTGACGATCGTATGGCGGTTCTTTACGAAGAATGACTCGACGGCGTTCCAGGCCTCGACATAGCTGAATTTCTTGGAGGTGGGCGGGTCCCCGATGAAAGTGTAGGGGGAGCAGGGTTGGTCGTCGCACCTCTTCCTTTCAGGTTTCAGGGTCCAGAAGTATTTGCCGCAGTTCTCGCATTTCTTTCTGACGAATCCTTCCCGCTTGAACAGGTCCACCAGATAGTAGCGCTTGTAGTCGGCGGAGAACTTGGCTATCAGAGTTTCCTTCTTTTCGTTCAATGAGAGGGGACCACCGGCTTGGGGACTCCGTGGCCTGAAGTAGATAAACGTGGGATGTCGTTTCACTGTCAAAAA
Organism: Nitrososphaerota archaeon; assembly: GCA_028867035.1. GTDB lineage: Archaea > Thermoproteota > Nitrososphaeria > Nitrososphaerales > Gagatemarchaeaceae > UBA183. Next base: position 12,257 of record JAGWHB010000003.1, on the reverse strand, counting down.
GTTAAATACGGAACGGAGGCCGCCTGTCTTCGAATCAAGATGGAGTACATTTACGCTGCTCTCCTGCTTCACAAGATGGGGAAGCCCGTCAGTGAAGAGAACCTGACAAGCGTGGTCAAGGCGACGGGCGCAGCCCCCGATGCGGTGAAGATCAAGGCTCTTGCTTCTGCCCTCAGCGAGGTCAACATCGACGAGGCCCTGAAGAACGCTGCCACCATGGCAGCGGCACCTGCGGCAGCGGCCGCGGCTCCGGGCGCACCCGCTGCGAAGGCGGAAGAGAAGCCGAAGGAAGAGGAGAAGAAGGAAGAAGAGGCTCTACAGGGTCTCGCTTCTCTGTTCGGCTGAAGAGGTCACAGATTCTTCCCGATCACAGAGCGGCCTAGCGAAAGCTGTTAATCAGTCCGGTCCCGGTCTTTGGACCATGAGGGCCGCAGCCCTGACTGCCAAGGAGAAGTCGGTAGTCGCTGCGGCAGACCTTGGGAGGCTGGCGACTGTGTCGAAAGACGGCTGGCCCCATGTCGTTCCCGTCTCCTATGTCTACTCCGACGGGATGTTTTACGTGCCGAGCGGAGAGGACACTGTGAAGGTCGGGAACCTGAAGCGGAGCCCGCGGGCGACAATCGTCATAGACGACGAGGAAGAGGGGTGCGGGGTGATGCTGGAATGCGATTCAAAGGTAGTTCCAGCCGTCGAAGCTGAAAAGTGGCGGCGCTACATGCGCGACGTCAAGGGATGGCAGAACGACAGGAGGACGGCGGTAATCAGATTGAAGCCAGTGCGGAAGTCGAGCTGGTTCCTGAAAGGATAGCTACTCGGTAAGGCCCTTCTTCTTGGCTTCTGCCGTAAGAGCCGCCGCTTCGGCTTCGGCCCTGCCGAGGATCATGGGCGCCGTTTCCTTCGTCAAGAAGCCCGCTTCGACGGCGAGGCTCATGGCCTCCCTGTATGCCCTGGCGAGTATGTCAGGAGCCGTCTCCTTGGTGACGTAGCCGATGACGATTGCCAGACCCCTTGAAGAGGAGTAGGCGTCAAGCAGGCTCTGCCTGTACTTCTCAAGGTCGATGGCCACCAATTCCCCTGCGTAGATCAGGCCGTTCTCGTAGGCCATGGCGATGGTGAGCCCGGCACGGATGGGCTTGATGTTGAGCTTCGAAAGCAGGCTGGCCAGCTTGGGCGTTATCTCTGCGCCTTTCTTCACCGCCACCGAATCCTTGTTGACCCAGATGCTCCCTCCCTCGATCTTGGTCTGTATCCCCGCCTCCCTGAATTCGCTGAGGACGGGACCCGCAGGCAGGCTTGTGTTGCCCGCCGGGACCATTATGTCGTCGGGCGCCTTGTCCCCTGCCCTCGCCGGAAGGAATACCTTGTTCTTGTCGAGGGTGAGGAAGAGCTTGAATGGGTCGTATGTGGAGAAGATGAGGGCGTTCTGTCCCGTAAGATGCGAAAGCAGCTGGTCCGCGTTCTTGATTCCCGCCTTCTGAAGCCCAAGAATGGCGAGCTTGTTCTTGACTACGAAGACGTCGGCGTGCTGCCTCAGGGCCTTCCGGACAGCCATCAGCTGGCTTGCCCTGACCTTCGAGAGGCTTGTGACGGCCAGGACGGGGTACTTCTGGGCGAGCATGGCGACCTTTTCCACGGTGGCGACCTTCTCCGGGTTGTGCTTGTGGACCTGGACTGTCTCGCTCATCTATTCCACCGCCTGCTTCGCGGGCTTGCCCATCGTCGTCTTGATCATTATCGTCCTGATGTTCCTGTCGCCGTTGGGGAGCTTCTTCGCGACGGAGTTCACCACCGCCACGATGTTCTCCGCGAGCTGGGGCTCGGTGAGCTTGCTGTCTCCGACCTTCGCCATGACCCCGAGGGAGCCTCTGCTCCTCACCCTGACGGCCGTGCGCATCCTGTTGATCATTGCCTCGATGGGGGAGTTGGGCGGCACCGGGGTCGGTATCTTCCCCTTTGGGCCGAGCGCCTGTCCGAGTACCTTTCCGACCCTGGGCATGAGCGCCGTGTCGGCCAGGAAGAAGTCGTATGAGCGCGCGAGCTTCTTGGCGTCCCGCTTGCTTCCGCCGTAGTTCTCTAGCTGTGAAGGGTCCATGACGAGGGTGGCCTTCGCGTTCTTCGCCCTGACGGCCATGTCCCCTGAGCCGATGAAGGCTATCTTGGCCTGCTTCTCGGTCGGGTGCGGCAGATAGACGATCTCGTTGATGTTGAGGTCCGTCTTCTTTGGGTCGACTTCCTTCAGACTGATCATTACTTCAACGGACTGGGTGAACTTCGTCTCCTTGGTCTGGTCCTTCCCCTTCTTGACCAGGTCGGCGAGCTGCTGGTTCGATAGCATTCACTATTCACGAATTCCTCGACGAGCCTTGAGACAACGGATAAAAGGATTCTGTTGGCTTCGTCTCATTTTGAGTCCAAGGGTCGTCTACTCACTTTCAGGCTACTCCTTTCCGCCTTCGTATGCCTCAAGTCCATAGCTTAAGCGCCCGAAGTGGTGTACTCCAGAAGGCAGTGTCTTCGACGGCTCTAATCCTCCGAACAGAGATCCTGAAGTCAGCGCGAGTAGACTGACATCAAATTGAGTTGATAGAACCGACAAAAGCCCTGTGTCCTCGGAACCCGCTTTGGAGGCCCTGGGCCTCACCGGAGCGCCGACTTCAGGTCCGCCAGCAGGTCTTGGGGATCTTCTACCCCGACAGAGAACCTCACCAGCCCGTCCCCTATGCCAAGCTTCTCCCGACGGCTCTTCGGCACGCTGGCGTGGGTCATGGTGGCGGGGTGCTCCACTAGGGATTCGACCCCGCCCAAGCTTTCGGCTACGGAGAAGAGGCGCAGCCCGGCGAGGAACTTCCTGACGGCGGGGAGGCCCCCCCTCATCTCCGCCGAGAGCATCCCCCCGGGGAGCCTCATCTGCTTCTTGGCGAGAGAGTACTGCGGGTGTCCCCTGAGCCCGGGGTAGTGGACCGCGGAAAATTTCGGATGCCTGGAGAGGAATTCGGCCACCGCCGTGGCACTCTCGCTGTGCCTCTTCATCCTCAGGTGGAGGGTCTTCGAACCGCGGAGGATCAGGAAGCAGTCGAAGGGGGAGGGGACCGCTCCGAGTGCGTTCTGGTTGAACTTGACCGATTCGTAGAGCTCGCTCTCCGATGTCATGACGGCGCCCCCCACCACGTCGCTGTGGCCCCCGATGTACTTCGTCGTGCTGTGAACAGCGACCGTGGCCCCGAGGTCGAGGGGGTTCTGAAGGTAAGGGCTGGCGAAGGTGTTGTCCACGACCGTAATCGCCCCCGCCCCTCTGGCTACCTTCGAGATCGCCCCTATATCGCAGACGTGCATGAGCGGGTTCGTCGGGCTCTCGAGCCAGACGGCCTTGGTGTTAGGCCGCAGCGCAGCCCGGATGGCCTCGTCCTTCCTCGAGTCCACGTAGGTGAAGTCGACCCCGAACCTCTTCAGCGTCCTTTCGAAGAGCCGGACGGTCCCGCCGTAGAGGTCGTTCTCGGCCACCACGTGGTCCCCCTTGCTGAGGACGGACAGCATCAGAGTGGTCTCCGCGGCCATCCCTGAGGAGAACGCCAGGGCGTGCTCCGCGTTCTCCAAAGATGCCAGCCTCCTCTCCAGGGCCAGCCGCGTAGGGTTTCCGGTCCTGGAGTACTCCAGCCCCCGGGTGGGCTTCTCCGCAGCCCTCCGGGCGAAGGTGGCACTGAGGTGTATGGGGACAGCGACGTCTCCGGTGCCTTCGAAGTCCGGCTCCTCCCCCGAGTGGACGGCCCTCGTGCCGAAGCCCAACGGCCTATCCGTTGGCAATGTAGTTTATCACATCGATGGGCGTGAGGACCCCGACCACAAGCGGCCCGTCCACGACAACTAGCGCGTTCTTCTGCTTCAGCAGCTTGCCCGGGTCCAGCATCTTGCTCCTCCAGTCGACGGTGGGGAGGGGCGCCTCCATAACGTCTTCTACCCTGTCCTCCAACGAAGCCCCGCCTGCGCCTATCCTCTCGATCACCGAAGATACGACTATGCTCCCGACCTGGACCCCGTCCTGGATCACTGGGAGCTGGGAGATGTCGTACTGGGTCAGCTTCGAAATGGCGTCCGAAAGGGGGTCGTCCGGTCCTGCGCTGATGACGAGCCTGAGGTCTTTGGGCTTCGACTCCAGTATGTCGTTCACCGAGATCCTGTTCCCGCGCGCTCTGATGAACCCTTCTTCGGCCATCCAGTCGTCGTTGTACACCTTGTTGATGTAGCTCCTGCCGGTGTCAGGGAGTATGACGACCACGGTCTCGCCTTTTTTCATCCTCTTTGAGACCTGTAGGGCTGCGAAGACCGCCGCTCCGGACGAGCCTCCTGCGAATATCCCCTCTTCCTTCGCCAGGCGCCGGGCGGTGAGGAACGCGTCCCTGTCGGACACCTTGACGAACTCGTCTATGACCTTCATGTCCAGGGTGGCTGGGACGAAGTCCTCGCCTATCCCCTCCACCTTGTAGGGGCGCGCCGTGCCCTTCCTGCCTTCGAACACGTCGGCCAGGATGGAGCCTTCGGGGTCCGCGGCCACTATCCTCATCCCGGGGTTTCTCTCCTTCAGGTACCTCCCGGTCCCGGTTATCGTCCCCCCGGTCCCGACCCCTGCCACCAGGACGTCGACCTTGCCCTCCGTCTGCTCCCAGACCTCGGGGCCGGTGGTCCTGTAGTGGGCGTCGGGGTTCGCCTGGTTCTCGTACTGGTTGGGGATGAACGATTTTGGGGTCTCACTGGCGATCCTTTTCGCCACCTGCACATAGCTCGCGGGATGGTCCGGCGGGACCTTGGACGGGGTCACCCTCACCTTGGCGCCGAAGGCCCTGAGGAGGTCGATCTTGTCCTTGCTCATCTTGTCTGGAACGGTGAACACGATCTTGTACCCGCGGAGGACGGCGGCCATGGCGAGACCCATGCCAGTGTTCCCCGACGTGGGCTCCACGATCGTGTAGCCGGGCTTGATGATGCCCTTGCGTTCGGCGTCCAGGATCATGGCCAGGCCTATCCTGTCCTTGATGCTCCCGCCGGGGTTGAAGAACTCGAGCTTCGCGTAGACCCTGGGCCTGAGGCCCTTCGTCATCCTGTTGAGCCTGACGAGGGGGGTCCCTCCTATCAGATCGACTATGCTCTCGGCGATGCGTGGAGGCATAGGCTGGAGGGCCCGAAGAGCCGCCTAGTCATAAACAGGACGTTCGGAGGTCGACCGGGTGTCGTTCTCTATTGGAACTTCGAGTCCCATTTGCCGGCGTCTATCTCTTTCATGAACTCCCTGGCGTCCTTGCCTTCGACCTTGACCCCCATGCTGACGCAGCTCCCGACTACCTCCTTCACCGCCGACCGGATCGAGCTCGCGTAGGAGCCTGCTATCTTGTTCTTGGCGATGGTGACGACCTTGTCCATGGTGAGGTCGCCGACGAACTCCAGGTTGGGCTTGGCCGAACCCTTCGGGATGCCTGACTCCTTGGCCACCAGGGCGGATGTGGTTGGGGTTCCGACGGAGATCTCGAACTTCTTTGTCTCCTTGTCCACCTCGACCTTTACAGGGACTCTCATCCCCTTGAAGTCGGACGTCTGTTTGTTGATCTCGTTGACTATGCCGAGCACGTTCACGCCGAGCGGACCCAGTGCCGGGCCGAGGGGTGGGCCTGCGCTGGCTTCTCCGCCGGTTACGAGGACGTTGATGACCTGCTTTTCACCCAATCACGATCACTTGGAATGGGGCGCCAACGCTCGACTGTATTTAAGGGCGACTTGAGAACTAACCAAGTTCGCTGCATTCGAGCCGTCAGCGGCTTAGGACCACCGTCGACTGCTCTCCAAGAACGTCGTCCAACCTGACCAGGACCAGGCCGGAAAGATTCTGGGAATCGAATAAGACTGCGGTCAGGGTTCTTTCGGGGGTTCGGCCTTTGCACGGGCAATCAATTTCGCGTAAGCGACGTCTATGGTTATAGGCATAGAAAATGCAGTGTCCACCAGATTGACCGTGATTTCCTGCTTTTCCTTCTCGACCCTCGAGACCGTGGCCCGCATTCCTTTGAACGGTCCCGCGACGATCTCCACGCCATCGCCAGCGTTCATGTCGGCAATCATTGATTTCGTAACTAGGAATTTTTCGATGTCAGAGAACTGCATCATGCCCGGGATCTTGCTCCGTACATGTTTGAATCCCTGGATCGACTCATCAACTGCCTGCGATGTAGCAGATTCGAAGAGCACGTACCCCTTCCACGTGTCGAGGGCGAGTATCGCATAGATCGGCTTGTTCTTCTGCTTGGCCCTGGCAGCCACGAAGGTAGCCACGGTCTTCTCCTGACCTCCGGTGGTCTTGACGGGGAATATGGAACTGCTTCTCTCCTGATCGCTCATAACCGACACGTCGAAAACAGCCCGATTCCCATTGGGCTAATAACCTTTCAGCCGAAGAAGATGGCTCCCAGCAGCTTGATGAGGAAGCCTATGGTGCCGACGACGGCGATCCCCAGGACGACGAGCTTCAGGTAGAGGGTGAACTCGTCCCTGTCGCTCTTGTGTGCCAGCCTGAATATGGCAGCAGACGACCTGAAGAACTCCTTGAGCCCCATGGCGGAACATGAAGCGACTCCTGTCCTCGGCTTATATGTGTAATGTCGGCTAGTCCATCCCTATCTCTTTCGACATACGGAGCCCGGTCTCTCTGTTCACTCCCTGAAGTAGGAAATCGAGCAGCTTCCTCCTCTCTGCCTCCGTGAACCACGTCTTCAGTACGATGTCGATGAGCCATGGCGGGTTCTTTGAGAAGCCTTCCAGGCCATTGTAGGCACGGAGAAGGTTTTCTGCTCTCTTTCTAAGATCGGCGGGGAGCTTCTTCAAGGCTCTGATACAAGAATTGAACCTTTCAGCGGATATATCGCCTTGGAAAGGCAGTCCTAGAACAATCCTAACTGAGAATGTCGGCTTCATGATTGACCGGTGTGCGACCCATCATTATATCCCGTGGGCTTCGGGCCAGCGGGCATGACCCCTCAGGGGGAGCCCGCGACGGTGATCCTCGCTTCCACTTCTGACCTGGCGTCCAGGACCCTGGCCGAGGCGCTGGAAGGTCAGGGTTTCCAGTCGACGGGGGTGAAGCTTCTCGGCCAGCCTGTGTACCAGAAGGGGTCTTTCCTGCTGGCGCGCTTCTCCGACATGATAGTCTTCCCCCCGAAACTCGACGAATACTTCAACCCCCAGGCATACATCTTCCTGTCCAGGCACAGCGCTGACTCAGGCATAGCTTCCCTGACGGCACACACAACGGGGAACTTCTCAGAAGAGGCGAAGTTCGGCGGCGCGGGGAGGGAGCTGGGGAGGGCGGACCCTGATCTTCTCAAGAACTATTTGGTCGCCCTGTGGAAACATAGGGGGGAGGTCAAAGAGTACGAGATCACGATGGAGGCGACGCACCACGGCCCTACTTCGCTCCAGAAGCCTGTCCTGTTCGTGGAGCTGGGGTCTTCGGAGAAGTATTGGGGGGACAAGAAGGCGGCCTCGGTCGTGGCGGTCTCCCTGATGGAGAGTCTGACCGAGAGGCAGATATGGACGAAGATAGCCGTTGGTTTCGGCGGGACTCACTACTCGGAGAAGTTCACGAAGATGCTCGTCGAGGGGGACTTCGCGTTCTCCTTTGTGGCGCCGAAGTATGTCCTCGGGAACATCGACGATAGGATGGTGGGCCAGATGCTGCAGCGGTCGAACGCGCCGGTGAGATACGCCGTCCTAGATTGGAAGGGGCTAGGCCCCCACAAGGACAAGGTCGTAGGCCTGGTCAAGCAGTTCGGGCTCGAAGAAGTCAGGGTGTGAGCGCGGAATACTCGGCCCGGCCGAGCATGAGATAGCATAGGAGCGCCTTCGTTGTGTGAAGCCTGTTTTCGGCTTCGTCGAACACCACCGACTGCGGCCCGTCGATCACTTCGGCGGTCACCTCCTCACCCCTGTGGGCCGGGAGGCAGTGCTGGAAGATGGCGTCTTTCTTTGCCTTGGACATCAGCTGCTCCGTGACCTGATACTTCGGGATGAAAGCTTTCTTTCTCCTTCTGCCCTCTGCCTCGAAGCCCATCGAGACGAACGTGTCGGTGATCACGCAGTCGGCATGAGAGACGGCCTCCACGGGGTCAGAGACCAACCGTATGTCCGCTGTGGTGCCGCGGGCGAGCTTGGAGGCAGTTGCGAGAGCGCCCTTGTTCGGCTCGTAGCCTTTCGGAGTGGCTGCCACGAACTCGATTCCGGTCAGAGCCGCCGCGATGGCCCAGGAATTGCACACGTTGTCGCCGTCCCCGACCCAGGCGACCTTCAGTCCCTTGAGGCGGCCCTTGTGCTCCATGAGCGTCAGAAGGTCCGCCAGGACCTGGACCGGGTGGTAGAGGTCGCTCAGGCCGTTGATGACAGGGACGCGGGAGGCCTCCGCCAGGCGCTCGAGGTCTCCGTGTCTGTTGACCCTCGCCATTACGCAGTGCACGTACCTGGAGAGGACGCGGGCGGTGTCTTCGATCGTCTCGCCCCTGCCGAGCTGGAGCTCGCTCGCGCTGAGGCTGACTGGATAGCCACCGAGCTCGCTGACGGCGACTTGGAAGCTGACCCTGGTCCGTGTGCTCGGTTTTTCGAAGATCAGTGCGACGCTCCTGCCGCCGAGGACAGCTGAACCGAGACCCCTGTCGCGCTGGCTCTTGAGCCGCCCTGCGAGGCCAAGGATCGACTTGACGTCGGCGGGTGTGAGCTCGGAGAATGTGAGGAAGTCTTTCTTCATCCGCTTACCCCAGAGCCCATGTTGGCGAGCTGACCGATGGCCTCTTTCAACACTTCGATGCTGTTGAGGTAGTCCCTGATTTGGACAGACTCTCCATCGGTATGGCTCGTGCGTGACAGGCCCGGGCCGTAGGTCAGGCATTCGGCGTCGCTCCTCTGGGAGAAGGTGTTCATGTCGCCTGTCCCGGTCTTCCGCACAAGCGCAGGCCTTGCCTTCAGGCGGAGGATGATCGCCCTCTGGAACGCCCTGACGAGTCTCGAACCGACGTCGGCTTCGTAGGCCTCGGTCGGCGCGCCGGCGGTCAGCTTGATCTGCACGCCCTCTCCCCCCTGCTCTATGATGGAGCGTATCTGGCTGACTGCCTCGGAAGAAGGGATCGAAGGGGGCAGGCGAAGGTCGAGGGTGGCTTCACACGAATTTGGGATGACATTCTGGTAGGATCCCGCCCGAACCAGCGTCGGGGAGATCGAAAGCGACCTGAAATGGTCTCCCTGGACCTGCTTCGTGCCCTCGTACTCCTTCAGCCTTGAAAGCACGGCCGTGAACTCTTCGAAGGCGCTCCTTTGGGCCCAGGGGGAGCCCGCGTGGCCCCCGGCAGTCTTCACAGACACGTGGAGAGCGACCCTTCCCCGGTAGCCGATGGTGAGTCTGTCGGCTCCACTGGGCTCGCCGAAGACCGCGTAGTCGAACTTCGCTCCGCTCTTGATCAGCTGCTCGATGCCTGCGCCGTCCCCTTCCTCCTCTGTGGCACCAGCGAACGTGATCCTGATGCCTGAATCAGCCATCGCCGCTCCTGCCACCAGGAGGGCGCAGAGGGGGGACTTCGCGTCGGCGGCTCCCCTGCCGAAGATCGCGTCCTTTGTCTTCCTGACCGGGAGCCTGCCCGGCACCGTGTCCATGTGCCCGCAGAGGAGGAGCCTGGTCCTCCCTCTCCCAACGTCCCCTATCGCGTTGCCGGCCCTGTCGATGCGGACCCCCGAGTATCCGAGGCGGTTCATATTGTCGGTGAGGAAGGAAGCAAGCTCTGATTCCTCGGTGGTGGGAGAGTAGATCTTCAGCGAATCGACCAGAAGCTTGACCGGCCCGTCGGCTTTGCCCGTCATCTTTTCTGGATCGAAGTCAGGTAGTCGACTATCATTCCGGGGATGTCGACCCCGGTCGCGGGGACGGTGTTCTTGAACTCTGTGGTGTTGTTGACTTCGTGGACGAGGAGACCGTCGGGCCCCTCCATCAGGTCTACGCCGACGAACTCCCCCCCGACCGCCTTGGCTGCCCGCAGGGAGAGCTCGTTGAGCTCGCCCGTGATCTTGCACTTCTCGGCCCTTCCTCCCCGTGCGGTGTTTGTCCTCCACTCCGAGCTGCCGGAATACCTGTAGATACCCGCGATCGTCTCGTCCCCCAGGACGAAGGTGCGGACGTCCCGTGGGGGCCTCTTGACGAATTCCTGAAGGTAGTATATCTGGTACAGCGGGAACATGTGCTCCCTGTCTTCGACGACCGCCTTGGCTGCGTCAGGGTCGTTCAGGAGCGCAGAGAGGCGGCCCCAGCTCCCGACCACCGGCTTCAGGACTGCGGGGTAGCCAATTTCTTCGATGGAGCGGAGGGCGGAGTCTTCGGCCATGGCCAGGACGGTCTTCGGGGTGGGGACCCCGTGCTTGATGAGCTCGAGTGTCCCGAACAGCTTGTTTCCGCACACCCAGGCGCAGGCGAAGGAGTTGACGACACGGTGGCCGGCGGACTCGAGGGCAGCCGTCGAGTGGACGTTCCGGAAGTAGCTGACGCACCTCTGGAGGACCACCCCGTCGGCCAGGGTCAGCCCGGCGGGGTTCAGAGATACCGAGAGGTCCTTCGAGTCGACGAGGTTGACCTTTGCTCCATGCTTCTCGGCTGCGGCCACTATGGCCTTTTCTTCCCAGCGTATGGTGTCGTAAAGAAGAGAAAAAGAGTGCGTCCGCTCACTCGCCCCAGTCCTCTTCCTCCAGTTCGGCGGGCCGGAGAGTGAAGAGGGTGCCGGACTGCTGCTTCACCAGTTCGAAGGAAGTCCCGCAATCCTTGCAGGAGATTATTTCGCCCTGGATGGCGTCAGAGGGGATGGCGACCTGCGCGTCGCACTCAAGACAGTTCAATTTTCTCCCGTTCCTCGGCTGACCTGTTCGTCATTTTCATATAACGATTATCGGCCGAAATCAACGGATTGTGCGGAGTACCATGGTGGTATTGGTCGAATCCACTCCGGCCAAACGCCGTATTCCCTCGATTGTCGCGTTGACTTCGCCGATGTTCGCACCTTTCACGACGACCGCGACGTCGAACTGGCCGGCAGTCTCGTAGACCGACTCGACCCCCTTCAGGCTTCTGATCTTCTCGCTCACCTGCCGCGTGGGCACGGCGGGGTCGACGGACACCCAGGTGATCGCGCTGCTGAGGTCACGGTCGTCGAGCTCGACGGTGAATTTGCGTATCCTGCCGCTGGCTTCGAGGTTCGTGATCCTGCGCCTGACCGCGGACTCGGACAACGAGAGTTTGGTCGCCACGTCGGTGTTGGAGATCCTTGAGTTTTCCCTGAGGATCCCGAGGATCAGGTCGTCGATCCTGTCAGAATCGGCCTGCTTCCTCTTCACCTATGACACCCTCCAATACCTCGAGGCCCTTTGATATTTGACTCTCTTCGATGACCAGGGCAGGGAGGAACCTGAACGTGTCCCTGCCCGAGTAGGCGAATATGACTCCCTTCGCCTCGGCGGAGAGAAGCTGGGAGTGGATGTCCACCCGGGTCTGCAGGGCGAGCATCAGTCCAAGGCCGCGCACCTCCTTTGCGAGTTTGTGGGCCGACGCTATCTTGGAGAGGCCTTCCTTCATCTTCTCCCCCTTCTCCTTCGCCCTTGACGGCAGGTCGTTCTTCGTGATGAAATCGAGGGTAGCCGAACCGGCGGCGCAGGAGAGGGGGTTGCCGGCGAATGTGCTGGTGTGCTCCCCGCCCTTGAGGCTCCCTGCTACTTCGGCCGTGGAGACGGCGGCCCCGATGGGGAGCCCGCCCCCGAGACCCTTTGAAACAGTCATGATGTCCGGGACCACGCCCCAGTGTTCGGACGCCCACATCTTCCCTGTCCTGCCAAGACCCGACTGGATTTCGTCGAGGATGAGCAGGGCGCCTTTCTGGTTGCAGACTTCCCTTACCTGCCTGAAATAATCCTGAGGGGGGACGATTATGCCCGACTCGCCCTGGATGGGCTCGGCTAGGACGGCTGCTGTGTCGCCGTCGACGAGCTGGGCGAGCGACTCGGCGTCCCCGTATTCGGCGAACTCGAAGCCCTCCAGGAGGGGGCCGAACGGCTCCCTGTACTTCTTGTTCCAGGTGGCGGAGAGGGCGCCCATTGTCTTCCCGTGGAAGGCCCCTTTCATGGAGACGAACTTCTTCCTGCCGGTGTAGCGCCTCGCCAGCTTCAGGGCCGCCTCGACGGTCTCGGTGCCGCTGTTGGTC
>JAGWHB010000039.1 GCA_028867035.1 Nitrososphaerota archaeon | reverse complement strand
ACAAAGCGTGACAAGCGCAGACGTAGCCCAGGCGGCACTCCGCCGGAAGCAAAAGCACACATGCGAGGCCCGAACCGGGGCGGACGGCCACGCTCGCCGCTCTCTATGGAGCAGGGCGAGTACCTGGCCAACTTTCTCTATTTCCTGACGTTTCCTAGCGTTTCCTGCTGACGTTTCCTAGCGCCTCGACGTATACTCATCGCATGGAAGGCACGGCAGAATTACCGCTGGCCCCCGAAGCCGTGCTCGCCATCGGCATCATCAGGCTCGATCAGTTGCTCACCCTTAAGGCAAACCTGCGCTTTCGGCTAAGGGTGGTGAGCCTGGCGGCCATTGATGACGAAGCGCAGGCCATCATGGACGAACTGGAGGGTCTCCGACCATCGTTACGGGCGCTCTTCTTGACCTTCGCGGGAGGTGGAACCTCGCCCACGCGCTTCTTCGCCTAACTGCTCCAGCCCCACCAAAAGTCTTTTTATGCTGGCTAGAGGGATGCAGGGTAGTGTAAGTTTGCCGACCGCCAAGAGTCACGACTACCCCTCTCGCCGTCCTGGCTCGGCTCGAGCGCCTTCTTTAAAGGGGCTGCCTGGCCCTCCTCGAGCAGTCATCTCAACGCGTGGCCAGCGTCTCCATCTCCAGGGGGCAGTGTCCCCAGAGTGCCTGATGAGGAGGGGAGATCCAGGCTCTCAGTCACCAGAATCCCACCCGGCTTGACCATAACCAGCGGTCCCACGAGGGAAGTGCCTATACCTGTCTGGTATGGCGAGGCCTTTAGAAGGGCGGCTCTTCGGTGTCCGCCTCTATCGGCACCTCTGCCTCGCTGGCTGCCGGGAGCGCCTGCTGAGTGCTCGCCTCGAGTTCTCTCATCGCCTGGTGGATCTGGTCGATCGAGCAGAGGAGTTGACGATTATCGTTATAGATGTTGACAGAGGGGGCATTCGGCCGCATTTCCGGGAGGAGCCAGTTCACTCCAGCAATCGCGAGCGTGGGATGAGCTAATAATTGCTCGTCTTTAGCTCTCAAAACCGCGGCCACACTCTTTGTTATGAGTTTTTCCCCCGCTCGACGCTTAGCTTCGGCTAGCTCCGACGCAAATTCAGGGTCCTTGGCTGCGTGTCTGGTGATGGTGGAGTAGTCCAAGCCCGACACTTGAGCACCTCCCTGAATCGTGCCTGTAGCGGCCACAGCCTCCAATACCCGCTGTCGAGTCCAGCCATTAGTGAGGTCGTGTAAGGCAGCTTGCTGTTCTGGAGTGCTCTGGCCGATGTCAGACTTTGCAGCCATCAGCGCTTCTCACTAGCCTCTCGCCAGTCCGTCAGGAAGCGCTGCGCCTCACAGTACCCGGTGTAGAGTTCACTGAGGGGCAGGTCCGACGCTAACGCGGTCGCTCGGGCGCGGGCAACGGTGCCCCTTCCTTTAATGGTTCCCCCGGCTGTCGTATGCGATTGTCCGCTAGTGGGGAGCTGGTATCCCGCTCGTCTTAACGCTCGGGGTTTCGGTGATCGCGGAGTGCATGCCTCATAACAAGTCTGTTGCTTCACGGATACTGTTCCCTTGCTGGGCCGTTCCGCCAGTTCTCCCGGCACTGGGGCTGTCCCCGCCTTCACGGCCCGCGTTCGGCCACTTTTAGCGCAGCCCTCGGCGATGCCATGGCCCGAGCGCAAGCCCGGCTGCCGCCGGCAGCTCCGGTGCTGGGCAGTGCGGGCAGAATGAGCCAGGCCAGCACCGGCACGCGCTTGTGACCGTTGCCAGATAGCGACGCAGGTACGCGTCTGCGGCCTTGCAGCCCAGAGGGCTGACAATCGCCACACCGTGGACCTGGCA
>JAGWHB010000038.1 GCA_028867035.1 Nitrososphaerota archaeon | reverse complement strand
TGACACGGGGATAATCTTTACGACTGTTTCTCCTGAGAAGAGGCTAATCGAAGAAACGATTTCGGCTCTCGAATCCAGCTCTCCCCCTGAGGCCCTGCGGAGGAAGATCGAAGCCCTACCAAGATATGATACACTCAACATGGAGCCATTCTACATCAGAAACGATGCCGGGCGCTTTATCGAGAGAAGAAAAGTTCTTACCGAAATCGACGCTGAACTCGGAAAGGCCACAGAGGAGGCGGGACGATGAGCAAACCAAAGTTCAGGTTCAGCTACCGGATATACGTCAGGGAGGAGGGCTGGCCGAAGGTTCGGAACGCCATCGAGTTGAGGGTCGCACTCATGGACGGAGAACCCGCCACCTTGGAGGAGGTAAAGAACCATCTTGTCGGTGCCGCAAGCAGAGCCGTCGAGAACTTCCTTTCAGACGAGCCCGCATCACAGAGCAAGGAAGCATCGGCATGAAATCACAGTCTGGGGGGTCAGCCCAACTTACCTGCAAGAGGAGCGAAATGTGGCTCTGGAAGGGAATCAGCGAACAGACCCCCACTTACAATCATTCGGAAGCATCGGAGCGCGGCGCGGTGAGGGGAGACTGAGAGCTTGAACGACCCGAAGGTTGAGGCGGAGAGGCGCAAAGTGCTGATTGCGATGGTTGGGACGGAAGGTCTGAAGGACTTGGAGGCTATCGCGAGGCTCATTCACTCAAATCATTATGATTACGAAGAGCGCCCCTACATGGTGGCCTGTCACCTCCTCAACAAGGCGATAATGGAAGCCCGCGACGCCAACTGTGAACAAATCGGACTCTGCAAGTCCAAGCCCGTCAGCCCTTCCCCCGAGCCGGAGCGACCAGAATGAAGGAGAAGCTGATAGTGGGGTTCATCAGAAGGTCGCATCACAAGAACGAAGGTTGGTTTCTGTTCGAATGTTTTGACTTCGATGGAACCGCCTTCCATGCTCCAGAGCCACACGGTCGCGTCAAACCGAGTGATTTGCGATTGACAGCCGAGCCGAAGGCGAAGCCGGACGAGGACTGAGTGAGTAGTATGGAAGTCAAAGGAACGACGTTGGGAGCTGCGCTCATGGTAGCGTTCATCCTGGGGGCCTTTACAGTGCTGTGGTTCTTGGGGGTAGTTTAGACTTGTCCAACGCAAGAGAAGGTGATATCGAATACAAATAAGAACACGGAAGGCCATTTCACCAGTCCTAGCCACTGTCATATTGATCGCCATTACCCTAGTTGCAGGAGTAGCGATTGCAGGCTATGCGTTCGGATTGTTTACCACTCTGAGTAGTGGCGCGAACGTCCAGGCAGTAGGGACAGCAACATGTTCAGGAGGTCATTGCACGCTCAAGCTACAGAACACAGGAGGCACTTCAGCCACATTCTCATCAGTGAACATCGGAGGACTATCAGGGACTTCATTCAATGCAACAGGCGTGGACGCAGGCAAATCAGTCAAACTTGGCTTCAACTACGCAGGGACTTTCACAGCGTCGTCAGTAACAGGCCAAGTGGCTCTATCAACGGGTAGCACAGTTCCATTCGTAGCGACAGTCAGCTAGGCTGTCGCACCCTCTCTTTTTATTACAACGAGATACAGAAGGACTGCAGAACACGCCGACAACCCCAAGATTTCATAGGGGAGCCAGCCATCTGCAATCAGGGTCACACTACCATGCCACAAGAGTTCGATTGGCACCCCCAGCGAGTAGATGATTAATGGAATCAGGAAGAGTATGGACAGGACTCTCCTCAGCATGTCCCGTTTCCGATATTGACAGCCCCCATCACATGGCCTCCCTGATTGACGGTGAAGCAGGACCCGTTGTATGGATAGGAGAAAGGAATCTGTGGAGGTGGAGGCGGGGTGTTAAGGGCCCAGACGGCAGA